>NZ_CP077768.1:0-41442 GCF_030585565.1 Clostridium sp. CM028 | reverse complement strand
TAAATTAAGTAATAATTAAAAGGAGGAAAAGACATATGCATAAATTAGTTATGAGATTTTTAACATCTATAGAAGGTAAGTATTTTACTTTAAGCGTAGATGACATTAAAACTGATGAAGAGGGAGTTCCAACTATAAAAGACGCTGAAGTAAATGCTCTTATGGATTTAGTTATTGCAAAGAACATTTTTGCATCAGCGAATGGTAGCTTAACTGGCAAGAAAGATGCTAAAGTAATTACTACTGATACTAATGAAATTGAAGTAGCATAGTAATCTCCTAAAGGAGCTTCTAGTCATCACCTTTGGTGTTGAGCACCTTGAAAGATTCCACTAAGAATTAACTTGGTGGAATTTTTTTAGTTAAAAATAGATAGAGGTAAGATTACAAAAAATTAAAAAGAAGAGGAGGAATTGTTAATATGAGTAATAAAATATATACACATTGCGTTGATTTTGGTCACGGAGGAACAGATTCTGGAGCAGTAGGAGATCATTCTCATGAAGCGGACATTGTTATGGCCATTGGTAAAAAAGTTGGCAGGATACTTGTAGAAAGAGGACAGAAGGTGATATATACAAGAACTACAGATGTATATTTAACATTAGCAAAAAGAGCTAACACCGCGAACAATAATGGTTGCGATACATTTACATCAATTCACGCAAATAGTTTCTCAGATAAATCAGCTCATGGAATAGAAACATTTTCATACCCGAAAAGTTCGAGTGGTGCAAGATTATCTAAACTAGTACAATCGGAATTAATAAAAGCTACAGGACTAACAAGTAGAGGGTGTAAGACCGCTAATTTTGGTGTGCTTAGAATGAGTAGAATGGTTGCTATATTAGTAGAAACTGCATTTATTAGCAATCCAACTGAAGAAAATTTACTATTATCGAATGATTATCAAGAAAAAGTGGCTTTAGCAATAGTAAAAGGTATATTTGCATACCTCGGATTAAATTTCAGTGGAGAAACTACAGCTTTAAATGATTCAATTATAGCTTCAGGAAAGTATGGGATAGTTACTGCATCCGTACTTAATGTTAGGACGAGGGCAACTGTAAATTCAAGTATATTGGGGACACTAAACAAAAATGAAAAAGTTAAAATTGATAATAAGGTAGGTAATTGGTATTCTATATTTTATGGTAATCATGGCGGATTTGTTAGTGCGGGGTATATTAAATTAGTCTAATAGCTCCGCAGGAGATGATTTAATCATCAATTACGGTGCTACAATAAAAATATTGGAGATACCCCCAGGTGCAGCAGTATTATGATTATTATGGAATTAAAAATATAAATATGATAATCTTATTAAGATAAAGCAAGAAAATATAATCTAAGGGGATTAAAATGAGAAATATGAAAAAATATCTAATTTTTATTTTGGGGGTAATCCTTATTTTCAGCTTAATTGGCTGTACAAGTATACCTGAAAATACGTCGCCAACAGTTCCGACTCAACAAGTAGAAGGAAATAATGATACAACGAAGGCAGAAACTAAACAGAAAGAAAATGCACCGGCAGTAGATAATAGTACACCTGCTATCGCTAACGTTGTGGTAGACGGCGAACTTAAAGTTCATTATATAGATGTAGGGCAAGCAGATAGTATTTTAATACAACAAGGCTCAAGCTCGATGTTAGTAGATGCGGGAAACAATGAAGACTCAGAAACAGTGAAAAACTATATGTCAAATAAAGGAATTAAAAAGTTAGACTTTGTAGTAGGAACCCATCCTCATGAGGATCACGTTGGAGGATTAGACTATGTAATAAACAGTTTTCAAGTAGGGAAAATCTATATGCCTAAAAGAACTGCAACAACTAAAACTTTTAAAGATGTAGTTAATGCTATTAAGAGTAAAGGACTGAAAATTACAGCACCGACTCCAGGAGAAAGTTTTAAGCTAGGAGAAGCTACATGTACTATATTAGCTCCTAATGGCAGTGAATATAAAGATGTTAATAATGAATCTATAGTTATAAAAGTAACATTTGGGAGTAATTCATTCTTATTTACTGGTGATGCAGAGAATATATCGGAGAATGAAATGCTATCAAAAGGTTTTAATGTAAGTGCTGATTTACTTAAGGTAGGACATCATGGCTCTAACTCTTCAACTACAGAAGGTTTTTTAAATAAAGTAAATCCTAAATATGCTGTTATATCAGTAGGTAAAGACAATAGTTATGGCCATCCTCATAAGTCCACAATGGAAAAATTGCAGGCCAAAGGTATTAAAGTATATAGGACAGATGAAAATGGAACTATAGTTGCAACTAGCAATGGTAAGGATATAACTTTTAATGTTAAGGCAGCAAGTTATTCTTATAATGGAACTGGAACAGCTACTAGTAAGTCAAATACACCTTCAAACAATATAGTTAGTAAACCAACTACAGAAACAAAGACCAATACTTCAAGCAATGAAAATAATAAAACAGTATATTTTACACCGAGTGGGAAGTCATATCACTATGATAAAAATTGTAGCTCTTTAAAAAGGAGCAAAACGATATTAGAAGGATCTCAACAAAAGGCAGTAAGTTTAAGTCATGCTGATCCTTGTAATATATGTGCAGGAGGTAATTAAATGAAAATTATTATTGATAGATTTGAGGGTCCTTATGCAGTGTGTGAAAAAGAAGATAGAACTATGATGAATATTAAAAAGGTTAACTTACCTTCTCAATCTAAAGAAGGAGATGTACTAAGTGTTGATGATAATGTAATTACTATTGATATAAAACAAACTGAAAAAAGGCGCAGAGAGATTGAAAAATCAACTGAAGATTTATGGGAGTAAAGAAACATAGGATGATTTTTTTAAACTAAAAGTCTTCTTTAAATGAGAGAGAAAAAACTATTTTTTAATATAATGAATATTTTTATGAAAAGTGGACAAACTACTTAATGTGTTTAACCAATTTAATATATCGCTTCCCCCTAAGAGTCTATTGATACTAGGCTCTTTATTTTTTTGTTTTTAAATATAGATTGATATTTAAAAGATTTGTCAATAATTTAGAGAGTTAAATCATCTCCTGCGGAGCTGCAACATCTTCACAGAAGATGCATTGACGACTTCAGAAGGAGATTTATACTCCTTCTTATAGAAGTGGGAGACTTTCCTTATGAAATGTCGTTAAAGGGGGGTTATTGACATGTCTAATAATTTAAAAGTGGAGATTACTAACTTAGATGATATAGAAATATACGAACTTTTATTACAAGGCACAATTTTGAGCTTTCCATCAGGATTTTGGGCTAATAGAAGTGAAAAAGAAGCAAAAAAGGTTGCTATTAAATTATTAAAATATTTAATTGATGAAAAACTCAAATTCAACAAAGAAGATGTAAGGCTAGAGCTATCCAAGATGTTCTTAACCAAGTATAAGCTTCATACTGCCTCAAAGTTATTTGGACGTTCAGCTATTAATTATATAATAAGTACTTATCCAGATGAACGATATAAGCCTTGGCAATTTAAACATGATAAAGTACCTCAAAGCTACTGGACACAAGAAAGAAATAGAATTAGTGCTCTAAAATATGTATTTGAAGTAGAACTTCAATGGAGTCTTGATGATATTAAAGAAAAGCTAGACTGGGAGATTATGAAGAAGCAAGGAGTATACACGTTACATTCTTATTACCCAAGCATACACCGTATATGTAATGCGTTATATCCTGGTATAATAAATCCTTGGGAACTAAGACATGCTGAGGTATCAGACTACTTTTGGCAGGAGATAAACAATAGAAAAAATGCAGTAAAATGGTTAGTTCAAGAAAAATTAAAACTAAAACATACGCAAATTTCTAGCAGACTAAAAAAAGAACATTTTTTACAGTATGGCTTAACTGAGTTGTTTTCTAATCAGTATAATTGTTCAGTGAAAAAAGCCATAAACGAGGTTTTTCCAGAGAGAGAAGGATAGAATTTTTAAATTTTTTCTTCATCTAGACATAATTATTTGTGTTACATAAAATAAGTTCATGGATACAACTAAGCTAAGGTTAATCAAGGCTAGCTAATCATTTGATTAAGTCTAGTTAAGAATTTAATTAAGATTTAACTAAATTTAATTAAGACTAGTTAAGCAGTAAAAGAACCATAAAGCAATTACCCTATGTGTTAAGATAGTTGTCGTAGAGATAAATATAGTATACTATACAGTAGAGGCTTTACGAGAGGAGAAATATATCATGGTTAGTAAAATTGGGTACCCTGAAGAAATAAGAAAAGAAGTACTTGCAAGAGTAACAGGATCCGAAAAAGAAAGTATAACTAAAGTTTCGCTAGATAAAAAGATAAATAAAGGTACAATTTATAAATGGATTAAAGATGCTGAAAAAAAGAGGGAATAAAGATTTTAAGACAAAATGGAGATTGGACATCAGAGGAAAAATTTCATATGGTTCTTGAGGCAGCCACTTTAACTGAGCAAGAACTTGGTGAATATTGCAGAAGAAAAGGTACCCACAAAGATGATATAAAAGCCTGGAAATCACAATGTATTAATGCAAACAGTGGTAGCATAGAAGATCCTAAAAAATTAAAAACTGAACTAAAAGAAGAAAAAGATAAAGTCAGAAAAATTGAAAAAGAACTTAGATTCAAAGAAAAAGCTTTAGCCGAAACAGCGGCACTTTTAGTACTAAGAAAAAACGTCCATGCGATTTGGGGGGACCAAGAGGAAGACTAATCAGTGCCTCAGATCGCATTAAAGCTTTAAAACTGATTAATGAAGCGGTGCAAGCTGGTGCTCGGGTGAGCCCATGCTGCAACGAAGTTGGAATATCAACTAGGACCTATGAACGATGGTCGCTAACGCCAGAATCCACGGAAGATAAACGTCCCATAGTACATAGGAATCCCCCTAAAAACAAGCTTAGTGATGAAGAAAGAGCTGTGATTCTACAGGTTATAAATAGCCACGAGTATGCTGATTTAGTACCTGCACAAATAGTTCCAAAGCTTGCTGATCAGGGAATTTACATTGCTTCAGAATCTACGATTCACAGAATACTTAGAGAAGAAAAACAAAACACTCATAGATTTAAGACGAAGGCTCCTGTAAAAAGGGTTCCGCCTACCCACATAGCAACCGCACAAAACCAAGTTTGGACGTGGGACATAACCTGGCTCGACGGCTCTGTGAAAGGTCTATACTTTAAGCTATACCTGATACTAGATATGTTCAGCCGTATGATTGTTGGTTATGAAGTTTGGGAAACAGAGAATGCAGAGTATGCCCAACTCCTTGTTAAACGCGCCATTCTTTCTCAGAAAATATCAGGTAAGCCTCTTATACTTCACTCTGATAATGGAAGTCCTATGAAAGCTGCAACTTTCCTTGCTACATTAGAAAAACTAGGGGTTCAGAGTTCCTTTTCAAGGCCTAGAGTGAGCAATGACAACCCTTACTCGGAATCATTATTCAAAACAATGAAATATGTACCTTCATTCCCTAATGCTGGTTTTGTAAGCATTGCTGACGCAAGAGAATGGGTGGCTAGGTTTGTTTACTGGTACAACCATGTTCATATGCATAGTGGCATCAAATATTTGACCCCATACCAGCGCCACTATAGTTTAGATAAAAATATCATAGAGAATAGAAAAAAAGTGTATGAAATGGCAAAGAGGAATCATCCTGAAAGGTGGAGTAGGGAAATCAGAAATTGGGATTTGCCAAAATATGTGGCATTAAATCCGATAAAGGAAGAAGAGCTTGTTTGTATAGAGAAGGCATCTTCATAAAAAGGTTAAAAATAAAAATTACGACAACTATGTTGACGAACTCCGATTACAACATATCTATTGATACAATTATATTATTTCAATTTAACGATACTTAGGAAGTCTTTAAATGAGAATATACATTAAAGTTGATACAATATTAGTGCTAAACAGATAGCTAAAAAAGCAGTCGCAATCAAAGGCGTGTCCACATTTAAATTCTCCTTCATGCTTCATACGAATTTTAAATGTGTTACAAGCTCTTTAATGCTCCTATACTAAAAGGAAGCTTTGGACAATCTTACTCATTGCCTATAGGTAAACCAATCTATTATAGAATCTAAGCATTCATCTTTCTAGTTAGTATTAGTAGCAGTCAGTAAACTTGTCCAAAGCAAAAAAAATTCATCTTCTCCAGGGGAAATAAGTCCTACCAGTATTAAAAACCTTAACATTTTTACTGATCATTTTGGCGCTAGTATTGCTTCTTTTATTAAACAAACTCAATATTTTTAAATATCTTTGTATTAACCATATTTCATAATAATTTTATATTTAGTTTGAAATAATTAATAAATCATTAATTTACTTGTATAGCCAGTATGCTGAAATTTGATAGTACAACCTCTTTTTCTTTCCTCGGAAATAAAGAAGGTTTAGTAGTTATCTTAATTGTGGAGGTTTCTTTACACCAGCTAACGGTTTTCTCATAAAATAGCTGCTCGTAAATTTTTGGCCAATAATTTAATTTTAAATTTGCTATTTTAATGAAAACTCGAGCTTTATTATGGGAGATAATCTAAGGTTTTTACCACAAGTGGTATTTGCTGTGGTAGGGATAATATAAAAATACGCTAAAAAAGACACTTTGGTATCTTTTTTAGCGTAATAAAATTATTTTGAATTTACACATCACGGAAGTTATTTCTTGAAAAATTCCAATCCAAGCTCTAAATCACTTTTCCCCATTACATTTTCTATAGTTCCACTTTTTAATTCATCTGCTAGAGCTAAAATATTAGTTATAACTTTACTAAGCTCTTGGAGCTGCAATTGAGAGTTACTAAGGTCTATTTCAATTTTAGTTGTTAAAGTTGCTTCATCATGCCATTTAGATATTTGATTTTCATATAGACATATAAAATCTAATTGCTCTGAAAATACCTTAATAACTCTTTCTATTATTTCATCATTCAAAACATATGGTTTAGATCGTGCTTGCAAGAGATTTTCATATTGACTGTTAGCTTCTTCTAGTTGACCAGATGTCATTGTAGATATCATAGGTAGCATACTTATAGGGTGCCAATTTTGTTGCTGTTTCACCATGATTTTAGTCCTTTCAAGTGCTATATTTTTATAATATAGTATCACATAAAATAATACATTCAAAATCTTAATATATAAATGTAATGGTTTATGGAAATCGTACATTCAGTTATAATGTAGTATAAGAAAGAGACGATATAAATGAATCTGAAATTATAATACACTTCCTCTACAAATTGGAATTTGTTGAGGAAGTGTATCAATTAACTCATTATATGTTGGTTTTTTCACAATGTAATATCCCCTAAAAATTGTGTTGTTTATCTATAGCCTTACTTTATATTGTTTAATAAATTTATTCCTCTTGTTATAATCCAATCATTGACAAACTTTAAATAATCTTTAAATGATGCAATATCATTGCACTCAAACTTATAAACTCGTCCTATTTTTTTATGTATTGGAAAAACCAACAACGATTCATTCAGCATTGTAATATTAATATTTTTATAATCTCCTTTAAATAATTCCTCCAAACATAATTTTTTAACGTTTTTTTCAAACCATTCTTTCCAATTATTGGCACATTCAAGATCGATATAGTTATGTTCACCTTTTTTCAATTCATGTAACAGTAATTCTATTCGATCGTTGAAAAATACAAACCCTTTTGAAAAGCCTTTAACTTTATTGTACGTTTCATCAGGGCATGGCATATAATTTCCAATAGTATGAGTATTTTCTGCTAATCTATCTAATTCATCAAGACAATTTTTAAATAGATCTTTATCTATTTTCTTTTCTTCACAAAATTCCGTAATACTTTTATCACTAAACACTTCATCAAAATAATAAAGTAGCCAACTGTGGCTAAAAGCTGCTCGTGGTTCGTATAATCTTAGAAACATATTGAAATGAGTTCTCATCGAAAAAATACAATCTAAATATCTTTTTTTACAATTGTCAGTCTCATCATACCATTTTAACTTTTGAACTAAAATATCAGATTTTTTTAAGACTTCATCAGCATCTTCTTTAGCAAACAAGTCATATTGAAGCCATTTCTTTATATGTGGGTATTTGCTATCCTCTTCTTTATTCAAAAGATATCCCTTCAAAATGCAATCTTTAAAATCTTTGATCTTGATTTCATCAATACACACATAACTTGAATCAGATTGATTTGCTTCCGCTTGCATAATATTCACCTCTACAACTTCTGATTTGTACATTTCATTATTTATAAATTTTTTTCATGATTTTTAATATTAAGCAACTCGATAAACTACTATTTATCTGCTTATTATATAAATGATTTTAAGTTCACAATTGATTACTGAGACGACACAAACATGAAAAATACGACAAAATTGAATCTAAATGTATATTAACTCAACTCTACAAATTGGAATTTGACAACTTTGTGTTGTGCTAATACTTCTTAACAAAGTTGATATTTAAATTATTTGACTAATATCAAAACTAAAATTTAGCGTGTCTGACGTGGAAACATCAACTTTTTCACCACAGTGAGATTCTATTTCTTTTAATAATTGGCTAGAAATACGACGGTTTCCCTTAAGTAATAAAACTTGATTATAAACATCAAAAGAAAGACTTTCATCTAAGTCAAAAATAAATATCTTGATGTTTAAAGAAGTTCCAAGATAATCTCCACCTGTAACATATGTTCCATTGTCCCCCGGATAATTAGCGTACAGGTGTTGCGACGATTTACCAACAGCTGTAGTTAAATAAGTAGTACGATTCTGATGTTTATCAATTTCAACTATTCTACCCTTATATTTCATAATAATTCCTCCTAACAACCTAATATATTTTCATATTTTGACCATGGATCATTAAAATTCATAACTAAAAGATTGCTTTTATAATCAAAAACTATTTTAAAGTGACCTACACTTTCAAAATACCTATTGTAGGCAAAAATAATTTTATCTTTATAAATCTTATTTAGCATAGATAAATCCCTTCGCATATCGTCTTCATCTTGAACAAACAGAAGTAAGTATGAATCTTTCTCGATACAATAATTTACAATTTCAACAAAATCCCTAATATAATGTGGAACATATTCATCCTTTTCAAAAGATTCCGAATTAGATGGACATACTTTTACATGAGAAAGTAAATCTTGAGAAATATTATCATAATAGATCTCATCTTTGATTACGTTTGAAACATATATAAGGTCTTTATTGAAGTCCTTTTTGTAAATTGTTTCTAATGAATTTTTTATCTCGTGGAATTTGCTTTCACAATTTTTTAATCCCATAACTGTAAAAGCAACTTTCGCCTCTTGCAATTTATGTAATAACTCCTCTTCTATAAGGTGCAATTCTTTTCCTTCTTTCATCTTACTAATTTCATGGAGGAAAGATTGTATTTGATATACAAATCCTTTTCCGGTCTTGTAATCGATTTTAAACCAACTCTGAACCTCAAAGCCACGGGTAGTAACTGGTTTGTCTTCTTTGTCATAAAAAAAAGGTACTGCTTCACATAAATTTTCTAATAGCATTTCTTCTATATTTTTTCGGACATCTGTATCAATATCTTCAAAAATATATATAGTGTCCAAAGCAGTTAACATACATAATGCATATGGCAAATTTTCCAAAGCACTTTCTGGTGATTCTTTAACTTTTTTTCGGATTCTAGATACAGCCGAAATAGAAAAACCTATAGGCTCGGTAAACTCAACTAAACTTCGCCCTAAGATTTTAGCGATATCGGAAACATATAGAATTATGTTCCCCACAAGTAGTCGTAATATTTTTTCATAATACGTTTCGTTATTCAACACCGTAATCACTCCTGCTCAAAACAATCATGTTTTTTATTTTTCATGCTTATATATACTATGACCAACAACTACATCTTTGTCAATAACTTTTTTGCATTTTAATCACATTTTACTGTTTTCATGATTATTTTGTATAGTTGAATTTGAATTATTATCACTTGAATACTACAAAAAAAAATAGAAATCAACTTCTTCTTTATTTAAAAAAAAGAGACCTCAATTGAAGTCTCTTAGTGATTCTTTGGTAAATTATTCTTTATTAAGTTGTTTTACGGAGACGACACAAAACATTTATTTAATCATACAATAATTATCGCAAATTGAAGTCAAAATCAAAGGCTAGCCCACATCATATTTTCTCATTCTTTATGCAAAAAATTGATGTGGCACAAGCGATTTCACTGCCTATAAATAAAATAATCTATTATAGAATCTAAACATTTATATTTCTATTTAGTATTAGCTGCAGTCAGTAAACTTGTCCAAAGCAAATAAAATCCCATACCACAGGGGTAACAATTACTCTAAAGTTTTTACCACGAGTGGTTCAATTAAATCATCTCCTGCGGAGCTGCAACATTAACGACTTCAGAAGGATATTTATACTCCTACTGAAGTTTTCTATTTGTTATAGTATGGAATTGTCACTTATAGAAATGGGAGACTTTCCTTCTGAAATGCCGTTAAAGAGCGTAATTGTTTAGTTGAATTCATCATTAATGTAATAACTAATATAGTTTCTAATATATTAACTATTATATTAGAAACTATATTAATTTATTTAATACCTAATACATGTTTTAATATATCATTTACAAGCTTACTTTCGCTTATCTTCTGACTTTTAGCTATTTTTTTTATTTCGTTAGTTGCACTTGTTTCTAGATAATATGTTTTATTTTTAGAACTTTTAGAACTTTTTTCTATGATATCATCAAGATTAAATCCAGTTTGTTTTAGTGTTTTATCTGCTTCTAAAACTGTAACATCATCAGGTTTTTGTTTTTTTCCAGAATCTAATATTTCATAGCTACGGTTTTGTACAGCCTTATCAAATTTATTTGCCATTATAAAATACCTCTTTTCTTCATTTCATTAACAAGAGCTACATAGGATTTATATCCTGCAGCTGATTTGCAATAAATATTTATAGGTTTTGCTTCTAACTCAGCTTCTTTTAATTTAACATTCATAGGTATTACAGTATCAAAAAGTATGTTTTTGACTTCATCATTTCTTTTACAATAATCTCTAAATTGTGATGAAAGATTCATTCTCTTATCATACATGTTAATCAAGAAACCTTTTATATTATTTTCTATTTTCAAGCGTTTTCTTATATCTTTCCAAAGCGCTAAAAAGAGTTCAGAGCCTTCTACTGAATTCATACTAATATCAGATACAAGTATAATATCGGTTGCAGCTACAAAAGCATTTTGATTGATTATACTCATTGAAGGATTTGTATCTATAAGTATGTAATCGTAGGTATTAAAATATTTTAAATTATCGTCAATATAGTTAATAAGTATATTTTCCCTACCAGCTAAACTAACAAGCTTTAATTCCGTAGCAGTTAAAAATATAGAACTTGGAATAACATCAAGAGATTGAAGTTCTTTAACCGGTGATTTTATGACTACATTTTCGAATTCAATATCATCTTCTAAAATATTTTTAATACTTTTAAAATTTTCTATGGTTCTATCTATACCAAAATTATTGGTACTATTGCCTTGAGGATCAACATCAATAACAAGTATTTTTTTACCTTCTTCTGCAAGTAAGCCAGCTATATTAAATAAACTAGAACTTTTCCCAACACCGCCCTTTAGGGTGCTAAAAGCTATTATTTTCAATGTAATCCCCCCTAATATTAATATATTAGTTAATAATCAGTTCTAATATATTAGTTAATATGTTAGAACTGATATTAATTTTTATATTAACAATACTATTATATTTTATAATAGTAAATACTTTTCTAATATAAAATATAATCCTGTAGATTGCAATATAAAATGTCCGAAATTTTCACGAAAAATATAATGTTAAGTTGTAATGGTTTTCTGTTCCATCATATTGGCAGATAAACCGTTGAAAATCCTTCTTGGATAATTGTTGATCCAGTGCTGTATTTGCATAATTTGTTTTTTAGAGAATGCTGAAATATCCACACCTTTTGGGATAAATCGTCGTATCATTTTATTGATATTTTCGTTTGTGCCTCGCTCCCATGAACTATATGGGTGAGCATAATATACTTTAGTTCTCTTTCGTTTATTTCTTACTGAGTTCTCAATACCCTCGAAATCAAGGTTCTCACAGCCGTTATCACAGGTGATTGTTTTAAATGTTTTCGAGAATAACATTCCCATTTTACGCTCCAATTTGTCCAATTCTTTCACGACAGCCGCCTGTGATTTAGATGGTATTTTAAAGACTAACTCCTTACGAGTTACTCTTTCACTTAACACCATCAAGACAGTTTTTGTACCCTGTTTGCCAACTACAGTGTCCATTTCCCAGTGGCCTATCTCATCACGTGCAGCTACCGCTGCAGGTCTCTCCGATATGCTAGTTCCTTTGGTATTGTTATACGCTGATCTTATTTTTTTATAGTTTCTCTTTTTAGCATTCTTTTTAACAGGCAGATCTTTGTTACTTATATTTAAAAACAAATTATTATCCAAATAGTTATACACAGTTTTGAAGCAAATAGTTGTTTCAAATTGTAGATCTTTATTTGTGATATTTTGAATAGCTGCATACGGAGATTCGCCATCTATACCAATAGCTTTTTCTAAGTACTTCACCAATTTATGATCTTTTCCTATTTTTAATGCAGGACCTTTAGCGGTACCTTGTTTGTCATGCTCTGACTGCCCAATTTCTGCGCTATATTCCATTCGAGTGGTTAAGTCACTATTCAATAGTTCTACAATTCCTTTAGCAATTTCACGCCTTATTGTACGTTCTGAGCGCCCACCTATTTGCTCCGCAATACGAGTTGAATTAAGTCCCATTTTGTGTAAAGCTTCTAACTTTATGCGTTCCTCGTATGTTATGTGTTTACCTTTTCTGCTCTGTGTGATAAAATCTAATTGACTCATTTGAAATCCTCCCGTATATGTTGGTTTAGTCACTTAACATTATACAAGAGTATTTCTCTTGAGTCTTTATTTTTTTGTTACTCTTCGGTCATTTCATTATACAACTTACCTATAAAATATAATCCTGATACTGAAAAAGCACCTGGATTATTAATGTAACTAGAATAAATATAGTTGTTAAGGGGTAGCTTACGCAAAAATGATATTTCGTACGTTAAGGAAATTAAAACCACATAAATGTAAATATGTTACTCGTTAAGTAACGGCAATAATAGTATAATTAAATAAATGTTTTGTGTCGCAACAGTAATTAAATACGTAATACTATATTTTATTAGGTAGGTGGATTTGTGT
Organism: Clostridium sp. CM028; assembly: GCF_030585565.1. Classification (NCBI taxonomy): domain Bacteria; kingdom Bacillati; phylum Bacillota; class Clostridia; order Eubacteriales; family Clostridiaceae; genus Clostridium; species Clostridium sp. CM028. Next base: position 28,119 of record NZ_CP077768.1, on the reverse strand, counting down.
GGAAATTATAAAGTTGCAGAAAAATGATATCAAAAATGCTCTTAATTTAGTGTGGACAGTTTTTCAAGAATTCGAAGCACCCGATTACTCAAAACAAGGCATTGAAGAATTCAGAAAATTTATATCTTATAATTCTAACATTGAAAAGTTTGATAAAGGAGAATTATACTTTTGGGGATGTATAGATAATGATGATTTAGTAGGTGTACTTTCAACAAGAGGAATTAATCATATATGCATGCTCTTTGTAACTAAAGAGTATCAAAGACGAGGTATAGCAAGAAGTTTATTTCAGATAGTTGAAGAGAAATGTAAAAGCCAGAATAATATTAGCCAGATTACATTAAATTCATCTCCATATGCAATATCAATTTATCATCATCTTGGTTTTTTTGATACAGACAAAGAGCTTACTATGAATGGTATTAGATATACCCCCATGTCATATTTATTAGAGTAAAAAAAGCAATACTTGTGGTTGAAATTAAGTCGTAATGTTCTTTTAAGACGTCGCAGTCAAAGGCTGGTCCACATCAAATTTTCTCCTTCATTCTTCATGCGAAAACCTGAAGTGGCACAAGCTCTTTCACTGCTCTAGGTCCCAACTGAAGCTTTGGACAATCTTACTCACTACCTAGAAGTAAACTACTCTATTAAGGTCCTAACCATTTATCATTCTATTTAGTATTAGTAGCAGTCAGTAAACTAGTCCAAAGCAAATGAAATACTCCCCCTTCCCCCAGGGGAAACAAGTCCTACTGCAATGCAGTAGGACCTGTTTTTGTCTTCGTAATACTAATATTAAAAAAAATCTACATGTTTTAAAGATAGATCCTCGCTTTGCTCGGGTGGAAAATGGACAGGTTTTTCACCTCAGCCTGTCAGAGCAGTGACCATATCCCGAGAATTTAGAGTTTTTTAAAAAAAATTTATAGTAGAGGTCAGAAACTCGTCCATTTTTCACGGCAAATAGACAGGCCTATCAGCCACTTCGTCCCTCAGTAGCTGGGCTCGTCCATTTGCCCGCAGTTTACAAGGTTTAAATAAATAGTTAGTCTTTGGGGTTTATTTTTGGGATCTAATATTGATGTTATTATATTAAATATAATTTATGAAACATTATAAGAATTATTCCATGTTAAATATATTACTATTAAAGTTACTGCTAGTATAGAGTATTTGGAAGGACAAGTTCTGGGCACGTATACCGTCACCCCAAAAAGAACAAGCTTCAACATAAGAATCTCTAAGCTTCCCATTGTTTTCGTCCCTCAACCACTTGGAAACTAAGAGCTTCTAATGATAAAGCAGGTCCTTTTTTGGGTACCCGACGGCGTGCATCGATTCTAATTAAATTTAGATTATCCTTAATTTAATAATTCTATATAATTAATCAAAAAAACCTTAGATTTACGCAGCCCTTTAGATAAAGCTCGCTCCAACCACCACCACCGCGACCTTTAACGAAAGGGCACTATTATTCATAGAAGGTTCCAAAGAACATAAACAAACATTCCATTTCTTCGCTTGCAAGGCGCTCATCAACGGAACAGTTATCCAGGTGAGTTCAATTGATCGGAAGACCCGTGGCTCGATAAATTTCTAATACGAAATTTAACGACCCACTAGAATCTAAAAATCTAACAAGTTAGAACCTCGTACGCATATGTAGTTTAATCATACCGAAGCGCATTAGCAGTATAAATAAAAGTTTAGTTTTATTTATATTGATATCTTGAAATGTAGACCAGTTTAAAAGTGAGCAAAATATAAGGGTATATCCAACATTTCCGACAAAACCCACTCTAAGCAATTTTATGGATTATTAATATTCAATGGTCTCAATTCATCCGATTCAAGAACATTTTTAACATCAAAATTATATTCGCCAAGTAAATTGATATGTTCCCATCCTAATGGGGATATGTGGATTATGTTTGTCCTTTGGGGATTGACAATATTCCAATATATTGGTGGTTTAATTGTTTATAAAAGTTTGTCGCGGAAAATGTAATTAAGCGATTAAGATTTTGAATGTATTGTTTTATATTATATATTACATTGATCTTGTGTCTCTAGTAGACATATTTTAGAAGTAAATTTATGCAGACGAAGCAACAAAATAGGCACCCTAGAATAGGCTACCTATTCTAGCTACAATGATATCTGTATCAACTAGGAAAAGCTAAAAATTAATATGTTTTTTTTTTGCAAGCACGACCTAAACCTTATGTTTTGAATGATGAAATAATAAAAAGAATTATTAAGGTATTTTCAGAGCAATTAAATTATATTTGTCTATTTGAAAATCAAATAAAGATGTTTTTGACTATATCCACGAAAAGGTATGTTAGTGTGAAATAGTAGAGTATTTTTCTATCAATGGGTCTCACCAACAGAAAAAAACAACTTTAAATCAAGTAATATCAATACTTCTACAACTCTGATATATAATATATTTTTTTCTTAAAACAAATAACCATACGCAAGTATTAGATTTAATTTTACAATAGTATAAAAAAAATAGAATACCCTAACCTTAATATAAAAAGGAGGTGCCCTGTACCAATTAATTTATTAATGTTATAGTATAAATTAATTAAATATTTGCAAACTTATAATTCTTATAATAACTTTTGAAGAGTGTACTAAAAATAATCATGTAAGTTATTTGCAAAATGTAGAACTTAAAAACTCTCAAGACGTTATTAACGTCTTGAGAGTTTTCGAGAATACTAAAATATAGTTTATGAGGTGGTGTTAATGATGGAAGAAAGTAAAAGAACAGCTATCTTAAGTTTTTTTACCTTGTTTGTTTTTGTATTCATCGTGAGTATAGGGGTGTCAGCGGAAAAAAGATCAAAACTTTTATTTTATTTATGTATCGGATGTATATTTTCTATTATAAATGTTTGTGTACATTTAAAATTAAAAAATAAGAAAAAATAAGAAATTGTCTTAGAATTAATTTAAAATTATTCTAAGACAATTTCTTATTTTTTAATTACCATTTATAGCAGAATCAGCTATCCCACCACCAAAAGCAGTCCCGTACCTTTCAAAATGGAAAAGGTTGTCTCATTTTGTAAAAACAAGTATAATATAAAGGAAATTATTTTACTGGATAATCATTAATAGTTTTATAGTAAATGTGTATTTCATCGAGGTCATATGCTATAACATAATTCAGTGAGATACACAAAAAATGTGGGGGTATTTGATGAATTTTATTGATATAACAGAAGAATTAGTTAGTAATGAAAAGGAATTGCAAAAGATAGACAACATTATAAAAAGCTTAAAAGAGTGTCAATTAATGTGTAATAATTATCATAATGGATTATTTGGATTAGTATTGATTAATCAAATTGAAGGAAATACAACAATAGCAAATAATAATTCAAAACAAATTAAAGATAGTACAAAACAACATTATACAGATTTAAAAAATAAATTAAATACTATAGATTTTAAGAATTATTGGATAGTATTAAATAATCTATCTAAAATAAGCAATCAAGTTTCTATAATAGAAGATTCCACATCAATTTTTGATGATGCTTACGAAACAATCCATGCTTTTACAAGTGAAACTGATATTAAGAATATACCTAAGATGTATGGTGTTACTGTATCAGCTATTACTAGTATAATAAGTGAATATAAATATTTATATAAAATAATAAACATTATAAAGGATATAAACTTAAAGTTAAACTTAGGAATAGAAGAAAGTAATTTTACAATAGAATTTCAAACTGGGAACAATACACTTGAAAATGCTCTATTATCATTAAAAGCAATTGAGAGTATGTATAATACAGTTTGTTCTATAATTGATGTTCAAATTACGGAAGAACCTTTGAGGTACAATCGTATTGAAACAGGTTGCTTGTTGGTATGCTTAGTTGGTAGCATACCTGTAATAAACATTCTAGGGAGGATAATTGCGTTTACCTATACCGTTTATAAAGAACAGATTGGTTGGAAAGCTAAACAGGAAAGAGCATTAGGAAATATAAAGATTAGAGGAGACTATCGAAAATTAATAAAAGAAGAGCTAGGAATTGATGACGTAGACATAATGAAAATGGGGGCAGATAAATTAAACATAAAATTAGGAGAGTTAGAAGAAGCTAATAAGGAATTGTATAAAAATAATACATATATAAAACTAAATGGAGATAACATCGGTATTAAAGAGTTAGATATTAAAGAATTAGATATTAAACAAATACCAGAAGGTCTTTTTATAGAAGGAAGTACAAAAAAACCAACTGAACAACTTGAAGATAATCAGTTAGTATAAAATCAAATAATATTTAGGTGGGGTTACTTGTTTTAGGTTCATATTAATATTCTGAAAGTAACACAATAGTAATTGTGTTACTTTCACATTGGGGCTATTGATCATTCCTTAAAAATTTCATTTTGAATGTAATATGATGAGTTGATTTTTTACTTTGAATGTATTATAAATCAGTCTTAATATAATAATAAGACTCCGCAGTCAAAGGCTGGTCCACATCAAATTTTCTCCTTCATGCTTCATACGAAAACCCAATGTGGCACAAGCTCTTTCACTGCTCTTGGTCCAAAAGGAAGCTTTGGACAATCTTACTCACTGCCTATAGGGAAAACAATCTATTATAGAACCTAAGCATTTATCATTCTATTTAGTATTAACTGCAGTCAGTAAACTAGCCCAAAGCAAATAAAATACTCCCCCTTCCCCCAGGGGTAACAAATCCTGATGCAGTGCATCAGGATTTGTTTTTATCTTTGTGATATTAATATTTAAAAAAATCTACATGTTTTAAATATAGATCCTCGCTTTGCTCGGGTGGAAAATGGACAGGTTTTTCACCTCAGCCTGTCAGAGCAGTGACCATATCCTGAGAATTTAGAATTTCAAAAAAATAAGTTTATAGTAGAGGTCAGAAACTCGTCCATTTTTCACGGCAAATAGACAGGCCTATCAGCCACTTCGTCCCTCAGTAGCTGGGCTAGTCCATTTGCCAGCAACCTACAGATTTTAAAAAAGTAATTAGTTTTTACTGTTTCCTTTTGGAGACTAATATTGATGATATGATATTATATGTATTTTATGAAATCTTATTATAATAATGGATTACTATTAGTATTGACACTTCTAGTATAGGAAGTTTGGAAGGACAAGGTCTGGGCACGTATACCGTCACCCCAAAAAGAACAAGCTTCAACATAAGAATCTCTAAGCTTCCCATTGTTTTCGTCCCTCAACCACTTGGAAACTAAGAGCTTCTAATGATAAAGCAGGTCCTTTTTTGGGTACCCGACGGCGTGCATCGATTCTAATTAAATTTAGATTATCCTTAATTTAATAATTCTATATAATTAATCAAAAAAACCTTAGATTTACGCAGCCCTTTAGATAAAGCTCGCTCCAACCACCACCACCGCGACCTTTAACGAAAGGGCACTATTATTCATAGAAGGTTTGTTAGCGGTAAACTAAAAGGGTGATATTTCGGCAAACAAAAAAGGAGAATAATTTCCAGTTAAGTACAATAATAATTCCTTCTCTGATACAATTAGAGATATATTTTACAGAGGGGGAATTTAAAATTGAAAGGATGGAATATGTTTAGTGAAATAAAACAATATAAAGCACTTGGATTTAATAAATCACAGGTTGAAAGAGCTCTAAATATAAATTACAAAACAGTTCAAAAGTATTGGGACATGGATCCTGGTGAATATGCTAAAGTCACTATTCAATCGAAGAATAGACATAAAAAAATTGATATCTACAAAGATGATATTTTAGAATGGATTACTGATTTCAGAGATATGTCAGCAGCACAAGTACTTGATTGGATAAAGGAAAGATATGGTGATGTAAAATTTAAAGAAAGGTCTTTAAGGCTTTATATTAGTAATTTAAGGAAAGAATACAATCTGCCTAAGGCTTCGCCAATAAGACAATTTGAGGAAGTACATGAACTTCCCATGGGCTACCAAGCTCAGGTTGATATGGGTCAAATATGGCTCAAAAGATTAAATGGAAACAAAGTAAAAGTGTATTGCTTTGCAATGGTTTTATCACATTCAAGGTATAAATACATACTTTGGACAGACAAACCATTTACTACCGCCTCTTTTATTGATGCTCATAATCGAGCTTTTGAATATCTTGGTGGTATGCCTATTGAAATAGTGTATGACCAAGATCGTGTGCTTGCAGTAGCCGAGAATTCTGGAGACATTATTTATACCGAAGGTTTTCAAAATTATATTAATACTATGAAATATAAAGTTAGGCTTTGTAGAGGTTTTGATCCTCAAAGTAAGGGGAAAATAGAATCTGTGGTAAAATACTCAAAATATAACTTTGCTATAAACAGAGTATTTATAGATGTTGATTCCTTTAATGAAGACTCATTCAAATGGCTAGATAGAACAGGCAATGGTAAAAAACATGAAATAACGAAAAAAATACCGGCAGAAGTGTTTGCTCTCGAAAAGAAACACTTGCTACCAGTACCTGAACTCTTTGAAAAAAATTCATTTAATACTAGTTTAACTTATGCTGTACGAAAAAACAATGTAATTTTGTATAAACAGAACAGGTATCAAGTGCCCAAAGGAACTTATAGCCCAGGTAAAGAACTTAAATTAATGATAAAAGGCTCCAAAATGAATATAGTTGATTTTGATACAGGTGTATTAATAGCAAGTCATCAAGTAAGTACAAGGCAGGGTGAACTTATAAAAATAATTCATCCCGAAAGGGATATTCACAGTTCTATTGACCAAGTTTATGAAAGATTGTTTTTTGCCCTCGGTAAAACTGAAAATGCAAAAATGCTACTAGATGGCATAAAACGTGAAAAACCAAGATACTGCAAAGATCAATTTGGTTCAATACTAAATATAGTACATTCATATGAAGCTTCGCTAATAGAACAAGCATTGAATTATTGTGTTATACGAAACTTGTGGAGTGCTGGAATGTTTAAAGAAACCCTTGAATATCTTGCGATACAGGATATTGCAAAAGTTGATAAAAAATCTGTAATTGACAAGTTATCTATACCATCAAAGTATAGAGGGTTAAAACCGGAAGTAAGAAGTATAAGTGACTATATTGATGCTTTGAAGGAGGACAAGCAATCATGGAGAAATTAGAATTAATCAAAGAGTATGCCAAAAATCTTAAGCTAAACTATTTAAATGTAGATGCAGATAAAATTATTGAAAAAGGTGAGTTAGGTAATGTTTCCTATCAAGACTTTCTATTATCAATACTTAAAAATGAGGTTGTTTTGAAAGATCAGAAAACACAAGAAAAAAGACTTAAATATGCTGACTTTCCAGTTAAAAAGACAATGGAGGAATTTGATTTTCTATTTCAAAAATCAATAACAAAGAAACAAATAAACAGACTCATGGAAATGGAATGGATAGATAGGATGTATAATCTTATATTTTTAGGCCCACCGGGCGTTGGGAAGTCTCACACAGCTATTGCCTTGGGTTATAAAGCCGTTGAGGCAGGTTATAAGGTAAGTTTTGTAACTATGGATAATCTGATGCATGTTTTGAAAACTCAGCAGATATCAAGAAAAAGCAAAGGTAAACTAAATAGAATCCTTTCTTCAAGCCTCGTTATAATTGATGAGGTCGGATATCTTCCTATAACTAGAGATGAGGCTAATTTGTTCTTTCAATTAATATCATCCCTTCATGAACAGGCATCACTAATTATAACTTCTAACAAAGGATTCGAAGAATGGGTAGAGCTTTTAGGAGACCCAGCATTAACAACAGCTGTATTAGATAGAATATCTTATAGGTGCGAACTTTTTAACATGATTGGAAAGAGCTATAGGTTGGAGCACAGAAAATCTATATTTTAGCAGTTAAATGGGAAAAATATACTGGGATAAATTCAGTAAAATAGTTTGCCGAAATTTCTCCAAAAGTACTTGCCAATAACAAGGTTCCAAAGAACATAAACAAACATTCCATTTCTTCGCTTGCAAGGCGCTCATCAACGGAACAGTTATCCAGGTGAGTTCAATTGATCGGAAGACCCGTGGCTCGATAAATTTCTAATACGAAATTTAACGACCCACTAGAATCTAAAAATCTAACAAGTTAGAACCTCGTACGCATATGTAGTTTAATCATACCGTTTAATCTAAATACGTACACCGCCAATGTACAAGCCCAGGGCTTGTACACCTTAAACAAGTTGTGATGAACCTACAACTAGTACAAGGTGGCTAGGAATTACAAATATATGCGCATAGTATTAATAAGTATTCTACAAGGGGTAATTTTCAGAGTAGTTTTTAATGCTATAATTAAAAAAACAAATACATTTTGTTTTTATTGAATTTAAAGAGTATTTGTAGTAAATTAGAAAGTGAAACTATAGTGAAACTATAGTTGTTATAATAGGAGTGGGTAAATATGGGAGAACCTAAAAAGTTAGAATTAACAATAGAAAAACTTATAGAAATAGCAATAGCGTTAAATGAAAATACTCTTGCTAATAGAAATAGATCTAAAGAGGATAAAATTTCAACCGATAAATTTATAAGAAGGTTCGACATAAATAGAAAAAGATTTTCAGTTACTATACAAGATACCGATATAAAATATAATAAATCAACTTTTCGTTATGATATACCTGATGAATTTATTATGAAAAATAAAAATGAAGTTTTAGTTACTAATAGTGAAACTTGTGAAAACACAGTAAACAAGCCAAATACTGAAAGTGAAACTTTAGTATCACTTAATGATACCGGGAGTAAAATCGAAAAAGATACTAAAATGAAAATTAAAAATGAAGCCTTAGTTATTAATAATAAAGCTCGTGAAAATATAGTGAATAAATTAAACAACGAAGGTGAAACTTTTGTATCACTAAGCGAAACTGCCTTAGCCCACTTTGATAAGAGAATTAAATCTATTGAAGAAATGAAATATGAATTTGAAGAAATGAGTAGTTGGTATAAGAAGCAAAGGAAAAAAGAGAATATAATTGATGTTGAGATTCCAGAAATAAAAATTGATAAAAAAAGGTTGAATGAAGAGCCAAGTACAAGAGGATTCAAGGTATATCCAAGTGTTATAGCTGAATTTAAGAAATTCAGTATGGTAAACAGACAGTACACAATGCAGGATCTTATGGCTATGGCCATGATTGAATATATAAATAAATATAAAAGATAATTTGATAGGAATGGTTACATATTATAAAAACTTGAAATTATAGGTAATTCATAGTAAAATTAAATCATATAAAATTACAAAAAACGAAATAATAATACAATTATTTACAAATAAAAAGTAATCAGGGTTTATATATATCCAAAAAATAAAACAACTCTTGAATATCAAAAGTTTGGACGCTTTAATTCAAGAGTTTCATAAAACCTGATAACTTCCCAAATAGGAAAGTTATATCTTTAAATATTTTATTTAATTTATATACTTAGTTTAATATATCTTTTACAAATAGTCAAGATATGTATAGGTTAAATAAAGTTAGCACCGAAGGTGATAATTAATTGGTATAATGCAGCACTCTTATTTGAGTTACTAAAAAATAGGAGGGCTTTTTTATGTTGGCCGAGAAAATACACATTGATGACTTAAGTGAGATTATAAGAAACTTAACTATAGTACCAATAGATGCTGTGGTTAATAGTTCAGAGGTATCACAAGCTCAAATGCAAATAAATCTTTTACATGAAAATGATGATGGATACATAACTATAGCTCTGAAAAAGGGTAGCACCTGGATACAGCATCACTACAAAGTGGACGAGCTTAAAGAAAATATAGGTAAAGTTATAGACGTAAAGGATGCAAATATATATTTAAGTCCTAATAGTTTTTATAAACCTATGAGGCGTATAGAAAATATAAGAAAATTAAATTCACTATTTATAGATTTGGATTATTATACATTAGAACAATACAAAGGGTTAAGTGCAGAACAGATCATATGGCTACTTGAAACAGATTATTTTAAACAATCTGTTCCACCACCTAGTTTTATAGTTATCTCAGGTCAAGGAATAGTTATTTATTGGATTATAGAGCCAGTACCATATATGGCGCTTCCTCTTTGGAATGCAGTACAAAAATTTTTCTTAGAAAAACTAAAGGAAATAGGTGCTGATGCGAAATCAATAGATGCAGCCAGAGTATCGAGGCTAACGGGCACTATTAATCAAAAGAATGGGCAAGCAAGTGAAATATTAGTTTTTAACGAGGAAAGATATACGCTTCGAGATATCCAGGAGAATTATCTTCCGGAGCTAACTGACTATGTTAAAAATCCAAGTATAAAAAAACGTGGAAGAAAATCAAAGGTTGTGAAATTATTTAATCTTTATAGTCTTCATCATGCAAGGCTTACAGATTTAGTGAAAATTCAGGAATTTAGAAAAGGATATTGTAGAGATGAAAATGGTGAACTAGTAGAAAAAAGTCAAAGAGAGTTCATGTGTTTTTTGTATAGATACTGGGCCTGTTGCTTTACAAGTGACCTTAATAAAGCATTAGAGGACACTTTAGAGTTTAATAAGGGATTTATATGCCCATTGCCTGAAAGTGAAGTTAAAAGCCAAACTAGACAGGCAGAAAAGGCATACGATGCATGGCAGGAGAATGATTTCAGGGATATCTCAAAAGAAGATGAGCAGCAATTAAAAATTGAGGCTCAGGAGAACACAGATAAAAAGAAAAATAGAACGGGATATAAATATAAGGGGTACAACTATAAAAATACAACGCTTATACGCCTCTTAAATATTATTGAAGAAGAGATGAAGCTCCTTAAGACTATTATTAATACGAAAGAAGTTAAGAGAAGAAATAATGAATACAATAAAGTTAAAAGAAAAGGGAAGAGAAGGGATGAAAATGGACTCTCTAAAAGAGAGTTAGAGAATTTAAATAAGACAATAGCAGTAAAAGAATTAAAAGATAAAGGGTTAAGTCAAAATGAGATTGCTAAAAAGTTAAACATAGGAATAGCAACAGTTAAGAGATGTTATAGGAAAATAAAGGAAGATTTTCAAAATAGTTGGGTATCATGAAACGTTCAGATAAAATTATGGGTAAAACCTGCTTCTCTTTTATTCTTTCTCTCAGATGGGTATAGATTGGGGGTATTATTATGTTATATGTAAACTTAGAACGGAAATGGAAACTTAGTGTCAGTGGTAGTATAACTAACTTTTTAAATGATATTTCTGAGAATAATACTTTTTCTTCTCTATTTAAGTACTGGTTTAATGATAAATTTGAAGAAGAAGAAGGTAAGCTTTGGTATCTTAAAAGAATGACTGATGAAAGATTTGATGTAGATGAAGAGCTCTTAAATGATATTAAAAGGGTGTTTGAAGAGAGATTTTATAAAAAGATAGAGAAAGAAAAGGCTAAAATTATAGAGCAAATTAAAAAGCAGAAAGTGGAAACAGCTACAGATAAGCAGATGAAGTATGCGAGGAAACTGTACATAAAGGTTTATGGTGAAGTAAAGGAGTTTGATGATAAGGAATATAGTAAGCATGAGATGATACTTATCATAGGGGATTTGGTGTATAGAGTGGATAATATGGAGCAAGGGGATTGTGGAGAGGGTAAAATTTTGGAGTTAAGTGATTTTAGAAAGTAATATAGCAGTGATTAAAATCACACCAAATGGAAGTTAGGCCATGATCTTGGGCCTAAGTGGAGTGCGGTAGTGTTTTTATCTAACCATAGGGGGCGACGATGTAAATATGAAAGATAAAGGTAATAAACAATTTTTAAATGATATAGAAAATATGAAATATATAGAACCATTATCAAAATGTCCTTACTGTGGCGAAATACTTTTAGTTACAGTAGAAATTGAAAAGATAAATAAAGAGTATCTAATAAATAATCATAAAAGAAAATGTATTGTAGAGTGCAGTAATTGTAAGGAAAAATTTGTTTCTGATTTTGATTAAATAGAAACGGGATATAGATAGTAATGGAACATAAAACGGCTATAAGTATTAAGACACATAATAAGATTTCTTTATTATGTGTCTTTTAATTTTGCAATTTAGTTTATTTAGATATTGACCTAAACAATACTTATGATATAAATATATTATGTAATGTTTATTTAGAGTGGTTTAAACAAATACTTGTTTATTAATATATTTTTAGGAAGGATCTTATGATATGAAAGTTGGATATATAAGAGCATTAGCATTAGAAAAAAATACAACTACGCAAACTAAGTTATTAAAAAATTTAAAAGTTAAAAAAATATACGAAGATAACCAAAAAGAAAAATCTCCGAATTATGAAGGGCTAAAAGCTTTAATTGAATCTACACGCGAAGGAGATATAGTTTATATCGAAAGTTTTAACAGGATAGCAAAAAATACAAAAGAGTTGCAGGAGGTTATAGAGTGTTTTTATAATAAAAAAGTTCATTTAGTTAGTATTAAAGAGGATATAAACACGGCTATAATTGACCAGACATTACTTTGCACAATTTTAGGCGCAGTAATGTCCTTTGAAAGTGATTGTGTATTAGAGAGGCAAAGAGAGGGTATTGAGAGAGCAAAGGCAGAAGGCAAGTATAAGGGAAGAAAGAAAATAGATTTTCCTAAAGGGTGGGAAGAAATTTATATTCAGTATAAGCATAGAGAAATAACCGGAACTGCTGCAATGGAGATTTTGAATTTAAAAAGAAATACATTTTATAATCTAATAAAAGAGCATGAAGAGAAATTATCCGCTAAGAAGGAAGAGGACACTGAAAAAGTAGCTAAAATTGATTTATGGCTCAGCATTGAGAACAATAATAAATTTGTGAGAGGCAAGAAAAAAACTAGGGAAAGGATTGAAAATGATTTAAGGTATTACAGCATGAAGAAGCCAGACCCCGAATCATGTGAGTACATATTACAGGTTAAATATAGAGAAATTGAGGATTTAGAAAATACAGTCTATGATATATTAAGCGAAATGCATATGGAAGCGGATATGCATAATTGTTTCATTGAGGCTGATGCTAAGTGTGAGGAATTGGGATTGTATTGGTAAATTATAAAAAATGAAACAATTATTCAATTATGCTGGTTTACGTTAATCGTCAAAAATGTATATTAGCATATTGAAGGTTATGAATTAGGATCAAAGTAGAAATAAAATTTGGATGGCATAAAGATGATTAATGAAAAACTGCAAAATTTATGTAATAAATGGGAATTTGATATGAAAGGTGATATGTTAGAACACTTAGATGAAATCTTAGAAGTACACAAAACAATAAAAAATTATGTAATATACCTAGTAAATGAATGTTTTCCTATATGGATTGATGAAGCTGACGATGATAATAAAGAAATATATGTAGAATATCAACTAAGATTTAAAAATGTATTGAAGAGTTATATTACTATTGATAATTAGTACATCTCCTTCTTTAGCCTCAGAAGGTAATTTAATTCTTTTAATATCCATCATAGTTCTATTATGAAACAGATGGGCGAGGGTGACCGTTATGAAATTAAGGATGTCTATGTAGGTAAGGAAAAGACGCTAAAAACAAGGCTTATTTTATATAAACTAACAAATGATCAATTAAAAAAAAGAAGGGGTATGGCACCGATTCTTGTAAAAAACTATAGTACGAGTAAAATATTTACATTTGGACTATCTATATATCTGAAACTGTCTATATAATATACTTTATATAGACAGTTTGTATAAAAAATGAGACTTAATAAATAAGATTTATAGGTTTATCCGACTTAAAACTATCTACATAAGTATTCAAGGTGATTAAAATACTTAATTAAAACTAATGTATCTAAGTATTTTCAATGAAAAAACGATATAATTTACAGTTTTTTACTCCTGATATGGTTTTTTACAAGAATCGTTTCCATACCCCATTATGGCTTATAAAGAATTAATGAGCCATAATTGGGTATTTTTTTTAACGGTATATTCAATGTTCAATATATCTGATTTCTATTCCGTTAGGGGTAGCATACACAAAAATGATATTTTGTACTCCAAGAAAAATACAATTTTCTTATATTATTCAACAAGAGCGTAAATAAATGCTCTTGTTTTATTTTTTTGTTTAAGTACCATAAACGGTCGGCTTTGGTACTTAAATATGGTCGGCCGTACCCGAACTTACACATTAATAGATTATATGAAATTTATGTTTTACACAGAAGGCGCTTATTTATAATTTAAACTTTTGCAAGAAGTAGCTTGTTCAAAAAAGCATTTTATGGTATTATAAGTTAAAATATATAGAAGGAGTTGGTAAAAATGGTTTTAAGGCCCTTAAGTTTATTGGAATTAAAAGAGATATTTGATGATACGGCTATTAAAGTTCTTGAATATTTTATTAAAAAGGCTGTATTTTCTCAGCCAGAGCGCATTCTTGGCCAAGAACACCTTCCTATTCAGGTACCAAAAGAACATATAGAACAATGGGTGGTACAAGCGATAGGTGCTAACCCTGTTGGTGCTGGCAATTACGGAGTTGATGTAGTTAAACCTGGTGTATTTGGTGCAGATGTTAAAATGCTTTCTTGCAAAATAGATGCATTGGGTAATGTAACCGATAGTGATTCTGGAGAAACATCTTTGGCACAAAATTTTAAAGATACTGGTATTTCTTTGGATCAACTGTTCCAGGTAGAGAGATATGATGAAATAGTTGATGGATGGAAAAAAATAATCCAGTATAAATTAGAAAAAGTAAAAGTTGAGCAGTCTGTGGAAAAAATCTACTATATTTTTATACTGAGAGCAGGGACAAGCTTTAAATTATGTGGTATGGAAGTAGATGTAGATGAACTACAAAATATTAGACCTAGTCATGCTTCTTCATCCAGCTTATTCATTGATAATTTTATAGATTCCAATTATGGTGGAGTTAAAATTTATAAGGCTAAAAAAAGAATGGAACTAAGGCTACGAGCAAAATACTGGGTGGATCACAATATGACATTAAATTTTGCTTTAAATTTTAATTCAGAACAAGTTAATATAAGAGACTTAGTAGAAAACAATACAATTTCTGACTATGAATACAAAATGGCTAAGAGTTCATTTTTTAATGAGCGCTAGAAATACTATATACACTTAAAATTTAATCATTTATATGGAGGCACTATGGATATTATTTTGACAATATACCCTAAAAACATTGAAAAGATAGAGGTTGGAATTAAGAAATATGAATTTAGAAGATCTATATATAAAAATGAAGATGTAAAAAATGCATACATTTATGCGACAGTTCCAGTAAAAAAGATTGTAGGTGTTTTTAAAATAGGACAAGTTATTTCTGGAACTCCAGAGGAAGTATGGTCTAGGTGCAGTGGGGGTTCAGGTACAACCGAAGAAAGTCTTATGGAATATTTTAAAGGTAAAGATACGGTGTATGCTTTGGAAATTATCGATTATAAAAAATTTGATGTTCCAGTAGATCCAAGAGATTATATTAAAGACTTTTATCCACCACAGTTTTTTAGATATGTAGAAGATGGTAAAAGCGTCTTTTTTATATAAATTAAATTTTAAGGGGATCTTTATGCGAAACAATTGCAACAAAATGTAAATTTAAAAGCACTTAGATCTTGGCATGATAAGATCAAGGTGAAGTTACATGGACTTCACTTACAGATATTATAATTAGACATTATTAATAACATGTAAAAAAGGCCACACTATGGAGTTAATATCCAGGATGTGGCTTTTTTTTTACTTAAGAGCCTTCAAAATCTCTTCAGCAATCAATTTAATCACCGGCACAGAAACTGCATTTCCAGCCTGTTTATACAATGATCCATTTGGATATTTTCTTGTACCATATTTTTCAGGAAGAGTATATCCATTTCCTATAGGAAATCCTTGGATTTTAAAAGTCTCAGTAGGTGTTAATTTACGAATACCATCAGCTACTTTAATTAGAGGTACATTGTGTCCACCAGTTCCCATGTTTGCAGTAAGGGTTGGACATACATTACTCTTATTCTTTCTTACATACATCCCTCTTCTAACTTGATAAAATTGATATTCCTCAGTTATCTGTTCATCAAGATTAATCCTTTCTGCTTTTCGTTCTTCTTTAGGCATATTTAAATATTCTTCTTCGGTTATAAAATATCCAGGATACTTAGATTTAGTATAATAGTATTCTGGAGCGTTATCTTTTGTTAAACTAAGATCTAACACCTTTTTTATATCTTCCATTCGCTCAATTGGCGTTTTCGACTTAAAATAATTATCTATATTGTCAAACATTGTAAATGCATCTGCATCTTCCTGATTCAAAAATCCGACTATATATATCCTTGCTCTATTTTGAGGAAGATCTGAAAAATTCATAGTATTTAAAATTGTTTCTTTAATTATATATCCTGCATTTTCAAGTTCACCTTTGATTACGCTGTAAGTTTCACCACAATCATGGCTTTTTAAATTGCTTACATTTTCTAAAAATAGGACTCTAGGTTTACCATGAATACGTTCTAAAAGATTAACTAAATTAATAACACTCCAAAATAAATTTCCACGATGATCGGCAAAGCCTCTCCTAGCACCAGCTAAACTGAAACTTTGACATGGAAATCCTCCCATTAAAAGATCTATTCTATGCTTTAAAATCTCGTTTTTTTTCTTTTCATACTCTGGTTTTTGTTTTTCACACTTTTCTATTAATTTTCTTAAATCTAACTTTTTTTTCTCATCTTCTTGTTTTTCTAAGTCTTGTATAAATTCTTCTTTTTCACGATCCAATATAGTTGGGTCTATAATTTTTTCTATATCTCCAACTATAAGCTCGTGATTAAAATTTGTTCTATAGGTTTCAGCAGCATGTTCATCTATTTCATTTGCCCAGGTAAGCTTGAATCCTGTATTGTCGTATTCAGCCTGTTTAAAACCTAAACAAATACCTCCTATTCCTGCAAATAGACTTCCAACCGCATACTTTTTTGTAATTATCATTTGTGAATTCTCCTTTCTAATATAAAACATATGTTCTTTGAAAAATTAATTATAGCATATAAAGCAATAAAAATGCGGCGATATGCTGCATTTTTATTATAGTAATTTATGGTATTATAATATTAAAGGGAGAGTGCGATATGAATAAACTTACTCAAGAATCAAATACATACATAATAAATAGTAAAAAGGTGTTTAGTGCAATTAGTAGTTTTAATCCAGTTTCTTTAAAGGAGTCTTTTGATTTTGCATACGACATGAGTTTTGGAAGAGTGGGAGAACATAGAGACCACAGAACTGGGGGGAGCCATAAAAGAAAAAACGGAGAAATATTTATAAATACTTTTCAGGGAAAGCTTGCTGAATTTTCTATTTATGAAATATTTAAATCTCATGGAGTGGATATTCCTAAACCTGATTTAGATAAGTATGACCTTGGAGTATGGGATACTTGTGATTTCATTATAAAAGAATATAAGGTGGCCGTAAAATCAACTAAAAACTTTGGACAGCTTCTTCTTTTAGAGACCAAAGACTGGAATGATAGAGGAGAATACTTACCAAATAAAAATTCTGATAATGCTGTATATGACTACTTTATTTTGGTCAGAATTAGTCCAGATGGTGATAGATTAATGAGATTAAAAAAACTTTTGTATTCTGAAGAATCAGATAGAGTTGAACTCGAAAAGATAATTTTAAAAGAAAAATGGACTTACGATTCACCTGGATATATTAAGCACATAGAATTAGTAGAAATTATTAATAACAAATTAATTATACCTAGAGGCGCAATATTAAATGGCAAAACTAGAATGGATGCAGAAAATTATTATGTTCAAGCTGGAGATATGCATGATATAAATGAACTTTTTAGAAAAAAAATATAACATCCGTGTAAAGCATTGATATATCTAGGGTTTAATCACTAAATGATAAAGCTCTTAGTTTTTTGCTCAAAACAAGTTAGTTAAATCATCTCCTGCGGAGCTGCAGTTGTAGTATTGGTAATGCTAACTAAAACAGTAATAAAAAATATATATTAGGGCTACCATTAGCAAAATTTATTATTCGAAGTGCTACCATAGCTAAATTACATGCGTATCAGATGTAAACAATACTACGCATGTATATTTGAAATACTCAGCCACCTTGTGCAAGTTGTAGGTTCATCACAACTTGTTCAAGGTGGACCAGCCCTGGGCTTGTCCATCGGCGGTGCGCGTATTTAGATTTAAAGACATGAATAAACTATGTGTGCGTACGTAGTTTTAGTTTTTTTTGATTATTTATATAGAATGATCGAATTAAGGCTGAGTTAAATTTAACTAGAATTCGCGCATTTTGTTTGGTACAAGGCGGGTGGACCAGCTTGTGGCCAAGGAAATGGACTAGCCAAGGACGGCTTGTCCATTTTATTGAGCTGGAAGCTTGTCCACCCGCCCCGAAAGAAAAGGACTAGCTTACTAAAGTGGAACAGCCAAGGACGGCTAGTTCACTTTGGTTGCTTGTCATTTCCTTGAGGACCCCAGAGCGCTACCCTAGCAACCACCACTTGTGGTAAAACCCTTTGAATACTACATAATAAAGCTCGCGTTTTCATTAAAATAGCGATTTTAAAATTTCAGCATTAGCTAATAACTTATTAAAGCTTTTTATGAGAAAACCGTTAGCTGATGTATGAAACCTCTATATTTAAGATAGTTGTTAAACCTTTTTTATTTCCCAAGGGAGTAAAAAAGGTTGGACTATAAAAAATCAGTATGCTAAGTACAATGAATGTACTATCTATAGAATTAAAGTAATCATATAATTATTAGTATAAACTAAATCATATCTTTCTTTAAATCATAACTAACACTAGAGTATATGTAACCATATTAATTTTTTTAAAAAATGATAAAGAAAAGCAAGCCCCGCTGCTATGCAGTGGGGCTTGTTACCCCTGGGGGAAGGGGGTTAATTTTGTTTGCTTTGGACTAGTTTACTTACTGCGGCCACTAGTTCTAAATAGAATGATAAATGGGTAGGACTTTAGTAAAATAGGTTACTTTTGGACAGTTAGTAAGATTGTCCAAAGATTCCTTTTGCGATACTTTAGGAAAGCACGAAAATTAAGAGCAGTTAAAGAGCTTGTGACTCATCAGATTTTCGTATGAAGCATGAAGGAGAAAATATGATGAGGACTAGCCTTTTACTGCGGGATCTTTGCATTATATTAAAATTGGGTTAGAATATATTCAAAGTAGGGATAGTAACCGTTAAGATTTTTATCATTAAGTGATTAAATCCTAGATATATTAATGTTTTACACTGATGTTCTATGTTCTGCATGGAATTTTTTGCGGTATTTGTGTATAATATGTTAATGAGAGGTAGTTAAAATTGTTATTTATATTTATATTTATTAATTAATATTACAGAAAATTTAGGGGGATTCATTTTGAGAAAAATTATTACTTTACCAATAATAGGGACAGTATTATTTATTTTATATGCTTTTGTTATAAGCATTTTTTTTAATGCTAAAGGATATGATTTTAGAGGGAATTATAAATATCTAGTACCATTTCTTATTATCGTTATTTTTTATATTATTCCATTAATTTATATATTCGGAAATATTAAATCTATAAGAACTAAAATATGTGAATACACAATACAAAAAAGACAAAAGAAACAAATTATAAAAGTAGAGGACACACAATTAACTACTAAAAGTAAAATATCAAATAAAAAAATATGGATAATAACTATTTCATTATTTGTTTTATTCGTTGTAATTACTATGTATGCTACGTTTTTTTCGGAGCCTAAACTAGCTTTTAATGATGTAAAAGCTAAGGTTGTTACTGAATGGAATCCTTTGTTTCAAGAAATTTATCTTTCTAATTATATTAAAAAATATCCGCATTCTTTTCATATGAAAGAAGCAAAATTAATGCACTCTAAATTATTACACTCTACAGCATATATTGAGCAAGCAATAGAACACAAAGAACAACAAGCAATAGTAGCAGAACAAAATGAAGCTGCTAGAGTTGCAAAAAAAGAACAAGATGAAGCTGCTAGAGTTGCAAAAGAAAAACAAGCAGTTATTGACGCACATAACCAACCACCGACTATCGGAATGACTGAAAATGAAGTGCTGAACTCTAATTGGGGATCACCAAAAGATAAAAATAAGACAACAACAGCTAACGGAACCGATGAGCAGTGGGTATATTATAATTCAAAATACTTATATTTTGTGAATGGACGTTTAGAAACAATACAAGATTAATTAGGCAGCAAGTGTTTTTTATTTTGTATTGGTTGAAAATGACAAATAATGACACGGTGGATATAGATATTTTTTAACTATAATTCATCACACTTATAATTGTCATGGTGCACGTTTTAACTAGTTTTTGTATCGGTGAAAATAATAGCAAAACAAGTTATTTGTTATTTGTTCATGATCCTCTGATATTTTTCTTGTTGTAATATTTGTAATATACATTACAAATGTTGAAAGACTCCAATATATAACATATTTTGGTGTTGCTGATATTATTTTAAATACAATTGGGTTTTGTTTGGGCATAGGATTGTTTAAACTTTATAAGCATTAAAATCAAAAGGCATATAAGATAATTGTAATTATCTTATACTCCTTTTATTCTTAGTAATAAGAACATTTAAGCCCTTATAAAAGGTTAATCATATTTTATACTACCGCATTTCATATAGGCCGAAAAGCAAGCCCTATACTTCATTTGGTCTTATTTAAATTACCAACACTAAATTTTATTTTTTAAGTTCTGTTTTTTTATTTTGCTTTTGGGTTTGTCTCTGCATCTCTCTTATATATTCTTCTGCCTGTTTTTGGTATTCTAATATCTTCTTATTAGACTGCTCCTGAAGCTCCTGCATCTTCTTATTAAATAACTTCTCTTGCTGTAGTAGTGCTTTTTCCTTTTCAAACGCTTTTAACTCTGCCAATCTCTTTACTTCTTTTTGAGCTTCCATAGCTGCAGCTTCCAGTTTTGTTTTTAGGGTATCAACGTCGATGTCTTTAGCTATTATTTTATTCTCAAGATCTATTTTTCTTGCCTGACTATCTGCAAGTAATGTTTTAACTGTTTCATTTTCCGTTTTAAATCCTTTATATTCCGTAACAAGGCCTGCAAGTGTATCATTTTTCTCTTTATATTCTAAAATCAAGGCCTTATTACTTTCTGTGATTTCACTTAATTGTTTTACCTGCTTCTTAAGCTCATCACTTATATTAAAAGATCCCTGAAGTGTGGTTTCCATATTTTCTTTATCTGTTTTTAATGTTTTATTTTCAACATTTAAACTTTCTATTTTACTCTTATAGATTTCCATATCTTTATTAAACTGCAGTGCCTTTGATTCATCTATAGTTTGTATTCGTTTCGCCATGTTCACATATATAGTATTAATCTGATTACTTAATGCTTCGAGGTGATTAATGTCCTCTGCAACCTCAGGTATTTCCATTTTTAACTTGTTTAATTCGTAAGCACCCATGAGGATTCCTATAAACTCTTTACTACTCTTACCGCTTCCTTGAATGAGTTCCATAAGCTTCGCTTTGTCATCTGCTTCCATTCTTACTGAAAAGGGATTATTGTTATTATTATCTGCCATTATATGGCCTCCTTTGTATAAATAATGTTTACAATTATTTTTGCGTAAATATAGTTATGCTAGCATGTTTACTTGTGTTTACTAGGTATTGTTTACAGTATACTCTTTTATTATTTGAATTTAAATAGAAAATTGACTTGGAGTTATAAAAATTTGTAAAATTAGCGTTTTATGGTATAGTTTTCATGAGACGTAGTGAACATAATGTCTATAATTAGGAATAGGAAAATTAACACTTAATTGATGAGTGTACAAGCAAATATACTAGATATGAGATGGAGGATATTAGTATGAGTAACGACACTATATTAAATGACTTACAGTTAAATTTTATAAATTATTTTTTATTAAATGATGAAGGAATAAAGAAAGAGTTAAAGGAAATTATTAAAATTATAGAGTTTTCTTTAAAACATATGGATGAGTATCCCGAATTTCAAAGAGTACTATTTACACAAGTAAGATTACTTCTCTGCGATAATGACAATTCATTAATATATAAGGTTATGGAAAATCCATTATTACCTGATTATACGAATAATTATACAGATACAAATAGTAAAGATAAGTTATATTTTCACGAAATGTTCCCACTTTTTGATTTTAATAAGGAATATATAGAATTAGATACATGGCTTAAGAAAGAACTTATCTATTTTAAACGTGATAGTACTAAGTTACCGAAAGCATTTAGCAAAGAATTTTTTGAACAAGTAAGATTAGCTATTAAACCTAAACTTAAGCGATCTTTACTTGATGAATGTTACGAAAGTATGGACTTAGATAATAATGATGAAAATGAACAAATGATGATATTAAAAAGTGATTTAAGCAAAGAAAAACGCAATATTTTGTTTGAAACATTAAATGTGAATGGATATAATTCTATTTCAATGTATGATTATATTAAAATGTGGGGTGATAAAGCGTCATCCCATATTGACAGACAAAGACCTATAGGAATGATGTTACTAAAGCCAAAAGCTAATGAAATACATTATATAAAAACTGTAGCAATAATGCTTCTTGAATTATTTAAGGATATCTAATTATTTTATACCCAATAGGATAATAATTGGACAAGTTATGTCTATACTAGAAAGTATAACAAATGGAAAAATTATTCATTATTATTAAATGCTACATTTATAAAAATATATTATTGAGGTGAAATTAATGCTACTGGAATTTGAGACTATTAAATATTTTGAAGATCATTTTAATATCACATACACATATGACAAGTGTTCTTGTGACGGACTTAGAGAAATGAAACTCTCAAACGCAACGGTTATAATTGATGAACATGAAATATTCATTGTTGATTGCCCTGTTTTAGTGTGTCAAAAATGTGGCACCGAAAAACTCGGAAACCTTGTTCCTCAAGAAATTTATACGACATATTTCAAAATGCAAGAAAATGGTGCTTTGGGGTGCAGGATCACTTCACTCAATAATAAACGCTTCAAATATGCAGAGAAAGCCGATTTTAATTATGACTGCCGTGATTTGAATATTCCTGGATTGCATAGTGAATGCGATATGGATCATCCTGATCACGGATTTTCGTGCCCTGTATATTTTGATAGAAAAGTATTAAATAATTTTCTTCTTGATAATGATTATGAACTCAATATATTTTCAGAATCGTATGGCGATATAGCTAAAATAGGGACCTATGGTTGGCAGTGGGAATGGAAAATTGCTTTTGGCATCAATTTAAATAATAAAGTCATTATGTTCTTGGGAGATTTGGACCAAATCGATGCTGATGATAGAGCTATATTATGGTTAAAATCATATAATATTGAATCTGACCACATCATAGTTAATACAGAACTTTATCAGGCTCAACTTAATTGCTTTTTTAGTAAGCCAATAATTGAAGAGAGAATATTAACATTACGAAATTCATTCTTTTCAAATATTAAAACTAAATATAAAATTTCATTATTTCATTTAGAAGCTGAGGTCGAAATATTAGCTCAAAGCATCAAAAAACCAGTAAACTATTCTGAAAGTGAATTGAAAGAAAATATTGTCGCATTTGATGGTTTACTAAATGAAGGTATTGCTTGTAATGAATTGCGAAAATTATATGTTAAGTGTGTTAATCCCCTTCCTTCAAATTATATAGGTTTGAAAACTCGAAAATTGCTGGAGGGGATTATCACGGCACATACTGATGACATCGAATTTTCCAAAGACATTGTTTCGCCACTGTACTATTTGAATGATTTAAGGGTTTGCTTCGCACATCTATTACCACAAGAAAAAGTTGATTCAGATAAGCAAAAAATAGTAAATGCATTTAATTTGAGTTGTTTTACTGAATATAGAAAATTGTATGATACGCTCATGGATAAGCTATATCGGTTTTATCAATATCTTAATAATGAAGATTTTTAACGGCAAAAACAATTATATGTCGTTAAATGATTGTTACAATTGATTTGAAAAGTACATAGCTGATATTCATCACATTTATAATTGTCATGACGCACGTTTTAGTTAGTTTTTGTATCAGTGAAAATAATACATCCACTTGCGTACCCTCCCGATATTTTTATATTAAACCTAAACTATTATCTCAGTTATTATTAATAGCGATGGCTTATAGATATTAAATTTTATAAGCCATGGCAATCAATTAATCAAAATGCGTTTTGCATCAATGCAACCGACCTACCTACCCCAAATTACTACTCAAATAAACTTCCTTTTTCTGATCCTCTGTTATACCTATGTATTTTAGAGTTTGTAATTTGGATGAATGATTGAATATCTCCATCAACAGCTCTATGGTGGTGCCACTGGTATAAGCGTGGTAACCAAAGGTTTTCCGCATCGAATGGGTCCCGATTTCTCCGGATATTATCTTGCCATCATGGTCCCTTTCAACAAGACCTATCATTTCAGCAGCATTATTTAATATATACCAAGCATGTTGACGAGATATTGGTTTGTTTTTTGATTTTTTACTGCAAAATACATATGTATTTGGTAATACTTCTCCCAAAGTAGCCGCATAACCTTCAATTAGTTTAATTACTATGGGTCCTATATAAAACTTTTTTCTCTTTGAGGTTTTCTTTTCTGTGATTATTACATATTCTTTGGCACTCATGCTTCTAAAGTTCATAACATCATCAAATGTTAATTTTAAAATATCACTTATTCGAAGCCCAACATTTATTCCAAGAATAAATAACAGCTCATTACGAAGGCTCTGATCTCTTAAATATGATCTCATAATTCTTATGGTCCTTATTTCTCTTATAGGTTCTACGGTTTTCATTTACATCATCCTTTCGTTACTATCCGTTAAATCATCTCCTGCGGAGCTGCGTTAACAACTTCAGAAGGAGATTTTATACTCCCACCAAAATTTTATATTAGTTATAGTGTGTAACTCCTATTGATATAAGAGGTGGACTTTCCTTTTGAATTGCTGTTAAAGATTTAATAATTAAGTAAATTATCACTAATTTTGTTAAATATAGTCGTATATGTCGTGTTTTCAAGGTGATTTTGTAGGGTATCATGTCACAATATAGAATTACCAATTTTAACATTACACAATAATTAAAGAATAGTCAATATGTCAGATTAGGTGGAAATGGTAAATTACATTTTATTACAACACTAGATTCGAAGCCATTCGTTATCTGACACAAGCCCTTTGTGTAAGATTAGAAACACGCTGACTATAGACAACTATATAGACAATTAATGTAAAGACATTAATTGTCTATATTATTTAAAACTTATTATTTATATATTGTTATTTTTAAAACATTAATTTTAAAATAATTAAAAAAAATAAAAAAATTATTTAACAATTATAGAAAAATATGTATAATAGATATAAGAAATGAAAAGGGTGGTGTTTATACTGGAAATTTTGGTTGAAAAAGCAAAAAATGGGGATAGAAAATCTTTGATGGACATTATTGAACAATATAAGTTTTTGATAATTAAGTTAGCTGCAAGTTACCACATACCTTCCTATGAATTTGAGGATTTGGTGCAGCAGGGATATCTTTCAGTTATAAAGGCAGTTAATCTTTATAAACTAGGTAGCAATACTTTTAATGGTTACTGTATAAATAGCATCAGAACTAATTTTAAAGCTCTTTTAAAAGGAAAGATAAAACACTATAGAGAAGTGCCAAATGCAGAGCCTGTAAGCCCAAATGTAGCTGCGGAGTATAATTTCACCTTAGATGATGAAGTGATAGTGTACGAGGAAGTTAAAAGGCTATATGATGCATTAGAAAAATTAGAACCATCTGAGAGAGACATTGTGGAGAGATTCTATATTTTTGATGATAGTCTTCGTGAAATAGCTTGCGATGGTCCGCATAGTTATTATCATTATGCGAGGGTTAAAAATAAAGCGTTAAAGAAGCTTAGAAAATATATTTAAGAAATCTATAGAAAACAATTAGAACAGGCATATATATTATCTATAGCGGTGAGGGAGGAATGCATTATGTATGATGTATTTATTAAACTGGTTAATACAGTTGGCTTCCCTATAGGTGTGAGTATCTTTCTACTTGTTAGATTTGAGAAGAAAATTGAGGATCTCAATAAATCTATCGCAGATTTAACTATAGTTATATCCACCGTTATAGGAAAATACGAAAAATAAGGGTACCTGATTGGTATTCTTATTTTTCTATATATTCTAAATAACAACAACAAATATAACTTATTTATGGGTATGCTCCTTGTTGTTGTTTTATATGTTTAACAATCTTTTTGTTTTAAGTGTTTAGGACACCCATCTACGCACGTCATATCAAGGGATACAAAATTCTAATACTACATTATCATACCTAACTACTACATTTTCATACTTAAAAATAAATCTAATGCTACATTTCCATACCTAACTACTACATGTTCATACCTGAAAGTAAATCTAATACTACATTACCATACCAAAATACTACACCACTTGTGAATTGTAGTAGAAATATTTATATGCTAATATGTACCAGGGGGTGATTGCGTGGATAAGAATTATATAGTAACTAAAAGTAATAATTTAATTAATTGCAATTATAATTTAAGTTTGCAGGAACAAAAAATCATTTTAACCTTAGCTTCAATGGTCCAACCACAAGATGATAATTTTAAGCCTTATGTATTTAAGATAAAAGATTTTATGAAACTTTTAGGTATTGATAATAAAGCAAAATATACTGAAATACCTAAGATAACAAAAGAATTAATGCAAAAGGTATTTGAAATAAAAAAAGGGAATAAAGTAACTCAATTAGCATGGTTATCAAGTGCAGAATATGAGAAAGGAACTGGAGTGGTTGAGCTTGAATTTAGTCCTAAATTAAAGCCTTATATGCTAGGATTAAAAGAATTTTATACAAGTTATAAGCTTGGTAATGTTTTGAGTTTAAAGAGTAAGTATTCAATAAGGCTGTATGAAATTTTAAAAAGTAATGCATATAGAAAATGTATCGAAATTGAAATTGAAGAACTTAAAAACATGGTAGGTTCTAAAGAGAAAGCATATAATATTTATAATAATTTTAAGAATAGAATATTAATCAAGGCACAGAATGAACTTACAGAAAAAACAGATATTAATTTTAGATATGAAGAAATAAAAACTGGAAGAAAAGTAACTTCACTTAAATTTTACATAAAACAAAAGCAAAATAATAAAGCTAGCAATGAAATAGCAGCAACACTCGCAGAGCCTAAGCAAAAGCCACAAGAAAACATTGACGCTATTAAACTTGTAAAAGAGATTATACGTGAATCAATAACAGATGATGAAGCACAAAGTATATTGGCTAGTGCCAATGGAGATATACATATAATCAAAGAAAAATATAAATGTTCGTTAGGTGCAGCTAAAATTGATAATGTGGTTGGATGGCTTATAGATGCAATAAAAAAAGATTATAAGATTGCTAAAGGTAAAGTTGATAAATTCAATGACTACGATCAAAGGGAATATGATTTTGATCAATTGGAGAAGAAATTACTGGGATGGAAATAAATTGTTTAGAGTAATCAAAGGTGTAGCTATATTAGCTATACCTTTTTTGTCTTTGTTTTTATTTTTAAATTAACCGCCAAAAACTTTTGAAGGACATATATATTCAGTGAAAAACAAAATGAGGGGGGGCAATCAATATGGCAGTTGTATCTACAAAGGTAGCAAGCGCACTAAAACTCACTATGAAAGTAGGAGTCGATATCGATGGCAACGACAAATTCGCAACAAAAACACTAGGTAATTTAAAAGTTATGGCAGAGGACGAGGACATTTTTGCAATAGGAAAAGCTATATCTAACATTAAAACTTATCCATTATTTACACTAGACAGACAAGACCAATTTAGCTTAGTTATGGAATAGTTTTTCAGCTTAAAATTTAGGGCTAACTTAATT
>NZ_CP077767.1:0-75987 GCF_030585565.1 Clostridium sp. CM028 | reverse complement strand
TGTTATTGGCAAGTACTTTTGGAGAAATTTCGGCAAACTATTTTACTGAATTTATCCCAGTATATTTTTCCCATTTAACTGCTAAAATATAGATTTTCTGTGCTCCAACCTATAGCTCTTTCCAATCATGTTAAAAAGTTCGCACCTATAAGATATTCTATCTAATACAGCTGTTGTTAATGCTGGGTCTCCTAAAAGCTCTACCCATTCTTCGAATCCTTTGTTAGAAGTTATAATTAGTGATGCCTGTTCATGAAGGGATGATATTAATTGAAAGAACAAATTAGCCTCATCTCTAGTTATAGGAAGATATCCGACCTCATCAATTATAACGAGGCTTGAAGAAAGGATTCTATTTAGTTTACCTTTGCTTTTTCTTGATATCTGCTGAGTTTTCAAAACATGCATCAGATTATCCATAGTTACAAAACTTACCTTATAACCTGCCTCAACGGCTTTATAACCCAAGGCAATAGCTGTGTGAGACTTCCCAACGCCCGGTGGGCCTAAAAATATAAGATTATACATCCTATCTATCCATTCCATTTCCATGAGTCTGTTTATTTGTTTCTTTGTTATTGATTTTTGAAATAGAAAATCAAATTCCTCCATTGTCTTTTTAACTGGAAAGTCAGCATATTTAAGTCTTTTTTCTTGTGTTTTCTGATCTTTCAAAACAACCTCATTTTTAAGTATTGATAATAGAAAGTCTTGATAGGAAACATTACCTAACTCACCTTTTTCAATAATTTTATCTGCATCTACATTTAAATAGTTTAGCTTAAGATTTTTGGCATACTCTTTGATTAATTCTAATTTCTCCATGATTGCTTGTCCTCCTTCAAAGCATCAATATAGTCACTTATACTTCTTACTTCCGGTTTTAACCCTCTATACTTTGATGGTATAGATAACTTGTCAATTACAGATTTTTTATCAACTTTTGCAATATCCTGTATCGCAAGATATTCAAGGGTTTCTTTAAACATTCCAGCACTCCACAAGTTTCGTATAACACAATAATTCAATGCTTGTTCTATTAGCGAAGCTTCATATGAATGTACTATATTTAGTATTGAACCAAATTGATCTTTGCAGTATCTTGGTTTTTCACGTTTTATGCCATCTAGTAGCATTTTTGCATTTTCAGTTTTACCGAGGGCAAAAAACAATCTTTCATAAACTTGGTCAATAGAACTGTGAATATCCCTTTCGGGATGAATTATTTTTATAAGTTCACCCTGCCTTGTACTTACTTGATGACTTGCTATTAATACACCTGTATCAAAATCAACTATATTCATTTTGGAGCCTTTTATCATTAATTTAAGTTCTTTACCTGGGCTATAAGTTCCTTTGGGCACTTGATACCTGTTCTGTTTATACAAAATTACATTGTTTTTTCGTACAGCATAAGTTAAACTAGTATTAAATGAATTTTTTTCAAAGAGTTCAGGTACTGGTAGCAAGTGTTTCTTTTCGAGAGCAAACACTTCTGCCGGTATTTTTTTCGTTATTTCATGTTTTTTACCATTGCCTGTTCTATCTAGCCATTTGAATGAGTCTTCATTAAAGGAATCAACATCTATAAATACTCTGTTTATAGCAAAGTTATATTTTGAGTATTTTACCACAGATTCTATTTTCCCCTTACTTTGAGGATCAAAACCTCTACAAAGCCTAACTTTATATTTCATAGTATTAATATAATTTTGAAAACCTTCGGTATAAATAATGTCTCCAGAATTCTCGGCTACTGCAAGCACACGATCTTGGTCATACACTATTTCAATAGGCATACCACCAAGATATTCAAAAGCTCGATTATGAGCATCAATAAAAGAGGCGGTAGTAAATGGTTTGTCTGTCCAAAGTATGTATTTATACCTTGAATGTGATAAAACCATTGCAAAGCAATACACTTTTACTTTGTTTCCATTTAATCTTTTGAGCCATATTTGACCCATATCAACCTGAGCTTGGTAGCCCATGGGAAGTTCATGTACTTCCTCAAATTGTCTTATTGGCGAAGCCTTAGGCAGATTGTATTCTTTCCTTAAATTACTAATATAAAGCCTTAAAGACCTTTCTTTAAATTTTACATCACCATATCTTTCCTTTATCCAATCAAGTACTTGTGCTGCTGACATATCTCTGAAATCAGTAATCCATTCTAAAATATCATCTTTGTAGATATCAATTTTTTTATGTCTATTCTTCGATTGAATAGTGACTTTAGCATATTCACCAGGATCCATGTCCCAATACTTTTGAACTGTTTTGTAATTTATATTTAGAGCTCTTTCAACCTGTGATTTATTAAATCCAAGTGCTTTATATTGTTTTATTTCACTAAACATATTCCATCCTTTCAATTTTAAATTCCCCCTCTGTAAAATATATCTCTAATTGTATCAGAGAAGGAATTATTATTGTACTTAACTGGAAATTATTCTCCTTTTTTGTTTGCCGAAATATCACCCTTTTAGTTTACCGCTAACAGCTGGTCTTTGTATTATATTAAGAGGGATTTATAACACATTCAAAGTAAAGAGTTAACACGTTATGTTACATTCAAAATGAAGTTTTAAAGGAATAGGCAATAGACCCAATGTGAAAGTAACACAATTACATTTGTGTTACTTTCAGAATATTAATATAATCTAAATAAAGTAAACCCCACATCGTTAGATATGAGGTTATCAACTGGGTCCTTCATTTGTCTTACATATTTTGATACAATCCTAATTAATTATTTTCATTAAATTTCCCCCCTCTTATTTCATATTTTAATGTAGAATCAACTAATTCTTCTAAATAACAGCTATTTCTTAATTAGCCTCATATTCTATACTACAAAGATTCTCCACCTGTTAAGCACCACAATGCTTAACAGGTCTTCATTCGTTACAATACATTACGTATGTATTTATTTAAATCGACTTAAATAATTTATTGGTTTTTAATAATATCTTTTTTAAGCGTTTTTTATTATCGCTTATAATGGGTTCTAAATCTTTCACTATAATATTTTTTGCTTTATCCAAAGTTTCTTTTCTATTTATATATATATTAAAAGTATTTAACTCTGTATAAAATTCCTCTAGCTGCAAATATAGCTCTGCATCATAAACTGCTAATAAATCAGCATCTATTTTTCCCCATAAAGTAAATTTTACATCCAGTTCTAAAGCTTTACTATTTACATTTAATTTTTTATTAATCCTTATTATTTCATTGTAATTATCAAAAGAGTTTTTAAATTCGTTTTCTTCACTCAAA
Source organism: Clostridium sp. CM028 (assembly GCF_030585565.1). NCBI lineage: Bacteria > Bacillati > Bacillota > Clostridia > Eubacteriales > Clostridiaceae > Clostridium > Clostridium sp. CM028. The sequence goes on along the minus strand of NZ_CP077767.1, from coordinate 72,705 downwards.
ATAAATTCGCAAAATCTTGTTAAATATTTTATTTTTTCTTTAGATTTATTAAATTTACTAATTTTTTCATATAAAAATTTTATTTGAGGTGCTAATACAAATGATTTACCAATAAATTTTAATAATTTAATTTCTAAATCATTAAAGTCATTAAAAATATTTTTGTTATTAAGCTTTTCAATAGAACGTTCAATATCATTTATTTCATCAGAATTTCCACGATAGTCTTCCTTAAGATAAGATAAGTCAGCTTCGTATTCCATAATAAATTCATATGGTTTTTCCGTATATATTGTAACTTCACTTACTGGTTCCCCATATCTATCATGCTCCACATGTACTTCTTTATATATATTTAATTGACTAACACAGTAATATAGGTCTACTAAATTAGTATCTAGGCTATTATCAATATAAAATTGTTTGTTTAATTCTTCAAGAGATATATACTCATTTAAAGCATTATCAATTATGGTTTTATTATTTATCATTTCTTTCTCAAGTTTTAGAAATTGAACATATAACTTATTGTTATCCTTTTTATTTTTGTATCTTTGATATATGTTAAAACTAAAGTAACCAAAAACTAAAGTTAAAATAGCTTTCAAAATCTCAATTATACAACTTTTTATAAATGGAGTATTTAAATGCATACATATCACCTCACCGTCATGTTAAACAATACCATTAACTGAGAATTAAGTAAATTATCCAGTTCAATTTTTTTATTTTTTAAATATATTTTATTACACCAATGAGACTTACAAAGTCGTGAAAATAAATTTTCACGACTTTTGTAGTATATGAACATCTAGCTTATAGACTCAAAGTGAAAGTAACACAATTACTATTGTGTTACTTTCACACCTATGGAAACATAAAATTTTAGGTTTAAAAAATTTAATACTGATTATAAATCCAACAATAATAGCCAGTAACCCTTAATATGATCTAATATATCTATTAAAGGTTACTGGCTATGTGATAATTACACTTATGGTGCTAATCTTATTCTATCTCTTGGAAATAATGATGCTTCTCTTACATTTTCTAAGCCTAGTAATTGTGCTGTAATCCTCTCAAGTCCAATTGCAAGTCCTCCATGTGGTGGCATTCCATATTTGAAAACAGAAGTGTAATTGTGATAAACTTCTGGTGTTAAACCTTTATATTTAATATTATTAATTAACATGTTATAGTCGTGAATTCTTTGACCTCCTGTTGTAATTTCTACTCCTCTAAATAATAAGTCAAAGCTATGAGTTTCATTTTCACCTAAAGGCATTGTATACATTGGTCTTTTTTTTCTCGGATAATGTGTTAAAAAAATAAAATCACACCCAAGTTTCTCTTTTGAATATTTACAAATCAATTTTTCTGCATCAGGATCTAAATCTCCATCTAAATCTGATTTATTATATTCAGTTCTCAATATTTCTAATGCTTCACTAAATTTTATTCTTGGAATCTTTGTATTTAATTTAGGTAAATCTACATTTAATATTTTTAAATATTTTTTCCCCTCTTGAAATGTTTTGTTTATTATAAATATAATTAAATTTTCTTCCAAATCCATTATATCTTTTTCATCTTCAATAAATCCCATCTCACAGTCCATGCTAACATATTCATTAAGATGCCTGCTAGTATTATGTTCTTCTGCCCTATATACATGAGCTACCTCAAAAACTCTTTCAAATCCGGCACCTACCATCATCTGTTTATAAAATTGAGGACTTTGAGCTAGGTATGCTTTTTTTTCAAAATATTTCAATTCAAATACTTCTGTTCCTCCCTCAGCACCTTCAGCCACAATTTTAGGTGTGAAAATTTCTGTAAAACCTTCTTTAGATAAGAAATACCTAAACCCTTGTACAATCAGGTTTTGTATTTTAAATATTGAATTGATTTTTTCGTGACGTAGGCTCAAAACTCTATTATCTAACATAGTATCTAAGTTAATGTCTAAAGTAGATTTATTTATTTCTATTGGTAATTCTTCTGTTGCACTATTAATTATTTCAAATTCTTCAATTACTATTTCATAAGGATTTAACACGTTTTTATCTTCTTTTACTTCCCCAAAGATTGATATTACTGATTCTAACTTTATTGTACTCATATCTACAGCATTATTTTCTGCAATGCATTGTACAAAACCAGTTCTATCCCTCATTATAATGAATGTTATAGTTTTTAACTTTCTTACTCTATAAACCCACCCTTTGATTTGTATTTTCTTACCTATTAAATTGTCTATTTCATTTATCATAACTCTTTTCATATACAATCTCTCCTTTAAAATTGATAGTAAAAAATCCCTTGAGTAAAAAACTCAAGGGACGAAATTCGCGGTGCCACCCTAATTAACATAATTTAATAAGCTCTACAAAATAGTAGTATACAATTCAGAATGGGCCCCATTCTGAACAAAAAAATAAAAGCCTCAACTTCTTATTTATAGAAGTGAAAACTTTTTCCACGGTACCATCCTACTTTGACAAAGTTTATTAAACTACGCCATCTCAATTCCCTATAACGGAGGAATCCGATTTATCTTACTTTAATGTTCAGATAAACTTCTCAGAGATGTCTTTCAATATTACTTTTCTCATGGAGCTTCCACCATTCTCCATTCGCTTTAGATACTCAGATAACATTTACTCTTCTCTTCACAGAATCATGAATATTCATTTATTACATTATATTACTTATTGTTTGCTAAATCAATAGGAAAATTAAATAGAATTATACATAGTTAATGTCGTGAAATAATTAATTTCACGACATTTAATAAAACTCTATAACTAGCCTACACCCTCATTTTTTATTTTATGTGTGACAATATATACTCCTTTGATAACATTTTTAGTGTCTAATTGAGAATATACACCCCTTTTATGCACTATTTACAATTTTATCCATAACTTAAATTTCTTAATACCATCCTAATTATTATCTATTTTTTCCGTTAATAAATTAAACAACCTTTTTAATACCATAAACAAGGTTAGTATAAAAACTAAAATTAAATATAATAATATAAAATCTAATAGTACATGTATAATAGAGTTGAATTTTATAAACATGAATAGAGATACTACTATAACTAAAATAGCTACAATGATTGAAAATGAAACATTGTATAAAACTTCTTTTATAAAAATCTTATCTATCTTTTTATTCCTTTCACCATCAAATGCTAATAATATCGCTAATATGTTGAACAGTAATCCTATAAATATAGTAAATGCTGTAACTATAATACCAAGCCTAGTATCATCTATTTTCATATATAATGCTAATATTATAGCTATGAAAATAGGTAGGATAAAAAATATGTTTATATCATTTTTATCTACCTTTCCAGTACCAAATACCTTTAGAGTACTAAAATGTTTTCTTATTAAATCTACAATATTTATTTTAGATTTATCATTAGTTTTTAAGATAAATGTTATTACAATTAAACTTACGATAGTTAATATAATTTTATAGTCATTAATGTATAGTAATAGGTGTTTCATTAATCTCTTCCTTTCTATTCACACCTGCATTCTCCTTAAGTCTATAGTTCTTATAATCAATAATTTCTACATATTCTTCAACAATATCTTGTGCTATTTCCAAAATGCTTTCATATTTAGGATGACCATCAATTTCAAATTCGACATCATCTGATATATCTATATCTCCCGTTAAATTATTTAAATTATTTAAACTTATGGTCCTCTTCTTCTTACCAATTAATAACTCAACTTTTATATTATCATATTCTATTCCATCAATTTCTATTATATTTTTTAGTCCAATTGTATTATTTAAAAATTTACTTATAGGCTTTTTAAAAGATAAAAATTTATTTTTCTTAGGGTTAATTACATACTCAAATGTTCCGAATTCTCCATTCCTATACTCTTCTTTATATACATCAGCTATATCTTTAGGGACTGTATGTTTTACCAATCTCATTCTACATATACCTCCTGATGTCAAATATTGTTTTGCTACATTTTCCGGAAGTATTGGATGTAACGTACCTTTAATTTTATATTTATTATCTTCAAAAAATTGATTTAAATCATTTTCGAAAATTGTTTTGCAACCAAAAGTTCTAAATTTCTCAAGTGCAAATAGACCCTTATATGCATCCTTTGGTATACAAGCATAAAAGAATAATGGCATCATATCAGCCTCTTCTATTGTTTTTTTATGAGTTGTTTTACTTGTTGATATACTTTTTATCTCACTGGAATAACCATAGTTTCCTGTTTCTAACTGACCATGAAAAATATCATCGTCAATAGTTAAATTTTTTATATTAATAGCTTTTCCTAGTTCTTCATTACAAGAAATGTTTTTTCTGCTTAGACAATAATCATTAAATACATTTATAAATGGCTTTCCATTTACATTATCTAAATTTACATATTTATTATCATCTATACCCCGAAGTCTTATAACATATAATACCAATGCTATATTATTCATCTTAAGTAAGTATCCCCCTTTTTTATTCCAAACCCTTCTCTCAAACTATATATTATATAATACAAGTCATAATTAGCTTATTTGCTCAATTATACCATATATAAGTTTTGACATTTAAACTACACCAACCATACATTATAATAAAGGTTATAGTGAATGATCCTTGAATCTATTGGTATTGCATTAAAGTTAAGAGGCATACAATATAACGAAAATTATATTGTATGCCTTTTATCTAGTAATAAGAGTGCGTAATTATCAATAGTTAATTTAATACTACCGCATTTCATATAGGGCCGAAAGCACGCCCTATATTCCATTTGGTCTTATTCTAATTACTAACACTAGAGTTTATTTGGGCTTTGTCTCTGCATCTCTCTTATATATTCTTCTGCCTGTTTTTGGTATTCTAATATCTTTTTATTAGACTGCTCTTGAAGCTCCTGCATCTTCTTATTAAATAACTTTTCCTGCTGTAGTAGTGCTTTTTCCTTTTCAAATTCTTTCAGCTGGGAAATTCGAGTTACTTCCTTTTGGGCTTCGGTAACTGTAGCTTCCATTTTTGTTTCTAAAGTTCGCATAGCTAGCAATGTTTTTTCCTTTTCAAACTCTTTTAATTCTTCAAATCTAGTTGCTTGTTTTTGAGCTTCCACAGCTACAGCTTCCAGTTTTGTTTTTAAGGTATCGACTTCGATGTCTTTGGATATTATTTTATTCTCAAGATCTATTTTTCTTGCCTGACTATCTGCAAGTAAGGTTTTAACTGTTTCATTTTCATTCTTAAACCCTTTATATTCCGTAACAAGGCCTGCAAGTGTGTCATTTTTTTCTTTATATTCTAGAATTAAGGCCTTATTACTTTCTGTGATTTCACTTAATTGTTTTACCTGCTTCTTAAGCTCATCACTTATATTAAAAGATCCCTGAAGTGTAGTTTCCATATCTTCTTTATCTGTTTTTAATGTTTCATTTTCAACATTTAAACTTTCTATTTTACTCTTATAGATTTCCATATCTTTATTAAACTGCAGCACCTTTGATTCATCTATAGTTTGTATTCGTTTAGCCATGTTTACATATATAGTATTGATCTGATTACTTAATGCTTCGAGGTGATTAATGTCCTCTGCTACCTCTGGTATATCTATTTTCACCTTGTTTAATTCATAAGCACCCATAAGGATCCCCATAAATTCTTTACTGCTTTTGCCGCTTCCTTGAATGAGTTCCATGAGCTTCTCTTTGTCATCTGCTTCCATTCTTACTGAAAAGGGATTATTATTATCTGCCATTTTATGGCCTCCTTTATATTTAAATAATGTTTACAATTATTTTTGTTGAAATTCATTAATATTAGTATGTTTACTGATGTTTACAGAGTATTATTTACAGTATACCTCTATAATATAAAAAATTCAATAAAAAATTGAATTTGAAATATGCCTGGTCACCATCAGAGGAGTTCTACGGAGGAGAGGGCACACGTCTGCGCTTGCTAACTTATAGTGAAATTAACAATTAGGAGATTATAAAGGGAAAAGTATGATGATAATAGAATATAGATGTTAATTTCACTATATGAACATCTATGAATGAATATAGACAAAGATAAAGGTGTAATTTATTTATTTTTTGAATATACTATTATTAATAGAACCCACCACGCCTCTTTACAATGCGCACCAGGTGGGACATTTTATTTGTGGGTGATATAATAGAAAGTGATATTATAATTTATAACAAAACCCCTACAACTTTAGTACAGAAATTGAATTTAGGACACGTATTGCATAGCACATAAATAAGATGGCGACTTTCCTTCTGAAATGTCGTTAAAACATATTGCATTTTGAAAAAGATAGAGAAGCAGGATTAATAACCTTGCTTCTCTATCTTTTTATTAGATTTCCCCTGAATGTCTTACATTTTAGCAAATCATTAAAAAAATCAATTTAGAACCACAATCTTTTTATTTCACAAACAACAATCGCTGCAGACATAGGCATCTGTATAATGTTTTGCCAATTATTTTTCCAACTTAAATTATCTTCAAAAAATTTGGAATCAATAATTCGCCCTGCATTCAAAATACCAATACCACTCCACACAATAAGCCAACCCATTTCTTTAAACATATCCTTACTGATAAAAAAGTAGTAAATACCGACACCTATCAACGCAATGCTAACAATCCACTGAATCACATCATTGATTTTCTTTAATGAAGCTTTACGAATCATATTACTCATCCTTTCTTATTCGTTAAGTCCAACCGTTTAGTATATAGGAAAATTATAACATAATTCTCTATTTTTTAATCATCCCAAATTGCTACTCAAATAAACTTCCTTTTTCTGATCCTCAGTTATTCCTATATATTTTAAAGTTTGTAATTTGGATGAATGATTGAATATCTCCATTAACAGCTCTATGGTGGTGCCGCTCGTATAAGCATGGTAACCAAAGGTTTTGCGCATCGAATGGGTCCCGATTTCTCCGGATATTATCTTTCCATTATGGTCCCTTTCAACGAGGCCTATCATTTCAGCAGCATTATTTAATATATACCAGGCATGTTGACGAGATATTGGTTTGTTTTCTGATTTCTTACTACAAAACACATACATATGTGGTAGCACTTCTTCCAAAGTAGCCGCATAACCTTCAATTAGTTTAATTACTATGGAGCCTATGTAAAACTTTTTGGTTTTTGAGGTTTTCTTTTCTGTGATTATTACATATTCTTTGGCACTCATGTTCTTGAAATTCATGGCATCATCAAATGTTAATTTTAAAATATCACTTATTCTAAGTCCAACATTTATTCCAAGAATAAATAACAGCTCATTTCGAAGGCTTTGATCTCTTAAATACGATCTCATAATTCTTATGGTCCTTATTTCTCTTATGGGTTCTACAGTTTTAATTTTACATCATCCTTCCGTTAAAGATTTAACAATTAAGTAAACTATCACTAAATTTGTTAAATATAGTCGTATATGTCATGTTTTCAAGGTGATTTTATAGAACATCATGTCGCAATATAAAATTACCATTTTTTATATTACACAATAATTGAATAATAGTCAATATGTCAGATTAGACGGAAATGGTAAATTACATTTTATTACAACACTAGATTTGAAGCCATTCGTTATCTGACACAAAGGGCTTGTGTCAGATTAGAAACACATTGACTATGGAAAACCATAATGACAATTAATGTAAAGACATTAATTGTCATTATTATTTAAAACTTATTATTTATGTAATGTTATTTTTAAAACATTAATTTTAAAATAATTAAAAAAATTTAAAAAAATTATTTAACATTTATAGAAAATTATGTATAATAGATATAAGAAATGAAAAGGGTGGTGTTTATACTGGAAATTTTAGTTGAAAAAGCAAAAAATGGGGATAGAAAATCTTTGATGGACATTATTGAACGGTATAAGTTTTTGATAATTAAGTTAGCTGCAAGTTACCACATACCCTCTTATGAATTTGAAGACCTAGTGCAACAGGGATATCTTTCAGTTATAAAGGCAGTTAATCTTTATAAACTAGGTAGTAATACTTTTGATGGTTACTGTATAAATAGCATCAGAACTAATTTTAAAGCTCTTTTAAAAGGAAAGATAAAACATTATAGAGAAGTGCCAAATGCAGAGCCTATAGAGGCCAATGCCACTGCAACATATGAATTTACCTTAGAGGATGAAGTGATAGCGTACGAGGAAGTTAAAAGGCTATATGATGCCTTAGAAAAGTTAGATCCATATGAGAGAGACATTGTGGAGAGATTCTATATTTTTGATGATAGTCTTCGTGAAATAGCTTGCGATGGTCCGCATAGTTATTATCATTATGTAAGGGTTAAAAATAAAGCGTTAAAGAAGCTTAGAAAATATATTTAAGAAAACAATTAGAAAAATCATATATATTAGCTATAGCGGTGAGGGAGGAATGCATTATGTATGATGTATTTATTAAACTGGTTAATACAGTTGGCTTCCCTATAAGTGTGAGCGTATATCTTTTGGTTAGGTTTGAGAAGAAAATTGAGGATCTCAATAAATCTATCGCAGATTTAACTATAGTTATATCCACCGTTATAGGAAAATACGAAAAATAAGGGTGCCAGATTGGTATTCTTATTTTTTTATATGTTCTAGAGAACAACAACAAATATAACTTATTTATGGGTATGCTCCTTGTTGTTGTTTTAATAGTTTTATATGTACCTCAAAGCATTGGTATGACTGGCCTTGAAATTCTAAAGGCAAACTATTATGGTCAAAGGCAACTTATTTATGGTTAAAGGCAACCTATTTATGGTCAAAGCTAAAATTGGTAATGTAGTTGGATGGCTTATAGATGCAATAAAAAAAGACTATAAGCCTGCTAAAGGCAAAGTTAAATCATCTCCTGCGGAGCTGAAATATTAATGACTTCACAAGGAGATTTGTACTCCTACTGAAGTTTTCTATTTGTTAAGGTACGTAACTCCCACGTGTAGTAGTGGGAGACTTTCCTTATGAACTGTCATTAAAGCTGATAAATTCAATGACTACGAGCAACGCTCCTACGATTTTGATGAATTGGAGAAGCAGTTGCTCGGATGGAAACAAATAGATGTGATATAAATTGTTTAGAGTAATCAAAGGTGTAGCTATATTAGCTATACCTTCTTTGTCTTTGTCTTTGTTTTTATTTTTAAATTAACCGCCAAAAAAATTTGAAGGACATATATATTCAGTGAAAAACAAAATGAAGGGGGGCAATCAATATGGCAGTTGTATCTACAAAGGTAGCAAGCGCACTAAAACTCACTATGAAAGTAGGGGTCGATATCGATGGCAACGACAAATTCGCAACAAAAACATTAGGTAATTTAAAAGTTACTGCAAATGATGAAGACATTTTTGCAATAGGAAAAGCTATATCTAACATTAAAACTTATCCATTATTTACACTAGACAGACAAGATCAATCCAGTTTAGTTATGGAATAGTTTTTCAGCTTAAAATTCAGGGCTAAATTAAGTAATAATTAAAAGGAGGAAAAGACATATGCATAAATTAGTTATGAGATTTTTAACATCTATAGAAGGTAAGTATTTTACTTTAAGCGTAGATGACATTAAAACTGATGAAGAGGGAGTTCCAACTATAAAAGACGCTGAAGTAAATGCTCTTATGGATTTAGTTATTGCAAAGAACATTTTTGCATCAGCGAATGGTAGCTTAACTGGCAAGAAAGATGCTAAAGTAATTACTACTGACACTAATGAAATTGAAGTAGCATAGTTATCACCTGCGGTGCTATAGATCATCACCTGCGGTGCTGGTCATCACCTTTGGTACTGGCATCATCTGCGATGCTGAGCACCACGAAATATTCCACTAAGGATTAACTTGGTGGAATTTTTTTTAGTTAAAAATAGATAGAAATAGGATTACAAAAAATTAAAAAATAAGAGGGGGAATTGTTATTATGAGTAATAAAATATATACACATTGCGTTGATTTTGGTCACGGAGGAACAGATTCTGGAGCAGTAGGGGATCATTCCCATGAAGCGGACCTTGTTATGGCTATTGGTAAAAAAGTTGGTAGGATACTTGTAGAAAGAGGACAAAAGGTGATATATACAAGAACTACAGATGTCTATTTAACATTAGCACAAAGAGCTAATACCGCGAACAATAATGGTTGTGATACATTTACATCAATTCACGCAAATAGCTTTTCAGATAAATCAGCTCATGGAATAGAAACATTTTCATACCCGAAAAGTTCGAGTGGTGCAGGATTATCTAAACTAGTACAATCGGAATTAATAAAGGCTACAGGATTAACAAATAGAGGGTGCACAACTGCTAATTTTGGTGTGCTTAGAATGACTAGCATGGTTGCTATATTAGTAGAAACTGCATTTATTAGTAATCCAACTGAAGAAAATTTACTATTATCAAATGCTTATCAAGAAAAAGTGGCTTTAGCAATAGTAAAAGGTATATTTGCATACCTCGGATTAAATTTCAGTGGAGAAACTATAGTTTCAAATAATCCAATTATATCTTCTGGAAAGCATGGGATAGTTACTGCATACGTACTTAATGTTAGGTTGAGGGCAAATGTAAATTCCAGTATATTGGGGACACTAAACAAAAATGAAAAAGTTAAAATTGATAATAAGGTAGGTAATTGGTATTCTATATTTTATGGTAATCATGGCGGATTTGTTAGTGCGGGGTATATTAAACTAGTTTAATTACTTCGGGTAGTTAAGAGTTATATCTTAGCTACTTTTTTATTCATCTTCTTATGTGAAAAACTTGATTAAGTCCGCAGAACTTAAATTTGTATATAATTCATCGTGGATAGTATCCTCAAAGGCATCTCAATGGGGATACAATAAAATGATAGCATTAAAAACTATTACTATATTATAATATTTAATATTAGTATAAATAATTAACATTAAATTATAACAACATATCCATTTTATATATTTACTAGTCTTTTTTTCTAATTACTAAGTTAACACTATCATTTTCAACATCAAAAAATCAAGAAATCTGCATCATCATAAATACACTCTTTTTCATATGTAAAACTCTTATCTTCCAACATTTCAAACCAACCAGTATCTATATTTAATTCAAAAACCGGGCACTGATTATGTTTAACATCACCAATATAAATTGCTCTTATTTTTCTCATAATTCTTCCCCCATATTAACATCCCGCCCTAATGTAAATTATTTAAATTACCATGGTAAGGCTAATGTTCATTTTTTCTTTCTTACTACTTTTCTTATTCCTAAAATTATCAAGTCTAGTAAATTAAATATCACTGCAGATGCAAATGCTTCTTTTATGCTCATTTCAAAAAAAATATTGCTCATTGAAATTGCAACAAACAGGGGGAACAAGTCCTACCATTATTAAAAACCTTAACATTGTTATTGGTCATTTTGGCGCTAGTATTGCTTCTTTTATTAAATGCATTATATTAACAATGTGTGATATATCCATGTCTCTAAGTGCTTAGTTAAATTTAACTAAATGCTTAACAATCCATATAAACTCAATATTTATATATATTTGTATTAACCATATTTCATAATAATTAATAAATCATTACTATACTTGTATAGCAAATATACTGAATTTTGATAGTACAACCTATTTTTCTTTCCTCGGAAATAAAGAAGTTTAGTAGTTATCTTAAGTGTGAAGGTTTCCTTACGTCAGCTAACGGTTTTCTCATAAAATAGCTGCTCGTAAATTTTGGCCAATGATTTAATTTTAAATTTACTATTTTAACGATATTTCAGAAGGAAAGTCTCCCACGTACTATAAGTAGGAGTTACTTGCCCTAACAAAGAGAAAACTTCAGTGGGAGTCTAAATCTCTGTCAAGAAGTCGTCAATTTATCTTCTACGAAGCTGTTTCAGCTCCGCAGGAGATGATTTAATGAAAACTCGAGCTTTATTATGGGAGATATTCTAAGGTTTTTACCACAAGTGGTATTTGATGGGGTAGGCATAATATAAAAATACGCTAAAAAAGCAACGGGTTCCGTTTTGAGGTGCAAACAGAGCTAAATTTTTTTAATTTATTTAAAAATCACAGGCATTTAAACATAAGTAATCACACTGTTATTTTTCATGTGCCAAATATGAATTGACCCATCACTAAAGTCAAGAATTATATTCCTATTTTATAGAAAGTTATTTTAAATTGGGTATAAAAAAACAACATCATGCGATTTGGTAAGTGTGATAAGGTTAAAACCCTATACCTTCCGTTGCTATGTATGCTGTTCCGACAATATCATGCGATTTGGTAAGTGCAGTAAGGTTAATATTGCTGACTTCCACTGCTATGTATATTGTTTAAATTAATAATAACAAACTTCACAAAAAATGTAAACAAATTTTTGTGAAATTCTGGTACATATAAAATAGATAGAACAGGTTCAATTACTACCTATCCCACTATATTTATAATATATTAGATAAAACAATACATTCAAACAATAAGGAAAAAGGCTTTGGTTAAATCTACTATAAGGCTTTATATATCAACGCTTTATGCTATTTTTACGAATGTATGATTTTAGTCAAAATCGTACATTCGTTTGTGACGTAATTCATGAAAATTATGAACTGTTTTCGCTATTGTTTAGATATACCTTTACACATAGTTTTCTTATGGCATTTAGGACAATACAAATTTTTATAATTTACACCAGCGTTTACCCCGAATATATTTTGCTTTAAAGTAATTTCAAAGGTTTCTCCACATTTATCACATACCCATTTATAACTATTGGTACTCCAAATAATTAATATTATAATGCCTATAAATAAGCAAATTATGCTTATGATACATAATATAAGATTGTATACTGCACCTATAAAAATTAATATTAATGATATTACACTTAATACAATACTAAAAATTAAAGTTGCTTTATTTTTCATGGTAGACCTCCTCTGTTTAATTCATAATATTTTACTGTTGCGACACAAAACATTTATTTAATTATACTATTATTACCGTTACTTAACGAGTAAAGTATTTACATTTATAGGGTTTTAATTTTCTTAACGTACGAAATGTCATTTTTGCGTTGATAAAAAAGAATTATAAAAGTCATTGAGAAATTTAAAGTGAGCTTTTTAATCCCAACCTCACTTTAAATTTTATTGAATGAAATTTAATATAAACTATTTTTTAATATAATGAATATTTTTATGAAAAGTGGACAAACTTCTTAAGGTGTTCACCCAATTAAATATATTTCTCCCCATAAGGGTCTATTGATACTAGGCTCTTTATTTTTTTGTTTTTAAATATGGGATCTCGCCAACATTTCTCTAAACTATTGTAATTAGAAATAATAATTCTTTTCGAGAAAATACTTCATTTTTCATATTTAACACCATCACCTTTCACTTAAGAAACTATTAAACCCTACTGATACCAATAATTTGCGTGGCGCGTAAAACTAGGTTGTTAATTAAATCATCTCCTGCGGAGCTGAAACAGCTTCGTAGAAGATAAATTAACGACTTCAGAAGGAAATTTATACTCCCACTGAAGTTTTCTATTTGTTATAGTGTGTAACTCCCACTTATAGGAGTGGGAGACTTTCCTTCTGAAATGTCGTTAAACTTATGGAATAATTACATTCCCAATTATTATTTTTGCATATATTGTACAGAGTAGTGTACAATATATGTATGGAGGTGATTTTATGATCGCTATAGGTTACTCGAATGTAAGACAGAATTTTAAAAATTATTGCGACAAAGCTACAAAAGATTTTGAAACCATTATTATTACTCGCGAGCGTGGTGACAACGTGGTTATGTTATCTGAATCAGCATATAATAACCTTATGGAAAATTTGTACGTTAGAAGTGATCCCACCTATTATAATGAATTGTTGAAATCTATTGACCAATTAAAAATGGGAAAGGGAATTAAAAGGGAACTGCTTGATGAATAAGATTTTTTCAGAGGTATCATGGGAGCATTATGTATATTGGCAGTCAGAGGATAAAAAAATATTAAGAAAAATTAATGAACTTATAAAAGACATTGAAAGAAACGGAAATGAATGTCTAGGAAAGCCGGAAGCATTAAAGCATGAGTTGGTCGGTTATTGGAGTCGAAGAATAACAGATGTTCATAGACTTATATATAGTATTGATGATGAAAATATCTATGTTGCAAGCTGCAAAGGACATTATCACTAACTTTAAAAGATAAAAAAGAGGGTTAACACCTTCTTTTTTTAGTGTGCCTGGCATGGGCGTTTACTCGTCGGTGAAAGTCCGATACGGGGGCTGATAGTGTCAACCGTTAGCTTATACCCCACCATTAATCGTTGCCCTACGCTATTTTTTGAATAAATACTTATATTCTATCAAAATATAAACTACATATTTGTTCAAATTCATCTGATTTATCAACTAATTTCATTAACTTAGATAATAATGATTCTTTATCTGGGAAAAGAGCATTGTAATTATTTATGAATTTAACTTTGCTTAAATTTTCATTATGAAGCTTAATTGAATTTTCTAATAAAAATGTCTTAAAATTTTCAAAACCTTCGTATGAAAATCGAGATATACAAAATAATTCTAAATTATCATCTTGTTCTATTCCAAGCTTTTCTAGTGCTCTGCAAACTCCTATAAATAGCATTTTTTGTTTATTCTCTAATTCAGATAACCGTTTGCTAATATCAGTATTATTCATTTTATAGAAACCCCCAACTTATAAGATTAGATACCAACCAACATCATTGGCAACAGTGCCGCCGCCTAAAGCTCACTAATATTGTTGATAAATAGTATTTTCAACAACATTAGACCATGTTGACAGGTTATTTAAATTAGTTTAACATAATATGAATATGTTCCCGTGCACGGTCACATGTACGTGCACGTTACCGTATTCGTATAGTTATAACTCTTTTTAATGCTTACTTAGAATATTCCTCTTGTAAAGACCATCTAAACTATTGGCTATTTTGGCTTATAAACCCCAGCTCCGCAGGAGATGATTTGACCTATGTGATTACACTCCCTGTGGAAGTCTCTGAGTTCAACGCTTTTCTCACATCATCCACCATATCCTTCACACTCATACCCTCTGCAGTTTTTTCTTCCCATCCCATATTATCTTCTTTATTTGATTTATCATCATTTTTACCTAATAAAGTATCTTCCAACTTATCAAAGTCATACTTTCTTTGCTCGTAGTCATTGAAACTACCAACAGCATTGGTCTTGCCTTTAGGTGCTTTATAATTGCCAGTGATTGCGTCACGCACCCAACCAACTATATTCGCGACATCTGTTTTTCTTGGTAGATCATACTTTTCTTTAATAATTTCTAAGTTACCTTTGGCAGTGGTTAATATAGATTTTGCATCGTCTGCTGTTATATCTTCTTTGAAGATGTTTTGTACCACCGTTATATCCTCAATTGAGTACTTGTTTTCCTCACTGGTAGATTTAGTCACCATAGTAGCACAAACCTCGTCTGTTGCTATGTCATTATCTTTATTGATCTTTATATAAAATTTAATACTTGTAACTTTTCTACCTGTCTTGATTTCTTCATAATCAAATGATATATCGGTTTTTAGATTTATTTCATTTTGAGCAACATTTATTACCTTTTGTTTTAAATTTGAATACTTTGGATACTGTTCTTTTTCGATATCTAATCCAATTCTTAAATCCGCAATACTTATTAATCTACTGCCTATGCCCTCATACTGTTTTAATAACTCATAAAGTCTAAACGAATAAGTACTTTTAAATTGCATAATATTTTTTAATTGGTATTTTGTATACCAATTCAGTTTCAAGTAAAAATACTTCATATCTTCATCGATTTTCAATATTAATATCCCATTTCGTAATTTTGCTGTTTTTATTAAATGGAATTTATCAAACTCTTCGGTATCGTCATTTTTCATTTTTATAAACCTTGCCATTAATTTATCTGTGACACGATCTAATTCCCTGTAAATATTTCTTTTATGAATGTTTAAGGTCTTACTTAAATCGGTCGCTAAAAATTGATATTCTTTTAAATCAACATCATCTTTTGTTATCATACTTGCGAGCAATCTAATTAATTTTTGTTCCAATACTGTAAATGAATAAGACGCTTCAATCAATTTATTGCTCTGATATATCCAATTATTATTTGCTTTTGTTAAATCTGTTATCATTTCCCAATCCCCTCCCCACAGGAACTATAACATTTCAATAATTGAGTTGTCAACAACTTTTCATAAAACGAGTTGCACATTCGTAAATAGGTTGCCTTTCAAAATGATTTTGTTCGTAAATAAGTTGCCTTTGTTCGTAAATAGGTTGCCTTTCAAAATGACTTATTCGTAAATAAGTTGCCTTTATTCGTAAATAGGTTGCCTTTCGCATACTCAAACATAGTAGTATCAACGACTTGAAGGGTGCCTAAAAGTATTAAAACCTTGTTGTTTATTTAAAACTATCTAAAACAACAACTGTTGTTTAGAATTAGTAGTTAACAATATAACTACATTTTTTATATAATTAAGTTTAAGCTGTTCGTAAATAGGTTGCCGTTAACATAGGATTTACTATGATTAAATCATCATCTGCGGAGCTGAAACATGTCCTTAAATGTTTATTATGGTTAAGTAGTTGATATTATTAATACTCATTTAGGTTATAGCGGAAAGACTCGTTTATTTGCCGTGTAAGCTCATTTAGTTGTTTCGTGTTAGTTTGTACCTTTGTGTGAATTTAAAATGTTACAATCACCATAAAGCATATAAAAACACTATCGCAATAGTTTGAACATAAAAAAATAGAGCTAGTAATTAAACTGATCCATCGATGAGCATCTCAAATGGTGGGTAAGGAAAAGATTTATTTTAATAAGAGGCTATTTGAAATTGTAAAAGGATTAAATATATACGGAAGTCATCAATTCAGCTCCTCTGGAGATGATTTAACTAAGCGCGTATTTGTAATTTTAACGGTAATGTATACGTTCTTGGTTACGTTACCGTGAACGTACCCGTACACGTGTCATAGTATGCATCTATATCTGTAGAAGTATCAGTGTTTTCAATGATATGGCAAAGTATTAAATGAATAAGGTGAATTATATTAAGAAGAATATTCCAAAAGTTTTAAAACTTATTATAACTCAAATAATAAGTATTATTTTTGCTATTGCTGGAGGCGTATATTTACAATGTGGTTTGATGTTTAGGAATCCTATAATACTAGTGTTAGGGATTAGTTTATTAACATTATTTTATATAATTATAATGACATTTTTTTAAAAGGCAAATTGCATCAAGTCTATTTATATTTGAAACATTTCATATATTCTTTTTATAACCCCAGTGAAACATATTCTGATAGTGTCATTAGGGTGTACCTCATTGTGACAGTTTCCATGTACAGTCTCGTATTAGTAGATTCTATATGTTTATAAAAATAGTATATAATGGTATAATATTTAAAACAATAAGACACAATTGTAAATTAAAGGGGCATAAAAATGGAAAACATAAAGAAGAGTTTGAAACAAATTCCAAATAATTTATTATTCCAAGCTATACTGGTATTTATATTTTGTATTCCACTTATATCCACTTTAGGACAATTTATAAGTTCAAAGTTTATTTGTGAAAATAGTACTGTATTAATCATATTTTGGCAGGAGTTAAGTGGAAATTTGCCCCAACGATGCCTGTGTGGTTTAGTTTTGGTATTATTACTGTTTCATATGTTATGGGTATAGGGTATATGTGTAAAAAGAAAATATTTGGTAAAGTTGTTATTATTGGTTTTCTAGGTTTAATCATGGCTCAGTTAATAGGTAAGGGAATTAATTATTTCACTGGATGGAGCGAACTGCAAAATATTAATTCTATGAATTTAAATGGTTTAGTGAATAAAATGATATTTACACAGTGGCATATTCCTAATCATGGCATGTCAAGGGTTGCTGGTACATTAATTCTATCTATAGTTTATGCATGGCTTGCATTAAAATACACTTTTTTTGCACCTTTGATAATGCACTATATTTTTGATTCAATCATAGTAATTAGTATGGGAAATATGAATGGTATATCCCAAAATGAAGTTTTTTGGTTATCACATAATTGTGGAATACTTAATACCTCTTTTACTATAGGAATCATAGTATTACTAATATATATAGTTTTTATTTTTATTTCGAATATGCGAAAAATTAGAAACTTAGATAAAATGAATTATAGTTCATAAAATAAATTTTCATATTTGAAGCGTTTTGATTAACTTTTTTTTGCAACGCAACTTTTATATATTGTTCAACAACTAAAGTCACGTATTGGAATCAATATCCAGCATGTGGCCGGTTTTTACACGTATGTCGGCTGTACCCGTACTCCGAGTAGCTTATGATGTCCGAATGAAAGATATTTAAAATAGTTCACGTGCATAGAAAAATTCAGATATGATAATTAAGAGGTGATGCTACATTATTTAGTGGAACATCACTTTAGCGACATTTCAGAAGGAAAGTCTCCAACTTCTATAAGTAGGAGTTACTTGCCCTAACAGATAGAAAACTTCAGCGGGGGTACTTGGTAACGGTCACGTAACCACAGACGTGTCTTTATATGATCACGGTCACGTCTACGTGAACGTTACCGTGACCGTATATTTATAGTTCTTTTCAATGATTACCTGAAATGTCGTTAAAATAACATTTTATAACCAGAGCATTACTTCATCCCAACTTATTTGTTCACGACCTTCATAAGCATATCCATAGCCATTCTAAATATCTCCGATTCTTTTATTCTTTTTCCTTTGTTTTTCTTTGTCAGTTGTTTTGACAAATCCTTTACGAAATCCGCTTGATCTTTTCTTAAATAAGCTACACATCTTACAAATTGTTCATTGCTGCTAAGTAATGAATCTAGCACCGAGTCAGTGCAAGTCGCCGTAATCGGTTCTGTATCCGTACTTTTCGATGTGTACGTTCACGTATTTACATCCGTAGAATTATTAGGGTTTTCAATGCTTTAACCGTCAATTGTACTTGTAAAAAATGCATCTACACCTTGTCCTTTTTTACACTTTGTGTTTGCATTTAATTTACTTTACTCTTCTACTATTATGGTGTATTGACAGAAACAATATAATACATGAAACTGCTGCAAAGAATATAAATGACTGAATATATGGCACAAAATTATAACTACCCGCTTTCCAAAAATCTATAAATTCTCCACTTATATAAGTGGTTGGTAAAGTATATGCCACAGCCTTTACTCCATCTGGGAAATCTTTTGATTGCACACCGAACATTCCACTTAAAACCATTATTGCAAAATATAACGACATAGTTATGGAATTAGTTGGCCCAAACTTTTTAAAAAATAATGCTATTCCATGAGCTAGTATAAACAAAAATGTAGATAATAAATATAAGGAACCTATTAAAATAAGTGCGGAGCTTAAAGCTGGGATCTGCACTTTTAACACAGAGCAAACTACTACTGTATACAAAATCAATGACAAGGTTATAAAAATTAAATTAGCACATATTTTAGACATCAATGCAGTTTTCTCACTATAGCCAAACAAACGGAAACGTAAGGGTATATTTTTTTCCAGCTCCTGTGAAAATACAGCGGCATACCCTATAAGAATAGTTGCTAATGGAATAATTAAGCTGTCAGTGATAAATATATTTGTTATAAAAATATCTTTCATAGATTCTGGAACTTTACCTACCATTGCGGTTCCAAAGAATAATGTCATACCAATGGGAAAGAATACTCCGAAAATCATTGTAAATATATTCCCCATTAAATTTCTGAATTCATATTTTATTAAGCTCAAATTAAACAGCTTTGTATTCATCACTAGCCTCTCCCTCAAGTTCATTACCAAATCTTGCTTTAGCATTAATAGACATTATTTCAATATCATTGTTGCTTCTTTTAAAGTTTATATTTTCATCTATTAATACCTTTACTATTTCTAATTCCTTATTCTCGCATTTGCAAGAGATAGCTATTAAATGCTTCGGTGATACTATTTTTGTAAAGCGCCTCGTCAATTCTTCGTTTCTTTTATTATTTTCAATGGTTATTGTTGATTTCCCACAGTATTTTTGGAAAAGATCTTCCTTACTGCCAAAGTCAACTACTTGCCCCTTGTCTAAAATCAATATCTTATTTGCTAGTTTGTCTAACTCTTCATAATAATGAGATACAATGCAAATGGTGGCACTTTTATTCTCATACCACTCAGTTATTTTACTCATTAATTGCTGGCGGGTTTCAAAATCTAGCCCTGAAGTAACTTCATCAAAGAATACCAAAGGAGCATCTTGAATTAAAACTAATATTATTGTTAAACGCTGCTTTTGTCCTCCTGATAGTGTACTAAATTTTTTATTAAGACACTGCTCAAAATTAAAGAAGCTAATTAGTTCCTGTAGCACCTTATTACTCTTTATCTTTGTATTCAAAATAGCCTCAATTATATGTTTAATCGCCATGGTATCCACATAATTATTTTCCTGCATATGCGCCGACATTTCTTCTGGCTTTAAACTGGTGTGAATTGTGCCATTATAATTTGTAAGCCCTAAGATTGATTTAACTAGGGTAGACTTTCCTGCTCCATTTGAGCCTATTATTCCTATGCGATCACCAATTTCAAAGGTTATTGGTGATTTTATTGACAATGCAATTTGCTTGCCATATCTTACCTCTAAATTTTTTATAGTTACCATAAATTCTCCCCCTATTTAACTACATTTCAGCACCGCAGGTGATGATTTAACGATTTATTATAGTTAAATTATACCAAGCCACTATGAATTTCATATGAAGATTGTATGTGAATATTATGGTAATTACATAAATCAATATGAAGAATACAGCTTTTTATTTTATCGTTTTATAATCCTTAGTATTTGCAAAAAGCACGCTACCTTCTACCCCATCATTAATATTTCTAACATCTACCTGATAGTTTAATAGATTTGCATAATAGGCTACAATATAAAGACCTAGGCCATGCCCCCTATTTTCACTATTACCTGAAACAAATGGATCAAATATGTGTGGTAATAATTCTTCCTCTATAAATGCTCCATAATTAATAATAGTTAATGATTTCTGCGTTAATGTTATTTTTATATGCCCCTCTTTTGATGTATAGGTTATAGCGTTATTTATTAGATTGTCTATTATTTTAAAAATAAGCTTCCTATCTGTATTTATATTCGTGAAGTTAATTTCCTTTTCTATATTAAGCTGCTTTGATTTCACTTGCACCTCATGGCACGCAAGGCTTTCATTAATTATTTCAATAATATTTATGTTTTCTCTTTTGATAGCTTCAATACTATTGTTAAGATTTAAAATATCATCTATTATTTTTCTCATGGATTGTAATTGAAGCTTTACCTTTGGTAAATGCTCTTTTGTATCCTTGTATTTTCCTATTTCGTTTATCATACCCTCTATCAGCAGTAGTGCTGCTGCAACTGGAGTTTTTAGTTGGTGGGAGGATGCGCGAATAAATACCTCTTGCCTTTTATTTTGGCCCGATAAATAGCTGTTCTTTTTTTCTAGCTCTTTAAAATTTTCATTTAATTTTAGATATAAATCATTAAGTGTCTCACCTAAAACTGCAATTTCATCTCGTCCTTCTATTTTCATTAGTTCAACGTCCCTATTGGTATTGTCTTTCATAAACACAGCATGATTTACCAGTTTTTCTATTGGAAGCACAATTTTTCTTGAAAACAAAATCGTTGATACCAATATTAATAAAAGAGCTGTGGCAATAATCATGGGTAGACTTTGAAGGATTATTGGACGTATCTCTCCTATTTTAGGATTCATTGCTGAAAATACCGATACAATAATATCACTATTATTAATACTCATAGCCATATAGTTAGTGTAATAATTATTTCCATCAGATACGTTGGTTTCATAAATAACCGTATTATCATCTACTACATTAAACTTTGATGATGTTGCTTTATAAATATTCTTATAATCATTTCCTAAAAACTCAAAAGTTATGGGCAAATTATCCTTAAATAACTTATTCTTAAAAACATCCCCTATACTTCTTGTAAAATCAAAATCATCTTTATCTATATTTTCCATTTCGTCCCTGTGAGCACCATAGTATCTTACTTTTTCAATAACCTTCAATATACCATTATCATTAATAGTGACTTTTATAGAACACATTTTATTTGCGATAAAAACTTCATTACCAGTGGTTGGTATTTTAATAGTTGCTGTTCCTGCTGGGTTACTTGAGGATATATTTTTATAATTTCCATCATTTATATAGCTTTTTTGTATTGATTTTATTGATTTAAAATTACTCTTTTTCATATAATCCACATATAATGAAGGAAGCATTAGGACAAAATAAGCTATCATTAAGGTTACGATTGTCCCTGATATAATTGCACTATACACAAAGGTCTTCTTTGATAAGTTCAAAAGACTCCCTCCGTATCAAACTTATAACCTACACCAGTTACTGTTTTTATGTATTTTTTAGGCAGCTTTTTTCTCGTGTTTTTCACATGTGCATCTATTACTCTGTCGTTTCCAAAATATTCCTCATTGAAAATTTTCATTATTAATTGTTCACGAGTAAATACTCGATTTGGTTCTTTCGCAAGCGTTTGTAAAAGTAAAAATTCACTTAATGTTAAATGCAAAGATTGATTGTCGTAGTAAGCCTCATATGCTTCATCATTTATATATAAGCCTTTTACTTCTGAAATCTTTGTGCTACTACCCCTGGTCCTACGCAATATTGTTTCTATACGTTTAAGTAATAACAAGGGGGAAAATGGCTTTACTACATAATCATCAGCATAAAGATTAAAGGCTTTTAACTGTGTTTGTTCGTCTTCAAGGGCAGTTAGCATTATTGTAGCCATTTGGGGATTTGTTTTCTTTATATGTTCAAGAACAACTAGCCCACTTACCTTGGGTACCATTATGTCGAGTATTGCTAAATCAAAATAATTGCTTTTTAAAAAATCTAAAGCCTCTTCTCCATCCTTTGCACAAACTACTTCGTAATTCTGCATTTTCATATATTCTGTTGTTACCTCTGATATAGTGGGTTCATCCTCTAAAAATAAAATTTTTAGCATATTGTCATCTTCCTTCTTCGAAAAAATTTTAACTATCACATTAATTTTAATAAGAGGCTATTGGAAATTGTAAAAAGATTAAATATACAGTAATATATACGTGCCCATAACCAGGCTTGTGTGAGTTAACGTAGTCGGTTCTGTATCCGTTCTCGGTGACGTTACCGTGAACGTGCCCGTACAGTTATAACTTTATTTATATTGTTAGGGACTAAAGTAAAAAGTTTATATTATAAGAAATTCATAAAAAAAACATAAAATAAATCTAAAGTTTTGTACTGTTAATAAGTACAAAACTTTAGATTTATTAATAATATCGAAGCTCTGAAAGCAATGATTTAATTTAAAATAGCATTTTATCTTCCAGAGACTTACTTCATCCCAACTTATTTGTTCACGACCTTCATAAGCATATCCATAGCCATTCTAAATATCTCCGATTCTTTTATTCTTTTTCCTTTGTTTTTCTTTGTCAGTTGTTTTGACAAATCCTTTACGAAAGCCGCTTGATCTTTTCTTAAATAAGCTACACATCTTACAAATTGTTCATTGCTACTAAGTAATGAATCTAGCACCGAGTCCGTACCTGAAACTGGGTTCGTATTCAGTGCTGTGTCTGTGCTTGGCGACGTGACCGTGAACGTACCCGTGGACGTGTCCGTGAATGTATTTACATTTGTACAATTATCAGGCTTTTCAATGCTTTCACCGTCAATTGTACTTGTGAAAAATGCATCCACACCTTGTCCTTTTTTTACTCCTTGTGTTTGCATTGCATTTACTTTTTTCATCTTATCAGCTAGACTTACTTTTCGACTTCCCATGCTATAACCTCCTTAGCTAATTCTTGATAGGAAACAGATCCTTCAAATTTTCGATCATAGGTCATAATGGGTTGTCCTGCGAGCACCGCATCTGGAAATTTTATTGATTTTTTTATCATGGAATGAAAAACAGGATAGCTTTTTCGCAGTTCTTCAACTACATCTTTGTGGTGTGTTGTTCTGCTATCATATAAAGTTATTAATATTGCCATTAAGGCAAGTTTTTTGTTTAGTTTTTTAACCTTAGCCATTGTTTTTTCAAGCAAATTAAATCCACGTAATGCAAGATACTCAGGTGCCATAGGTACAATTACAACATCACAGGCAACTAATGCATTAATAGTTAGTAATCCAAGTGAAGGGGGGCAATCGATTAATACATAGTCGAAATCTTCTCTTACTGGGTCAAGTGCCTCGCGAAGTTTAAATTCGCGCCCTACTTCAGATACAAGCTCCATTTCTGCTGCAGAAAGATCTATAGTGGATGGTACGAAGTAGAGAAGTTCATTAAATAAAATTAGTTTTTTTATATCCATATCATCAATCAATGCATTGTAAATTGTTTTTTCTAAATTCTCCGGCTCAAGACCTATTGAAATTGTTAAACTAGCTTGTGGATCTAGGTCAATCATTAATACTTTCTTGCCAAGCTGAGTAAGTGCTACTCCTAAATTTAATGTGGACGTAGTCTTACCAACTCCACCTTTTTGATTACTCACTGCGATAATTTGTGCCATCATATATTACCTCCTTCTACTTCCTTTTTTATACCTTCTTTAATATATGTAACCACTTGTGCTGACCTGCTCCGTTCACTCTTTTTTGCCAATTCTTTCAGTTGTTTTTCCAGTTCTATACTTAAAACGACAGGTACAATAACATGAGTTTCTTTATTTATTGCCATTGTAGCACCTCCAATTAGCGTTAGTATATCATGGTTATTAACTGTTAACAACTATAATTTAAAGAGTAAAATACTATTAAATCATCTCCTGGGTCGCTGCAACAGCTTCGAAGAAGCTAAATAGAAAACTTCAGAAGGAGATTTTATACTACTGCTGAAGTTTTCTCTTTGTTAGGGTATGACCACTTTATAGTTTTCTAGATATATATTAACAACTTCATAGCATAAAAATAAGTTCTGGGATACACCTAAGCTGAGGTTAGTTAAGGCTAGTTAAGAATTTAATTAAGATTTAACTAAATTTAATTAAGCAGTTAATTATGTAGTAAAAGAACCATAAAGCAATCACAGGCATTTAAATTGGGTATAAAAAAAACATCATAAGTCTTAATGATATAAATGTTTCAAATACTGTAAATGAAAATAAAAGTGTAAACATTAAGAATCAAGGTGTTATAACCATTGCAAAGAAAAAAAATGAAGAAGATAAACTAACTTATTATGTGCGAGAAAGTCAGAATAAAAATCTTAATAAATTAGCTGAAATGACTGGTAAAGGGAAAAATGAAATTTTAAGAGAATTGCTTGATTCTGCTTTAAGTATGATTAAAGTGGTTGAAGAATAAAAAGGATCTATAGGGGTAGCGCCATCATTTCCGAAATGTTGGCGCTACCCCAGTATAATAATACATTCATTGTAGATTACCAAAAAAGCCACAGTAAAAATACTGTGGCTTTTTTGGCTCCATATAACATCTTATTATATTGTATGGGGGTTATTAAACGCCGTGAAATTTTGGTTCCACGGCATTGTATCTTTGAAATATATTTTTAAAGGATTGCAGATCTATAATATAGAATAAGATAATTAAGCAAGTAACGAATAAAGGGGATAAAATATGAAAAAGAATAAATTATTTGCATTAATAAATTTTTTGAGTATTGTCTTAACATTTTTTATAGGATTTGAGGTTATCAAACTAAAAAATAATTTAATTAATTATATTATACTTGCAATAATAAATGGATGTTTAATGTACTTATGCCAGAAACTATTGGATAATAAAAATTAATTCATAACCTTCTAATATGTCGACACAAGTAAACCCATATCATTAGATATAGGTTTACTCTATTAAGCTAGTATTGATATTCTGAAAGTAACACAATACCAATTGAGTTACTTTCACATTGAGGCTACTACTGATTTTTTAAATTGTAAATATACTTAATTTATGGTAATTATGTTATAGTTAAACATATATTTTATGACGAACTTGTAGATTATTGCGTCTTAGATAATAAAATAATAATTAATCATATTGGAGGAGGTACAATGGGAAAAGTGAGAGGTAGTTGGAGTAAAACACAAACAGATGAAAAAGTGCTGTCTGTACTTAGCAATATTTGTTCTATAAGCATAATAATATTTGTATGTACGCATATTTTAGGTGTTTGGAAAATTGAAACAGATGTATTTGTGCCATTGTTGGGTGTGTCAATGTTAATTCAAGCCATTCAGTATTGGAAGAAAAATAAAGAGGTTGCTAAAGGTCATTTATTGGCTGCGATACTTGCTTTGGTGTTTTCAATTTTTGAATTTGTAATAAAATAAACTCAAATTTGTAAAATGGATTGGATTAGCGAAAGTAACACAAATGTAATTGAGTTGCTTTCACATTGAGGATATTGCCTATTCCTTAAAAATTTCATTTTGAATGTAACATAACGTATTGACTCTTTACTTTGAATGTATTACAAATCAGTCTTAATATAATAATAAGACTTCGCAGTCAAAGGCTGGTCCACATCCGATTTTCTCCTTCATTCTTCATACGAAAACCTGATGTGACACAAGCTCTTTCACTGCTCTAGGTCCCAAATGAAGCTTTGTACAATCTTACTCACTGCCTAAAAGTAACCTAATCTACTAAAGTCCTAAGCATTCATATTTCTATGTAGTCTTAGTTGCAGTCAGTAAACTAGCCCAAAGCAAATAAAATACTCCACCTTCCCCCGAGATGATTTACCGAAAAGGCGATATTATTCATAGAAGGTTCCAAAAAGCATTCCATTTCTTCACTTGCAAAGCGCTCGTAAGTGGAATCTTTATCGACCCATTAAAATCTTGAAAGTATCTGTACTGTTAACAATAATATACACGTGACCGTTAACGTGAACGTAACCGTGAACGTACACGTGTCCTCGTATGTATCTATATCTGTAGAATCATCAGTGTTTTCAATGATATGGCCATGATTGAAGAAATTTAGTTCCTTACGAGTGACCTTAATAAGGCGTTAGAGGGCACTTTAGAATTTAGCAAGGATTTATATGCATCTTACCCGAAAGTGAAATTAGAAGTCAAACTAGACAAGCAGAAAAGGCATGGGGCAAAGAAATTAAAACAAAAGGATGTTTTCACTATCAAAAGGTTATATTTAAAAATTCAACGACATTTCAGAAGGAAAGTCTTTCATTTCTGTAAGTAGGTAACTCGCACTAACAAATAAAAAACTTCAGTGGGGGATAACAATTGAGAATTGTTATCTATTCCAGATATTCACAAAGGGGTAAATATCCTTCTGAAGTCATTGATATTGCAGCGACCCAGGAGATAATTTAACAGAATTTATCTAAGTATAACCTTTTGATAGTGAGCTTCTTAATTTATTGGAAATAAAGAGAACAAAACCATATTTCATTTTATAAATATGCGTATCAAAATCACTATTAGGTCTGTTAATTAATTCGATAAATCTATTAAATATATATAAAACAACAACCTCATATCTTGTTGTTGTTTTATATATATTTAATAACAACAGTTTTAAATACTTTTACGCATACCTCTAGGCACTGATACAACTGGGGTTGATCACCCCAACTATAACCAAATGATAGTGAAGGGTAACCAAATGATAGTGAAATGGCATTTAAGTATAACTAAAAGATAGTGAACTATAACCTTTTGATAGTGAACTATAACCAAAAGATAGTGAAGTATAACTTGTTTTTTTTTGGTTATTGATAATTTTTTAAAAAAGGATTATTATTCTTAGGGGGCGGTGTTCTAAGATGGCAAATGAACTAAAAAATGTAAACAATAATTGGGTATATCAAAGTAACAGACTTGTTGAATCCTCCTACACTTTAACGGTGGTAGAACAAAAATTAATAAGACTACTTGCAAGTATGATAAATAAAGATGACGATGATATTAAAGAATATGAGTTTAAGACTAAGGATTTAATTAAGGTATTAAATACTAGTGATAGTAGATTCTATAGGGATATTGATAGTATTACAGATTTACTTATGCAAAGAATTATTAAAATAAAAAATGTAGATACTTCTGAATTTATAAAATATCATTGGGTAGACACTGCTAAATATGTAAACGGCATATTAAAACTTAAAATAAATAAAGACTTAAAACCATTTTATCTAGGACTCGATTGCTATACAAAATATCAGTTGAGAAATATAATGCAATTTAAAAGTACTTATTCTTTTAGATTATATGAACTTTTTAAACAATATGAGGGTATAGGTCATAGAATAATAACTATAGAGGGTTTAAGAGATTCATTAAATATTAACAAGAATCAGTACCCCAAATATGCTAATTTAAAACAAAAAGTAATCAATGTGGCAGTAAAAGAAATTAATGCAAATACTGATTTGCTTGTTGATTATACTGAGATAAAACAAGTTAGAAAAATTGTAAGCATTCAATTTTCAATCATAAAAAAAGATAAGGCTCGAAGTGAAATTGCTGCAACCTGCGTTGTTCCCATTTTTTTTAATGATAATAACATAAAGTTAGTAAGGCAAGTTATAAGTCAGGAAATTACAGAGTTAGAAGCCGAGAGAATACTTGATGCTGCCAATTTGGATATTGAGAAAATAAAAGAGAAGTATAATATTATAAGTCAATTAAGCACAGTAAATAACGTAGTTGGGGCTATGATAACAGCATTAAAAGAGAATTGGACAGCTACAAGCAAATCAAAAGTAAGTATCTTTAATGACTATGAGCAAAGAGATTACAACTTTGATGAATTGGAGAAGAAATTATTAGGTTGGGGATAAGGCTAATATGTAGATAATATTTTAAAGCACATACAAGCCGATTTAAACTCGATTGGCATGAGATACATAGAAAAGCACATATTAGTTTTAAAGTTGGAAACAGTGCATTTAAGAGTGTTTTAAGGGCGTATATCAATTGTGGGATCTATAGGGATAGTATACGCAAAAATGAGATTTCGCACGTTAAGGAAATTACAACCACATAAATGTAAATATGTTACTCGTTAAGTAACGGCAATAATAGTATTTTTTAATAAATGTTTTGTGACGCAGCGGTATAATAAAGTGTAGCAACAGTGATATAAAATAAAGATAATTAATAGAGGATGGTGGATTCGAAAACGAAAAAAATATGTAATCAATGCCAGACTGAAATGATAGAGAATTGCAAAGTTGAATCTTTTGGTGGAATTACAATTTCAAAAAAAGGCAAATTTTTTTTGAATACTACGTATGGTACACCCAAAGCAGCGGTTTGTCCTAATTGTGGCTGTGTAATTTTTTATATTGATAACTATAAAGACGTTGTTAAGTAACCACATATAATGGTGGAAATTTTGGAGTGATGTTAATTCGCATCTTTTTAATATTTCGTCTCAACTAACCCCATATCTAATGATATGGGGTTACTTTATTAAGCTCGTATTGATATTCTGAATGTAACACAATACCAATTGAGTTGCTTTCAACTTGAGGCTATTGACCATTTTAAAAGAATTGTAAATATACTTAATTTATGGTGATTATGTTATAGTTAAATATGTATTTTATGATGAACTTGTAGATTATTGCGTTTTAGATAATAAAATAATAATTAATCGTATTGGAGGAGGTACAATGGGAAAAGTGAGAGGTAGCTGGAGTAAAAAACAATGGAGTAAAAAACAAACAGATCAAAAAGTGCTGTCTGTACTTAGCAATATTTGTTCTATAAGCATAATAATATTTGCATGTACGCAGATTTTAGGTATTTGGAAAATTGAAACAAATGTATTTGAGCCATTGGTGGGTGTGTCAATGTTAATTCAAGCCATTCAGAATTGGAAGAAAAATAAAGAGGTTGCTAAAGTTAGTTTATTTGCTGCGATACTTGCTTTGGGGGTTTCAATTTTTAAATTTGTAATAAAATAAACTCAAATTTGTAAAATGGATTGGATTAGCGAAAGTAACGCAATAGTAATTGAGTTACTTTCACATTGAGGCTATTGCCTATTTCTTTAAAATTTCAATTTGAATGTAACATAACGTGTTGACTCTTTACTTTGAATGTATTACAAATCAGTCTTAATATAATAATAAGACTTCGCAGTCAAAGGCTGGCCCACATCAAATTCTCTCCTTCATACTTCATACGAAAACCTGATGTGGCACAAGCTCTTTCACTGCTCTAGGTCCATAAGGAGGCTTTGGACGATCTTACTCACTGTCTAGAAGTAACCTAGTCTATTAAAGTAACTAAGCATTAATCTTTCTATTTAATCTTAGCTGCAGTCAGTAAACTAGCCCAAAGCAAATAAAATAATCCCCCTTCCCCCAGGGGTAACAAATCCTGCTGCAGTGCATCAGGATTTGTTTTTATTAACCATACTAATGTTAAAAAATTTCTACATAACCTAGAGATAAAACCTCGCTTTGCTCGGGTGGAAAATGGACAGGTTTTTCACCTCAGCCTGTCAGAGCAGTGACTATATCCCGAGAATTTAGAGTTTCAAAAAAATAAGTTTATAGTAGAGGTCAGAAACTCGTCCATTTTTCACATCAAATAGACAGGCTTACCCGCCACTTCGTCCTTCAGTAGCTGGGCTAGTCCATTTGCCAGCATCCTACAGGTTTTAAAAAAGTAGTTAGTTTTTATAGTTACTTTTTGGAGACTAATATTGATGATATTATATGTATTTTATGAAACCTTATTATAATAATGGATTACTATTAGTATTGATACTTCTAGTATAGGAAGTTTGGAAGGACAAGTTTTCGGCACGTATACCGTCACCCCAAAAAGAACAAGCTTCAACATAAGAATCTCTAAGCTTCTCATTGTTTTCGTCCCTCAACCACTTGGAAACTAAGAGCTTCTAATGATAAAGCTGGTCCTTTTTTTGGTACCCGACGGCGTGCATTGATTCTAATTAAAGCATCTTCTATGAAGCTGATTAAATTATCCTTAATTTAATCATTCTATATAAACAACCAAAAAAACCTTAGATCTACGCAGCCCTGTAGGTAATGCTCGCTCCAGCCACCACCACCGCGACTTTTAGGACATTTCAGAAGGAAAGTCTCCCATTTCTACAAGTGGAGGTTAACTACCCTAACAAAAATAAAACTTCGGTGGAAGTATATGTTTTCTTCTGAAGTCGTCAATGTAGCTCCGCAGGAGATGATTTACCGAAAGTGCATTATTATTCACAGAAGGTTCCAAAGAGCATAAACAAGCATTCCAGGCGACTTCAATTGATATGAAGACTCGTGGCTCGA
Source organism: Clostridium sp. CM028 (assembly GCF_030585565.1). NCBI lineage: Bacteria > Bacillati > Bacillota > Clostridia > Eubacteriales > Clostridiaceae > Clostridium > Clostridium sp. CM028. Next base: position 41,155 of record NZ_CP077767.1, on the reverse strand, counting down.
TAAATTTCTAATACGAAATTTAACGACCCACTAGAATCTAAAATTTTGACAAGTTAGAACCTCCTACGCATATATAGTTTAACGACATTTCAGGAGGGAAGTCTCCCACTTCTACAAGTGGGAGTACCTACTATAAGTAGGAGTTACTTGCCCTAACAAATAGAAAACTTCAGTGGGAGTATAAATCTCCTTCTGAAGTCGTTAATTTATCTTCTACGAAGATATTGCAGCTCCGCAGGAGATGATTTAATCATACCGTTTAATCTAAATACGTACACCGCAGGTGGACAAGCCCAGGGCTTGTCCACCTTGAACAAGTTGTGATGAACCCACAACTAGCACAAGGTGGCTAGGACTACGATTTCTAAGGGTTAGATACTTATTAAATTTTATTTAATAAACTGATTTTTTAGTAATACATTTATGATAAAATTAAAAGTATACTAGAGTAGTTTAAAAGTAAACCTAGATAATGAGGGGTAGGAAGATGAGTAATCCAAAAAAAATAGACTTGCCAATAAAAGAATTAAAAAAAATTACTTTGGCGATAAATGAAAATACAATAGCTAATAAAAGTAGAAGTAAAGAAGATAAAATTACAACAGATAAATTTATAAAACAGTTTGGAATAAATAGAAAAAACTTTTCAGAAACAATTAAGGATACAAATATAAAATATAATAAATCAACTTTTTTTTACGATATTGGAATTAATGAAAAAGTAAACGTTCTAAATACAAAAGTAAACCTAGAAGAAGTAAACAAAAGTAGTGAAAAAATAAACTATAGTAAACCATTGAAAAATCAAGAGGTATACCGAGAAACTACTGGAAGTAATCTAAAAGAAACTAAAAGAATACCAATGAACACTTTTGGGCTACCATCTGAATTTAAAGAGATTTTATCTTTAACAGGGGATCTGAAAGAGATGTTAGGTTGGTATAGAAAACAAACTAACACAAACATAATTGAGCTCCCAGAGCTTAATATAAACAACCCTAAATTAAGTGGAGAAGTAGTTACTAGAAGTTTCAAAATGTATAAAGAAATAGCAGAAGAATTTTCAAAGTTTGCGGAAAATAAAAAGGAAACACAGAAAGATCTTATTTCACTAGCATTAGTGGAGTTTATAAATAAATATAAACGATAATTTGATAGGAGATGTTTACATATTATAAAAATTTGAAATTATAGGTAATTCATAGTAGAATTAAAACATATAAAATTACAAAAAACAAAATAATAATACAATTATTTACAGACGAAAAGTAATCAGGGTTTATATATATGCAAAAAATAAAATAACTCTTGAATATCAAAAGTTTGGCGACTTCATTCAAGAGTTTTCATAAAACCGATATCTTCCCCAAATAAGAGAATTATATCTTTAAATATTTTATTTTATTTATATATTTAGTTTAATATAATTGGTTACAATAGTCAATATGTGTGTAGATTAAATAAAGTAATTAATAGGTATAATTCGGCACTCTTTATTTGGGTTACAAAAGAATAGGAGGGCTTTTTTATGCTGGCAGAAAAAAGATATATTGATGATTTAAGTGAGATTATAAGAAACTTAGCTATAGTGCCAGTAGAAACGGTGGTTAATAGTACTCGTTTATCACAGGCACAAATGCAAATAGAACTTTTACATAAAAAGGATGATGGATACATAACCATAGCCGTTAAAAAAGATAGTACCTGGATACAGCATCACTATAAAGTGGACGAGCTTAAAGAAAATATAGGCAAGGTTATAGGTATAAATGATGCAAATATATATTTAAGCCCCAATAGTTTTTATAAACCTATAAGACGTATAGAAAACATAAGGAAATTAAATTCACTATTTATAGATTTGGATTATTACACATTAAAAGAATACAAAGGGTTAAGTTCAGAACAAATTATATGGCTACTGGAGAAGGATTATTTTAAGAAGTCGGTTCCACCACCTAGTTTTATAGTTATTTCAGGTCAAGGGATAGTTATTTATTGGCTTATAGAGCCAGTACCATATATGGCTCTTCCTCTTTGGAACGCAGTGCAAAAATTCTTTTTAGAGAAGCTAAAAGAAATAGGTGCTGATTCTAAATCAATTGATGCAGCAAGAGTATCTAGACTAACCGGTACTACCAATCAAAAAAATGGACGAGCTACAGAGTTAGTAGTTTTTAATGAAGAGAGATATTCGCTTAGAGGTATTCAAGAGAATTATCTTCCAGAGCTAAATGACTATGTTAAAAATCCAAGTGTAAAAAAACGTGGAAGAAAATCAAAGGTTGTAAAATTATTCAATATTTATAGTCTTCACCATGCAAGACTTACAGACTTAGTCGCGATTCAGAACTTTAGAAAAGGATACTGTAGAGATGAAAAAGGAGAACTAGTAGAAAAAAGTCAAAGAGAGCTTATGTGCTTTTTATATAGATACTGGGCCTGTTGCTTTACGAGTGAGATTAATAAGGCACTGGAGGACACTTTAGAATTTAATAAGGGATTTACATGCCCTTTGCCTGAAAGCGAAGTTAGAAGTCAAACTAGACAAGCAGAAAAGGCATATAAGGAGTGGTTAGAGAATGAATTTGATTCTCGTCCAAAGGAAGATGCTGAGCAACTAAAAATTGATTTTGAAGAGGACGCAGTTAAAATGAAAAATAGAACTGGATATAAATATAAGGGTTATAACTATAAAAATACAACACTTATAGGTCTTTTGAACATTATAGAAGACGAAATGAGACTTCTTAAGACTATTATTAATACGAAAGAAGTTAAGAGAAGAGATAATGTGTATCAAAAGGGTAAGCGACGGGATGAAGAGGGATTAACTAAAAGAGAGAAAGCTAAAATAGAAAAAATAAAGGCTATAAAAGAACTTAAAGCAAAAGGATTAACATGCAGGGAGATAGCAGCCAAAATGAAGGTCAATTTAAGTACGGTGAGTAGGTATTTAAAGGTATAAATTCCAATTATTTTGTATGCATGAAACGTCGGATAATATTATGGGTGTAACCTGGCTCCCTTTTTTATTTTGTTGACTTTTATGTTCTATTATTGTACTCCAGTTAGGGGTGTTAATAATATCTGAGGAATCAACCTAATAACAATTACTGAATCAAATAAAGTTGCTGAACCTGTTTTTTTTAGTATATCTAGGATAATGCAAAACACTGCATTTGGGTTCCTAAAATAGATACAAGTTTTGCCATCATCAATAATGAAAAATTCTTCTATAAAAAGTATTTTCTTTCTTCCAACTTTGATTCCTTTTTTCATAGCAATGCTAATGCCTTTCTTTTATTCTTGTACGTTCATCCTCCGCCATATAACTTAGTAGCTGTAGTATCAAATCAACAATTAACCCTTCTATACCCTTCATATCCTTATTTTTAGAGAGTTAACAAAAAACTATATTTAACTTTTTATATTTATAATTTGATATTATAACAATAAAAGTTAAAAAACAGGGCTTTTGTTATTAAAAATCAATCAATTATTATAAAATTAAAAAGTATATATGAATCTATTGTATGATTAACTATAAGATAAAAAAATCATTAATATACCACAGAACTAGGAGATGATTCGATTATAAGTAAGGAGATGATTAAATGAAAAAACAAATTAGTAATGATTTATTACCTAATACATTATTATTAAAGGACTTTATTAACAATAACTGTAAGTTGGACTTGAAAGTATCATTTACGAATACTAAAGAGATTGTATCTAAAGTTGATAATAATATGTTTTATGAAGCAGGTAAATTACTTATGGTTTTTTTCATTGTAAATATTAATAATCTACAAAGAAAAAATATCAAATATGATAAAGAAACCTTTTATATTATAAATTCATCAGTAAACAAGATAGCTGAAAATCATATAAAAAAGCCAACATCTGAGAATATTATTGCTGATATAATATTAAAATCAACATATAATAAAGAGGTTTTGCCTATAGAAGTTGCGAGTGTTACTAGAGAAAATTTGGATGAACTAAAAAAAGGCTTTGAGTTAGTTTATAAAACAATTATAAATGAAAAGATAAATTTAATGAATTTTTTAGAAGAATGCGGGCCAAAAAATATTCACTCAAATTTAATTAAAGATATAAAGCTTTTAAGTCCCCATGATCTAAAAGTACAGCTTCAATTTATTGAATTAAAATATAGCAAGAAGCTCATTGAAAATGAGTTGTTAGAAAAAGTAATATGCTGTAAAAACAATTATAATGAGTTTATTAGTGCTAGTACTGAACTTTTAGATTTACTAATTGAAAATGCTACAATTGGATTTGGTGAAAATGGTTTAGAGTTAATGTGGATAGGGTATATTGATGAAAGGTTAGAAGCTATTAAATACAAAAATATTTATATAGCAATATTCTTGGCATATATTGGGAAGGTAACGGCAAATAAATATTATTTGCAAGCAACTAAACAGTCAGTAAATTCCTTATTAACGTATGTAAATGATGATGAGGAAAAACTAATATATAATGATGAATATTATGAAATGTTAAAATTATTATATCTATTAAATGATTCTATGGAGTTAGATTATATAGAATTAGATAAAGTTATTCAAAAAAATACAAAATTATTTGCTTCAATGGATTTAAAAGGTGGAATTAATTATAGTTCTAATAAAGATGAGATAATGTTAGAGTTTATTTTTAATAAGAGTCTGGACTTATTACATTCTGTAATAGTGGAACCAGTTTCAATTTAATAACATATAAAAATGCTTGCTACTATATTTAGTTGCAAGCATTTTTATTAACCCAGTAGCTTTTTTATACCTCTAGTAGATATAAGACATTCTTCTCCATTTATCATATATGCAATACGCTTTTTTCTATCTATTTCTTTAACGTTATCTTTATTAACTATAAAGGAATTATGGCACCTACAAAATCGCTCATCTAGACTATCTTCCAATTCTTTCATTTTACTATAAAACTCTACTTGTCTATTTTTGCAATATAAGATTACTTTATGTATAGTTGAAGATGTTTCAAAAAAGATGATTTCATTAAAATCAACATTAATGATCTTATCTTCAACTTTAATAGAAAATACTTTTTGAAGTTCACATGATTTAGCTTTGTATTTATCGTGAGCATTTTTCATACATTCACTTATTCTTTGTTGTATATTAGTATAATTATCTTTTATAATATAGTCCATAGCTTCAACTTTATATAAAAAGGTTAAATAACTCATTTCAGCATGGGTAGTTATAAAAACTATAAATCCTCGAGGATCATATTCTCTTATCTTTTCAGCTAATGTAATTCCATTAAGATCAGAATGTAAATCAACGTCTAAAAAATATAAACCTGAAATACTCTTATCCTCTATTGTATTTAGTATTTCATATGGGTCATGAGTACTTAACTTAAGTTCCATATCATAATTTTCAATTAATATAATATTTTTTACAATGTTTTCTAGTTTTTCTTTTTGAACTATATTATCTTCACAAATAAGAATTTTTAGCATGGTTTGTCCCCTTTTGTCACTATATTTAGTAAATATTTCTTACAAACAAATTTTTGATTTATTAAAATATTTTAACATAAACAACCTATTTATGTTCAATTTTTATAAAAAAACAAGCAAGTTTTACTTATGTTATGATTTAAATTACATTTATTAAGTTAATGGATGTAATTTTTACTTTTTTGTAAAATGTATGCATAAAAGGTTATACTAAATATATAGAAAACGAATTCAAATTATGAAAGGTGGCTTTTCATTATGAAAACTTCAAATCAAAACAGTATTTTTTTAAAAAAGTTAGCTAAAAGTCTTATAAGCATAGGAGAGATTCATGCAAATCAATTATCTGTTGGTCCTTTTATGTATGAGCCTAACATACCTACTAATTTATTGAAAAGTAATAAATAAAATGAGAACAAAAGGTAAATTACATTTTGATTTTTATGAATTTATAACAACTAAATTATTAAATTACTTCAAAAACAATTTAAATTTAAAGTCATCTGAAATTGAAAAACTATATTTAGGAATTGTAATTATATTGATAAATGTAGGTAAACTGTTAATTGTAGCTATAGTAGCCTTTTTTATAGGGATGATAAAAGAAGTACTTATATTATTTATTATGTTTGCAGCATTAAGATTAACTGCAGCTGGTATACATTTAAAAAGTAGTTTAGGATGTACTATTGTAAGCTTAATTACTTTTATTGGCAGTGCTTATATAACTGTAAAATATCCTTTAAGTATTTCTTTAACATGTATAGTAAGTATTATTTGTACAGTACTCTTATATAAATATTCTCCAGCAGATACAGAAAATCGTCCTATATTAGAAAAAGAACATAGAAAAAAACTTAAAATTAAGGCAACAGTAACAGCTTTAGTTTTTATATTTATAAATCTATTATTATTAAATAAGGTTTTATTTAATTTAACAATGTTTGCGTTACTCCTTCAAAGTTTAAGTATCTTACCTTGTACATATAAATTACTCAAAAGTAATTATAATAATTATGAAAAATATGAACTTATTTAGTTGAGTCACTCATAATATGGGATTATTCCTACATTATGAGTGCTTTTTTATTTATTGCAATTTATGTATGTTTTATACTATAATTGGAATGTATGTTTTTACTATGAAATAGTGGGGGTTGATAATAATGGAATATCATTTTAAGGTGCTATTATTAGTAATTTTAATGTTAATTACCTTAAGAAATATTAGTCCATATAAATTTAACATTAAAGAATATATTATTATGGGGTTAACTATAGGAGTTATTTATGTACCACTATTCTTATTTGAGCCTAGACTAGCTTCTATAGCTGTATATTTTACACCTGTATTTTTTCTATACAAAAAAAACAACAAGATAATAAGGAGTTTTATACTGCAAATATTAGTAATATTAGTACTAATGATTATAAATAATTTTACTGGACTCGTATTTTTAGAAATATTTGGCAAAACGTTTTTGTCATCTACTTTAGGGTACTATAGTACTTATTCAGTTATATATTTAATAGTATATTTCTGTAGTAAAATCGTTGGTACATTACTAATTCGACACAATGATTTCATATTTGAGAATTATAAGTCTAAATGTTTTATTTTAATTGATATAATGCTAGTGCTTACATTTGTTTTATTTTACTTTGCTATTATTTGGATTGATTTTTCTGATGATGTTTATATATCAGAAAAAATCACACTTGCAATTGTGGTATATGGGTCTATTATGGTAATTATATGTAGTTCTTTATTTTTTATATCGAAGAAAGAAGAGAAATTCAAATATAAACAAATTCAGTTAGATAATCTGGAGCAGTACACTAATAACTTAGAAAATCTATATATGGATATGCGTAAATTTAGACATGACTATATAAATATAATATCATCTATGGCAGCGTTTATTGAAGAAAAGGATATTAAAGGTTTAGAAGAACATTTTAATAAAAATATTTATCCTTTAAATAACAAAATGAATAAAAATAATTATAAACTTGGTCTGTTAAAAAACATAAAATTACCTCAAATTAAAGGGTTAATATCAGGAAAAGTAATTCGGGCTCAAGAACTAGGAATAGATATAATAATTGATATAGTAGAACCTATAACAATTATTAAGATGGATATAATAGATTTGAGTAGATGTTTAGGAATAATTTTGGACAATGCTATTGAATCAGCCTTAGAAAGTGAAAAGAAAGTAATTGATATTGCATTAATAAACAAAATCAATTCTGTAATCCTAGTTGTAGCAAATACCTTTAGTGGAGATATACCTGCTTTATCTAAACTATTTAAAGATGGATTCTCCACTAAAGGTGAAAATAGGGGGCTGGGACTAAGTAATTGTAAAGATATGATAGGTAAATATAAAAATATTTCATTAGATACATCTATAACTGATGTACAATTCATTCAAGAAATTACTGTAAGTAATAAATAGGTAACATTATGGCTTGGTTAAAAATATCTAATTCAGTTATTTTATATGTAAAAAATAGTCTAAGAGATAGTTAGTTTTCATTAAGTTATAATGTAGTAAACTATAAAGCATAAGAAACTCCCGCGGATTTGCGGGAGTTTCTTATGCTTTATAGTTTTAATATTTTCGTTTTTTATTCATTTAATAAAATTTGTGACTGTTTTCGAAAGTTTAGAAAATGTACCGATTTGCTAGTGATTTGTTACTTTTAATCAACTTTTACTGGAGTAACATGGAGATGATTTGTGACTAAAGATCAACGAAATATTCACCAAATGTAATTTATGCATCACTTCGTATAACTTATGTTATAAATTGTTATTTAATTTCTAATAATTACGTATAAAACTCTTTTTATTATAACTTTAAAATATTAATAGGTTAGCATGTTAATATTTAGATACAAGGAAATGAAAGACATAAATTAAAAAAATATAACAAAAATAAAAATTAAAAGGAGATTTTAAAAATGTCTAAATTTGATGATTTTGATCTAGTGGGGGGTATGGCAACGATTAATGTAAAAAACAGCCACATGACAATATTTGTATCAATGATAAGAATTGAATCTTATAAAGGCAGGGCTTAAATTATGTGAAGCACTGAGAATTTATACATATCTTATAAAATGTCACTACAACGTAAAAAGAATGATATTTATCATTTAATTCTATGAAAATAATTATAGAAATAGGAGGTATTATATATGGCTGTAATAGAAACAAATAATCTGACCAAAAAATATAATGAAAGTTTTGCAGTTAACAATTTAAGTATATCAATAGGAGAAGGACAAGTTTACGGATTCCTGGGACCAAATGGTGCAGGAAAGACAACAGCTATAAGGATGATTCTTGGACTTATCAAGCCTACTAAGGGAAGCGTAAATGTATTTGGCATGAAGCAGAACAGTGAAAACAGATCCAAGATATTAAAGAATGTGGGTGCACTTATTGAGAATGCTGCAAGCTATCCTCATCTTACAGCTTATGAAAACTTAAAAATCATGAGGACTCTTACTGATTCACCTTATGACAATATTGATAAAGTTTTGAAGACTGTAAGATTAGATGATGTTAAGAATAAGCTTGTTAAGGAATTTTCTCTTGGAATGAGACAGAGACTTGGAATAGCTATGGCTCTTCTTAGAAATCCAAAGCTTCTTATCCTAGATGAACCTACTAATGGTCTTGACCCTTCAGGTATTCATGAAATAAGAGAGCTTATAAAGGACATTCCAAAGACTTATGGAAGTACGGTATTAATTTCAAGCCACCTTCTGTCAGAGATTGACCAGATGGCAACTAATGTTGGAGTAATCACAAAAGGAAGCCTTGTATATCAGGGAACTATTGAGGATTTAAGAAGCAAAGGTGAGCAAAAGATTGTCCTTCGTACAGATAATATTCAGAATACGATCAATATATTAAATGAAAACGGAGTTGCCGGAAAGATAAATGAAGGATGTGTTGAAATGAATTACTGTAATGACAGCATACTAGGCAAGATAATTGACAATATTGTGTTTAAGGGAATTAAGATTTACAGAATTGTGGAGGAGAAAACTTCTCTTGAGGACATTTTCCTTAATCTTACAAGAAAGGAGCATAGTTTATAAATGAAAGATATTATTAAAGCTGAATTTATGAAAATTAAAAGGAAAAAACTTTTTCTTCTTATATTGATAGGCGAACTTGCATCATTTTTTATCGGTTACATTAGTCAAGGAAGAAATACAGGAAAACAGACATGGATGGATGTTTTATATAACTTCAGTGGCTTTAATTTTATGATTATGATTATAATTTTCACAATCGTAATCTCCAAACTTGTAGATGTTGAGTATAAAGCTGATATGTGGAAGCTTATGTTTACAGCAGTTAGTGATAAAAACAAGCTTTTTGCAGGCAAGTTTATATGTGTGATGGTGCTTATTGCTTTTTCAGCAGTTGTGGAATTCTTTGGGATTATAGTTCTTGGGACACATGTTGGAGCAGAAGGTGTTGATTATCCTCTTATATTTAAGCAATGTGCACTGCCTTTAATCGGGTATCTTCCAGTAATAGTACTGCAGTTTGGCCTTTCTTCAATGATAAAGAATCAGAGTATTTCCATAGCAGGCGGTGTTGTTGGATGTTTTCTTGGAGTATTTGGTATGGTTATGCCTTTTCACAAAGTTCTTATATGGACATATCCATTCTTAACAGCGCCTATGACAATATTTCAAGAGGGACGTAAAGCAATTACTATTATGAATCAGGACAGCATGTTATTTAGTTTTGTGAGCATAGCTGTTGCAGCTGTTATGTTTTTTATATCACTACATCTTTATAATAACAAAGAAAATTTTTAAAAGGAGTGGGATATTGTGTATGGTTTAGTTAAGTGTGAGCTACTTAAGCTCAAAAGACAAAAGGTTATACCAATTTCAATAATAATAACCTTTATACCAATTATATTAGGATTGTTTAATTTTAAGGCTAATTATGCCGTATTTAAAGATGTAAATACAGGTGACTGGCTTAAGGCATGGTCTCAGGTTGGAATGTTTTATGCACCTGTTATGCTTCCAATAATAGCAAGTGTATACTGCGCCATAATATTCAGGGTTGAATATGCAAATGACAATTTAAAGATAATTTTATCAACACCTGTATCAAGAAAGTCACTATATAAGTCAAAGGTTATAATATCAGCACTAATGGTATTGTTCCTTCAATCTGTGTTTGGAATATCATATTTTATTTTTGGAAAACTCTTTGGAATAACAGGTTCATTTCCAATAAGTAAAATACTTGAATGCTTAATCCTTGGATGGGTTGGAATCCTTCCACTTATTGCAATACAGATTCATCTTTCATTAAAATATGAGGATTTTACAAAGCCTATAATGATAGCATCAATATGCTCGCTAGGTGGATTCTTTATAGGAGCTATAAGCGGCATAAGATATTTATGGCCATGGGCTCTTCAAAAAATTCCAATGGATCTTTCAGGTGGAGGCATAGAAGGGGTAATTCCTAAAGCTATTTACATTCTTTACTGCTTAATTTTTGCAGGAGCAATGGCAATAATTGGAATTAAAAGGTTTGAAAATATGGAAATTAAATAAAATTATTAAAATCCCTGATTTTAGATGAAAAATCATTAATTAAGCATATAATTCTTAAAATAATCACTTATATATAGTGTTTTTTTAAGAATTCATATAAATATTAAATTAAATTTGAGGAGGACAATGCAATGAAAAAATTAAATGAAGAAGCTTTAGAAGCAATTAATGACGTAAAAGATGAGGAATTAGAAAAATTAACAGGAGCAGGAAATGGAGTTATAACTACATTTACACATGAATGCTACTATAATTCAGTATCACCAGCTAGCTGGGGTGGCTGTTGCAAATAATTTTTGAAGACAAGCCTAACGCATTAATATCAATTATAAAAATATTAAATTAAATTTGAGGAGGACAATACAATGAAAAAATTAAATGAGGAAGCTTTAGAAGCAATTAATGACGTAAAAGATGAGGAATTAGAAAAATTAACAGGAGCAGGAAATGGGGTTATAACTACATTTACACATGAATGCTACTATAATTCAGTATCACCAGCTAGCTGGGGTGGCTGTTGCAAATAATTTTTGAAGACAAGCCTAACGCATTAATATCAATTATAAAAATATTAAATTAAATTTGAGGAGGACAATACAATGAAAAAATTAAATGAAGAAGCTTTAGAAGCAATTAATGACGTAAAAGATGAGGAATTAGAAAAATTAACAGGAGCAGGAAATGGAGTTATAACTACATTTACACACGAATGCTACTATAATTCAGTATCACCAGCTAGCTGGGGCGGCTGTTGCAAATAATTTTGAAGACAAGCCTAACGCATTAATATCAATTATAAAAATATTAAATTAAATTTGAGGAGGACAATACAATGAAAAAATTAAATGAAGAAGCTTTAGAAGCAATTAATGACGTAAAAGATGAGGAATTAGAAAAATTAACAGGAGCAGGAAATGGAGTTATAACTACATTTACACACGAATGCTACTATAATTCAGTATCACCAGCTAGCTGGGGCGGCTGTTGCAAATAATTTTGAAGACAAGCCTAACGCATTAATATCAATTATAAAAATATTAAATTAAATTTGAGGAGGACAATACAATGAAAAAATTAAATGAGGAAGCTTTAGAAGCAATTAATGACGTAAAAGATGAGGAATTAGAAAAATTAACAGGAGCAGGAAATGGGGTTATAACTACATTTACACATGAATGCTACTATAATTCAGTATCACCAGCTAGCTGGGGTGGCTGTTGCAAATAATTTTTGAAGACAAGCCTAACGCATTAATATCAATTATAAAAATATTAAATTAAATTTGAGGAGGACAATACAATGAAAAAATTAAATGAGGAAGCTTTAGAAGCAATTAATGACGTAAAAGATGAGGAATTAGAAAAATTAACAGGAGCAGGAAATGGGGTTATAACTACATTTACACATGAATGCTACTATAATTCAGTATCACCAGCTAGCTGGGGTGGCTGTTGCAAATAATTTTTGAAGACAAGCCTAACGCATTAATATCAATTATAAAAATATTAAATTAAATTTGAGGAGGACAATACAATGAAAAAATTAAATGAAGAAGCTTTAGAAGCAATTAATGACGTAAAAGATGAGGAATTAGAAAAATTAACAGGAGCAGGAAATGGAGTTATAACTACATTTACACACGAATGCTACTATAATTCAGTATCACCAGCTAGCTGGGGTGGCTGTTGCAAATAATTTACATTGTAAATAGCAAAGTGAATATGGTTATCTTTGATAATTGTATTCACTTTAAATATATTAAGTATTTGGAGGGAAAAATATGAGTATTAAAGAGTTACTCAAGGATAACAGATGGTCTAATGCGCTATACATAAGTGAAAAAATCAAATATTACAATTTTGAAAATAAAAAGATACAAGATAACACAGATGAATTTAAGAATATTGGAAAGTGGATGAAATTATTTAAAAATGACAAAGAGCTTATGATGAAAAGAGTAGATGCAGAAGGCATCAGCCTTAAGGAATTTGATATGGTAACAGATGAATTACCCTTTGACGTTAATAACACAAACTTTATATGGCACAAGGATTTGACAGATATATTTACTGAAGAAAATTATATATGCATTGATGATTATATTATGTTCAATAAGGATGAACTACCTTTTTTTGAATTTGCAGTTCCTTTTTTAAAAAGAAGTATAATGGTTATGAAAGAAAGACTGAACTTTTTTAAAGATCAGTTTGATATAGATACAATAATAAAGATAGCAGTTGGACTAATTACAGAAGCAGTAGTAAGCATGGGACTTAAAACACTTACGTATGAGCTTAACAGCAGAAGGATTAATGGCAAACTTAAGGGAGATACAAGAGAAGATCGTTATGATTATTTTGTTAAAACAAATTTAGATAGCAATGAATCCATATTAAAGTTGCTTATTGAATATCCAGTACTTGCAAGGCTTACAGTAGAAAATGCAGTAGGAATTACTGAGAATATTATAAATGTAATTGAAACATTAGTTAATGATAAAGAAGAAATTGAAAGTTATTTTAATATAAAGATTGATAATATACGCGGTATGGAGAACATGGGAGACCTTCATGATGGAGGAAAATGTGTATTAAGATTTAATTTTGCTGAAGGAATCAATATATTATATAAGCCAAGGGACTTGTCTATAGATGAAAGCTTCCAAAAGCTCCTTGAATGGTTTAATGAAAAGGGTATAGAGAAGGACTTTAAGACTATGAAGGTTTTAAATAAAGGCACTTATGGATGGCAGGAGTTTATGAAATATGAGGAAGTTTCTAGTAATGAGAAGATAAATAACTTCTTTGAGAGACAGGGCGAATATATAGCACTACTTCATATTTTAAATGGAGCAGACATGCATTGCGAAAACATAATCGCTAATGGAGAATATCCTGTATTTGTAGATTTGGAGTCATTATTTCACAATGAGATAAGCTTAAGAGATGATATAGATCTTTCAGGGTCAGCTGTAACAAAGGCTGAGAAATATATTAAGGAATCTGTTTTAAAGACGGCAATGCTTCCAGTACTTGATGCAAACTTTTTGTATGACAGTGATATAAGCGGAATTGCAGGTGACATTGACCAGATCCTTAATATGTATGATATACAAAATAAAAATACAGATGAGATAAAAATAGTAAGAACTAAAATTACAGTAAATAGCAGTAACCATCTTCCTTCTTTAAATGGTGAAATCATAATTCCAAAGATGTATGTTGATAGTATAAAGAATGGATTTACCACATGCTATGATCTTATGAGAAGAAATAAGGAAGAGCTTGCTCATGTTATAAAAAGCTTATTTAGCGGCAAAAATGTACGTACCATAATAAGGTCAACTATAGTATACAGAACACTTCTTGAAGCAAGCAGTCATCCTAAGCATTTAAGAAACGGCATAAGCAGAAACCATATTTTTGATTACTTATGGCTTGTACTTAAGGTTGAACCTGACAGAATGCAAAGTATTCCTTATGAGATTGAAGATCTTTTAAGGGGTGATATTCCTTTATTCAGAGCTGGAATTAATAATAAGGATTTAATAAACAGCAACGGAATTGGAAGTGTTAAGGATGCATTTAATAATGATGCAATGTCAAAAAGCATAGATCTTATAAATTCTTTAAGTGATGATGATTTTCAAAGACAGTGGGATTTTATAAAGACAACTATAAACACAAAGTATTTCTTAAAGGAAAGTTTTGAAAGTGAAAAAGCCCAAGATGAGGCTGCCGTAACTTTAGATAAAATTGACAGGTCTTTCAATTATGAAGTAAAAAAGAGTGCATTCTTAAAGGAAGCTGAAAGAATTGCAGAGAGTATAATGAGTTCTGCAATAATAGGTGATGATGAGAGAAGTATATCATGGATTAACCTTGGAATGAATCCGGATGAGAAGATAGAGTTTAAAATTGTGAAATCAGAATTCTATAACGGCGTTACAGGAATAGGAATGTTTTATGCATATCTTGCAAAGGAAACAGGAAATCAAAAGTATAAAGATATTTGTGAAAAGTGCATAAACACAAGCTATGATCTTATAATGGCAGGCAGAGTTGATAATATATCTGCATTCATGGGAATGTCTGCATTTGTTTACCTTGCAATGCATGTTGCAAAGCTTTTTAATAGAGAAGATCTTATTAAAAAGGCTGAGGAAGTAATAAATCTTATTGAAACAGGAATAGAAGATGATGACCACTTTGACATAATGGCAGGATGCTCAAGCACTTTAATAGTATGTGCAGATTTTTATAAGAATTTTCATTATGAAAAAGCTCTTGAACTTGCAAGAAAATGCGGTGACCATCTTGTAAAAAAAAGTGTTAAGTCTGAAAAGGGTGTAGGCTGGATAACATCTAAATTAAATAATTATCCTATAGCAGGCATGGCTCATGGAAATGCTGGAATAGCTTTAAGTCTTATGACTTTATATGATCTTACTAAGGATGATAAATATTTAAATATAGCAAATGAAGCCATAGCTTATGAAAACAGCTTATATGATGAGGATGAGATGAACTGGAAGGACCTCAGATCTTTTGATAAGGATGAGGCTAATAGAGAAAAGGACAAGAAGAATGTTTCCTACTGGTGCAATGGAGCTCCAGGAATTGGAATGGCAAGAGTGGCAATGCTAAAATATTGTGACTCAGCGATAATAAAAAATGATGTAAGAAATTCAGTTCAAAAGACTATAAATGAGGGATTTAAACAGATAAATTACTGCCTTTGCCATGGAGATCTTGGAAGTCTTGAACTTATACTTTTAGCAGCAGAAAAGATGAATGACAAAGAATTAAAGAATTTTGTATATACAATGGGTGGTTACATGTTAGACAGCGTAAATAAAGACAATGGCAATTGGAAATCAGGAATACCTGGAAGGGTTCAGATTCCTAACTTTATGCTTGGTTTATCAGGTATTGGATATGAATTATTAAGATTATATAATAACGAAATCCCATCAGCATTAATTTTAGAAGGACCAGCAGCATAAGGCACAATCAAGAAAATAATAGACCAGTATGCTTATCTATTATTTTCTTTTATGTGACTAAGTTCACAATTAAAAATTATTTTGGAGGTGCATATTTATGATATTTCAAAATATGGCATTAAAAAAGAGAGTACCTAGCAAGATACAGATGAATCAGTATGACTGCGGCCCTACATGTCTTCAGATGATTTTATCTTATTACGGATATGATATTAATTTTACCAGCATAAAAGAAAGATTTTCTTCTATAGGAAACAGCAGAGACGGAATATCACTTTTTAAGATAAAGCAGGTAGCTGAATCATACAAGTTAAAGTGTTTTGCAAAGAAGGCAGAAAGTTCTACCCTTAACAACAGCTTTTTGCCAAGCATTATATTCTGGGAAAACAAGCACTATGTTATATTGGAAAGAATTGGTAAAAATGGATATGCAATCAATGATCCTATGAGCGGAAGAGTAAATGTTACGAAAAAAGAATTTGAAGAGAAGTATTCCAAGGTATTTATGGTTGCATATCCTAAGGACGATTTTGAGCAGCATACTGAGAAGAGTTTTACAAAGCTTAATTATTTTAAGAATATAGTCATGGATAATAAAAAATATTTTATATATTCAATTTTAATAGCTCTTGTACTTCAACTAATATCTCTAGGTGTACCGATTTTGACACAGGTAGCAATTGACAACATGCTGGATATTAAAAACTATTCAATATATGGCATCATAATTGGTGCACTTATTGCAATTACAGTATTTGAGGTGATGTTCAGCTATCTTAAGAGTTTCTTTATAGTAAAACTTCAGAAGTCGCTAGACAGCGGTCTTACAAACCAGTTTCTTACACATCTTTTAAGACTGCCATATAAGTATTTTGAAACACGTTCTAAAGGCGATCTTATAATGAGGATCAACAGTAATGTAAGAATAAGAGAAATATTATCACAGAATTTTATATCTACAATAATAAATATATTTTTAATTACAATAACTTTCGGATATATATGCTATAAATCTTACGCAGTGGCTTTCGGGCTTCTTTTAATAGGAATTATGCAGATATCTGTATTCTTCCTTTCAAAGAATAGGGTTGATGGTCTTACAAGATCACAGGTCCGTGCACAGACATCAGTTTCTTCATTCATGACAGAAGTTCTTGGCGGAATATGTACAGTAAAATCTCTTGGAATTGAGGATTTTATAAATCAAAAATGGAACAATCTTTTTGAGACACAGCTTGATAAGACTCAAGACAGAGCGTATTTTCAGGCAAAGATTGATACTATAAACAAAGCACTTCTTACATTTTCAACAGTGTTTATATTAATAATTGGACTATACGAGATTTCAAGAAATCAGATGTCAATAGGTACATTATTTGCATTTCAAACACTTTCAGTATCATTCCTTTCACCACTTAATTCACTTGTAAGCATGGTTAACGACTTTGTTATGGTGGATACACTTCTTGATAGGATATATGATGTTATGGATAGTGAGGTTGAAAAAACAGGAACCGTAGTAGATGTGAACCTAAAAGGAAATATAAAGATAGAAGATGTTTCTTTTAAATATTCTGATTACGGTGATTATTCACTTAAGAATATAAATATGGAGATAAAGGCAGGCCAGAAGGTTGCAATAGTTGGTAAATCAGGCTCTGGAAAGAGCACACTTGCAAAACTTATAGTAGGACTTTACAATCCTATAAAGGGAAACATATTTTTTGATAATTATAAAAGTAATGAATTAAATAGAAAGTATTTAAGACAAAACATTTCAGTGGTTCTACAGGAAAACTTCCTGTTTAACAAGACAATATACGAAAATATAATTGCAAACTGTGATGATATGGATATGGAAGATGTTTTGTGGGCAGCTGAAGCAGCTGATATAAGCGAAGATATTGAAAGGATGCCTATGAACTACAATACAATAATATCTGAATCTGGAGGAAACCTTTCAGGAGGACAAAAGCAGAGAATCGCACTTGCAAGAGCCATTGTAAACAGACCAATAATACTTCTTTTAGATGAAGCTACAAGTGCTCTTGATACTGTGACTGAATCTACAATACAGAGAAACTTAGATGAGATAAACTGTACACAGGTAATAATAGCACACAGGCTCAGCACTATAATAAATTCTGATATGATTTTCGTTGTAGAAAACGGACAGATATTAGATCATGGAACACATAAGGAGCTTATTGCAAGATGCAGCTATTACAAGAAGCTATATAATTCAAAATCAGCATACCTTGCCTGATATTGAATTATATAGTTTCTTAAATATCACCATCAATTTGGAGTGGATGTTGCCGCTAATTTGGGTAATTCACATTGGGTATTTTTGCCCATTCCCCCGAAAAGGGGTATAAAGAACATAGCTGTCCTGTACTGAAAACTCAATCCCTTATAGGGGTAGTAATCGCTAAGCGTAAATTTACCACGTTAAGACACATATTACCAAAATGGCGATAAATTCAGAGAGAATATTAAATATACTCGTGTTAATTTAATGTTTTTCTTACTGTTTTAGTTAGCATTATCAATACTATAACTGAACTTTAACTAACTTGTTTTGAGTAAAAAAAATAAGAGCTTATCATTTAGTGATTAAACCCTAGATATATCAATAATCTACACTGATGTTATATATCTTTTCGAGTTAGAACTATTAGGTATTAATTCTAAGTCAGAATGTTTTGATAAAAGATTTTTTGGTAATAACTGTCTTAATGTATAAAATCCGCGTTTTGCGAGCACTACCCCTTTTAGAGTATTATGTTCAAATGAGCTACAAATCTGAGTTTTTAAATCAACATTTACCAGATTCTGAAATAATTATGACCATAATCTTTATTATCTTATATTTTTCTATTGTTTTAATCATTACCACTATCTATGCAAAAAAACTAAATAAAAATCTATTGCCTCTCCTGAAGGCTACTGAAAAAATTAAGGGTCAAGATTTAGAATTTGACATAGAATATTCAGGAAGCGGAGAATTCAATGATGTACTTTTATCGATATCAGACATGAAAGCAGAATTGAAAAATTCTTTAGAGAAGCAACGGAGCAAAGAAGGAGCAGATTTGGGGTACAGGTAGTAACGGAACCAAAAACGGCTATAAGTGTGTAAAAAAATGGATTTTTAAATTTAAATACCTGTTTATCATCAATCTTAAGAAAAGAAAAAAAGGCATTGCTGCCTTTTGGGTTGTTGAACAATATATGAAAGTTACGAACTAACTGTAAATTAGAATTATGCTCATTTTGGGAATAACTTAAAATCTATATCTTATTATAAAATTGATTTCATCTACTGCTGAATCTATTTACTCATTCCATTAATTATCCCTTTTATTGCATCAATTACTACCTGGGGCTTATCCTTCTGTATATAATGACTGCTATCCTCAACAATAATGTGTTTACAATAATTTGATAATGATACTAAGTCATTTTGATAGTTTAACCAGGTTTCTTCTGTAATGGTAGAAGATTTGTCACCTTTATGCCCAGAGGTAAGGACAACTATTGGAATACTCCTTAATGCATCCTTTTTTCTTATTTCTTTTACTTGATTTGCACTAATTAGTAATTCATCAAAAGTTTGCTCTGCACCAATTAATTAGCTTTTCGCGATTTCTATTTCTTTTGAAGAAGAACGTTTCACCCTATCTTCAAATTGATTTTCATGCGAACAATCAACAAATATAATACCAGACACTTCTTTAGGGTATGTACCTGCGAATAATCTTGCATTATAGCCTCCAATTGAATGCGCAACTATAATATAGGGGGATTTAACCTTTGCTTTATTTAAAACAGTATGTAACTCGTGAACTTGGTCTAAGCTGGTTCTTGGCAAGTCACCTGTATCACTATTTCCGAGACCTGCTCTACCATAAGAAAATGTTCTTTTATTTTTGAAATTTCTGGCTGTACTAACGTCCAAACTCCATTGTCATCACCTAGACCTGATTCAAATATCACAGTTGGCGTTCCTCTCCCATAACAATTAACGTTTAAACTATATCCACCAATATCAATCATATCCATATGTATACCCCCTATAAATATTTATTTACACATATTAATTAAGAAGTTAGTCTGTAACATTATACTGTTGCAACACAAATTATACTATTATTACCGTTACTTAACGAGTAAAGTATTTACATTTATTAGTTTGTCGGTGCGATCCCAGTGTGAAATATGGAAGCGTATGCGGGCAGATTTTACTTGCTAAAAAACAAATACATAACTACTTGATACTTCCATTTAAATCAGAACAGCTATTTTATTTCCTCAATATTATTTTTATACTTCCCCCACCGCTTTTTATCATGATCCCAAAACTCGAAAAATTCTTCTTCATGAACAATCACATTATAAATAGGTTTAAGAAATATTATAATTTCTCTCATAACTTCGTCAAACTCAATATTAACGGAGTTTATCTTTCTTAAAAAAGCTTTCCACATTTTAATTCTATTTACATCTTTCATAAAGTCTTCTGTGAAAATAATATTTTCTCTTTCAATCACCGTGTGCCTTGTTTGCAATGTTTTATCTACAGCCTCCTGTAGCTTCCTTCCGTCAAAACTATTAGTGCTTAAAAGAGTAAATATATCGTAGAAATCTTTCATTCTACTATTAATTACTGATAATGAAATCATAGCTTGAAACTTTTCTGAAATAATGGACTCTAAAGAATATACTTTTATTAATGGTGCTTTCATATCAAGTATTATTGGACACTCCATCATTTGTGGCCTTGGTACAACAACATCGCCAAACCCAATATCTAGTTGTAACACCTTTCTCGCATTACCTAAAAAACAATTAGTTTTTACTCTTATACCGTGATATTCTCCATCTTTTTTTATCTCTTCAACATCAATTTCATCTCCACTAAAAACTAGTCCATCATCCTCACACTGAACTTTACATATTTCTGAAAATGCTTTTCTTATATTTTCTATATCATTTGATATTTGTTCTGCTAAAAAGTCTATATCCTTTGTGGGTCTTCCCTTATACTCTGTTAACATGAATATTAATAGTCCACCCTTTAATATAAATTGCTCACAATACTTTGAAATAGACAATCTATATAATATTCTTTCTTGCATGTATAACAGTAATACTGAATCGAAACTTCTTTGTTCCTTTTTTGCTATAATCGCAAGTCTTGCTCTTACCGATGCAGTAATATCTTTTATTGGCTTACTCATACAAGCACCTCCAAATACTGTTTTAGTATTTTTTGAACTCTACAAACTTCCGCATATTTCATTAATTTGTTAAAGTTTCTATCTTTCCTTTTTATATACTCATTAATTCCTTCTTTTACAATATCAATTCCAATTTTATTTCTATATCTTATGCAATCACATATTGTCTTTTCTATATCATATATCTTAATTAAATGTCCATCTACTTCTATATTAGTTATACCTATATTTAGCTGCTTTTGTGAAAAATATAGAAGTTTAATTGGTGGATACTTAGGTATTATAACTTTACTGCTTCTTTCTATAGCAATCTCATACTGCCAGGGGTTAATAGTTGTTAAATCATGATAAGCTAATGCAGAAGTAAGGCACAATATCCCTTTAGGGACTATTTTAAATACATCAACTAATTCAAAATTGTATTGAAAATCATAATCTACCCACTTGTATAATCCCGTTTTTATTTTTGAAATAACGCCTGATTTTTCAAGGGTGCTAACATAGTATCTATTTATCCCCTTTCCTGATATTTCTTTTGTTGTAGCATAGCCTTTATTCTTGAAAAATAATTCTTTAATTTCTTGTTTTATTATTTCATTCATACTCTCACCTCTCTAACAAATATTCTTCACTTGTTCTAATATGCAGTATATGTGTTAAATTAATTATACATTGTTTATGATTTTTTTTCAATATTAATCTAACAAAACTACTGCAAAAATTCATACTTGTATTGTTTTTGTTAAATCATCTCCTGCGGAGCTGCAGTTGTAGTATTGATAATGCTAACTAAAACAGTAATAAAAAATATAGATTAGGGCTATTTTCAGCAAAATTTATTATGCGAAGTGTTGCCATAGCTAAATTGCATGAGTATCAGATGTAAACAATACTACGCACGTATATTTGAAATACCCAGCCACCTTGTGCAAGTTGTGGGTTCATCACAACTTGTTCAAGGTGGACAAGCCCTGGGCTTGTCCATCGGCGATGTACGTATTTAGATTTAAAGGTATGCTTAAACTACAGATGCGTGCGTAGACTTAGTTTTTTTGATTATTTATATAGAATGATTGAATTAAATTTAATTAAAATTTAGTTAGAATTCGATGCACGCCGTCGGGTACCCAAAAAAGGACCAGCTTTATCATTAGAATTTCTTAGTTTACCAGGGGTTGAGGGACGAAAACCAGGGTACGCTTAGAAATACTTATGCTGAAGCTTGTTCTTTTTGGGGTGACGGTATACGTGCCCAGAACTTGTCCTTCCAAATTCGCTATACTACTAGTAATAGTAATAAAGTTAAAACATAATAATTATTATAATAAGAGCTATAAGGTTTTATAAAATATATTTACTATAACAATAAAATTAATAATTCAAAAAAGGAAAACACGATAACTAATTATTTTTTTAAAACTTGTAGGATGCTGGCAAATGGACTAGCCCAGCTACTGGGGGACAAAGTGGCGGGTAAGCCTGTCTATTTGCCGTGAAAAATGGACGAGTTTTTTGACCTCTATTATAGATTTATTTTTTTGAAACTCTAAATTCTCAGAATAAACATCATTGCGCTGTTAATCTGAGGTGAAAAACCTGTCCATTTTTCACCCGAGAGTCGCGAGGTTTTACCTTTAAAACATGTGGATTTTTTTAAATATTAGTATTTTGAAGACAAAAACAAGTCCTGCTGCATTGCAGTAGGGCTTGTTACCCTTGGGCGAAGGGGGATATATTTATTTGGTTTGGACTAGTTTACTGACTGCTACTAATACTAAATAGAAAGATGAGTGCTTAGTTACTTTAATAGACTAGGTTACTTCTAGACAGTGAGTAAGATTGTCCAAAACTTCCTTATGGACCTAGAGCAGTGAAAGAGCTTGTGCCACATTGGATTTTCGTATGAAGCATGAAGGAGAAAAGATGATGTGGACCAGCCTTTGACTGCTGAGTCTTATTATTATATTAAGACTGATTTGTAATACATACAAAGTAAAGAGTCAACACGTTATGTTACATTCAAATTGAAATTTTAAAGGAGTAGGCAATAGCATCAATGTGAAAGTAACTCAATTACATTTGAGTTACTTTCAGAATATTAATATAATCTAAATATATTAAACCCCACATCGTTAGATATGAGATTATCTGAGACGTAATATTCAAAGATTGTGATATAACTATATATTTCAGTTATATTTAGAATTAGTTAAGCTGAACCGTACCATAAATGGTGCAGATTTTTTTTATTTAGTAAATAGCTAGTGATGGCAGCTGTGGTAATATAAGTATGATATTATAATTTATAAGATCCTGTAAAAGGAGGTTTGAAAGTGTATGTTTAATCCAATCGTTATTGTTGCATAGCAAAGGCTATTGCAACGAGCAGTTAAAACACATAGCCTTTGCTATTCCTAATAGAAACAAAACCTTTAGGAGGGCAAAGATGAGCTATAACAAAGCAATGTATATACTCCCTAATAATTTGATCGAAAAGGTTCAGGAATATGTAGATGGTGAGTTTATCTATATTCCAAGAAAACCAAGCAATAAAAAAGAAGGGGGAGCCAAAACCTCTACCCGACAAGAATTATATAAACGAAATACACATATTTATGAAGACTATTTAGCGGGTAATAATTCACAAGATTTATCTAAAAAATATTTTTTATCCTTGAAAAGTATACAAAGGATAATTAGGGAACAAAAAAAATAGTATTTAATTTTCGAAATGAGCCAATGCAGTTTTATTACTGTATTGGCTCATTTTTTTTTATTAACTGTCTTTAAGGTTTAGTTTTGAATGCTCGGATGGTACAATTCAAGTAGAAAAAATACTAGATTAGGAGGACTTATGATGAAAAAATTTTGTGACAATCCACCCGTTATCTTCCCTATTAATTGTTAATATGGAGGCGAATTTTTCATGCAAAAGTTAACCTTGGATATACAGTACCTATCCCCACCACCTACAATTTAATATTGTAAGAAGTGTGGTAAAAAGACAGAGTACCTTAACCACAGCTCACAAAAAATTGAGAAAATGAGGTTTTATTATGTTTGATATTAGAAAAATCCAAGAGCAAGTAATTTTTGGTGCCGTAAAAAATGCGCGTGACGATAAAATGGCAACAAAAATTGTATATGGAGAACACGAACTATCTTCATCAGAAGATAATGCGACATGGGTGAAATCCACCATGAACAGACTAGAAAGCAACTTTGATAGGTCTACCGTTAAGCAGATTAGAATGAACTGTCAATGTGGATATGGGATGGATGAAAAATTAGCGTTAGTGCAAGAACTGGTTGCATCATCGTCTAATTTAGAAGAATTTGCAAACCAAGATAAAGCAAAGGCAGCTGGACTATCATACACAAATGGGGAA
Organism: Clostridium sp. CM028; assembly: GCF_030585565.1. NCBI lineage: Bacteria > Bacillati > Bacillota > Clostridia > Eubacteriales > Clostridiaceae > Clostridium > Clostridium sp. CM028. Next base: position 16,393 of record NZ_CP077767.1, on the reverse strand, counting down.
CTCTATCTACAATTTCCGTTTTGCCCTTGTCCGATGCTTGCCGATGTGAATAAATTAAATACGGATACATGGTGTCAATGCACTGTAGGGTACAGTAAAGTTCTTTTCGAAAAAGCTTTTGGCTGTGAAGTCGTTGTAGAATTATTAAAAAGTATAAAAATGGGTGACGATATATGTCTTATGAAAATCATTCCTCGTGATTCTATTTGGAAATAGGCGAATGCCCTACATAAAGGTAATACTTCAATCAAATCTGAATGGAGTAGTAAATTAATATATGTTGTCCTTTTGAGTATCAATGCCAATATATCCATCCTCAACTATAGGATTTGTGATATCCATTTTACGAAAAGCATCCTTTTGTTCTTTAGAGAAATGACGTGAAAGATCTACTTTCACGTCATTTAAGACATTAACATCGTTGCAATCGCAATAAATATTATTACTAGTACATCCTTAATACACTAAACCCCACATCTAATGATATGGGGTTACTTGAGTTGTTCACTTTTACATGAGTTGATATTTTTAAACTATCACTTTAACTTATCAATGTTTCCTGATTGAATATATTTAATATTTGCTTGGATTTTTTCATATGTCCAATTCCACCACTTAATTTTAAGCAATTTAGAAATTATGTCATCATCATACCTTTTCTTTATAACTTTAGAGGGTACTCCTCCAACAATAGTATATGGCGGAACATCCTTGGTAACTACTGCCCTAGTTCCAATAATTGCACCATCTCCAATTTTCACACCTGCCATAATTATAGCGTCATAACCTATCCACACATCATTTCCAATTACAATATCCCCCTTATTATCCCAAGCATCTGTTATATGGCCGACGTCTAAGCCCCATTCCTCATAAAATATTGGAAATGTATAAGTAGATAGTGATTTCATTGTGTGATTTCCACTTGTCATGAGAAACTTCGCTTTACATGCAATTGAACAAAATTTCCCAATTATTAATTTATCATTGTTTACAGGATACTGATATAATACATTATTTTTTTCAAAATCCCTTGGATCATTATAATAATCATTATATATTGTATAATCTCCAACTTTTATATTATCTCTTGTAATTACATTTTTAAGATATATTGTTTGGTAATCGTTATTTCTTGGATATTCTTTATTTGTATTTGGAATAGTCATGTTTACCTCTCTCCTTTGTATTATGCTAATGAATTATGCTAATTTTTTGACTATCCCATTATTACAATACATTTTTTCATAGAACCACTCCTAAAATAATCCTTATTTCTTTCGTTGTTTTATACAATTACGGATTAATTGACAAGTAAATAATACCATTATGTACGATATATTACTATTATTTAGCGGGAATTTTACAAAGAGTGCTAACTATAATCCAATAAAAAAATCTTAGACCATTCCCCCTTAAAGTGTAATTTTATCAGTCAAGGAAAACACAACAAATGTTATGAAAACAGACTTTCACGACATCTTTCATATATTAAACCCCACATCTAATAATGATATGGGGTTACTTCATTTTGATTTTAGTTTTTCACCGCTAAACAGTAATTTACATTATCAAAGGCTGTTATAGGATGATCTGGATTTAATTTATTATATTTTTTGAAATACTGATCTGTTATCTCAGTTGGTGTCAAATGCTCATAAATCAAAAAATTACTATCAGATAATAAATTCTCCAACTCTGAGTAGGAATAGCTTGCAAGCATTTTCTCATTAGCCCCACCAGCCAGTGCTACTTGTTTTTTGGTTCGTTCTCCTGCTTTTGGGGTATATGAATCCTCATCTGGATAATCAAAAATAATAATACTACCTTTTGGCACAATACATGAAATAGTGTTGAGTGTTTCAGCAAAAGTCCGCTTAGACAAATAGTAGCTTATACCAAGCAAACTGCAAAAACTGATTTTACTTTGATCAAATTCAAAGCAGGCAATTAAATTGCTTTCCCAGTTGTTTTCTGTAAAATCAACTGATACGTAGTGCAGATTGGTAGGTTTTTCTGATAATACTGATTGAATACGCTTTTGTTTGTCAGAACCAGTGGCCGGATGGTCAAGTTCAAAAATTTGAATGTTTGATGCCCAATCAGGCTGACGATATGCAAATGTATCATAACCGGCAGCGAAAATTACATATTGCTTTGCGCCAACTCTCACAGCATTTTCAAGTGCTTTTTCCGCAAATGCTGATCTACCAAGTGGCGTTGGAGATAACTGATTATCTACAATCCAATGTAATGCTTCTTTTGGTGTACCGTCAAATGATGGATTGAAAAAATTGATTCCCTTTGACATATTACTTGAAATTTGTTCGTATTCGTTCTCAGTTAAAATGTCTTTTGCCAAGTAATCGTCAAATACTTTTTCTGTATTTTGTACTGAATGAAATGCCCTTGAAAATGCGCTTATCAATGCGGTCATGCTTTTTTTATCCATAAAATTATCACCTCTAATAATTAATACCATTTCATTATCAACAGTACAAGACTTGAAATTTTCCTTATTTTGTGGTATAATAGAGGCTAAAAATATGAAAATTTACAAATTAGTCACATTTTTAGCGATGGTTTTTGTAATGCAATAGCATAACAAAAGATATTTCGTATCTATGAAAGATTATATAAAAAACAAAATATAATAAATAAGGACGGGATATAACAAATGACGTGAAACCTAAAATTCACATCATTTATTATGTGCTTGTATCTATCCTATACCCTCATTCCTAGTCTTGTATATGTAATTAGACACCATACAATTGCTATTTTGGACCTCTAATTGAGAATATACATATTGGGGTATAGGTAGTAATGGAACAGTAATCGGCTATGAGCATGTAAATATATGGTTGCGATTAAGCCTAATGTGTACACAACAAGCGTTTGAAAATACCAATTATTTAATTTGAACGTTCAAAAATGCAAAAACTAAATATATTGAACGCTCTATATACTGTTTAAAAAGGTACACCTTTACGGAGAGTAATTAGTTTTAACATCAAACTAAATTATGAAATGTATATAGATAGGCTGTATTGGTTTGTAAAAATAGTATTTAATGGTATTATATTTCTAGTGATTAAGTCGCAACTGTAAAATATGACAAAATACTCAGTATAAAATTTGGAGGGTGATATGGGATGGATAGGCATTTTACAGTTTCCGTATTTATAGTATATAAAGATAAAGTATTATTACATTTACATAAGAAGGCTAAAAAAATTCTTCCTTTAGGTGGGCATATCGAATTAAATGAATTGCCAGAAGAGGCATGTATTCGTGAAGCACAAGAAGAATCAGGTTTGAAAATAAATTTATACAATCCAATAAATAACCAGCTTAAGAATTCATGCGAATTAGTAGGAGAAAAATTGTTGATAAATCCTATGCACACAATTTTCGGTGAAATAAATCCAGAACATTATCATATAGACTTTGTTTATTATGCAACTGCAAAATCTTTTGATACAATACCAGGAGACGGGGAATCTAAAATTCTCAAATGGTATAATAAAGAAGATTTGAAAAACGCATATGACATTCAGCATAATATTTTAACAATGGCTAATGATGCGTTAGAATTGTTATCAGAAAGATAGATTGGTTCGTAAATTATTACATGGTTTTCTAATATTGTTCAACAACCCAAAAGGCAGCAATGCCTTTTTTTCTTTTCTTAAAATTGATGATGGGTGTTTTTACCTTACCCTCCAAAAAGGTATATTAGCACGTTGAAATGGATGAGTTAAAATCAAAGTAGAACTTAGTTTACATATCACTATCAATTGTTAGTATTATGTAACATTCAATTTATGCTTTTTATACAAAACATTCGAAAACGTTGCTAAATAAGGAAAATGAAAGTTACACAAATACATTGTATAACTTTCAAAACACTCAAAATCCACATTAATAATATATTTTGACCCTAATATACCTTTTTAGAGGGGTAGTTTTGTGATTAATTTACATCTAATTTGCAGTACACGGTAGCTACCCTGTCACTACGCAATTTACCATCATATTAACACTCCACAATGTTAATTATTCTATCCGTTTGATTTGCTAAATGTTTACTATGCGTAACCATCATTACAGTTTTTCTATACTGTTTGCTTAAATCCTTAATTAGATTAAATGCTATTTCAGCAGCCGCAGAATCTAAAGATCCAGTTGGCTCATCTGCAAGAATGATATCACCTGGCTTGAGTATTGTTCTTGCAAGGGCTACTCTTTGCTGTTCACCACCTGAGAGTGTATTAACTTTTTCATCTTTAACTTTTTCTAAATGAACCTTTTTTAATATTTCCTCTATTCTTGTATCCTTTTCCTTTGTAGTGATATTAGAGAATTTCATTGCCAGAAAAAGGTTATGATAGATTGTCATATCATTGATTAACGCAAATGATTGAAATAAGTAATTAATTGTATTGCGCCTTAGCATTGTAGATTGGTTACTTTTTATTTTAGGAATTTCTTTTCCTTTTAGCTTAATCTGACCTGCATCGATTGACTCTAAAAGGCCTATCATATTTAGGAGAGTTGATTTTCCACAACCACTTGGTCCAACAATTGAAATAAACTCTCCTTCTTCAACGGACAAATTTAGATTTTTAAATATATATCTTTTCCCAAATTTCTTTGTAACATTTAATACTTCTATTGCTTTTTCCATAATTTTAATCTCCTTTAAAAGCCATACGTATTTTTTCAATTTCACATTTAGTCATATACCTTGAAAAAATAAGTATCTGAATTACTGCCAAGATAAGCATTAGTAGAAAACCAAACTTAGAATGCATAATAAGCATAATAATCAACTCAATACATATAACAGAAATAAGCATAATAATTGGCATGTGATATAAATTAATAAATCCATAGCCTAAAAATTTCTTAACATTAATTTTTTCCTGATTTGCAATTCTAAAAACTGTTGCAAGAGCAATTAATATCCCTAGAAGGATAAGCATTAATATTAAAAATACCACTCCAAACCATGCAATTGTAGTCCTTAAATCTTTCTGTAATCCATCGATATATTTTTCTGTACTTACAAATTCAAGATTGTTGTCATTTAATTTATATTTTTTAAGTATATTTGTATCCAAATGTTTTTCTGCTACCGCTTTATTAACAAATTTTATATAACCATTAAAGCCGTTTGCGTTAAGACTCTCTGATTCAAAATATGTCATATTTTCCGGTGTACATATATAAATAACCGGATTAGTACATGCATTTTCATATGTTGAATTTGGATTCCATGTAAACATGTTATCTTTAGGCGTATATTCTACAAATTTCACATTCTTTTCTTTATTAAATACAGTACTGATATCTCCTTCATGTGGTTTTTTTGTTGATGATTCTGTGAGCCAGTTTTTCAACTTAACTTTCTCATTTTCTGAATAAGATTTTGGGATAAGGTAAACTCTTGTTCCAGATTTCGCCTCATTTATAATTCTACTATCAACATTAAAATTTAGAGATTTTATATAATTTGCGGAATATGAAAAATACCAAAATGGTTTTTCAGGACTATTTTCATATACATTATTTTGTTTCCATCCATCTAACTGTTCATTATCATAATAGGTTGTATTTATTAGATATACTCCATTATCATCATACATCCCTTTGTACCAGTCATATAAACTTTGATTAAGATATTTTGAATTTCCAGTAATAGAACTTTGATCATACCCAACAGAAATGCTTTTTAAAATCTGATACTCTGATACATTACTCCACATTTGTGAAAGTTTTGCATTTTCTGATACGTCCTTCATAGGAGCGTCTACATAAATACAACAAAACACAATCCCCACACTTACTCCAATATACGCCAGTACCCCGAAAATATATAATATATTTTTGGGTATTCTGCCCTTAATTGCATTCAGTGGATTAACTGATATCTGAATTATAGCAGAAATTGCGATTTCTAATGTTACCAATATAACATTTATAACTGCAAATAATATGAAATAACTAATAAATAAACCTGTTATTTTGCTCCAACCAGAAAGCAAAATTCCTATAAGGATTTGAATTGGAATATTTAGCAGTGCATAAACAATAAATATTCCTAAGGTTCCAGTACAATATGCGGTTTTTGACCATCCTAAAAGTGCCAATTTACCACTTTTACTTATGTTACGTATAGTTATAATCATAAAATACACAGCATTTAAAATTATCAGTGCAAAAATAAGTACAAGTATTATTGTTCTCATTACACTATTTTCTACACTAGAACCTTTCATTTCTTTGAGTAGATTATCAGCGGGCACATTACAGGCTAAAGCCAATTCTTGTACAAAAGCATTTTTATCACTAGCCTTTAATCCAAGGACAACGTAGTCTCCGTTGATAGTACCACTTTCTTTTATTAAGCGGTTCAACTTTTTAAAAACCGTTTTTTCTCCAAATCTGAATGAAGGAATTTCACCAACACTGTAAATGCTACCTTTATCTATACCAAGAGTACTTTCATCCATTTTTGATAAAAGGAGCTTATTAAGCATATCTTTATCAATAACTTTTTTACCATAAAATTCAAATGAAACCTCATTATTTTCAACATCACCATATATGCCAAAAGTATAGCCTGAAAACATAGATTTATCATTTAACGCTAAATCTTTTCTGGCTATAAGTAGATTTTTTTTAGATGCTTCACTATGTAGGAATTCTTCAATATTGTCGTTATGACTCTCAGAGATATTTTGAAGATGCACATCAAGTGAAGAATCTGTTTTTAAATATTTATTCCATTGATCAGTATACGTGCTATTTAGCATGAAAATAGAAAGCAAGGCAATTAAAATGCCCTGCATTACTATTAATATAGCGCCAAAATAGCGAACATTACCAATAAGATGTGTTTTACGCATTATTTACAATTCCCCTCTTTTCATATCATTAATATTCTATTTTAAACAAGCTTGTCTCCATAATTCTGTACCATTTTATTTTTTTGTCAATATATACCCCTATTCCATATGGATGTTTAACTAATGCCATAAAACCAATTAAAATTCCTTATTTAAATATATTTTAATTGAAGCAAAGAATGAGACTACTATAAAAATTATAGGTATGGCTATCAGTACGATTCTTTGCAGTAATCCAAAATTAACCCCAAAGATTGTATTATTCGTTAATATCTCATTTGCGATAGAGATAAGACTTCCCATTACAGCCATAATTATAAAATTCACCCACCTTGATTTGAGGTATCCGAGTTTATAATAAAATGGGAAGAAAACAGAGAAATAAGCACATACGATAAAAAACTCAATAAAAATAGTATTTATACCTAGGGTTTTATTTACTAAAGTTGGAGCAACAAAATGTAATAAACTGCCCATGATAAGTGTTATTAATATAGCACAGATAAGGAATACAAATACTGATAAATATTTTGCAGCCACCACAATTTTTCTATTAACAGGCAAACTATTTATCATTAGTTCACTGTTATATTTAAAATCATAAGCATTAGCATAAACTACCAGTAGATATATACTTAAAAAACATAACAATATAGTGGGTGCATAAAACTATTATAGTAGCATAATAGTTTTTATTATTATACTATTAGGAATTGGATATTTTTACGGATATATAACTATTACTGAAATTGAAAAATATTATGTATTTAATAAATTAACAATAAAAGATATATTTATTCACAATTTTACTGTTAGTATGATTGATATTATATTTTCCATATTTGGAGGAATTTTAAGCATAATAGCTATTTCTATGAATCTTATAAGTATTGGATACGCTATAAGAGAATCTCAAGTAAGATTAGATCAAGGTTTTTTTAATATACTATTTCCAACGCTATTACATGGAATAGGAGAAATTATAGTAATGATACTAATTCTTAATATTTCTATTAAAATATTAAAAAAATGGTTTAACAAGATATTTAATATTGAATATAATACACCGCACTTATATAAAGAATATATTAAAATAATTATTGCAGCTATTCCAATATTAGTTGTTTCTGCAATAATTGAAATATCCGTATCTCAAAAAATATTTGAGCATATGTATTTAATTGGAGGAAAATAAGTGAATGAATATACAAAAGAATAAATACTTTCCATTTGTAGCAATGTTTGTTTCTAAATTAATAGTAGTACTTATATCAAGCTTTATAGTTAAAAAAATGATATTGTTAATAATAAAGGATTATGATAAAATAGATTATTTGATTATAATAGTTATGATAATTTTAACAATTATATTAACTATATTTAGTATAATTGCTTGTATAATAAATTATCAGATTATACAATTGTTTTTTTTAGGAAGCAATTTTAATGAAAGGATGAAAGTACATGAGTTTTTATCGGTTAATTCTTTAGCTTCGCTTTTTAATAGTTTATTATTACTTGTAATATTTTGTATAATTAATTTTGTTAGCGGGTTTGAATTTTTAAAGAATAATTGGAGTAATATATCTAAGTTATTGCTAACTGTATTTAATCTCTTTACTCTATGTATAATTGGAATATATATAAAAAAGAAAATTAATTACAAATCTACATTAATATGCGTTATAATATGTTTAATTCCATATACATGTTTTAACTGTATAGGTTGGGCTGTTAAATATTTTTTGTAGCTTATGAAATACCTTCCGATAAAATAATTGTGTATAAATATTTATAATTATTTTACTGGAAAGAGTAGAAAACTACAAATAAATAAGAAATAATAAAGATATTATATACATAAAACAGATATTCAGCGCTAATTTTAGAGCTGTTTTGAGAAAGAATCAACAAAATTTCTTCAAAAGATGAGGAAACATACATATAATCAAATGATGAAAATGTTGGGAGGGAGATATTTTATTATGTATTTAATGAGAAATATAAAGCAGTTCTTTGATGCTACTCTTAAAGAAATACTAGCATTAGTTTTAGGATTAACATTAATTTTTTTAATGCTAAGATTAGATTTACCAGATTTCAATACTGGCTATATGTTAGGGATTTTAATGTTAGTAACTATGGTTTGCAGATATAATTTTGTTGCAGAGTATATAATTAAAGAAGATTTTATTGAATTAAAAAAAAATAAAACAACTTTAAAATATATTATATCTAAAAATATAATTTCTTTATTTTTAGTTGTAATATTAGTTTTTATAGTTTTTTTGTTAGAAATTATAATAACTAGATCATCTTTATCCTATGAATTTTATTTTAGTAGTTTAGTTTTAGCTACATTTATTATAGCGTTTAATAACATTATATTTATGTTTAGTAATAAAAGTGTAGAATTAAGATCAAACGAATTTGAAGTAAGCACTAATATTCAATTGGGATTTAAGGATCTAATTAGTAGTTTACCTTCCATTTTCAGTGTATTTATTGTTTTTTATTTTAATCGATACGTATATACTATTAATATGTATAATGCTTTAACGATAGAAATAATGTCAATTATTTTATTAAATATCACATTAAAAAACAAATATACTTAAGAGATTCAAGTACAGATGGTGTTTTAAAAATGAAATACCGTATTGCAAATTTGAATTTTACATTTGAGTCTAACAATGAAGCTTTAGAGATTATTTACGCTTCTACGAACTCTGAATGTAAAATATATAAATCTAGTATTGAAATAGGGCCAATATAGAGAACTTATGATTGGGAATGTGTATTAAATATAGAATGTAAACGAATATGAATAATAAATAATGAGGAGTGGTAATTATGTTTATTTTAACAAATGATTGTATAAGTGGATATCAAATCAAACCTTTAGAACTAGTATTTGCATCTATAGTTAATTCAAAGGGTGCTGGAAAAGATTTTATGAGTTCGTTAAAAAATATGGTAGGTGGAGAATTGAAATCTTATACTGAAATGATTACTGAAGCTAGGACAATTGCTTTAGAGAGATTAAAAGAGCAGGCAAAACTATTAGGCGCTGATGCTGTTATTTCAACAAGATTTACAAGTTCAAATATAGTTGATGGAACCGCTGAAGTTACTGTATATGGTACAGCCGTAAAATTAATTAAATCAGCGTGTTAATTTAAAAACTCAACTTATTTCTTCCCAATCAAAATAGATAATAAGATATTAAGTGGTAGTAAGTTACCCCTTAATATCTTATAAATAGTTTAAAATCACTGGGTAAACCATTGATATATCTAGGGTTTAATCACTAAACGATAAATCCATTATTTTTTTGCTCAAAACAAGTTAGTTAAAGTAGAAGTATAGCATTTTGATAACATGTGTCTTAATGTGATGTAATTAGTGTAAGCGATGTTTTAACTGAAAATTTTAATTTTAAAGATTATTTTGTGCTGCAGGATCAAAAACAAATAAAGAAAAGAAGATAAAACTAAATAAGATTGGACACGACAACTATATCTTTAAAAGTAGAAAAGGATTAAATGATCGGAGAAGAGAAATTGGTACTAGACGTGCTATTGGAACAAACCCTCCAATTCCTTTTAGACGCAATTATGGTTACCGGTATGGGTGGCTTATTGGGTATATTTTGTAGATTAATTCCCTGTAAAACTTATTGCCTTTTCCATAAGTCATGAGTCTAGATAGTATTGTAGGAGCTACTGCAACATCTTTATTGGAGTGATTTTCGGAATTGTTCCAGCTATTGATGCATCGAACATTAATCCAATTAAAACGATTTACAAATAAATTTATTAAAGAAATATGGTGAAATCCATTATGGGGTAGTGCTCTCTTTTCGTGCAAAAGTCACGTTAAGGAAAATCAATTAACACATTTTCAAGTTACTGTAAAACCCAATGCTGAATAAGGCTTTTTAATATGTTCCAAGATATATTTTACATAAAAACATTAAGTTTTTAATATTTTTATGTAGTAAATTATTAATGTAATATTTTAGTGAGAGTTTGGACTAAAACATTACATTAAAACTATAAACTTAATTTAAATTAGTTTTAACTCTTTTGATAATTAAGTACTATCAAGGGTTAAGAGTAGATTACTTAATGTAATATTTATTGTATTTTATTACATTAGAATTTTATGGAATTCATTATATTTGGTATATATTCACTTAAATGTTAACCAAGTTTTCTTAACGGTACTTTTGCACAAATTGCGAGCCCTACCCCATTATTATAAAAATTAGGTTTATAGGGGGCAACATTATGGAAAACATTCAGAAATCAAAAGTCGGAGCAGGTATAAAAACAATATCAATAATTACATTGATATTTAGCATTTTTGGATTAATAACGTCAATAAAAAACATGCTAAATATTGGTGAGACTAATGCTTTGCGTAAAGAAGTGGGATTTCCTGAAATGACAATTCTTGCTTTAGTTATTGGGTTATTAATCACTATAATAATAATTTCAGGTGTTATTTTAATTTTAATGAAGAAGGAATTAGGGATATATATCTATTTTATTGGTATAGTAGCCAAAATAGCATATTCAATTGTTAGTGTTGGATTCAGCCCTTGGATGCTTAGTAATTTGATAATGCCTGTACTTATGGCTATCTTTATTAGGAAGAAAAAAGAAATATTTAGTGTTGAAGCTAACTAAAATAATAGGGAGGCGGTATCTTCACAGATACCGCCTCTTTTAGCCGGATTATCCAATGCTTTTGCAGCTTGGACAGCCACTAAGTGGTAGTGCCCGCAAAATGCTGGAAATATACGTTAAGACAGTTGTTACCAAAAATATATTTTATCAAAACATTCTGCCTTAGAATTAATACTAAACAGTTCTAACTCGAAAAAACATATAACATCAGTGTAAAGCATTAATATAGCTAGTGTTTATTCCCCCCGGAGTTATCGTTATTTTGGTAATCTGCAATGAATGTATTATTATACTGGTCTACGTTCTAATACTTTTATTTTAATTTCGTGTTTCCCAGTAACTTCTTCAAGTACCTCAACAATTTCTTTAACCTGTTTTACATCACTCGAAACATTTTTTATTGCTGTTTCTGATATATCCATTTTCTCCAATATCACATTATGGGGTATGGCACCGATTCGTGTAAAAAACCATAGTATGAGTAAAAATTTTACATATACTATGGTTTTTCAACATAAATAAAATGTTTTAGCCTATACGATTAAGAGAAGTTTATATTAATAAACTAAGTTTTCTTAAACATCTATATCAAATTTTAATTCTGGGATTTTTATATTCTTATCAATACTGTACTTTCCAAATCTATTAATGTGACTCGTCATATACGGAGCTAATGAAGCTACGATATCTTTATTTATATCATAACCTTCAGATGAAAGACCATGTAGAATCTCCGACATATGGTAAACGTTATAAAATATAATAGTATTAGCAACTAAATGATTATACTTTATCCTTTTTCGTTGTTCTTCTCGGTTATTTGACGTAATGACTCCATCACTACCAAAATTTATCCACTTCGTAAATCCGTTAAAGGATTCATTCTTATTTGAGGTTTCTTGAATAATTCTTCTTGAATCAATATCTGATATATATTTTAACAGGAATCCAGTCCTTACAGCTTTCCCAAGCTCACTAAATGCTTGATATAACTTGTTTTTTCTACTGTAACTTCCAAGCTTACGCAGTATAGTAGAAGGAGTTATTCTTCCCATTTTTATTGAAAGAGCAACTCTTAGCATATCAGGAAGATATGTTTTAATTAGTTCCCAATCAATGTTATCTGTAAAAAGTTCGTCAATATGCTCATAAGTATTTGCTTTATCAGATTTATAAAACTTTAAATGTTTCCAATTACGTATACGGGGCATGAGTTCTATTCCTAGTAAAAAAGATAAGCCAAAGATAGTTTCATTTTGACCTTGAGTATCCGCATGAATAATGTGAGGATTTATATCCACCTTCTCATTCATAAGCAAATCTAGAATATATACCCCCTCCCACACTCCACAAGGTATAAACTTACTAAAAAGAGCTATATACAAATCTGATATATGATAATAGCCAATAGCACCATTCACGCCATATCTTATATGTCTTTCCGATAATATATTTCGTTCAAATATCTCCCATATCGTTCCGTCTGCAGCCACCCGTTCTCCTGTTCCCCAGTATTTTAAAATGTTGAATTTTTTATATAGATTAATGATATGATTTGTTGCATCGTCTATCTTATCACTACTTATATGCCATTGGTTGATGTATGAAACTTGCTTTCGCGTAATAGTATCCAGAGAATTTGCTGTTTGAGAAGGCCCTAAATTACACCCATAGCAAAACGCTGTTGTTAAATATCTTTCAACTGGATCGTCTAACTTGGAATCAAATCCCGATAATGGTCCGAAGAATTTTGTCCAGTTATACCATTGCTGTGAGGTATATAAAATATCAAGAATGCTAACCTGTTTCATTCTGTCTGTAAGTAAAGATTTTATTAGCTTTAAATCTTTTGGTTCCTCTTTTTTTTTTAAGGGAGTTAGAATTGGTTCACCCTTTTGTATCCTCAAATATTGATTAGAAGGAAAATATTTATCAGCGTTATTAGCTGCATCACTTAATAATGTTTTAACATGCTGAGCAAAGTCTACTCCTGTAACCGGAATGCCTACCTGCTCACCATAAGTTTTAATTTCCTGATCATATTCTTCTAGGCTTATAAGCTGCTCCCTGAAATCTGAATATTTATCACTTCCCTTAATACACAAATCACCAGACTTTAAATCCTGCATAATTTCATAAAAAGCACATATTTCAAAACGCCTTCGATTTAGATCTTCATTATTATTTACTTTACCAGTATGACCCGTAAGTAATTTTGTCCATTTTTCTGAAATCCAGGATAAGTCTACATCTACATCCTTAAATTCTTCCTTCGGTATTTTTTCTAAACGAGCTGATTTTCTATTTTTCCTGATAATAGTTATTACGTCCTCCATTGTTTTATCTTGTGTTGTGGAATATAACTCTACATTATCCAAAACTTTAAAAAGAGTTACTCTGCACTTTCCTTTTATGCAGTCCCATGCAAATGGGAAATAATTATCTCCAGCATATGTATTATGGATTTCACATTTATTTATAATTTCATCTGGATTTACTGTGTTTTGTGTCTTTAAAGCTTCAGCTATTGCGTCAAAGCGCTCTTCTTTATTCCCTTCTGTTTTATATGCAATCATAATATCTTTTAAAGTGGTTATTAAATTGCAAGCTGTCTTTGAATGAGATAGCTTGTATTTAATTTGCTTATCACGTGCTTTATTTTGTCGTGACTTAACTAATTTAACAAACATTTCGCCAATGTCATCAAGAATGTTAGCGTATTTTTGGGTAATAAAAGCAACCGCAAGAGTGTATCTTTTATGTTCTTCAAGCTCTTTCATTTTTGAGGCATTTAATGCTTCTGAAGCATTTACAAAGTGCTTCAGTTTTACGTCTGGTATAGTTGAAAGTATGTGTTCTTTAATATTAAAAGCTTTGATACTTTCAAAAATTTCAAGAATTTGAGAAAGATTGTCAGGGTTAAGTTTACCAGGATCTTCTTTTAAAATATTCCATCCAGTGGTTGTGTCTGTTTGATTATTACAAAAGAGTTTATCAATGAGCTTTTTTGTTTCATCACTTATATTTTCAGAAACATGCTTGTAATAAGCGGTGTAAACCGTATGTCTAACTTTTCTAGAGAGTCTAATTAGCGTACTAAATGCAGGCAACTCAAACCTTTGATGTATAAGTTCGTCTATTACAATATTTATAATATCTGCATCATTATCTTTAGTTTTAGATGCATCAGCTGCTACTTTTATAGCAATGTGTATAGCTTCTTTGCCATAATGTTTGATATTTAAGAACTTGCGAATAAAATCAAGGTGATTTAACCTGGTTAATGATTTATCGTATTTTTCAAATTCAAATTCTACATGATTTATTCCTACAGTATTTACAATATGGTTAATAATTGCTTGAGGTACCTCAACGATATTAGTAGGATATCCTAAACGCTGATAGGCTTTTAACATAATTAAAAACTGCAACCTAGTTTTTTGATTTCGTGTTACTTCATTTGCATATAGTATTTTTTCGAATGTAGGAGTATACACATTTTTTAAATCATTTTCAGTTATAGTGCTTTTGAATCTTGGATAAGCTGTTTCATTTATTCCTGCCAAATTTCGCACCTTCCTATATCTTTTTTAAATAAATAATATCATAATCTGTCTATATAATGTACTTTATGTAGACAGATTAGGTTGAAAACGATACTATATTAATAAGATTCACAGGTATATCCTACTTAAAACTGTCTATATAAATATTGAGGTGACCAAAATGCTTAATGAATATATCAATTATCTTAAATCATCAACTAAAGAATATAGTAAATGTACTCTGAAAGCTTATGAACCAAATGTGTCTAAGTTTCTTCAATGGCTAAAAGAACGCTATAATGAAAATGATTCTTATGCCATTACTACGTTGGACATTAGAGAGTATCAAGGTTATTTGATAAATATCAAGAAATATGCTCCGGCTGGTGTACAGCAACGAATAATGTCAATGCTTTCGTATTGTAGATTTTTATATGATAAAAAATATTTAAAGATAGATGTTACTGCAAATTTTAAATTAATCCAAGTTCAAAGCAAAGACACTGCTCCATCAGCACCATCCACAAATGAAATAAATAGATTTAAAAGGGAGATTTATAAAAAGAATAATCTTCGTGACATTGCAATAATTGAAATGTTTTTAAATACGGGCATACGTGCTAGTGAATTGATAAACCTTGATATACAGGATATTTCAATTTCTAAGCGCAAAGGAGTGGTTCATGTTAGGCAAGGAAAAAGAAAAAAATTCCGTGATATCCCTCTAAACCAGGATGTACGTGAATCTTTGAATGCTTACATAAAAGAAGTTAATCCTCAAAACAAGTTATGGATTGGCCAAAGAGGGGTTCTTACCCAAGATGGGATTAATAAAATGATTAAACGATATGCTAAAAAAGTTAACTTAGAGACTAAGATCTATCCTCATGCCTTTAGACACTATTTTGCAACAAGACTACTTAGACATAAAAAAATTGATATCGCCATAGTATCAAAGTTGCTGGGCCATTTTAATCTGAATACGACGCAAATATATGTTAAGCCAACATTTGAAGATTTATCTGATGCTTTGGATAACCTTAATATTTAGTAGCTAGATTATGAAATTTACATTTTTTTACTCCTACTATAGTTTTTTACACGAATCGTTTCCGTACCCCAGTAAGATTGTTCAAAGCTTCATTTGGGACCTAGAGCAGTGAAAGAGCTTGTGCCACATCAGGTTTTCGTATGAAGAATGAAGGAGAAAATATGATATGGACCAGCCTTTGACTGCTGG
>NZ_CP077766.1:2617500-3660827 GCF_030585565.1 Clostridium sp. CM028 | reverse complement strand
AAAAAATAAAGACTCAAGAGAAATACTCTTGTATAATGTTAAGTGACTAAACCAACATATACGGGAGGATTTCAAATGAGTCAATTAGATTTTATCACACAGAGCAGAAAAGGTAAACACATAACATACGAGGAACGCATAAAGTTAGAAGCTTTACACAAAATGGGACTTAATTCAACTCGTATTGCGGAGCAAATAGGTGGGCGCTCAGAACGTACAATAAGGCGTGAAATTGCTAAAGGAATTGTAGAACTATTGAATAGTGACTTAACCACTCGAATGGAATATAGCGCAGAAATTGGGCAGTCAGAGCATGACAAACAAGGTACCGCTAAAGGTCCTGCATTAAAAATAGGAAAAGATCATAAATTGGTGAAGTACTTAGAAAAAGCTATTGGTATAGATGGCGAATCTCCGTATGCAGCTATTCAAAATATCACAAATAAAGATCTACAATTTGAAACAACTATTTGCTTCAAAACTGTGTATAACTATTTGGATAATAATTTGTTTTTAAATATAAGTAACAAAGATCTGCCTGTTAAAAAGAATGCTAAAAAGAGAAACTATAAAAAAATAAGATCAGCGTATAACAATACCAAAGGAACTAGCATATCGGAGAGACCTGCAGCGGTAGCTGCACGTGATGAGATAGGCCACTGGGAAATGGACACTGTAGTTGGCAAACAGGGTACAAAAACTGTCTTGATGGTGTTAAGTGAAAGAGTAACTCGTAAGGAGTTAGTCTTTAAAATACCATCTAAATCACAGGCGGCTGTCGTGAAAGAATTGGACAAATTGGAGCGTAAAATGGGAATGTTATTCTCGAAAACATTTAAAACAATCACCTGTGATAACGGCTGTGAGAACCTTGATTTCGAGGGTATTGAGAACTCAGTAAGAAATAAACGAAAGAGAACTAAAGTATATTATGCTCACCCATATAGTTCATGGGAGCGAGGCACAAACGAAAATATCAATAAAATGATACGACGATTTATCCCAAAAGGTGTGGATATTTCAGCATTCTCTAAAAAACAAATTATGCAAATACAGCACTGGATCAACAATTATCCAAGAAGGATTTTCAACGGTTTATCTGCCAATATGATGGAACAGAAAACCATTACAACTTAACATTATATTTTTCTTGAAAATTTCGGACATTTTATATTGCAATCTACAATGACAGTTTCTTAGATAATTTTTCTTTATATTACCTAATGTATGTAGTATACTTATATATTATGGCTAAATACGCTAATGAAGGAGGATATTTATGAAAGATAACATAAAAGAAATTGAAGATAGCATATTAAACTATCTGTATGAAAATAGAACCGCATCCCCACAAAGCATCGCAAAAATAAAACTTGCGCTTAATCTAGGTAATGGTAAAGGTGATATTAGGGTTTTGAAATCTTCTCTTGAATCTTTAATGAAAAAAAGGCTTATAACTAAACAAGCGGTTAGAGGAAATTATAAAATTGAACTTACCGGAATAGAATTTATTGAAGAGAATTTAAAAAAAGAGTTATAAACTCTTTTTTTTATGGAATACAATATAAAAAGCGGCTCAGATAGCATAAAACTATGTATCTAAGCCGCAATATGTCTATTTAATTATGAAACATGTGTAAATTGAATTCATTCGTTGTATTAACACTACAACATAGTTTTAACTCGGCAGGCACACTATCACCTACCCCCATGTATGTTATTAATTTTAGCATATTTCACCGATATATTCAATATCAATGTGCATAATCTTGTCGAATTGTTTAATCCTACACTCCATGCTTTAAATCTCCCTCGTTCATCTGTATATTGTATCCTTAGTTCATATAAATATACAAATATCCCATATAAACTTTATTAGTTTAACGACATTTCAGCGACCCAGGAGATGATTTAATTACTTTATGTCTATCTTATCTATAAATTTGCTTAAGGTCTTTTCTCCAATACCGCCCACTTTTGTTATCTCTTCTACAGACTTAAATCCTCCATTTTGCTGCCTATATTCGATTATAACATCAGCTTTAGCATCCCCTATTCCTGTAAGAGTCTTTAGTTCTTCTTTGCTAGCAGTGTTTATGTTAATAATAGCGCCCTTTTCAGTGCTACCCGAGTTTGAAGTCGCAGAATCGTTAGAATTGCTCTTTAGAGTAGTATTCAGGGGCGTTTGTGTTTTGTTTACCTCACCCTTTTTACAAATCACAATACAATCTTCATCATTTAGTTTTGCAGAAAGATTTGTCGCATCAAGGTCTGCATCACTAGTTCCCCCACCTGCTAGTTTTATAAGATCGGTAACTCTACTTCCTTTTTTTATATCATAAACACCAGGATCTTTTACAGCACCTTTTATATCCACTTTTATATTACTATCTTCTACTTTTGCATTACTACCTTCTACTTTTGCATTACTACCTTCTACTTTATTTGATCCAGCTGCAATAACGCCCTCTGCATCTTTTTTTTCTGAAGTTTTATCAGTTTCTACAAATATATCCTTATAATCCGAAGCATTAACATTTCCTTTTGGACTTGACAATTTGTAGCCAGCAATTATAAATGCAATACTTATGCATAAAATAACTATAGAACCAATTATTTTCTCTTTATTTTTCATAATATCTCCTCGTTAACCTCCTAGAGCACAGGACACTTGCTAATTATTTTGCCATCCTATATAAAATTATTGACAAGTTTACGTAAATACTATCGCTAAGAAAGATTTTTTTTGATATACTATAAATGTTGAAAAACTTGGAGGTAACCTATGAAAAAATTAATCACAATAGCACTTGCATCATTTTTTTTATTTTTTAATACGGCCCCAACAGTTAAAGCACTATTAAAACCGCCAGTGGTGTCTGCTGATAGTGTGGTTTTAATGGATGCCACTACTGGTAAACTACTTTATGAGAAAAATAAAGATTCTGCTTACCCACCAGCTTCTACCACAAAGATAATGACTATACTTCTCGTCTTAGAAAACTCTAATTTAAACGATGTGGTAACTGTAAGTAAAAACGCAGAGATGACTGATGGTTCAAAAATATATCTCCTTAAAGACGAAAAAGTTTCTGTAAAAGAATTGTTATACGGATTAATATTAGCCTCTGCTAATGACTGTGCCGTAGCTTTAGCAGAACATATAAGTGGTTCCACAGGAAAATTTGCAAAGCTTATGAATGAAAAGGCAGAATCTCTAGGTTGTAAAAACACTAATTTTGTCAATCCAAATGGGCTATATGACGTAAATCATAAAACTTCAGCCTATGATTTATCCCTAATTATGCAAGAGCTAACTAAGCATCCCGAGTACAATATGATTTCAACAACGCCTTCATATAAAATGGCAGCAACAAATAAATCCAAGGAAAACCGTCCTCTTTGGAATGAGAATAGACTAATACAAAAGAATGACCCACACTACTATAAAGGCTGTGAAGGTGGAAAAACAGGATATACTATCCAATCACAGCATTCCTTTATTGCCGTAGCTAGTAGAAATGGTCAAAAGCTTATAGTATCTCTTGTACATGACTCTGAAAAGACATTTTTTCCAGACAGTAAAAAATTATTGGATTATGGCTTTGATAATTTTGAACTCTATAAACAATTTAATAAGAATGATAAAGTATCAAATTTAACTTTAGATGACGGTACGAATGTTCCGCTACTTGCTTCAACTGATCTTTATATTGTTAAATCTAAAAATCCAACTTTAACTCCAACTATTAAAACTGAGGAAAAAAAAATAGGCCTTTCGCCAATTAAGAAAGGTGTTCTAATAAGTAATGCTACAATTACTTATGGTAAAGATTCTTATTCTTTAGATTTGACTAGTGGAATAGATTATGCTAAAAAGCACGTTCAAACCCCTTCACTCTCAACAAACACAATAAATGCACTAAAATATCTTGCACTTGCTTTAGCACTATTGTTATTTGTTATAATATCAAAAAAAAGGAAAATAGGAAAAAGGAGAAACATAATAGAGTATATTCCCAGACACTTTAAATAGTAAAACATAACATATAAAAAAGCACCAAGTATAAACTAGATTAATAGTTTATACTTGGTGCTTTTTTATATGTCACTTTCAGTTTTAAGTTTACTTACCAAATTCGCTATATCATCTGGAAGTTTTGATTTAAGTATAAGCTTCTCACCAGTTCTTGGATGCGGAATAATTAATTTATAAGCGTGAAGTGCCTGCCTATCAATATAGTGGCTTTCGCACTCTCCATAAAGGCTATCTCCATAAAGTGGATGACCGATATGACTTAAATGAACACGAATTTGATGTGTTCTACCAGTTTCCAAAGTTACTTTTAACAAATCACCATTTTCAAAAGAATCAATAACTTCATAATGAGTTATACTTCTTTGTCCATCTGCCCAAACTTCTCTCCTTGCACTTTCTTCATCGGGGTTTCCAATAGGCAAATCAATAGTACCTGTCTTATTTTCCATATTGCCATGTACAACAGCCATATAACTCTTCTCGAAAGTTTTGCTATGCATGTCGCTTTCCTGCATATCTCTTACCTGCAAATCACTGCTATGCATATCTCTAGCTAATGCCATATGTGAAAATTGATTTTTTGCAATTATTATAAGACCTGAAGTATCCCTGTCTAATCTACTTACGAGTCTAACAATGCATTTTTCATCTCTTTCCTTAAAATAATACAAAACTCCATTGGCAAGAGTACCACTGGGATAACCCCGAGTTGGGTGAACTACTATTCCCGGGCTCTTATTTACAACAATAAGGTCTATATCATCATATACCACGTCTATATCCATCTTCTCAGGCTCAATATTTTGATGTTCGTCTTTTTTCATATCAATTTCTATTTTATCCTCTGAATTTATTCTAAGATTCAACTTAGCTACTTGATTGTTTACCCTTATTTTCCCACTAAGCCCTGAGCTTTTTATAAATCTGCCAGATAAATTTTCTGTGTACTTTAAATAATCTCTTATCTTTACGTCAACGATGTTTGCTCCAACTACATATGTTAATTTATCATTACTCAATGGCAATTACTTCCATTTCAACTATTGCATCCTTAAGAAACTTTCCTACCTGAACGCAATCTCTAGCCATTAACTTTGTGCTAATAATATATTTTCCCATTTTTTCTTCCCCTCATAATTAAATAGTATTGGTAAGTTAAATCATCTCCTTGGTGGCTGAAATCTTCTTTGAAAATTATTAATGCATTAATTTATGATCTTTACCTAAGAAAACTATTATATCGAATTTTTCATCACTGGAGGATAAAAATTCAATATTGTCTATTTTAAAATCTTTTTCTAAATCATTTTTCATGTCTTTATTACCATTATATACTAAAATTTTAGTTTTACTAGTAGCTTTACCATTTCCTGTTACCGCTTTATTATAGCCGTTTTCTACAAGATATGTTGAAAAGTCACTAGCGAGTCCTGGTGTTTTAGTCCCATTAATCACCTTTATTTTAAGTTTTGACTTATCAATATTCTGTACCTGGCTGCCCTCTAATTTTGAAATAATTTCTTTATTTTGAGCTTTATTATATACTACATATGATACACCATGTACGCTCTTTAAATCGCCCTTAATGGTATCCATGGAGAGCTTATCACTACCAATGGTTGCAAATATGTATCCATATTTAAGTATATCATTAGCATCCATATTAGTTTCTACAGAACTTTTTATTGCTGATAAAATGCTTGGAATCTTAA
This sequence comes from Clostridium sp. CM028, assembly GCF_030585565.1. NCBI lineage: Bacteria > Bacillati > Bacillota > Clostridia > Eubacteriales > Clostridiaceae > Clostridium > Clostridium sp. CM028. The sequence continues at coordinate 3,655,076 of NZ_CP077766.1, read as the reverse complement.
TTACTGTAATAGGACTTTTTACTTTCTTCATAACTTTAGAAATAAACATATGCTGATTTTCTATTCTTCCTAAGTCACCATTTTCAAAACCACTACCATCGGAATTTTTTCTCCACCTAAAAAATTCCTCAGCTTGTTTACCATCCAAATGAACATTCGTCCCCTTTTCAAAATGAATCCTTAAATCTTGATCAGGATCTTTATAATCCATTTTCCTTGTTATGTCAATATTTACTCCACCAATAGCATCAATTAGTTTATTAAATCCTTTATAGTCAATTTTGCCATAGTAGTCAATTTGAACACCTAATAACTTTTGTACAGCAGCAACTGCATAATCCACGCCACCAATAGCATGGGCAGCATTAATTTTTTGATTTTTACCATTTATCGTAACTAAAGTATCTCTGGGGATAGAAACCAAATTAACTTTTTTATCATTTGCATTATAATGTGCTAATATCATTGTGTCTGTCCTCTTTGGATCGTCAGCATTTGTAGCACCTGGAGTACCCACATCTACGCCCATAACCAGTATATTGCAAGATTTCCCATCTTTCTTAATCTTTTCTATATCATCATTATTTAATTCCGATGCTAATCCTTTTTGGGTTAAATCTAATGCACTATTATTAAAGCTATTTAAGTAGAAATAAAGATAACCAAAAATTAACACAAGCACTGTCACCACTAAAGTACTGATAACAATTGCAAATCTTTTATAATTTACTATTTTTCTCTTTTTTTTATTATCACTCATACTCTCACCTACTATATTTACTTAATAAATAATTTCTTGCTTCTATTGTATCCGTATGCAATAATCCCTTTTGACCTATAACATATTTTATAGTATTGTCAAAAGATTTTATGACTGCTGCATCTAAATCAATATTACTTAAGCTTCTTAGTTCTTCTACCCCATCAAATTTTCTTAATGGCTCAATATAATCTGCAATATAAATTATTTTCTCTAAAAGGCTCATGCTTTTTCTACCAGTAGAGTGATAACGAATAGCATTTAAAATATCCTCGTCGTAAATCCCCATTACTTCTCTAGCTAGTATACTTCCAACTAATCCGTGCAAAATTGGTGGGTTCTTTAGGTATATTTCATCTAATTGTATTTCATGTTCTATAGCCAGTTTTATAAGCTCCTCATCAGTCTTATTCTTAACACAATCATGTATTAAGCCTGCAATTCGTGCTTTTTCTACATTTTCTCCATAAATAACTGCTAGCGTTACTGCAGTTTCACTAACGTTTAAACTATGTCTTAATCTACTTTCTTTTAAACTTAATTTCAAATAATGGAGCATTTCTTTCTCATTCCACATTTAAATCCCCCTATTTATATAACTGAAGATTATCAATTATTACCTCTACACCCTTAGGAAGAAGATAATCAACATTTCTACCTTTTTTTATACCACCTCTAATGTTCGTTGAAGATATGTCTATAATTGGCATATTAAGAAAAATCACTTTACCATTGAACTTTTGTTCTACATGATTTTTCTGCTTTAACAATTCTTCCACTGTAAATCCTGCTCTACCATAAACCACCAACTTACAACTTTTGAGTATTCTATCTACATTTTTCCAATTATCTAAATCCATTAGGCTGTCTCCACCAATTAAAAAATACCACTCTATATTAGTTTGCGATTCACTAAAAAGTTCAAGTGTTTCATAAGTATAGCTATTCTCTTTTTTATTAATTTCATAATCGCTTATTTCAAAGTGGCTTTCGTGCTCTATTGCCTTTTTAACTAAATCATATCTAATTTGAGCATCTGTTATTTTTTTATTAATTTTATTCGGTGGATTCCCTGCTGGCATAAATAAAATCTTGTCTAAATGTAAATTGTATAATGCTTCATAGGCAATATGAACATGCCCTATGTGAATTGGATCAAAGGTTCCTCCAAAAATAGCCTTTTTCACTGTAACACCTTCTTTATAGTATAATAAGGTACCTTCTGTAAAATAATAACACATTTTCTAATTTATATAAAGGAAAAAGCATGTAAAATTACATGCTTTTATGGTAATTCAATTTTAGGCTTTTTTAATGACCTTTTGTACAATACGCATTTACTACCAATACTTTGTATTCCTTCAGCATTTATAGCCGTGCAAATTATATCTGATGCTTCTCTAGCAGTTATTCCACTATTGTTTAAAATTTTAATTTTAACAAGCTCTCTAGATTCTAATATGTCTTCTATCTGTTTTAAAAAATTTTCTTCTATTCCAGCTTTTCCAACCTGAAATACAGGTTGTAATGGATTTGCAAGAGTTCTCAAATAACTTCTTTGTTTACTTGTAATCATAATATCCTCCTAGTTACATTCTTATAAGATAAGAATTATCGCTCATTATCTTTTATAATAAGAATTCAAATTCAAACTTTTGTAGTCTTACTAAATCACCGTCTTGAATTCCTTTTGCAACTAATGCTTCAAATACTCCCTTATTCTTTAACACTTTGTGGAAATATTTAAGAGAATCCGGTTCATTTATATTAACAGCACTTAACAATCTTTCAACAAAACTTCCTTCAACAACAAAAGTTCCTTCTTCATCAACCTCAACAGTGTAGGTGAATCTCTTTTCTTCTATTATGAATTTATCTTCATCATTTATTATTAGTTCCGTAACTGGGATAGTAGTTAACATTCTAGCCGCTTCTTTCATAAGTGCATCCACACCTTGATTTGTAGCTGCAGATATTTTAAATATCTTACTATCATCATATCCCAGTTCATTTAATTTCTTCTTAAAGTTTTCAAATACTTCATCATCAAACAGCAAATCACTCTTATTAGCGGCTATTATCTGAGGTCTATCCCATAACTTAACGCTGTATTTTCTAAGTTCTTCATTTATTTTTACAAAGTCTTCTACAGCATCTCTACCTTCAATTCCTGAAATGTCAACCACATGAATAAGCATTCTAGTTCTTTCAATATGTCTTAAAAAACCTATTCCAAGACCTACTCCTTCAGCTGCACCTTCAATTATTCCTGGTATATCAGCAATAACAAAATTCTGTGCACCCTTAACACTTACTACTCCTAAATTCGGTTTTAAAGTTGTAAAGTGATAATTAGCAATTTTAGGTCTTGCTTTTGATACTACTGAAAGCAATGTTGACTTGCCTACATTTGGAAAACCTAATAATCCAACATCAGCTAAGCTCTTAAGTTCAAGCTTAATCCATCTTTCTTCTCCTGGCATTCCTGGTTCAGCAAAGTTTGGCGCTTGCCTTGTAGGTGTACAAAATTTAACATTACCTTTTCCGCCTTGTCCAGCTTTGCAAACTCTATAACTATCACCATCATGAGCTAAATCATACATTATTTTTTCTGTTTCCATGTCACGCACAATAGTCCCCATTGGAACTTTAACATACAGATCCTCTCCAGCTTTTCCATAACACTTAGAACCAGAACCGTTTACTCCATTTTTTGCTACGAATTTTCTTGCATATGAAAAATCTAATAGGGTAGTCATACTAGGATCAACTACTAATATTACGTCTCCACCGTCTCCACCGTCTCCACCATCTGGTCCACCCAGTGGTATATATTTCTCTGTTCTAAACGAAACGGCTCCACTGCCACCATTTCCTGATTTAACAAAAATCCTGGCTGTATCAATAAACATATATTTCACCTTACCTTAGCTCATTTTCTATTTTGTTTAATTTTAATTTATTAGCCCAGCGCCGCAGGTGATAACATCACTTATGGTACTGAATATTAATCTATAAGCTATATTATTATCAAAAACACATTTATAAATTCTTAAATCATCTATTTCTGTTTCTATTTGTTGCCATTCATCCATCCAACTCATTTCGTCAGACATAGCTTCATTATTAGTAATCAGTAAACTTTCACCTAATTCATCTTCGAATATATAAATATATACAAATTTCTGATTAGTAACTTCTAGTTCCATAAATATAGCGTTAAGTAAATCGCCTTTTTTATTATATCCAATTTCAAAAATTTTACTTTTAAAATTGCTAATTTCGATGTTTATTTCTACTTTTACTTCATTTTGCCATAGTTTTTTAATATTATTCTCAAGGCATAGTGAAAATCCATTATCTTGTAATCTATAAATTTCACTGATAATTTCATTTTCCTTGGATAACCTATCTATGTATTTCAAAGCATCTTTCGGTCGCCTCGTTTGCAAATATCCAGATATAACTTGCAGATCATTCATAAAATCATGTCTTTGTTTTCTAATTAAGTTTATAAAACTTTCTAAATCACTCATTACTATCCTCCAAAAGAGAATTTTAAAAAAGCACCCTTTAAGGGTGCCTTAAATTATTCAGCAATACACGTTTCTACATCAACAGGATAAACACTTGCTTTTTTCTTCATTTTGCCCATTCTTTCGAATTTTACAACTCCATCAATTTTAGCAAAAAGAGTGTCATCTCCACCTATTCCAACATTGTTTCCTGGATGGATTTTTGTTCCTCTTTGTCTTACTAAAATATTGCCTGAAAGAACAAATTGTCCATCTGCACGTTTAGTCCCAAGTCTCTTAGATTCACTATCTCTACCGTTTCTTGAGCTACCTACTCCTTTTTTATGAGCAAATAACTGAAGGTTCATAACTAACATTGTACTACACCTCCTCTGTTTCTACTTTTATATATTCACCATAAGTAATTTCTATACTTTTAAGTCCAAGTATCATTGTTTCAAGTAAAACTTGACATCTTTCGATATCTTTTAGGGTTTGATCTTTTAAATCTAAATTCAAAAATCCATCCTCTATATCATACTTCACCTTAATTTTTAGAACTTTCTCAATCCCAATAATTGTAGTTTGAGAAATTGCTGAAATAGCAGCACAAATTAAATCTACATCTAATTCTGCTTCTCTAGGCTGAGCATGACCTTTTATTTTAAAAGAAACTATTTTACCTTTTCTTCGAACAAATTCAACTTTAACCATAACTAAGCTTCTATCTTCTCGATTTGAATTTTAGTATATGCTTGTCTGTGTCCTTGTTTCTTTCTGTAATCTAACTTTCTCTTAAATTTGAAAACTATAATTTTCTTAGCTTTTCCTTGTGCTAATACTTTAGCAACAACTTTAGCTCCTTCTACTACAGGTTTTCCAACTATTAAGCCTTCTTCCTTGCCTACTGCAAGAATTTCATTTAATTCAATGGTTGTTTCAACTTCAGCATCCAATTTTTCAACGAATAAAACGTCTCCTTCTTGAACTCTATATTGCTTTCCACCAGTAACTAAAACTGCGTACATAAAATACACCTCCTTGATCCAGTCTCGCCATCCCAGGTACATACCTTTATGTAAAATAAGCAAGTATGTTTATAACCTTACGTGTGCGGTCTACAAATGACATTCTAACATATATCCAAATGTTTGTAAAGTGTATTTACCCATATATCTTCTGTGTTTGCAAATTTCTTATTTGATTTGCGAAAATTAGCGATTCTACTTTGAATTTTTCTAAATGGGGAATAAAATTCACATAAATTTTATTATCTAACGCTCCTATTTGACGTGCAAATTCTAAAACATCCTCCATAATATCCTTTTTGTAAATTTCGTCAATTTCAATATATATATCTTTAATGCCCTGTTCCTTATGTATCTTAAAAATTTCATTTTTAATTAAAAATTGAATATAGGCTAGCTTAACCCTGCTACTCTTCCCACCGCAATGCTTGCAAGGTTCCTCAATAAACTCGTATATAGACTTTCCGCGCCTCCGTCTTGCAATTTGAACCAAATTTAGCTCAGTAAATGGATAAATTACAGTCTTGTTTTTATCATCCGCAAATCCTGCTTCTAAAACGTCTAATATAATTTTTCTTACTTCTAAATCCTCAATATCAATAAAATCTATTATAATGATTCCGCTTAGATTTCGAAGTCTAATTTGTCTTGCAATTTCTGTCGCCGCCTCAATATTGGTGCTTTGTGCAGTTTTTCGAAGTGATCGACTCTTTGTATTCTTCCCAGAATTAATATCAATTACATACATTGCCTCAGTTTTATCAATTACAATATTTCCTCCACATTTTAGTGGAATCCTATGATTGCGAAGACTGAGTATTTCTTTTTCTATTCCGTAATAATCCAGTAACATTCTGCTTTCACTATGAAATTCAACTTTTACATTGATGTCCGATCGTTTTTCTGTAAATTTCTTCGTATACTGAAAATCACTTTCATTATTCAATACTATTTTAAAAGTGTTTTTATCTAAAATATCACGTAGAGTTCTGTTTAAAGCTCCAGCATCACTAAATAGCAAAATAGGATTTCTTGAATACTTCGCTCTGTTTATAACGGCCTTATATATTTCATATAATTCACGAACTTCATCGTTTAGGGTATCAATGTCTACATCAAAGGCATTAGTCCTAATCATTACCCCTATATCCTCTGGCTTGTTAAGTTGATTTGCCACCATAGTTTCAAAAGTTCTATTATTTATTTTTTTAGAAAAGCTTATGTCTTTATTCATATTTACAAGCACGCAGTAAATACCTGCAATGCCGAAAGCACTAGTAACTTTAGCTCCCTTTTTATCGATCTCTTCTTTTAAGACTTCAACTATAATCTCATCGCCTTTTTTTATCTTGGTATTCTTAAACTTTTCATCAAGATACATATAGCAGTCTTTGCCCTTCCCAATATCTATAAAAGCACATTTAATTGCTGGAACAATATTTTTTACGACTCCCTGATATATTTCTCCTGGAATAGGGCCACTATCCTCTTCTTCTATGAAGCATTCCTTTAATTTGTTATTTTCCTTTATAGCTATTCTTAAAAATTCTTCTTGCCTTTCAATATATATTTCTTTCACTTTAATCCACTCCTATTTTACTAATTTTTGAAAAGCTCGCTAAGAGTGACTAATTTATCATCTTTATATGCATACATTTCTTCCCGCTCTATATCAACAAAAGCTTCTTTATTAATAGACTCTATATTTTCCTTCAAATAGTCTGCTAATAACCGAGCTGATAAATTAGCACGACTTCCACAAGCAATAAGTGCTGAAATACAAATTACTGAGCTATCTACTTCATATTCAAATTTATGCACTAATGGTTTTATATTAATCATTTTTTCTCCGCTTTTACTCATCTTAACGATGTTCCATTCGCCTGCACTACAAATACTCTGCAATGTTTTTAGTGCATCCTCTCCACCCGTGCATTTTAGTTTAATTGTATATTTAGCAGCATCAATAATCGCCATAGCTTGAGCTTTCTTTTTTCCCTCAACTGGAATAACTTTTACCACATCTAAAATTTCAATTCCACGTGGCGTATTTTCATTCATTTTATCCATAATATATTTTTCTTCTAACTCACTGTTTAACACTACATCCATGTATTCCCCCTCAGAATGTACCCCTACAGACAATGGTTGTGCAATAGATACCGCCATGTGAGGATTAAAGCCTTTTGAATATTCTATTGGAAGAACTGACCTTTTAATAATTTTTTGGAGGGTTCTCATTAAATCTAAATGAGCAACAAATTTAATTTCACTGCCTTTAGTATACTTAATTAAATAACGCACCGTTGAAACACGTCCCTTCTTTAAAATTAACATTAACGCCGCATTCCGTGCAGCCTAACATGCAATTTTGAGTTAATTCTACTTTTTTTGCTTTTTCATTTTCGAGTATTAGATACTCTTTATTAACACCAATATCTATAAAATCCCAAGGAAGTATTTCATCATAACTTCTTTCGCGATAAGCATAAAATTCTCCTAAAACGCCACATTCATCCATTGCTTCTTTCCATATTTCAAAATTAAAATACTCAGACCAACCATCAAATTTCGCACCCTTTTCAAATGCCTTAATTATAACATCACAAATTCTTCTGTCTCCTCTAGCAATTACCGCTTCTAGAAACGAAACTACAGATTCATGATAATTATAAATAACCGCCTTACTTGTTATAGCATACTTAACTGCTTTTATTTTTTCAACTACCGCATCCATTGTTGCTTGCGGCGCCCATTGGAATGGTGTAAATGGTTTTGGTACAAATATAGCGGAACTTGAAGTAACCCTTAATCCTCTTTTTCGTGTTTCCTTAGGGATTTTAAAGTATTCTGCTACAACTTTATCCGAAAGCTCTGCAATGCCTCGTACATCATCCATAGTTTCATAAGGAAGCCCAACCATGAAATAAAGCTTTATAGTTGACCACCCTGAAGCAAAAACGCTGCTGGCAGCTTCTAATATTTGTTCCTCTGTAACTCCCTTATTTATAATGTCGCGCATTCTTTGGGTTCCAGCTTCCGGTGCAAAAGTTATACCAGTTTTTTTAACCTTTTGTATTTCCTTAATTAAATCTACAGAGAAAGAATTTATCCTAATTGAAGGCAGAGATACACTCACGTGGTCTTCCTTATGTTTTTCAATTAGCGTCGTTATAAGGTTTCGTATATCTGAATAATCACATATGCTTAAAGAACTTAAAGATATTTCTCTATACCCTGTGCTCTTTAATAATTTATCTGCAGCATCGATAATGTTAGCTGTACTCTTTTCTCTAACTGGTCTATATATCATGCCCGCTTGGCAAAATCTACATCCATTAGTGCATCCCCTAAATGTCTCTAGTATTACCCTATCATGTACTATTTCAGTATACGGAACTACGATTTTATCTGGAAAAGCAACTTCATTAAGATCTGTTACGAATCTTTTCTTAACGATTTTAGGAACATCATCATATTTAGGCTTAAATTCCTTGATAGTGTTATCTTCATTATAGGACACCTCATATAAGGAAGGCACATATATTCCTCTTATCTTAGATATTTCTCTTAGGAATTCTTTTTTACGACCTTTGTACTTTTTGTAAATATCTAACACATCATTCATTATTTCTTCGCCTTCGCCAATCTCAAAGAAATCCACTATATCGTGAAGAGGTTCAGGATTATAAGCACATGGTCCCCCAGCCATAACTATGGGTTCATCTTCACCTCTCTCTGAAGCTCTTATAGTAATACCCGACATATCTAACATGTTGAGTATATTAGTGTAGCTCATCTCATATTGCAGAGTAAACCCTAAAATATCAAATTCCTTTAAAGAATCTTTGCTCTCAAGAGCATACAAAGAAATATTATTTTCTCTCATTTGTTTTTCCATATCTGGCCAAGGAGCAAACGCTCTTTCGCAATAAGTGTCGCTTCTTTCGTTTAATACATGATAAAGTATTCTACTACCTAAATGTGACATTCCCACTTCATACACATCAGGAAAGCAAAAAGCAAATCTTATATCAATTTTTTCTAAATCTTTATAACAACAATTAAGTTCTCCACCTATGTATCTAGCAGGCTTTTCGACCTTAAATAAGATATCATCTGAAATTTTATTCATAGAAATCACTCCTCGTTTTTTCTCTAGGCTAGATAATAGTTATCCTTTGTATCTGCCATAGACACATTACATTATTTTATTCTAACACATGAGCGTTAAATCTCAAAATGAAAAATATCTTAAAGTAAAACACCCAACCTTTAATAGGCTTTGTTTTACTTTAAGATATCTTATTATACATTATTTTTTAATTTTTTAATGTCAATGTACTCACTTAGGCTTATATTACCATAGGCTTTTATTGCCTCAATTATTTCTTCTTCATACAACGTATCTAGCAATGTCATATTTTCATCTAGTATTGTAAACAAATTGTACTTATTCTTATCAATTATTCCTAGTACCGATAATAAATTTTTTTCACAAAAAACAGATATACTTTTATTCTCTACATATCCTCTCTTTATAAATCTATGTTTCTTCCTAATAATATAACCCATAATCAAATATACTATCCTTTCCTTTTCTTTAATCGAAGATATTAAAATAAATATAGAAATTAAGCCTAAATTAAAGTTGCTTTTATTTGCTGCTACACTTACAAAATATATAAACATGAAAACACTTCCAAGAATCATACTAACCCTAATAGAAATTTCATTTGCCCTTCTATATATAGTCTTAATATTAAGTATATCCCTAAGCACCCTTCCTCCGTCCAGTGGAAAGGCTGGTATAAGATTAAAAATGCCTAAAGCTAAATTGCTTTTATAAATTAAATGCAAATAAGGTCTATTGAATAATATAAATAAAATATAAAAAATAACTGCTAATAATAAGTTTAATAAGGGACCCGATAAAGAAATTATTAAATCCTCTTTAGCACTTGCTTCATCTAAATCTTTCACCTTAAGTACGGCTCCTATAGGAAGAATTTCGATATCAAAGCCTGAAAACCCTAAAATTCTAGCAGTTAAATAATGCATCATCTCATGGATGAATACAAAAGCAAAAGCTATTACTAATTCTCCTTTAAATCCTAATATTATTAACAAAATAATATACGGTATAAATAACTTACTTATTCTTATCAATTAATCCCCCAAAGCAATTGCTGAACTGTCATTAAATCATCTCCTGCGGAGCTGCAATATTAACGACTTCAGAAGGAGATCTATATTCCCGCTAAAGTTTCTTTTTTGCTATAGTATGGACCTCCTACTTATAGAAGCGGCCGGCTTCCCTTCTGAACTGTCATTAAATCATCAAAAATTAATATCTTTACTATTTATTCCATCCCCACTTGAAATTTTGCTTTTAACCTTCTCTATGAAATTCACTGTAACAGCTTCTACATCTTTAAATTTAACGCCCTTCGCTTTATCTATTAATGTACCATAATCATACTCTTTGTTTATTGCTTGCTTAGAATAATTATAAACATATTGAGTTTTAGGTGTAACTACTACTTTTAAGCATAATACAAAAATAAACAATACTAGTACACCAATCAATTCCCTGGTTAATCTTTTTATATAAAAATTAGGCATTCCACTTTGTTTGTTGTTTTCACTATGAAAACTATTTGCGCTTCTATGCCTTTTTGCCAAATTATTATAATAGCTTTGATACTGCGTATTATAATTACCCATTTTATCCCCCTCTAACAATCTTTTACTATTTATATATATTTAATTTCTACCATTTATATTACATATTATAAGAAAAAAGTATATATTATATCATCTTAAACAAAATAAGCACTGCAAACTATGCAGTGCTTACTCGATTATGTTGTTCTATTTACGATTTTTTAAACTTCTCATTAAAACTTCAGCTGTACCTAAATTTGTGGCAAGTGGAACACAATGTACATCACATAATCTAAGAAGTGCTGAAATATCTGGTTCATGAGGTTGAGGGGTTAGTGGATCCCTTAAAAAAATTATCATATCCAATTCTTCTTGTGCAAGCTTTGCACCTATTTGCTGGTCACCGCCAAGTGGTCCTGATAAAAACCTAGTAACATCAAGTCCCACTTGTTCACTTATTAATTTTCCTGTTGTCCCTGTTCCGTATAAATCATGTTTTTCTAAAACATCCTTGTACCTTGTTGCAAAGTCAATCATATCAGCCTTTTTTTTATCATGGGCTACTAGTGCTATTCTCATATCTATTCCCCCTCATGATTTATTGAATATTATTAAAAATTTATTTTTTTCCTTCTCATACCTACATTAAGCACTAATCCTAATGATATAAAAGTTGTTAAAAGTGAGCTCCCACCATAACTCATAAATGGTAGAGTTATTCCTGTAATAGGCATAAGTCCCATTGTCATTCCCATATTTTGCATTATTGAAAATAATAAATTCGAAATAAATCCCACACACAACACAGTGCCAAAAATATCTTTCGATTCTTTTGCAATTTTTACTAACCTGCATATAAGTAGTCCATATAATAATAATAATACTAATGCACCAATAAGTCCCCATTCTTCTGCTAAGACGGCAAAAATAAAATCCGTCTGATTTTCTGGAACAGAGCTAAACTGCACTCCTTTTCCAAACCCTCTTCCTAGTATTCCTCCCGAGCCTATAGCGAGTCTTGCTTGAATAAGCTGATGACCATACCCTTGTGCAAATTGCTCAGGATGCAAGAATGAAGTGAGTCTTCCTTTCCAATAAGTTTTCATAATTGGAGAATTCCATACACCTACAACTATAAGCAATATTGAAGTCATTCCTCCAATTATCACTTTGTAATTTAGTCCAATACAATAAAATATCCCTAGTACTATAAAAAAGCTTACCATAGTCATTCCCATATCCGGTTGAATAATAATTAATAACATTGGCACTGCCACATAAAATGCTAACTCCAACAAATTTTTAGGATCATTAATTCGCCCTTCCATTTCATCTAATTTCTTAGCCAGCATTATTATCATGCCAATCTTAGCAAATTCTGAAGGTTGCAGGGTGCCTATGCCTATATTTATCCAAGATCTTGCACCATTTACAACAGTTCCAAAAACATCACCATATATTAACAATGCAACGCCTGCCCAATATATTATAACGGCATAATTTTCTATTAACATATAATCAAAGACCAAAAGAACATACATCACAGCAATACTTACTATCAACCATATAATTTGCATTTTAACTAACTTAGTTCCATAATTCTTCACTGTAGCACTATAAATATTTATGCATCCAAAAATCACAATAGAAATTGCTACTATAATCACACTATAATCCAATTCTCTTAACAGTTTTTTATTAAGTCTTAGGTTTTGTAAAATTTTCATGGTTTAACCTACCTCCATCTCAAATATGATTATATCATATTAATAAAAAAAAGCTATGCATAAGTTGTTAATTATACAAAGCCTTTGCTAACTTATCTCTTTATTTTTTTAATAGGTATATTTGCAATTAGTGCTGGTGAATTTCCTTCATATTCTTCCGTTGTTGTTAATCTAACCTCAATTTCCCCCGTTTCTATTTCGGCGTATTTTGAAATTACCTTTAGTATGTCGGCCTTAATCATTTCTAGAAAATTAGGTGAAAAGTCCGCTCTATCATGTATTAAAATCAGCTTTAATCTATCACTTGCAATATCCTTTGAAAAAATTTTATTAGAAAACATTTTAAATAAATTCATTAATGCCCTACCCCCTATATCCCTTTAAATATTCTTTTTAGAGAAGCAAAGAATCCTGTCCCACTACATGATGATCCATCTAGTGAAGCATATGATACTTCCTCTCCCATTATTCGCCTTGCTATGTTTTTAAAAGCTAGACCCGCCAAAGACTTTTCATCAAGAACGATTGGTTCCCCTTTGTTTGTTGAAATAGTAACCTTCCTATCATCTGGAACCACGCCTATTAATTTAATGGCCAAACATTCTATAATATCATCTACAGATAACATATCCCCATTTTTTGTCATTTCATAGTTCATTCTGTTTATTATAACCTCATGTCTATCTATACCCTTAGAATCTAATTTTCCTATTACCCTATCTGCATCTCTAACTGAAGTAAGTTCAGGATTAACCACTATAATAGCTCTATCAGCTCCTACTATAGCATTTTCAAAGCCTTGCTCAATACCTGCAGGACAGTCTATAATAACGTAATCAAAGTTTTCTTTTAATTCCTTTACTACTAAAAGCATATCCTTTATATCAATGTCATTCTTGTCTCTTGTTTGAGCTGTTGGTAACAAATATAAATTGTTAAACCTTTTATCTTTTATTAGGGCTTGCTTTAACCTGCATTTTTTTTCAATAACATCTACTAATGTAAATACTACTCTATTCTCAAGTCCCATTAAAACATCTAGGTTTCGAAGTCCTGTATCTCCATCAATAACTACTACTTTTTTGTCCATAGATGCGATAGCTGTTCCAATATTTGCTGTGGTAGTTGTCTTACCTACCCCACCCTTACCCGAAGTTATAACTATAGATTCTCCCATGTGCATTACCTCCATTATATATATTTATTTGCTAAATACGGTTCCACAATGATATTGCCATTTTTAATTTTTGCCACCTCCGGATATAGAGGCTTTACTTCATCCTCAGGGGACCTCGTTACTATGCTTCCTATCTGAAGTATTTGAGGTTGCAACTTAACTGCCGCAATTATAGCTTTTTCATTACCATTAGTACCCGCATGTACAACCCCTCTTAAAGTACCAATAACAATTATATTTCCTGCTGCATATATTTCAGCTCCTGGGTTAACATCACCAACTATAACTACATTACCAGGATAATTTATACTTTGTCCGCTTCTTATAGTTTTCCTCAAAAACTTAGTTTTCCCCTCATAAATTCCAGTAAACACTTTTCCTACGGAATCTTCTTGCTCCTGAAAAATACAATCACTAATTAAAAATTCATCAAATAATATTTCCTTTAATTTTATACTTTCCCTTTCATTTATGTATTTAAGTTCAGTAGTAATTTTCAAAGTGCTACCTTTGTAAAATTTCCTCCCTTGTGATAGCTTATCAATTAAAGACTCTAGCATGTCATCAAAATCACTGAAATGATTCATATTTATAACTACATTTAATCCCTCTTTATTTCCCTTAATGATTATTTTATCTGTAACCATAATTTTAACCTCCTAGTTCTCATCTGGTGTACGTAACTTTTAAATAAATAATCGTTTTGCTCCATAATTGAACTTAAGCTATTATTTCAACATATTAACAGTAAATTCCTGCTTAATTTCAATATAAATATATTTTTTTATTTTTTCACCATGCTTTTACAATTAAATAAACTCTAACAAACAAATTTGTCAGAGTTTATTTAAAGTTCTAATTTATTTATAATTTAGATTTTTTTACTAATCGTGACCATTTCCATTAGTAGTATTATTTAAATCTATATTACTAGTTCCCTTATCTGGATCAACCATAAATTTATATTTAGGATCTTTTTTAAGTAATTCTGCTTTAAAATATTGCTCATAAACTGCTTTTGCAACTGGAGTAACATAACCACCATGACCTCCATCAAAAACCACTGCGCAAACAGCTATTTCAGGTTTGTCATAGGGAGCAAACCCAATATAATATCCGAAGGAAGTCCTTCCGAGAGCTGTTTGAGTAACCTCATTAAAAGTAGCGGAACCTGTCTTCCCTCCATTTTGTATAGGAAAATCTTTAAATACCCCATATGCTGTACCTTGAGGATCACTAGTAACTTCTAACATACCCTCTTTAATTATATTAGTTGTATTCTCACTTATACCAGTTTTTTCTAAAACTACAGGCTTAGTTTGCTTAATTACATTTCCATCCGCATCTAAAGTTTTATCAACCAAATGCAGTTCATATCTATTTCCTCCATTTACCAGGGTAGATACATAATTTGCTAACTGCAGTGGGGTAAAAGAATCAAACCCCTGACCTATAGCTGCATAGTATGCATTAGCTGCAGTATTAATTTCAGTATTACAATCACTTATTTCTGAATTTATAGTTTCAGACATTGCTTTGATATCTTTATCTGTATAATTATTACCTTTTAATGCTGAGGAACCTTCAATGAGCTCCTTTATCATATTTGAATTAATAGAATCTACCTTGTCTTTTTTCATTTTTTCCTTAATTATAGCAAGATACTTACGTTTGTTTTCATTTTCTTTTTTTATTTCATCTATTTCTTTAGTAGTGCCACTTTCAGCTTTTGGTTCAATATCAAGAGGTTTAAATTTTACTCCTCCATTATTTATTCCGCTTTGTAAAAGTTTCACTAGATTACTTATATGAATATTAGCTAATATTTCTTTACTAGATTCATAATTATATACCTGTCCAAAGTTTTCTGGAATCTCTATACCTGTAGCAGGTTTTTTATTACTGTTCGGATCTATTCCAAGACCAAATTTCCATGCATATTTTGCTAGTAAGTCTAATCCAGCTTTGTTTTCACCAGCCTTTTCAAAAAGTTTATCAGCCACATCATAAAAGTAAAAATTACAAGATTCTCTCATTGCCTTTTGAATATTTACCATTCCATGCCCATAACCATGCTCGTTATATATCCAACATGCAGCTGTAACGCTTTCATAACGGTGATTGTATGGTCCATTATCATTTACTTGACTATCCTTGGTTATAACGCCTTCATCTAGCCCAGCAATAGCTGTCACTGGTTTAAATGTGGAACCAGGTGGTATTAGAGATTTAGTTGCATAATTGAAAGTTGCTTTGGGGAAAATATCATTATTATCCTTCCTAATTGTAGTATTCCCTTTTACACTTTTATCTATCGGGAACATATAATCAAGTACTATTTTCTCTCTTTCTTCTTTGGATTTTGACATATCACTATCGGTTAGTACCCCTTTAATATCTGCAAGCCCTCTTTTTTTAATATAATCTAGTCCAATTTTCTCTGTGACTGGGCCTAACAACTCATCATATTGAGCACTAGTTAACCCTTGCCTAAACATATTAGGATCATACCCAGGTCTACTTGCAAGTGCTAATATCTTGCCCGTCTTAACTTCAATTACCACCGCCGCGCCTCTGGTTGCATTTGTTGTATCAACAGCTTGAGATATGTCCTTCCCTTTTTTTTGTAGATGGAGCATCACAGCATCTAAAGATTTCTCTGCAGCATATTGCATATTTTTATCTATATTAAGCTGCACTGTTTGTCCAGGATAAGTTGCAATCTCACCTAAAGTATTAACTTTACGCCCTTGTTTATTAACTGTTATACTTTCTTGTCCTTTAGTTCCCTTTAAAACATCTTCAAAAGCTGATTCAATTCCTGACGTACCTATAGAATCCGTACTTATATCATAACCTTTTTCTTCATACTTAGATGAATCCCAAGGATTTATCTTAGAAATATAACCTAGGAAAGCTGAACCTAGATCCTTATTAGGATAGACTCTAACAGGCTGAGTCATAACACTAATACCAGGAATTTCAGGTTGCATTTGTTCAAAAATAAATGCAACGTCCTTAGATAAATCGTTAGCGATAACTACTGGCTTATATCCAGAAAGGCTCTGAATTTTTATATTGTCCTTAACTACCATATACCGTCTGAGCTCTTCTTTGCTTTTAGAATCCTTGATTTCGTCCAGCTTATAATCCACTATTAGTTGATTATACACTTCTTCTGGCGTAATCTTTAAAAGTTCTTCATCAACTTTTTTAAGTTGATCAGCGGTTAAATCATCTTTCTTTTTACCCTTATAGAGTTTTTTAATAACTGTCTCATCAAACCCTCTATCTTTTTTAAATCTAAGTTCCATCCAATCTTGTGATGTTTTATCTGAGGTTTTAAATTCAAAACTATACTCTACATCTTTTTTATCCTCACTAGTCTTTACTTTAAGTGCAAACTCATCTACCTGAGTTTGCTTGTTATCATCAAGAATTTTAAATACCTTATCAATAGTTGGCAAGAATTTTTCTTCACTCTCTTTTGTTTTAGTAAATGTCACTATATAACTTTGCTTGCTTGTAGCGAGTTTCGCACCATTTCTATCTATTATCTCACCTCTTGGTGCTACTTTAGATATTATCTTATGATTTTGTTGATTTGCTGTTTCCATATACACCCGGCCATTGATTACCTGTATATTCACTAATTTGAAAATAATAACTGAGAAAATCGAAATCATAATTACAATTAAAGCATTAAATCTAGAAAATTTATTGTTATTTTTATTTTTCTTTCTCACTTTTGCACCAACCTTTTAAAAATCATATAAATGTACTGCATCAAAATTTCCACTCTTTCTTCATATATTCTTTTTGTGAAAGTTTATATACAAATTTATACATAAAAATAGAAACTATTAGATTATATATTCCATGATATAATACTACCCCCATATGTGTATATTGCTTTATCAAAAACAATATAGAAAATACTATTAACCCTTTTACTAAACTTAATACAAAAGTTGAAACTATTGGCAAAAACGGTTTTTCAACAAATATATTTTTACCTATGTTTGCAGCTATAGCACACATAAGCATATTACTTAGCATATTGATTCCAAATCCATTTAAGAAATAGATGTCCTGCAGTGCGCCGGTAAAAACTCCAATTATTACTGCGTCTTTTGGCGAACTAACAATCGAATAACACAGTGCAAAAGTAAATATTAAACTTGGATATGTACCGTTTATTTTGAGTAAAGGCATCAACGTATTATCTAATATTAGGAATAGAATACATAACCATACTACTGTTAATATTCTCTTCATACTACAACTCCTAATATATTATTTCACCATCTTTTATATGTTTTGGTACCACAATAAAAACTTCTTCAATTTTTGAAAAGTCAACATATGGCTCGATTATAGCACTTTTCATTACTTCACCTTTATCCTCATGAACACTTAGCACTTTTCCAATTCTAATTTTAGCTGGATATTTGCCAGCGAGACCAGATGTTACTATTATATCGTCTTTTTTTATACTTGAATCTACAGATAGATGCTGTATTTCGGCTAGTAATTTATTGTTTTCATCTTTATATCCTTTAACCATACCATTATTATCTCTTGTCCTTTGAACAAGACCTGCCACTGCAATATTTTCATTAGATAAACATTGAACGGTGGCCCAATCATCAGCAACAGATGTAACCTGACCTACGAGCCCGTCTCCAGTCATGGCTATCATATTTTTTTTTATGCCTTTATTTGTGCCTTTATTTATTATAAAGCCATCTGAAAAACTATTTCCACTTAATCCTCTTATTTCAGCACCTACATAGTTGTATTCATCTCTTTGCGTTGAAAAATTAAGCATTTTTCTTAACCTCTCATTCTCTTTTATTGCAGTATCATATTCTAATGCTTTAACTTGTAACTCGCTATTAGTTTTTAGAAGTTTTTCATTTTGCGCTTTAATATTTGACAAGTTTGTTATAAATTTAAAAGAACCCTTTATTTTATGAAACCCACCATAAAATATACCCTGCACTGAATTTATCGTTACACCCACACCATTCTCCACGAAAGATATTTTTTCTCGATTTGCACTATATCCTATTAAAGATAAAAATGTAACTGACAGTATTATAATAACTACTGCCAGTTTATTTTTTAAAAATCCCATATTTATCTTCTTTTACTCATGACGTCTATATTAACGAGAGCTTTTCCTGCTCCTATGGCAACACAATCAAGTGGATTTTCAGCTATGTGTACAGGCATATGCGTTTCGTGATTTATAAGTGTATCTATTCCTTTTAATAACGCTCCGCCTCCAGTTAACATAATTCCTTTTTCCATAATATCTGACGCAAGCTCTGGTGGGGTTTTTTCAAGGGTTGTTATTATTGCCTCAATTATTGCTTGAACTGGCTCACTAAGTGCTTCTCTTACTTCCTTTTGCGTTACTTCGATCACTTTGGGTAATCCAGTTATCAAATCTCTTCCTGTTATTTCCATACTCATATCATCATCTTCTAGCTCGTATACTGATCCAAGCTCTGTTTTAATATTTTCCGCAGTTCTCTCACCTATCATAAGGCTGTACTGTTTTTTAACAAAGGCTATTATTGATTGATCTAACTTGTCCCCTGCCACTCTTAGCGACTTGCTTGTTACAATTCCACCTAATGAAATTATTGCCACTTCCGTAGTTCCGCCCCCAATATCCACTATCATACTTCCGGTTGGTTCATTTACAGGAAGTCCAGCTCCAATTGCTGCAGCCATCGGTTCTTCCATTAAATATGCTTCTCTTGCACCTGCTCTTTTAGTTGCTTCCTCAATTGCTCTCTTTTCAACCTCAGTTACACCAGACGGAAATCCGACTACAATTCTTGGACTTGTAAGACCTTTTGAACTAATTTTATTTATAAAGTGTCTAAGCATTTTTTCAGTAATCTCAAAATCTGCAATTACTCCATCCTGCATAGGTCTAATGGCAACAATGTTACCGGGTGTTCTACCTATCATCTGTTTAGCTTCTTCACCAACGGCTAATACCTTATTAGTATTTACATTTATAGCTACAACAGAAGGTTCTCTTAGTACAATTCCTTTCCCCTTCAAGTAAATTAATGTATTTGCTGTTCCTAAATCTATTCCCATATCTCGAGTTGTTCCAAATATTCCCATTATAATTTCTCCCTTCGTATCTAAAGTATTCCTTTTTCTTTTAAACTCGTATAAGTTCCATTCCCAATAATTATATGATCAAGCACTTCTATCCCTAGTAATTTACCACATTCTTGAAGTCTTATAGTAATGTTTACATCTTCCTTGCTAGGAGTTGGATCTCCAGACGGATGATTGTGACAAATAACCACGGAAGCACTACATTTTTTAATAGCTTCGTAAAAAACTTCTCTTGGATGAACTATCGAAGTGTTTAAATTACCAATTGAGATATCCTTTATACTTATAATGACATTCTTTGTGTTTAGCATAACTAATTTAAGATATTCTTTTTTTAAATATCTCATTTCCTCCATAAGATATTCTGCAACATCTTTTGGGGAAGTAATTTTGTACTCTTCTCCTGATTTAAAACTTCTAAATCTTTTTGAAATTTCTGTAAGTGCTAAAAGTTGTGTTGCTTTAGCATTTCCAACACCCTTTAAATTCATAAATTCTTCTGCACTTGAACTTAGAAGTCCATTTAGTCCGCCACACTCAGAAATTATTCTATCACAAAGACTTATAATATTTTCATTTTTTGATCCTATTCTAAGTATTATAGCTAATAGCTCATTGTTGGATAAAGTTTCAGCACCGTATCTTAACAATTTTTCCCTTGGCCTTTCATTTTGAGGCAAATCCATGATTTTGCACGTCATACCCATAAACAACTCCTTTATAGATTGACCCCCATCTCCCTTAACATAAAATATAATTTATTTACCGGTAGCCCCACCACACTATAGTAACAGCCCTTTATTTCTTCAACAAATAGAGATGCTGCTCCTTGTATTCCATAAGCTCCAGCCTTATCAAGTGACTCGCCCTTTTCTATGTAATTGTTTATTTCTATTGAAGACAATTTTGAAAATTTTACTTCCGTACAAACATACTCAGTACTAATCTCTTGAGTTTCGGTGTTTATTACTGCAATCCCTGTATATACCTCATGTGTATTATCACTTAAATCACTAATCATTTGAAAAGCTTGCTTGTTATTTTTAGGTTTACCAAGCACTTTGCCTTTGAAATAAACAATAGTATCACACCCTATTATAACAGCTGGTTTTTTAACGCTACTACAAACAGCTACAGCCTTTCCTTTTGCTAAGGCCATAACGTAGTCTCCACAATTCGCAGAAAATAATACGTCACTCTCTTCAAAGTCACTTACTATTACCTTGAAATTGCTAGTTATTTTTTTTAAAAGTTCCACCCTACGCAAAGATGCAGAAGCTAGAATAATATCCACTACATCACTCCTAATATTTTCTATATAATATTATTGCCAAAACAATGCCTATAATAGACATTATATTAATATTAAAATTTATACCGAAAGTTACTGCTAATACTTTAAAATCTATAAGCATAGGAGTATTCATTCCTATGGTGTATGTACTCTTTAAAAATTTGAGTGCGCTTACGTTATCTCCTAATAGTTCACCTATAAAACTTCCAGAAATAGCTCCAATCAGTATAAAAAAAATAAAATACGGATTTCTTCCTTCTGCACTTTTCAAATCGTACCCCCCACTTTACTTATATCCTATACATTTTAACATTTAATAAATTCATACACAAGTGTATAAATTTAATATTCAAAAAAAGTTTATAATTGTAATTTATTAAGTTGCAAAAATATCCACTAGCATTTAGATAAAAAAATACAAATAGATTCAAATAATCTATTTGTATTTTTAATGATTTAATTCCACATCATTCTACTTCTTTAATATTTTCTTTATATATTTATAGATGTAGATATACCCCTCCTCTGTTTTTTCCTTTTTTAATTCCGCTGGCATTGCAGTTAAATATGATTTCATTTCAGTCATGGTACTATAATTTTTACTTTTTTCTTCCGCACCCTTTAAAGAACCTATCCACTTTTTTAATTCTACAGTTTTAATTGATTTAGTATCTTTTTCTGAAAGTTTATTTAATATTTTAAGATCAGCACTTATCATTTCATTGGTTTGTGCACTTGTTGAATCCTTTCCGCTCAATTGAAAATTAATTTTAGTATACATTATTTTTTTTGCATCAAGTTGTTTAATAATATTACCAATCCCATCTTTAGGATAAACACCAACCAAGACTTTATATAATTTATCTTCTTCAAGAATAAATGGTGTACTAAACTCCATTAAACTTTTTTTCAAAATTAAAGCATTTTCCTTCGCGCTAAAAACGCCACATTGTATTGCTACATAATCTTTAATATTAGTTTGAGGAATCTCTTTAGAAACATCTACGCTCTCTTTGTTCACTTTACTATCTTGATTTACTTTACTGTCTTTTACTACATCCGTTTTAGTAGTTTTATCACCTGTACCCGTTTTTACGTTATTATTAGGTATTAGCTTGGATAACATTGTGCCCAAGGCAATGGCTGCTATCAAAGTTAATGTAATTACAATCATAAAATTATTATTTTTCCTAGGCGTCTTATAATTATATCTAGTATATCTCACTTTATCATCCCCTAATTTAATAAATCTTTAAACATCTTTTAAAAAATAACTAGTAACTTGTAGTCTATTTTTTTAGATGCCTTATTTAAAATACTATTATTTTAAAATTGATTTTAGAATAAAAAAAATATATATATATTAAATTGTTTTTTTTAGAATTATTATATCCTTGTCTTCGCTATTTATCTTAAAAAAATTGCTTGTTACCCTACTTTCTTCAAAGTTATTGCGTTTCCAAAATTCCACCATTGCATTATTATTAGATGAAACAAAAGTATAGAAATCACACATTCCATAATTTTCATGTAAATGCTTTGAAAACTCATTAATAATTATGTTTGATATATCAGCATCATATAGTCTAATTTCTATTAAATAACACATAATCCATACTTCATTTGGATTTTTAAATTCTATTCTACCTTTTATAATACCTATAAGTTCACTACCATGTAACACTTTAAGAAAGTATTCCCCTTCACTCACATAACACTCTAAATATCTTTCATAAAATTCCTTAATATCATAATTTAACCTTGCCTCTATATTAAAATCTTGCTGTTTATTAGTCCAATTTTTAATTTTTAAAATATCCCCTTTTTCTACATTCATAATGCTAACATCATCAAATTTAATATCTATATTAAACATAATTACACCTCTTCAATTTACTCCTCTTTAACATTTTATGCCTCTTTAATAATTAAATTCTACGTTACTTTTAAATCCCCTTCAAAAAAAATTATATTAGCACTTCTATATTTTTATTTTTTTGTCAAATCATTACAAATCAAATAACCCTATAAGTTTTTATAGGGTTCTAGATGAATTTTGTTTTTCTTTATGTTAAATGATTACTATTTTTTATTCATCTCTGTACATAAGTGTTACTCTAACGATTCTTCTAACTATTTCTTTTGCTTCTAAATATGGTATCCCACACCTATTTAACCTCCTAAATATGGCAGGGTTATACCTCTCAATTCTTCTTACAATGGACTCAACATCATTGTATTGGGGATTAGGTCTATCAAATGGGGATCTATCTTGATAATTATCCAATTGTCTTAAATCTTCATCCCCCTGCTCAAAACCTTTCATAGATACATCTCCATACGTCATACCCATTGGATTGGACCCATTCATGAACATGTCTTCATTAAATTGGTTCATTCCCATAATCGAATTAATCCCCATATTTGGATTTACATCCTGCATATCTCCCATTTGCATTCCCATGTTTGGGTTCATACCCACATTTGGGTTCATGCCCATATTCGGCATCATATTCATTTGCCCATATCCATACATCATAGGTTCTAGTGGAACCATTTCATATTCTTCCTTCATGTCTATATCTTCAATATTTCTGTCCTCTAGTTTCATAACCGCCCTCCCTATTTATAACTTAATACATTAACAATTTATGCTAGAGGCCGTGTTTTGATACTAATTTTATGACAATATGCAAAAAAAAAATAAAGAGGATGTAATTACACCCTCTTTATAGCGCTCACTTTTTATAGCGCCTCTACTTTAATCCTCTTACAGGCTTTCTCATGTTACTATCACCATTTATAGTAACTGGATTATTTTCTTTATTTTTGAGTGGTTTCTCCTGTTTTTCATTAGAATTATTGTTTTTGTTTTTCATAAATAACACCTCTTTCAGATGTTAGTTTTTCCATATTTCTTAAAAAAATTCACTTTTCATAGGTTTTTATCTTACCAATTAAATCATCACCCGCGGTACTGCAATATTAACAACTTCTGAAGGAAAGTCGTTAAAAAAAAGAGGTATTTCTACCTCTTTTTTAAAGTAATATAATTTTTTGGTGCGACAGACGGGACTTGAACCCGTATGGTCTCCCACACGTCCCTTAAACGTGCGCGTCTGCCATTCCGCCACTATCGCAAATATTGTTTATTTAATATAAAGGGTCAAATCTTATAGTCATATGTATTTTAAAACTTGTAACTACAAGATTGATTATATATTATTCTAGTATAAATTGTCAATAGTTTTTTCTGTTTTTATTTGATTTCATCACCATATAATTTCAAATAAATATTATAATTTGTTTTTACCTTTTTAACATATTTATCTGTTTCCCCGAAAGGTATTACATTTAATGTTTTTCCATCGCTAGAGTATTCTTTATCATTAAGCCATTTTTGTACATTTCCACGTCCACCATTGTAAGCTGCCAACACCAAGTCTATATTTCCATTAAATTCAGTGTTTAAATTATTAATATACCAACATCCCATAGCAATATTAATTTCACTTTCATATAATTTTTCCACATCAAAATCTTTTAATTTCATATTTTCTGCAATCCACAATGCAGTATCAGGCATTATCTGCATAAGCCCATAGGCACCTTTTGGAGAAACAGCGTTTCCATCAAAATTACTTTCTGCCCTAATTACAGCTGCAACCAAACAAGGATCCACATTATACCTTTGCGAATACTTAACTATTTGATTTCCATATTTTATAGGGTAAAAGCTTTTAAAAATGCTTTTAATGTTAATCACTATAATAACCAAAAAAATTAAGATTAAGATTTTTATAATTTTTTTAAATTTCATCACTTCACTCCTAACCTTTCTAACTTCCTAATAATCAAATCTAGTTGTAACTTTGTATTTTCAATACTCCCGCCATTATCAATAACAAAATCTGCAAATTTTTTCTTTTCATCTATTGGCATTTGAGCTCTTATTCTATCCCATGTTTCGTCTATTTTTAAAGCATCTCGATTCATAACCCTTTGTACTTGAATGTCACTACTCACCCACACTAAAATAGTTACATCCATACTAGTATGAAAATTGTTTTCTATTAAAGTAGGTGCATCTAAAAAGCAAAATTGCAAATTGCCTTCTTCGTACATTTTTATTCTGTCTTGTATTTCTTTTTTTATAAACGGCATCATTATACTTTCAAGCTTTTTTCTGCGATTATCACCCTTAAATATATAGTTTCCAAACTCTTTCCTATTAAGATTACCTTCACTGTCAAAAAACTCATACCCGAATTCCCCTTTAATTCTACTTATCATCTCAGGATATATTATAAAAACCTCTCTAGCTACAATGTCTGCATCAACAACCGGAAGACCCTTCTCTATTAGCATATTAGTTATTGTGCTCTTTCCACTACCGATTCCACCTGTTATCCCAACCCTTAGCGTTTTCAACTATTTTGCCTCATACCAAGTTTCTCCAATGCTTATTTCTACTTCTAGTGGAACTGAAAGTTTAACTACATTTTCCATCTGTTCCTTAACCAAATACTCAACTTGCTTAAGCTCATCCTTATATACATTTAGTATTAATTCATCGTGTACTTGGAGAATTAAAGTGCTCTTTAATCCCTCCTGCTTTAATTTATCAAACACATTTATCATAGCAAGTTTAATAATATCTGCTGCACTTCCTTGTATCGGTGTATTCATAGCAAGCCTTTTACCAAAGGACTTCACAATTTTGTTTGTTGAATTTATTTCATAGATAAATCTTCTTCTATTCATTATTGTAGTAACACTATTATTTTTCTCAGCTTCAACCACTATATCCTCCATGTATTTTTTAACATTTGGATATCTTTCAAAATATGTTTCTATGTATGCTTTAGCTTCTTTTCTAGATATATTTAAGTCTTTTGCTAAGCTAAATTCTCCAATGCCATATACTATTCCAAAGTTTACAGCTTTTGCATTACTTCTCATAAGCGCCGTAACTTCTCCTATCGGTACATTAAATACCTCTGAAGCAGTTTTAGTATGAATATCACAATGTTTAATGAAAGCCTCAATTAAATTTTCATCCCCTGCTATATGAGCTAATACTCTAAGCTCTATCTGTGAATAATCCGCAGATAAAATAACACACTGATCATTGTGTGGTATGAATACTTTTCTTATAGCTCTACCCATTTCATGTCTTATAGGGATATTTTGCAAATTAGGTTCAGTACTTGATAGTCTTCCTGTTGTTGTAACTGTTTGTGTAAAGTTTGAATGTATTCTACAATCTGTATCAATTACTGCTTGTAGCCCCTCTATATAAGTAGAAAAAATCTTTGTTAACTGTCTATACCTTGTAATTTCTGTGATAATGGGATGCTTATCTGCTAGCGCCTCTAAAACCTCAGCATTAGTTGAATATCCTGTTTTTGTTTTCTTTATAACAGGTAAATCTAACTTTTCAAATAATATCTTGCCTAGTTGCTTTGGAGATTTAATATTAAATTCTTCTCCAGATAAAACAAAAATAGTGCTTTCCATTTCTTTTATATCTTGAGCGAATTTTATGCCAAGTTCCTCTAATCTATCCTTGTCTATTGTAAATCCTTCTGCCTCCATATATGATATAGCTTCTGTTAATGGTTGCTCCACATCATATAGCAGTTCTTCCATTTTGTACTCTTCAATCTTCTTTTCTAAGATTTCATAAAGCTCTTTTAGTAATGCTACTTTATTAATCTCTCTTTCATGACCCTCGCCTATAATACAGATTCTAAGAATTTTATCTATAAGAGTTTCCAGGCTATACTCCTTTTTAGCTGAATCGAGCAAATAAGCCCCAAGTTCTGTATCAAATTTTACCCCTTGTAACTTAATGCCTTTTTTATTAAGTGCAGTGTAAGCATTCTTTACGCCGTGACTTACCTTTTTAATATCATTACTCTCAAGTATAGTTTTCAAATAACTTATAGTTTTTTCTTCATCTTCATTAAATAAATCAGTAACCATAATCAAATAGTTTTTTCCCTTATAATTAAAATATATGTTATTTACGCTAATTTTAGAAAACACACTAGAATCTGCAATATCAAAAGTTATATAAATAGTCTCTTTAATTTCACTAATAACTTCCAGAAGCTTCGACAATTTATCTATTACCGTAAAATCCGCAGAAAATGTTTCTTCGATTGAATCCTCATCATCTGGTATTTTCCCTATTAAAGATTTAAATTGTAATTTGTAGAATAAATCTTTTACAGCCCGTACATCATATTTTTCTTTTGATTTAATTGAACTTAATTCCATTTCCATAGGCACACATGTAATAATAGTAGCTAATTTTTTACTGAAAATAGCCTGTTCACTATAAGCAGTTAAATTTTCCACAAGTTTTTTACCACTAATCTTATCAATATTCATAAGAAGGTTTTCTATACTCTTATACTCTTTAATTAGCTTATAAGCAGTTTTTTCACCAATTCCTGGTACACCTGGAATATTATCAGAAGCGTCCCCCATTAGCCCTTTTACATCTATAAATTCTGTAGGAGTTACTCCAAACTCTTCTATTATTCGATTTCTATCATATATTTCCTTTTGTGACATTCCCTTTTTGTTTATTACAACTTTAACATTATCTGTGGCAAGCTGGAGTGCATCTCTGTCTCCTGTTATTATAAAAACTTCAAGTCCTTGTTTTTCTGCAAATACAGATAATGTTCCTATTAAATCATCTGCTTCAAAGCCATCTAATTCAAAAATATCTATAGCCATTTTCTCTAAAAGTTCCCTAACTAGAGAAAACTGATCGCGGAGCTCATCAGGCATTTTTTTTCTACCTGCCTTATAATCTTTATATTCTTCATGACGAAAAGTAGGCGCCTTCCTATCAAATGTTGTAACAATATAATCTGGCTCAAACTCTTCCTTCATCTTTAAAAGCATATTTGTAAAACCATAAACTGCATTAGTGTATATGCCATCCGAATTTGTTAGGGCTGGTAATGCATAAAAAGCTCTATACATAAGACTATGGCCATCTAAAATTAATAGTCTTTCCTTAGACATTGTAAATCCCTTCTTTCTAGTATGTTTATATATTGTGCTATATTCTACATTATAATATACTTCGTCAATAAAAACATCAACGATTTAAATAAAATGAAGGCAGATACAAATGTACCTGCCGCCAAAATTATTTTTTCTTATCGATAACAGTTACGTCGCAGGTCGCCTTATACCCTCCATCTAGTGAAGTAACCGTCACTTTAGCCTTTCCGGTAGATATTCCAATTACTGAAATACTCTTTCCATTTTTCTCAATAATTTTTATTATCGAACTGTCACATTTCCAAATTACATCCTTAATATCTGAATTTCCCGGTCCAACTAAAGCTGTTAATTTTTCATTTTTGCCTACTTTTATAATTATATCCTTTTTATTTATTCTAACTTTATTAACCGGCTTACTTACAACAGCAACAGTACATTCGTCCTTGTAATTCCCGTCATCGGTTGTAGCACTTATTTTAGCTAACCCAATTTTATGTCCTGTAACCTTTCCATTATCATCAACTGACGCCACTAAAGTATCACTTGATTTCCACGATACTTTTTTATTTGTTGCATTGCCAGGTAGTAATGTTGCCTCTAAAGTTTCACTCATCTTAGGGCCAATGCTAAAATAAGCTTTTTCAAGTGATATTCCAGTCACCGGAACCTCTTGCTTTATTGATGATGATAATATCTTCCAATTTCTTGCTGAAGATGGTGTTATAGTCTTATTATCTTTAACATATTTCATCATTAAACTTCTAACCTGACCATCATCACCTAGAGCCTTAGCTGAATTATAAGTAACTAAAGATGTATCAACGCTACTTATTCCAGCAGCAGCCATGAATCCTCCGCCGCCGTTGTATCTATAGTTGTTTATTGCAACTGTAAATACATCTGAATCCTTAATCACTCTTCCATTAAACTTTAAGTTCTTAATTCTGTTTCCAGATATCATTTTTTTAGTAACTGAATCAATTGCTCCTGCTGGCTCTGTTAAGTCGATGTCATAACTTGCTCCGTACAATTGATCCAAGTTATAATCTGCAATATTAAGATCTGCGTCCTTAACTATTGGATCTGTTGAACCTGATGTTCGTTTGTAGTATCTTACTGTATATTCCATCCAATCTTTTATTTGTTTTCCATTCATCTTCACTCCATAAAGAAAATTCTCGTATACATATACGCCCATAATATCTTTAATAGTAATATCACCCTTTGGAATATATGATGATAAACTTAGTGGAGCTGCTATTGAGAGTTGTGTTCCAGCTGCACCAGCTTGAACTTTGTTTATTAACTCCATTATTTCAGTTGGTTCAGTAATTTGCTTATTGCCTTTATATTCTCCCTTAGATTGTCCAAGTATTGTTGAAGTATATTCTAAAGTTTTAGCTTGATATGGTGCAATTAAAGCTGTTATATCATGATCTTCAGCGATAGTGTCCATAGCTACATTTTTAGTAGTTAATCCTGTAACAATTCCTGCAGCATTAACCGCTATATCAATTTGTGAAACGTTTTGTGCCCATTTACCTGGTTCTAATATTGGAACCACTTTGCCTTCTGGATTTTTTAAATTGATGTCATTTAAAATACTATGCGCATGTCCTGCAACTATAGCATCTATCCCACTTACTTGAGTAGCCAATGCCTTAGCTTGATTTTCCGGAATAATATCTGCTACTCCTTCTTCTCCAGTATGTGCAGCTACTATTATTACATCTGCTCCATCTGCCTTTACTACTGGAACCCATTTTTTAGCTTCGTCTACTAAATCATTAAAATGTAATCCATCATAATGAGCTGGATCCTCCCAACTAGATATAGTTTTTGTTGTAAGTCCAAGTACCGCTACGCTAATTGTTTTGCCATTAACTACAAAAGACTTCATAGTATATGGTTTAACAAAATTTTTATTATCAGCTTTGTAAGTATTAGCAGATAACACGTCGATACCTTGATCCTTCGCATCATCCTTAATTCTATTTAATACTTCAAGTCCATAGTTAAATTCGTGATTCCCTAGAGTCCAGCTGTCATATCCCATTGCTCCCATAACTGCTGACATTGGATAAGTTGTGGTTTTATCTATCATATTATAGTAATAAGCAAGTGGAGTTCCTTGAATAGTGTCTCCATTATCTATTAACATAACATTTGGATTAGTTGCTCTTAAGCCCTTAACATAAGTTGAAACCTTTGCGAGTCCCTGTCCTTTTGAAGTCGCTGCATTAGTTCCATAATCAAAGTTTAGAACATTTCCGTGTACATCTGAAGTTGCTACTACTGAAATAGTTGCTCCAGGATCTACATCTTTCATTTGATTGTCTATTCTATTTTCCATTACAACTGTCATCTTGCCCTTATCTCTAACATCAGCATTTAAAGCGTCTCTTACATTTTCATGCGAATCTACTAAACTAGCTACTATCTCAGGTGCTAAGAATCCTGTAAATGTGTCCCCTCCAGTAGCAACAAAATCTGGTGCATTTACTTTTAGTGTGTCTGTATCCTTAACAACTGTGCCATTGCTTTCTCTTATCATGCTAAGGACCCTTTGACCTGGTATTTCTGGTGTTGTGACTGTCCCATTTGCATCTACTACAGCTGGTTTATACGACGGTTTTGAAGAATCATATACAAATTTAACTCCAGAAATTTGTATTCCATTGCCATCATTTTGAACAGCTTGTTCAAAAATGAATTTTAGCTGTGCCCCCGTCATGATTGTAGTACAAATCGTATTATCAAATGGCATTATATTAAATATTGTTCCAACAGTTATATCGCCTGATGGAATTGGACTTAATCTAATCCCTCCGTTATTCACCATTCCCACCTCTGCTGGTGATTTTGAATAGTTCTTTACAACATCTGCCATCCAATTTCCAAGTTGAGATTCTCCATAAGGTGAGTCAACTTGGCTCTTAGTTAAAGCATTGTCATTAGTTCCAATTACTTCATTAAATATTGGAAGTAATGACGTACTTGCATCATCAACAATTTTCTTACAATCTGGGTCTGTTGCTGATGTAGTTGTCACTGTAAGTCCTTTCCAGTTTGAACCTTTAGGTGAGAAACCTACTATTTTGTTTGTAGAGTCTACAGTAATCTTTAAATTTATAAAACCTTTACCAGTAGCCGCTGCTATTAATGTAGGTACGTCCAACCCATCTGCATCTTTGTTTACAACATCACCAATACTATGTGTATGTCCACCAAATACCGCATCTACGCCATGTAATTTATTAACCATAGTATTAAGCGATGAACCACCATCATGTACATCTGCTAGTACTATATCAGCTAGATTTCCATCTCTGATTTCCTTTGCAACTATATTAATTTCTGTAGCTGGGTCCCTAAAATCAAAAGGATCTACTAAAGCTGGCATAATTATACCTGGAGCTTCCTTAAGTATTGCTCCTATTACTGCTATTTTAACACCATCCTTAGTAATTATCTTATAAGGCTGATATGGTCTATTGCTTGTCCCTTTTTTATACATATTAGCACAAACAATGTTGTAATTTGCACCAATCATAGTTTCAGTATTAATTATATCAAGTCCCCAATCAAATTCATGATTGCCTAAAGCTGTAACTTCCATTCCCATATTTGATAACACCTTTTGAACTGGAACTCCTCTTAGTACATTAGAGGTGGGTGTTCCTTGATATAGATCTCCTCCACCAATGATAAGTGTTCTTCCAGGATTTGCAGTTTTCACGTCTTTAACTACTTTTGCTAATGCAGCTCCTACAGGTTTTGTATTAGTTGAATCCAAAAGTTGTCCATGAAAATCTGTAATTTCTACTATATCAAATGTTTTATTTGTAGCATTAACTGGAGCTACTGATGGAGATGTTACTTGTCCAATTCCTAGAGTAAATGCATTTGGTTCCAAGCTCTTTCTGGCAACGGTTACATTTGTCGATGTATCAATTCCAGCCGCATCTACAATTTTAGTTCCAATAACACCGTTAAAATTAAATAATATTAATGCTAACGATAGTATCCAGCTAAGTATTCTTTTCTGTTTCTTTCTAAGCAATGAAATCCCTCCTTATTTTGTTATTCCTCCTTTTAGACTTTTAAATAAAATCTAAAAATTAATGTTTAATATATACAACTTACTTTTGATTTTAGCATTATGTGGCTATTAATTCAATATATTACTTCTATTATAAATAGTTTTATTTATGTAATTTTATTTCAACACATTAATACTTAACATAAAACCTTTATCTATTAAGATATAAAATTTATTAATAAAAATATACTATAACTATTGCATTAATTATAAATATATGTTAGAATTCATATTGTCAGACATGCCGAAGTGGTGGAACTGGCAGACGCGCTGGACTCAAAATCCAGAGGTAGCAATACCGTGCGGGTTCGATTCCCGCCTTCGGCACCATAAGGCTTTCAAGGATTTCTTGAAAGTCTTTTTTTATGCCTAAAATGGCAAAAAGGTGACACAAAATTTTTATTCGTGGATTAGCTTTGCTATGCCCATATTTAAGTCTTTTATATTTAAAATAAATTTCTTTCAAAGAAATAAAAACTGTATTGGAATTTCCCAATACAGTTTTTATTTTTTATTTCTGATATTTTATTCTTTCTGTTTCATAAAGATTATTGCCTTTGGTGTCTATTATAACCACAGCCGGAAAATCCACTACCGTCAGTTTACGAACGGCTTCTGGACCCAAATCTTCAAAAGCAATAATTTCGCATTCTTTTATTGTATTAGCAATAAGAGCTCCAGCTCCTCCTATTGCAGCAAAATAAATTGCGCCATTTTTCTGCATTGAATCTACTACAGTTTGACTTCTAAGCCCTTTCCCAATCATTCCAGTAAGACCTAGTTCAAGCAATGGAACAGTCAAATCATCCATTCTATAACTAGTAGTTGGACCAGCAGAACCTATTATATTTCCAGGTTTAGTTGGAGCAGGTCCCACATAGTATATAATGGCATCTTTAGGATCAAAAGGTAACTCATCCCCATTATTAATTGCGTCTACTAGTCTCTGATGAGCTGCATCTCTACCTGTATACATGGTTCCTGATATTAAAACACTATCTCCCGATTTTAAATCCTTCAACTTCTCCTGTGTTAAAGGAGTAGATATATGTTTGATTTCCATCTTTTCCCCTCCCTATATAATTGTTACTGCATGTCTTGCCACATGACAGTTAATATTTACTGCCACAGGTAATCCAGCAATATGTGTTGCAAAAGCTTCCACATTTACAGCAAGGGCTGTGGTATTTCCCCCTAGTCCTTGAGGTCCTATGCCTAGTGCATTAATTTGTTCTAGTAAAGTTAATTCAATTTCTTTTAAATGCTCTGTTTCATTATGGCTACCAATATCTCTTGTTAAGGCCTTCTTGGCAAGATACATTGCCTTATCAGATGTGCCACCAATTCCAACACCTACAACAATAGGTGGACATGGATTTGGACCTGCAAGTGAAACGGCTTCTACAACAAAATCAAGTACACCTGCTAAACCATCTGATGGTTTAAGCATTTTTAATCTACTCATATTCTCACTGCCAAAACCTTTTGGGGCTATAGTTACTTTGACTTTATCCCCTGGTACAATATCATAATATATCACAGCCGGAGTATTATCCCCTGTATTTTTTCGTTTTAAAGGATCTTCTACAACAGATTTTCTTAAAAATCCCTCTTTATATCCACGTCGTACACCTTCGTTAATGGCATCTGTAATATTTCCGCCGATTAACTGAACTTCTTGACCTACTTCTACAAATACTACAGCCATACCTGTATCCTGACAAATTGGTACTTGATCAGTTTTTGCAATTTCAGCATTTTTCAACAAATTGGCTATAATATCTCTTCCTACCGGAGATGTTTCTTCCTTTTGGAATTTATGAAAGGCATCTAATACGTCTTCTCCCACATAAAAATTAGTCTTTATACTCATATCTTTTAAAGCATTTTCAATTTCTTTTACATCTACTTTACGCATGAATCCACAACTCCTTCCAAATATTTTTCTTGTAAAAGCTGTTCAAAAATTTTGAACAGCTTTTATTATTATTATTATATTCTAGCTACTCCAGATTTTCTAGCAGCTTCCATAACAGCTTCAGCTACGGCTTTTGCAACTCTTGGATCAAATGGTAGTGGAATAACATAGTCTTCATTTAAATCTTCATCACTCACAAGCTCCGCTAAAGCATTTGCTGCGGCAATCTTCATCTCATTATTGATATCACTTGCTCTAACATCTAATGTACCTCTAAATATTCCTGGGAATGCTAATAGGTTGTTTATTTGATTTGGAAAATCTGATCTTCCAGTACCAACAACTCTTGCACCGGCTTCTTTTGCTAAAGATGGTAAAATTTCAGGTACTGGATTAGCCATAGCAAATAGTATAGAATCTTTCGCCATAGTCTTTACCATATCTTGGCTTACTTGGTTAGCATCCGATACTCCTATGAACACGTCTGCTCCAACAATAACTTCCTTTAATGTACCACGTACTTTTTCTTTATTTGTAATCGTTGCCATCAAAGTTTTTTCTCCACCTAAATTTTCTCTTCCTTCATAGATGGCACCTTTTCTATCACAAAGAATAACATTTTTTGCTCCCATACTCATTAATAATTTTGCACAAGCAATACCTGCAGCTCCTGAACCGTTTACTACAACTTTAACATCCTGCATATTCTTCTTTACTAATTTTAGAGCATTAATTACACCAGAAGCAACAACAATAGCTGTTCCATGTTGATCATCGTGGAAAATTGGGATATCACATACTTCTTTTAGTTTCCTTTCGATTTCAAAACATCTAGGTCCACTTATATCCTCTAAATTAATACCACCAAAACTACCTTGAAGTAAACTAACCGTTCTTACAATTTCATCAACATCTTTAGTTTTTAGACATAAAGGAAAAGCATCAACATCTCCAAATGCTTTGAATAGTACACATTTACCTTCCATTACTGGCATTGCAGCCTCTGGTCCTATATCACCTAAACCTAAAACGGCAGTACCATCTGTTATAACTCCTACAAGGTTCCATCTTCTTGTAAGCTCATATGATAAATCTATATTTTTTGAAATTTCAAGACAAGGTTCTGCAACCCCCGGTGTATAAGCTATTGAAAGATCTTCCTTAGTTTTTACTGGTACTGCAGAAATCACCTCAATTTTACCTCTCCATTGTCTATGTAATTTCATTGCTTCTTCTTTAATATTCATATTTTTCATTCTCCTTTTTTGTTTTATTCTTTATTATGACAATAACTATTTTAATATTTCCTACCGACATAACCCAATATAATTTTATGAAGAATTCAACATGCTAATTATGAATTTTACTGTTCATATCACCACCTTTAAATCTACTACGTCAATTGATTTTATAAATATTAACTCTATTTTTGTTACGAAAAATAAATACTCTTATTCATAGTAAAAATCAAACTAAATAATATTATTTATCATTTTCTCTTCCATGGGTATAATGGGGCAGTAGTACAGGAGAAATCTTGTCTGTATTCACACCGTTTTCCTCAAGGCTTTTGTGGTATTCTTTAACATGGTCAAGGCTCAGTTCTTTTACTTTAACCACTTTGCACTTTTCACCTGCATGAAACCCTGTCCTACGTCCGAAAACAATAATATCTAATAGTGAATTACCCATCAATCTGTTTCTACCGTGTATCCCTCCTGAAGCTTCTCCTGCCACATAAAGGTTTTCTACCTTGGTTTGACCGTTTTCATCAATTAAAAGTCCTCCGTTTTGGTAATGAAGGGTAGGATATACGAGAATTGGCTCTTTTCTCATATCAATACCAAATTTTTGATACATCCTCAGCATGGCAGGAAGTCTTTTCTCAATCGTTCCTTCCCCATTGATGATTTCGATTAAAGGAGTATCCAACCATACACCCTTTACCCCTAAAGGTGTCTCAATACCATTATTTCTTACATGACATTCTCTAATGATTGCAGATGTTTCCACATCTCTTGTTTCAAGATGATAAGTAAATTGCTCACCATGGATATTTAGAGGTGTTGCCCCTAAACTACGGACCTTCTCCGTAACAAGTGCCCCAAAAATTTGAGAAGGGTATGCTACCCCAGTAGGGTGATACTGCACAGCATCTGCGAAGACAAGTTCTGCTCCGGCTCTGTATCCCAAAACAAGTCCATCCGCTGTTGCACCATAATGATTTGATGTTGGAAAACCCTGATAGTGAAGTCTTCCAGCACCTCCCGTGGTTATAATAACTGTTTTAGCCCTTGCGATTAAATATTCCTCTGTTTCAAGATTGAATAATACGGCTCCAGCAGCTTTACCATCCTTGTCTAATAGGATCTCCACAGCAGGTGAAAATTCCACCACTTCAATCCCTTTGTTAATCACTTCATCCCTAAGCACACGCATGATCTCAGCTCCCGAATAGTCGGCAGCGGCGTGCATCCTCTTTCTCGAGGTTCCACCTCCGTGGGTAGTAACCATTGTGCCATCCTCTTCTTTATCAAACATTACCCCAAGGTCATTTAACCATTTGATTGCTCCCGGAGCATCCTTTACAAGGGCATTAACAAGTTCTTTTTTGTTAGTAAAGTGTCCGCCACCCATTACATCCATGTAGTGTTTCGCAGGAGAATCTTCTGGCTTATCAGCAGCCTGGATCCCCCCTTCGGCCATCATCGTATTAGCGTCACCGAAACGTAATTTTGTGGTAATTAATACATTGGCGCCTTTTTTGTGAGCCTCTAGGGCTGCCGATGCTCCAGCTCCTCCCCCACCTATTATCAACACATCCACGTCATAGTTTACTTTAGTTAAATCCATGTCCAGATCTTGAAGTCTACTTTTAGCTTCAATAATATCCGCCAACTCTAGGGGAACCTTTGATCCTTTGTTTGGCCCTAAACTTAGATTTTTGAATTCATTATCTCTATAATCAGGATAATTTTCCTTTAATATATCTTCTTTTTCTTGGGGACTCATTCTCGGAAACTGAACTCCCAATCTTTGGGAACGGGTGGCCTCTACCTTCTTTATTAGCCCCCTCATTTCTGCTGTATACATTTAAATACCTCCCTGGTAAAACTATATTTTTATGTAATTCTAAGCTAATTTTTACGTTTCAATATCCCTTGTATTGTATAATCCCTTTAATTCATCAACATTTTTAGCCATTAGTTCTCTCAATGAATCATCATGCATGCCTTCTTTAATATGTTGTACCCTCTCTGTCAAATGTTCTGTTTCATGGGCAATGTATTTACCTGTAAGCCGGCGTGCAATCACCCCTACTTGGTAATGAGTTATATTGGCAGGACACCTAGAAGCACAGATTCCGCACATAACACAGTCGAAAGATTCATGGGCACATTTCTCAATGTCTCCTCTTTGGGCATAGGCAATATACTGCATAACATTAAGGTCCTGGGGGCATCCCTTCGTACAAGAGTTACATCCAATGCAGCTGTATATTTCAGGATAAAGCTTCATCATTGTATCAGCCGTCGGCTCTAATTCATTCATATCATATAATTTTTTGTCTCCAGGAAAGAATGGCAATTGAGTAAGATACATACCATCTTCAACCTTGGTTTGACATGCTAAACATACCTTTAATTCTTTCTTACCTTTAATTCTATATATCGTGGCACAGGCACCGCAAAAGCCCGACCTACATCCACATCCTCTAACTAATTGATACCCTGCATATTCCATTGAATCCATGATTGTAAGGCTTGAAGGTACAGAGTACTTTTTATTTAATATATATATTTCCACCATTTCTTTATTGGACATTTTATATGCCTCCTTTGTTTATACCTAATATCTAATGGGTTAAACTGTTTTAGTGTTTACATTAATATTCATCGGGAAGTTGATCTATTTCATCGCATCTAAATACAGGACCATCTTTACACACATATTTATCTCCGATGTTACAACGTCCGCATTTCCCTACGCCA
Source organism: Clostridium sp. CM028 (assembly GCF_030585565.1). Taxonomy (NCBI): domain Bacteria; kingdom Bacillati; phylum Bacillota; class Clostridia; order Eubacteriales; family Clostridiaceae; genus Clostridium; species Clostridium sp. CM028. Next base: position 3,616,714 of record NZ_CP077766.1, on the reverse strand, counting down.
CATTTCATCTTTAATTCCAATGTGGTGTATACCTGATCCTTCTTAAATCCCATTTCTTCAAGCGTTTGAAGAACAAATTTAATCATAATAGGCGGTCCACATACCAAAGCCACTTTATTTGTGCTAAATCCAATCTCTTTAATATAACTGGGAACAAATCCTACATGTCCTTCCCATCCCTCGACTTCTCGATCAACCGTCAAATAAACGTCTGTATTAGACCTTGATGGCCAATTTTCAAAGATGTCTTTTGTCTGGACAAGATCTCCAGGCGTTCTTGCTCCATATAAAATATCTACCTTTCCATAATCGTCTCGATTATCCATTACATAGTTTATAACGGAACGAATGGGTGCTAGTCCTATACCCCCACCGATGAAAAGAAGATCTTTTCCTTTTAGCTCATCCTCTACCGGGAAATTATTTCCATATGGTCCTCTAATACCTATTTCACTCCCAACTTCCAAACCATGTAGATATTCTGTAACTACTCCACATCTTTTTACACTAAACTCCATATAACCCTTTTCTGTTGGAGAAGAAGTGATTGAGAAAATCGCTTCTCCAAGTGGAGGAACCGAAATCATCGCACATTGACCTGGCATATGTTCAAATGATTTTCCACCACCAGGTTTTGTAACCCTAAATGTAGTTACATCGTGTGTTTCTTCCCTAATGTCCACTATTTCAGCTAGTTCTGGCATTAAAGGATTTACATGTTTATGTTCATGTACATTACAATTGCAGCTCATTTTGTCCACCACCTAACTTTTTAATTACTTTAACAATATCCAAATGAACTGGACATTTTTCTATGCACCTTCCACATCCAACGCAAGCGTATACACCATTTTGTTTATTTGGATAATAAACAAGCTTATGCATAAACCGCTGTCTGAACCTTTCCTTTTGCGTTTTTCTGATATTTCCATGAGCCATCAGGGTAAAGTCCGAAAACATACATGAATCCCAGCAACGGAATCTTTCTCCAGATGTATCACCCTTAAAGTCACCAATATCGTAACAATGACAAGTAGGACATACATAAGTACATGAACCACAACCTAAACAACGTTCACTAAGTTCTCCCCAAATTTTAGATTCAAATAACTCCTTAAGCTCTCCCGTTATTTTTTTAGGGTCTATATTTGCTAAAGGAAGATTTTTAACTTTCACTTTTGTAGCCTCTTTCAATGCCTTTAATTCACTTATATCCTGCTCAGTTGCATCTTCTAAAATGTCCTTTAATTTCTCCGTTAAGTTTTCACCTTTTGATGTTTGTGGATTCCAAAGTATGCTATCTCCCATATCCCATGTGTTAACATCTACTTCTTTAGAAGCTGTCTGTGGTTCTATTCCAAATGAACTACAAAAGCAAGTTTCCTCTGGATCAAAACAGGCCATAGAAACGATGGTTCCTTTTTCTCGTCTTTCCTCGTATAAAGCATCTACAGGATCAACGAGGAATACATTGTCAAGTAGCTTAAAGCTCGCTGCATCACAATGTCTCACACCAAATAGTACATAGTCCTCTTTCTTTCCTCCTACATTTTCTAGTTCAAGTTTCTTTCCATCTCTTTTAAACTTTAAGTAGGTTTCACTTTGGGGAAAAATAAAACTTTTTGGTGAAATATTAGTTTTCAGTTTTTCTACATTCACCGTATCTCCTTGTTTCCACAGGTTGAAGTTTACATCTCCATCCACTTCAATAGGCAAAAACAATTCATAGGATTTATCAATCATACTAAAAAGCTGCGAAAACTGATTCTTTAATATTTTCTTCATCATTTTTTCCCACCTCCATGCGATGTAAAGGAATCACTATCATCCAGTTTATACATTCCGATTGGGGCTTGTTTAGATGGATCTACCCCTGCATCATATTCACCGTAAAGTTCATTTATATCTTTCATAATTTTACTATTTAATAGGTGAAGTGGGATATTTGCTGGACATACTCTGCTACATTCTCCACAGTCCACACAACGACCACCAACGTGATAAGCCCTAATAATATGATAAAACTGCTCTTCACTATCTAATTTTGCTTTACCTGATACGTCTGCCTTATCATTGTCAAAAATACATTTTACACAATTACATGCAGGACATATATTACGACAAGCATTACATCTTATGCATTTTGAAAATTGAGCAGCCCAAAAATCAGATCGCTGCTTATCTGTTAGGGATTCAAGTTTTTCCACATCTTTAAATCGTTCTAGTGGATCCACTTCTCTCCCTACAAAGTCCGACATCAACTGGTCATATACTACAGGATTCGGCTGTCTACATTTAATGCATTTGTCATATTCAAATTCACTTGCTGAAACCTTCTTTTCACCATCATTTTTCACAAATATAATTTCATCCCCAGATCTTTTCACGCTTAGAATGCCTTTATTTAACCCTCCTTTTTTTACTTTTTCTGGATCAATCATACCAGAGCAACTTACTCCATAGACCACAACCTTCGCGCGGTCTATTCTGTTATCATTTATCAGTTGGTTAAATCCAAGAGAATCGCATCCTTTTAAAAATATACCTACTTTTTTATTGTCCTTTAATTCCTTAAGTAAATATTTACTTAGGTTATTAACACAGAAGCAGTCCCATATTAAAGAATCTACTTTACCCGCTTCTGTAATAAATACGGGATAGGAATCATCAAAGGTATCTCCCTTTTCCCATCCTATAATTTTTTCTACTTCCCCATTTTCTAGGGCAAGTTTTGCGGTCGCTCTTATTTTTTCAGTTATCTTATCCATCTTTCATCCCTCAACTTTCTATTAGGACCAAGTTTATGAACTTTCTCTAATACATCATTCATAACGCTTGAAAATTTTTGTCCCTCTGCTGCTGAAATCCAATCCACTCTAAAACGTTCTTTTTCTATTCCCATAAATACAAGTAAATTTGTCAAAACTGAAAAACGTCGTCTTGTATGATAGTTTCCACTTGTATAATGACAATCCCCTGGATGACAACCGGCAATTACTACGCCGTCAGCTCCATGTTGGAATGCTCTGAGTATGAAGTTTTCACTTACTCTGCATGAGCATGGAACCCGAATAATTTTAACATTGGCAGGATATGCTAATCTGCTTGTTCCTGCTAAATCTGCTCCTGCATAACTACACCAGTTACAACAAAAGGCTACAATTAAGGGTTCAAATTTATTTTCATCTATTCCCTCGATTTTTTCGGCTTCTATCGACATATGGCATCCACCTCCGCTAAAATCTGTTTATTTGTAAATCCTTTAAGATCAATGGCACCAGGGCGACAAGCTACTGTGCATCCACCACAACCTTGGCAAAGTGCTTCATTTACCTTTGCAACTATTTTTGTAATTGTTTTCCCGTTCTCTTTAACTTCAATTGTACTTGATGAAATTGCATCATATGGACATATTTTAGTACACGCAAGGCATCCACTACAAATTGATTCATCTACTTCTGAAACACAAGGATTGTTAACCAATTTATCCTTACTTAATACCCCAATTACCTTTGCTGCTGCAGCACTAGCTTGTGCCACCGTTTCTGGGATATCTTTTGGTCCTTGGCATGCTCCCGCTAAATATATTCCTGCAGAATGAGTTTCCACTGGACGAAGTTTTGGATGAGCCTCTGTAAAGAAATTATTTGTATCTGTACTTATACCTAATATCCTTTTAATTGTAGTTGCATCGTCTTTGGCCTTAGTCGCCGCTGCGAGCACTACTAAATCTGCATCAATTTGAACTGTTTCTCCAGTCGAAGCATCAATAGCATTAACTTGAAGATTCTCTCCATTTGGAAAAACTTTACCAACCATACCTTTAATATAATGAACACCATATTCTTCAACAGCTCTTCGCTGGAACTCTTCAAAGTTTTTCCCTGGTGTACGAACATCAATATAAAAAACATAGGCTTCCATATCGGGATAATGATCCTTGAGTAACATTGCATGTTTTGCTGTATACATACAACAAATTTTAGAACAATAAGGTTTACCCCTAGAAGATTTGTCCCTTGATCCCACACATTGTATAAACACTACTTTTTTAGGCACTCTATGATTCGATGGACACACAAGATGGCCTGCTGTTGGCCCTGCAGCATTTGTTAATCTCTCAAATTCAAGAGATGTAATTACATCAGGGTGCTCACCATACTGATATTCTCCAAATTTATCTAAACCTATAAGATCATAACCTGTGCATACCACTATAGCCCCATATTGTTTTGTCATTTTAGTATCTTCCTGAGAAAAATCAATGGCACCCGCTGTACATACTTTTTCGCAAAGTCCACATTTCCCTGTTTTAAACTTGATACACTGTTCTCTATCTATAACAGGTACGTTTGGCACAGCCTGAGCAAAAGGCATATAAATAGCTCCTCTGTTATTTAAGCCTTCATTAAATTCATTTTTAGCTTTTTTTGAAGGACATTTTTCAGCACAAACGCCACAACCAGTACACTTGTCCATATCTACACTTCGTGTTTTTTGGTTAATGGTTGCTTCAAAGTTTCCCACATATCCCTTAACTGACTCTAGCTCACTGTAGGTGTATATGTTTATATTTGGATGAGACGCCGCATCTACCATTTTCGGTGTTAAAATACAGGCAGAACAATCCAATGTAGGAAATGTTTTGTCTAGCTGAGACATTTTCCCACCAATGCTTGGTGACTTCTCAATGATATCCACTTGATAACCAGCCTCAGCAATATCAAGAGCCGTTTGGATTCCTGCAATTCCTCCACCAATAATAAGTGCCCTTTTCGTTACATCTATTTTACCTGGTACAAGTTCGCTATTTAATGTTGCTTTAGCCACTGCAGCCCTAACAAGCGCTATGGCCTTCGGGGTTGCTATCTCTTTATCTTTATGAATCCAAGAACAATGTTCGCGAATATTTGCAACTTCTAATAAATAAGGATTTAATCCCGCTGCCTTTGCCGCTTTTCGAAATGTTGCCTCATGCATTCTAGGAGAACATGATGCTACCACAACTCGATCTAATTTTTGCTCTTTTATCGCATTCTTAATCAAATTCTGGCCTACTTCGGAACACATATATTGATAGTCTTTAGCATATACAACTCCAGGCATTTTTTCAGCTTCTTTTATAACTTTATCAATGTCCACGGTAGCTGCTATATTGCTTCCACACCAACAAACAAAAACTCCAATTTTCTGCAATTTGATTCCTCCTTTAAAATAACAGTATCATTATTTTTTTGTAAAAATTATTTATTATACTTTCTAAATGCACTTACAATTGCCTGCTGGGGCATTTTATCATCTATTTTTCCAAAGACCTCTTCAGCTTTTATTCTGTTTTCTCCTGTACGTCTAAGGATTATAAGCCTAACTGCCTCTAAAACGTTTGCAATATCTATATTCCTAGGACAACGCTGGGAACATGTAAAACATGAAGCACAAGACCAAATGGTTTTACTCTCTGTAACCTTGTCTAATTCTCCTGTCTGAAGTAATCTTATGACCTGATGAGGCAGGATATCCATACCTTCACTTGCAGGACAACTTGCTGAACATTTCCCACATTGGATGCAATCTTGTATCCTCTGCCCACTAATTTGAGAAATTTGATCTAACTCTTTTAATTTTTTGTCAGAATATATTTTCACTCTTTTCATTGCACTATCCCCTCCTATCTTATTTGACACCTAACGCTTCTGCTAAAAGCTCCGTGAAATAGCTGATAGATAGTTTATTTTTGGCCCCATCATTACTAATTTCTAGATTATATTTACAAAGTGGGCATGCAGTAACAATTTCTTCTACATCATTTTTTACAGCTGATTGAATTATAGTATTTGTCATCTTATTTACAAGATCCTTTTGATCTAAACAAAGATACCCTCCACAACACTCCGTTCTATAAGGATATATTACAGGAGTTGCACCAATGGCTTTTATAAAATCTTCTATAATAGAAGGGTTTTCTGGATCATCAAAATTCATTGTTCCACTGGGACGAAGTAGCAAGCATCCATAATATGCACCAATTTTACGGTTAGTAAGAGGATTTGTTACTTTTTTAGCGAGTTCATCAAATCCTATTTCATCCCTGAGCACCTCAAGATAGTGAAGGACTTCCGTCTCTCCCGCGTATGCTTCTGTTAGCTCCAAGTAATTGTTAACCTTTGTTCTTATGTCATCTTTGGTCCTCATATCTTCATTGACCCTTTTAATCACGTGATGGCATGCTGCACATAAAGTAACTAGTTTTTCACCTTTGTCCCGTGCTCCTGCTAGGCTTCTTACTGAGGATAATTTAGTAGCTATTTCATCAGTGGCCATGGGATATACAGCACCACAACACTGCCACTCCTTTTGCTCTTCTAACTCAAACCCCAAAACGTTTGCAGCATCCAGTGCAAACTTTTCTAATTCCTGAGCTTTCGTCTTTAACGTACAACCTGGATAATAACTATACTTCATATTTATTCATCTAGACTTTTAAACAAACGAACAAGTCTAGATTTACACCTCCCTTCGACTTTGTTAATATTTCAACACTTATTAATAGAATAATATGGCATTTATCTTTTTAACATTTATGATTTTAAAAAAACAGTGGTGTTTATTTAATTTATTGATAAAGCTATAACAAATGTTATTCTAAATTAAAAAAACCATTAAACTATGATATAATGGTCTAAGCTTATAAAAGAGTGGAATATACGTTGTGAATTTAAAACGATTACAATATTTTATCCCTTTAATCATGTTAATATTTTTACATTTATTAAAAAGAAGTACTGCTTTTCTCTTTTTAACATTTATGTTATTTTATTTAAATCCTTGTTAAAACTATAACACACGTTGTTATAAATTAAAACTATCATTTAACTATGATATAATAGTTAAAACTTATAATTAGGGGGATATGTTATGGAATTAAGACAGTTAGAGTATTTTCAAATGGTATGTCAATTAAATAATATTACACAAGCTGCCAAAAAACTTTATGTAACTCAGCCTTCTATTACCAATTCTATCAAAAATCTAGAAAAGGAACTGTCCATTGTGCTCTTTGACCGCTCTAAAAAACAGCTTTCCCTCACAGACGAAGGCAAAATCTTCTTAAAAAGAGTAGATGATATTTTAAGACAAGTAACCAATGCCGTTGCAGAAATGAAGGATTGCCAGGATCTTAAAAATGTGATCCTGACAATAGGTATCCCTCCACTGATCAGTACTTTTATATTTCCAAAAGTATTTATTGACTTCCAAAAATCACATCCAAATATTAAACTCAATATTTCGGAATATGGGTCCCTTACAACAAAACAAATGGTAGAAAATGGAGACCTTGATTTAGGTCTGATTATCATCGATTCCTCCGATAAGTCCCTAGCTTCCCTTCCCATTTTAAATAGTGAGCTCTTCGTTTGCTTAAAAAAGGAACACCCTTTAAGCAAACAACCAACCATTACATTTAAAGATATTAAGAACGAACCTATTATCCTACTAAAAGAAGGCTTCTACATCAGACAAAAGATATTAGAATCTTTTAATGAATGCAATATTCAGCCTAATGTTATTTTATCATCCACCCAATTAGAAACCATCAAGGGCCTTATTACCAATGGGGTTGGCATTTCTTTTTTACTAAAGGAAATTGTTGAAGATAATGAAAATATAACAAAAGTTCCATTTAGTACTGCTATTCCCATAAAAATTGCTCTCGTTTGGAAAAAAGATCGTTATCTATCCAACGCTTCAAAGGCATTTATTGATTTCTTAATTACAAACCCCATAACCCCTCTTAAGAGTTAATATTAGCTACGAATAATTTTATAATAAAATTAATTACATAATTTAAGATGATAGTGAACTACCCCCCCTTTAGATGCACTAAAAATGAATATGCTCTGATCAATGTAAATGAAGAGTATATTATTGAGTATAAGTGGAATCGCCTTAAACCAACTGTCGGAAAATTGGACAGTATAATAAAACCTCGATCCTACAAGAAATAATAAGATGTTATATGGAACAAAAATGAAAAAACCACCTGGCTTCAGGTGGTTCTTTCATTTTTGTTTTGATTTCTTAAAGCCTTTAGATAATTATATATATATGAGTTCTTTTGAAATCAATATATTTAACGAACCCTTTTTAATTTTTTTCGTCACCATATAAATATTAAAATATCCAAACATTACTATTTTGTGTACTAAAAGATAATTAATCAACATATTTTATTTAAAGGAGGTTAACTTATCTCCTAGGGAGCTGAACTGTCGTTAAATCATCTCCTGCGGAGCTGCATTTACGACTTCAGAAGGCGATTTATACTCCCACTGAAGTTTTATTTTTACTATAGTATGGAACTCTCACTTATAGAAATGGGAGACTTCCCTTCTGAACTGTCGTTAAAGGATGTGGTTATTTGAGTATTAATAAAAGCAAATGTGTTTTACTCGTAATTTGTGTGTTTTTTTCTTTAAGTTTCTTCGGCTGTAGATACAATTTTGATAAAAGCATTTTTATAAAAAGTAAACCAAACAATTTTTACTATACCAAGTTATTAATGAAAGATTTATCTCTAGAAAAGCCTACTGAGCATTATGCTCTATATATGAATTTTTATAAGAAGGAAGATTTTTCCAATGAGGATTTATCTTCATTCACCAAGTTTTTTAATTCATTAAATAATGATAGTTTCATAGATAAGCCAGCGAACTTACCAGATAAACCAATATATAAGATATTTTTAACCTTCAGCAAAAATAAATATATGATAAATGTCTATAACGAAAAATTCATTTCCATATATCCCTGGGATGGCTCCTACAAAATGGATTACATTGATACAAGTAAAATGTACAAAGCCTATAATCTTTATGGATTATGCAAATACCTTATACCTAAATAAGGTATTTGTTTTTTTATCCGGTTATTCCTTTAAGGATGCCTTGATTTCAATTATAGATTTATTTAAAATTGGATGCATAACATAAGGTGCTATATCACACAGTGGCTCTAAAACAAACATTCTTTCCTGCATTCTTGGATGAGGCAATATTATTTCATCTAAAGAACTAATAATATCATCATACAGTAGTACATCCAAATCTACTGTTCTAGGACCCCATCTTATAACTCTCTCCCTTTTTAATTCTTTTTCTATAGATAGCAGGAATCTTACAAGCTCTAATGGATTTAAAAGTGTTTTTATTTCAATAGCACAATTTAAGAAATCATCTTGCTCTAGATATCCTACTGGCTTAGTTTCATAAAATTTTGATGTTTTTGTTATTTGGGTATGATAAGAATTGTTTATAAGCTCTAATGATTCTTTCACATTTTTCTCTTTGTCCCCCATATTTCCACCTATACCAATATACGCTGTATGCCATTTTCTATCTATTTCTACCGCTGCATATTGAAGTGGTTTTCCAATAGGCGCCCAAGGTTTTTTTATTTTAACCTTTACTCTTTGAACTAAATCATATTTTAAGAGTATAAATTCAGCTAATTTTTCTGTAGCTTTCTCTATTAAATCATAACTTTCCTTATTAAATTCTTCCTCAACCAATTGACAAAGCTCACCATAATGAACCGTCCTAGTTAAATCATCAGTGATGCCTGCCTCTCTTAAACTAAGGAAAAGCTCCAATGAAATTAAAAAACGTTGTCCTAAGGTTTTTTCTTCCTTAAAGACACCATGGTGTCCGTAAACCTCTAAATCTTTTATATACATTTTGTCCATAGTATTGTCTCCTTTATAAATAAGGGTGTTTTCTTAGCTTCTACATATAGCATCTGTCATAACGCAAACCCTTTTATTCTCTAATACATCGTGTACCCTTATAAATTCGCAGCCCTTCATTATTCCAATAGTTGTAGTTGCAAGTGTTCCCTCAAGCCTATCACTTGCAGGTAAGTCTAGTGCAAACCCTATCATGGATTTTCTTGAGGTTCCTAGAAGTACAGGATACCCTAAACTATTTAGCTTTTCCAGGCTATTCATAGTTTTTAAATTATCTTCATAACTTTTTGCAAAACCAATGCCTGGATCCAAAATAATATTTTCTTTTTTAACTCCTGCTTTTAGTGCAATTTGGATACTTTCTTCCAAATCATTAATTATATCACAAACTAAGTTAGTATAATTTTTATTATCTCTATTGTGCATTAAACAACAAGGCACATTATACTTAGCAGCAACGCTTGCAATATATGCGTCCTTCTTAAACCCCCATACATCATTAATCATTGCTGCCCCTGCCTTTACTGCAAGCTCTGCAACTCTGCCTTTATATGTGTCCACAGAAATTGGGACGCTTATTTCCTTCTTTAAAGCCTCTATAATAGGTACTACCCTTTTAATTTCTTCTTCTTCACTTACGGGGTCATGTCCAGGTCTTGTGGATTCGCCACCAATATCAATAATATCTGCCCCGTCAGCAACCATTTTTTTCGCATGATTTATTGCTGAGCTAATATCCCTAAATTTTCCGCCATCAGAAAAGGAATCAGGAGTTACATTTAAAATCCCCATTATGTAAGTTCTTTTTCCTATTTCAAAATTTCGGTTTCCTATTTCCATAAACTTCCTCCTCATAATCTCATTCACTCTCAACTGTATTCCTAGTATGTTACCTTGAAATTCCTCTTCTCTACTGGCCATTTACAGCCATCAATAGCTTCGCAATTAAAACAATTTCTTGAAAGCTTGTCACACTTATATAATACATCACTTAAACTATTTAAATTTTCAGTATTGCTTCTATGTTTTCCTATAGCCTCTAGAATCTCATCTATTTCCTTAGCACTATATTTGCACTGCTTTAATATGTTTTTAGCAATTTCCTGGCTAGCAATATCATGAGGTGTTCCATTTTCATATTCTTCTCCCCGACCTATATCATGCAAAAGTGCAGTTGTATAAATTATGTGTTTTGGTATATTCAAATGCTTTTCTAAACTCGTTATGTACATAAGTCGTGCCACGTCTAAAAAATGCTGCATATCATGCAGGCAAAAGTCTCTATGTTCTTCGAAGTTTTCTATCTTCCTTAAATTATACACAAAGCTATAGTTTTCTATAATAAGATTTATTTTATCATTCATTAAATTATTATCTATAATTTCCACCGTTGCCAAAAATCTATATAAATCTATAAATATTGTTTAATTCCCTGTTCAACGTGTCCGATTTTGCAATCTTTTCAGATATGCTACTTTGGTTTATATAACACTCCAAGGGCTTAAATTCCCATACAACGCATGGTACATATTAGTAGTATCGTTTAAGTGATTAATTATCATCTGCGATGCTATTAAACTACTAATTCATATCTACTTAGATTGATACTTGCATTATAATCTCTATCTATAACACAGCCACATTCCTCGCAGATATATGTTCTAACTGATAATGAAAGTTTTGGCTTTATATGACCACACTCACTACAGGCTTTTGATAAATGTCTATTTTTCATCATTCCTTTTATATTAAGTGTTTCCATAACAACTCTTGAAGGCTTGGTTTTCACTATCATATTCGTTGCTTGGTGATTATGATTACTTCTTATATTAGTTATTTTTCTATGAAGTAATTTAATCTGCTTTTCGATTTTTATAACATTACTTGTTTTGACAAACTTACTCCATTCTTTATTTTTAGGTATTTGCAAGATACCCTACGTTGTAATCTACGTAGCCTTTTTTCATGTTTTTTACACTTTTTGTTTTGTTAATATTTTTAAATGTCATTCCATTGGAACATATAGCAAGGTCTTTTATTCCGACATCTATCCCAATGCTCTCACTTGTTAATGCTACTATTGGTTGTTCTTTTTCTATTCCAACTGATTTAGGGTAGCCTTATTCCTTATGATTTTCTACATATCTATCATAATACCTTTTTATTTCAGATACAACTGTGCTTTCATTCACAACTTTATCTTCGATCTTATTCACCTTCATTATACCCATAATACTATTAGTTATAAAAACACCCTCAGCTTTCATTAATTCTTCTAATGTAAACTCGCCTTCTTGTACAATAAATCCTATAGGCAACAAATTTCGAATAACAAAATCTCGTACTATACCCGGTAATAACCCACATTTAATCTTTGGTGTAAATATAATTCCATTCTTGATGAAAAATATATTGCTTACAGCTCCCTCACTTATAAATCCCTCTGTGTTTAGAAATAGTGCTTCATTGTACCCTTTATCTATAATTTTATCTCGTTCAATTATGTTTTCAATGTAGTTGAGGGATTTCATATATGTTAAATTTGAATGCGCATTTCGCCTAACCTCACTTAATCCTAATGCAAACCCTTCATCATAATCACTTTGTTTATAGGCCATTTCTCTTTTAGTAATTATAGTGTTTTTCTCAGATACCATAATTTTGAGCACGCAGTTTTTACAATTGAGTTTTTGAGTAGCAGCATAAATTTCTGTTTCAGTAATTTTTTTATTTACGTTTAGTGTGTTAAGCCCTCTATTTAACCTTTCTATATGCTCAGCTAGAAATAATGGTTTTTCTTTAACTAATATAGTCTCAAATGCTCCCCTTCCAAATGAAAACCCACTATCTAAGGATATCTTATCCACACTTAATTCACCATTTACAAATATCATAATACCCCCTTAGGTTCCACCCATGTGACACGTGGCAAATTCTATAATTTAGTTTACAACTTTATTCACCAGCCTATAACACTCGCATTAACGCTTTTGCTTTATCTAAGGTCTCATCATATTCACATTCTTCATTGGAATCCCACGTTATTCCACCACCTACACCAAAATAGGCTTTATTGTCTTTTATTAAGATCGTTCTAATAATTATATTCAAATCTACATTTCCGTCAAACCCTAAATATCCAAGCGCGCCCGTATATATGTTTCTACGCACAGGCTCTAATTCCTCAATAATTTCCATGGAGCGTATTTTAGGTGCTCCTGTTATGGACCCTCCTGGAAAACAAGCTTTAATGCATTCTAGTGAGCTTACCGGCTCTTTTAATTCACCTACTACTGTAGATACTAAATGAAATACTGTACTGTACTCCTCTAATTTAAAAAGTTCCGTTACTTTAACTGAACTCGGCTTACAGACTTTACTTAAATCATTTCGCTCTAAATCCACCACCATTAGAAGTTCAGACTTATCTTTTTCGCTATTTATAAGTATGTTTTTATTTTTAAGATCTTCCCCTGCATCCATCCCTCTTGGCATAGTTCCTTTTATAGGTCTAGTTTCTACCATTCTATTTCTAATCCGCAAAAATCTTTCTGGAGAAGAACATATTATATTAAAATTTTCAAAATTCATAAATGCAGCAAAAGGAGCTGGATTTATATTTCTTAGATCTTTATATATTTCATATGCGCTTTTACGAGTGTTACAACTAAATCTTTGAGTTAAATTCGTGATATATATATCTCCACTTTTTATATAAGCTCTTACCTTTGATACAGTATTTATATAATTGTTCTTTTCAAAGTCCGACGTAAATTTATTCTTTATAACTCCTACTTTTTCATATACAATTTTATTGCCCTTTTGTATACGCTGCCTAATACCTTCAATACTGTCTTTCTGAGATTTAAGTATTCCTAGCGCAGATATATAAATACTTTTCTTAAAATTATCTAAAATTATAATGTTATCATAAAAATTATAATAGCAGTGAGGTATATCTACATCATCCTTTGCTATATTGGGTAGCTCTTCAACTTCCCTAGCCAGGTCGTAGGAAAAGTATCCTATACCGCCAGATACAAAAGGCAGCCCAGTATTATTTTCTATAGCGTATTCTTCAATAATTTTATTTAACTCTTCAAATGTATCCCCTTCATATACTTCTTTTCCCTTATAGCACGTACCATTTTTACTTTTAAAGGTTAAAAAGCAGTTAATCCCTATAAAAGAATATCTTCCCAACGTTTTCTCGTCTCTAGCACTATCCAATAATATAGTATTTAAATCTTCTTTAAATAGTGAATATATACCAAACCCATCAAGGTTAGTATTAACTTGTTCAATTATCAGTTTCATTTCTTCTCCTTAGTTTTCAACAAATTTATCTTGAATTCTAACTTCATTAATAAAATTTTTAAGAATTTCATGTCCATATTCCGTAAGCTCTGCTTCAGGGTGAAATTGTACCCCTTCAATGTGATATTGCTTATGTCTTATACCCATTATAACACCATCCTCTGTTTCACTAGTTATTTCTAATACCTCTGGCAAGGATTCTCTCTCTATTATTAAGGAATGGTATCTCGTAACCTTCATTGGACTCACAATATTTTTAAACACATATTTTCCACTATGCTTTATTTCAAATACTTTCCCATGCACTGGTTCATTTCCCTTAATAATTTTAGCACCAAACACCTTACCAATAATCTGATGCCCTAAACATATTCCCAAAATAGGTATGCTGCCTTTAAAGTTTTCTACTATTTCCATGCAAATCCCCGCATATTCAGGAGATTTTGGACCAGGTGAAATGATTATTCCTTCGGGTTTAATTTTCTCAATATCCGCAAAGGAAATTTTATCGTTTCTATATACTAATATTTCCTCACCTAGCTCTTCAAAGTATCTAACTAGGTTGTATACAAATGAATCATAATTGTCTATCATCAAAAACATAAACTATCTCCTATTCTCTTATAATTACTTATATTATATCAAATAGTTTGCGTAAAATCATTAGGATTAAAATCAACTTTCATTTTCTGTTATTATATTTTAGCTCGCAGTTAAAACTGAAAGCTTTCACTTGCTATTATTTTATAAATAATTTAAATACTACCTCTTCCTTTTCTTTAAAACCTTTTATAATTCCTTCATGAAGCTTTACAATATCCTTTACAATAGACAACCCTAAACCACTACCCTCCTCATGCCTAGACTTGTCCTTTTTATATAATCTTTCAAAAAAACTATCCACTTCTGCTTCTGAAACTGTCTCTCTAGGAACATTACTCACGCAAAAAACTCCATAGCTTATGCTATTTAGTTCTTCTTTGAAAATTTTAATTTTCACTACAGTATTTATTTTAGAGTATTTTAAAGCATTACTTATGATATTATTAACTGCCCTACCAATCAAATCAGGATCACCATTTATGTAAACAGGCTCCTTTGATAGCTCCACTTCTAGTTTTAATGAGTTCTCATCAAATCCACTTGCTTCATCCTCGAATATCTGTCTTCCCAATTCATTTAGCTCTAAGTTTTCAAAATTTAATATTATATCCTTTGATGTTAGTTTTGAATATTGAAAAAAGTCCTCCAGCATAGTTCTAAGATATACACCCTTACGTTCTATGATGCTTATATACTTACTTAGCTCTTCCTTAGAATTGTATTTGTCCTTCTTAAGAATATCAATATATCCAAGTATTGTTGTCAGAGGAGTTCGTAAATCATGTGAAATATTGGTGAGAAATTCGCTTCTTTTTCTATCTTCTTTTTCAAGTTCAGATGCCATAAAGTTAATACCTTCTGCAAGCTCTCTTAATTCGTTGTTATAGTGAATGGGTACTCTGTGAGATAAGTTCCCTTTGGCTATAATTTGCACTGAGAATTTCATTTTTGAAATATAGGATACCCTCCCCCAAACTAATATAAAAAAGATTATTACAAATCCTATTAAGGCCCAGAGCATCATCATGCTGTCACCATTTCCATATCCAAGGTAAACGTAATATAAGAAATATCCATCCTTTAAATATTCACAGCCAGATACTCTGAAATCCTTTTTATATTTGCTTGGCACAGAATATTCTCTTTTGCCATCTTTTAGCTCATTCTTGTCTATGACTTGTACTCCTTTACTATTTTGAACTATAACATTACCCCTCTGATCTACTATATAGAAACTGTACCCTTGATTATATGAATATTTATCATTTATAAGTTGCTTTAGCGCTATATTATTACTAAGATTACTGTTTTTCAATTCCTTCTCTAAGTTCGGTATACACTTATCATAAATATTATTTATTCTAAGTGTAGGATTTTTATTATAAATTCCCACTCCTTTATCTTTTATCATTGCGGAACTCAAAAATGAAATCACAAAAGCAATTAATGCTATAATAACTAACTCACCCTTAAGCTTAACAATCCTTTTCAACTTTATACCCCATTCCCCAAATAGTTTTTATATACTTACCCACTTTAACCTTATCACCTAATTTATCCCTAAGGTTTCTCATGTGTACAATAACGCTGTTATCATTTTCTAAAAATGTATCCTTCCATATTTGCTCATACAGCACTTTGGTTGAATATACTCGTCCCTTATTTGAAGCTAAGGTGCTTAAAATCTCAAATTCCTTAGGGGTTAACATGATTTCTTCCCCAAATCTTTGTACTGTATGTTCTAAAAGATTTATTTCTAAGTCCTTTATTTTTAAAATACTATCTATAGCCACATTACTATCTGATGTTCTTTTTAATATTGAAAGAACTCTTAATGATAATTCTGTAAAGTCAAAGGGCTTAACTACATAGTCATCGCATCCCTTAGTAATCCCTTTATTTTGTCCATTTGTTCACCTTTAGCAGTTAACAGAATTACAGGGGTATCACAAAACTCCCTCATCTTGGCTAACATTTTATAACCATCCATTTTAGGCATCATAATATCTAATAATATCAGTGAAAAGGCCTTATTTTTACTAATTATTAAACCTTCCTCTCCATCACAGGCGTAATCAATTTCATAACCTTCTCTAGAAAAATAAATACCTAACATTTCTCTTATGTCTAAATCATCATCCACAATTAATATATTTTTCTGCATTTTACCACCTATCTTTAAGTTTTTTCTTAATTATACCATTTTAGTTCTCTCTTAAAAACTCATAAGAATTATATTTTATCATAGTGATAAACGGATAGATGAAGGTAGCCACAGTGAGAGTTAGGCTACAAAGTAATAATACAATCAAGTCCCATAAAGAATATACTGCATTAATTCCTAGTAGCTTAAAAAACAACTTTGAAACCGAAACATAGAAGCCATAAGACAGAACACATGACACTATGATAAGTATGCTTCCTTTAAAGATGTAAACTTTTGATATAAACCCTTTTCCTAGGCCTAAAGCTCTTATTACCGTTTCTTCTTTTCTTTCTTCTAGAAACGTAATGTTCAAAAGATTAATATTAAAAATTAATGATGCAAACACTACCATAAAAGAAAGTGCTTTAAATATATTAAGAAATTTCCCTATATATGTTGACATAGCGCTACCTAGAATATCAATTGATATAACAGGACTGTCCCCTAGTTTATCCATCCATTTAGTGCCGTCAGCCTTAATGTAAAATTTAGAATCATTGCTATATCCACGATAAGGCAGTAGAATGCACATACTATCTATAATCGAATTATCATAAACGCCCTTTATTTTTATATTTACTGTTTTATCTTTATAAGATATGTGAAGTATATCTCCAACCTTCAACTTATTTTTCTTTTGGTACTCAGAAGTAATCAAGCACCCGTCTTCTCCGTCAAAAAGTTTTTTACCTTCCACCATTTTAAACTCCAGCTTGTAATCTTCCTTTTTTATTTCTATAAAGGCAATTAATTTTAGTTTAATATTATTGTTTAGGACTTTACCTGTTGAATTATAATTTTTAATATACCCTTCAACCCCATTTTCTTTTGTAAGAACATTTTCCAGATTTAGGTTTTCTTTAGAAGGCAAAATATAGTTATATGGCAGCGCTGTAGCTAAAGATTTATTCATGCTATTTTTAACATTGTTGTTTAGATTTAATGTGATCATAATAAATACTAGAGTAATAGAAAAACTTACAGTAAGCAAAAT
This sequence comes from Clostridium sp. CM028, assembly GCF_030585565.1. Lineage (NCBI taxonomy): Bacteria > Bacillati > Bacillota > Clostridia > Eubacteriales > Clostridiaceae > Clostridium > Clostridium sp. CM028. The sequence continues at coordinate 3,598,852 of NZ_CP077766.1, read as the reverse complement.
AAATGTTAAAAAGTTTTTCTTCATATTTTTAAAGGAATACATTAATAATTGACTTCTGTAATGAATGGAAGAAAAAATCTTCATCAATACTGCGCTTGCAATCAAAAATATTAAAATGATACATATTATACCTAATGAGGTTGCAAAATTTACAGAACTTCCTATATAAACCGAGTATACGAATAGCATTACAGGTATTAATAATATGAGGTAGATAAATATACGCTTTTTTACTATCCCATTCTTTTCTTCATTTTCTCTTAGAAGCCATAAACCTTTAAAATCATCTATTATTAATAAAGGTATATTTGAAAACATCTCGAAGAATAGTGTATTTATAATAATTCCTTTTGAAAATATCCGCAATTCTTCTATAAAACTTATACTTTGAGGAATATAATTCATTTTTAATATGAAATTGGATATTAAAATAGTGGTTAAAACAGATAAGATTACGGGCAATAAAACTATAATAGATAATTCCATTCTTAGAGCATTTTTTATATCCTTATTTTTAAGGGATAAAAGCTTCATAATAGATATATCTCTTTTTCGTCTTATTATGAGCATTATTGAGGTCGTTATTATTACTATTGAAGATAGTATATACCCCATAGTGGTCAATATTCCAAAAGAAGCAAATTGTACATCTGTCTCACTTTTAAGCGTTCGCTCTTTATCCTTTATTGAACTATACATATATCCATCTTCCTTAGACTTTATACGCTGTTTCAACTCTTCTCCATCAGTATTTCCACCGATATAAATTAAATTACCCTCACTTCCACTGACACTTTCACTTATTTTTCCGTAACCAATTATTGTTTCATCATTAGTTACCCCTTTAGGAATTGTTTCTATTTCTTTAACCGTATAGGCTTTTGTTCCCCCATCAGTTTTTATATTAATTTCATCTCCGATTTTAACAGCAAGATTCTTTGCCATAGATGAATCCAAAATTATTTCATCCTTTTTAATGTTCTGCTCACCTAATATCAAATTAGCGTAAAATTTACTGCTTTTACTGTTTTGAAAAAAGGCAGGAGTAGTTTTTTTATAAGTAACCTTATAACTCTCTTTTTTTAATATACTTATTTCTTCATTAAAATCTTTAGATTCATAAAATGACTTTATAAATAAATCCCCACCGTTAGCCTCCTTTATACTTTTCTTATTGTATTCATTTATATTTGCGGAAATAATAGGAGCAGTAATGGATAACGTTGTAGTAAGCAATATAGAGATCATGGTGAATAATAAAATCAGCTTTTCCTTTCTCAAATTTTGCAAATTGTATATTTTAAAAATCTTAAGCCAGTTCATTCAAAACACCATCCTCAAGGAAAAATTTTCTATCTCCCAAAGAGCCTATTCTTTCATCATGCGTTACTATAGCAAGGCAGCAACCACTTTCCGCTTTAACCCTCATTAAAAGTTCAATAACCCTTTTACCATTTTCAGAATCTAGAGCACCTGTAGGTTCATCACATAGTATGAATCTAGGACTGTTAACAAGTGCTCTCACTACAGCTACTCTTTGGGCTTCTCCACCAGAAAGTGAGGTTGCTTTAGCATTTTTCTTATCTAACAAGCCTACCTTTTTTAATAAAGCTTCACATTTTTCTATTTTCTCTTTTTTACCTTCTTTGCTATCCATAGCTAACAATAAATTTTCTAAAGGTGTCAAACCCGTTATTAAATTAGAATTTTGAAAAATAAGTCCGATATTTTTACGTCTTAATACCTCTATTTCTTTTTCTTTCTTACCACTGATAATCTTATTGTCAAAAAAGACTTCACCAGTACTTGAAGCTTCAAGCATTGACAAAATATATAGAAGTGTAGACTTTCCACCTCCTGAAGGACCCATTATAGTAATAAAATCCCCTTCCTCGATTGCCATGTCTATGTTTTTCAGAACCTCCTGCTCCATATTTTCGCGTTTATATTTTTTATTCACAGCTTTTAATTGAATCATATAAGTACCCTCCAAATTTTTATAATTGTAATCAAGTCACATTTACAATTATAAAATATGAAATGTATGAAATATATGTCTTAAAAATAAGTAAATTATAAAGATTAGTTATACGAGTAACTATCTCGCAGGCTACCACCTATACAATTGCAAATAAAAAGAGCCTAACATTTAATAAATATTCAATAATAATTATTATTTATTATAATTCCCTTTTAATATTCACCAATATTGGTTAAAATGGTATTAGGCACATAAAAATAAATAGGCTACAATAGACTCGTATATTGTCTTGTTATTTATTTTTATATCCCTTAATGCTAAACTTTAAATTTGAGGTGATTATATGTACAATCGAGGTGATTTCCATCTTCATACAAATGCGTCTGATGGAAAACTAAGTCCTAAAGAACTAATTCATGAAGCGTCTTTAAATGGTTTGGATATTATTGCAATAACAGATCATGACACAACTTTAAATGTTGAGGAAGGAATCAGAGAAGGTCTAATTGAAAATATAAGGGTAATACCTGGAATAGAACTATCTACTATTTATAATAACGAAAGCATTCACATATTGGGTTATTTTAAAGATGATAAATATAAAGATGTTGCTTTTCAAAATTTCTTAAAAGACATAGATGATTTCAGAATATTAAGAGCTAAAAAAATAGTGGAAAATTTAGATACGTTTTTTAAAATAAAACTAGACTATCAAAAAGTTTTAGATGAAGCTAAAGGAGTAATAGCTAGGCCCCATATAGCTAAAGCAATAATTGATGCTGGTTATAAATATGATTGGAAATATATATTTGATAATTTCCTTTCAAACAGTAGCCCTGCATATGTACACATTAAGAGAATTTCAACAGCCGATGGCATAACCATATTAAAAAAAGTTAATGCATTAGTTGTACTTGCACACCCTGTTCTAATTAAAAAATCAACCATAGATGAAATGCTAAGCTTAGATTTTGATGGTATTGAAGCAGTTTACCCAATAAATACAAAAAAGCAAAAATCACTATTAAAGTCAAAAGCTAAAGAATATGGCAAGTTAATTACTGCAGGTTCAGATTTTCATGGAATTACAACCTCAGATACCAGTCATGGCGTCGTTGGTTCAGTTTCCTTAAGCCATAATGAACTAGCTACCTTTGTAAATGCCTTAGAATCATAAAAGAAAAAAAGTATATATTACTATTAATGCAATGCATTAATAGTAATATATACTTTTTTTTACACATAAAAAATTTGTTATTTATTTTGATACCCTATTATGCAGTTATGCTAATATGTATATAAGAAGGATGGCAGGTAAAGTAATAATAAATCTCAATATTACCTACCAAAAAGTCTTTTAGCCGGTAGGCTGCAGATGTGGTAGATATGCTTTGAATTTAATATTCGCAAAACAAATATCTATCGTCTAAAGAAGAGCTCTTGCGCAACTGTGGAACAAAATCGTAAACTAAAGAAAAAAAGCATATATTACGTAAGCTGCATTTGAACAAGCATTAGCAATTTTTTGCTAATGTTATGAAATATACGTTAAGAAAAGTACATGTTTGAGCGATAGTGAGTTTGTACTTTTTAGTGTCTTTCATAATATTAGCTTAGAATTACTCAGCGAAGTGAAAAGCAGTTGTAATAATATACACTTTCTTTTCTATATTTCTATTAAGAAAGCTTCATAAGCTCTAAAAGCTTCATATATGTCTGCTTTGCTTGCAATTTCCCATGGCGCATGCATATTATGAAGAGCAACCCCTGAATCTATAACCTGCATACCAAACCCGGCTAGTATATAAGCTATTGTACCGCCGCCGCCTTGGTCCACTTTTCCAAGCTCTGATGTTTGCCATGAAATATTATGTTTTTCCATTATGGTTCTAAGCTGCGCAATAAATTCTGGATTTGCATCGTTGCATCCTCCTTTTCCGCGAGCCCCAGTATACTTGTTTAAAACTATACCTTTTCCAAAATATGCAGAATTACGCTTTTCCATAACCGAAGGAAAGTTTGGATCATATGCCGCACTTACGTCTGATGATAACATTTTTGAATTTGCTAATGCCCTTCTTACTTTTAAATCACTATATTCTCCCATTAAATTAACAACCTCAGCTACTGTGTTTTCAAAGAATTTTGATTGCATTCCTGTTGCACCAATACTTCCAACTTCCTCTTTATCCACAAGTAAAACAATACAAGTTTTGTCTGTTTCCTTAATGTTCATTAATGCTTCATAAGAAGTGTACGCACACACTCTATCATCTTGTCCATAAGCCATAATCATACTGCTATCTAGTCCATAGTTTCTAGCGCGTCCTGCAGGTACTACTTCTAATTCTGATGATACGAAATCTTCTTCATCTATATCATATTTATCATTTAAAAGTTTTAATATATTTAACTTAACTCTATTTTTTGCATCCTTATCTTCTACTGGTATACTTCCCATAAATACGTTTAAATCTTCACCTTCGATACCTTTGTCTAAAGTCTTTTTCAATTGATCTGCTGATAAGTGAATTAGAAGATCTGAAATTCCAACTACTGGTTCTTTTTCATCTTCTCCTATTACTACATTTATTACTGTACCATCCTTTTTAACAATAACACCATGAATAGCTAAAGGTAACGTAACCCATTGGTACTTCTTAATTCCACCATAGTAATGTGTTTTAGCTAATGCTAGATCTGAATCCTCATATAATGGATTTTGTTTTAAATCGAGTCTTGGTGAGTCCACGTGAGCACCTAAAATTTTAAAACCCTTTTCAATAGGCTCAGACCCAATTAAAAACAATGCTAAGGTTTTTCCCATACTGCTAGCGTAAACCTTATCACCAGCTTTTAATTTAGTGCCTTCACTTATATAAGTATCAATATTTTTGTAACCGTTTTTTTTAGCTAGTGTAACAAACTCTGTAACGCATTCTCTTTCAGTTTTGCATTTTGACATGAAGTCTATATAATTGTCAGATAATGCAAATACCTTTTTAAAATCACTTTTTGTGTATTTATCCCAAGCTACTTCATATTCTTTTTCTAAACTTTTAATTTCAGACATGTTTATTCCCTCCCTATTATAAATGCTTCCTGCACTTACTATTCTACTAAATATTTCCTAAAATTACAAACATTTAAAGTTACAAAAAAAACATTATACTCTATGTTAATTCCATTTTTTTATTTCTTAAGAGTTGCAGTTACTTCCTCTATTCTCATATTTATGGTTTCAACAGGAGTTATCTTAGAATTTAAACTGTATCTATAATTAGCTGCAGCTGCTTCAATAATTACTGCTATATTCCTACCTGGCCTAATTGGCAATGTTATTTTTCTTACAGGCACATTTAGAATATCCATAAATTCATTATCTATACCAAGCCTATCATATTCTTCACTCTCATTCCACTGAGTAAGTGATATCAACAAACTAATAGTCTTAGTGTTTAGAACCGAACTCATACCATATATTGCTGGAATATCTATTATCCCCATACCTCTGACCTCCAGCATTCCTGAGGTTATGTATGGGCAACTTCCAAGTAATACACCATCAATTTCTTTAATGTCAACTGCATCGTCTGCGATCAGCCTGTGACCCCTTTTTATAAGTTCTAACGCACATTCACTCTTACCTATCCCACTTTCTCCACTTAATAACATGCCTATACCATAAACATCTACTAGAACACCGTGAAGTCTAGTTTCTGGAGCTAACTTAGTATCTACGTAATTTGTAAATTTACTAATAAATCTTGTAGAAATTAATTTTGTTCGTAAAACCCATCGTCCATTTCCCCTTGCTGCCTCCATAAGTTCCTTATGAGGTTGCATCTGCCTAGTGACTATAACGCAAGGTATATCTAATTTAAAGTATTTATTCAATCGTTTCTTCCTAAGGTCTTCTTCCATACAATCTAGAAAACTCCATTCTGCCATACCTATTAATTGAACTCGATTATTATCGAAATACTGGTAAAAGCCTGCAATTTGAAGCCCCGGTCTATTAATATCACTAACATTAATTAAGTTACCCTTTTCTCCTTCTACTAAAACCTCTAACTTAAAATGCTCTATTAATTCCTCTATAGTAACATCCATTAAAACTCCCCCATTTTTACTGATTTTAAAATTTATTGTTTTTAATAAAGATATTATACTTTTTTAATTGTATCTAATTGTGCTCTAAAATTTCTTTTAACATTGTCAATGTACTTTTGCCTTAACTCTTGTTGTTCTAATTTCTCTTCCTCTGTAAGTTGACTTTCTTTGCTTTTATTATAAAGGTAATTTATTCTGTTAGTTAATTCATCAATATTCATAATATCACTCCTAGACTATTTTTAACTTTTCTATTATACCAAAATATTTTATTCATAAATAGTATAAATGAAACATATTCTGATTTTATAATTATAACACAAGAAAATTAAGACTTTTTTCGTCATTTACATATTATTCCATGTAAGTTTTTTCAACATCTGTATAGATTTTTTTGTTATATTTTACCATTATATAGATGTTTTATTTAACAAATTATAGTATATTTTGTATTTTTTTATATTTTATTGGCTAACTAAAAATTTAACATAGATTGCATAATATGTTATTATATATTTATTCCACAAAAACAAAATAAAGCGAAGAGGTGTTGATGTATGGATATTAAATTAAAAATTATAAAGGAAGAATTAGAATCATTAAGAACAATATTACATTTTTTACTAAATTGTAAAGAGCCTACAGATAAAATAGTTGTATCATGCAGTCAGCAATTAGATGAAGTTATAATTAAATATCAGAAATTTCAAGCCATTTCGGAAAAAGTGGCTTGATAAATCCACACATGATTTTAGATATCCAACTCAATTAAAATATCATCAATTTCAATATTTACATCTGCACCATAAAAAACTACCGCGAATTCATTAAATTCATATGCATCTTCTGATATATCACAACCAATGAATTCATATTCAATTTCCATTTCCTCAGCGCATTCTTCCATTATATCTTCCACATTATCTGCTGAAATATCACTTAAATAAGGCAAGAAAAACTCTTCATACCAATCTTCTTCATTTTGTTTAAAATCTCCTTCTTCATTTGCATAAGATGTAGCAGCTTCAATTTCTACTTCATCATAATAATATTTAAATTTCAGTGCTATAGTGTCCTTTTTATATTGAATTTCAACTATGTCACTTAGGCCATTCTTATTTAGAAAATTTATTATATTTTGCTTATTCAAATATACCCCTCCATAAATCATTTGTGAATTATTTACTGCGATTTAATTCTTGTCTGGATATTATTGCGAAACTTTTTTTTACAATAATATTTAGTATCCTGGTCATTATATTCTTTGCATTTGAAATATTTTTAATTCTTTATAAAAAAAAAGAAAAATTTCACTAACCAAGTGAGATTTTCTTTTATTTACTATAATAAACGTTGTAGCCTAAGTATCCCTAGTAACTTATTAATTCAAGAGTTGTAAATACTCCTCCACAAATTTATCAGCTTGCTCAAATTCCTTGCTGTCTGGGACGAATTTAAATTTAAGTCCTTCCTCGACTACTTTAAATTTTAAAGATTTTAGTCTTTGTGTAAGCATCGGAACTCCTTCACCACTCCATCCATATGATCCGAAAGCTGCTGCGACTTTACCTCTATTTGTTATTGGACACACAAGAGACAGAACATCCCAAGCAGGCTTTACAGCATCTTGATTGATAGTTGGAGAACCAATCATAATACCTGAGGCTTCTTCAATTAATGATACAATCTCACTTAAATTCATAGATGTTATTTCATGAACTTCAGCCTTTATTCCCTTTTCATTAATTTTATTAGCTATATATTTTGCCATAGCCTCAGTATTATGATAAGCGGATATGTATAATATTTGAATGTTTTTTTCTTTTATCTCGTAAGTTTTAGCCCACTTTCTATAAAGGTCTACATACATTTTAATATCCTCTACATGTATAGGACCATGGCTTGGCGCTACCATATCTAATTCTAAATCTTTGATTTTATCTAATCCCATATTAACAAATTTTTTAAATGGTCCCATTATAACGTCAAAATAATATTTCATTTCGTCGAAATAATCACCTGAGCAAGCATCCGTTATACAATTAACTGGTGAATAATGACAACCCATTACGTCACAAGTAAACAATACTTTTTCTTCCTTAGCATATGTAAACATTGTATCAGGCCAATGTAAATTTGGTGCTGAAATAAATTGTAATGTGTTTTTACCTAAGCAAATCTCTCCTACTGCTGGCCTGCTATTAAATTCCTTGTTAGTAATTTCTTTTAGATACGTTATAGCAGGTTTTGAAGCTAGAACAACAGCCTCTGGATAAACTTCTAAGAGCTTACCTAAAGAACCACTATGGTCGAGTTCTGTATGTTGAACAATTATGTAATCAACTTTTCTTTCTCCAATAACACCTTTTATTTTATCTAAAAACCCTTCAAAGAAACCATTTTTAACACAATCTATTATAGCAACTTTTTCATCATCTATTAAATATGAATTATATGTAGTTCCTTTCTTTGTTTCCATTATAATATCAAATACCTCGAGCTTAGGATCGTTTACCCCAACCCAATAAATATTGTCTTTTAACTTTGTTGTTTCCATTCTCAAAGTCCTCCTTTAGTTCTCTTAGTGTCTAACAATTATTAATTGTTAGACATCCTATAAACCTATATGATTTTAATCATCTTACATATAATATATTTTACCACATTTATCAAATCCATTCAACTAATAATGATTATTAGTTAACCTATCTTTTATATACATGAAAATGCATATACTTTATAGTTTGTCACTTAAATATTAAAATATTCTATTATTCACCCTGAAAAATAAAATATTTTTTAATAATAAGGATACTGAGCCATATACTTTAATAGCACGAACTTTAAGGAGGGCTCTATGAATATTTTAATAACTGGCGCAAAAGGTAATATTGGAACTTATCTTTGTAATATCTTGTCTAAATCACATACTATATATGGATTAGATAAAACTGAACTTAACATAACTGATAAAATAACTACCGAGAAAACTCTGTATGAATTAAAGCCTGACGCTGTAATTCATACTGCGGGCATGACAAATAAATATATTTGTGAATACCATGAATCTTTAGCCTATGATGTAAACACTGTAGGAACTTTAAACATTGCTAATTGTTGTAATTCGCTTAGTATCCCCCTAGTATACCTATCTAGCACAGATGTATACGGAGATACTAATACAACACCCTACAGTGAAGTTGATGAATGTACCCCAATAAACGCCTATAGCAAAAGTAAATTAGGTGGAGAAGAATTACTACAAACCATTTGTGAAAAATATTTTATTGTCCGCACCTCAAATATATTTGGTGGCAATGATTGTTTTGTGAGAAAGCTCATAAATGGCAAACATACAGCAATTTATCTATTTTCGGACCCCACCCTTTCCGTAACTTATATTGAAGATTTAACTATAGTCCTTCAGAGACTATTAGAAACTGATAAATATGGGATATATAACTATACCAATGAAGGTTGTTTATCAAAGTCAATGCTAATAAATAGTATTATAGAATTTAGTAATCTCGATGTTCCGTTAGTTGTGAATTCAGATAAGCTTTTATCCAATCTCATTAAAGAACCTAAATATACCTGTGTAAATAATTCGCATATAAAACATTCTCTTGGCATTGAAATTGCTCCTTGGGATGATAGACTTAAAGATTACATTAATAAACACCTTAAATTGTAAAAAAGAGCATGCCTTATGATTTTAATAATCTCAGGCATGCTCTTGTACAAAATTATTCTGTTGTTACTTCGTACATTTCCTCAGCTCTAGACATATATAATACTCCATCTAGATGGTCAATTTCATGACATAAGGCCCTTGCCAGTAATCCTGAAGCTTCATAAGTTACTGGTTTCCCCTTAATATTAATTCCTACAACTGTAACGTTTGTAGGTCTAAATACTTCACCTTCATATCCTAAGTAGCTTAAACAGCCCTCATAATCCTTTTCATTTCCTGACTGAGCTGTTATTTTAGGATTTATAATTATTATTGGATTTTCTTCTTCTTCTCCTAAATCAATTAAGATAACCCTTTTTAAAATTCCTATTTGAGGAGCCGCAAGTCCTATTCCATTACCCTCATAAAGCGTATCCATCATATCGTCAATTGTGTTTAATATCTTCCTATCTATTTTTCCTACCTTCTCACAAATCATATTAAGACGCTCGTCTCCATATTGTAAAATTTCCCTAACTGCCATATGCATTCTCCTTTTCTTTATACTAATTGCGTTTCACAGCAATAACTTTTAAATGTATACATATATTCTATTCTAAATATATGTATACATCAACTAAAATCTCTGCAAAAAAAATTAAGGCATCACTAAAGACACCTTAATTCCACCTTATTTATGTGCTAATTCTTTTTGCATCTGCTAGCTCTTGAGCTTTCTCCATCATACTTTTAACCTTCATAAGTCTAGTTAAAGCTCCACGCTCATTTTCCTCAAGCTTCATTCTTATATACTTTATAGTTTCATTGAGTTGAGGTATAGTCATGTATTCAAGTGCATTAACCGTTCTTCTAGTTTTTTCAATCTCATCTGCCATGAGCTGACAAGATTTTTCTACTTCTGCAAGTTCTAAAAGCTCCGGCAAGGCTAAATATAACTTTTCTATAGCTCCATCAAGATCTGCCGAAGTGCTGGCAAATCCATATGGATATATACTGCCAGGATCATCTTCTAATTCTCTTTTAAACTTCATTATCGGAACATTAACACTCATAAGATTTTTTGTCTCAACTTCTACAGAAATTTTTTCTTTTGGTTGCGCTATTGCTTCCTCTAGAAATTCTGATGACATTAATGCACTTGCCATAACAAAATCCTTAAAAGAGTTCTGTAATTCTTCTTCAACTTTCGCTCGTAGTTTATTGTTATGTTTTATAAGATCAATGAATCTTCTCATAAGCTCATCTTGCTTATCCTTTAATAATTTATGACCACGAGTAGCTGTACCTAATCTTTTTTTTAGTTTAGTAAGCTCCATTCTAGTTGGATTAACATTGAGCCTCGCCACGTTTACTCACCCTCTTTTTTTGGTAAGTATTTTTCTACATATTCATCTCTAATTCTCTTAAGTTCATTTCTTGGGAGAATAGATAGAAGCTCCCATCCTAAATTTATTGTTTCATCAATAGTCCTATTAGTTTCAAATCCTTGGGAAACATATCGTTTTTCAAAAGCATCTGCAAATATTGCATATTTTTTGTCTGCATCAGATAATGCCGACTCTCCTAATATAACTGCAAGCTCTTTTGCTTGCTTACCTTGAGCATATGCAGCAAATAGTTGATTCATCGTATCAGCATGATCTTCGCGCGTTTTGCCTTTGCCTATACCTTTATCTTTAAGTCTTGATAACGACGGTAGAACATCTACTGGTGGCATAATGCCTTTTTTATAAAGTTCTCGGCTTAAAATAATCTGACCTTCAGTTATATATCCCGTTAAGTCAGGAATTGGATGAGTTATATCATCTTCCGGCATTGTAAGTATAGGAATTTGAGTTATTGAACCTTCAAGTCCTTTAATCCTACCTGCTCTTTCATATAGCGTCGAAAGATCAGTATAAAGATATCCTGGATATCCACGTCTACCTGGAACTTCTTTTCTTGCAGCTGAAACTTCACGCAGAGCCTCACAGTAATTTGTAAGATCAGTCATAATTACAAGTACGTGAAATCCTTTTTCGTAAGCAAGATATTCAGCTGTAGTTAGTGCCATTCTAGGCGTAGCTATTCTCTCAATAGCTGGGTCATTTGCAAGATTCATAAATAATACAGTTCTGTCTATTGCACCAGTTTTTGTAAAATCATCTACGAAAAACTGTGCTTCTTGAAAAGTTATTCCTATAGCTGCAAATACAACAACAAATTTCGTATCTGAATTTAATACCTTTGCTTGCCTTGCTATTTGAGCCGCAAGTTGCGCATGTGGGAGACCCGAACCAGAAAACACTGGTAATTTTTGTCCACGAACTAAAGTATTAAGTCCATCAATAGCTGAAATACCTGTTTGAATAAACTCTGACGGATAGTCTCTTGCCACAGGGTTCAATGCCTCTCCATTTATATCGAGTCTCTTGTCAGGAATAATTTTAGGTCCACCGTCTTTAGGCCTACCAAGTCCATCAAAGACCCTTCCAAGCATATCTTCTGAAACTCCAAGTTCTAGTGGTCTTCCTAAAAATTTAGCCTTACTACCTTTTAAGTTAATTCCAGCAGAACTTTCAAATAACTGAACCATTGCTTTATCTTCATTTATTTCAAGTACTTTTCCGCTACGAATTTCACCGTTCTGTAGTTCTATTTCCACTAGTTCATCGTACCGAACGCCTTGAACTTTTTCTACAACCATAAGTGGCCCTACAACTTCTGTTATAGTTTTGTATTCTTTAATCATTTACAGCTCCTCCTTCCGTTATTAATTCTTCAATATCATTAGATAGGGCCGTAAATATATCATCAATTTTTGACATATCAGTTTCTGCAATATATTTTGCTCTTGCTATTTTATCACGCGCAGGAATCTCTAATATCTTTTTCAAATAAATCCCTGAACTCAATGCTTTTTCACCCTCAACATGGAAATCTAAAACTAATTTCAACATTTTATATTGTTTGTTAAGTGACGTAAAAGTATCAACCTCATGGAATGCATTCTGTTGTAAATAATCTTCTCTAATTGATTTTGCAACTTCTAGTTTTAACCTGTCCTTTTCAGAAAGAGCATCTACACCTACAAGTCTTACTATTTCATCAAGTTTTGCTTCTTCTTGCAAAATGGTCATAGCTTTAACCCTAAGCTCAGTCCAATCGGCAGCAACGTTCTCATCCATCCAATTAGCTAGCTGATCCAAATATAGTGAATAAGAATCCAACCAATTTATTGATGGAAAATGTCTTCTATAAGCAAGTTGCGCGTCTAGTCCCCAAAACACTTTGACTATTCTAAGCGTTGCTTGAGTAACTGGCTCTGATAAATCTCCACCAGGAGGTGATACTGCGCCAATAACTGTAATTGCGCCTATTCTTTTGTCGTCTCCAATGCAAACTACCTTTCCAGATCTTTCATAAAAATCTGCTACACGTGAGCCTAGATATGCTGGATACCCCTCATCACCTGGCATTTCCTCAAGTCTTCCTGACATTTCGCGTAGAGCCTCTGCCCATCTTGACGTAGAATCTGCCATTAATGCTACAGCAAATCCCATGTCCCTAAAATACTCTGCAATAGTTATACCTGTATATACAGAAGCTTCCCTAGCTGCAACTGGCATATTAGAAGTATTTGCAATGAGCACCGTTCTTTTCATTAGTGATTCACCTGTTTTGGGATCTTTAAGTTCTGGAAACTCATTCAAAACATCTGTCATTTCATTGCCACGTTCACCGCAACCTATGTAAACAACTATTTCTGCATCTGCCCATTTTGCAAATTGATGTTGAACTACAGTTTTTCCACTACCAAAAGGACCCGGAACACATGCCGTACCACCTTTAGTTACTGGAAAGAAAGTATCTATTACTCTTTGACCTGTAACTAGTGGTTCTATTGGATTTAATTTATCAGCATAAGGTCTTCCACGTCTTACTGGCCACTTTTGCATTAACGTAATTTGCTTAATTCCGCCATCTGTTTGCACCTCTGCTACTACATCTTCTACAGTATATTCTCCTGCAGTTATAGACGTTATAGTACCCTCTATTCCTTTAGGCACCATTATTGTTTGAGTTATAACAGTAGTTTCCGCAACTGTTCCTATAGCTACGCCATATGAAACAATATCTCCAACGGACGCCGTAGGAACAAAGTCCCATTTTCTTTCTCTATCTAGTGGCGAAACATTTACACCTTTTGTTAAGTAATTACCAGCTATAGCTCTTATTTTATCAAGCGGTCTTTGAATACCATCAAACATTGATTCTATAAGTCCTGGTCCAAGTTCAACACTTAGTGGTTCACCGGTAGTAACTACTGGATCTCCTGGTCCGAGGCCTGATGTTTCTTCATATACTTGAATAGAGGCTCTATCTCCTCTCATTTCAATAATTTCGCCAATAAGACCCTTATCTCCAACCTTAACTACGTCATATATATTAGCTTCGTCCATATCTTTTGCAACAACTAATGGACCTGAAACTTTTACAATTTTACCGATTTTCAAGTTATCTCCCTACCTTTCTATAAAATATTTACGCCCACTGCTTTTTCTACATTATCGCGAATTCTTTGCATTCCTATATTTAGTGAGCCTTGATTACTTGGTATTAATATAATGGCAGGAATCATCTGTCTGTTATATCTTGCTATAGTTTCATCTAAGTGCTGAGCTATCTGCTCAGTTACAAATATAACTGCATAATTACTTGACGCCATTTTATCTATAGCTTTTTTAGCTTCTTCTACTTCAATAACCGGATATACGTCAATTCCAAGAGCTTTGAAAGCAAGTATTGAATCTTTATCTCCAACTACTCCTACTTTATGCATAAACTTCACGCATCCTTTCTCTTATGATCGTCGTATCAACATTATTTAATTTCCCAACCGTAATTATTCTTATTATCTTTATTTCTGTTTCCTTTGCTGCGATATACGCAAATATTGGCTCAGGTCCAAAAGTAACATACTTAGCGGCCCTTAGCTTCTCCATAATATAGTTTTCTGATAATTTTTCTAAACTAGAAAGTTTACCAGTTTTAATATATTCTTCTAGTCCAATTCTTACAACTTCTCCATATTTTGATGAAGAAAATTTAGTTGCCATATTTTCAATTGGATCACTAAAAGCTGTTAATAGAACATCACTAGATATATCTCCACCAATCAATATAACTTCTTTAAAAAAGTTAACATCCTTTTGTTGTTTTTTTAATCTAATTATTGACTTAATATTAGAAAAATCTATACTTTTCTTAACATATTCAATTATAAAATCAATTTTTGTTTCTTCTGCCCTAGCTAACATATCTACATACATATACCTATCCAATATAATATCTATCTTTTGAGGATCATTAAGTTCTTTGTATACTTTTTCCACCTCAATTATAGCTTCCCTCATATTAGGGTCTAATTTCTTATATTCCATAGTTGTCATGTAAAATTTTAATTCCTCTATATTTACTGTACCTGCTGGAATTAGCATATGAGAAAAGTCCTTATCTAAAGTTCTTCCTTTTAACAACACTTTTATATTATGATAATCATATTTCAAACTCATAATATCTACTATAGAAGGATATGGAGAAACTTCATACATAAGGGAGTATACTCTATTTAGCTCATCCTTAAGTAATATATTGTAGTCCTCTGCTCTTTTTACATTTCCCATCAAACTTGCATATTCGGTTTCCTTCAAAATTTTAAGTACTTCATCCGCCGAGGAGCTGTCAATCATTCTCTCAATCTTTACTTTACTCAGGAGTCTTTTTTCTAATACTCTTAGCCTAGCCACAGCTTGTGTAAAATCCATATTATTCATATATGGCTATCCTCCTTGTTTTGATCCGGAGTGGATACCAATTATAAATAGGTATCCACTCCTTAAATTTTATTTACATTTATTTAAATAATGTGTTAACAATTTCAGGTTCTAGTTCATCCCTTAAGGAGTTAACTAGACTTTCAAAAGTATTATTAATCTCTATACCATTTTTAAGTACTACAAATCCACTTTTTATATCTCGATTATCGGAACTTAATTTTAATTCACCTATTTTTCCATTAGTTTTTAGTGAAATATTAATTCCAGATAAATATTCATCGCTTACAATACTTTTATATTTCCCAGGAAGTATTATTTCTTCATCCCCTGCTATTGGCATTGATAAAAGATATTTTTTTATAAGTTCCAAATAATCATTATCATTTATCGCCATAAGTTTTTCTAGCGCACTCTCAAATACCTTATCAATCATTTTTTGCATAGCCCCTAGCTTTTCATTTCGTGCTTTTAGCTGAGAATTTGATACAATTCTCTTACTCACCATAATAGCTTCAACCTTAGTTTTTTCTATCATTTGTTTTTTTACTAGTTCTGCTTCTTTTGTTTTCTTTTCTATTAATAAAATTTCATTGTTTTTAGCTTCTTTCAAAATAGTTTCTGCTTTAATTTTAGCATCTTCTATTATCTTGGCAGCTAATTTATCTAAATTTGACATATTCTCACTTCCTCTAGCTCATCACTTTTTAAATTAGAGTGTCTTACTTACGAGTATTATTGAAACAACGAATGCTAAAATGGCATATGTTTCAACCATTGCTGCAAGTATGATAGCTTTTGTGCTATGATCTGGTTGTTTAGCTACTATTGCAATACCGGCAGCAGCTGCCCTAGCTTGATATAATGCTGAAAAATACCCTACGAAAGCTATTGGTAAACAAGCCATCAAATAATAAAATCCAACATCTAAAGTCATACCCGAAGTTAATTTAAGCAATACCATAAGTCCTATAACGAAACCATAAAGTCCTTGAGTACCTGGTAATAATTGAAGAATAAGGGCTTTACCAAATTTTTCAGGTTCTTCTGTTGTAAGTCCTGCAGCTGCCTCACCAACCATACCTACTCCTTTTGCTGATCCTATACCTGGTAAAATTACCGCTAAAGCCATTCCTAATGCAGCGAAGATAAATCCACCGTTTTTACTCATAAATTCCATGAACGTCATAATTAATTCCTCCTTAAATTTGCTTTCCTTTTATTATGTTAATATATTGATTTTTTGATTTAAACACCTTGAATGCTTTTCCTCCGCCTTCATAAAACTTGCTAAAGTACTCTACATACTGAAGCCTAGCACTGTGAACAAAAGCTGATAATGAACTTAATAATAGATTAAATGTTTGTGCAAACACGAATATAAATATACCTATAATAATATTAAATGGTGTTGGCATCATTTTAATAAGCATATTAAAAGCAGATGCTATAAATCCTCCTGCAAGTCCAAGAGCCATGATTCTTGAGTAGGAAACTAAGTCACCTATATAACTAGATATACCATATAAACCATAAAGACCTCCACCAAGTTTTGCACCAATGCCTTTGTTTTGTCTTCCTTGAGTTAATACTAGTGCAACCATTCCAACTATCATAACCCATTTACCTATATTAACTACAGCAGGACTTAATCCTATTTGTGCTCCACCTAATAATAAAAATGCTCCAGTTAATGCAGCGTACCATGTCACTACATCATAAATAGCATCCATTGGCTTTCCATCGCGAATTAACATATAACCTTTAACTCCAAGGCCAAAATAGATTTGGATTGCACCTATTACTATTGATATAATCAGTAATAACATTATATCTTCTCCAGGATTTATTAAACTGTGAGTTGATATAAATGGAATTATATCCCCGAAGAAACCTCCGTAAACAACGCCTGCTAGTGCAGTTGGTATACTTAGTAGTAAGAAGAATTTAGCAAATTTTTTCTGTCCTTCTTCTAAATTAAATTTTTTCAATGCAATTGCACAAGCTATGAACATTACTAACCCGTACCCAAGATCAGCGAGCATCATCCCAAAGAATACCATGTAAAAGGGTGCCATTACGGGTGTTGGATCTATCTCTGAATATTTAGGTAAACTATACATTGATACTATTAGTTCAAATGGTTCTACAACTGCACTATTCTTTAAAAGTATAGGCACCCTATCATCTTCCTTGACAGCTTTTTCAATTTCTAAATAGAACTCTTCCTTAGTTGTAGACTTTATCAAATTTTCTAAATCTTTTGCTGATTCTGTTGGTACCCATCCCTCTATGGCAACGGTGTTCTCTGTTTTTAAGAAATTTTTACAAGCTGAAGCTTTTATATGTTTATTTGATAAATATTCATATACTATTTTAAAATCCTCTAAATACTGGCAATCATTTTTTATTTCAGCATTTATTTTTTCTTCTTCTTTAGATATCTCATCTAATCTTTTGTTAAACTCGCGTACAATTTCTGCTGAAATTCCATCATATTTTAAATTAGTAGTATTAAAGCTATAATGTTTAAGTATTTCACTAGCTTTATCTTCATACTCTTTATACACTAGTGCTATTACATTAATTGCATTTTTTCCGTCACTAATAACTTCTAAGTAAGAACACGGAATTTTACTTTCAAACTCTTCTCTAAAAGCATCTTTAAAAGCTTTTGGCAAAGACCCCATTAAGAATATTGAAGAATTTAATGATTTTAAATCCTTAAAAGAGGCATCTAAGGATATCCATGGAGTTAATGACCCTATTTCAGAATTAATTTTGGCTTTTTCACTCTTCATTTGAATCAAATTATTATCTCGATCCTTTAACTTTTGATAGTTTTCTTTATAGTTTGATTTTTTCGCTAAAGTTTCTAACTCCTCATAATCCAAAGAACTTTTACCTTTGATTAAAGATTTTAGAGCACCCTCTTTTTCTGAGTGCTTCATTAATAGATCTAGGGCAAACTTTACTTTTGCTTGCTCTCCTTCTAAATGAGAAACTTTTTCATTTTCCGAGTCTTTTACAAGAGATTGCAAATCTTCTTCTGCACTTTCTTGTAGGTTTACAAATTGAATATTTTCAAATTTGTGAAAGTTATCAAGCAACGCTTCTTTTTGTGATTCAAAGGCAAACAATGTAAATTTGCTCATTTTAACTATTGCCATTATTTTTCACTATCCTCTCAACCACCATGTTAACCGACCTATCAAACCTTTGTTTATCTAAATTTAGTATATTCGTGACCTCTATCTTACCTGTATCAAAAATTGGTTCAGACTTACTTTTACCTTCTTCTTTAGCATTTTTAATGATTTTTTTAGTTTCTTCTCTTGCATCATCCAAAACCTTTTTGTACTGATCTTCGGCGTAAATTTCAGATTTTTTTAATATATCCTTACTATCCGAAATTGCCTTACTTACAATATCTGCTGCTTTTTTTTCCGCTTCTTTTATACTTTTTATTGCTTCTAATGCCAAAATATCACCACCTTTTACTAATAACTAGCCATAATGAGTATATATAAATTATTAATAATTTATATAATAGTAAATACTTAGTATAGTATTTACCTTTATTCTATTTTATATAATATTGAATACATCTTAATTATACTAATTTTTATTGAAAGTTTCAACTTTTTTTTAACATTAACAATATTCGTAATATTAACTTATTCCGATGTGACAAATGTCATTTTTAATAATTTATCATTTTTTCCGTTTTATAACTTTTATCATATTCTAATCTAGGATTGAAGTTATATCCTTTATGTTATCCTCATCATTAATATCATAAACTAAATAATGATCTTCTTTGCGTACAGTATTATTATCTATATAATCTAAAATATCAATCATAAATTTTTCAATATGAATATTAGATGTATTGTTTATATCATTGTTATGTAGCAACTTATCCTTAATCGATCTTTCTACTTTCTTACCTAAATCTCTGATTAGAAAATCTGGAAGCCACTTCTTTTTGTTATATTTAAGGTAGTCATATTTAACAATTTCTTTTAAAACGAAATCTTCTTCTTCAAGTTTCTCCTCATTAAATTCAATAAATATCTTGTAATAATCTACTGAGGAAATGTTTCTACTTAAATATCCCTTTTCATAGAAAAACACTCCCAGTTCGTAATAAAATTCAAATGGTGTATTAAATTTTTTCACAAAATATTTTAGAATAGTACTAAA
This sequence comes from Clostridium sp. CM028, assembly GCF_030585565.1. Taxonomy (NCBI): domain Bacteria; kingdom Bacillati; phylum Bacillota; class Clostridia; order Eubacteriales; family Clostridiaceae; genus Clostridium; species Clostridium sp. CM028. The sequence continues at coordinate 3,579,042 of NZ_CP077766.1, read as the reverse complement.
CTTTTGTGAATTGTAATATTTGTCCACAATTTTTTCTACCCTTTTTAAGCTTACTAATTCCTCATAACTTATATCCCTTGTCTTTAGAATTTCATATGGTGGATAAGGTGCATAGACCATTCCCCAAAGAGTTGCTTCACTCCTCATATCCGAACCTTTAAGTAATTTTAAAAATCCTAATTGTATTACTTCTGGATGAATGCTATAAACATCATTAAAAGATTTTTTAAATGATTCATAATTTTCTCCTGGGAGGCCCGCTATTAAATCTAAATGTTGTTTAATATTTTTTATTTTTTCTAATTCCTCCACCATTTCCTTTATATCATTAAAGTTTACAAATCTATTTATATTGTTAAGAACTAAGGGATTTGTTGTTTGTACACCCACTTCAAATTGAAATCTACCCTTTGGTGCCTTAGCTAAAATGTCTAATTCCTGTTTGTTTAGAAGATCTGCTGAGATTTCAAAGTGGAAAGTTATTTCAGTATCCATCTTTATTAGAAATTCCCAAATTTCTACCGCAAATCTCGAATTGCAATTAAATGTTCTATCAACAAACTTTATTAATTTTACCTTCTTGTCCACGAGAAATTTCAATTCTCTCTTTACTCTTTCAGTATTTAAAAATCTAACTCCATGAGTAGTCGAGGAGAGACAATATTTACAATTAAAAGGGCATCCTCTTGATGCTTCATAATAAACTATTTTATTGGTAAGTTCTTCTTCATTATATGGGAAAATAACTTGCTCCATATCCATTAATGTTCTCTTACCACCATAGTTAATTTTACTATCACATCCTATATTTTCATAATATTTATAATATAGCCCTAGAATATTTTGAATGTTACCACTATTCTCATCATTGATTTCAGAATCATCCTTTGAATTAATTCTCCATTTAATAAATTCTTTATACGTTACCTCTCCTTCCCCTTCTATTACATAATCCCCTACGTTTTCCTCAAGAAACTCTTTACAATTAAAGCTAACCTCTGGTCCTCCATAAAGGATTTCAATCTCACTATTTACAAGCTTTATAAGAGATGATACAGCCTTAACGTACTCAATGTTCCATATGTAGCAAGAGAATGCTACAAGGTCTGGCTTGCTACTCAAAATTTCCTCTACAATTCTTTCGATTTGATCATTAATAGAAAACTCCATAATTTTGCATTCGTAATTTAAATCCTCTGTATATGTTTTTAAATATCTTACTGCCAAGTTACTGTGAATATATTTTGCATTAATTCCTACTAGTGTTACTTTCATCTTTTGATTTCCCTTTCTTTTTGCATATCATATAATAAACATTATCTGAATTTTTCAAAGTTAATATTTCAAAATAAGGTTGTAAAATTTTGATTGTATTCTCTTTGGAACTATCTTTAAATATATTTAAGTCTATTAAATGTATTTGTTTTGTATTTTTATCAGGTGACACAATCTTTATTTTAGAATTAAAGATTTTAGCAAATCCCTTATCTACATCCCATATATATAGTAATCCATCTTCTTTCAGAAATTTATATATATCTTGTATTAATTTACTTTTGCTTTTTGTAAATTTTATATCACTCAAAGTAAAAAACAGTGCACAGAGATCATACTCACCTTCTTCTATTCCAGTCTTCTCACCTTTCCCCTCTATATAATCTAAGCTACTACTATCATCAACATATTGTTTGTATATATTATATATAATTCCATGATTAGAAAAACCTATATCTAATATATTTCCTTTGAAAATTTCTTTTTCTAAATTTATAAAAACCTCCTTTTTCAATTGTTACTCCCCCTTTGTTAAATATATTTCATATATTTTTACCTATTTTTACCTATTTTTATCTTATTCTTCAAAAATAAAATAATTCCTCTAAAATAAAGGAATTATTTATTAATTTCATTATAAAAATTAATCATTAAACCTGCAGTAGTCTTTTGTGCCCGTTGCACTATAAGTGTAGATATTTTCTTGTACCTATCTTCCTTGTTTTTTATGTTTGCATTAGCAATATAAGTTTCATTCGCAAATAATGCATTTTTTTTTATATAGTCTTCTATATTCTCCTGTTTTATTACTTCATTAAAAATAGGAAATGAATAATCACTCATTAATCTACTTATAATCCAAAGTTCAAAATTTCTGTGGCTTTTAAGTAGCTTATTGTTCACATGTTGAGGCACCGTAGCATCTTGAATTAAATGACAGGCTGCTCCAAAATAAAACAGGGCTTGCCTTGTGTCCCCTTCTTTAATAAATCTTAATGCACATTTATAATATTTTTCGAATTCGGTTAATGCATTTGAAAATCCATAAAGGCCAGTACCCTTAATGTGATGATAAAAATGGTTTGAGCTTTTAAAATCTTGATCTGCCCAAGTAACCCCCTTATTTAGTTCTTTTATGTGTCCCTTGTAAAAACTAGAAATTTCACTATATTCCTTATTTTTTAAAATTTCTATAGCTTGAATATTTATAAATTTATGAACAATGCAATGAGTTTTCATGACCCTTTTTTTAATTGGATTTATTGTTATCATTAAGCCTTTTAAAGTTTTTCCATAAGTAACTTCCATTCTTTTCTTCAACCTGTTCACCTCTCACTTTAGTATACAATAAATATGATCTGAAAACATACCTGAATATTTTTTAATAATTAACAACAATGTATATTGACTATATTCTAATTCTTTTTGCTTAAACTAACAAGTAGGCTAATTATTAAAGTTAGCACAATTGTTAATAAATAGTAACTTAATCTCCTCCCTTCTATCCCTATATCATTCTTTATATTTTTTTTGATTTTAATTAAATATCCACTTTTAGAGTCTAACACTATTAAATCATCAAAAAACTTCATACTAGATATATAAGTTTCATCCCCAAATCTTACTTTTTCTTTAAGCGCACTACTTTTATTTAAACTATATATACTATTATCATTCTTTTCATAGAAATATATACAGTCTATGCTACCTATTATACCTTTTTTATCAATTGCTAACCCGGCTAAACTATTTACTTCTTTATGTTGATAAATTGGTGCGGGAGGATTTGTTGTAGGGTGCTGGTCTAAAATAAATGGTATGTCCCCGTTAAGTAAGCCTTTAAATTTAGGTGAACTTATTGGATCTCCTCCAGTATAATCTGGGAAACCATACCATGATTTTTTTTTAATTTTGTATATATAATCACTATCTCCCTTTACAGGCCTTAATCCCCTGTCCTCCATTCCACCAACAGCAACTAATATTTTGCCCTCACTATTAAAATCTATAGCCTTCATATTTCTTATACCCCAAGCAAAGTTTCCCTGTGCTCCAGTTTTTAAATTATAAACTATTATAGATGAATTTCCAATCATATGTTCTGTTATTATTTGCCCCTTTACGTTCCTAGTTTTATATGGAACAAATGCTCCGGTCTTTTTCTTATCAAAATTAATTCCTTTTATAGTTATACTTTTAGGCGAAACATCATGATTTTGAGGGTAATCATCTAACCATTGATTATCCGGTCCAACTACCCCAGAATTTGTTGCAGCTCCTATTGTAACAAATAGATATTCTCCATTAATTCTAACTAAACTGTCATTATAGTCTCCATAATTAGGCATATTCTTGATAATTTCTTTATTTGCCTTTGTTACTAAATCATATGAGTAGACTTTTGTTCCGGATGCATAATACAATACTTTATTATTATAATCTAAACTAGTTATGCTCAGCTTCTTATTTGTAAATATATTGTATGACCTGCCTACTTTATCTATGTACTGTACTTTGTCTTTGAAAGCTACATAGTAGTTTCCTTCACTATCTTTCGTAAAATCTACTGCCTTACTTAATCCTTTAAATAGTATCTGTGATTTTATAACTTCATCTTTAACCGTAACCCTATATTCTTTAAACGAACCTTTCATTGAAAATAGTGCAAAAGCCATTGCAGCTAAAATAACTATAAATCCAATGGTCTTCTTCATACTTACCCCCTAAATTATAAATACTCTAATTTATATATATTTATATAAATTAGAGTATATGTGTTAATAATTTCTAGCAATTTGTATATGGCTTCTTTCAACCTCCGCCAAGGCAACAAATACCTCTTTAACAATCAAATTATTTATTTCCTTTGCATGTTTTTCATAAAACTTTGTAGCATGAACTTCTCTATTTTCTGCGAGTTTCATTAAGCTTGTATCGTTTTTATATTTACTGTAATCTATATCCACGAGTTTTGGAAGTTCTTTGAACCCACCTAGTTTTTGATGCACAATAGCATGTATTTTTTCAATTTTTGAAAGTGCTTTAAAAATTTCTTTAACATGGTTGTTACTCGCAAGCTTTGCCGCCGACATATAAAACTCTGAATTAAATATTTCAAGTTTCATGGCATGATCTAATACTACTAAAGTATTGGGATCCAAACTTTGCGCACAAACCTTGTAGGCCTCACCAACAGATTTTAAATACTTATAAGTTACGCCACAAAACGGGCAATATTTAATATGCTCTCTTTCATTCACTTCTAATAAACCATCATTATTTATATTGAAATTATTTATATTTATCTCCATACCACATATCAAACATTTCATATCGCTCTATTTCCTCCGCACTTTTATTTGGAGTAAATAATAATATTATTTATTATTCTCCTTAAGACACTACTAAAATTATTCTAACATAAAAAGCTCCTCCCTAGAAGGTTTTTACAATTTTTTTATAAAATCATAAACTACACTGGTATCATAATTAATAAACTTTTTATTTTAATTACATTTCAGATGGAAGGACTCCCACTTCTATAAATGGGAGTCCCATACTATAACAAATAGAAAACTTCAGTAGGAGTATAAGTCTCCTTCTGAAGTCATTAATATTGCAGCTCCCCAGGAGATGATTTAATTACATTTCAACATCTCAGATGATGATTTACAGAATATAATTATTAAATTTCACATACTAATTATAAATAACTGTTATCTCCCCAGGTAGAAGAACAAGGAGGATCCTTTTATGATTAAAGATAATTTCTATAGAGACTCAATAATACTCACCGTATCAAATTTAACTGCTGGTATATTAAGGTTTATGTTTTCGATTTTACTTTCAAAAAAATTAGGTGCAGAAGGTATGGGATTATATAGCCTTGTAATGCCTATTTATGATTTATTCACTTGCCTTATTTGCGGTGGAATGGTAACAGCTATTTCAAAAGAAGCTTCATCCTATTACGAATTAAAGGATTACGGTAGTTTAAACAAATCTATACATACTGCCTTAGTTTTTGATTTTGCATTTTCTATATTAATAGCAGCTTTAGTATTTATTTTTTCACCTTTTATTAGTACATATATAATAAAAGATCAAAGAACATTATACTCCCTTTGGGTTATTTGCCCGGCTTTAATCTTTGTTGCTCTTTCATCTATATATAAGGGTTATTTCTACGGTATTTCCAATGTTAAAGTACCTGCAATCATAGATATTGTTGAAAAGACCGTAAGAATGGGCATAATACTTGGAATTATAAATTTTTTCGCATTAAAAAATGTAACTACTACCGTAACTGCTACATATATCGCCTTATCCATTGGGGAACTTATAAGTTTTATTCTACTCTTTATCTTCTATGAAAAAAGTAAAACCAAATTTAAGAATTACAATAAAAAAACTGAAGGAAGGGCCCAACTTTTATTTAATGTCCTTGTTGTTTCATTCCCATTATGTTTAAATGGCTTTTTAAACACTGTAATTTCCGCGCTATCAACATTGATTGTCCCTGGGCGACTAGTTTCTGCAGGCATAGAGTATACGCAGAGTTTATCCTTAATAGGTAAATTTTCAGGTATGGCTATGAGCATTGTGTTCTTTCCTTTTATTATTGTAATATCCATGTCAACCATCTTAACTCCAGATATTTCTAAAAGTATTAGTAAAAATGATTATAACGGTTTGGAGCGTAGAGTCCGCGAAGTTATAAAAGTTTCGTTTTTACTAGGACTTTCAACTATGATAATATGTTTATGTACTGGAGACTCCCTTGGAAAATTATTTTTCGACAGATATGACTTAGGTGTTTACATACGGCTTGCTTCCTTAAGTGCGCCATTCATGTATATGTCTGGTTCAACCTTTGGAATTTTAAACGGACTTGGCAAACAAAAATCTCTTTTAATAAATTCTATAGTAACCTCTATTCTTGAACTTGTTTTACTATATGTATTATTAGGTATCCCAAAATTAAACATTCTAGGTTACGGCATAGCTCTCATTATAAGCTCTATTATAAGCTTTATATTAAATATTATTGCAATTAAAAAAAGCTGCTATATACAGTTTTCAGTAGGCGAAATTTTAACTGATGTCTGTCTTAGCACACTCTTATACTTTGTATTAAAAATTTTAAATACTACGTTGCCAAATTCTATCTTTGTTACTAAAAACATAATAATTATTGCTACTGGCTTCTCCCTTTTACTATTTTCTATCCTGCTTACAAAAAAAAGAAAATAATCAGATATTTTTTTGTGAATTGGAGAGATGAATAAAAAAAAGTATATATTACGTATAAAATGCATTAATAGTAATATATACTTTTTTTATTTAATTCTTTGTAAAATATACTTAGGTATAAGTTTCTTAATCTTTCTTGGAAATACATCCAAATCATCTTTAGTTATTCCACCTATAATCACTAATGCGAAGAAATAAGTTAATATAGCTAAGCATATAGTAAATAATATAGAAACAGCATTAGCAAAATATCCTTGTTTAATATGACTGAATATAAAATTTAAGATAGTATACATGAACCCTGCAACTACAGCCATAACCCCTGATGCTATTATGGGTTTTATTGCATGACTAGCTAGTTTAATTCTAATCCCTAGCGCTTTGTTCATAGTATTATAGTTCAACATCAAAATTATTGCAAAACTTACTCCGTTGGCCATAACAGCCCCTAATACATTAAGTGTTGGAATTGCTACAAAAATATAATTAGTAATTATTTTTCCTATCAATCCCAGAACTGCATAAATTGTAACTAAGTAAAGTTTTCCAAGCCCCTGAAGAATTGAAGTTTGAATACTAACCACAGCCATAAGTATTATTACCACTGATCCATATGTAAGTAATCTTGAAACGTCAGACCCATATTGGATTAAATATACTATGGGTTTAGCTAAAACTGCAAGTCCAACTGCGGAAGGTACTGCCACCAAAAAACACAGCCTAAAAGCATAATCAATTTTACTTCTTACAGCTTTTTTGTCCTTAAGTGCCATTAAGCCGGATATAGAAGGCAGAATAGTCATGGCTAGAGCTGTAATAATAGCTATAGGCACATTTATTAATGTCGTATATTTACTTAACACACCCCATAAAATACTAACCTGCACTTTATCCATTCCAGAAGATAACATTCTTGATTTAACTACCCCTAAATCAATCAATAATCCTGATTGTTGTATTCCTAAACATATTGTCATTGGCACGGCAACACCCAATAGCTTTTTTATTATTTTTTTAGTAGTTAATCTCTTTATATTTAACTTATTATACCCTTTTGGAACTATAAAAATTCTATTTTTTTTATAAGCATAAATCATATATATTACCGCAACCAGTGCTCCTACAGTTGTTCCAATAGTTCCGCCTGCCGCTCCTTCTGCTAGCCCATATTTTATAAAACACGCTGCAAAAACTAAACTAAATATAGTATTTGCAATTTGTTCTAATACTTGTGATACAGCAGTGGGGGTCATATTCCCTCTCCCTTGAAAATAACCTCTATAAGCTGATAATACAGATGATAATAGAATAGTTGGAGCGAGTGCCATGATTGCTAATTTTGCAGTATCACTCTCGGTTGCATTAGCTATAGGTACTACGAAAATAAGCATTAAAAGTGACATAACTATCCCTAATATCAAAAGCGAAAATCTAGCTATTTTAAAAGTCTTTACAGCATCCTTATAATTACCTACCGCTATGAGCTCTGATACTATCTTAGAAATAGCCACAGGAATACCAGCATTTGTTAATATATATACATATGTAAATATACTGTATGCTGAATAATATACCCCTAACCCATCCTCTCCTAGTATTTTCCCTAAAAAAGGTATATAAAGTAGTGATAAAACCTTAACCATAAAACCTGCCGCAGATAATATGGCAAAACCTTTTGTTGTAGATTGTTTATTTGAATTTGCTTGTTCACTCATTAAATCATCTCCTGGGTCGTTAAATCATCACCTGCGGTGCTGCAACATCTTCACAGAAGATGCATTGACGACTTCAGAAGGAGATTTATACTCCCCCTGAAGTTTTCTATTTGTTAGGGCAAGTAACGCCTACTTATAGTAGGTAACTCTCACTTATAGAAGTGGGAGACTTTCCTTCTGAAATGTCGTTAAACTCATCCTCTAAAATTTAAATACATCCTTTTTAATCTTTTTTAATATTGGTGGTAAACTCTCTGCAATAGTTTTATTCTCCATATAAGATAAATCATCCGGGCAATTCTTAAACATTGCCTTATACGCATATAAATATTGGTAATCTAAACCATATTTGTTGTTAAAGAAACTATTCATTTTTTTATCTCCATATTTTGAATCACCAACAATAGAATTACCCAAATGGCTTAAATGCGCTCTAAGTTGATGGCTTCTTCCTGTTAAAAGATTAATATCTATTAAAGAAAATGTACCACAACTTTGCAACGTTTTAACTTCCATTGCTATTTTTTTTGTATCTGGCATCTCGGTGTCAAATACCTGTGATATATTTGCATCCTCATTTTTATATATATATCCCTCGTAAACCCCATCTTTAATTCTGTTTCTTACTAAAGCCATATAATATTTTTCAACATTTCTTTCTCTTACCATTTCATTTAAAAGTTTAAGAGATTTAAAGTTCTTACCAAACATAACTATACCTGAAGTATTTCTATCTAATCTATTACAAGGTGCTGGTTTAAATGTTATTTCATTTTCTGGCTGATAATCTCCCTTATCATATAAATAAGAAAGCACATAATCTATTAAAGTAGCTTCGCCATCTTTTTTATCAGAATGAACTAAAACTCCCGGCCATTTTTCAACCATTAATATATTAGCATCCTCAAATGTAATTTTTAAATTGTTTTCAATTCTTTTAAACTCTTCTTTTTTAAACTCACTTGTAATATATTTTGTTTCAACAATATCGCCTTGTACTAAAGAATGTTTTTCCTTGATTTTGTTACCATTAACCCTAATATCACCTTTTCTAAAAGCTTTATATATTTTACTTAACGGCACATCACCAAGTACTTTTCTCATGAATTTATCCGTTCTTTGTCCCGCTTCATTCGCTCCAATTTCTATCCTCATATAATCCTCCTATTTCTTTTATCTCTTGTTATCTATTGACGAATTCTATATATAATCTAATTTATTTTATAAAAAATCACCCTTTTATTTTGTAATAAATTATAATACATTTAAAAAAATCACATCAAATATCAATTATATACTAATATGTGTTATGAATTCAATAAAAATTCATAAGCTAATGTACATTGCATAGCTACACCTATTGATATACAACTCTCATCTATATCAAATAAACTACCATGAGCCGGGTTTACTATACCTTTTTCTTTATTACCACTTCCTAAAAAATAAAATAGTGCTGGCCTTTCCATAGAGAAATAAGCAAAACTTTCCACCCCCATAGTAGGCTGATCTAATTTATAAACATTACTCTCAGAAATAACTTGACTTGCTTTACTTTCAAACATCTCTGCAAGCTTATCATTATTATAAAGACAAGGATAACTTTCCTCAATACTAATTTCACATTCCCCTCTCATAGCGGTAACGATGCCTTCCACTACCTGAACTAATCTGGTCTTTATATATTCTCTATGTTCACTCTTCATAGTTCTAATAATTCCCGATATTGTAACCTCTTCGGGTATAATATTTTGAGCTGTACCTCCATGAATTGATCCTATAGTAATTACTGCAGGATCTGTAGGTGGAATTTCGCGGCTTACAATGTTTTGAAGTGAAATAATAACATTGCTAGCTATTACAATGGGATCAACCGTCATATGTGGGCTTGCACCATGTCCTCCTTTACCTACTACTTTTATAGTAAATGGATTTGATGCTGCATAAGCTACGCCTCTTTTTAAACCAACGGTTCCAGCCTCTAAAAATTCTTCTACATGAAGCCCAATAATAGCATCCACATTAGGATTTTCTAGTACTCCTTCTTTAATCATTAAAGGTGAACCACCAGTTGTTTCTTCTGCTGGTTCAAATAAAAGTTTAACATTTCCTGGAATTTTATCCTTCATGCTATTTAATATCTTAGCTGCACCCAAAAGTATAGTGGTATGAGCATCATGTCCACAAGCATGCATTTTACCATTAATTTTAGAGGAGTAATCACATATTTTCTTATCTTGCAATGGAAGTGCATCCATATCTGCCCTTAAAGCAATAGTTTTTTCACCTTTGCCTCTAATAATAGCACAGATTCCCGTTTGTGCTACCTCATAAAACTCAATGCCTTCCTTTAATAAAAAATCTTTTACCTTCTGGGAGGTTTTAAATAAATCAAACCCTAATTCAGGGTTTTCATGAAAGCCTCTTCTTATGTCTATTAATTCACTTTCAATATTTTTTGCCATATCTAAAAAATTCACTATATACACCCCTTTACGCTATTTTTCCCAATATATTTCAATTACATTCCTATTATTCCCATCACTGTAAATTAAATTATTAAGCTCATATTCATAGAATATGAGCTTAATAAAATTATATTGTAACATTCAATAAAACTACTGTAATAACTTAATTACACCGGAACTTTCTGATACATAAGGTAATTTTTTTATAATAGTATAAATGTATTTTGGTTTTGATTTATCATCTTTTAAAGCCTGTTCCAATGATAATTCATTATAGTACAATAGCTTGCACCAAAAATCCACGAAGTCATCTCTTGTAATAAAAATTATATTACCTCTCTCTTTAACTGTAAATCCACAGTTAAATCTCTCCACAATTTCTATATCTGAGTGCTTTCCATTTGACAAAATTAACCTTACATCATCCCACATTTGCTTAAAGGCAACCATTAAATACCCTCCTTAATACACAATTCATTTTTCAGTATACCATATTTACATACTTTGTCAATTGTTGTTATGTATTGCATTACATTTGCTATACTTTTGAAATTAAAGAGTTATTATACAATACATTGACGTCAAATTTTCTTATAATTTCTCCCTCAAACTTAATCTCTAACTCTTTACTAGTAATTGCAATTACGACTCCACTCCCAAAACTTTTATGCATCACCGCGTCGCCTTCTTTAAAAGGCAAATCCGAATCGCTTGATCCTAAAATATTGCACTCTCTAATAAATCGTGAGGTTTCTTTCGCTTTTCCTTTTACACTTTTACTAATGCAAAGCCAAACATTGTTTATAGCTCTTGTAATTCCAACATAAAATAGTCTTCTTTCTTCCTCTAGGTTATTATCTATACTATTTACATGGGGGATATTTTCCTCATTGCAATTTATTAAGTATACATTTTCAAACTCCATACCTTTAACACCGTGAATTGTACTAAGTATTACTGCATCCTCATCTATATTTTTCTTATGCTTACTAATTTCCTCTTTAACCTGGTCCACATGGGCTAGAAAAGTTATTATAGAGTTATATCCTTCTGCTGATTGTCTAAACTCGTCAATAACATCCTCCATCTCACCTAAATCTATCTTAAATTTAGTGCAATACCCTTTAATATAATCATGATATCCTATACTTAAGACTAAATTATCTATAGCGTTTTCTAATGAAATTTTATTTAAAAAATGTATATCCTTTTTTAACTTATCTAGCATCTTCATTTGAAATACCGGTATTTCTTCAATATCTTTTAGCATTTCAAAACAGTCTTCTTTTACGGGATTTCTTTTTAATTTATCTAAATTTAGTTTACTTATATATCTAAAGGGCTTATTAATTATTCTGACAAAACTCTCTCTATCACTTTTATCAATACTTAATTTAAAATATGCAATTATATCTTTACAAATGAAATGTTGAAAAAAGTCATACTCCTTGTCTAAAAGCTTAAAAGGTATTCTTTTTTTGATAAAGACATCTATTAGACTTCTGCACTCTACGTTTGTTCTGTACAATATGGCATTATCTCTATAATTTTTTTCATTATTTTCCTTATATTTTTGAATAATACAGCTAATTTCCTCTGCCTGTGAGTTCTCATTTACATTGTTAAGTACTGCAACGATGCCATCATACTGCTTAAATGCTGTTATATCCTTTTCATTTCTCAAGTCGTTATTTTTTATAATGTTCATGGATATTTCTACTATATTCTTTGGACATCTATAGTTAGTAGACAAGGGTAATTTCCCTCCACCTACAAAATGCTCTGAAAACTTAACCATGCACTCAGGATTCGACCCTCTAAAACCATAAATACATTGGTCCTCGTCTCCTACTGCAAAAATAGAATTTTCTTCATTTAAAAGCTTTAGTATCTCAACTTGCATAGAATCACAATCTTGAAATTCATCTACTAAAATATGTTTAAATAAACTTCTATACCCCTTAAGTATTGTGTAATTTTTTATAAACAGATCTCTGCACCCTATTTGAAGATCATCAAAATCAAATAAGTTTTTTTCTTTTCTATACTGCTCATAAATGTTATAGGCCGCTATAAAGATTCCTTTATCAATACTTGGAGAGAAATTTTCCATTAGCTTTCCACTTGTTTTGAATACTGAAATATTATTTATAACTTCCTTTACTTTTTCATCACCTACCTCATCCAAATATGACATAAGTACATTTTTTATGAGTTTATATACCTCTAGTGTATCTACTATGTTTATCTGTCCGTAATAGTTCTTAAGAATCTTATAAAACAAACCATGAAATGTTCCAAAAAACGGAACCCTCTCCTTTCCATTAATAGCAACATATCTACTTTTCATATTAATAGCCGCAGCTCTTGTAAAAGTAATGACAATAATGTTTTTTGGTTTAACATTTTTCTCATTTATTAAATGAACAATCCTATTAACAATAACTACTGTTTTACCACTACCCGGTCCTGCTGTTACTAATAAATTTCTGTTAACAGAATAAACAGCATCCTTTTGCTCTTTACTTAATTTCGAATTTATTTTCTTGCTTACTATTTTATTATCCATATTATGTTTTGTCTCCACTTTCATCCACCTACTTTAAATTGCTCATATATTATGCTTATACCCAATTTACTATTTTAATAATCTTATCTAAACATTAATATATAATTATGTTATAATTTCATTATATACTTTTATTAAATTTCAAAGGGGAAAAATTATGAAACACTCAAAAGATTTTAATGTGAGGAACGAAAGAAACCTAACAATGCTGGTAGACTTTTACGAATTAACTATGGCAAACGGTTATTTAGATAATAATGTTCAAGATAAAATTGCCTACTTTGATATGTTTTTTAGACGAATACCTGACGGTGGTGGATATTGTATTATGGCCGGGGTACAACAATTACTTGAATATCTTTCTAATTTGAAATTTTCAAATGATGATATATCCTATCTAAAAAGCAAAAATGATTTTTCAGATGATTTTATAGATTATTTAAAGGATTTTAAATTTTCTTGTGATGTCTGGGCGGTGCCAGAAGGTTATCCTGTTTTTCCTGGTGAACCCTTGGTTATAGTTAAAGGACCTATTATACAAGCTCAATTTGTTGAGACAATGATACTACTCACAATAAATCATCAAACTTTAATAGCTACAAAAGCGAGTAGAATATGTAGAGCCGCAAAGGGTAGACCTGTTATGGAATTTGGTTCTAGGCGTGCTCAAGGCTATGATGGCGCTATATATGGAGCACGTGCCGCCGTTATTGGTGGTTGTGTTGGTACTGCTTGCACTATCGCTGAAGAAATGTTTGATATCCCAGCCATTGGAACTATGGCTCATAGTTGGGTACAGCTTTTTGATACTGAATATGATGCCTTTAAATCTTGGACTATAACCTACCCCGATAACTGTGTACTTCTTATAGATACTTATAACGTACTACGCTCTGGGATTCTAAATGCCATAAAAGTATTTAATGATGTACTTAAACCTATGGGTAAAAGACCTAAAGGAATACGAATTGATAGTGGTGATATTACCTATCTAACTAAAAAAGTTAGAGTAATTTTAGATGAAGCTGGATACTCAGATGTAAAGATTACGGTTTCTAACTCACTGGATGAATATATTATAAGCGGTGTTTTGGAAAATGGGGCACAAATTGATAACTTTGGTGTTGGTGAGAGACTTATTACTGCAAGATCGGAACCAGTGTTTGGCGGTGTTTATAAACTCGTTGCAGTTGAGAATGATGGAGAAATAATACCAAAAATTAAGATTAGTGAGAATGCAGAAAAAATCATCAATCCTGCTTTTAAAAAATTATATAGAATTTTCGATAAAACATCACACAAGGCCATTGCAGATTTTATTACCTTACATGATGAGAAAATCGATGAAAGTAGACCACTTGAAATATTTAATCCAGTTTATACCTGGAAAAAGAAAAATCTTAAACATTACTATGTAAAAGAACTTATGGTTAAACTATTTGAAAATGGACAGCAGATTTATGAATCTCCGTCTGTTATGGAAATAAAAGCATTTTCTGAACAAGAAGTATCTAAGTTATGGACAGAAGTTTTAAGATTTGATAATCCTCATGCATATTATGTGGATCTTTCTTGGAATTTATGGAACCTAAAGCAAGGTCTATTAACTCATTATTCTGAAACCCTCGAGGAGTAACAGAAATATATTTGTTATCCCCAAGAGTTATACTAGGAGGACTTATGGCACAACCTTTAAAAATCAAGCTTTCAAAAATTGCTCTTGATAATCTTATGGAAATGATTAAACTTGACGATGCTTATGATAGTGTGCGATTTGTATACGTCAGCGGTTGTTGCAAAACTGCAAAAGTTGATATTTACTTAGATAATTTTAAAACTGGAGACATAAAAAATAATATTGATAATTTACCAATATTATATGATGAAACTCTTTTAGAAAACATAAATGAACTCACAGTAGCCTATAAAGATTCTAGATTTTGGATTAAGACATTATTGCCGAAAGATGCCAAGAGCCATTGTTCTAGTGCTGGCAAACAATCCTGTAATGGTTGCGGTGGACATTGTGGTTCTCATTAACCACATGTAATATGTGATTAATATGGAAATACTTAAAAAGGCTAGCCAATATTATTGGTTAGCCTTTTAGTTAAAATTATACATTTATTGATAGACCATCTGTTTTTGAAAACAAATCAACAGTTCCCTTATACTGATCTTGGTATGTAAGCTTTTGAAGGCTCGCAAGCTCCGGAAACCATAACGCAATCTCATGTTCTGCACTTTCAATGCTATCAGAGGCGTGAACTAAATTTTTAGTTTTATCCAAAGTGAATTTCCCTCTTATACTGCCAAGTTCCGCTTTTACAGGATCCTTATCTCCATTGATTTTACGCACTACATCAACAGCTTTTTCACCCATTAAAATAATTGCACATATTTTACCTTCAGTAATATAATTTATTAACGCATCAAAAAATTTCTTTCCTGCGTGTTCACTATAATGTTTTTTAGCAATGTCCTTTGTAGCAGTAATCATTTTGAGCGACACAATTTCTAATGATTTCTCTTCATATTGATTAAGAATTTTCCCAATAAGTCCTCGTTTAACTCCATCTGGTTTAATTAAAACCAAAGTTCTTTCCATTTAAATTCACTCCCCCGCATTGTATATTTATAAACTAAATTATATCCTATTATTAGATATTATACACAAACTTTCATTAATATTCCTACTAGTATTCTTTGTATAGTAATCTAAGTGGTGAAGTTTTATCATCACTAAATAAATCATAATCAGAAATATTTTTAATATCAAATGGTTTATAATTTCTCAATTCATCAAACGGGCATTTCCCTCCATTATCTACCCATTTATGTAATGCACACTCCTTAAAGCAGTCTACTTCTTCTTCTATAGTTGTCAGAAAATCACACTGTAACATTTCATCACCTCGTCCCATATTTTGTTATTTAAGTAACATCATTACTCTCATAACATTATAAGACATTCTAGTGATAATTTGAAGTGCTTTTTTAAATTTTACATATAAATATATAGACAAAAATATACAAATTATCTTCCCTTCTGAGATGTCATTAAATCATCACCTGCGGTGCTGAAATATCGTTAAAAACCGAAGTCCTCACCAATTACAACTACAGTAATATCAGTTCTCATAGGCTTTCTTTTAATTACAGAATAGATCCTACAGATTCTAGTATCTGTTTTGCAGTCATTGCAAACTCCCGTCTTAGTACAAGGATTGGGCATATTTAGTCTCATATTATTCTTTGGTGCCGCAATTTGTTCTATTCGTTCAAAAGCTGAAGCTTCATTTTTACAAATTTTATTAACCCCTACTACAACAATGACTTTTTTAGGTCCAAAGCTCATTGCTGCCACTCTATTTCCTGCCCCATCAACGTTAACAAGCTCTCCATCTAAAGTTACAGCATTAGAACTACATAAATAAACATCACTAAGGAGCTCACCCCTCATAGTCTCCACTTTTTCGTAAGGTGTTAAAGTTGGATCACCATGATCTAACACAACTCCTCCCATGGCCTTTACCTTTTCTTGTATACCAAGTTCACTTATAGTCATTGATCCTCCAAAACCTACTCTGTCACCCTTGTGTACATTACTCATTATAAATTCTGAGGCTTCCTCACCTTTTTTTAAATAAACTGCTGAAAAACCATTTTTTTTAAGAACCTCTACTACTTTTGACCCAATAGTCTCTTTATGCCATGTATGAATTTCTTTCATTTCTTTCCCTCCTTTTTTAAGGAGGATTATATCATTGTATATAAAATATATCAATGATATAATTGTATATACCAAAGGTTTTTTAATCAAGTACTCACTTATAAGTTACTTAGTATACTAAGAACTGTTACCACTCGAACTAACACTAGGAGGTATTATGAGCGATAAAATTATGAAAATAAATAATAAAGAATATAGTTGTGCCATAGAGTTAACACTAGATATAATAGGTGGTAAGTGGAAGCCAATTATTCTTTGGAAATTAGCCCAAAACGGTGTATTAAGATTTAGCGAATTGAAACGCTCCATGGGTGGAATAACACAAAAAATGTTAACACAACAGCTTAGAGAATTAGAATCATATGAAATGGTTCATAGAAAAGTTTATGCAGAAGTTCCTCCTAAGGTAGAATACTCTTTAACAAAACAAGGCAAAAGTGTAATGCCTATATTAGACGTTATGTGTAAGTGGGGAACTGATTATTATGAAGGCATCGTCTCTGACAACAAAGAATAGTGATTTTTAAAGGGTGGACTTTTCCACTCTTTTTTTGATATGTTCAAATTAAGTATGCTAATCATCAGCTAACTAAACATATTTTTTAACTTTTAGGGCATATTAATTGCTAAAAGGAGTGATTTTTTTGAATGTAACCAGTACTTCATTATCATATATGTTTTTTGCAATTTCTATAGTATCATTTATATTTTTCTTGTATTACAAATTTCTAGTAATTAACACAGGTGATAAAAGTAAAAGACGAGATAAAATCATTGGATCAATGAAAGACCCTGAGCATTGGAGACACGGAAATAATATCATGGCTTTTATTTCTCTATTTTGGGCCTTAATATCGCAAAGTGCGTTTATTTATCTAAAATTTTTCTATAAATCAGGATTAGTTTCAATTATATATGTTTTTATCTATTTGGTTCTTATCTCACTAAGTGTTTTATTATTCATTAAGAAAAACAAAGTCGCACGCAGTAAATAATATAACTACAAAACAGTAATAATCTATTTCTTATTACTGTTTTGTAAAATTTCAATAAAACTTTTAATAATCTGCCCTGTAAAACCCCATATCTTATAGTTATTATATTCATAAAAATGCTCATCTAGATACCCTTTTCTAAACTTATAGTCTTTTCCTCCATTTATTAAATGAAAAGGAAAACCCTCTTGGTTTATGGGACCTATCTCCATTCTATAAAGCAGTGGTTCATTTTCCAAAAAGAATTTTAGTGGAACTTTAAAAACGTGATCTACTTCATCCTCATTAGGATTTATTTCACCATATTTTAGTTTGCCTACAAAAGCATATAGCAAGTTACCATAAGGGCTTATATAATAATCCATATCCCCTATAATTTCAATTTGATCGATTTTCAAATTTAATTCTTCCATAGTTTCTCTTATAGAAGTTTCCCTTGGATTTTCATCTAGTTCCACCTTTCCACCTGGAAGACAAACATCACCTGGCTGGCTTCTTAATTTGTGTGCACGCACTTCAAATACAATAGATAATCCCTCTGCATCCTCCGTAAGTAATATCATAACTGCACTTTCTTTAAATTCTCCAATAACCTTAGAATCTCTATTTTTAAATATTTTTTCTAGCTTATTTACCATACCTATTACCTCCTGATTCAACCTACTTATATACTATACCAAGATACTCAAATAATAAACCAAACCTTTCATTATTTTGGTTCTCACATATCAAACATAAATATATTGTATTAACTTCATCCTAAATACATCTTCATTAATCAATGTACCTTGTTCTTAATATCTTAAAATGATATACTTGCTTTATAATTATCAATAGATAAAGATAAAATTCAATACAAATGGAGAGATGAAAATTGAAAAGAAAAAATCGGCTTTTATTATTTACACTAGTGTTTACTTTAATATTTTCTACAACTGTTTTAGCTGCTGTTAACCCACCAGAATTAATTGGTAAAGCTGCCATTTCTGTAGATATGGATACTAACGAAATTATTTACACCAAAAACATTGATAATAAGATGTACCCAGCAAGTATTACAAAGCTTATTACAGCTTTACTACTAGCTGAAAATAAAAAATCAACAGATAATTTAAATTATACAAAAACTGCAAAAGAACAACCATCTTACTCTTATAATCTAAATGTACAGCCTGTAGCAATTGGAGATACAATGTCCGCTGACAACGTAATGGATGGACTTCTTCTTTATTCGGGAAATGATATAGCCTATATGATTGCCGATAACGTTGGTCAAAATCCAACTAATTTTGCTAAAATGATGAATGACAAGGCTACGAATCTAGGAATGAAAGGCTCTCATTTTATCACACCTAATGGTTTGGATGATAAAAATGATCAACATTATACAACTGCTTATGACCTAACTCTTTTAGGTAGAGCTGCTTATAAAAATGATTGGGTAAAAAAGTCTATGGGTAAAAAAACAAGTATAATAAAATCTGCTAATGGGGTCGAAGCTACTGTTCAGAATAGAAATAAACTTCTTGGCATAGAAGGCAACATAGGTGGTAAAACTGGCTATACAGAAAAGGCTGGAAGATGCTTAGTTTCTATATATGAACGTAACGGTCGCCATATCATAGGCGTTGTTATGAATTCTGAGAATGATGCAAAAGATACAAAGGTATTTGAAGATATGAAAAAACTAATTGACTTTAGTTATGACGCTAAAAAAGAAGTGCTTAATAAAAAAGCTACTGAAATCAAAACAATTTCTGTACCCTATAAGGTTATTCCATTCATAGGACCAGAAAAAACAATTGATGTGCCATTAGAGTCAAAGGAAGATGTGACTTTTTATAAAAATGATGTCGCACCACAAACTTCCTCTAAAGTTTCCCTCACGAATGCATGGAAACTTAATAAAAAGACTTCTGTTGGGACATTACTTTTCAAACAAAAAGATGCTGAAAAAAGCTATAAATTATATCCAATGATTTCAAAATCTGCTCTTATTAAAGATAATATAATTATCTATGCTGCAGCTGCCATTGTACTAATCGTAGTTTTAGCATTAATTGTATTATTAATTTCTTCTATCAACCGACGTAAAAATCGTCATAGTAGAGGAATGAGATTCAAATAGGTATTTGCGAGTTTAAGGACTATATTAATTCAAAAATTAATATAGTCCTTTTTTAGGCTTTTCAAATATTTTTTTTGCGAGTATATTGACATTTATATCGTAATATACTAATATAAGAATATTAATATATTATAAGTTGTTATATTTTTCATTACATATAATGTATAAAACAAATCTAAGATAAAATTTATTGATTTTTAAAAGGAGATTTTTTATGAATGCGAATTTTGAACAATATACAGAAATTGCTGATTTATTAAAAGCTATTGCTCACCCTGCACGAATATGTATTATTAGAGGACTTATGAACAAAGGACGCTGCAATGTTAGCTATATGCAGAACTGTTTAAACCTTCCTCAATCCACCGTCTCTCAGCATCTTCAAAAACTAAAATCTTTTGGAATTATCAAAGGTGAAAGAAATGGTCTACAAATTAATTATAAAATTTGTAATGAAACCATCATAAACGTTATAAATGCGATATTTCCTGATGAACATTAGTTGTCTTTTCAAAAAATTAGCGCTATGCGCTTTTTCTAATAGTAGGTTATAATAATTACCCCTACATAATTTCATAAGTATTTATAGTTATAACTTTATAATTCCCTTTAAAACTACTACAAACAATGTTGTAAATCATCCAAGAAAATACTGCTCCAAGAGTCATCAAGTCTCCTATTCTCAAATATAAAATATAGTGTTACTCCAAAGAGACCACCCAAGGCAAATTTAAACTTCTCCTCTTTTAAAACTTTTTCCTTATGGAATTTCACTTTTAATGTTATAAATAAAATTATTGCAGCTAACATAAATCTATAAAATGCCGATAATGTTGGCTCTACCTCTTCTGATATAACCTTTATGCTTAAATATGATAAGCTCCACATAAACATTAAGATAGTTGCCAATATCTAGTTACTCTAATATATTATTATTATAAAGCACATTTTAAAAATAACAATTCAGTATCCTAGTATGTCTATATCCCTATATATTTTCATGTGCATAATATATTAAAATACGATTTATGCAATTTAGGTGTTGTTAATATTTCATTTTTGCAGTATTATATTATAGTATTCAAGTTTCAACCGTCACTTATGAAATGTTTTTTTATATTAATTTCATTTCGTTAAAACGCAAAAATTATCTACTCACATATGGAGGTGCCAATTTGAAAAAAGAATTTTCTTTAAGTAACGATAAAGTAATGATAAATTTCACTGCAAAATACTGTAATAGTCCTGAAACCCTATTAGAAAGTGCTGGCTTTCGACGGGTTTTCAACGCATATCTCAAAAAAATAAAAAAGAAAAAATCGAATATATATAAATATTTAATCCAAAATGCACACACAGACAATGAGAATTTAGATGTCTTCATTGTACATTTATTTAAACTCTTATCTGTATTAAATGTACATGAGATTACAAATTTAAACACTAAATATAGTTCCCTTATAAGTAGCAAGGATACTTTTATTGATTTTATAGAAGATTTCTATGGCTTTTGGAGAAAACTTGAAAGATACACTGTAATTCACAACAATAAAATCAATGATGGCCTTGAGAAAACAAGCTTTGTTGAAGCTAACAATAATTTTTCAATGCTTATACTTAATTTATACAGAAAAATTGAAGAGAATGTTGTTGGATATAAACCTAAGGTTTACAGGCAACTGCCCGCAGGTGGCAATGCTGGTCTAATTGTTAATAATGCATATTGGCCAATGCCTTCTGGATATGAGCTATTAAAAGACGTTCCATTTATTGATTCAATAATATTAGATTTACCTTATATAAGCTACCCTAAAAAGAATACTCGTAATGGAATTTTTAATGAATGCTTTGAAAACCCATTGAAAAATTGTACTATAAGCACAGACCATTGGTTTTGTTATCCAGCTAAAGTAGGCACTTTACTTGCATTCATTTATATTCACAGAGATTTTATGGCCCATGCAATAACGCTATGTAACCTCTTTGAAATGGCAAGTGAAAGCGAATATAGGGGCATTAAGCCAGATATAGTTTTTGTTTTTGGTGGTAAAGATTCTTCTAATATTAAAAATTCCTCTTCTAAAGGCAGCACAGTATTTTATGATGATGTAGCAAATAATATCATGCTTGGCTATATAAGTTATGGCGATGAAATTGATTATTTCGGATATGTAAAAAAGATGACCTTAACACTTCATAACTTAATAATGATTAAACGCGGTTCTCTGCCAATTCATGGCGCAATGGTAAACATTATTATGAATAATGGTAACAGCGCAAATATTGTTATCATGGGTGATAGCGGTGCGGGTAAGTCTGAATGCTTAGAAGCCTTTAGAAGTTTAAGTGAAGATTATATCAGTGACATGACCATAGTCTTTGATGACATGGGCGTTCTTACTCTAAACGAAGGTGCTAAACCATTAGCCTTTGGAACTGAAATTGGTGCTTTCGTAAGACTCGATGATTTAGATGCAGGTTATGCCTTTAAAGAAATTGATAGAAGCATATTTATGAATCCTGATAAAATTAATGCAAGACTTGTTATGCCAGTAGCAAGCTATAAAGATATTATTAAGGGTTATCCCATAGATTTATTTCTCTATGCAAATAATTATGAAGAAGTAACCTGTGATATTGAAGAAATTAATTTCTTTACGAATCCTGCGGACGCTATTGATGTTTGCAAAAGAGGGTCAAGGATGGCAAAAGGTACTACTACTGAATTAGGTCTTGTAACCTCTTATTTTGCAAACCCTTTTGGTCCTGTTCAAAAACAAGAACTAGTAGATGTACTTCTAGTGAACTATTTTGACGAATTCTTCAAAACAGGGGTAAAAGTTGGACAAATCAGAACTTCCTTGGGTGTAAAAGGACAAGAAAAAGATGGTCCTAAAAAGGCAGCTAAAAAACTATTTGAATTAATTATAAAATAAGAGTGCAATCCGTATGAAGTTTCTCCTGCGTGACTCCAAATAAGAGCTTGAAAAGTGAAGTTCCATACTATTGTGCATCTCCATATTCAAAGATGGAGCTCTTGCGCGACCATGGAAGAGAACGGTCTGGCGGCTAACAATGATAGGTGGGACAGACCCGCGACCTATCGGAAAAGGCCACTGAAATATGTATAAATATTTCAGTGGCCTTTTCATTATTGCTTAAATTCTTTTTCAATAACATCGGTTAATTTTTTACATGGGATAACCTTTAATTTCTTAAATTTAACCCCTGCTTTTAAACAATTTTGAGGTATATAAGCCTTTTTAAACCCCATCCTGTCTACTTCTTTTAGTCTTTGCTCTAAAGATGGGACTTTTTTTAATTCACCAGTAAGACCCAGTTCTCCAATAAATACTGTATCTGTAGCTATCCCATGATTAAGCGTAGAAGATGCGATGCTCATAACTACAGCAAGATTCACCGATGTTTCAGTTAATTTAAGACCCCCTGTTGCTTTTATAATAACATTCTTATCATAAAGCCCTATCCCTCCCCTTTCTTCAAGAATAGAAATAAGGGTTCCCAGTTGCTCCTTCCTTGAAAAACACTCACTTAACCTACTCGGGTAAGGAGTAAAAGATTTAGATACAAGACTTTCTATTTCTATAACAATGGGTCTTGTTCCATCCTTTATAACAGCTAAGGCACTTCCTGGAACCAACTCATCTCTTTTGGTCATAAAAAACTCAGAAGGATCAGTAATCTCTTCCATTCCTATGTCCGAAAGCCTAAACATACCACTCTCTTCCGTATTTCCGAAACGGTTCTTCTTACTTACCAAGTGTTTTAGCTCTTCTCCATCTTCTCCTTCAATATATAATACAGTGTCTACTAAATGCTCTAATATGCGCGGTCCTGCCATCTCGTCTGCCTTTGTCATTTGCCCAACCAGAAAAACAGCTCTTGGCCTCTCTGGATTTTTTGCTTTATCCTTTAAAGCTGTGGCGCATTCAATTACTTGAGTAGGAGAACCAGCCCTCGAACTTGAATATTCCTCCAAAGTGAATGTTTGAATACTGTCAAGTATTATTAAATCAGCATCAACAGTTTCTATATGTTGTAATATTTCATCTAACTTTGTATCTGAAACAACCCAAAAATTATCAGCTATCTCTTTTATTGTTCTGTCAGCTCTATTTTTAATTTGGCTATTACTTTCCTCTCCAGACGCATATAAAACCTTATATCCTTTTAATGACAGTGAATTTGCGAGTTGTAGCAAAAGTGTAGACTTTCCCGCCCCTGGGGGCGCAGATATAATAGTCACACTATCTCTAACTATTCCTCCACCCATAACCCTATCAAACTCTGAAACTCCAGTAATTATTCTATCACTGTTCGCCTGTACAACCGCCTTTAGTTTTGTAGGTTTAGTTGTTGTTCCCATACTATTTAAAGTATTTGATTTAGCAGAGCCCGCCTTAACCACTTTCTCTTCATATGAATTCCATGCACCGCAATCATTACATTTACCCATCCATTTTGGAGCATGTGACCCACACTCTTTACAAACATAGATTATTTTATCTTTTGCCAATTAGAGCCATCTCCCTTTAATTATAATATCAGTGAAATTCAGAAAAAAGATAAGCAGAAGATATATTTTACGTTCTGCTTATCTTTTCTATTATTCCACCTTAGCTTTTGAATTTTTGTAAAACCCACTTACCATATCAAAATTGTTTTTAAGCCTTTGTCCATTATTCAGTTTAAGTACCCTATCATTATTTTTAATAATATAATTTTCAAGCTTTTCCATGTACAAATCTCCAGCTATTTCTTTTTGAGTAACCATGGTTAATCCTTTTTCCCAACTAGCTGTTAACTCTGGATTTAAAAGCGTGGGGATAGAATTTTTCACCACATCATAGATAATTTCTCCAAGTAGAGTAGGCATAACTACTTGTGTTTTATTATTAGATTTAATGTATTCTATTTTTTCAAGCTTCGTTAAAATCCCTGAACGAGTGGCACTTGTACCAATACCTGACCCTTTTATATGTTCTCTTAGTTCTTCATCTTCAATTAGCTTACCTGCATTTTCCATAGCTATAATAATTGAACCTGTGGTAAACCTTTTAGGGGGAGAAGTTTTACCTTCTTTTACAACTAAATCTTCAATTTCTACACTTTGACCTTTTTTTAATGTACTCAAAAATTTCATATTTGTGCTTTCACTATCATTGCTATCCCTATCCGGTTTTAAAACCTCCAAATATCCAAGTTCAACGCACACCTTGTCTGAGGTGAAAAATCTTTCTTTGTCAATCTTTGTTATAACAGAGACCTTACTATACACAGCAGGCGGATAAAAAATCGCCAAAAACCGTCGTAACACTAAGTCATAAATTTTCTTTTGTATATCCTTTAATGATGAATAGTTTTGAAGCCCTTCACCTGTTGGAATAATAGCATAATGATCTGTTACCTTGCTATCATCAACATATTTTGTTTTAGCTATATTACTATACCATTTTTTCCCTAAAATAGTCTGAGCTATATTATTTATCTCAGCATTTCCATTTAACTTCGTTAATTTTTTTATATTCTCATCTATTTCTTTTGCTATCGCTGTAGTCAATACCCTAGCATCCGTTCTTGGATATGTAAGCATTTTCTTCTCATATAATGCTTGAATGTGACTAAGCGTTTGCTCTGGATTTATTTTAAATTTCTTAGAACACTCATTTTGTATTTCTGCTAAATTAAAAAGCAGCGGAGCATTTTTGTTTTCTTTTTTCTTAGTAATATTTTCAACGAAAACTTTACCATCTATACTTGAATCCCTTAGTTCTCCCATCAACTTTTCCGCCGTTTCCTTGGTTTTGAACCCACCCTCATTATAAAGCATAGGTGAATCAAAATACTTAGAACCTTCTACGGCTTTCCATTCTCCCTCATAATTACAACCTTCATCTACCTTAAAACTGACCATAATCTTATAAAAAGGAGTAACAACAAACTCGCGAACTTCTCTTTCCCTTTGAACTACCATTCCAAGCACACAAGACATTACTCGTCCCACAGCAATAACTATATAATTTTTTCCAAGATAATTGCTTACAGTTTTTCCATATACTAAACTTAAAAGCCTTGAGAAATTAATTCCCATTAGATAATCCTCTTTTGCTCTTAAATAGGCCGCTTCAGATAAATTATCATATTCACTCAAATCCTTTGCTTCTTTAACTCCTCGAATAATCTCAGCTTCCGTTTGTGAATCTATCCACACTCTTCGTTTTTGCTTATTAGGAGTCCCCGCCATTTCATCTACTAATCTATATATGTACTCCCCTTCTCGCCCCGAATCTGTACAAACATAAATTCTATCAATATCTTCACGTATTAGTTGGCTTTTAACTATATTAAATTGTTTTTTCACTCCATCTATAACTTCATATTTATACTTTTTAGGTAAAAATGGCAAAGTATCTAAAGACCACTTTTTAAGTTTTGCATCATATTTTTCTGGGTAACTCATAGTAACAAGATGTCCCACGCACCATGTAACAACAGCTTTATCAGACTCTATATATCCATCAAACTTTCTACCATTTATTTTTAAGACTTTGGCAAATTCCGCAGCAACACTTGGTTTCTCTGTAATAAATAACGCCTTACTAATAATTACCACTTCACTTTCCATTAAATCATCTCCTGCGGAGCTGAAGTATTAACAAACTCTATAATACATGCTCTAATAATTGTATTAAGCAATCTATTATACCATTTTTTACGCACCTATTTCAAAGGAAATGCACTTATAGTTCTTTTAGATATTTTTTCAAATCTCCCCCTGTGCTTTTTTCAAACTTACCCTTGTCTAATTTGAAATATTGTGCCTGCTTCTCTAGATCATTTATTAACTCTACTAAAGTTGCATGACAGGTAAGTACAAAAATCTGATGAGTTTTTGAAAGCTGTACTAATGCCTTAACTGTATTTTTCGTATGTGCAATATCAAAGTTAACAAAGGAATCGTCTAAAATCACTGGTAAACTTGGCTTAATTTCTTTTATTCTGCTTATACGAACTGCCAAAAATAATTGTTCTTTTGTGCCCCTGCTTAACTCTCTTGAACTCTCCTTAACACTCTCATCTCGTAATACAGTTTTAAAGTCTCCCTGCATTAAATCTTCCATAGGCACAATATCTTTGTATTCCCCAGAGGTTATTTCACTTAGAATATCACTAGCTCCTTTTAATAACTTATCCTTAGTACTTTCTAAAAACTTTTCTCTGATTTTTTCGAGTAATAAAGCTGCTGTATTATAAACAGCATATTTTTCTGCAAGGGGCCGCAAGTGGCCTCTTGCCTGTCTAATTTCTTTATCGTATTGCACTAACATCTCATCAGAATTTAAGGCTAGGAGTTCATCTTTTAAAGTTTGTTTTTCATTCTTTAAAATATCCAATTGCCCTATCAATTCTTTAATTTCAGCATTTAATCCCTCATATTCATAAGTGAGTTCATCTATATTGATATACTCCCTATATAAATTTTCAAGGATTTTTAATAGATTTGCATCATCACTGGGCGCAGCTTCTACTTTCCCATCATATAATATTTTTTTTATACGCTGGCTTTTTACCGATTGCAATAACTTCTCCTGAATAATTTTTAATTCGTTCTGCATATTTAAATATTTTATATACTTTTCTCCCTGACTTATATACTTTTCTATATTTAATATTATATCCTCTAAGTAATTGCTTCCAAGGAGCCCCAATATTTCATGCTCTACCATGTTTAATTTTAAGTAACTTTCATGGGCTTTTTCCACCAGTATCAAATGCTTATATAACTCCTCTAACTTTAGCAGTATGTCGCTACAAATATTTTCAATATTATCTAAATTTATTTCCTCTGGATTTTTAGTATTAAACTCAGTAAATTTTTTAAGCACCTCACCAATACTACTTAAAGATTCATTAAGGGTATTAAAGTGACTGCTTAGTTTTTTCTTTAATAAATAGTACTCCGATATTTCATCCTTTAAATAAGACACGGTTTTAAAATAATCCTTGATACCTTCTACTGAGACTCTTCCATCAAGCTTTAGAATGTCCCTATACTCGTCCATTATGTTGTTTAGTTCTCTTAAATCCTCATCTAAGCTTATTATTTCCTGGGAATTATTACTGATATCACCTGATCTATTCTCTATCTGAGTTTTAATTTCTATATTTCTATTTATAATTAGTTTGCTATTTGAGTAATTTATAAACAAATATAGGGCTGATCCTATTGCCCCAATTATTATTAGTGAACACCCAAGCAATTTATCTATAAAAAATAATGCCAAGCCTAAAATCATAAAAGATATTGTAAGATAAAAATACTTTTTCATATAAGTTGCAGAATCGCAGGTTACTATTTGTTTTTCTAAGATCTCCCTTTGGATTTTGAGGTCTCCACTTCTTTTATCACAAAGTGCTCTATCGTATTCTGCCTTTTTAAATTTTTCAATATTCTGTATTAAAATGCACTGTTGCACCTCATCACAATTAATCTCTGAAATACCTTTAAAACTAGACCAGTTATCATTTGATTTTTTAATTTTATTCATTAATAACTGTGTTTTCTCATAATACTCATTTTTTTCACTTAGTAGGTTCTTGTTCATTTCCTTAATGCCTGATATTCCATTATAAAAATCACTAATTAAATCCTTGCTACCTAAAAGCAATTCTTTCATAGGTTTCTCTGTGATTATTTCTCTTTGAAATCCATTGTTGTCATTATTGTACTGTTCTAACTCTTTAATATATTGAGTTTTTAGGGTCTTTGCTTTTTCTATATTATATTCCTTTATATCACTATGACTAAAAAAATATGTTTGAAGCTCACCCTCAATATTTTTTCTGTCTTGGTTAAGCTCGTAATTGTGCCTTAAAATGTCTAATTTAATTATATTATTATTGCTAATCTCAAGCTGCTTCTCCTTTGAAATTATGGTAGCCTGAAGATGGGACAAGCTATTTTTCTTTTCAGCAAAAGTATCTAACATGGATATGGATTTTTTCCTTCCCTCTACGCCTTTTTTAATATTCTCCGTGAAGGGCTTAAACATTTTAGTTGATGGATTTCCACGAGTTCCACCGATTGTATTAGCTTTTTCCCTTAACTCTTTAGCAACTCCAGGAATTTTTGCAATATGCTTAAAACCTGCACCCAGTAGCATAGACTGTAGGTTACTATCTTCCTTGCCAGAGCTTTTATTGAGTTCATCAAGACTTATGGTAAAGAGTTCTCTGTAGGCTGATTTATCTATATTATATAACCCTTTATTAGCTTTATTGTCTGTAGCATTATTATAAACTATCTCCGGATTACTAAATCCTTTTAAAAGTACATTTACGCCATTTCCATCATCTAATAATAAATCACATCGTACATTGTATTGGAATTTAGCTGGGGGTATACCGCTATTCTTTGAAAACCCAAAGGGGATATTTCTAAGTACCTGCATTAAGGTAGTTTTACCAGATCTATTTGCACCACCAATAACTATTATGCCGCTACCCAAGTCTTCCAGTTTTTCACCTTGAAACACGCCAAAATCTCTAATATCTAGCTGTGTTATTTTCAAATTCTCACCACCCCTACATTATTTCTAAAGCTTCTGCCAATTTTTCAATAAGCAATTCTCTAGCTTGTGATATAATATCCTGCATAATCTCTTCATCAAAATCAAATTTATCTTCATCTATATTTTCTGTATAAATTTGTTTTTTCCAAATGGATCCCCAATTTTTTGCAAGTTGGTTTTTATGCTCAGGGTCCTCAGTATATAAGCTAATTATTTCATCTAAATCCTTAAAAATAGAGTTTTGCATTTTTAGACTTTCAAAATCCTGCATAAGTGGTTTGGTTCTAAATATTATGGAATCTATCCACAGAAAATATTTTTGGGCGACCAGTTCTTCATTTATATCCTCTATAAACTGCTTATAATCATCTTCCGTCATGTTATTTATATCACCGTGCATATCTGTTCTTCCTTTTATTATAAGCTTCACAATATAGCCTTTAAATTCATCCAATAGATCTTCGTTTAAAGGCGTACTTTCCTTAGAATATGTATCTTCATTTAAAGGAACAATCTCGCTATAAATTTCAGGAAGACTATATGTTAAACTACTTATCTTATCGTAAATTACTCGAAGTAAATCACTATAATTTTCTATTTCATTCTCATCACCTATTATTACTTCTACCCTTTTATACATAACTGTTGCTACAGGTATGAATTCCATATGGGCAATTTCTTTCTTGCATGCTGTAACTAAGAAAACTCCCCCTACTCCCTGTTCTCCCATATCACGCCCTTGAGGAATCCCTGGGAAAGCTATAATAGGTTTCATAGTGCTTAAAATACTTAGTTTATGAATATGACCCAGAGCCCAATAATCTATATTAGGCACCACCTTAAGTTCCTCCAAAGTGCAAGGAACATAATTTTTATTATCCCCTTCTAAAGCAGTATGTAGCATTGCAATATTAAAAACATCATTATCCATTAAATAGTTTTCATATATTTTTTCTCTTTCGGATCGATGCTTATAAGATTTCCCAATAATTTTTGCTATAACTTTCCCTTCTTTGTATACCACAAAACTCTCTGCTTTATCAGCGCTTAATATATGAACATTTTGTGGCATAGCAAATAATTCCTGTGCATCATTTATAGCATCGTGATTACCGTAAATAGCATATACCCTTATATCTTTTTCATTTAGTCTTTCGCATTGATTAATAAAAAAACTATTTCCTCTTACTGATCTTAAATAGCTATCATAAACGTCTCCACAAAGTAATATAAAATCTACCTTGTATGAAATAGCTTTATTACATATCCTTTCAAAGGCATCATAGACAGCGTCTTTACACAAGCCTTGAATTTCCTCCTGTGGTTTCCCATTTATATTAAGAAAGGAACCTAAATGCAAGTCTGCAGCATGAATAAATCGAAATGTTCCACTCATTACTTTACCACCCCCTAATATAGATTTTACCATAAAAACCAAAAGTAATATTACTACTACTCCATTAAGATTTTATTATTCCCTACAATATAAAAAATTTTAAGTTATAATAGTATCTATAAATATTTTAGGGAGGTTATTAAAATGAAATTTATAGATTTAAGAAGTGATACAGTAACGCAGCCTACACAAAATATGAGACAAGCTATGTTCACAGCTGAAGTTGGAGATGATGTTTATGGAGATGATCCAACTGTAAATACACTAGAAGAGTATGCTGCTAAACTTGTTGGCAAAGAAGCTGCGCTATTTGTACCAAGTGGTACAATGGGTAATCAACTAGCACTTTTTACTCATTGCACTAGGGGTAATGAAGTAATTCTTGGTGATGATTGCCATATAGTAATGCATGAAGTTGCCGGTGCATCAATAATTGCTGGGGTTCAGCTTAGAACTCTAATGAGCAATAAGGGTGAATTAGATCCTAAAGAAATTGAATCTAAAATCAGAAAAGAGGAAGAAGACATTCATTATCCTAGTACAGGCCTTATATGCATAGAAAATGCTCATTCCTTCGGTACAGTAATACCTCTAAGTACAATGAAAAAAATTTACACCTTGGCAAAAGGGCATGAAGTACCTGTTCACTTAGATGGAGCAAGGCTTTTTAATGCTTCTGCTTACTTAGATGTGGATGCAAAAGAAATTACTAAGTATTGTGATTCTGTTATGTTTTGCCTATCCAAAGCTCTTTGTGCACCTATAGGTTCTATGCTTGCGGGCAGTAAAATTTTTATTGATAAGGCAAGAAAGAAAAGAAAAGTTTTAGGTGGAGGTTTAAGGCAATCCGGTATTCTAGCTGCAGCAGGCCTTGTAGCACTTTGTGAGATGATTCCACAACTTAAAATAGATCATAAAAATGCTATAGTTCTAGGCGAAGAATTGTCAAAAATCCCTGGCATAGTAGTCAATAAGGAATATATCCATATTAATATGGTATTCTTTAATATGAGGAGTACTGGATTTAGTAGCGATAAATTAGTAGAGAAATTCTACAATAGAGGAATAAAAATTAATGGAGAAGAAGATGGATTAATGCGTTTTGTTACTCACAATTGGGTTTCTGATAAAGATGTTGAATTTGTTATATCCTCTCTGAAAGAAATTCTTACTCTTGGCTAATTTTTATAATTTTTTTATTATGCCTTATAGTATAATAAATAAAAAAAAGCATACAATAATCTTAGTAGATGATTTATTATGGTTGAGTCTAGAGTGCTCGTAGGCTGGAAATGGCTTTAGAGTATTCGGCCAAAGGTGTATGCGAGATCTGCTAAGGTTTTGTATATGCTGGAGGGAAGATTATTATGGGTTCTTAACAGCTGGATATGTGCCTAACCGTATATATATGGTTCTCCCGGATGTGTAATATTCGAGCTAAGATGATATAGGTTGCCGCAGGTTTTATTAACTTATAACTAGGGGTTATTCTTAATCGAGAGATTGTTTTTGGCTCCCAAGGTGTTCTATATTGTCGAGCAAAGATGTATATATGTGCTGTAATGCTTGTATGTTGTTGAAAGATTACAAATAGGTGTGTAGGTATGTATATGGGTTGTAGCGAAGACTGTTCTAAGTTGTCAAATAATCCCTAGGGTTAAAAGGCAAGTTATTAGGTACATGAAAATAAATAACAAGTCAAATAGGCTAGCATATTGACTTGTTATTTGTTTAAATGTATTTATAATAAACTTGCCTTTTTGTTTTTCAGTAATCTATAAAT
This sequence comes from Clostridium sp. CM028, assembly GCF_030585565.1. NCBI lineage: Bacteria > Bacillati > Bacillota > Clostridia > Eubacteriales > Clostridiaceae > Clostridium > Clostridium sp. CM028. The sequence continues at coordinate 3,546,134 of NZ_CP077766.1, read as the reverse complement.
CTGAAACCTTGTGGGTATTATTTTTTTATCATTTCTTTATTTTCACTCATAGGTTTACTAACATCATAATGGCCTTTGATAGTATCTACCTTTTTCCCGTCAACAAGAAATTGAACCTTTGTTATTCCTAATTCCTTATCTAAAACCAATGTGTTTATTATTGAAAATAAAGCCATTCCCTCACCTGCAGAGCCACCCTGCATTTTCTCACTTAAGTTACCTTTAAAATCAACATAAGCTATATGTTCTTTAATCTGCACATCTAGTACTTGTGCTCTAACAGGCAATGTTGCATACAATTTTCCTGCTCCTTCGCTCTTTGCACTAGGTCCTTTTACTAATTCCTCTACGATAGATTTAGCTGTAGGCTTTGTTATATTTCTTTTCTCTCCTACTAAGTACATAGCTTGATCATCACTAAAATACAGCAGCACTTCACTACTTTTCACTTCTTCTTTAGGTTCTGATTTAGTTTCTTCTTTAGGTATTTCCTTAGTTTCTACTTTAGTAACTGCTTTTGGCTCCTCTTTTTTTACCTCAGATTTCCCACAAGCGACCAATGTAAATATTACCACACTACATAATATTACTGAAAGAATCCTCTTCATTTTTGTCACCTTCCTATTTACATCTCATGTAGCACATGCTACACGTATTGATTTTGATATTATATTAATCGTTGACAAAATATAAAAACATCTTAATTTCGTTAGCAATTATTTCTAATTATATCATAAATTATGATGTTATGTGACAATTTTTTTTAAAAATTAAGTTTCTCTAATTGTACATACCATTTAGTATATGCATTTCCATATCCATCTCTATAAGTGCCTTTTGAATCCTTCACCATAACTATTGCTCTTTTATTTATTTTATAAATGAACCCACTATATTTTTTACCTGCATTCACAAAACTCACCTTTTGTCCTATTATTAAACCGTATTTTTGTGAAATTACCTCCTTTTGACTTGGCAATTGGTGATACACATCCGTATGGGCAAATAAGTTATTAACCATAGTTTTAAACCTAAGTTTTTTGCAACTAGATTCTTTATAAATATGTAGTTCAATTAAATGGCATAATTCATGTTCTAATACTATTTGGAATGCCTCTAAGGAATCTTTTGTATTTATACCAGATACTATTTTGTCTCTGTCTACCTTATAATACTGAAAAAAGAATTTTATTCCCATCCTGATTTCATAACTTTCTTCTGCTTCCTGCAATAGTTTTATCTTTCTACTATACATAGTTTTTCCTGCAGCAGAAGTCATCCTAGTGGATAATGAAAAAATTAAGCTCCCTTTGAATCTTTTACTAAAGTAATCATAAAAAAATTCTTCATCATACAAATAGAATAAAATTTTCAAATCCTCATTTGACATGCATTGTATATTTCCATTTTTTACATTAATAGATCTTACTATAAATTTCTTTCTTATGCTATTTCTTTTTTCAATTATTTCTGACCTGCCATACTCTAAATCTTTTATATTTTCATTTATCATTGCCTTACTTCCTTATTCTTAGGTTGATTCATAAAAATAAGTAGTCAGTATATCCTGACTACTTATTTATTTCCATGTGCCTAATACTTAAAAACTCTAGTGAATTTTAAACAGTTTTTAAAATAGCGGTGTCAATTATAAAATTAAGTGTGTCTTTAGGCTCATTAGAACTTTCCCTTAACCTATTAATAAATTCATCTTGCATTTCAATTACATCAACATTCTGCAATTCAAATTTTTCTTTGATTTCATTAATTTTCTTATCAATATTTTCTTTGTGAAAAGATAGTGCTATATTCTTTTTAATAGCCAATTTAAAAACTAACAATAAATTTAGGTATTCTTCTTTGTTTATTTCTAAATCATTCTTTCCTAATGCTCCATTTAAAAATTCTATAGATTTATTTAATTGATTAGTATACTTCTTAGTGTCTTCACTGCCTATGATAAATGCTAATATAGCTTTTACAGTGTATTTTATATTTTTTTCTAATTTATCTTCCACATTAATACCAAAAGCTCCGCTGGCAAATTGGTTCGACGCCAAAATCCTTAATAACTCATTTCTTTGAAAATTAGAATATTTATCATTGCCTTCTTTTAGTTTTAATAAATCTTTATAATAAAATGCTGTTGATTCAGAGTCTTCATCTAAACTTTCACAGGAAATCCCTAATTTTTTCGTTGTTTTAACGGGTAAAATCTCTCTTATTCTTATTCCTATTATTGGATCTTCCATCTCTTCATAAAGAATAAAAGAAGTTTCTTTGCAAATTATACCAACCTTTTTAGAAATTTCAACAATTTTATTGCTCATTGCATCACGAAGTTCCCCTCGTTCATACTTGACTCTGTGTTGAAGAGATTCTATACGTTTTTTGTACCACATTTTTTCAATTAAATTCACATTTTCTTCTAGTTCAAGTTCATTAAGCATAATTATTCTTTGAATTCTATTGTTACCAACTTTTCCTTTTAAAGTTACAACACCGCCAACTTCTCCTTTAATTTTAGCAAAAATTGAAAATGGTTCTTTATCATACATATATTCAATAGTTCTTGGGAATGTTGTTTCCACATTCATTTTACCCCAATCAATTTCAATGTCAGTAATTTGAGGATTTTTGATTCTATTAAATTGTCTAAGCACCTTATCTTCAATTCTCTCATCTGAGGAAATAACTTCTGCAGCACCATAGCTAATACGAGCTAATTTATTTATGAAATAACTGTTTACTGAAGTATCTATTCCAAAAGTAAATATTCGGCTTTCTTTAATGTTCTCTTCCACAAAATTCAATATTTCTTTTTCATTTTCAACCACATCATCTGTAAATAAGAATATTATATTTTCTTCTTTTTCACTTTTCCCAAGTAGTGCATATTTTATTGCATCAAAAATTGCTGCATCTTTTTCTGTTGTAAGTTCTTCAATCCACTTGCTAGCACTGCTTAAATTTTCTTCGTTAAACTCAACCCTCATCTCTTTAGAGAAGTAATTAAGCTTATCTCCAAACGCTGCAATATTAAAGGTATCTCCTAGTGTTAAATTTCTTAAACATAGTTGAAGCGCATTTTTACCTTCTATTAACTTATCTTCATCCATTGATATATCCAACAGCAATATATAATTTTCTCCAGTCGGTTTTTGTTCTATTTCAATCTCTGGTATAAACCTTAAATATAAAATCCCCTTATCATCTCTCGGATAATCATATATCATTCCTGTAGTTTCTAATTTTTCTTGCTCTTCTAGTACTATTTCTAAATCTTGATCCATTTTTTGATTTTTTCCATCTAACGTTACTTTATATAAATTATTTTCTTCATATTCAACCTTGAGTTTATGCGAAGAACATTTAAATTTTAATTTTGTTAAGGATTCAACTAATAGGCTTAAAGTGAACTTATAATTTTCATTGGTGCTACTATCTTTATTAGATAGTAAATTATTATTAGTAGAAAGATTTATTGGAGTTATTATAGTTGGAATAATTAATTTTAAGTTTCTATTTTCATAACTAAGTTCTTCTATATAAGACACTTTAATTTTCACAACTTCATTAGGAATTATCTTGCCAATAAATATTCTAACTATATTATCTTTAAATTCTTCCAGCATAAAAGTGTTATTATCTTTTCCCTTAAGATTTTCGTATAGTTTATTTGCTTCTTCCTTATCTTGTATTAATCCCTTTATAGTCCTACCGCCAAGCACTGCTTCAAAACCAGATATTATAGCTCCATCTGGAATTGGGAAAGTATAAATTGCTTCTACATTATTGCTTCCTTTATTCTCATATACATGGTCAATAGTATACTCCGCAAATTCCCCACATAAATTTCCTCTTATATTAACTTCTTTTAAAATTATATTATTTTTCAATTCTTTTTTATGTTTATTTTTATTAATCGACATTGTATCCCTCCTGATTTTAATACCAAAAACTTCACAGAATTTTTAAAATATTATATATATATTTTATCATTAATTTCAAAATTAGTCTTCGAATTTTTGCAACAATTTTATTATTAAACGAAACTTCTAATAGTTCTATAGATTTTCGTCTTTTTTTTTAACATCACCTGTTACGCTATAATACTGGCTTGTTATTTGTTTTTATGTGCATTATAATAAATAGGTATGTGCTATAAGAACATACTATTAATTTAAGTTCTATTGAAAGGGGAGATTCTCTAATGAAAAATTGTATCGTAGCGCAATCAGGAGGTCCAACTTCCGTAATAAATGCTAGTGCTATAGGATTACTAGACGCAAATATAAATTCTCACTATTATGATAATGTTTATGCTGGTATATATGGAATACAAGGTATTTTAGACAACCACATTGTAAACCTATCCACCATTAACTATGATGATGTTAAAGGATTAAAATACACGCCTTCCTCTGGTCTTGGTTCTTGCAGATATAAATTAAAACCATTTGAAAAAAGCACCGAGGAATACATAAAACTCTTTGAAATATTAGAAGAATATGAAATAAAAACATTCTTCTATATCGGGGGGAATGATTCACAAGATACTGTTCATAAATTTAGCGTTTACGCAACTGAGCATAATAAGGATATAAAATTTATTGGCATTCCTAAAACAATAGATAATGATCTACCAATTATGGATCATACCCCAGGCTTTGGAAGCGCAGCTAAACTAATTGCCACTCAAGTTCTTGAAAACTTCCTAGATGCCAGTGTTTATCCTGCAAAAGGGGTTTTCATACTTGAAACTATGGGACGTGATACTGGGTGGCTCGCTGCTAGTGCTTGCCTTGCAACTATTAACGGTAAACCTGCCGCGGATTTTATATATCTACCAGAAGTAGCTTTTGATGTAGAGAAATTTTTGAAAGATGTCAGTAAAAAACTTACTGAAAAAAATCATGTTTTCGTAGTAGTATCTGAGGGCATCCGAACTAAAGAAGGTAAATTCTTAGGTGAAATGGGAGCAACATGCCTCGATAAATTTGGTCATGTTCAATTAGGTGGTGTTTGTGCCTACCTTAAGGATTTAATTTTAACTACGAGTACCGCTGAAAAAGTTAGAGTTTTAGAACTTTCTACAACTCAACGTTGTTCAATGCACTGTGCATCTCAAACAGATATTGATGAAGCATATGAAGTAGGAAAAGCCGCTGCTATTTATTCTATAGATGGAATAAGCGGAAATATGATAGGTATAAGAAGACTTTCAAACGATCCTTACACCTCTGCAACTTTTGCGCTCGATACTGTACATGTTGCAAATAACATAAAATACTTCCCTTTGGAATGGATAAATTCGGAAGGTAATAATGTTACGCGCGACGCATACGAATACACCTTGCCATTAATAATGGGGGAACCAAAAATATCAATAGAAAATGGTCTTCCTAAATATACATTTTTAGAAGAATCCTTTAAATTTTAAAACAAAACCGTAACAAGGTTAGTTTAATATTTCCTAAAGGTAATAAAAAAGGTAGATATTTTTGCTGTTGCAGAAATATCTACCTTTTTAGCTTTTAACTATCCTATGATAACGGGTTCTCATTACCATATTTAAAATAAATTAATGAATTTAAAAATCTCTGGTATTTATTAATTTCAGAACTAACTTCGCGTCCTCTAAATATTACTATTGAAATAACTTCCCATAAAAATACCCAGCCGCCTATGTTAAATCCTTGTTGCAATGTTTCTAAGATTATGTTTTCACCAACTATTGTACCTAAAAAAATAGACATTGCTAGTAAACTAAATGATGAAACTAAATATTTGAATAACCTACTATAATTCCCCTTTAAAACTCTAATTTCTTGATGCAAATAAAAGGAATAATAAGTTTTAATACCTGCAATTAACAATTCTTCTCTGGTTACATCTTTTCCCTCTTTAGGTAAGTAGAAACATATATCTACTCCATGTTTAGCCGGAATATCTTCAAAACAGTTTTCAAGAAAAAGTGCTAAATCCGGATCCATATCTCTTTTTCTAAAAGGAGCACGATCCCATTCATTAAATATGTCAGTGTATTTATCTATAGCTACCTGTATAACATAATTTCCTGTACTAGTATTTTTCTCGTAAATTTTTTGAAGATAATCACTTTTTTTAGCTTTCATGGGTTTTTCCTTTCCTCTATTATTCATGTTCTGCAAAATGTTTTGCATATTATCAACCTTCCATAACCGATTCAGTTATGACTTATTATACAACTTTTATTCACAAGAGCCAAAGGTCGCCATTCTAGGTAGTTTAGCGATTACCTAAACTATTCGAGTAATCCTCTAGTTTTCATTAAAGTCCTTATGTTTAGACTGTCATTTGCAAATATTTGAAATTTTACAGTTAATTATAAAATTAAATTCAAGTACCAGTTTAAAATTTTATCACCCCAAATTATCATTAAAAAAGCGGCTATTATAATAGATGGACCAAATGGCATTTCTGCTCTACCATTCTTTTTCTTGAATCTCATTAAATAAACACCAATGATTCCCCCAATTATAAAAGAAAAGAACATCATCGCAATGGTTAGTTTAAACCCTAAAAACAAACCACAAAGCCCGCAAATCTCTGCATCTCCCCAACCCATACCCTCTGTCCCAAGAATAAGTTTTGACAATAATATAATAAAGGTAATTGTACCTGCTCCGAGTATCCCTCCATAAATGTAGGTAACTATTGATTGTCCCATGTAGATATTCACTCCTAGTAAAACAATACCCATAGCAACAGCCAACCATGTTGTAGTGGTATATACTTCCATAGTATCATAATCTATCATAGCTATAACTATTAAAAAAGGTATAAGTATTAAATACCGTGCTAGATAAATACTGGCTCCATATTGAAAATAAGTTAATAAAAAAAATATAGCTGTTGTAATTTCTACCAGTGCATATCTGCTAGATATCCTCTCTCCGCAATTTCTACATTTGCCCCTTAAAAAAATCCAACTGAATACTGGTATAAGATCATAAGGTTTAATATCACTGCCACAAGAAGTACAGTGCGATGCTGGGTATGCTATATTTTCTCCTTTTGGAATTCTATATATACATACATTTAAAAAACTTCCTATTAATAATCCTAAGATAAAAATAATTATTCCGAAAATACTTTCCATAGGTAGAACCTCCTTGAATTTGCTTTTATATTTAAATACAAAGAAGCATTTATATTAATCTATTTTAATATAAGTTTTTAACTCTATTGTATTTATTTTCATTATTACTTTAACATATATAAGCAAATAATAACATTCAAAATATAAATTAATGATAATTAAATCCACAAAATGAGATGTTTTAGGAGGATTACTTTAATATAAAGTTTTTTCAAATATTAATGCAACGTAATCTTGTGAATGTCTAATAATTCAAAGTCCAAAGTCATTAAAACTTTGGACAAATAAATAAGACTACAGATATGCTTATTATTTTGCGGGAGGATAAACTCCCTTTTGTTTAGGATACAACTGGGCGCCGCCAACTGTAACAAAAACATTGTCATTACCATCGATTTCAACAAAAAACTCACCATCAGTAACTGCCTTAACATCAGGCTCTACTTGAAGATAATCCGTTATTTCTTTGCCTAAATGACTTGGTTTAAAGTAAGTTGCTTTTGTTATGCCATCCTTAGCAATAAGAGTATTTGTGGCATCACCAATAACCTTTGCGCTAGCTACATCAACTTTTGCTTTAGCATCCTTTTGTACCCCACTAAACTTAGGCACCGCAATCGCCGCTAAAATCCCAATAATTGAAATTACAATTATTAGTTCAATTAGGGTAAATCCTTTTTTCTTTTTAACATTTTTCATCATTCTTTGTTTCCCCTTTTGTTATCTTTTTATTTTAACTCCTTTTGAGAGCTAATAACTTTTAATTGAGTTGAGTTTTACATGTGAGACCCGTTTTATAGGACTCTGTATTTCTTCCATAAATAAGTAGCCAATTTATAGAAGAACTATAAACTGACTACCATGGTTATATTTACAATGTTATCCTTATTTATTATTTATATACATATTTGCATGCATCAGTTTCTGCTCACATTAGTTAAGTAAAAGAAATCTAGATGCTATTAAAAAAATAGGAACGCTATGGACTGCTATTTCAACCCATGGCTTTCCTACACTACATCAAATCCATATTTTTTATCAACTATTTTACTATTAAAGTCATACCTTATTAGCTTAAAAGACATATACAAGTCCCCTGAAGCTCCTAGTAAATTAATCAGGAATATTATACCTCCCAGCCAAATAGGTAGCAATAATGTTATAATGGACAGTACTGTTAAAGGTGCCATAAGGATGATTAGAAATTTAGTGCGATCTATAGGTAGCTCAGATATTTCCTGGGTATATGCATAAATGCCTTTGAATCCATACCTAACTTTACCACCAAAAGCTAAAAATGCTAATCCATGTATACTCTCATGGACAATTGATATAGGAATCATAAGAAGCAACACATATATGTAAAAATTAATGATTAAGTTTGACGTTGGGTAAAAAATAAAAGGTTTTAGAAAGAAATTATCTAGTATGTTATTTGCGCTACTCCCCAGGAGCTTTACGGTTATAAATGTTATTAAAATGCATATTACATGCGTTTTCCACGTAATTTTAAAAGACATGCCATCACCTCTTTTGAAAGTGTTGACATGTCTTTAAAATGTTAAACTATTTTTATTATTTATTACTTTAATTATTTGCATAATATATAGTTGGTGTACTGGCACTAGGTAACACAACCGTACTTATGTTATCAAGTACAACTTCATATGTTACACTATAATTTTGTCCGTTAGCATTATTTGTTACTTTATACTTTAGCATCCCCTTATCCGTAGCAGTCAAAAAAGATAAATCTGTTAGCATATCACCTATGGTTATTTCACTAACTAAAGTTTCATCACTATTTTTCCTTACTTGCTTTACTAAGTGATTACCTGTGTATGCTAATACATAATAATTAACATTCACATTTTGTTCTTTAACAATTGTTTTGTCACTATTTATTATTTTAGCACTTCTAATATCTTTTTTAATATAATCTCCAACTAGTCTAACAACTTGTTGATTATTCATTTGTATATTAATTTTTTTGAAATATCTATTTCCAAAATCTCCAATAGAAAAAATTAAAGCTATAGCCATTATCATTATTGGAATTGTTACAACCAATTCCAATAGTGTAAATCCCTTTTTATGAAAGCCCTTATTTTGATTCATTTAATATTACTCTCCTCTAAGCACTTCATCCAACGGAACAAAGGTAGATAGCGTTGTTTGGTTGTCGCCACTTTTATCAAAAGTAAACACCGTACCTTTAATGCTTCCAGGTGTTAGTATCATTATGCCCTCAGAATTTTTCAACGTCATTGGAATCATCTTGCTTGTTTGAACTACACCTGTAGTCGAATTACCTTTTATTGCATTCCCAATTATATTTTCAGCAGAAGAAACATTTATAGTCCTATTACCATTAACATGAATGTTTTTTAAGCTACCTGTAATAACTGGTAAAAATGCAACTAATACTATTGAAATTATTGCAAGCGAAGCGATTTCTTCTACTAATGTAACCCCGCTTTGTTTTGAAACAGTTTTCATAAACTCACTTCCTAAAAATAATTTTTTTTTATTTCCAATAGGAGATTTTGTATCTATCTGAATTAACAGATAAAGGTGGCAGGTCGCTAGGTAACTTTATTACAAATCCGCTATTAGTGACGGTAACTGTATTTCCAATAACAGCGCCTGTAATCTTTCCACTATTTAAAGTAATATCTGCATTAGGTGCATATAAAATTTGTGAACCTAAAAAGCTTCCACCATCAAAAAGAATGGATGTTCCTATGGAGGTCAAATTTCCTATAATCGCACCTGATCCAGTTAATATAATCTCCCCTGTGCCCCATGTAACAGAACCATAAATATGAGTTTCAGCATCCATAGTAAATGGAGTAGTATTGTTACAATAAAATTGTAATTTGTTTTTATCTCCATTTGATTTTCCATCGCTGTTAACATATCCTTTTAGGTTAGTACAATAGTCCACATATAGATTAACTTTATTACCTCCAGTAATTACAATTTTACCTTGTTTCATGTTTAAATTTTTTATTCTTATATTTCTATCCCCTGTACTTGTATTAATAGTTAGAGTAGTGTCATCTAATATTTCAATTTTTTCATAACATCCATCAGTGCTAATATTTACGCTACTAGCACCATTAATCGTAATATTACCCATATTTGCAAGACCATTTGGGAATCTTGGCATAACTGGCGTTGGGTAATTTCCAACAACAGTGTTAGGTGAATTCTCTACGGGTACAAGTTTAATCCAATTTCCTTGCTTTTTAACTACTGCACCTTCTAATTCACCATTGTTCCCAGTATTAGGAATTATAATTTTATGACCGCTCGTAATTACATCCTTATAATACTTAATTGAATTAGCAGCTATAGAGTTGGTCCCAATATCTCCATCCACACTACCGCCATTAAGAATAATACTACTATTAGCAAAAATAGCTGTAGTAATGATTGTAGGTGATATAGTATTTTTAAGAACAACTGTAACTGTATCTGTAATATATTTTGGACTTCCACCGGAGTCTTTACCATTATTAACTTTACCTGTTGATTTAATTAGTAATTTTCCATTTGTTATAGCCGGTATTGTTATGTTGAAATTACCATTACCAAAAATAGTATTATCAGAATGGAGTGGAAGTTGAGATACCAATGTACTCACATCCTTACTGTTCATAGATTCTATATATTTAGCCGCGGCTTCCGCCCCCGCTCTTGCTATATAATATGCTTGTGTCTTTTTTTCTTGATTTCTTGCATTGTTAGCTTCCCAAACTACACTAGTTCCTAAAGCCGAACACAAGATAAGTAAAACACCAACTATAGCAATTACCAGTAATAAAGAAGATCCCTTATGCCTTTGTAACTTTATATTTCTGCTCCTAGACACTAATATCAAGCCCCTTAATTAAACAAATTACTTTTCCCAACATTATCATCCTTAAAATCATAGCTTGGTTTGTTTTTAATAGTACCTTCAGTAGAATAGTAGTTCAAAACAATAGTTGCTTGTGTCCCCTTGCTTTCTCCCTGTGTTGAAGACATACTTATATCAACTATCTCAGCCAATCTACTATCCCCTTCTATGTCACTAATGAAACTTAAAACAGATGAATAATCACCGTTAATTATAACTGTTACTGGCACAAACATTAATTTATGATTTGTACTGTCAATAGAACTATCTACTTCATTGGCATTTGCAGTGATGTTTGCAGAATTATTCACACTATTTTTGGAAGAATAATTTACACTTTGCCCAAAGGCAACAGAAATTAGTTTAATTTTATTCTTAGCGGCAAAAGTATTTATGCTATAAGATATCTCAGGATTTCTTTCATTTTCAGGAAGCACCTTTACTGATTCATTATATATATTTTTAATATCTTCTAGCTTTTCAGTATTACTTATATTTGAACCATTAAATTTTTCAATCGAATCACATTCTATCTTTTTATCGCTTATGCTTTGATTTACAATCTTTATTTTTTGACTTATTGGTTTTAGAAAAAGATTGTAATATGGATACAAGATTACTAAAATGGTTCCTACTATAACCAGAAGTTTCTCTCTCTTACTAAAACTGCTCAATAAAATCACCTCAAAATTCTAAATATTTCTATTCACTTATCTCTATAGTAAATGTATACCCTTTTGTCTTAATATCAGAGTTATTTATGTTACCAATTTTAGCTATTGGATACTCAACTGACATTTGAAGATTTGCAGCAAAAGTGCTAATTGAAGCATAATTTGTTGAAGCTCCACCTATCATTATTGTTCCCTTTGAATAATTAATATCTGTAAGTGATACATCAACCGGAATATATTTTTCAAGATTTTTAATTTTGTTTGTGACACTTACCTTTTGCTTTATTAATAAATCTACTTCATTATTATATAAGTTATAGTTTTTAATATCTGACAAAATCTTTTTGTTTTCTTGAACGACTTCGTAATTGTCAGCAATTTCAGTTTTAAAATCCGATTCATCTGAAATAAGCTTATTCAAATAAAGCTTCGGGACATATACAATTGTAAAGAGTATTGCAAGAACTATAATTCCCATGGAAATATAGTTCTTGGCTTTTAATTTCCTCTCTCTTTTAACCTTTAGTTCGTAGGGTATTAAATTTAATTCAGACATGAGTTACTCCTTTCTAAGTAAAAGGCCTAGGGTGCCAATAAAATGTTTTATATTGCATTCAGTAGGAATTATTGTCTTCACTCCAATACTCTTAGCATCATCTAAAATATATACAGAGCAGTTAAAATAATTACTAACGTATTCACTTAAACCATTAATTACACAACCTCCGCCAATTAAATATATACTATCCAAATTACCCTTAGTTTTACCTATTGTAAAGAAAGTGACTATTTTTTCTAAAGATAATAAAACATTATTAAAAAGTGCTTTTATTCTGCCTTCAAGTTCATTATCATCTTTATTTTCTATAAAATTAATATTTTTTTCTAAATATTCAAATGCACTAATGTGCTCAATGTTTTCTTTTTTAATAATTTCCTTGAGTATATTATTTACACCAAATGGAATTTCTCTTTCAATAAAAAGTTTTCCTTTATCTAATATTATTATATTGGTATTGTTACTACCAATATCTATAACTCCAATATTCTCTGATGAAGTACTCTTTTTTGAAGCATCTTTAAACACTCTTCGTGCACAGTTAGAAGAAATATCTATTGCTACAATCTCTAAATTTAACATTTGAGAAATTTTAACTAATTGGTTGATTTTTTCTTTAGGTACAGCCGAAACTAAAAGTCTTAATGCTTTTTTTTCTGAGGTATCTATTTTCTCTATAATTTCATAATCGATAGTGTATTCGCTTATATCTCTTGGGAGATACTGATTCATTTCCCATTCAAGTGAAGTTTTTATTCCTCTATCATCCATTATTGGCATTTCTGTATGTCTTGATATAACCTCTTGTCCATGGATAGTAAAGGCAATCTCCTTTGTTCTAATGTTGTTCTTCTTTAAAAACACTCCAAGTGAATCCTTGATTTCTTCAAGATTCACTATTTTATCATCTTTAATGCTACCCTCTGAGGTTTTTATAGTTTCAAATAACTTAACTTGTTTTTTATTACCTATCATTATTTTCATACTGGTAGAACCTAAGTCTAGAGCAATTCTATCCTTTTCAAACACTTAATTCACCTCATGTTTAGTAATAAAATTTCATTCAATAATAAGCTTAACCAAAGCATTGAATCACCTTGATTAAGCTAAAAACCTTAAATTATTAGTTAGATGTTACCATTCCATTACTATCAAGAATTATATGATCTTTGCCAGCAGCTGCAATCACCTTTAATTGTGCTAATGTTGTGACCTCAGAAAATTCACTAGGTTTTACCTCTATAACTTTTCCAGTTCCAGTTCCTATAATTGCATCTAATCCAAGTTTAAAAGTACCTGTATCTGCAATTTGTGCAGTTTCATGATCAGCATTGTAGGCTGCTGCTGCATTCACTATAATTTTAGCATCCGATATAGCCTTAGCTTTCTTAGCACTGTCGGAATAGCCTGTAATTTTTGGCACCAAAATAGCACCTAGTATAGCAAGTATTGCTATAACTGCAATAAGCTCGATAAGTGTAAATCCTTTTTTCTTCTTTTTAATAATCGTTTCAATCATTTTATAATTCCTCCCTTTTCATATAATATTTATATTCATCAAAGTATTAGCTTTGATAATTATCAAATTTAGACCCTTTAGACCCCTACTGCATCATACATGCCAAAGATAGGTAGTATTATTGATACCACTATAAATCCGACTACCATTGCTAATCCTATTATTATAAGGGGTTCTATTAAAGCAGTCATTTGTGCTGTAGCGCTCGCTACCTCATCATCATAAAAATCAGCCGTTTTCTTTAAGACCTCATCCATATTACCAGATTCTTCACCTATTTTAATCATTTGAGTAAGCATCAGTGGAAAGATTTCCCTAGTTGACAAAGCATCACCAAGACCTATCCCTTTTTTAACTTCTTCTTTAATAGAAAAAAGTATATCACTAATTGTTCTACTATTAAGGACCTTCGCGCAGGTTTCTAAACTTTCAATCATTGGTACTCCACTAGATAAAAGTATTCCAAATGTTCTAGCAAATCTAGCTGTTACAATCTTCAAATATAGCTTCCCAAATATAGGCATTTTCATAGTATATCTATCATTTCTCAATTTTCTCTTACCCTTATTGCCCAAAATTTTAAACAATAGAAAAGTAAATAACATAATTAAAGTTACAGCTATTATATTTTCTCTAAAAAAATTACTGATGCCCATAACAATTTTAGTAGGAAGTGGAATTTTTCCTCCTGCGTCTATAATCATATTTGTAAATGTAGGCACCACAAAGATTACAATCCCAGTTACAACAATAAATGAAAAAATAACAATAACCTTTGGATATGTTATGGCCTGCTTTATTTTTTGCTGTAGTTTATGCTCATTCTCATAATACTTAGCTAATGTTCCCAAAATTGTGTCCAAATTCCCGCTAGTTTCTCCAACCTCAACCATATTTACTAGCATATCTGGAATATCTTTGTGTTCTCTAAGGGATATTGAAAAAGTTTTGCCCTTTTGTATCTCTTCGCTCACAACATATAAAACTTTTTTAAGCTTTGGATTTTCTGTCTGTTCTTTAACTATATCTACAGCCTTAACTATACTGATTCCCGCAGAAACTATAACTGAAAACTGTCTGCAAAATATTGATATATCCTTTGTACTAACCATTTTAAGAGAGCTTAAATCTACATTTAAGGATTTCTTATATTCTTTTATTCTAACAGGATAATAGCTTTTCTCTCTAAGCATCATACTTACAGCTCTTTCATTTGAGGCCTCCATTTTACCTTTTAATGAAACACCTTGAACGTTTTTTGCCTCATATACGAAAACCGGCACTCGTACACCCCCTTTATAGTTAGCACGACTGCTAACTATCCTTTGAAAAAGCTATTTTTATTAATTCATCTATTGTAGTTTCACCACTATAAACCAGCTCCTCACAGGACTTTTTAAGGGTTTTCATTCCATTTCTAATGCTTATATCTTTAATTTGATCTATGCTTTTGTTAAGTAGAATGCTTTCCCTTATTTCTCTAGTAATTTCCATAATCTCATAGACACCTGTTCTGCCCGAAAACCCACTGTTATTACAGTAGGTACAACCCTCGCCTTTATAAAGCTTTAGCGTCTCTTGCTCTTCTAATCCTAATATTGTTTTTTCATAACTACTAGCTTCGAAAGAAGTTTTACAGTGCTTACATATCCTCCGCACAAGTCTTTGTGAAATAACTCCACTTACCGAAGTTGCCACTAGGTATGGTTCTATTCCCATGTCCGAAAGTCTTACTACTGCTGAGGCCGCATCGTTGGTATGAATAGTGCTTAAAACCAAATGTCCTGTAATAGCGGACCTAATCGCTATTTCTGCTGTTTCACTATCTCTGATTTCACCTATCATTATTATATCTGGATCTTGTCTTAAAATAGATCTAAGGCCTGACGCAAAGGTTAGTCCCGCCTTAATATTCACATTAACTTGATTTATATCATCTATTAAGTATTCTACTGGGTCTTCTACAGTTATAATATTAGTATTTTCCTTATTCAAATCACTTAAAATACTATATAACGTGGTAGACTTACCACTTCCTGTAGGCCCCGTTACTAAAATAATACCGTAAGGGCTTTTAATTATACCCTCTACCTTTTCTAAGTCATCTTTACTTAATCCTAGTTGCTTCTTAGATTTAAGAAAGTTTTCTCTGTCAAGCACTCTAATAACCACTTTCTCTCCATAAACCGTAGGAAGAATAGATACGCGAAGATCGTAATCTTTTTTCTCTATATTCATTAGTATTCTTCCATCTTGAGGAAGTCTTTTCTCTGCTATATTCATGTTACCAAGTATTTTTATTCTTGTTACCAATGCAGCTAAGGTTTCCTTGGGAGACTTCAATACTTCATGAAGCTCACCATCGATTCTATATCTAACCCTAACATACTCATCAAAGGGTTCTATGTGAATGTCACTAGCCCTGCTTTTTACTGCATTTTTAACTAGAGAATCTACAAGCCTTACCGCAGGAGCATTCTTAATGTTTTCAAGACTATCAGATTCCTCCACGCTAAGTCCCTTTATATCACTTTGAGTTTGAGATTTTACTAGTTCATTTGCTGCCTTTTGAACATATTGCGACGAGTAATATCTATCTATAGACTTTTTAATGGCTGTTTGAGTTGTAATTAAAGGTTCTACCTCGTAACCTGATGATATGCCCACATCATCGATTGCAAACACATTTAATGGGTCTGCCATAGCAACTTTGATTTTATTGTCTTCTATATCTATAGGAATCAAATTGTATCTAAGAGCTAGACTTTCAGATATACATTTAACTGCTTCCATATTTACAACAGTTCTTTCTAAATCTACTCTCATAATTCCTAGTTGTATTTCAAGTACATCTATTATTACATCTTCCGTTAAAATATTGTCCTCTATAAGTTGTTCTCCAAGTCTTTTCCCAGATATTCTTTGTTTTTTCAAAACTGATTTCAACTGTTCTTCAGTTATTTTCTTGGTTTGAACAAGTATATATCCTAATTTCTGTTTATTTTGAAGACTCATATTTCCCCACTCCTAATCATGTTTTCACTGTTATTAAATTTCTCATTAATAGCTTCATAACACATTATATAATATTTAGTACGCTAAATTTAAATACCCCTCTGACAGTATATGTACTCATATCAAAAATATTTACGGATTTTTTATTTTTTTTAAATCCAATCACAATACCCGCCATCAGTGCACCCCTTATTTTGCAAATTATATGCATAGTTTTTTATGAATATTCAACATAATTATAAAGAAAACGTTAATTTTGTGGGATAAATAAATATCCCTATATCTCCTTTTCATAAATATACTTTATTAATTAATATGTTCATCATTTAGAAATGGGTTTAAAAAAAATCTTACAATAATATTAATTATTATTGTAAGATTTTTATTTCCGCTATTATTCGACAATAAGCTTTATAAATGCATGCTTATTATAGTCAAACAATCCTCTAGTAGTAATTTTAACTTCAGGTATTACTGGAAGTGCCATAAAAGATAAGCTTACAAAAGGGTCATATTCCTCTCGTACTCCAAAGCCTCTGGCAATTCTACTAAGCCTATTTAGGTGCTCTGACACCATATATGGGGACTCAAAGGTCATTAGCCCCGCAATTGGCAAGCTTAGCTGAGCAATAACTTTCCCCTCAGACACCATAGCTATACCTCCACCAATCGAAACAAGAGTATTAACTGCCACCTCCATGTCCTTATCATTATCTCCAACGACTATAAGGTTGTGAGAATCATGGACTATAGTTTGTGCTATGGAGCAATGTTTTAATCCTAATCCTTCTATAAATCCAACAAAATGCTTACCTGTATTATGATGTCTTTCAATTACTGCTATTTTTAAAACATCTCTTTCTGCCACTCTCTTTATATAACCAAGTTCACTTTCTGTTTTCCTCTGTACCAATTTAGTTCGCAAGGAATTCGGAATTAATTTTATCACATTTACAGCTTTAGCATTACTTTTAACTTTGAAAATTTCACTATCTATAAAATCCATATGCATGGACGATTTTATTTTTAAGTCTACATGTTTTGTGCCCGGTAATTCTTTATACTCTTTACCATTTTTTATAACTTTCATTATATTTACGCCCTTTAAGTCTTCAAATAGCACTAAATCTGCTTTATATCCTGGTGCTATAGCTCCTCTATCCAACAAACCATAACATTTAGCTGCATTAAATGAGGCCATTATAAACGCATTTATAGGATTAATTCCCTGCTTTATAGAAATTCTAATACAGTTATCTATGGAGCCACTCTCTAGTAAATCGTCTACATGTCTATCATCCGTGCAAAATAAAAATCTTCCGAAGTTATTCTTGGTAACAGCGGGAAGAATTTCCTTTAAATTTCTTGCAGCTGATCCTTCTCGCAGCATTACGTACATTCCCCTACTAACTTTTAGTAAGGCTTCTTTGGCATTTTCGCTTTCATGATCTGTTCTTACACCGCAGCTTAAGTATGCATTTAACTCCCTAGGCGATATATTAGGACAGTGACCATCTATATGTTTGTGCTTTGCTATATCTATTTTTTTTAATATATTTTCATCCTTATTTGTAACTGCGGTCACATCCATTACTTCACCGAGACCTAAAACTAGCTTATTATTGATTAATTTATCAAAATTATTAGCATTAAGAACGAATCCACTATCCTCAAAGTTTGTTGCCGGAACACAAGAAGGTAGCATAAAAAAAACATCTATAGGTGCTTTTTTACTATTATTTATCATAAAGTTAATACCGTTCATTCCTTCTACATTAGCTATTTCATGTGGATCTGCTATTATTGTAGTTACACCTTTTTTAATTATCACCTCCGCAAACTGCTTGGGCATAATCATGGAGGATTCTATGTGTACATGCGAATCAATGAATCCCGGCGAAACATATAAATCTGAGCAATCAATTTCAGCGGTTCCATCGTATTCACCAATTCCTATAATAGTATCGCCTAGTATAGCAATATCCCCTCTATCTATATTTTCAGTAAACACATTTATAAAATTCGCATTCTTTAGCACTAAATCTGCTTTAACCCTTCCCATCGCTGCATCAATGTTTCTCCGAGTCTGCTCCATATGCTTCCCTCCTCTAATAATTTTAAAACACCCTTCTATTAAATTATTATGGAAATGCTTACAGTATTCCTCATTACTAAGTTAATCTAAAATTTTTTAGCAAATAAAAAAACACAGCTATTGATGTGCTATGCTTTCCTCAGTTTTTAACTGTATTTTATTGTACCAATCAACATATATATAAAATAAACTAACAACATCTTGTTGATTATATAATAATATTTTTTCTTTTTTTTCTTTAGGCATTCTATTTATATACTCAGCATCTTTTACTATTTTACCAAAGGTTTTAGCTAAATTAGAGCCACTAATTACCTCACTTTCGCGATCAATCTCAAATATCTTTTCTAGAGCTTTAAGCCCAATACATGTTCCTTCAGCTTTTTCATAACATTTCTGCAAATCTACTTCGCCAAAATACCCTTCTAGTATAAAATCTATTTTATGAGCTTTTAACAAATAGTTTATAACTGTAAAATCATTATTCCCTGAAAATGTAACGATGAATTTTTTATTATACTTCATCTTCATTTCTTCAAAATAATTTTTAGCTAAAGATAATATTTCTATAGCATCTTTTTTATTTTCCGCCATATATTGGGTAACCTTTAACTCATTTGAAATTTCATCATAATAGCAGCACCCAAAAACTCCTATACATATGGGCTTTTTATAAATGTAATGTTCTAAATCAAAAAACAATGCATCTTTAAAGAGTTGCTTATTTCCGTCTATAGTAAGGGCCCCTTCCACTGAAATTTCCCCTACCTTAATACTACTAAGTTTTGTAATCACAATATCACTCTTTTCTACTAAGTTTTCTAAAAAGCAAAACCGTAAATTTGCACATGTCTAATTTAAACCTCTGCTCTATTTATATGTTATCACATTTCCACTATTTTATAAAATCATTTTTAAAATTTAATGATTTTTCTTGTTACTTCATATTGACACTAATAGATAAACATGTTAAAATTACAATTGAGAATTGTTTTCATTAAGGAGTGATTATTATAAGTATTTACGATTTAAAGCCAGGAGATAAAGCGCTCATTGACTCCGTTTGCGGGGATGATAAATTTGCTAAAAGATTACTCGCATTAGGCTTCATAGAAGGTACTGAAGTTAAATTAGTAGCTACCGCACCTCTAGGGGATCCTATAATTATAAATTTACGCGGTTTCAATTTAGCCATTAGAAAAAATGACGCTAAAAATATATCTATAAAAATTGCATAATTATTATAGCGAGATATAATAAGGAGGATTTGAATGATTACTGCTGCTTTACTAGGTAATCCTAATGTTGGCAAAACAACTCTATTTAATGCACTTACAGGTTCTAACCAATATGTAGGTAATTGGGCTGGAGTGACCGTAGAAAAAAAAGAAGGCTTTATAGCTAATAAAATTAAAATTGTTGACTTGCCTGGTATTTATGCCATGGACACTTATTCAAACGAAGAAAAAGTTTCCAAGGAATTTTTGCAAAGCAGTAACGTAGATGTAATTGTAAATATTGTTGATGCATCGAGCCTTGATAGAAATTTATACCTTACAACTCAATTAAAACAATTTAACAAACCGATAATTTTAGTATTAAACATGATAGACGTAGCAATATCTAAGGGAATAGACATTAATTTAAAACTTTTAGAACAAAAACTAGGGGTAAAAATAATACCTATAGTAGCTTCAAAAGGTAAAGGTATTTCTGATGTTCGCGATTGCCTCCTCAAAAAGGATTATATTACCACTTCTACAAACAGTCTAAAATTTAAAGATGAAAAAGAAACTTATGATTACATTGAATGTTTATTAAAATCAATTACTAATAAAAACACTGATAATAAAGCTTCTATTACAGAAAAAATAGATAAAATTGTGCTTAATAGAATACTTGCTTATCCGCTATTTTTCGGAAGTTTATTTTTAATTTTTATGTTTACATTTACCTGGGTTGGACAACCTTTAGCTGATCTTCTAGATAGTTTGCTTAATGATTTTTTCGTTCCATTTTTACGTATTGTACTTGCGAGTAACAGCGCTTGGTTTTCTTCTCTACTAATTGATGGTATCGTAGGCGGAGTTGGTTCCGTAATAGTATTTTTACCTGTTATATTGACATTATTCTTAGGTATTTCATTTTTAGAAGACAGTGGATACATGGCAAGAGCTGCTTTTATAATGGATAAGTTAATGAGAAAAATGGGCTTATCAGGTAAAGCTTTTATTCCTTTAATTGTTGGTTTCGGTTGCTCTGTTCCAGCTATAATGTCTGCTAGAACTCTAGAGAGTGATAAAGACAGAAAATTAACAGCACTTTTAGTTCCTCTTATGTCCTGCAATGCCAGGCTTCCAGTTTATGCATTGTTTGCATCAATATTTTTTCCTGGAAGAGAAACCTTCATGGTATTTTCATTATACTTACTAGGTATTGGTTTAGCCTTTGGAATTGGCCTACTATTTAAAAATACTTTATTCAAAAAGGATGAAGAACCTTTTATTATAGAATTACCTGTATATAAATTACCAGAACCAAAAAGCTTATTAATACACACTTGGCAAAAAGGTAAAGGCTTCTTAAAGAAAGCCGGCACTATAATTTTCTCAATTTCCGTAATAATATGGTTTTTATCAAATTTCAATACTACAGGTATGGTTGATATAAACATTAGCTTTTTAGCTTCAATAGGAAAATTTATAAATCCAGTATTTATACCACTTGGATTTGCTTCATGGCAAAATTCGGTAGCACTTTTAACTGGTCTTATGGCTAAGGAAGTAGTTGTAGGTACAATGGGTGTTATATATGGAGGTAATTTAAAACATATTTTAGCTAATTATTTTACGCCACTATCGGCTTATAGTTTCTTAGTTTTCGTATTATTATATACTCCCTGTGTATCGGTAATCGCAACTATGAAAAAGGAATATGGAAATAAAATGGCAATTTTTTCTTTAACATATCAATTGCTATTAGCTTGGATAGTTTCTTTTATAATATTTAATGTAGGTAGTGTTATAATTGGATAATAAAAAATTTATAGCATAAAATATATAGTATAAAATATAAAGAGGTGATGCTAGCGTGGAATTTATTATTGTTGGTGTGATTATAGTTGTAGCTGGATATATCTTGTATTCTAATATAAAAAAGCAAGCAAGTGGTGATTGTGGTTGTGGAAATGGCTGTAAAGGCTGTAGCCATAGCTGTGAGCTAAAGCCCCCCAATAAAATTCAATAAAAAAAGCAGTGGTATAGTACATTTTTGTACTATACCACTGTTTTTTTTAATCTTAACTCTGCACTATTTTGCTAATATAGATAACCTGGTACTCACCATTTTTAGTGGTTCATTAGTGGTTCTATTACTTTTCAAAAAAGCTATTTGTTTTTTAGCTAATTTTTCTTTTCTCTTAAGATCCAAATCATTTTCAATAATATCAACTACATTGAAAATTTTAGGCAAATTCACAACATCCTCATAATTATGAAGCATAAGAATTTCCTTAGACTTTTCATCATGTTTTACTAGGTATTCATTATATAGTTCAACCCACATAGCCCCATTTATTTCATCTTTTCTGTTAATACCAGTGAACTGCTCTACACTTTTTAAACTGCAATTTTTAATTCCCATTTTTTTATGAAAAGGTCTTATAATCCTAAATAAATCTATATGTTCCCTTGGCATTCTAAACCCAAGATTATATCTGTACATCTTTCTAATTATGAAGGGCTCATCAAAGGCTGTTCCATTATAAGAACACCATCTTTTAAAATTACCCATCGCTTTCTTAAGTTCTTTCAAAAGACTCTCCTCGTCGCTTGGCGCCTCCGCAAAATATTGAACGATTTCAAATTCATCTTTGTTTAAGTAATACCCTAAAGATATCAATACTATTTTATCATATTCCATATCGAACCCTGTAGCTTCAATATCTAAATACGCAATAGTGTCCATCTTATATTTGGTGAAAATTTCGTTAGGCAAAATAACCTTAATTTTGTATTTTTTGATAAACATAGTTCCCCCTAATCTATAAAAAAAGAAAAGTATCTATTACAACAAATGTGTTTTTTATTTGCTAAATAATTCTAAACAAGTTTTACATTTTTCTATAATCTAATAATACATTAAAAACAGCGTTATTGCAAATAATTGCAATAACGCAAATCCAAAGGAATACCGAGTATATGCTACATTCTGTCTACAACTTCTATCCCTATAAGGTTTAACGCGTTCTTGATTACTTGGCAAGTAGATTCTACCATTTTAATTTTTGCTTTTTTATTCGATTCATCTTCTAAATTTGATATATTGTGCTGATTATAAAATTTATTAAATGCCTTTGCTACCTCAATAACATATCTTGTAACCATAGATGGTTCTAATTTATCAATAGCAGCCATAATTGCACTTTGGAAACCTTCTAACTGCTTAACAAGTTCAAATTCTTCTTTAGAATTTAATTTATTATAATCAGGTTCTACATTAGTTCTAACTTCATTAGTTTCAGGTTTATTGCTATTTTCTCCAACTTTTCTTAATATGCTTTTTGCTCTTGCATAAGTATATTGCACATAAGGACCTGTTTCCCCATCAAAGCTAAGCATTTCTTCCCAATTGAAGACAATATCTCTTTCTCTATGATTTTTTAAATAAGTGAATACAATAGCACCTATTCCTACTTTTTTAGCTACATCTTCTTTGTTTTCAAGCTCTGGATTTTTTTCATTTATTACTTCAAGAGTTTTAACCACTGCTTGATCTAATAATTCATCTAAGAAAATAACATCGCCTTTTCTTGTAGATAATTTTTTATCTGCAAATCTTACTGTGCCAAAAGGTACATGCACACAATCATCTGCCCACTCATTGCCCATAAGCTTTAAAGTAGTAAATACTTGTTTAAAATGAAGAGCTTGATCTTTTCCAACTACATAAATATTTTTATGAAAATCATAAGTCTTCTTTCTGTAAGTTGCTGCAGCTAAATCACGAGTAGCATAAATTGTAGCACCGTCTGATTTTTTAATTATGCAAGGTGGTATATTGTATTCATCGAGCATTACAACTTTAGCTCCATTACTGTCTACAAGTAGGCCCTTTGAATCTATGTCTTTTATTATGTCATCCATTTTATCACAGTAAAAACTTTCCCCAGCATAAGAATCAAATTCAACATTTAAAGTTTTGTAAAGTTTCTTAAACTCTACTAGGCTTAAGTCTCTAAATTTAGTCCAAAGCTTAACTTCATCAACGCAACCGTCTTCTAATTTCCTAAAATACATTTTTGCTTCATCATTAAGTGTTGGGTCAATATCAGCCTCTTCATGGAATTTCACATAAATTCTTAATAATTCATTAATAGGCTCTTTTTCTAATGCATCTTCGTCTACCCAGTTTTTATAGGCGTAAATAAGCTTACCAAATTGTGTTCCCCAATCCCCAAGATGATTAATTCCAGTACAATTATATCCTTCAAAAGAAAGTATCTTATATAAAGAGTTACCTATAACTGTAGTGAATAAATGTCCTACGTGAAATGGCTTTGCTATATTAGGTGATGAATACTCTACTATCATATTCTTACCTTCACCTATTTTAGATGAACCATAGCTTTCTCCCTCTTCTAATATTTTTTCTATAGTATTTTTAATAAATACTCCTTTGTCTAGAAAGAAATTTAAGTAAGGACCAAAGCACTCTATTTTTTCAAAACCCTCATTTTCAATTTTTCCTTTTAGGTCATTAGCTATCATATTAGGCGCTTTTTTCATAGTTTTTGCTAATTGAAAACACGGAAAAGCAAACTCTCCCATTTCAGGTCTTGGGGGTATTTCAATTAACTTCTCTATTGTTTCTATATCGAGCTCCACCAATTGTTTAATTCTTTCTGCAACTATTTTTTTATAATCCATAAAAATTCCCTCCTGTATTGCTCTGCGGTAGATAACAATTGTTATCCCTCCTGCGCTGCATTTCACTTGATACACTTATTAATTGTAATCCTAATTTCAAAATCCATATATATTGTAATATAACAAAAACCCATCTCTAAATAAAGAGACGGGTTATACTTCCGCTGTACCACTCTAGTTGACTATAAAGTCCACTCAATGTGTTAACGCTACTCGCGGCTTACCCTATAAGAGTCAAAAATACTTTTAACTAGTTCAGGCAGCTTCTCCAAGGTTCTCTTCCTAAAATTAATTTAATACTAATTTTGTTAAATAGTTGCCCACTTAACTTCCTATACCTTACAAGGCTTACACTCTACCCTTGCTCGCTTTAAGATTAATAAGAAAGTACTGTCCTTTTCATGGAATTTAATGATTATATAATTATATAATTACTCAATAATAGCTTAAATTATATCACTACAGTACATATTTGTCAATTTTTTTACAATTTGTTTTGCATATTGTAGATTGCAATATAAAATGTCCGAAATTTTCAAGAAAAATATAATGTTAAGTTGTAATGGTTTTCTGTTCCATCATATTGGCAGATAAACCGTTGAAAATCCTTCTTGGATAATTGTTGATCCAGTGCTGTATTTGCATAATTTGTTTTTTAGAGAATGCTGAAATATCCACACCTTTTGGGATAAATCGTCGTATCATTTTATTGATATTTTCGTTTGTGCCTCGCTCCCATGAACTATATGGGTGAGCATAATATACTTTAGTTCTCTTTCGTTTATTTCTTACTGAGTTCTCAATACCCTCGAAATCAAGGTTCTCACAGCCGTTATCACAGGTGATTGTTTTAAATGTTTTCGAGAATAACATTCCCATTTTACGCTCCAATTTGTCCAATTCTTTCACGACAGCCGCCTGTGATTTAGATGGTATTTTAAAGACTAACTCCTTACGAGTTACTCTTTCACTTAACACCATCAAGACAGTTTTTGTACCCTGTTTGCCAACTACAGTGTCCATTTCCCAGTGGCCTATCTCATCACGTGCAGCTACCGCTGCAGGTCTCTCCGATATGCTAGTTCCTTTGGTATTGTTATACGCTGATCTTATTTTTTTATAGTTTCTCTTTTTAGCATTCTTTTTAACAGGCAGATCTTTGTTACTTATATTTAAAAACAAATTATTATCCAAATAGTTATACACAGTTTTGAAGCAAATAGTTGTTTCAAATTGTAGATCTTTATTTGTGATATTTTGAATAGCTGCATACGGAGATTCGCCATCTATACCAATAGCTTTTTCTAAGTACTTCACCAATTTATGATCTTTTCCTATTTTTAATGCAGGACCTTTAGCGGTACCTTGTTTGTCATGCTCTGACTGCCCAATTTCTGCGCTATATTCCATTCGAGTGGTTAAGTCACTATTCAATAGTTCTACAATTCCTTTAGCAATTTCACGCCTTATTGTACGTTCTGAGCGCCCACCTATTTGCTCCGCAATACGAGTTGAATTAAGTCCCATTTTGTGTAAAGCTTCTAACTTTATGCGTTCCTCGTATGTTATGTGTTTACCTTTTCTGCTCTGTGTGATAAAATCTAATTGACTCATTTGAAATCCTCCCGTATATGTTGGTTTAGTCACTTAACATTATACAAGAGTATTTCTCTTGAGTCTTTATTTTTTGTTACTCTTCGGTCATTTCATTATACAACTTACCATTTGTTTTGCATATTAATAAATCTTAATATACTCAGAGAATTTTTTCAAATCAGTAATTGGCTCTTTGCAAGTAAAATTCTCACAAATATAGGCAGTAGTCTTTCCCTGCAAAGGTTTATGTGCTCTTAACTCATTATTAATGGAATTTAACCTTTCATCGCCAGTGTTTATTACTACTGTAGCAAATGGGAGGTAATTACTATTAATCTCTTTAATCATAGCTTTAGTAACACTACCCTGCCCCTCTCCTGCGATAATAATATCCTTTCCTGGTATCTTGCTATATAATAGTGCCGTCATAAAATAAGCATGAGCACTTTCTATAGTTTTAACCTTTGAAGCAAAAGCCTCAAATTGCCCGTATGCCTCATTTTCTAATTCACTATTACCACTTAATCTAGCAAGCCTTAACATATTTAAAGTAGCCACTGAATTACCTGATGGCATAGCACCATCATATATATCTTTTGGCCTAACAATTAGTTCTTCTCCGTCAACTCCATATAAAAACAATCCACCTTGCTCTTCATCTTTAAACAACTTAAGCATATTTTCATTAAACTCTATTGCTCTAGCTAAGTATTTTACATTAAAAGTAGCTTCATATAACTCAATTAAAGCATGCACAAGGAATGCGTAATCTTCTAAATAGCCTAAATGGGCTATTTCGCCTTCTCTGTACCTAGCCATTAATCTTCCTTTTTCATTAATCATGTTACTTAAAATAAAATCCATAGCCTTTTCTGCCTGGGTAATATAATCGCTATTTTCAAAAATTCTTCCACCATAAGCGAGCGCCGCAATCATAAGCCCATTCCAGGAAGTTAATATCTTGTCATCCTTATAAGGATGAATTCTTTTTTCCCTATATTCAAATAACTTTTGTCTCATTTCTTCTAATTTGCGTTCTATTTTTTCATCTATCTTAGAGCTACTTTTTTTGCCAATAAGATTTGGAATATTCCTACCTTCAAAATTACCTTCAACCGTTATATTATAGCGTTTACAATAGGTTTCATAAAGCTCCTCACCTAAAACTAAACCTATTTCCTTTAATGTTAATAAATAATATGTGCCTTCTTCTCCCTCACTATCTGCATCCTCTGCTGAGTAAAAGCCACCCTCTGGAGAGGTCATATCCCTTAAGATATAAATAAATATTTTTTCAGCTACTTGTTTGTAGAATACTTTGCCTGTAGCTTCAAAAGCCTCAATATATACTGTAGCTAAAAGTGCATTGTCATATAACATTTTTTCGAAGTGAGGTATGAGCCATCTCCCATCTGTGGAATACCTTGAGAATCCAAACCCTATATGGTCGAAAATCCCGCCCTCATACATAGCTTCCAAAGTTTTTTCTACCATCTCTAATGCTTTAGGCTCATTATAATTTCTCCAGTATTTCAATAAAAATTGCAAGTTATGAGGCGCTGGAAATTTTGGAGACCTTCCAAATCCACCATAATCACAATCAAATACACCCTTGAAGCTATTATATGCATTATGTATTTCATCCTCGCCTATTTCTTCTCCTAGTTCTACTAGATTAACCTTTTTATCAATGTTTTTTATATGCTCTACTATTTTTTCACTAGATGCTATAATATTCTCTCTTTCTTCATTCCACTGCTGTGCTATAGAATTCAGTACATCCTTTATGCCTGGCATTCTATGTCTACTTTCCCTTGGAAAATACGTACCAGCATAAAATGGCTTTTTATCTGGTGTCATAAAAATAGTTAAGGGCCATCCACCACTTCCAGTTAAAGTTTGGCATACGGTCATATAAATACTGTCTATATCTGGGCGTTCCTCTCTATCTACCTTTATTGATACAAAATATTTATTTAAAATAGCTGCTACTTCTTCATTTTCAAAAGATTCTTTCTCCATGACATGACACCAATGGCAAGTTGAATAACCGATTGAAAGGAAGATTGGTTTATCTTCTGCTTTTGCTTTGGTAAAGGCGTCTTCACCCCAGGGATTCCAACTTACTGGGTTATATGCATGTTGTAGAAGGTATGGAGACTTTTCATTAATTAATCTGTTAGGTTTTCTGTTTTGTTTAATAGTGTCTAGTTTAGTCATAGCTACAACAACTCCTATCAAATATGTATTAACGATATTATGCCCAATGTAACTACTTTAAGTCCATAAAAATAAAGAATAACATTTTATCCAAGTGGTTTAATTTTGTGTTGCATACCTATATCAATACAAAAACACTTGTGTCGTCCGTAAAGAAAGTTTTATCTTATTTCATAATTTCTAATGCAAACGCCCGATTAACATCATTTTATCAGTCAGATATAACCAGCCTTCCATAAAAATAACCTAGTATCATTCTTTAATCCAAGATACTAAGTTATTTTTTTATATTCAATTTTCTTTATCAGTGCTCCCAAGGAAGCGACGGAAGTGGTTCTCCTGTTTCTAATAGAGTTTTTATTCCACAAAGAATAAAAGTCCATCCAGCAGCAGCTTGCTGGAATTTTGCATCTTCAGCATTTATATCTTGCAAAATCGTTAATTTTGTTAAGGGTCCCATCTCTTGTATTTCGAAAACCACTGTTGTGATCTTTTCTTCAGTATTTTCTTGAAACTTTTTCCAAGTATAGGAAAGTCTTTTGTTTGGGTTATATTCAATAACTTCGCCTCTCACTTCCTCTTTTCCTTCGGGTGTAATAACTGATACAGAGGAACCAACATTCCATTTAGAAATTACACTGCGTCCGAACCAATATTTTTTTGTATATTCAGGTTTAATAAGAGCTTCCCATACTTTCTCCGCACTGGTCGATATAACTATTTGATACATAAATCCTTCCATAATATCCTCCTTAGTTTATTTTTCAAGATTTCCTTTCAATTCCATCAAGTCTTCAATTCTTATTTCATCAAACTTATTTATCCACCTCAAAGAAATTAGCCTTAATGGAACAGTATTAATATAATGAATCTTCTCTCTCCCCCTCCATATGGGTACTATAATATCGGCGTTTTCTAGTATTAAAAGATGTTTTGATACTGCCTGTCTTGACATTTCAAGCCGGGAACATAGTTCAGAAAGAGATTGACCATTCTTTTCATAAAGCAGATCTAATAAGTAACGACGTGACTTGTCAGCAAGAGCACTAAATATTTTATCCATAGTTTTATATTAGCAACCTTTTAGTTGCATGTCAAGTTTTTTTCAAATTACTACTAATGTCATCCATTGTGCCTCAAATTTTCTTTTATTCATGTAATAATACTCCTCGTCTTCATAGGAGTATTATTACATTATTTTAGGTGACGGGTTATTTGTCGCTTACATATATATAACATACACAGCTTTAGTTAATAGTAATTGTTCTGTAACTATATTATTTAATAACAATTTAAAAAGGCATAAAAAAACAATACCTACAATTAAGTTAGTGCTTATATAGGAATTGAAGTTTTAGTGCAAAAGCATCTTAATACATTGATTTTAAATGGTTTCTTCTTTGTCATAAATTGCAGTCTTTAGGTTACATGACACCAATGGCAAGTTGAATAACCGATTGAAAGGAAGATTGGTTTATCTTTTGCTTTGGTAAGGGCGTCCTCACCCGAGGGATTCCAACTTACTGGGTTATATGCATGTTGCAGAAGGTATGGAGACTTTTCATTAATTAATCTGTTAGGTTTTTTGTTTTGTTTAATAGTGCCTAGTTTAGTCATAGCTACAACAACTCCTATCAAATATGTATTAACGATATTATGCCCAATGTAACTACTTTAAGTCCATAAAAATAAAGAAGCAACATAATCTTGTTACTTCTTTATATAATCCCTTAAATTTGACTCTTACATAACAATCTTAAATAGAACTTCGCCATATTGAATCATTGATAGATTTCTAACACATATTTCACTAACATATCCACATACACAAGATTTTATTTGAATAAACAAGTTTAGATATTCTATAACGCACAATAAATCACCTACTTCAACCATTTGTCCTAGAGTAACAAATGGTTGATGGCTTTCATTATCTATGATTTTTACAATTCCAACGTACTTTGATTTTATTAAATAAATATCTTTATTTTTTATAGCGCATGCAATTTCGTCATTTATGTTATGTTTTTTTTGCATTGCAAGTTTTAAACTTATGTTACTATCTTTATATTCTAAATATGAAATTGATGACTGTTCCATTTGATTAATAATTTTTTTTAATATATTAATGTCCATTTTGATTTAACTCCTGTTATAAAAACGTATGACCAGGTCGCATATGCCCTTCATGAATTTAAAACCTGCTTTAATAAATTACATGAGAGCAAGATGTTATTTTAACATATGGATAGTTACTTTACTATTTTGTTTTCCATAGATTTGTATTTTATTAATATTAATTTCTGGATTTTGTGTTATTTGATTAATAATGTCATAAAATGAATTAATAAATTGAACAATAGTTTCATCTTTAAATAAATCAGTATCATATTCAAATTCAAATTTAAATCCATCATCTAACGTATAAATTGTTAATAATAAATCATATTGTGATGTAGATGTATTAACATCTTTTAAAGTATATCTTATCCCTTGAACTTCAGGATACATAAAATTCTGATAAACAAATGCTATATTAAATAAGGGCGTTGTACTAGAATCCGTCTTAATTCCTAACTTTTTAATTAACATATCAAAAGGATATTCTCCCTTATCAAGTGCATTTATTACGTTATTTGATACAATTTTTAACAATTCACTAAATTTCACTTCATCATTAAAATTATTACGTATTGGAACCATATTTATAAACACACCTAACATATCTTGAATTTCATTTAAATGTCTCCCCGCCACAGGTGTTCCAATTACAATATCATTTTCTCCAGTATAAAGATTTATAAAAATATTATATATAGATAAAAATGTCATAAATTCAGTTACATTATATTTATTTCCTATATTTAATACCTCTGTTATAATTTCTTTATCTAACTGAAAGCTTATTCTTTTACCATTATATCTTTTAACTTTTAATCTATCAAAATCCTCCGGTAAATATACTGGTGATACCTCTGTGTTAAATTGTTCAATCCAATATTTTTCCATTTTTTGAATTTTTAAATCATATTCCGAACTATTTTGATAATCTACATAATCTTTAAATTGGAATCTTGGTGGCTGAAGTTCTCCTCCATAATATATATTTAAAAATTCATTTAAAAAAAGTGAAATAGTTGTACCATCGCTAATAATATGATGCATATCTATTAAAATAATCGTATCATTTTCGACATTATTTATTTCTAAACGCATTAAAGGAGATTCTGTTAAGTTAAATGGTCTTACAAATGTTTCAATAACGAGCTTTAACTCTTCTTCATCTATTTCCCTATACCCAACATTTATCTCAACGTTATTGTGCACCTTTTGCATAGGAGATAAATTCACAAGTTCTATGCTAGTACGTAAAATTTCATACTTTTGAACTAACATATTAATAATATTTTGAGCCTTTACTGGATCAATCAAACAATTGTATATCCTTGCAGCTATAGGAATATTATACACAGTATTATTTTCTGCAAGACATGCACTAATGTAAATTCTAAGTTGTTCTTTACTTAATGGATAATACTCTTCTTTAGGATTATTCTTCAATGTAAAATTATTTTCACTATTCATTTTATCTATAATAACAGATAAACTTTCTATAGTAGGATTTTTAAATATTACAGATGCAGGGATCGTCTTATTTAATCTTTCTTTTATTAACCCAACCATAGCAATAACTTTAATAGAATTTCCACCTAATAAAAAGAAATTATCACCAACTCCATACTTATCATTTTTCAAAACATCACACCATATATTAAAAAGTATCTCTTCTGTTCCAGTTTTAGGACTTTTTAAATATTTAGATCCGCAATCTATAGTATTAATTTGTTGCTTTATTTGGTTAAATTCACCTTTTTTATAATCCTCTGCTAATTTGTAACGTTGTTTCTTACCACTTAGTGTTTTAGGTATACTACTCACTGGTAAAATATCATCAATTATTAAACCATAGTTTAATGCCATATATGCTTTTATTCGGAGTGCCATAATTTTAAATTGATCAAATGTTATATCACTTTCAATAAATATAACTGCTCTGTCTCGCTGTGAGATAGAATCAAAAGCTGCCACAGCTACTACCTGTAATTCTATACATTCTCCTGAGTCTTCTACATATTTCTCAACATCATGACAGTAGATATTTTTTCCATTAACAATTATTAAATCCTTTTCACGGCCTATAATAGTTAATCTACCCTTATTTAAAAAACCAATATCTCCAGTCTTTAACCAGTCATCATCAGTATAAAGATTTTTCGTAGCCTCTTCTAACTCGTAATATCCTGGAGTCAAAGCGTCTCCCCTCAACTGAATTTCACCCGCCACTCCTTCTTCTACTAAAACTTTATTGTTATCGCAGATTCTAATTTGTATTCCATTCAAAGGATATCCAACATCTACCAGACAGATGTCATTACTTTGTTCATCACCTAACTCAACCTTTTTTCCACCAATTAAACTTTCACGTTTATAATATCCTGCATAAATATGTTCATTAACAGGGGATATAGTTACGCAAACCGTTGCTTCTGACATTCCATACACAGAAATAATTGAATTGTGTGATAACTGTAACGGTTTTAATATATTTACAAAACTTTCGCATGCCTCAAAAGAAATTTGCTCTCCACCATTAAAAATAACTTTTAATGATGATAAATCGAATTTAGGAAGTCCTAGCTTTTGAATTGCTTGTAATACATACTTAAATGCAAAGTTTGGTGTTGCAGAAAAAGTTATTTTGTGCTCATCAATTTTTTGTAACCAATTAAGTGGATTTTGTAAAAACATTGATGTTTGCATTATATGAGTGTTAACTTTATATACTAAAGGCAGTACCACAAAAGGTATTAACGCTAAATTATGTGTTAATGGTGTCCATGTTAATATTTCACTTTCTTTTGTACCGCCAACGGCTTCATAAATGCCTGATACATTTGAAATCAGCGCTTTATGTGTCACTTGAACTCCTTTTGGTAGACTAGTTGAACCTGATGAATATTGTATTAAGCAAATATCATCTTCTTTAGGGTTGCAAATTTTTTGTGATTCATTAAATTCAGTATAATTTTCGTATCTAATGGCTTGTTTTTCAAATTTTTCTATCAATGCACTATCATCTGTATGTTCAATAATTTGTAAGACACTATTTAATACATAATCACTTGTAATAATCCATGAATTAGGCATCTTTTGTAATATCCCTTTAATTCTTTCTATGTTAAATTTATTTTGTATTCTATCAATAGGCACAGGAATAATTCCACCTATAATACACGCTATAAATGTAACTACGAATTGTTCATTATCGTCGAACTGAAAAATTAGTGTATCTCCTTTAACTAATCCGTTCTTCTGTATCATGTGTAAAACTTGCTTACCTTTTCCTAAAATATCTGAATACTTAACTTTATATTCATCATTATGGAGAATAAAGGTTATTGACTCTTCTCTACATTTATCAAGATCAAGTACGGCTTCCGTAATTGTTTTATAATTCATATTCACGCTCCTTATATACATTAAAAGATGATGTTATGTTCGTTAATATACTATTTTGCTCGTTCATAGGAACATTTTTTAACATTAAACATTTTTTTAATAACTCAACACACTTTTCCTCTATATTTTCATGACTTAAACTATTGGACTGTTCTAAATTATTACGAATTAACTCAAGTTTTTTATAATTTTCATTTAACCCTCTATGTGCTTCAACTATATAATTTTCAAATTTTGTTCCTGTTACTTCAGCTAAACATAAATTTACTATATATAATAATGATACTGATTTATTCTTATTAAATTTAATTAAGTCATTAAGCTGCTTTCTATCAGCATATTCATCCATTGCATATGCTGATATCTCATTGTAATTTTGAATAGCTATCCTCGTTAATACATTCCCCGCCCCAAATTCTATGGCATTCTCTATGCCTCTCCTTCTCAAAGTTTTCATACATTGAGTAAAATTTACTGGCTTGTATATTTGCTGTATAAGTCTTTTTTTAATTAATTCTTCCTTATGTACTTCCGCTGTTACATTAGATATTACATGAAACTCTGGCTCTGAAAATTTACATTTATTTATATACTCTTCAAATTTAATTGCAACACCCTGCATAATTTCAGTATGAAACGGTTGAGATGTCTTTAATCTTTTTGTGTTCCCACCTAATATTTCAATTTCTTTTTCAAATTTTCCAATAATATCTGCCTTAGCAGATATAACAACTTGAGTTGGAGAGTTATAATTGGATATATATATTTTTTCATTCATTTTTGCTATTACTTTTTCAAGATTTTCATAACTAACATTAACTACTGCAGTCATAGCATAGCCATTGTCTACAGTACTCATTAATTTACCTCTCATGCTCACAAGTTCCAATGCATCTTCAAAACTTATACACCCTGCACATGTCAATGCTGAAAACTCTCCCAAGCTATGTCCTAATGCTATATCTGGTACGTCCCCTCCAAGTTCTCTATAAAGCTTGTACATAATATAACTTACAGTTAATATAATTGGCTGTGCAAATTCAGTTTTGAAAATATCCTTATTTTCTTCATTACACATTTTCTTTATATCAATATTTAATTTATTCGATGCTTGTTCTAATATTAAGTTTACACATTTATTGTCTGCAAACTTATTACACATTCCAATATATTGTGAACCTTGTCCTGGAAACAGTGCTGCTATCTTTTTATTATTCATTCGTTACAACTCCATCTCTATGGTTAATAATCCGTCCATCACGCATTCTAATTATTCTATTTCCATATTCTGCAGATTCATTTGAGTGAGTAACTTGAATTATCGTAACTTTTTGTTCATCATTTATCCTTTTAAAAAGTTTCATTACTTCGTTTCCAGATACACTATCTAAATTTCCAATTGGTTCGTCTGCTAGAAGTACACTAGGATTTGTTATAAGTGCACGTGCAATTGCTGTTCTTTGTTGCTGTCCTCCTGAAAGCTGATGAGGACGAAGCTTTTTTTTATCTGTCAAGTTAACTATTTTAAGTAATTCCTCTAACTTTTCCTTCACATCCGCTCTCTTTTCTCTTGCCATTACTACTGGAAGTAATATATTTTCCTCTACAG
This sequence comes from Clostridium sp. CM028, assembly GCF_030585565.1. Taxonomy (NCBI): domain Bacteria; kingdom Bacillati; phylum Bacillota; class Clostridia; order Eubacteriales; family Clostridiaceae; genus Clostridium; species Clostridium sp. CM028. The sequence continues at coordinate 3,510,352 of NZ_CP077766.1, read as the reverse complement.
TTAATCCTGGGACAAGATTATAAAATTGAAATACAAAACCTAGTTCTGAGCAACGTAATCTACTCTTTTTAGAATTAGATAATTTATTAATATCTTGATTATTTAATATAACGTTCCCTTCGGAAGGTTTATCTAATCCTCCTAATAAATATAGTAATGTACTCTTCCCACACCCTGATGGGCCCATAATTGAAATGAATTCTCCTTTTTCAACTTCTAAATTCACATCATTTAATATATTGGTATTTTCTTTTCCTATAGTAACTGTTTTAAATAAATTTTCAGTTTTTAATATTATGTCTTTCATTCACTCCATCTCCTACATATATTATTCTATTCATATTTCAATTCATCAATAATTTTCATACGTATTAATCCTAGTGAAGTTATTATAGTACCCAAAATCATTAGTATAAATAATACAATTGCTACAATACCAAATACTTTCCATGAATACAAAAATTTAAATGCAAGCCCTGTTCCCCAAAGCATTTTAGGAAGCATAATGCAAATTGTATAACTTAATATGCAACTAGAACCTAAAGAAATTATAAACAATGCTATAGTTTCTAAAAAAAACATACAAGTAATTTGAAGATTACTCATTGCAACAGAACTTAAAACTGCAATTTGACGTTTTCTCTGCAAGAAACTAATAAACAAATTATTAACAACTCCGAATCCAACTAAAACAAAAACTAGGGCCATTAATACGCTTAAAACCGAAATCAATCCATCTACTCCTTGCATACTATCATTTATACTTTGATTAATTGTTTTAACAACAGCAGGAGTGTCTATAAGTTCATCAGTAATATCACTTGTTGCCTTTTTCTTCTTATCATCTGATAATTTCACAAGTATTTGATATGGTATTTTAGTTACGCTTCTCTTCATATTATCAAGGCTTATAATTGCTGCATCCCTTGTTGTTGCAAACCCAGAAGAGTCTAGAAAACCTATGATCTCATATTTACTTTTTCGTTTTGTTAGTTTTTCAGAATCATAAGTAACCAATAATTTATCTCTAATTTTTAAATTGTTTTTATCTGCAAAGAAAGAATCAACCATTATATAATCGCCATCTTGTAATTTTTCAGCCAACTTCTTATCATACTTTACTCCATTCTTATGAAAATCACTAAATTGTTGATCTTTTGACATTCCAATTAAACTTAAATTTCCGAGAGTTTGTGTACCTGCTTCAGCTGCTTCAGCTTTAGGAAATGCTAAATATTCATAATACATTTTATTAACACCATCTATTTTACTGATCCTGTCGTAAGTTTTAATATCTGAACTAATGCTAGTAATAGATACGTCAAAATCATTCTGATTAAGCATTGACACCATTGACGATTGAACACTCGTAATTACTATGGATATAGTTAATATCATCGTTATCATAACAGTTATTAGTGTTATATTTCCTTGTAAAAATTTATCCGTTTCCAAATTCTTCATTGCCAAATTCAGTGTGCCACTAAACTTACCTAATGTCTTTGATACAAGCAATGTGAAAATATTAACTACAATTGAGGAAATTAAAATTCCCCCTATTATTAAAAATAAAAAGCTTATTGCACCTATAATACTATTGTAGTTTTTGTTGTAAAAATACAATCCTGCACTTACGCCAAAACTTATTATTCCAAAAGCTACATGAGCAATGCTTACATCTTTTGTTAGCTTTAATGTATTTATTATTTGATTTTTCACTTGAATTTTATTAATATTGAAAGTTATAGTTAAACTACTAATCAAAGATATCCCTACAGCAACAGCAAAAGCTATTAGTATATTAACTGGTTCCATTATAGGAATAGCATTTGTATTACTTGTCTGAAATTGATTTAGCATAGAATATATATTTGATAGTGTAAAATTACTTACCCCTATCCCTAATATAAATCCTAAAATTCCATAAATTAAACTTTCACCAATAAACAATAGGCTTATCTCACCTTTAGTTGCTCCTACACTTTGAAAAGTCCCAATTACGCTTATTCGTTCTGCTCCCATTACCTTAAATAGAAATGAAATTAAATATACACTTATAAATATTGTAATTACCAATACAAATAATAAAGCTAATGATATAGAGTCAGTTTGAGTTTTATAATCCTCAATTGAATGTGTAGCCTGTGCATCTATACCGCTGTTATCATTCTCTATATTTTTCATAACATTATTTATATCTTTACCATCCTTTACAGCTACATATATGTTGGTTATTTTATTTTCCGAATGATAAAATTGTTCTACAATTTTTTTAGGTAATACCATAGTAATGTTATTTTCATCATCCTTAGCAAGCACTCCACTGTTATCAGCTACGTTTACTACAGTATTCCTATATTTTTGTCCCAGCACATCCAATTCAAGTTCTGATCCTATATTGACCCCTAAATAGTTTAATGCCTTTTTAGATATTACAATTCCGTTATTATTATCATTTTCCTCATTATCAATAACTTTTAATTTCTTAAGTTCATTTGTATCTGCACCAATAATATTTATCTTTATATTTTTCCCAGCTTTATTTTTAATTTTTCCGAGTCCACCAAATATTTCTGAACTATTTTTAACATCGCTGCTATTAAGTTTTATACTACCTTGCTTAATTAATTCATCACTATTTTTTGATGCACTTATAACAATATCTATATTTCCTAATAAATACTTAACATTTGTATCATATGTGGCCATGAAATAATTATTTATACCTAAATTAGCCATTACCAACAATGTTGTAATCATTATAGAAAAGATAATGATAAAAGATCTTAACTTTTTATTCCATATGTTGTATAAAAAATATTTTAATATAAGTTTCATTTTCCCCTCCTAATTATTCACCATTTATTGAATATTTACTGACTTTCTAAAACTATTGAAATCTTTACTAAATACCGATATTAAGATTGCCATTAAAATTGATACTGCTGACACTACGATTACTATTATTGAATTAAAGTTTTGTAGAAGTTGTCCATAAATAACAACCCCTAGTGGACCAGAAATACTCAATGCTGTTGTCGCTATTCCAAAAATCCTGCCTCTCATATTCTCCGGAACATTTAATTGAAGATAAGTATAGGTTGGAACAATTATCATTGTGTATAGTACACCCATAAAAAACATTATTACAGAAAAAATTATAGTAGTGTTCCAAGTATTCCATCCACTTAAAATACCTTGAATAAAATTTGGTACGTTTAAAATAGTTTGTTGATTCTTAATTGCATACTCTATTCTAACTGGTATAACCCACGCAATTACACTAATACCTAAAAGCAAAAATAAAATTGGTAATTTTCTTAGGACTGAGTTAGTATTTTTTATTATACCTACTGAAATTGCACCTGCAATTACTCCTATACCTAATGCTGCAAGTATAAACGATAACTGATATTCTGATGATACTATCTCAATTCTCATAATATATTGAATTGCGACCATTGTAAGTGGAGAATACACGAATGTTAATATTGCTAATATAATCATAAAAAACTTTATACCAGTTGTTTCTTTAACATATTTGAATACAAATTTTAAATTATCGATAAATTTATCAGTCTCATGTTCGTTATAATTTCTATTGCTTGTAAATACTAATGAAAATGTAAGAATAGCTCCTATAATATAAGAAACTCCATCTATACACATTATTAGTTTAATTCCTATTACCTTATAAAGCAGTGCACTAATTACTGGGCCTAGAATTGTTATAATAGCACCCATACCTTGAAAAAATGAATTTGCTTTTGGAAGCTCGTCCTCTTCTACAATGTTCGCTAGACAGGAATTAATACCCAAATTCAAAAATGATTGAACTACACTTACACTAACAACGCATATTCCTAGAATGAAAATATTATTTCCTATCATTTCTAATGATATAAACATACTCAAAACTAAAATACTGCTAATAATATCTGCCCAAAGTATTATCTTTTTCTTGTCATATTTATCTATAATTGTTCCAGCAATTATACTAATTAATATCCCTGGCATCATACTCAGTGTCAAAATAAGTGAATATATTGCTGGTGATCCTGTAGCGTCTAAAATATAAAGACTTAATGCAAATTTAAATACGGCTGATCCCAAATCACTAATAAATCTACTTAAAAACAAAATAGGTATGTTTTTTTTCGGAAATTTTTTAATATAAATTTCATTTGAAACAGTTTTATTTACCATATTTAATCTCCTTGCACTCTTTAATATTTTCTATATTGCTTTTAAAAAACTCAATTATTGTATTATCTTGCGTATCAAATGGAATATTTATATCCACTTGTATTTTATTATTTGAATATCTAGTCATAAAGTGTATATTTACTGATTCCTCCATATTTAGCTCATGCATTAATCTTTCATATAATACGTCTTCAAATAATTTCATTTCTTTTTCTTCAAGCTTGCCTTGAAAATTAAACACTATAGATGATTTTTCATTTGTTTCTGTAACAAATCGGCATATCTTAGGTGTCCTTACTTGTTGTGACTTATTAGTTGCTAAATTTGAAAAATTAATATTATGGGTTTCAGAAAGAGCTATTGCATCTTGAGTTACCTGTACCATATTAGAAAGCTCTAATTTTCCATCAATAAATACTGGTATCATATCAATAAATTCTCCAACTGTGTCGAAATACCCCTTATTCTCATAATTACGTCCATAATAATAAAACATTATCGGAAGATTCTTCACTCCCATATAATCTTGAATAAATATATTAAGTACTTCAAATGCAACCTCCCATGCATTATCCTCACTTACACCCTCTTGTTTTTCAATTTCAAACTTTATATAAGTACTTTTATCACGATTATATTTATTTATCTTTTCATTTAGCAAATTAGTGTATTGTACATATTTACCAACTTCTAATTTTTTAACTAACTCTTCGTCACTTATATTTACAGGTCCTTTTCTTATCTGTTCAATAAAATTCTGATATTGGTTACTATTTTCCATTCCAATTACTTCACCGTCTAAAATTCTATTATAAAATTCATTAATACTGCCCTTAACAATTTCTCCACTCATCGCATCAAATATTGCATGATTTACTGGTAAAAATAAATAGAAGTCTCTTTCAGTTGATTTAACAAGCAAAGTTCTATATAACAAACTATTTTCATAGTTACTGTTTGCTGTATTATGCACACATCTAGAAATTTGTTCATAACTTTTAAAATAATAGTCACTTGCAATATTTCTCATGAGATTTACTTTACTTTCTTTTGTTACATTACTGATATCTATATAGGGAGCTTGTACATTATTTATTAATTCGTGTTGACTCCAAAACAATATATCATTTCTCTTTACTAGTGTTGATCTAAAAATACCTTGATTAATAAGTAGTGCCTGTATTGCTTTATTAAATATATCGATATTTAATACATCATCAAAATGTAACAGTGTGCCCGAGTATCTTTCACTATCTAAGAAAAAATATTGAATTGGTGCTAATCTATATTCTTTTTCTACCTCACCAATTAATACAGCCTTTTCAAACTCTTTATGTTTATTATTAATTTCATTTATTATAGTCTCGCAATTAATTTTCAGCATATGTAAATTCGACTCAAAATCATTTAGATTAATATTTATTATCCTTTCCCCTTCAAAACTATCAATACCTAATGCTAATGCTTTATCGCTAGAAATAATATAATGAGGATAAATTTCCTTATCTACATATTTATTTAAGGCTTCTAAAAGTTTTTGTTTATTGTCCTCGCTATAATCATCAACACAATAAATTATGTACTGTTCATTATCTATGATTGTCTCTACAATGTTTATATTTAAATTTAATGTCTCAAATATTTTTTTCTTTACTTCCGTACCATTGCTAATTAGATTTTTCTTTACTAAGGAATTTAAATAATATTCTAAATCTAAAATGGTGTTATGACTAAATACATTATTGATAATAATATCTATATTAAATTTTTTCATATCTGCAATAAACATTATTACCTTCATAGAATTACCACCAAGCTCAAAAAAATTATCGTCAACACTTACTTCATCTACTTCTAAAACTCTTTTCCATGAGTCAACCAATAATTTTTGTAATTTATTATTAGGTGGTAAAATTGATTTCTTATTTATTTCTTCCCCCTCTACTTTCATACTTTTTAAAACTTTCAAATCCAATTTTCCATTTGGTGTATGTGGTAAACTATTTAATGTGATAAATTTATTAGGAATCATATAATTTGGTAACTTATTTGATACGTAATCTCTAATCTCTTTTGAGGAAACTTTAAAGTTTTCTACATAATATGCCAGAATATAATCTTTATCATCAGTTACAACACCAACTTCTTTTATAGCTCCATGTTGTGCAATGCAACTCTGTATCTCGCCTAGTTCTATTCGATAGCCATTAATTTTAAACATATTATCATTTCTACCTAAAACTTCAATTTCACCATCATTACGCCATCTTGCAGTATCCCCTGTTTTATACATCATTCCGAAACTATGAGAATCCATATGTATAAACCGATCTTTATTTAATTGTGATCTATTGTGATAACCCTTTGAAATTCCATCTCCGCCAATAATTAGTTCTCCAACTGAACCAATAGGTACTAATTTATTCTTCGTATCTACTATGCAACAATTTGTGTTTGCTATTGGCTTTCCAACTGTAATATAATCCAGGTTTGTTAGTTCTTTAACTGTTGACCATACAGTTGTTTCAGTAGGTCCGTACATATTGTATATTCTTAATTTATCATATTTATTTAATTTTTTTAACAGTTCTAAAGGAAATGCCTCTCCGCCAATTAAAATAGTTCTAAGTTTTCTAAATGCTGTTGAATTCTCTTCATTTAAAATTAATTTCATTCTTAGAGGAGTCGCCTGTAAAATATTAACATCATTTTTATCAATAAGCTGACATAGTAATTGAGGACTATTTATTTGTTCATCAGATGCTAACACAATAGTGGCACCTTTTGACAACATTAAAAAGCTTTCTAATACAAAAATATCAAAACCAAAAGTTGTAACACTCAATATTTTGTTATTTTCATTAATGTCTATAATCCGTGTAATACCATTAATAAAATTATTTACGTTCTTATGTGTCAATATTACACCTTTAGGTACGCCTGTTGAACCTGATGTATATATCATATACATTGGACTATTTTCATCAATACTAACATTTGGAGAATTGAAATTTTTGGAATAATTGTTTTCTTTTGAAAGATCTATGGAATTAGCAAAATTAATAATAATACTCTTATCACTGCAATAATGTAATACACTTGTAGCTCCACTATCCTTAATCATAAATTCTATTCTTTTTTTAGGATAGTATGGATCTATTGGAACATATGCTGCCCCAATTTTTATAATAGCTAACAACGCAACGATCATCTCAATGGATCGTTCTGCCACTATGGCGATAAACCCTGATTTATCAACACCTCTTAATAAAAGTTCATTTCCAAGAGAATTAGCTCTTTCATTTAACTCTATGTAACTTATTTTTTCGTCGTTGATGATTAATGCTACCTTATTTGGTGTAAGATTTACTTGTGTTTCTATTAGCCTGTCTATTGTTAAAGTCTCATTATAACTTGTCATGCAAGTTCCAAACACTTTTAATTCTTTTAATTCCTCTTTAGTAAGCATATCTAGTTTATCAATAGTTGTTTCGGGTTTTTTCACCATCTCATCTAATATGTTGAATAAATTCCCCATCATTCTCTCTATTGTTTTTCTTTCAAATAAAGCTGTAGAAAATTCAATTTCTAAATTTATAATATCGCTTTTCTCAATAGCATTTACTGTAATGTCTACTTTAGAAACTTTATTTTCAAAAGCATATGGTGAAATTGTTAATTCTTTTATATCCATTGAAGCTTGTGAAAAATTTTGCATTGAAAACATTACATCAAATATCGGATTTCTGCTTAAATCCCTAGGTAAATCTAATAATTCTACCATTTTATCAAAGGGAAATTCTTGGTTTTCATATACACTTATAGTATTATTTTTTATTTTATTAATTAAATCTAATACTGTATCTTCACCTACAACCTCATTACGCATAACTACGGTATTTACAAACAATCCAATTATATTGTTAAGTTGTGAATCATTTCTACCTGACACAGGTGAACCAATTATAATATCATCTTGATCTGTGTATTTTTTAATCATTATATTTAATGCTGCAAATAACACATTATAGGTTGTTGTTAAATTATTTTTTGCTAAATCCTTAATTGATTCAGTAAGTTCTTTTGACAAATCCTTTGATATTCTTAACCCCTCAAATTGTTGTACTTGTGGACGAATTTTAGTATTTGGCATATTTAGCCTTGTTATTTTTCCTGATAATTGCTTTTTCCAGAATTCTTCTTGTTTCTTATAATCTCCTGTTTCATTTTTCTTATTAAGAGCTATTGCATAATCACTATATTTTAATTTAGTTGCCCTTTCATTGTCTCCAATATAAAACTTCATTAATTCTTCAATTAATATAGTTATTGACATTCCATCACAAATAATGTGATGAATATCGAATAATAGTAAATGTTTATTTTCAAATACCTTTATTATTCCATTTCTTAATAAAGGTGCTTTATTAAAATCAAATGGTTTAATGAACTCTTCAATTGCACTATCATAATCACCATTATTACACTCAATAATTTCCAAAGAGAAGTCAACATTGTTATGTATTTTAGCAAATACTTGTCCATTATTTTCATTAAATGATGTTCTAAGGCTTTCCTGAGAAGCAATAAGCTTTTTGAATGAATTTTCAAGCTTATTAATATCAATCTTACCTTCAATTATCATAACAGTAGGCATATTATATGCTTTAGAATCACTGTCCATAAGATTAATTAAAAATAACCTTTCTTGCTGCGGAGTCAATTTATATTCATTAATTGAACTATGTTCATTAATTTTGTTATGAGAAATCACGCCTATGTTTTTATTATCAAACTTGCTTTCCATTGTTTTTGCAAGAGTTATAAAATCGCCGCTTCCCATTATATCTTTTATTTCCACTTTCTCACCAATAAGATTTTTTAAAATATTAAAGACCTTCATTGCAAAAATGGAGTCTCCTCCAAGTTTGAATAAATTATCATTTACATTTACTTCATCAATTCCTAATACATTTCCCCAAGTATTTGCCACTATTGAAACAACTTCTTCTGATACACCAGAACAATTACCAATAACCAGTATATTCTTTTCTGATTTCTCATATATTTCTTTTCTAACTTTACTTATATCCTTATCAACATATGGTATTTCAATTACACATTTCTTCATATCAAATGGATAAGGTGGTAGATGAACTCTACTAGGTTTTTCATATAGCTTATCCCAATTTATTTCTATACCTGTACAATACTTTTTAGCTAAATCACTAAGCATATTCTTTTTTATATCATCAGTAGTTTGTAAAATATCTTCATCAATTAATTCTTTTTTATACTTTGTTTGATCTTCTATTCCATAGTAAATCTGTTCTCCTTGTGTTACTAAATCCTTTTCCATTTCTAGATAATTTATTTTTTTAGCTGCGTCCATGCAACTATCAGCCACAATTGCTACCCGATATGTATAATGCCCTCTACAACAATTCGTTGTATAACATATATCATTAAAATTCTCTTGTGTTTCCTCAAGAAATATTCTCATACTTCCTAGATATTTCTTTAATGAAAATTCACTTTTTGCTGATAACACTAATACTGAAATCCCACTGTTATTATAGTTTTGTTTTTTAGGAGCCTCCTCTAATACTAAATGAACATTAGTTCCACTTAATCCAAATGAATTTATACCACATCTTAGAGGTGTTTCACCACACTCCCATTCTCTAAGTTTTGTATTAACATAAAATGGTGAGTTAATAAAGTTAATTATCCTATTTGGTGATTTAAAGTTACATGTAGGTGGTAATTTTCTTTTTTTTAAGGCTAACGCAACTTTTATTATAGATGCAATCCCAGATGCATGATCCAAATGCCCAATATTTGTTTTTACAGAACCTATAGCGCAAAATTGTTTTTTATCTGTATACTTTAAAAATGATTTTGTTAAACCCTGAATCTCTATTGGGTCTCCTATCTTTGTACCTGTTCCATGAGCCTCTATGTACGATATAGTATCCCCCTTAACTCCTGCATTTTCCCAAGCACCTAAAATAGCTTTTTCTTGAGCTAATGGGTTTGGAGCAGTAAGTCCTATTGAATTTCCATCATGATTACTCACCCCGCCCTTAATCACAGCATAAATGTCATCGCCATCTTTAATGGCCTTTTTTAAAGGTTTAATAAAAATTGCACCAACACCTTCACCAACACCCGTTCCATCTGCACTGTCATCAAAAGCTTTAGTTTTCCAATCTCCTGCCTCTACACCCAACTTTTCGCCTATCACTATAGGTAACATACTTAACTTTACACTACCTACAACTGCTGATTGACATTGATTGCTTTGTATACACATACATGCCATATGAACGGCAAGCAATGCTGATGAACAAGCTGTATCTATAACCATTGCTGGTCCATGAAAATCTAATATATGGGATATTCTACTAGCAATCGCAGGTACTATATTCCCTGCAAGTGCCAGTGTTAATGCTTCAGGTGATACATCAGAAATAATCTGACGATACTCATTTACTGTAGAATTATCATATCCTACAAATACGCCAACATTTTTTCCTGACAATACCTTATTACCATACCCTGCATCTTCCAAACAATTGAAAGCCTCTTGCAAAAATAACCTTTGATTTGGATCCATTAATTTTGCTTCAGCAGGAGTAATTCCAAAAAACGAATAATCAAAGTTTTCTATGCCTTCAAGGTACCCCCCTTTTGCAAAAATTACGTCATCATCAAAGCCTATATAGTTAAGATATTTTTTTGCAAAATCCATTCTATCTTTTGGAAAGTCTACTATACAATCCGTAGAGTTAGCTATAACATCCCAAAATTTATTCTTATCCTCTGCTCTTGGCATATTCGCGCTAATTCCTACAATTGCAAATTGTTCATTTTTTTCACTTAATGCACTACTCATTATAGATATTATTTTAGCTACCATTCGTTTATCTAAGATGTTTTTAGAAGCACACTGAATTAAATATTTTATCTCCTCTTTCATATTCTTCTCCTTTTCACTCTATTTTAAGCTCATAATTTTATTAACCATCTCATCAGTATCCATATTCTCTTCATTTAATAACATATCCATAATTGTACTTTCCATATCTACTTTTTCATCAATATTACTCTCTAATCGATACTGGTCCTCTTCTTTTTCTTTATTAAACAAATATTCGCATGTTTTTTTAATTGTAGAATAAGAAAATAAATCTGCCAACTCCATTGTTCCTGGATATACCTTATCTATTTTAGAGTGTAATGACATAACTTTTAATGAGTTACCACCAATATCAAAAAAGTTATCATTGATTCCAAAATCATCATGACTTAATACCTCTTTCCATATGTCCCACATTTGTTTTTCTTGTAATGTTTCTGGCTTTAACCGTTCAATTGCAATGCCTTTTTCTATTTCAGGCAAATTTTTGTAGTCTATCTTCCCATTGCTTGTTAAAGGCATTTCATTGATTTCCATTATATTTTTAGGCACCATATATTCTGGTAGATATTTTCTTGTTTTTTCTTTTATATTACTCTCTGACATTATTGAATCACTTGTGTAATAGCCACATAATTCACCATTTATTAACTTTATTGCCACAGTTTTTATTCCATCTATTGTTTCTAATATATTCTCTATTTCTTGTGGCTCAATTCTATACCCTCTTATTTTTACCTGATTATCTATTCTTCCCAAAAATTCTATTTCTCCATTACTTAACCATCTACCTTTATCACCTGTTTTGTACATTTTTCCCTTGGAGTATGGATTTTGCACAAACTTCTCTTTAGTTAGTTCTTCTCTATTTAAATATCCTACGGCAACTCCATTTCCACCAATTACAATTTCCCCAGCTATACCTTCCGGGTTTAAATTTCCATCTTTATCCATTACATATACCATTGTTCCTACTATTGGCTTTCCAATTGAGCTATATTCGCAATCCTGTGCATTTCTCTTAGCAGTAGCTACTATACTACATTCTGTTGGTCCATACTCATTTATTAATTCAGTATTACTATTTACTTTCCTTACATTCTTTATTACATCTACTATTAACTTATCACCAGCTGTTGTTATCATTCTTACAGTTTCAGCTTCCTCTTTTGTAATATCTTCATATATTGCTAAACACAATGCTGGTACTGCTATAAAGTGAGTTACTTTAGTTTCTTTTATTATTTTTCTTAAAGCTACTACATCTTTTGCGTTTTCCTCTGTTACTAACACCACTGTTGAGCCAGATACTATTGGTGTGTAAAAGCTTGTCATAAAACCATCGAACCCGTATGCGAATAGCTGCATAACATTATCACTTGCATCTAACTTATATTCCTCTTTTCTCCACTTTATTGATGAACCTAAGTTATTATGTGATACTAATACACCTTTTGGTTTCCCTGTACTTCCAGATGTATAAATAATATATGCATTTTGCCCTACTTCTCCCACCATATCTTCTTTAGCTTCTATACTGTCAATTTCTATTACTTTAACTCCAAGTTTCTTTGCTTTTTCTAAATTGTTTTTATCTGCAACTACTAACTTAACCTTACTATCGTCAAACATAAATTGTATTCTGTCACTTGGAAGTTTTGTATCTATTGGGATATACACAGCACCAGATTTCATTATGCCTATTACTCCTACAGCCATATTTAATGACCTGTCGCACATAAATGCCACTGTTTCTCCAATTTCTATTCCACTTTTAATAATAGAATCACTTACCCCATTTGATAGTGCATTCAACTCCCCGTAGCTTATTTTACTTTCCTCAAAACTTACCGCTTCCGCTAATGGAAAGTTTTTCACCTGTTCGCTGAATAAATCTATTACATTTTCATTATTTGATTTTACTTTTTGGTTAAAAACTTGCAGTATTTTTTCTTCTCCTTTTTTATCCATTATTGATATTCTATTTATTGGTGCTTTAGGTGCCTTCACTACCGTCTCAACTAGATACATATAATACTCCCCAATGTTTTTAATGCTGTTACCATCAAATGCATTCTTATTATATGTTATATTAATTTTCAACTTATTACCTGGAGTAAATACTACACCAAATTGATAATTAGTATGTTCTCTCATAACAATATCTTTAATTTCGAATCCACAAACTTCCTTTTTAAATTCATTTTTCATTAACTCATTAACAGGATAATTTTCAAATGCTACAACATGATTTATTAAGTTATCCTTTAACTCAGAACAATGTTGAATTTCATAAAGTGGATAATAGCCAAACTCCTCTGATTTAACTAACTGTCCTTGGAATGAGCTTATTAAATCTGTAAAACTATCATTCTCCATAGTCTCTACACGAACCGGGATAGAATTAATAAACATACCAACTATTTTTTCTGCATTTTTTAAATCTTTTGGTCTACCAGATATAACTGTACCAAAGACTGCATCTTTAGTATTGTTTATTTTTTGAAGTATAATTCCCCATAGTACTTGCACAACAGTACTAAATGTTACATTATTTTTACTAGCTAGTTCTTTTAATCTAGTAGTTTGTTGTTCATTTAAATAAAAATCCATTTCTTCTAAATCATATTCACTTGACACTTTCTCATTTGGAATTGTAACTGCTGTATTATATCCATTAAAAACATCACTCCAATATTCTTTTGCAAGTTCCTTATCCTTGTTTCCAAGCCATGAAAGTAATTCAACATAATTTCCTTCTGAATTACTCTCAATAACAATACCTTTACGCTGCTTAATATAATATTGGAATAACTCCTCAAGGACAATTGCAACTGACCAACCGTCTAATATTATATGATGGAAGTTCCATATACATTTATACTTCTCATTACCTAACTTAACCAATGTAATATTACTTAATTTTGCATTTTCAAAATCAAATTTGCTTAAATAATCTTTTTCAAACTCACTATAGTTACCCTCACTGTAATCAAAATAATTAAAGCTACTTGGTACTTCCTTTAAAACCATTTGAATCGGACTACTTAATCCATTATTAATTATAGCTGTTCTAAAAATCTCATATTTTCTAGTTACAGCATCAACTGAATTTTTAAATAATTCCAAATCAATTTCGCCTTCTAAATCCATCACCATTTTTTCACAATACGCATCCGAATCTGTATTAAGTAATGCATGAAATAACATTCCTTGCTGCATTGGTGTTAATGGGTATATATTCTCTATATTTTTCAGTCTATTACTTACAATTGTATTAAACTCATTAATAGAAATATCTAATCCATAATCTGAAGGAGTTTTTTTTATTTCTTTAACTGAAGCGCAGTGATTTATTAATCGTTCAAGTGCTTGTACGTAATTTTCAGATAATTTATTAATAACTTCATCATTAAATAAGTGCGCTGAATAATCAAATGCAATCTTAAATACTGAGTTCTCAATTTTACAACTAATATCTAAAGCATATTTACGTGCAATTTTTCCATTTACCGCTTCTCCTATAGCCATATCTGATAGTGTTATTTCCTCACCTTTAAGTTTTTCTATTTGTCCTAAATAATTAAAGCTTATTTGAGAAACTTTATTTAACTGTTCTTCATATGGATTTAAATATTTCAAAATGGAATAATCAATACCCTTGTTAGGTATTTTCCTCATACTTTCTTTAATTGTACAAATTGATTTTTCGATTGTTTCTTCCATATTTAAAACAACTGGATATATTGACGTAAACCAACCTAATGTTCTTGATACATCACTATGCTCGAATAGTTTTTCACGTCCATGACCCTCAATATCAATTCCTATTGTTTTTATATTCATAGTATGATGAAAAGCTTCAATTAAAGCTGTTAAAAGAATTTCTTCAACTTTTGTATTATATGGTATGTTCGCAACAGTTAATAATTTTTTAGTATTCTCTTCTTCAATTTCAGCTTTTACTGTATTAGTCTGCTCATATGTTCCAAAACGGTGCTTTTCTTCTATAAACTCACTATTATTTATTGTTTGAACTTCAGACCAATATTTTAACTTTGATTTCCCATTTTTAGATTGTGCATACCTATTGATACCTTCTGACCATTCTTTAAATGATAATGTTTTATTTAATAATTCTACTTTTTTACCATCTCTTATAGATTTATAAACTTGTACTAAATCCTCTGATAGAATTCTCCAAGATACTCCGTCTATAATCATATGGTGTATAACAAATAATAAGTGATCGCCTTTATTAGTTTTGAATAATGTAACATTGTATAATTTCTTAGAAAACAATGTAATATCTTTCTGTGCTTCATTGGCATATTGTAATATTTTTGCTTCCAAATCTTTTTCTGATGTTAGATCTATATAATTAATTTCACATATATCCTGAATATCTTCTATAGTTTGATACGTCTGCACAATACCATCGTTACATCTCTCAAACCGAATTCTAAGTGAATCGTGATAAGAAACAATTTCTCTTATAGTTTCTTTTAGAGCATTTACATCGAACCCCTTGGCATTAAAAAACATAACTGCCTGATTGTAGTTATATATCTCAGCTCCATCTGTTTCTAAAAGCCATTTTTGTATTGCTGTCAATTTAACATTCCCATAAACTTCATCTTGTGAATAAGTTTCAATATTAAATTTTACTCTTTCACTTATTTTTTCAATAGTTGGATATTTAAATAAATCTTTAATTTCAAATTGAATACCTAAAGCATTTAATCTTGAATATATCTGTATTGCCTTTATGGAGTCTCCTCCACTAACAAAATAATTATCATTTATTCCAATTTTGTCTAAACCCAGAACTTGAGACCATACATTAGCTATTTTTTCTTGACACTCATTTTTAGGAGCTACATATTCATTTGTACTAACTTGACTATCTGAATTTGGTAATGCTTTAATGTCTGTTTTACCACTTGATGTTATTGGTACTTTCTCAATTTTAATAATATATGCTGGTATCATATATTGAGGTAAAAATGTTGATAAAAATCCTCTTAGCTTTTCTATATCTAGACTTTTTTCTGATACATAGTATGCAATTAGGTTATTAGTACCTAACTTGTCTTTTTTAATAGTAACTACCGAATCATTTATGTATTCATGCTTAAGCATTGCTTCCTTAATTTCACCTAGTTCTATTCTGTATCCACGAATTTTAACCTGTTCATCAATTCTTCCTAAATATTCAAGTTCTCCATTAGGAAGATATTTTGCCAAATCTCCACTTCTATATGTTCTAGTTCCAACTTTTTCGTATGTATGAGAAATAAATTTTTCCAAGTTAAGTTCATCACGGTTAATGTATCCTCTTCCAACTCCTTCACCACTTACAATCATCTCTCCTGGCATACCTATAGGTAATAATTTCATGTTTCTATCTACTATGTTTACCCTAAGCGTGGGTATTGGAACTCCAATATTACATATATTGTTATCTATTTCATATTGGCCAATTTCTTTATAAGACACATGAACTGTAGTCTCGGTAATTCCATACATATTTATTAACTTTACATTAATATACATTTTGTGGAAACTATTAAGCAGCGTGGTTTGTAATGCTTCACCACCAAAAATAATATATCTTAAATTTAATCCAATGTTATTAGTTAATATAACTTGCTCTGAAAAAGCATTAAATGCTGTAGGAGTTTGATTTAACACTGTAACTTTTTCTTTTTCTACTAATTTTACAAATGAAATAGTATTTCTAGCTATATTACGTGGTACTACAATTAGCTTTCCTCCAAACAATAATGCGCCATACATTTCCCAAACTGAGAAATCAAAACAAAAGGAATGGAACATTGTCCAGATATCATTCTTGTTAAAATCATATAAGTTATTATCATTAATCATCAAACGCACAACATTTTTATGTTCAATCATTACTCCCTTAGGCTTACCGGTTGTACCTGATGTATAAATTACATAAGCCATATCCGATGGTTTTATATAAACATTTAAATTCTCAACTGACTCTTCTAGATTATCTAATGTTACGTCAACGAATATACGCTCTGATTTAACCCCATATTTATCACCTTTAAAAAGAACTGCTTTTGCATTACTATCCTCAATCATAAATTCTAATCGCTCTACTGGATAGTATCTGTCTAGTGGCATATATGCTGCACCTGCTTTTAAAACCCCTAATGCAGATATTACAATATACTCTGTTTGTTCCATAAGCAGTCCAACTATATCGTTAGACTTAACACCTGTATTTACAAGTTTTCTAGCAATAGCACTTGAAATGTTATTAACTTCATTATAAGTAAATTCTCTATCTTCGCATTTAATTGCCATTCTATTACCATTCTTCTCTACCTGCTCCATAAATAAATCTATAATAGTTTTGTTATGAGGATACCCCACAGATGGTTGATTAAATTCAGTTAGCATCTTTGAATAATCGAATTTATCTAAAATATCTATTTCATCTAAATAAACATCAAAATTGTTTGAAACTCTTTCCAAAGCATTCAAATAATGCCTAGAGAGTTGATTAATAAACCATTCTTCATATTCATTTGAGTTATATACAAAGTCTATTATAATCTCATCACTAGGTACAATTATTATATTTAAGTCATAATTTGTTTGCTCAAATGCATCAATATCCTTTATAACAGGCAAAAGATTGTTTTCCCCCATACTATCCATAACTTGCTTCATAGGGTGGTTCTCAAACACAAATATATGTGATAATAAATTATCACCAAGAATCGATAAAGCTTGTATTGATGCTAATGGATAATAACTAAACTCTTCCATGTCAATAAAATCGCTCTGAACGTTTTTAACAACTTCTTCAAATTTTATATTTTCATTTACATTAACCCTTACTGGTAGTGTATTAATAAATAATCCTATCATATCTTCGATTCCATCTATAGCAGATGAACGTCCCGAAACTACAGTTCCAAATACTACATCATTTGTATTACAATAACTCATTAAAACAAGTGCCCACACTGACTGCATAGCTGAATTTAAAGTAACTCCACAATCTTCCGCAGTTTTTATTAACATACTCGATATTTCTTTTGATAATTTAATCCTATGTTTCTTTTGTTTATATGTACTATACTTTTTATCTGAACCCTTTAAATTTGAACTGGTGTCACATGTTTGAATTTTATCCTTCCAAAAATTCATTGCCGCATCTTCATCTTGATCTAATACCCAATCAATGTATTTATTGTATTGATTCAGATGTTTTTCATTTAAAATATTACCATTAATTATTGATTCATAATTTTCAAAAATTTCTTTAAATACAATAGACATACTCCAGCCATCCATTAATATATGATGATCACTCAATATAAGACGGTAAGATATTTCATCAAGTTTAAATAATTTCATCCTTATTAGAGGCCCTACTTGTAAATTAAAACCTTCTTTTTTATCTTTTATACAATACTCATCAACTATCCTATTTTTTTCATCAAAAGTGTTATCAGTTGAAATATCTTCAAATTTAAAATTTATTTGTGTATTTTCGTAATTTTTTACAATTTGACGTGGCTCTTGTAGATTTTCATACATAAATACTGTTCTAAAAATATCACAATTTTTAATAAGCATACAATATGCCTTCTTTAATGCTTCAACATCAATTTCCCCCTGAAGAGTTATATAATTTTGCTCAAAGTAACTTTTAGATTCATTATCTAAAAGTGAATGAAAAAGCATACCTGACTGCATAGGTGATAGTTTATATATCCTTTCAATATCCTGACCTACATTTTCATATATTTTATCAAGTTCATTAAAATTTAAAGAACTATCCCCAAAATCTGATGGAGTTTTAATTATATTTGTTTCTTCTTCACAATGTTGAACAATAGCTTCACATACATCCTTAAAGGAATTTGCTAAATCATTAATAATGGCTTCGTTGTATTTTGATTTTGAATAATCAAAAGAGATCATCAGCTTATCATTGTAAAATTTAACATTAATATCTAACATATATTTCGTCTTCATTGCTGGTGAAATCATGCTTCCTGCAGGATAATCAGATAATTTTGTACCAATATCGCTTTGTGATTCAAAATCTACTTCTCCTAAATAATTAAAACTAATGCTACTATCTAAGGCTCCTTTAAGCTTATGTGTATAATATCTCAAGACTTGATATCCTAATCCGTTTTCAGGTACACATCTTAAGTTATCTTTAACTAAACATATTGTTTTACCTATATTGTTTTCAGCTATTTCTATATTTACAGGATAAATCGCTGTAAACCATCCTACTGTTTGGGCATAATCAAACCCTTGTCCTGGTAGTACCCTACCTATACTTTCAAGATCAACTAATAAATTTTTACTACTATCTATCTTATTAAAAGCAAGTGCTAATGCAGATAACAGTATGTCATTTGGTTGTGTATTATAAATCTTATTAACATCTTTTAATAATTTTTTAGATACTTGAGGATTAATTTCCATGGTAATATGTTCTCTATCGCCGAATAGAACTTCTTCTTTAATATCTACATTATTTTTAGAATTAATATTTTCCCAATATCTCACCTGTTTATTTAGTTTTTCATTATTTGAATACCTTTTTAGATATTCAACATATTCTTTATATGATTTTGATTTATTATCTACTTCATATACAATTCCTTTACAAATGTTCTCATATGCCTCTATGAAATTTTTAAGTATTATACGCCAAGACACGCCGTCTACGATCAAATGATGCATAGCTATCATTAAATGATCGCCTCTCTTGGTTTTTATTACAGCAAGACGTATTAACTCTGATGATAAATTAATCTTTTGATGAATACTTTCAACAATTTCACCTATAAGTTGTTCCTCATTAACTTCATTAAATACTTTAAACTCTTCTATTATAAAATAATCATCTTCAACTTCTCCAATAACTTGCTTAACGACTTCATTGCATGTTGAAAATCTTGCTCTCAACATATCATGTTGACTCACTATATATTTAAATGATTTTCTTACTAAATCTAATTTAAAGCCTTCTTCTCTGAAAACCATAATAGCTTGATTAAAGTACAATCTTGAATCATAAGTATCAAAGAAACGTTTTTGAACTGGTGATAAATCTACCTCTCCAGTTACAACATCATATTTTTTTTGATTAACATATGTAACTTTTTTAGCAAGTTGTGCAATAGTTGGATTACTAAATAACTGTTGCATCGTAAATTCTAAACCAGCTTTCTTTAAGTGTGATGCTATCTGTAAAGCCTTAATAGAATCACCACCTATTGCGAAAAAATTATCGTTTATTCCTACGCCCTTAAGATTTAATACATCTTTCCATGCAATAGCTAATAATTTTTCTTCTTTAGTTTTAGGTAATATAATCTCCCTATCAAGAATATCAAATTGAGGTTTAGGCAATCTTTTTCTATCCACTTTTCCTGACATTGTTATATATATTTCATCAAGCTTAATAATAAATGTTGGTATCATATAATTGGGTAGTTGACTTACTAAGTAGCTTCTAACATCCTCTTGTCCAATGTCTTCTTTAGCAGTAAAATATCCACAAAGGTACTTATCTCCCTCATCACTTTCATAGTCAATTACAGTGCATTGATTAACGCCTTCAAGTTTTAAAACTTTATCTTCTATTTCTTGAGTCTCAATTCTAAAGCCTCTTATTTTCACCTGATAATCACGTCTTCCGAGAAAATAAATATCCCAATTCTCTCCCCATTTTGCAACATCACCTGTTTTATATAAATATTCACTATCAATTTCACTAAATGAATTTTTTATAAAAACTTTACTTGTCTTCTCATTATCCTTATAATATCCATCTGCTAAACATATTCCCGCTATATAAATTTCACCTATAACACCTCTTGGAACTGGTTGCATATTGTCATCAAGTAATAAAATATTAACATTGCTAATTGGTTTTCCGATAGGAATCACACCATTTTCTTCTTTAGAAATAACCTTATATACACAACCTATACTTGCCTCTGTTGGGCCATATAAATTAATGCATTGAGTATCTGGAAATAACTTCATAAAATCATGAACAGAGTTTTGTTTTATTTCTTCTCCACCAATTATTATCCAATTTAAACTATCTAATGTTTCTAATGAATGTTTTGACTCTTTCATTTCACTAACAATTACATTGAATACTGATGGAACAAAATCAGTTATTGTGATTTTTTCATCTGCGATAACTTTTGTTATATATTCAGCAGACATAATTGCATTAGGAACAGGTATAACTGTTTTACCACCATTTATCAATGGCCAAAACATTTGCCACACTGAACTATCATATACATAATTTGTAGTATTTAATACACTATTACTTCCATTTATACCTAATCTCTCGTTCATCCACATCAAACGGTTAATAATTCCTCTATACGGAACTACCACACCTTTAGGCTTACCTGTTGATCCAGAAGTATATATGATATAAACTACGTCACTACTTAAAATCTCAACATGAGGATTTTCACTTTTTGTACCTATATCTTTAAGCGTAACTTCCCATTTTCCAACTGATACCTCTTCTAAAACTTTACTTTGAGTGCTAGTTATAACAAATCCAGCGCCAATTTCATCAATAATCATATTTATTCTTGCTGATGGCCAGCTAGGATCAAGAGGACAAAATGTTGCTCCCGACTTCATTATTGCAATTTCAATTATTAGCATTTCAAAGCTTCTATCAGCTATAATTGGTACTACACAACCCCTTGATATATTTGAATCCAATAATTTATACGCCAAATTATTGGCACGGTCATTTACCTCTTTATATGTTAAACCTTCTCCATTAAATGAAACAGCTATTGAATTTGGTTTTAAAATCACTTGTCTCTCAAAAAGTTCTTTAATATTTGAGTTTTTGTATTTGTATTCTACGTGTGTATTATTATTCTGTATCACTATCTGATCATATTCTTCTATTGATAACATATTAAGTTTGTATATCGGAGCTTTAGGTGAACTCGTTGTTTCTTCAATTAAATTTATAAAGTGTTTAATAAATTTTTCCATTGTTTCAAGTTTAAAAAGGTTGCTGTTATACCTAAGTTGAAAATTCATAATCTTATTTTCTTCTTGTGCATCAAGTGTAATATCAAACTTAGAACTATTTTGTTCTATTTTCACTTTACTTAATCTCAAGCCATGGATTTTATGCTCATTTATTGGTATATCGTGTAATGCAAACATTGTTGAAAACAATGGATTTGTACCGCTTTCGGATGTTAACCCCAGCCCTGATACAATTTTTTCTATGGAACATCCCTCATTAGTTAGTGCTAGCGGAACATCATCCTTAATTTCATTTAATAATTCTATAAAATTTTTCTCTGATTTAGGATAAACTCTAACTGGTAAACTATTAACAAACATACCTACCATTTTTTCAAACTGTTCCGAGTATCTACCATAACTTGGTAAACCTATAGTGACATCGTTTTGTCCGGTATACTTTCCTAACAATATACTATACACTCCTAAAAGCATCATATATGGAGTAACTGCATTTTGAGAGCAAAATTTATTCACCTTATCTGTTAGTTCAACACCAATGTCAAAATTCAGTGTTTTACCCTTCAATCTAATTATTGAATCACGTGGGAAATCTGTAGTAATATTACTTATACCATTCCAGTCTTTAAATCGTTCAATCCAGTAGTTCATATTGTTTTTAACTAAACTTTGTCCTTCCTTGCCATTCTGCCAAACTGAATAATCAATAAATTCTATATCCTGCACTTCAAGTTCCTTTCCCTCATACAGTGCACAGAACTCATCATATAAGATTGACATAGATATTCCATCAACAGCAATATGGTGTGAGTCAAACATAATATACTTTATATTATTACATTCAACAATTTGCATTCTTAATAATGGTGCTTTTTCAAAGTTAAAAGCACGTAAAAATTTTGTAAATTCCTCTTCAATAGACTTGTTACTTTTTACAAAATCAACTGAAATACTTATATTCTCTTTAACTTGCTGATGTATTCCCTCATTTGTACGTATATAAACTGTACGTAAAATTTTATGACGGTTTAATAACTTTTGTGCTACCTTTTGTACCCTCGATATATCTAATGCTCCTTCAACTTTCATTACCAATGGCACATTATATCCAATTCCTGTATCATCAAATTCACAGCTCATATATATTCCTTGTTGTAATGCTGTCAATTCATAAGTATCTTGTGCATCTGCTTTTTTTATTTTTACAACTTCGTTACTACTTAACTTTTCAACAGCACAAACAAATAATTTAATAGAATCATTATTCATTAATAATGGTAATGTTACCTTTTTACCACTTCTTTGTGAAACCTTAGATGCCATAATTATACCTTTTAATGAGTTACCGCCAATCTCAAAAAATTTATCATTAGTCCCAAAATCATCATTACCCAACACTTCTTTCCATATATCCCACATTTGTTTTTCTTGTAATGTTTCTGGCTTAATGCGTTCAGATATAATGTTTTTTTCTATTTCAGGCAAATTTTTATAGTCTATCTTACCATTACTTGTTAAAGGCATTTCATTGATTTTTATAATGTTTTTAGGAACCATATATTCTGGTAGATTCTTTCTTATTCCTTCAACAATATTATCTTCGAGCATTATTGAATCGCTTGTATAATAACCACATAATTCGCCATTTACTAGCTTTATTGCTGCAGTCTTTATTCCATCTATTGTTTCTAATATATTTTCTATTTCCTGAAGCTCAATTCTATACCCTCTTATTTTCACCTGATTATCTATTCTTCCCAAAAATTCTATTTCTCCATTACTTAACCATCTACCCTTATCTCCCGTTTTATACATTCTCCCCTTATTGTATGGATTTTGCACAAACTTCTCTTTAGTTAGGTCTTCTCTATTTAAATATCCTACTGCAACTCCATTCCCACCAATTACAATCTCTCCCGCTACATTTTCTGGCAATAGATTCCCATATTGGTCCATTATATATATTAACGCTCCTATTATTGGTTTCCCAATTGAACTATTCCCACAATCGTTTGCATTTCTCTTAGCCGTTGCTACTATACTACATTCTGTCGGTCCATACTCATTTATCAATTCTGTATTTTTATTTACTTCCTTTATTTTTTTTATTACCTCTATTATTAACTTATCACCAGCTGTTGTTATAATTCTTACGGTTTCAGCTTCCTCTTTTGTAATATCTTCATAAATTGCTAAACATAAAGCTGGTACTGCTATAAAGTGAGTTATTTTGGTTTCTTTTATAATTTTTCTTAAGGCTACTACATCTTTTACATTTTCCTCTGTTACTAACACCACCGTTGAGCCAGATACTATTGGTGTTAAGAAGCTTGTCATAAACCCATCAAAACCATATGAGAATAACTGCATAACATTATCACTTGCATCTAACTTATATTCCTCTTTTCTCCACTTTATTGATGAACCTAAGTTATTATGTGATACTAATACGCCTTTTGGTTTTCCCGTACTTCCTGATGTATAAATAATATATGCATTTTCTCCTACTTCTCCTATTGTGTTTTCAGCAGCTTCTATACTATCAATTTCTATTACTTTAACTCCAATTTCCTTTGCTTTTTTTAAATTATTTTTATCTGCTATTACTAATTTAACGTCACTGTCTTCAAACATAAATTTCATTCTGTCACTTGGAAGTTTTGTATCTATTGGGATATACACAGCACCGGATTTCATTATCCCTATTACTCCTACAGCCATGTTTAATGATCTGTCGCACATAAATGCCACTGTTTGTCCAGCTTTTATTCCATTTTTTATAATAGAATCACTTACCCCATTTGATAGTGCATTCAACTCCTCATAGCTTATTTTACTTTCCTCAAATCTTACAGCTTCTGCTGATGGATAATTTTTCACCTGTTCACTGAATAGACCTATTACATTTTCATTATTATGTTCTATTTCCCGGTTGTAAACTTGCAGTATTTCTTCTTCTTGTTTTTTACCTATAATCGATATTCTATTTATTTCTAATTGAGGTATCTTAACTACTGTTTCAAAAACTGCCATTATACTCTTGCCTATTACCTCAATATCATATTCACTATATATGTTGCTATTATAATAAATTTCAAAATTATATTTATTGACTTTAAAAATACAGTTGCACTTTGTTTCTACTAAATTAACACTTGTATCATACTCTTGTGATGTTATTCCTATTTCAAAGAGTTCATCAATACAACTTACTTTTAATCCCAATTTACGTGAAATACTCTTTATGTTAAAGTTTTGATGCTTATCTGCCATTATATAATCATCTTCAACTTGCCTTACAAGTGTTACAAATGGTGTGTTATTTTCAAAGTCTGCAAATACAGGTACATATCTACCAGTGTTAGATTTAACTCCTATAAAAACATTAGAATTAGTGTACTTATTTAATACAATTGAAACTATAGCTGAAAAAAAACTTAATATATTACCCATACCTTCAATTTTTTCATTTGAATTTAGTACATTTAAATACTTATTGGGGAATGTTTTTTTTTCTAAAGTTATACTTCCTTTGCTTTTAATATTTTTGAAAACAGACTTGTTTTCAAATTTTTTTAATGTATCAACCCACTTTTCTCTGCTCTCTACTATATTTATCATTAAAATATCCCCTTTTAAATTTTTATAAAATATATTATTTCTTAAGAACTTGTTTATAAAATCCAACTACAGTTTTTGCTATATCTTTATATTTTTTGTGATGAATATAATGGTCACAATCACTATAAACAACCTTGCTTTTCAGACTAAAATAGCTCTCTAAATCACTTTGAACAGCCTCCCAATTTTCATATCCGTTATTTACAGAACTAAAACTGATTAAATCAATTTCTGTAGGTCTTATACCTGATTTAATTTTCTCTCCATTACTATTCAACATATCAAGTTCTCTTTTCATTTCATTGCTTCCAGCATTTTCATTTGCCATTTGTATTTTTATATCCTGTACTTCTTTTGGTAATCCATCTATATCTACAAAAATTTTATTTGCTAAAGATGTATAACGCATTTTTTTCATTAAATCTGAAGTAATGCACCTATTAATTAAATTGCTGCCTAATTTTTGAATAAAACTCCTCTTAAAGTTCTTAGCATATATTGGGCTAATGCCATCAATTGTTGCTACAAACATAACCTCATTTGGATATAATTGCGAGAATCTAATACTCTCTAATGATCCCATTGAATGCCCAATAAATATATATGGAGGTGTAATCGATGCTTTTTTTAAAAGACTTCTCAATTGCTCTACAACTGTATCTATGTCTCTTATTGAATTAGTTGTTCCACTAAACCCATATCCTGGTCTTTCATAAACGCATGTACTAATACTTTTCGATAATTCATCTAGCAGTTGATAAAAGTCTGCATATGGAGAAGTAGTTCCACTTCCTGAAATAAGAATCGCAGTTCCTACACTCTTTCTATTAACTAAATATAAATGCATTTTACACCCATCAACTTCGTATATATTTCCAGGTACTGTTATTTTTTTTAACATTACAGTATCCTCCTCCTAAGTACACTATAGTTATAAATTTCTGCTACATAATTAACTTTTTAAATATGTACTAGTAAAAATTATTAATGTACTGAATTAATTTAAATATGCCATATATTTTAATTCATTTTGGAAAGTAACGTATTATTTATATCTTCTATGACATCGTCTTCATAATCGTTTATAAAAAAATGACCGCTGTTAAATTTTTTCAATCTAAAATTGGAAGTTACAAGTTCTTCCCATGCGTTGGCTTCATCTATACTCATACTCTCATCCTTAGTTCCTACCAATACTGTCATATCACTCTCTATTTTTTTTTCTTTTTTTATATAATTATATGTATCTCCGATTTTAAAATCTGCCCTTAAAATAGGAAGAAAAAAATCCATTACTTCATTATTTATAAAAATTTCATTTGATGTAGTTAGTCCATATTTTAATATTAATTCTTTAAATTTATCTAATGGTAGTTTATAACTATCCCTATTTTCTATTCTTAACTGTGGCGCTTTAGATCCAGATATAAAAATATGTACTGGTCTTTTAAAATTAGACTTCATTAATTTGTAATAAAGTTCATATGCAATCAAGCCTCCCATACTATGTCCTAAAATAGCATATTCCGAATATTCATCAATTTCTTGCGATACTTCCTTAAATACTTCTTCAACAATGTCATCAATGTTTGTACATAGTTGTTCATTAGCTTTTAATCCTCTTCCTGGTAATTCTACTGCATGAACCTCAATATTTTTATTTAATTGTTTTTTCCACTTTAAATATACAGTTGCTGACGCTCCTGCATATGGAATACAAAATAACTTTACCTTCATATTCTTCTCCCCCTTAATTTACATCAAAATCCATCGGTTAATTTACAATCTAATAAACTCACTGAAAAGTTCAGCAACCTTAATTATTTTTATTTCGTTTGGAAATATTTTCATAGGAGTAGCTATTGATATTGTATATTCATTATGAAACTTACATATTTCAAAATAATATATGTTATTAGGATTATCAGAATTAATCCATAAGTCCTTTTCAAGCTTGTCTTTTGATATCTCAAAACTATCTAGCGGAATAGATAAACCTTTTCCAAGCGCTTTAATAAAACTTTCCTTTAGTGTCCATATCTCATAAAATCTACTTATACTACTATTCTTATTTCCAAAATACACATATTCTTTCTCGTTTTTTGTAAAACATGTATCTACAATATCCACTTGTAAATCTAAATTTATTTCAATATCTATACCGACTTCATAATTTGAAAATACCCCTACAACCCATTCTCCTGAATGAGATATATTAAAATATATATTTTTGTTATTTATTATGTATGGCTTACCATAATTATTTTTAAAAAACTTAAGGTCTTTATTGGAAATACCTAATATACTACACATTTTTGTTCTTGTTAGCATTTCTCCAATTGATGTTCTAAATAAATCTTCTTTATATTTAAAGCTACGTTTTAAGTCTTGACCATAATTATCCAGTCCTTCTGTTATCTTTTCTATATTAATATCTAAAAATTCATCTTTAATATTAACTGCAAAACCCTCTATCATTAATATATATCTCCTCACTTATTAACACTCTTTCTTTTATAATGAGTGATATTATGACTGAAACTAAAAGTCTGTTTCTACTCTAAATCTTATGTAACTCATGTTTTTTAGAAAATTCTCATTTGATTACAATTTTATATTTCGACCTAATAATTCTATTAATTGCAAATTATAAACTTCTTTCTAAGAATATAACATATTATATCAAAATTTGCAAATTAAATTGAATATAATACATATTTACCTATAATTATACATAAATATTGACAACCATACCTTTCTTATTCCTTACACATGGATTATGCAATTGATGTTTTAAGTTATGGAAGATGTTTAGCATATGATACTGATCCAGCTTCAATTTTTTTCACTACCTCAAAAAAATAAAGAGTGGATTTTAACCCTAAATATAGGATAAAATTCACTCTTAATAAAAGAAGTATAATAATTTTTTAATATGTAATTAGGTTGCAAATCTATACGCTTATTTTTCTTATAGCTTTCGAACTTCTGGCCTGCACTAAGCTACTAACAGCAGAGATGCGGTTTTTTTTTATAAAAATCGTATGTAAACAATACAGTTATAACCAACATACCCGATAAAATCTTTATTACCACAACTTTAAAATCATCCATATTACTTGATAAAATCATTGTATTAAACATTCCATGCATGATAGCCGCTGCAAATATAGATTCTGACTTTTCACGAATATAAGTAATAATTATAGATATAACAAACATTTGTATAAAATTAATAATTGCTCCTTTAATCGGATTATTGGGATACTTATACCATATGCTAACAGGAGTATGCCACACTGCCCATATAAAGCCTATAAGTAATGATGATTTAATCATACCTACATGTTTCAACTCATTAAACAAAAAACCTCTCCACGCTAATTCTTCTATTAATGCTGAAACAGCTGAAATAGACAGACCAATTATTATATTTATTATAAATGTTTTTTTCGAAAAAATTATGTTGTTAAACTGGATAATGCTAATTACATTGATAACCAATGCCATTAACATAGGTAATAATATTGAAAATAAAAACCAAGAATTAGGTCTAAAAGAAATGCCAAGACAACCTTTTAATTTCTGTTTGAAGATAAATTTTTGCACAATAATAACTGAGATAAAAGGTAGAATCATTGGTACTCCTAATAAATCGACAGCAATCGGACTTGATTTCCCTCCAATAACCTGAAGCATTAAATAAAATAAAAGTGTAATAATATATGTCAACATTACAAAGTACAATACTTTTTTAGTCCTCCTACTCATTGACAACACCTCCTTCTATGTTTGGATAGTGTAAACACTATCTTTGTTTTATATATTTAAATCCTTGCTATTCTTCACACTAATCTACACTTGCGAAGCAACTCTTATGAAGATTATAACATTATTTTACCACGGGCTTTTACTTTTAGTGTCGTTTTTAATCAATCTACGTATTATATACTAAATAAAGCTAAGGAGCGATGTTATGCCAAATATGGAAACAAAGTATCATCCTGAAGATTGGTGTGTCGAAAAAGACGATTGTGAAGACCAGTGTGATTTTGAAGAAAAACATGATGATATAGTCGACGTTAAAGACCAGTGTGATTTTGAAAAAAAACTTGATGACAATATCGATAATAAAGATCATTGTGATTCCGAAAAAAAACTTAATGACAATATCGATGATAAAGATCATTGTGATTTCGAAAAAAAACTTAATGACAATATCGATGATAAAGATCATTGTGATTCCGAAAAAAAACAATTTCATGTCCATGAGTTTGAAGGTAGCACTACAATAGCTGAATTAGAGGAAACACCTCCTAATCATAGATTTGCTGGAGTATCCAGTCCTGCAATATCTGTTTCAGGTGGACATATTCATAAAGTTAAGTCAAGAACAGATTGTTTTGATCACTTACATTATTTCGAAGCAACTTCTGGCCTTCAGATACCTGTTGGTAATGGAAAACATGTTCATTTAGTAAAAATCACTACATCAGTAAATGATTTCCATTCCCATAAATTAATATTTGTTACACTTATAGACTCCCCAATACTCGAAGAAAAAAATAGTATAAATACTCCTTTTTAGTCACAAAATACCATAAATGCGATACTATGTATTGAGCAATAAAAAGCTTAAATTAAAAATAAGGAGTCTTTATATATGGCAGCACTAACTTTAGATTTTGGAAGCCCTAAAACTGCTTCTGTTCAAGAAATACAGCTTACTGGTAAGATTGGTACTGATTCTCCAACCTATGCAGTAACTATAACTTTGGATGTTCTAGATAATATTACTACTCCGCTTACGCCTACTCATAGATATTTTTATGTAACAAAGGAGTATCTTGCTGGTGCAGACTTCTCGACTACACCCGACGAAGTATATATGGCAATTACCCCCAGACTAACAGCTAATGAGCTTTTATCAACACCAAAGCCAGTGACATTATTAATCTCTGGAGATGGTGGAGCTTTTGAAGGAGCTATGATTCCAATAGCATAATAATAAACACAAACAAAGCCTTGGCAGGCTTTGCTTTGTTTGTGTTATAAGATAAGGAGTGTAACAAAAGTGGAAAGTATTATAATACCATCAACTAAAAGTCTTACATTAACAAATAAAATTCCTACTGGAAACATAAATAAAGATTATATAACCGTAGGAAATGATGGAGTATATACTTATTCAAGCCTTTTATTTTTTGATATCTCCACAATACCAAATAATGCTGAAATAACCAATGCAGAAATTGTATTATTTAAAACTGATAACTTTTATAAAAATAAAAAAAAATGTATTAATATATATCCGCTTTTTGATTATTTTAGCAATTACACTACCTATAAAAATCCTCCGAAAGTTAACCATCTTATTGAAGGTAGCATATATCCCATAACTTCTAAAATATCAGTTACAGCGAATCTTACTAAGATTGTTTCGCTATGGTTCAAGAATTCAAATTCAAACAAGGGTATAATTCTGTGTAAAAAAAATAATGATTTTATCACTAACTTTGGTTCGGCCATGTGTAATGATAGCAATTTAATTCCATTTATAAAAGTAATTTATTGTATAAAAAATACTATCGTAATACAAGAAAAACATACTAGTTGTAAAGATGAATGTAATCATAATATCGAAAATCATACTTCAATGAAGGTAATATATTATCCTTGTCCCTGCAATTGCAATTCTAATCCAAATCCTGGAATACCAACAACAAGACAGGTTAAAGTTACCGGAATAATTGCACCAATGGCAATATATGAAGCAATTGTAAAACTGGCGGTAACTAGAAACGGTACTGGTCATGCTGATAATTATTATATTACTGATGAATACGATAATTCTTCAAGCAATACTCCACTTGCAATAGACAAAATTTATAATATTCCTGTTCTTCCAAAAGCAAATCCAGGAGATACTGAAAATGTAGATTTTTATGGAGCTTATAAAGGAAATTCAGAACTATTTCTGTGAACTACCACCACTTATAGAAGTGGTAGTAGCTCACAAATAATCCATTTCTAGATGATGTCAGCTATTAAACTAACAATTACATATTAACAATATATATGTAAATCGTGTACAGTAATACCTATTTACAACCTTTATTGTCCTTTATTCGTTCCTTTCCCTTTTCAGTAACTGCAGTTTTTCTTTTCATTGTCTTTATATTATCAACATGACGGAAACGCATTGCTGACCAATCATCATCAATAGATACTTGAGATACTGGTTCAAATTCATATGGACTAAATATATCCCATGATTTTGTTCTATTAATATCTGATTTATACTTTTTAGAAGCTCCCTTTGGATAGCATAAGTTATGTTTTGTGTCATGACTTAATTGTAACAGGAGATTTCATAGATGTTTTTTTGTTATATTGAAATTAATGTAATAATTTTCGTTCATTTATAGTATTATAAATATATATAGTTTATATGTACATTTAAGTGAATTCCTTACAACACAGTTGTAGCAGTAACCCACATTGCTTAGATGTATAGAAATAATGGATGGCTAAGTATGTGTTAGTAGATGTGTAATTGATCCAACCTTTTGTGCATAGAGCTATGACAAAAGTACAAAAGAATTTAAATGCAGAACTATAAAGTATAAATTTTAGACACCTAGTAGATGAAGAAGATTAGGTATGCAATAAAAATTAGTTATGCATACCTAATCTTACTAATAAAACTATACCGAAAAGATATACTATGGGCCGTGTACGCGAAAACAGATATTTCGTACGCTAATAAAAATATACCCCCATAAATTTAACGACATTTCAGCTCCGTAGGAGATGATTTAACCGAGACATTATAAGTTTATATATCAAGCTATTAGTGAAAGGGGATAATTTCATGAACAAAGTTATGGATTTAGATGGAGTAATTGAAAAGGTTCACGATGGAGCGACAATTATGTTTGGTGGCTTTCTAGGGGTGGGTGCACCTCTTAAAGCGATTGACAAATTAGTAGAAAAAGGCGTTAAAGAGTTAACTATAATATCAGTAGTTAACTCTTATCCCGGTCAGGATTTTGACATTGCACGATTGTACAAAAACAAGCAAGTTAAAAAATTAATAACTGCTCATTCTAGCACTTGCCAGCTTGCGTTGGAGCAATTTAAAAACGGAGATATTGAAATTGAATACTTTCCAATGGGTAGTCTTGTTGAAAAAATTAGAGCAGCTGGTTCTGGATTAGGTGGTGTTCTTACCCCTACAGGTGTAGGTACATTAGTTGAATACGGTAAACAAAAACTTATAATAGAGGGTAAAATGTATTTAATTGAATTGCCGCTGAAGGCTGATTTTGCATTTATTAAAGGTTATAAAGGCGATAGATTAGGAAATATACAATATCGTGGATTAGCCATTAATACCAATCCAATTATGGCAATGGGTGCAGACTATACAGTAGCCGAAGTGAATGAAATAGTTGATGTTGGTGGTATTGAACCTGAATGCGTAGGTACACCAAGTGTATTTGTACAAGCCGTTGTACAAGGATATTCATTTGATGAACATAAACAAGTATATACTGATTTGTGGGTTCGTTCTAATCAATTAAAATAATTGATTGTTTATAAATCAAAGGAGGTAATTAGTATGGAAGCAAGAGAAATAATTGCTCGGAGGGCAGCTAAGGAACTAAGTAATGATCAAGTAGTGAATTTAGGGTTTGGAATGCCTACAGCAGTTGCCAATTATTTAGCTGAGGGTGTGGAAGTAATATTGCAATCCGAAAACGGTTGCTTAATGTTTGGCCCTACGCCAAAACTAGGCAAGGAAGATCCGGATATCGCAAACTCTGGTGGTCAACCTATTAGCTTACTAGCCGGAGCTGCGGTTTTTGATTTGGCTACATCATTTTGCATTATTCGTGGAGGGCATGTTGACGCCACAGTACTGGGCGCACTTGAAGTAGATCAAGAGGGTAGCATTGCAAACTGGGCTATGCCACTTGCTCCAGGAAAATTTGCACCAGGCATGGGGGGGGCTATGGATTTAGTAAATGGTGCTCGCAAAGTTATTGCTACATTGAAACATTCTAGTAAGAGTGGATCTAAGATACTAAAAAAATGCCTTCTTCCAATTACAGGTAAAGGCGTAGTCGATGTTATCGTTACTGAAAAAGCAGTATTTGAGGTAACGCCCACTGGACTGGTACTTACTGAAATATTTGAAGGCCTAAATGTTGAGGATATTCGTAGTATTACAGAAGCTGACTTTACAGTTTCTGATAAGGTAGCTGTATATCAGTTATAGATGTTTGTTTTTAAAATTGTTTATACACTAGAATTAAATCATCTTCTGCGAAGCTGCTCATCTTCTAAAATAAAACTCCCACTTTTATAAGTAGGAGTTTTGTTTTATTAAAAAATACTTGGGTATTTTCATA
The DNA here is from genome assembly GCF_030585565.1 of Clostridium sp. CM028. Classification (NCBI taxonomy): domain Bacteria; kingdom Bacillati; phylum Bacillota; class Clostridia; order Eubacteriales; family Clostridiaceae; genus Clostridium; species Clostridium sp. CM028. The sequence goes on along the minus strand of NZ_CP077766.1, from coordinate 3,476,128 downwards.
TTTTTCTCTTGAATTTTATCTTAATGGCTTAAATCCTTTTAATCGTAAAGCATTTGTTAATACTGAAACTGAACTAAAGCTCATTGCAAGTGCTGCAATAATAGGATTTAGAAGTGGACCTCCAAATAAATGCAGTACTCCCATCGCAACTGGGATTCCTAATGCATTGTAACCAAAAGCCCAGAATAAATTTTCCTTTATATTTGTTATAGTTTTCTTACTTAACTGTAGCGCTGTAGCTACATCCATTAAATCACTTCTCATAAGTACTATATCTGCGGATTCCATTGCAACGTCTGTACCTGATCCTATAGCTATACCAATATCAGCCTGTGCAAGTGCAGGAGCATCGTTTATTCCATCTCCAACCATAGCAACCTTTTTACCTTCTGATTGAAGCTTTTTAACTTCATTTGCTTTATCCTCAGGCAGAACTTCGGCGTATATTCTATCAATGCCAACTTGCCTTCCAATAGCTGCTGCAGTCCTTTTATTATCACCAGTTATCATTGCAACTTCTATTCCCATACTATGGAGTCTCTCTATAGCTTTTTTGCTATTTTCTTTAACAGTGTCAGCAACTGCAATGATTCCACTTAACTTATTTTCTATGGCAACATACATTGGAGTCTTGCCTTCTTCAGCTAGTTTGTTTGAAACATCTTCTAATTTTCCTAAAGAAATTTCACTTTCTATCATAAGTTTTCTGTTTCCTAGTATTATTTTATTACCATCTATACTAACTTCTATTCCATAGCCAGGTATAGCTTTAAAGCTTTCTACTTTTTTAAATTCTAATAATTTTTCTTCTGCATCTTTAACTATAGCCTCACCTAGTGGATGTTCAGATCCTTTTTCAGCAGAGGCTGCTATTTGAAGCAAGAATTCCGCGGAAGTACCCTCCACCGTAACTATATCAGTTACCTTTGGTTTTCCTTGCGTAAGTGTTCCAGTCTTATCAAATACTATAGTTTGAATTTTATGTGCAGTTTCGAGTGCTGTACCACTTTTTATAAGTACTCCATACTCTGCACCTTTTCCTGTTCCAACCATTATTGCTGTAGGTGTTGCAAGGCCCAGAGCACAAGGGCACGCTATTACAAGCACCGAAATGAATATTGTTAGAGAAAACACTGCCGTTTCTCCAGATAAAAACCAAGCTAATGACGAAACTAGAGCAAGTCCTATAACCACAGGCACAAAGTAACCTGATATAACATCTGCCATTGCAGCTATTGGAGCTTTTGAGCCTTGAGCATTTTCAACTAAGGTTATTATTTGTGATAGTGCCGTATCCTTACCAACTTTAGTTGCTTTATATTTAATAGATCCATTTTTATTTATACTTGCACCAATTATATTATGTCCAATACTTTTTTCAACTGGTATACTCTCACCTGTAAGCATTGACTCATCTACTGATGTAGTTCCGTCTATTACCTCGCCATCCACAGGCATTTTCTCGCCAGGCCTCACTACTACTATATCTCCAACTTCTACTTCATCAATTGGAATCACTATTTCTTTATTACCGCGAATTATCATTGCAGTTTTTGGAGCAAGCCCCATAAGCTTTTTAATTGCCTCGGAGGTTTTCCCCTTAGTTACTGATTCTAAATACTTCCCAAGAGTTATAAGTGTCAAAATTACTCCTGCTGACTCAAAATACATTTCATAATCCATATTTCCCATAATCGTTATTTCAAATACAGCAAATAAACTATATAAAAATGCCGCAGAGGTTCCAATAGATATAAGTGAATCCATATTTGGACTTAATCTAAATAATGATTTGAAGCCAACTATAAAATATTTTTTACCTGTATACATTATTGGTAGAACAAGTATCAATTGTAAAATAGCATAAGTCTCCATATGCATCATCGGGTTAATAGCTTCAGGTAATGTAATAATCATAGGTAGCATTGCAACTAGTAACAATGGAACTCCAAATATTGCAGACATTAAAAATCTATTCCATAAAGACTTTATCTCTTTTTCTTTTTTTTCTTTATCAGCGTCTACATTACTTTCATCCTCTAGAGCCTTATATCCTGATTTTTCGATTGCCTTCTTTATATCTACTGTCCTTACTAATGATGGTTCAAAAGAAATAGTTAATTTTTCTGTGGCAAAGTTTACATTTGATTCCACAACTCCATTAATTTTTCTAGTTATTCTTTCTATATTCTTAGCGCAGGCCGAACAAGTCATTCCTTCTATCTTTAAGGTTTTATTAGTTGTTTGCACTACTATTTTGTACCCAGCTTTTTCAACTGCTCTTTGTATATCTAATAATTTAATTTTTGACTCTTCATAGTTTATATTTAATTTTTCTGTAGCAAAGTTTACACTTGCATCGTAAACCCCTGGTAATTTTTTTGAAACCCTTTCTATAGTCTTAGCACATGCTGAACAGGTCATTCCTTCAATTTTCAATGATTTTGTTTCCAATTTATATTGCCTCCTATAACTTTATTATTTATCCATAATCTTTGAGAGTAAATCAATTATCTCTTCAATCTTCTCATCCCCATTATCACTAAGTACAGCATCCTTAACACAATGACTTAAATGCTGTTTTAATATTAATAAATTAGCTTTCTTTAAAAGAGATTGAGCTGCAATTATTTGGTTAGATATATCTACACAATATCTTCCGCCTTCTAACATCTTTATAATCCCTTCAATTTGTCCTTTTGAAGTTTTCAACGATTGTAATGCCCTTACTTTTTCTTGATTCATTTAAACATCTCCTTACCCCCCCCATAGGGGGTGCTATCTAGTTGTATTGTACACCATAAATTATATAATATAAACATAATTTATAACTAATTGATCATTAATATCATAATTTTGTTGGCATTTTTAATATTTAAACAGCTCTTTTTCATTTCTATAACCACATAATACCTAATTATTATGTAGATTTTATGAAGAACCCTATTTTAAAAATCTATTTTACATAAGCACATAAAATCTCCACATCTTTTTAGTATAATGTTTATAGTTATGATTTTTTTCATAGAAAGGAATTTTTATTATTTCGTATTTTACGTTCAAGCTCAATGACCTATTTGATTTATTAACTCATTTTTTAATACTAAATTGGAGGTGTTTACTTTTGAATGACATATCAATATTACTAGCTTTCTCTGCAGGTCTTCTATCATTTTTATCTCCTTGCGTCCTTCCACTGGTTCCTGCATATATAAGCTATTTAACTGGTTCTTCCATAGAAGAATTAAAGGATGGCAAAGCTAAACTTTCTGTTTTATATAAATCCTTTGGATTTGTATTAGGCTTTTCTATTATTTTTATTTTAATGGGAGTTTCTATAACATCCCTTGGTAAATTACTAATTACCCATAAAAATTTGTTTAGAAAAGTAGGAGGAACTATTATTGTTGTTTTTGGTCTTCATACTATTGGATTATTTAAAATAAAATTGTTTTATCGTGAGAAAAGATTTTTATATTTCGATAAAATCAAGGGTCCTTTTAGCTCAGTGATAATGGGAATGGCTTTTGCCACAGGTTGGACACCTTGCATTGGTCCTATATTATCTTCAATACTCATCTATGCTACAAGTATGAACTCTATAGGTAAAGGGGTTTTACTTTTGATAATGTATTCCCTAGGACTTGCTGTTCCATTTATTTTAACTGCCATGGCCATAGGAAGCTTTACTAAACAATTTAGAAAATTTTCAATATATCTTCCTATAATCTCTATAATAAGTGGCGTTTTAATGATAATAATGGGGGTTATGATTTTCACAAACAAATTAGCCATATTAAGTCAATATATGAATTTTATTAATTTTTAGTTAAAGGAGATAATTAATATGAAAAAATTACTAATAGTACTTGTAGCTGCTATCATTGTAGGTGTCTCTGTCCATACTTTAAACACCTACAATGCATCAAGTTCTAACTCTAACTTATCTGTGGAAAATACAGACAAAAGTAGTCCCAATCAAAATAATGCTCCTACTAAGCCCATTGGAATAAATCCTAAGGCTTCTAAAACCAAGGCTACGGATTTCAAATTAAAGGATCTAGAGGGTAAGGAATTATCTTTAAGTGACTTAAAAGGTAAAAAGGTTTTTCTTAATTTTTGGGCAACTTGGTGTCCACCTTGCAGATCAGAAATGCCTGAAATCGAAAAATTATATCAAGAAACAAAAGATAGCGACTTGGTTATAGTAGCTATAGAAATTGGTGAACCTTTAGATACTGTTAAATCCTTTATTGATAGTAATAATTATAATTTTAAAGTTCTTTCAGACCCTGATCAGATTGTTGCCGCCCAATATAATATAGCATCAATTCCTACTTCATATTTCATTGATGTAGACGGGAATATCATTTCTAAACACTATGGTGCTATGAATATTGATCAGATGAAAGAATATATTAAAACTCTAGATAAATAATCTAACTTAACATTAAATCCAGATAAGTAACTTATCTGGGTTTAATTATTTTTTAAAACCTATCAGCTATATATCTTTATTTTTATCTTTATAAAATCTACACATCTTTTTTATATAATTTAAATAATACGTTTCTATTCATAGAATTAAAATCACAATCTTATTTTTTATGAAACTTTAACGACATTTCAGAAGGAAAGTCCCCTTCTGAAGTCGTTAATGCAGCTTCGCAGACGATGATTTAAGGATAAATATTCATTGAATACAACATTAAATATTATATTAAGAACTTTTAGGAGGTAATAATGTGAGCATTAAAAAGGAAAAAATAAAAGTCTTCGATATGACGTGTACATCATGTGAATCAAAAGTAGAAAGAGCCGTTACAAAATTATATGGTGTGAAAAAAGCTCTAGCAAGCTTTAGTAGTCAATCTGTAACAATAGAATACGATACAGACCTGTGTAATTCTGAAGAAATTAGAACTGCCATAAAAGCAGCTGGTTATAGCATAGAAGGTTCAAATAACCACAAAATAGTAGGTATATTTATAATTGTAGCGACAATTATATTGATCGGAAATTCATCAGGTGGAATTGACATGACCTCTAGACTCAATGGCGCTACATATTTTGTTCTATTCATTGTTGGAGTCCTTACTTCAATACATTGTGTAGGAATGTGTGGTGGAATAATGCTATCCCAAAGTATAAATAAAGATAGCAAAAGTAAATTCGATTCCATCAAACCTGCACTTCTATATAATGCAGGTAGAGTTATAGCATATACAGTAATTGGTGGGATAGTAGGTGCTCTAGGTTCCGTGCTTTCACTCTCTCTATCCGCAAAGGCTGGGCTCCAAATATTTGCCGGTGTCTTTATGATAATAATGGGACTTAATATGAGTGGATATAGCCTATTTAGAAGGTTTAACATAAAGCTTCCGAGGCCTGCTTGCTCAGTTAAGAAGAAACCAAAAACTCCTTTTTTAGTTGGTGTTTTAAATGGACTTATGCCCTGTGGGCCCCTTCAGACAATGCAACTATATGCTTTAGGAACTGGAAGTGCTTTTAATGGAGCCTTATCTATGTTAATATTTTCTCTCGGTACAGTACCTTTAATGTTAACATTTGGCGCATTATCAGGTCTCCTTACTAAAGGATATACAAAAACCCTTTTAAAATTTAGTGGAATACTAGTTGTAGTTTTAGGTATTGTAATGGGAAGTAGAGGACTAGCTTTAGCTGGTGTAAATGTGCCTTCTACATCTTCATTAGCTTCTAGTTTATCTGGTAATAACCCATTGGAATCAGCTACCCCAGCTGCTAAGGCAACTATAGAGAATGGAGTTCAGGTAGTTAAGATGACCGCAGACGGTGCAGGTTATACACCAAATGGTTTATATATACAGAAAAATATGCCTGTAAAATGGATAATTGATGGTAAATCATTAAATTCCTGTAACCGCCAAATAATTATTCCATCCTTAAACATTCAGAAAAATTTGAAGCCCGGTGAAAATGTTATTGAATTTACACCAAAGGATAAAGATATAAACTTCAGTTGTGGAATGGGCATGATTAGAGGCGTGTTTAAGGTAGTTGATAATGTTGAAACGGTAGACACTTCAAAACCTGATCCTTCTGTGCCAGCTCCATCCAGTGGAATGCCTGGTTGTAATATGGGTAGCGCACCTGCTACACCTGAAAAACCAAGTGTTTATGGTACGGATTTGAGTAAAGTTGAAACCAGTAGATTGATCCAAAAAGCTGTGATTTCAGGAAGCAATCAGGCTCTTTCAATTAAAGGTACAGGATATGAATTTGAACCCTTGATTGTAGTTGCGGCTAAAAATGTTAATACCATTTTAAGCTTTGATTTATTTGGATTTGACAATCCAGATGGAACCTTTGAAATTGCTGCAACAGACACTGGCAACAACATAACTACTTTTAAAGGTAAAAAAGGAACTGTTAAAGTAGATACCACCTTTAGTAGAAGCGGTATCTATTCGATTATAAAAGATGGCAGTATTGTAGGTGGCGTGGTTATTGTAGATGATTTAAAAAATACAGATTTATAAACGATTAGAAAAGATTATATCGGTGGTTAATTTTTATGATATACATTAACTAATTCATCATTACTATAATTATAACTAAAACTTTTTCCTTTAAGTTAGCAACATAAAGGAAAAAGTTTTTATGTATTCATAGGTAATTTCAATATATTCAGTGTCGAAAGTTCTTTATCTCTGTGCCTTCCTGATGATTCTTTCCTCATATCTCTTAACCCAAGGATACCCTCTTTTTTATATGCCCTACGCCATCGATTTGCTGATGAGTCAATACATTTCTTTCCAATAATCCAAATCAAAATCATGGTCTTTAAATATTAATCTTGGAAACAAACTTATGTGTTTATCGTGTGCCATCACCCTTACGGTACTTCTCTTCATCTTATTGTGAAGAACTCTAATACAGTTGTTTTTATACAATTGAAGGATAATATTATCTTAATGTAGAATTACAATAATGGTATATTCTATAGAAATTTATAAAAATTAATAAAATAGCTTAAGTATTTGCATAATTTGTAACAGGTAGAGGTGCTTTTATGGAAAATTGGATTATATTAAATAAATTAATTTTACTAATTTATGTGAGTAGTCTGCTAGTAAAGGGCAATTTCGATTATCCTTGCAGCAACTATATAGTTATTATATCATTACTTTTTTATGTGATTATTAATGTAAGTAAATCATTGATTTCAAATAATAAATGCAAACTCATATTTTTAAGCATATCAATTCTTGAGCTTTTGATTTGCAATTTTTTTGTCACTCCTATATTTTTTATATTGTTACCACTAAATCTTTTCGAAATATTTGTTGGTAAAATAAAACTCATATTTATTTTGTTTGTTTTACTAATATCTATTTTTATTATTAATAAACATTTTATAGTATGCGAATACTCATTCGCTTCCTTGTTTAGTCTCGTAGCATACTATTTTATTTTAATCATTGAAAATAAAATGAAAAAACTTACTATTAAAAATGATGAGCTTAAAGAGAAAAACTATAGATTATTGATGAGTTTAAATAATCAAATGGAATACAAAAACCAAATAATATATACTTCACAGTTGCAAGAGAGAAATAACATTGCTCAGGAAATACATGATAAATTAGGCCATAGTATCTCAGGAAGTTTAATGCAACTAGAGGCTGCGAAACTTATTATGGACAAGGATAGTAATCAAAGCAAAGCTATTATTCAAACTACAATAAATGTACTTAGAGATGGAATGGATAGTATACGATATACATTGAAGAACATTAAACCTGAAGCAGAACAGTTAGGTATAAACAAAATAAAGCTACTTGTAGATGAGTTTAACAATAAAACTAAAATCAATGCAAATTTATATTACAGCAATAATTTGGATAGGATTTCCTATATTGAATGGAAGGTTATATGCGACAATATAAAAGAAACTTTTACCAATATAATTAAATATTCTGAAGCTAAGAATGTCAAAGTAAATGTGGAAGTGCTTAATACTTTACTTAAAGTAGAAATAAAGGATGATGGCATAGGGTGCATCATCATAAAAAAAGATCTTGGCCTATCAGGAATAGAAGAAAGAACTATGAATTTAAATGGAAAAGTTATTTTAGATGGTTCTAGTGGGTTTTCAGTAATTATTTTACTTCCTATTTAGGAATAATTCAAATTTAGTAAAAGGGTGGTGCCGAATTGCCAATTAAGATTTTGATTGCTGATGATGATTCACTTATTCGAGAAGGTCTAAAAATAATAATTGGTTTAGACGAAGAATTTATTGTGATGGCTTGTGTAGAAAATGGATTCGATGCAATAGAATATTGTTTAAACAACTCCGTAGATGTTGCACTTTTGGATATAAGAATGCCAGTATTAAATGGCGTGGAGGCCATAAAGGAAATCTCTATAAAGACTTCAACAAAATGCCTCATTCTGACTACCTTTGATGAAGACGAATATATAAATGCAGCGATTCGTTATGGAGCAAAGGGATATATTCTTAAAAATAATACTCCAGATAAGATTAAAGCTGCAATAAAAGTAGTATACAGTGGGAATATTGTTATGCAGGAAGGCATAATTGATAAAGTGTTAAAAAAAATAGATAACAATAATAGTAGTAAATTAAATAGGGATTTGTTTACTGGGAGAGAGCTAGAGATAATTCAGGCAATAGCTGATGGATTATCCAATAGAAAGATTTCGGCAAGATTGTTTATATCAGAGGGTACTGTGAAAAACTACATTACTTCAATTTTAAGTAAAACAGGCCTCGAACATAGAACACAGATTGCTATTTATTATTTAAAAGGTGGTAATAAATAGAATGTGACCTTTGTCATGTTGTAAAAGTGACTTTCTGCACTCACAGTAGAAGTCTTTTTTTTATATAATAAAAGCATAGAAATTACCAAAAATAAAAAAGTTTTAGGGGGTATTATTTTGGATATTGTTAAAATAAAAGGATTAACTAAAAAATTTGGAGACTTTACTGCAGTTGATAATATCGATTTTTCCATTAAAGAGGGAGAAATTTATGGCTTACTTGGGCCTAATGGAGCAGGTAAGAGTACCATTATAAATATGATTTGTGGGTTAATTACAACGACAAAAGGTTCTATTGAAATACTTGGAAAAGATAATCAGAAAAATTCGAATAATGCAAAGAGAAACATTGGTGTAGTTCCTCAAGACATAGCAGTATACGAAGATTTAACTTGCCTCGAAAACGTAAAGTTTTTTGCAAGTCTCTATGGTCTTAAAGGGGAAGAATTAAAAAAGAAAGCCTTCGATGCTCTAGAATTTGTTGGTCTTAGTGATAAAGCTAAGAGTATGCCAGCTAGTTTCTCTGGAGGAATGAAAAGAAGATTAAATATAGCATGCGCAATTGCCCATACCCCTAAGCTTTTAATAATGGATGAGCCTACAGTAGGTATCGATCCACAATCAAGAAATCATATACTTGACTCTGTGAAGAAATTAAATGAAAGAGGATGTACCATTATTTATACAACTCATTACATGGAAGAAGTAGAAGCAATCTCAACGATGATAAGTATTATTGATCATGGGAAGGTTATTGTAACAGGTACCAAGGAAGAACTCAAAGCTATTGTTACAGATAAAAATACTGTTGAGGTTACGGTTATCGATGGTACGGTAATTAATGAAGAACAATTAAAGGAACTAAAGGGAGTTACGAATGTCCTCATTAATGAAAACAAAGTTAAAATTGACAGTTTAAAGGAAATTAACAATTTAGATAAGATAATTTTATATTTCACGGATAATGGAATTCCAATTGAAAATATTGAGAACAAAGTACCAGATCTTGAAACTGTATTTTTAACACTTACCGGTAGAAAATTAAGGGATTAGAGGTGAAAAAATGAACATTATTTCTATAATTATAAAGGAAGTAAAACATACTTTCCGAGATAGAAAATCAATGGCAATGATGATATTATTTCCAATAGCGCTAATAGTTGTGATTAGTGCAGCATTTAAATCAGAGTTTACTAACACTATTGATATTGGTACACCTAAAGTTTTATATAGCATTGAAGCTACAGGTGTTGTTTCGGATAATTTTAAAACTAGTTTTATTGAAAAAGGTAAAGATTTTAAAATAGAATTTACAAAAACTAAGGATATGGATTCTGCTAAGAAAAAATTAATTTCTAAAGAGTACGATGCAATCATAGAAATGAAAAGTAATAATAAGATAGAATTTTACAAGAGCAATGTAGAAAGCCTTAAGGCTGGTGTGGTTGAAACTATTCTATCTACCTATGTACAAGAATTTAATGTAATTGTAGATATTAGCAAAGTAAATCCACATATAATAAATAGTTTGCTAAGTGATAGCAATGACAACTATTCTACAATTAATTCTCTTAATAAAGCAATCCAGCCCTCCTCTTTAGATTATTATACAATTGCAGAAATAGCTCTAATAATTATGTATTCAGGAATGACAGGTCTCTTTGGAATTGCAAGTGAGAAAAATTTAAAAACTAGAGATAGGATTTTGATAAGTCCTGTTAAAAAATATGAGTTTCTTATTGGAAAAACAATAGGTGGAGTTATAGGTACAATTATTCAGATTGCTATTGTTATTTTGTTTAGTAAATATGTGCTTCATGCAAATTGGGGGAATGATATTTTTACTGTATTACTAATATTTACATCTCAAATAATCATGGCAATAAGCATAGGTGTTGGGCTTGGATTTATTTTCAAAAATGAAAATGTGGCAAATGGAGTTTTAAATTTTATAATACCGGTAATGGTATTCCTTGGAGGAAGTTATATGCCTGTAGATGGTTTTGGAAGCAAAACTTTTCAATCAATAACCTATTTATCACCTGTAAGATGGGTTAATAGATCTATATTTGACGTGGTTTATAATAATAATAATTACAGCAAGGTTTCCACAGCAATTTTGATTAATATAGGCGTAGCTGTAATATTTCTTGCTATATCTTCCTTGTTGTTTAGAAAGGAGAATGCATAATATGAGAAATTTATTTTTGCTTGCACTTAATACATTAAAAATCACTTTTAGAAAGAAGTCTAATATTATAGTATACTTAATTCTTCCAGTTGTAATTGTTATATTTGTTATGTCCGTTTATTCCTCAATGGATTCAAAGATTAAAGTAGGAATAAACAATAAAGCTGCAAACGGAGTAATAGCTAAAGATTTTGTTGCTGCTTTAAATAAACAGGATAAATTTAAAATTCAAGAAATTAAAGATGAAGAAATAAATAATTTAGTTGCAGAAGGTAAGGTTGATTGTGTAATTACAATACCTGCAAACTTTGATGAAAGTGTTCATAATGGAGCAATAAGTAAAATACAGATTACTGCAATTAAAGGGCAAGAAGTTACGACTTGGGTTCAAAACTATGTAAATTATTATGTTAAAAGTCTCATGATGCTAGGAAAAGCATCAGGTGGGGATAACGTTATATTTAATAAACTTTATGAAGGATTTAAGATTCAAACTCTTACTCTTCATAAAAATGTAGTTAAAGATGAATCCCTTGATAAATTAAAAACTGTTCAAAGTATAGGATTTTTAATAATGTTTATGCTTCAAGGCGCAACTACCACTTCAGGGCTTATTTTAAAGGAGAAGAAAGAGAAAACCTACTTTAGAATATTTACGACTCCTGTAAACAGTAGAATATATATTGGGGCCAATATAATGGCTAATATGTGTATAATGGTAGCACAATCAATTTTAGTAATATTTTTTTCTAAGTATATTTTAAAACTGACTACTGGAGTACCTGATTTGCAGCTACTTGCAATACTCACTTTATTTGGATTTGTTTGTGTAACACTAGGTATTCTATTAGTTGCTTTTTCAAAGACAACAAATCAAGTAGGGGTGATGGCTACCTTAATAATAACGCCGACATGTATGCTTTCAGGGTGTTTTTGGCCAATTGAGCTTATGTCTAAAACTATGCAGCAGATAGCCAATTTTTTACCACAAACTTGGGCATTAGAGGCTATTAGGCAGCTCCAAAACGGTAAAACCTTTTTAGAAATTATGCCATTACTTGGAATACTTGTAGCCTTCGCATTAGCATTTTTCCTAATTGGTATGTATAAGATGAAAAGCAATGAAAGCGTTAAAAGTTTTATATGAAAGGAGCCAACAATTGTTGGCTCCTTTCATATTAATCAGAAATTAGTTATTTCATTTCAATATATCCCATTGTTCCAACTTCTGTTTACTAACCATTTCATTATATAAATACATTAGAATTAATCACTTAATTTATCTATCTTTTCTACTAAAGTAGTTTTTTTTCATTAGAATCACTCTTTAACCCTTGATAGAAAACTGCTGTGGATGTCTGTATATACGGTTCAAGCCATATGAACCCTATTCCTAAAGTGACTAAACATAATATAAACCACCCTGCAAAGCTTAGATACAGACAAAATAATTTCCCTTTATATCCATTCATCATCTCTTTGCTACGGTTTATAGCCTCCAAAGAGGTTAATTCGGGATTATCGATTAGTATATAGTATGCCATAGAATAACTAAAACTAGCGATTATTCCCGGTATTATAAGCAATAAAGTCCATAACAATATAAATATACCCATTAATAAGTTCAACAAAAATGTCTTCCCAAAATACTTAAACCCCATAAAAACGTCCTCGATTTTAGCATTAGTCTTTCGTATTAAATTTAGAAAAAACATTGAAGCGCCAAAAGTTATGGGTCCTCCGATAATCAGTACTATAACTCCCCATATATTTTGAATTCTACCATCACTAATTGTAGTGCTATATTTAAATATTTCATGTATAGGATTATTAATAACCCAATTTACCCTTTCTTTAATATCCGGTCCCTGTATAAACATTTCTGTGAAAATCCAGGCTAATACACAAACTATTATAGCTACAATCCAATTACCTGATAAATCCTCCCTTGCTTCTTGCCGTATTTCCTTATTACTTTTTGATTTTAAGTCATAACCATCCATATAAATCCCCCTTGTGTTGCTTTGGTTTTATTAATTACTTAAAATTGGTACACTATATATAATATGCTTATTACCGCATTTTTAAACCAAGTAAAATAAATACCCGTGGTAGTAGGAGATTACTTAACGTTAGCTCCTATCTATTAATTTGCTATTTCATAGATAGCTGCCGTCATTACCTGAACATTTTTTATTAGTAAATCTATTTCTATATATCCAACTTCCTTCTCTTGCAATATTTTTTCATCCAATGTCATAAATCACCCCTCAAATTTGAAATATAGAATAAAACAAAACCCAGTAACCACATTCACTGGGTTTTATTTACGAAAATGTTTTATATCTGTATTAACAAAACAGTAAGATAAAATCAATTGTTCTCTTTCTTATATACTATGCCAAAAGTACGCAAAGTTAATTTTCAACAATTGAGAATTAACTATGGATTATTTAAATGTCGTTAAATCATCACCTGCGGTGTTGCAATCTTAACGACTTCAGAAGGAAATTTAAACTCCCACTGAAGTTTTCTCTTTGTTATAGTCTGATACCCCCTCTTATAGAAGAGGTAGACTTTCCTTTTGAAATGTCGTTAAAACAATCTAAGTAAAACGCTAGCAATTATAAGAATAAGTGCCCCTCCTAAGCGTGATGAAATAGCAGCAAAGGGCATCAGTTTCATTCTTTTAGCTGCAGTTAATACGGCAACATCCCCTGAACCACCCATATTAGCCATACACAATCCAGCAGAAATAGAAGTTTCTACCGGGTAGAAGCCAACAAATCTAGCTACAACTCCAGACCCAATTACCGCACCAATTATAGTAATACCAACAAGTATTATATACTTAAATGTTAAAGCTGAAATAACCGCATTAAGATCAGTGTATGCAATTCCTACACCTACCAAAACAACAACCGTAAAATTTTTCATTACAAATGAGTACCACACACTACAAGCATATTCACATTTAGCAGGTAGTGCACCCGTCATTTTAACAAGAATGACAATAAGAATCATCCAGGCATAAGCATGAATAGTTGGTAAAAATTTTCCTACAATATAACCTGCAGTCAAAAATGCACCAGATAATAATATACCAATTGCATATAATTCCAAGTCATTAGATTTATCTTCTACCTCATTTTCCGCATCGAGCTTAGTCTTTGAATTAGGTATTATCAATTCTCCATTTCCTGTTAAACTCGGCTTAACTTTACCTATTTTATTTAAAATACCCGCAGCCACAATCGCAAAAGCATTACCTAAAGCTACTGCCGGAGTCATTATAGACATAATAATTTTAGGATCTTGATTAAGCGTAGCACCAAATATCTTAGCTAATGGAACAGCACCAGCACCCATTCCACCACCCATAATAGGTATTCCTATATAAAAAATAGCTTCCTTTGCGCCATACCCTAAAATAATTCCAAATAATCCTACTAATCCAAGAGCTGCTATGATTCCACCTAAAAGACATGGAAGATATCTAACAACAGCTTGCAGAAGTAATTTTCTGTTAATTCCTAAAAGGCTTCCAGCAATAAGACCACATATAAATAGATCTAAAAATCCACCACTGGTCATAAAAGCAGTAGCTGAAGTTATTACTCCCTCTGGTAAAATCTTATAGGTTGCTAAAGCAGAAGATCCAAAGATAACTACAATAGCACCACCTCCAAAATAATCTTTTACTATAGGTAGATTGTCTCCAATAAGGTAAAGAACAGTACCAATAACTAGCATTAAAGGCAATACGCTTACTATTCCAGGTGGAAGCACATCCATATATGCACCTACAAACATGACCATAGTAATAATTGCAAAATACTGAACCTTAATACCCATTATTTCAGGTGTTTTCTTTTCATTTAACATACTAACCCTCTTCTCAGCTAACATAATTATCCCCCTCTAATATTAATGATATTTAATTATTTATTCAAAACCTAACCTAGAAACAATTATTTATTGAGGCAATCAAGGAAAAAGATACCGTTTTCATGCTGATGCAAATAAAATAATGTATGAAGACCTCAAACATAGAAGAATTGCCCTACTGTAATAAAATATATTCTATTTCATTATTATAGCAACAACTTGGATATTTTTAAATATTCTGAAACTTTAAAATGTTTTGTGGTCATTAAGAAAACTTTGTATTTTTTTTAACAATTCAATTGTTAAAAAAAACTATGGTATAATTTATGTAAGTTATCCTGAAATTTGAAAGGTTTAAAAGGCGAAAAACATGAAATTGAAAACAAAAATCACAAGCTTTGTAATAGTAATTTTACTTTTGACCATTGGAAGTATATCATTGCTTTCCTTTAATCAAATGAAGATAATGCTTAAAGACCAAGCTGGACGTAACCTTTTGGATATAGCCAATTCTGTCTCCACGAGTTATATTTTACAGAATTACTTGCAAGGAACCAATGAAATTAATGAACAAACCTTAAATGATGAAATAGAAAGTATACGAAGTAAGACTAAAGTTGAATTTATAGTAGTAATGGATATGACTGGAATAAGACATTCCCATCCTACAAAAGAAAAGATAGGTGAAAAGATTCAGGGTTCAGATGAAAAACGCGTTCTCACAAATGGAGAAGAGTATGTTTCAGAAGCAACGGGCAGCTTAGGTGTCTCCCTTAGAGCATTTACACCCATATTAAAAAACGGGAAACAAATTGGAGCAGTGACTGTAGGAAGTCCTATCAATGAAGTTTATAATGAGATATATTCAAAGATAGGTAACTTTCTACCCTTTATAGTATTAGGATTGTTTTTGGGAGCAATAGCCGCAACTCTTTTGTCCTCAAATATAAAAAAAACCATCTTTGGTTTAGAACCAAAAGAAATAGCGTTAATTTTAAAAGAAAAGGAAGCTGTAATAGAAAGTGTGAAAGAAGGAATTTTAGCCGTAGATAAGAACGATAAAATCACCTTATTTAATAAAGAAGCGGGAGAGATTTTGGAACTATTAGAAGAAGATGTCGGTAAGCAAATCACAACCCTTTCTTATGGGAGTAAAATTTCTGAAGTCCTAAAAGTAGGCAAGTATTATGAAAATATAGAAATGAAAGTAAGACCAGGTCTAACAATCTTATGCAAATATAATCCCCTTAAAAATGATAAAGATGAAGTAATTGGATGGGTAATAAATTTTAGAGATTTAACAGAATTTAAAAAAATGGCAGAAGAGCTCACCGGAATAAAAAAAATGACTTGGTCACTTAGAGCACAAAATCATGAATTTATGAATAAACTTCATACTATATCCGGAATGATACAGCTGGAAGAATACGTGGAAGCTGTAAAATTCATATCACATATTGCTAAAAATCGAAATGGAATCAATAGTATCCTTACAGATCAAATTAAGAATGTATCTATTGCGGCATTGCTATTCTCAAAATATAATAAAGCAGAGGAATCTAGAATAGTATTTGAAATTGCAGCAGATTGTCAATTAAATGAATTGCCACAATATATGAATGAAGATGAATTAGGGTCTATCATTGGAAATTTGATTGAAAATTCTTTTGAGGAAGTAAGCATAGATGGAAGCGGAACCGTACACTTTAAAATTTTTGAGGCAGATGATCATTTGAAAATTCAAATAAACGACAATGGTCCTGGAATTTCATGTGAAATAAAAAATACAATATATGAAATTGGGGCCACTACGAAAATCGGTCAGCGTGGAATTGGTATGTATATTGTTAAAAAAATTATTGATGATATGCATGGGAAAATTGAATTTAGTGTAGAAAACGGAACCTGGTGGGATATAAGTATACCGATGAAAAGGAGTTGAAATCAATGATTAAAGTAATGATTATCGAAGATGACCCTATGGTACGTGATATCAACACAAAGTTTTTGCAAAAAGTGGAAGGCTTTCAGTTAACTAAGGCCGTCAGTAATCTTACCCAGGCGCAGAGATTTATAGAAAAACAAAAACCAGATTTAATTTTACTTGATATCTATCTTCCTAAGGAAAATGGAATTGACTTTTTAAAGTTACTTCGAGCCAAAGAAATAGAAGTGGATGTTATTTTGATTACTGCAGATAAAACCATTAATAGGGTTCAAGAGGCTTTTCGCTATGGGGCCAGAGATTATTTAATTAAACCTTTCACCTTGGAGAGGTTTAAAGAATCTTTACTTAAATTTAAAGATAGATATTATCATTTTAAAAAAGCAAATGAAATTGAGCAAAGCGAATTGGACAAGTATATTTTAAGTAGCAAAGATTTAGTGGAAGAAGAAAATAATAGGAATCTAGATTTAACAAAGGGATTAAATAAGTATACATATAAAACAATATGGCAACAAGTTCAGCAAATAGGAGAAATATATACTACACCAGAAGAACTAGGAGAAATATTAGGAATTGCAAGGGTAACTTGCAGAAAATATTTAGACTATATGAATAAAGAAGGAAAAGTACACATGTTAATTGAGTATGGTAAGGTAGGAAGACCGCAGCATAAGTATAGGATAAACCCTACCGCTTAGCTGCCTTTTTTTCATTTCATCTTATAAACCCTTAGTCACTATACTTAATATGGATTTATAGAATTATACTGTATAATAGTTCTTGATTCGACTATATACGTATAGAATATTGCGAATCTTAACTATTATAATTGAAGGTTTTACCCATGATAAGTATGCTAATGAAAGACTCTGAAACCAAAATTAAAAATACTCTAGAAGATTTAATTCCAATACAAAGTGATACAGGAACACCCCTTGAGAAAGACATTGAAAAGTACCTCCATGATTGATTACAAAATTAAGACTATTTTAATTGATTCAGAACCACACCAGAAAACGGGAAATAATGAAGGTGTTTTAAGTTGATCAAGCTCTCCATTTTTTTCTACTTACTGATATAAATTAAATCGCTTTGTTATAATATTGGACTTTAACTTATAGAGGTGGGAGACTTCCCCTCTGAAATGCCGTTAAACAAGTAAACTATTATTCCACTGCATATGAGCCCTAAAAGTACGCCCCCTAAAACATCTGTAGGATAATGAACATATAAATATAATCTTGAAAAAGCTATTAAAGCAGCTAAACTAAAAATCTCAAGTGCATAATTTTTAAAATATTTTGCTAATACACCTGCAACCGCAAATGAAGACGTAGTGTGCCCTGAAGGAAATGAATAGGATAAAGGCTTTACAATTAAAAGGTCAACTGCTGGTATATCTACTGATGGTCTTATACGTTGAACTACGTTTTTTAATATTACTTCTCCTAAAATTGCGCTTAGCAATAACGCTAATAAAGCCATGAAACCTATTTTCCTATATTTTTTGTTAACCATCAATGCAATTGCCATTATAATCCATATAGCTCCATTATCACCTAGTGATGTAATAGCGACCATTACTTTATCCATAATAGTTCCATGCATATTGCCTTTTATATACAATAATATGGAACTATCAAATTTCTGCATTAAAGATATTATTTTCATCATTTTCAGCATTTCTCCTTGTTTTTCTATTTTCTTTTATGAACGCTATAACTAATTTCGAATAATTCATTTCTGAAATACCAGCTACAAAAGGTGCGAACGTCCTAATTATGGGAATAAATCTTGCTAAAATTATTGTCATTAAACCTACTATTGTTTTGACATCTTCCACCAAAAGAATTTTAAAATCCTTCAAATTACCACTTTCCTTCCATTATATAATAGCGAGCTATATAATACTAATATACATCCTTTTACCAATCTTGGCCATAGCCACCATTATCTTTTGTATCACTCTTCTTGCCTTCGCTTTTAAGTTTTTCATCATTTGCTCTTAATATTACACAGTTATCCCAATCTGTCTTAGGGTTTCGTTTTATATATATATGTCACCTCAATAAATCACTTTTATATGCATCTAACTTATTAACATTTTCATACTAATATTTCACATCTCAGTTACAATTATACACGTACAACTCTTATTTCCTTTACAGAAAGAAGAAAATAAGCTAGCCGCTAGAGGAACCAGTAGTATAGAACCACCAGCTACTCCTGAAGTACCACAAGCGCTTACAGCCTCAAGTATGCTGAGAATAAATGCAGTAAACACACTACAAAACAACACACACCCATTTTAGGTGTCCTACTAGCCGACTAGTTCTTCTCTTAGTATAAATAATTGCAGTAAACACGACATAAAAATATAAACGCTTTGCCCATGTATGGAGCAAAGCGTTTTAAAAATTCTCTATTTTTTAAACTTCTATTTTATATAAAAAACAATAGATTCATATGGTCTTAAAGTTAATTCATTGATGTTATTTATTGTATCTTTATAGTTAGATATCAAAATAGTTGATTTCCCTTTAAGCAATAAATCTTCTGGTAAATTAAAAGTAGTTTCTTTCCCATAAAAATTATTTATAACTAAAATTTTCTCAGCCTTCCATGAACGCATATAAGCGAATATCTGAGAATCATCCTTTATTATAATCTTGAAATCACCATAAGCAATTACATCATATTCTTTTCTAAGTTGTATAAGTTTCTTATAGTGATAAAAAATAGAATCTTCATCCTTCAAAGCCTTCTGGGCATTTATTTCTTTGTAATTGTTACATATTGATATATGTGGCGAGCCTGTTGTAAAACCAGCATTCATATTATCATTCCATTGCACCGGAGTACGCGCGTTATCTCTTGATTTTGATTGCAATATTTTAATTATTTCTTTATCATCTATACCTTTCTCTTTTAAGATATTGTAATAATTAATTGACTCTACATCTTTATATAATTCAATTTTATCAAAGTATGGGTTTGTCATGCCCAGCTCTTCCCCTTGATAAATATAAGGTGTTCCTCTTAATAAATGCACTGTTGTTGCCAGCATTTTTGCAGATTTACTATGGTATTTTTTATCATCTCCAAAGCGAGACACAATACGTGGCTGATCATGATTACACCAAAACAAAGCATTCCATCCATTACTTTCCTCAATTCCAACCTGCCACTCAGCAAGAATCTGTTTTAACTTTTTAAAATCAAAATCCATTAAACTCCACTTATCGCCATTTTTATAATCAACTTTAAGATGGTGAAAATTAAATACCATTGATAGTTCTTTTTCATGCGGATTTGAATATTTGATACAATTTTCTATAGTCGTGGATGACATTTCTCCAACTGTAATAATATCTTCGTATTTTCCAAATGTTTCTTTGTTAAGCTGCTTTAAATATTCGTGAATTTTAGGACCATCTGTATAAAAACGGCGACCATCACCTTTATAATCATCTTCATATTTTTCTGGTTTCGAAATTAAATTAATCACATCAAATCGAAACCCATTTACTCCTTTTTCCATCCAAAAATTAACCACATCAAACACTTCTTGTTTTAACTCTTCATTTTTCCAATTAAGATCTGCTTGAGTTTTATCAAACAAATGCAAATAATACTCATCAAATTCTCTTACATATTCCCAAGCCGTACCACCAAACTTTGAAACCCAATTTGTTGGCTCATTTCCATTCTTAGGTTCTTTGAATATATAGTAATTTTTATACTTTTCATCACCATTCATTGCCTTTTTAAACCATTCATGCTCTGTAGACGTATGGTTAAATACCATATCTAACATAATGTCGATTCCTAATTTTTTAGCTTCTAAAACCATCTCCTCAAAATCTTCCATAGTACCAAAACTACTATCAATACTACAATAATCTGCTACATCATACCCATTGTCTATTTGGGGAGAACTATAAAATGGAGTTATCCATATATAGTCCACTCCTAAGACTTTTAAATAATTTAATTTTTGCGTAACACCTTTTAAATCACCAATTCCATCTCCATTTGAATCCTTAAATGATCTAGGATATATTTGATAAACCACACTCTTTTTAAAATCTTTCATACTTCTTAATACTCCTTTAAATGAATGCATATAAACGAATTTATATTAAATCATCACTTTATATTTTTTTAGTTATTCACGATTAATCCTCTGGTGCAAATTTTGCTGCAAATTTTGTTTTAGAAAGTATAAGCGTTAATGTAAATGAAACCACAATTGCCACTATCATTGCCAATGAAAAAATCAACATATATTTAGGTTTAATAGATAGTATACCAGGAATTCCCCCAACGCCAATTGAATTTGCCATGACTCCTGAACTAACTGATATTACGCCTGCAATTGCTGAACCTACCATAGCTGCTAAGAATGGATATACGTATTTTAAGTTAATACCAAATATAGCCGGCTCAGTTACTCCAAGGTAACAGGAAATAGCTGCCGGAATTGATACTTGTTCTTCTTCTGGTTTAGCCTTTTTATTTATACGTATTATTGCCATAACTGCAGAACCTTGAGCTATATTTGACAGTGCAATCATTGGCCATAAATTTGTTCCACCAAATTCAGCCATAAGTTGTAGATCAATAGCATTTGACATATGATGTAATCCAGTAATTACGAGTGGTGCATAAAAGAATCCAAACACTGCCGCAAATAACCACCCAAAAGCAGAAGTTAACCCAGTGTATACTACACTTGATATAACTGAACCTATTGCCCAACCTATTGGGCCTAAAACAGTATGAGCTATTATTACCGTTGGCACCAACGCTAGAAAAGGTACCACTATCATCGATATATACTCTGGAACAATTTTTCGTACATTTTTTTCGAATATCGCTAAAAGAAATCCTGCCATAATTGCTGGAATAACTTGTGCTTGATAACCTATCATTTGAATGTGAAAAGCTCCAAAATTCCAAAATGGAATCTTATCTGCAGCAGCACCTGCTACATCATAAGCATTTAATAGTTGAGGTGATACTAGAGTAAGACCTAATACAATTCCGAGTATTTGAGTCGTTCCCATCTTTTTAGAAATAGCCCAGGTTATTCCTACTGGTAAAAAGTTAAATATAGCTTCACCAATTAACCACAAGAAAGAATAAACTCCAGCCCAAAATGGATACATCTGAGTTATTGTTTTAGTACCATTTTCAAGAAATTTAATATCCCCTATTACGTTGCGAAAACCCAATATCAAACCTCCAACTATAAGCGCTGGAATAAGAGGTGTAAATATTTCTGCCAAATTAGCAAGCATTCTTTGAATAAAATTCATATTACCTTTTGCTTCTATCTTTGCCTTATCTTTACTAACCCCGTCCACTCCCGAAACGTTTACAAATTCATTGTAAAAATCAGGTACTTCATTTCCTATAATAACCTGAAATTGTCCAGCCTGCATAAAAGTACCTTTTACTAATTTAATACTTTTAATCTTTTTGCCATCTGCTTTTTTATCATCCTTTAATACAAATCTCATTCGAGTTGCACAATGGGATACCGCTACAATATTTTCTTTCCCACCGATGTATTCTAATAATCGTTTTGAATCTTCTGTATATTTACTCATATAAATTCCTCCTACAATTATAATTCCTTAACTTTAATTCACTTCTCTCCTAAAGAATTCATTATAACTTATATACACCAGTTCTTTATATTTCCATCTCAGCTTGTCTATACAAGTTTCTCTTGTTCTTATATTAACTTATATATACAAGTTAGTCAATAGATTTAAGCGAAAAAAATGTAAACGGTTTTGAATTATTAAATCGCAAAAAAAATCGCCCTATCGGCGACGTGCAAAATCAGTAAATACAAAACGGTCTGGGCGATGACGAGATTCTGTATATTCAAATTGATTTCCATCAGCTAAATATACATAATTTTTAACAACAACAACAAAATTATAAGATTTCATATCTAAATTTAATTTATCTCTTGAATTAGCAGTTTCAACTTGTATAATTTTATTAGCAAAACCTATTTTTAAATTTAAGCTTTCTTCAATATATTCATAAATGGATTTCTCTGCAATTTTTTTTGTTAATCCTTGCACTTCATCTTTTAAGAAATAATTAATATCGAAAATTATTCGTTCACCTTCTAAACTACGCACTCTATATAATTGAAAAGCTTCTTTTCCTACATTTAAATTGCTTTTTTTATTTATTACTTCATCTATTATAACTTCCTGGAATTTAGGCACTGTAGTAATAAAATTTTGGTTACTGCTTGCACTAGCTTCCTTAAAACTAACTAGACCACCAACAGAAAATGAAATAAAATTATTTTCTAAAACAAATACCCCTTTACCATGAAGACTATTAACAAAGCCTTCCTCAGCAAGCATCTCCAAAGCTTTTCTAACAGTACCACGACTTACCCCATACTCTTTGCAAAAATCATTCTCTGAGGGAAGTTTTTCCCCTGGTGTATAAATACCTTTAACAATATTTTTTTTTATATTATCATATATGTCTGTATATAGCTTTTTCATTTTAATCCTCCAAGACTCAAAATACCAATAAAAATTATTATATCATAAAACACTGGATAATGATGGGCATTACCACTTTTTGTTGCTTTGTATTCACCATTTAATAAATGTAATAATAAATCTGGTTCCTATGTCAACCTTACTTCGAACTTCTATTATTCCATTATGTGCTTCAACTATCGATTTTGAAAGGGCTAGCCCAATTCCAATAGACTCGCTTTTCTTAGAGTTTTTTGCTTTATAAAACCTTTTAAATATATTAGGCAAATCCGTATCACTTATACCTTCGCCTGTATCTTCTATTATAATTCTTGCATACAAAGCATTTTCCATAAGCTCCAAGTTTATGATTCCGCCAGGTTGAGTGTGTTCTATAGCATTCTTAATAATATTAATAAGTGCCTCTTGAAGCCACAACCTATCATGTGCAAAATTTATCTCTTCTTTTTCATTAAAAATAATCTTAACCTGGCAATCATTTGCCTTACTTTCTAAAGCCTCTATTGAATCTTGCAATGTTTCATTTAAGCTTTGTTTTTCTTTTACAATTTCTATTGCTTTAGCGTCCAGTTTAGCAAGCTTAAGTATATTCTTTATGAGCCAATTCATCTTTTCTAGTTGATTTTGATTATTTAATAAAAATGCCTCATTTTGCTCTCGAGGTAGCTCCTTTGTACCCATAATATCATTATATAAAATTACAGATGAAAGTGGAGTTTTTAGCTGGTGGGATATATCTGATAATAAATCCACTAGAAATTGTTTCTCCCGCCTAAGATCGCTTAAATTACTCCTAATGATTTCCCTCATAGAGTTAAAAGAAATTGCTAATTTTGAAAAATCTCCTTCTCTGTTTTCATTAATATCTATGTCGTAATCGCCTTCAACTACCCTCTTTGCGGCGTAGGTTACTCTTCTTATCCTTTTATAAAAAAAACTATATTGAACATAATTAAGTATAAGTACTATAGCACCCATAAGAATAAAAATTAAAATAACTGTGTAGTTATTCTTTATAATAGTTGTGCTCACATATGGGAAAAGTTCATTCTCTAAATCCTCGCTTAACCCATACTCTCTTAAAAAAGCACTTCCTTTTATAGCTTCTTTCCTAGAAATTTCTTTTGTAATAAGAGGTATAATTTCCTTTTCCATTTCCGGATTTTTCTCTATCATTCTTTCGCTAATTACTCCTAAACTTTTTATATAATCAGCCTTTAAGTTATCATGATGCACTTTTAAACATAATGATGTAATGATCAAAAATAAAGTCATTAAAAACAAAAGAACCGCCGTACTTATTTTTAGCTCAGAATTAACAAAATATCTTCTCATACTAATCTACCCCTTAATAATCTCCTTATTCCACTTGTACCCTAGCCCACGTTTATTGACTATATATTGTGGTTCCCTCGGGTTATCTTCTATTTTATCTCTTATTCTCTTAATATAAACAGATAGTGTATTTTCATCAAAGAAAGGATCTTCCCCTTCTAATAATTCACACAATATCTCATCCCTCTTCATTAGAACATTAGGTTTATTCATAAATATTAATAAAAGTTTATATTCTTGCGCCGTAAGATTTATGACTTCACCATTTTTCCACACTGCTGATTTTATATTATCAACTAATATATTTTCACTTTTCATTGTACTTTTTATAGATATATTTTTAGAGTTGCGCCTTATTAGTGCCTTTATTCTTGATAAAAGTTCTCTTACGCGAAATGGCTTTGTTATATAATCATCCCCACCTATTTCAAGTCCCTGAACTATATTAACCTCATCATCACAGGCTGTTAAAAATATTATTAGCACATCACTTTTGCTCCTTATGTACTTACATAATTCATATCCATTTCCATCAGGTAAATTAACATCTAATAAAATCAAATCAAACTTTTCTAAATGGAATAATTTTTTTCCACCTTCTACTGTTGCGGCTCTAGAAACTTCGTAGCCACCATCTTTTAGAGAAAACTCTATGCCAAGGGCTAGTGATTCATCATCTTCAACTAATAATAATCTATTCATCTCGTTCACCTCATCCTAAATATTGTTAAGTAACACATTAATAATACCTCAATTATGTCTTAAGTTAAAGCTAATGTATATAGAATTTCTTACCAACTTGTCTTATTTCATTGGAATTCATGTTACAATTAACATATAAATAAACTATAATTAAACAAGTACTTATATAATATTACGGTACAAATTTAAGGCATGTTAAAAAAAATTCATGATTTACTATATAATAAAAAACAGAGAAGATTATTAATAATCTTCTCTAACTGCCTCTATTAAGTTTTCTTTTTTAATTCTTGAAAGTGGTGATAATACTGAAATATAACTTATTACTATAGAGAAAGTTCCCGCAATAGCTATTGCCTCCCATGGCACCATCCATCGCATCACTCTAAATCCACCCATTGCTTTGAACAACATAAAGGATATGCCGCAGCCTATTATACAGCCATATATAGCACCAACAATGCCGTAGAGAAGTCCTTCTAGCACAATCATTTTCTTTAAACCCTTTTGAGTTAGCCCTATGGATTTTAATGTAGCAAACTCTCTTTTTCTGAGGATAATATTTGTTGTTAATGTATTTATAATATTAACACTTCCTATTAATGAAACCACTAGTACAAATCCATACAATAATATTTTGATCATTAATATTGAAGATTTATCTTGTCTATTTTCATTTATATTATTTATTACCGTTAAAGAATTATTTGATTTTATGGCAGCTTCTATTGATATTTTCGCTGCATCTTCATTTTTTACATCTTTAAGAACTATTTTTAAGTTTTTAGGTTTAATCTCCTTAATATCTGTTAATTTCTTTCCCATTTCTTCTGTTGTGATTATTTTTAATCCATTTGAAGATCTCCAATAATCAAAAGGTTCATTAATAATTGCCATAACCTTTACTTTATTAACTTTGCCCTTGCCAAATTCAACCTTTGTTGCTTTATTAGAAAAACGCTCATTAAAAGAAGCATCATATTGTAGGTCTATTTCATCTCCTACTTTTACATCTGCTAGTGGTCCAACATACACTTTCTTTGTATTTTCATCATATACTGTATTTTTGTTAATTAAGATTACTCCATTTTCACTATTTAGTTTTTCTATATCAATATTTCCTGACTTTAGATATTTTTTAGAAACTTCTAGTGAATCCTTATCATAAATTGAAATGGAACTTTCTATAAGGGTTTTCTCCACTCCATCTAAAGTTGATTTTTTGTATATATTTTTCATATCTTGAATTTTCTTAACTTCACTGTTTTTACTTATTGTCATATCGAAATTATAGGTACTGAACGATCCATATACCTTATCAACTGAATTCAGTGCTTTAATATCATCTTCTATTTTACTATTTATGAAGTTTTCTGTTGCATCCCTATTACTTATAACTGTGAAATGAATGTTTTTTAATTCATTAAGATCGGATGATATATTAAGTGACATATCCATGAAGGATTTAAAAGTGACAAATAACACCACACTTATTACTATTGAAAAAACAGTTATCCTATATCTTTTTCTATTTCTCTTTATATTTTTAGCAGCCAATGCTCCTTCAAACCCAAATATTTTTTGAATAACTCTATTCTTTCTTCTTTTTATTTTCTCCTTTGTTATAGAAGTTCTACCACTTATATCATTCAGTGGTGAAATTCTGCCTGCGAAATATGCTGGCACGAGTGCTGATAGGTATATCGCTATAAGACCTACAGCTACACTTATGCATAAAATCATAGGTGATATAGAAATTTTCATAGGCATAAGTGAACCTACATCAATTAATTTAAATGCAATGCTTATTCCATATATAGCTATAATACTGCATATGAGACCTAGTGGAATAGCTATTACTGCGAGGATTGTTGCTTCTCTTAGGACAATCTTTCTAATTTGTATTGGAGTAGTTCCCACTGCTCTTAAAAGTCCAAACTGTTTAATTCTTTCCACAACGCTTATTTGAAATGAATTATATATTACGGCTATTGTTGAAATTAAAACTATTCCAATTATTATTGCTAAGGTTTCAAATAATTCTCTAGAATTTGAATCACCCGCTCCTTGCATTCGTAGCAAATTATCGTTTTCCGTAACGGTATCTTTCTCCCCTAACTGCTTTAATTCATTCACGGCAGTTTTTAAGTTTGTTTTTGAGCTTATTTCTACCAGTAACGCCGCATTTTGCTTGTTAATATTATTATTTTTAGATAAAATTGATCCATTACCATCTAACTGATTTTGTACATTATCCCCGAGTATTCCTACAAGAGTATATTCTTTCTTGTCAACTTTAATTTTATTTCCTACTTTAACATCCTTATCAATATGTGACAAAACCCACTTTTCCATTGCTACTTCATTTTCTTTTTCTGGCAATCTCCCTATCTTTGTTTTATAAGGAAAAAGTTCTAAAGCCTTATCTGTTGCTGTTATTACGTTAACAACTAATTTATCACCTATCTTTATTTCTTTACTTTTAATATACAATCCAGACCTCGCCACTTTAGGGTTATTAACTATTTTAGAGATTAACTTTTCATTCGTTTTTTGAAATGCTAAATGATAAGCACCTCCCCTGTTTATAGCCTCCTGTATCTTCGCATCTTGCATTCCTTTAAAGAAAAGACCTATTGTTGATATAAGTGCAACTGATAGCATTATTCCAATAATCGTAAGTGCGGTTCTTTTTTTGTTTTTCTTTAAATATTTACCTGTGAGCTGTTTATAACTAGTTATCATCTCTTTCCCTCCCCTAGTTTACTTTTAAGTTTTTGTCCGAAGTTATTTCACCATCGTAAATGGTAATAACTCTATCTGCCATGTTTGCTATATTAACATCATGGGTAATAAGTATTAGTGTTTGATTATATTTTTTAGCAGTAAACTTTAATAATTCCATAACATCTTTTGAATTCTTAGTATCAAGATTTCCTGTTGGTTCATCTGCAAGTATTATTGACGGCTTATTAAATACAGCTCTACCAATTGATATCCTTTGCTGTTGACCCCCTGATAATTCTGATGGAAGATGATTTTTCCGCTCGCTAAGTCCTAATACTTTAATAAGCTCTTCTAAATAGATTTTATCCACCTTATCATTATCAAGTAAGGCTGGAAGTGCTATATTTTCCTCTACATCTAAAATAGGTAGTAAGTTATAAAACTGAAATACAAAACCTATTTTTCTTCTTCTAAACACTGCAAGTTTTTCTTCCTTGTAATCATAAATGCTTTCTCCATCAATAACTACATTGCCAGATGTTGGTCTATCTAGTCCTCCGAGCAAATGAAGAAGTGTACTTTTTCCAGAACCTGATGCTCCCACAATTGCTACAAACTCACCCTTATCAACTGATAAATTTATATTTTTAAGTGCATCCACCTTGTTTTCGCCTTTTCCATAAGTTTTATTTAAATTTTCAACCTTTAAAATTTCCATTTATATCTCTCCTTTTTTCTTTTCTCATCACTATAACCATATTATACTTCACTCACCACTTTCACTCCATGTCACTCAACTTACAAATAAAAAAGTTATCTTACAGTACCGTAAGATAGTCTAATAAAACCAATAACTCAAAAAACAAAAACACCTGAATAAATTTCATATTCAACCTGGTGTTTTATATTTTATTTATACTATTATGCTATATCTCTTTTAACAAAGGCCAAATATGCATATATTTTGACCAATTAAATGTAGCGAGTACCATTGCTACGATATTCCCCACAGTTAAAATAAAAACTCCAATGCCGACAGCCATTAATATTAAATGCTCCACCTGAAACCGTGAAAACAGAATTCAATATAATATTAGTCGTATTTTGATTAATAATCTTCTCTAACTGCTTCAATTAAATTCTCTTTTTTAATTCTTGAAAGTGGTGATAATACTGAAATATAGCTTATTGCTATAGAGGCGATTCCCGCAATAGCTATTGCCTCCCATGGCATAATCCATCTCATCTCTCTAAAGGCACTCATTGATTTGAACAGTAGAAATGATATGCCGCAGCCTATTATTGATCCATATATAGTACCAATAATTCCATAGAGAAGACCTTCTAGTACAATCATTTTCTTTATACCCTTCTGAGTTAGCCCTATGGACTTTAATGTAGCAAACTCTCTTTTTCTAAGAATAATATTTGTTGTTAATGTATTTACAATATTAACACTACCTATTAAGGACACTACTAGTATAAATCCATACAATAATATTTGGATCATTAACATTCCGGATTTTTCAGTTCTATTATTATCTATATTATTTATTACCATTAAAGCGGGGTTTGATTTTATGGCATTTTTTATTCCTATTTTTCCTGCTTCTTCATTTTTTACATCTTTAAGAACTATATTTAAGTTTACAGGTTTAATGTCCTTGCCCTCGGTTAATTTCTTTCCCATTTCTTCTGTTGTGATTATTTTCAATCCATTAGAGGTTCCCCAATAATCAAAAGGCTCACTCTCAAGAATTGCCATAACCTTTACTTTATTAACTTTGCCTTTACCAAATACAGTCTTTGCCTTAGCGGCTTCCCCTTCCTCAGAAGCATCATATTGAAGAGCTATTTCATCTCCTACTTTTATATTTGCTATTGGTCCGAAATAATCTTTCTTTGTAGCTTCGTCATGTATTCTATTTTTATTAATTAAGATTACTCCATTTTCACTATTTAGTTTTTCTATATTAATATTTCCTGACTTTAAATATTTTTTAGAAACTTCTAGAGACTCCTTGTCATATATAGCGATAGAACTCGCTATAAGGGTTTTCTCCACTCCACCTAAAGTTGTTTTTTTATATATATTTTTCATGTCCTGAATTTCTTTAACTTCACTATTTTTGTTTACTGCCATGTCAAAAGAATATTGATTATATTCTTTATATACCTTATCTACAGACTTTAATGCTTTAATATTATCTATAGTTGTGTTTTCGGGGTTACCTCCAACAGTATTTTGAAAAACTGTGAAGTGACTGTTTTTTGATTCATTAAGATTTGATGATATCTTGAGTGACATATCCATCAAAGATTTAAAAGCAACAAATAACACCACACTTATTACTATAGAAAAAATAGTTAATCTATATCTTTTTCTATTTCGCTTAATATTTTTAGCTGCTAATGCTCCCTCAAACCCAAATATTTTTTGAATAACTCTATTCTTTCTTCTTTTTATTTTCTCCTTTGTTATAGATGTTCTACCACTTATAGCATTCAGTGGTGAAATTCTTCCTGCGAAGAATGCTGGCACTAGTGATGATAGGTATATTGCTATAAGACCTACTGCTGCGCTTATGCATAAAACCATAGGTGATATAGAAATTTTCATAAGTATAACTGAATCTGCTCCAATTAATTTAAATGCAATATTTATTCCATATATAATTATAATGCTGCATAGTAATCCTAATGGAATAGCTATTGCCGCGAGGATTGTTGCCTCTCTTAGGACAATTTTTCTAATTTGAATTGGAGTAGTTCCCACTGCTCTTAAAAGTCCAAACTGTTTAATCCTTTCCACAACACTTATTTGAAATGAATTATATATTACGGCTACAGTGGCTATTAAAACTATTCCAATTGTTATTGCTAAGGATACATATAATCCTTTAAGACCTGAACCAGAATCTCCTGCTCCCTGCATTTTTAGCAAATAACTGTTTTCCTCAACGGTATCTTTCTCACCTAACTTCTTTAATTCGCCTACGGCAGTTTTTAAGTTTGTTTTTGAGCTTATTTCTACAAGTAACTGTGCATTTTGTTTATCAATATTATTATTTTTAGATAAAATTACTCCATTACCATTTATTTGATTTATTACACTATCCTTAAGTATTCCTACAAGAGTATACTCCTTATTACTAACTTTAATTTTATTCCCTACTTTAGCGTTTTTATCAATAGATGGTAATATCCACTTTTCCATCGCTACTTCATTTTCTTTTTCCGGCAATCTCCCTATCTTTGCTTTATATGGCAAAAGTTCTAAAGCCTTGTCTGTTGCTGTTATAATTTTACCAGCCAATTTATCCCCTAGCTTTGTTTTTTCGCTTTCATTATACAATCCACTTCTAGATACTTTAGGATTATTAATTATTTTAGATATTAACTTTTCATTGGTTTTTGTAAAAATTAAATGAGAAGAACCATACATATTTTTAGCATCCTGTATCTTCGTATCCTGAATTCCTTTAAGGAAAAGTCCTATTGTTGCTATAAGTGCAACTGCTAACATTATTCCAATAATCGTAAGTGTGGTTCTTTTTTTATTTTTCTTTAAATATTTCCCTGTGAGCTGTTTATAACTAGTTATCATCTCTTTCCCTCCTAGTTTACTTTTAAGTTTTTGTTCGAAGTTATTTCACCATCGTAAATGGTGATAACTCTATCTGCCATGTTTGCTATATTAACGTCATGGGTAATAAGTATTAATGTTTGGTTATATTTTTTAGTCGTAAATTTTAATAATTCCATAACATCTTTTGAATTCTTAGTATCAAGATTTCCTGTTGGTTCATCTGCAAGTATTATTGACGGCTTATTAAATACCGCTCTACCAATTGATATCCTTTGCTGTTGCCCCCCTGATAATTCTGATGGAAGATGATTTTTCCGCTTGCTAAGTCCTAATACTTTAATAAGCTCTTCTAAATAGATTTTATCCACCTTCTCATTATCAAGAAGTGCTGGAAGTGCTATATTTTCCTGTACATCTAAAATAGGTAGTAAGTTATAAAACTGAAATACAAAACCTATTTTTCTTCTTCTAAACACTGCAAGTTTTTCTTCCTTGTAATCGTAAATGCTTTCTCCATCAATAACTACATTGCCAGATGTTGGTCTATCTAGTCCTCCGAGCAAATGAAGAAGTGTACTTTTTCCAGAACCTGATGCTCCCACAATTGCTACAAACTCACCCTTATCAACTGATAAATTTATATTTTTAAGTGCATCCACCTTGTTTTCGCCTTTACCATAAGTTTTATTTAAATTTTCAACCTTTAAAATTTCCATTTATATCTCTCCTTTTCTCTTTTCCTCATCACGGTATACATATTATACCGCCATAACCATATTATACCGTGGTAACCGCTCATACTCCATATCTCTAC
The DNA here is from genome assembly GCF_030585565.1 of Clostridium sp. CM028. Classification (NCBI taxonomy): domain Bacteria; kingdom Bacillati; phylum Bacillota; class Clostridia; order Eubacteriales; family Clostridiaceae; genus Clostridium; species Clostridium sp. CM028. The sequence goes on along the minus strand of NZ_CP077766.1, from coordinate 3,443,557 downwards.
ACTTACAAATAAAAAAGGTTATCTTACAATTTTGTAAGATAACCTAATAAAGTAGCACTAAAAATGTGTTATAATTTTACCATGTATTTAAATCATAGGAAAACAATATGTATACAACTGAAAGTACAATTATCAGAGGAGATGATGAATCATGGATACGAATATACTAATAGCAATACTACTCTTAGTTCCAGCAGGTCTATTTATATACTTTGATAAAAAGCTATTAATTAGCAGTAAAATACAAACAAAGTTTAAGATAAATAACTTTTTAGGACTATATCTTTTCATATTAATAACCTTGGTGCTTAGCACATTTATAGTTGCAACCTTAGCAATGCTTTTTCATATATCTAGCACTTTTACATATGCGATTCAATCTATGCTAATTGGAGTTCTTTTAGGGTTATTCTCAAATATAAATAAAATATTTAGAAGAAAAAAAAGAATTTAGAAAAGTATTTTAAAACCACCTGGATAAATTTCATATTTATCCAGGTGGTTTTAATTATTTTCCCTATGATAGATCCAATTTTTTATCTATTAGATAGGTAGAGGTTATGAATAATCCTACAAAAGTAATTACCTGAAATATGGCACTCGCAATATTAATATTAAATGCTCCACTTGAAACCGTGAAATCAGAATTCAATATATTATTAGTCGTATTTATTGAAAAATTGCTCAAGTTAATTGTTTGAGGGAATTGCGTTGTAATTTTAGTTGACAGCCAGCCTATTGCAACTGTTAGTATTATAAAATTTATAAAAGAGCCTATTTTACCTAGTTTTTTGCCTTTTAAGGCTACTTTGCCAATAAGCATACAGAAGTATATAACTGTTAGGGAATAAACAATGCGCCATATATATTGAATTATAGAAAATAATATTAGACCACTCTTAATATCTTTTAAAAAGTTTAAATCCATTTCTTCAGGTATTGTCAAATAGAACATTAAAATGGATACAAAAGCAACAATGGATATTTGTATTAAAGCGGTTATCAGCCTGGATGCCATTATCGATACTCCAGATTGTGGAAGTGTAAATAATAGGTAGCCTGAGTCTCCGTGTAAGTATTTACTCATAATCTTTAACGAAGATATAAATATTACTATTATGGCGCCAATAATTAAGCATATAGATAATCCCATTACTGTATTACCGTCCCAGGTATCTTTCTTTGTCATAAGAAATAGGTTAGCAATTATAACAGATATACAAACTCCAATTATGGTTAAAAAAGTTGATCTTAATTCATATTTTATAAGCTTAAACATTATTGAAATACCTCCCTATACAATTCATCGATTGACTTTTTCTTACTAGTTCGTAATTCTTCTGCATTACCTTGAAGCACTATCTCTCCATCAGATATAAATGCTACATCATCAAAAATCCGTTCTATATCATTTACAAGGTGTGTAGTAATTATCATAGAACTATTTTCACTAAAGTTATTAACTATAGCATTTAATATCTTTTCTCTAGTAGTAGGATCTACTCCCCCAAGCGGTTCGTCAAGTATATAAAGCTTTGCAGCTCTCGAAAGTACCAATGTAAGCTTTAACTTTTCTTTCATTCCTTTTGACAGGCTTTTCACAGCGCTATTTTCATCAAGGTTCATAAATACGAGCATTTCCTTTGCTTTTTTTTCATCAAAATCAGAATAAAAGTCCTTAAAATATTTCACTGTATCCTTTACCTTCATCCACTTTAGAAGATACTCATTGTCAGGCAAATATGAAACTATAGACTTTGTATAAACACCAGGCTTTTGACCATTTATGCGTATTTCTCCTTTCGATGGATGAAGTATTCCTGCTGCTATTTTTAAGAATGTAGTTTTACCACTACCATTAGGACCAAGAAGTCCTACAATTTTCCCTGGCATTATATCTAGGTCTACACCGCGCAAGGCTTTTTTAGTTAAATACGACTTGCATATTTTTTTTGATTTTAATATATTATTCATCTTGCATTACCTCCATAGTTTCCTTTGAAACAGATTTAATTATTTCATTAGTAGTAAATCCTAAGCTTTTCATTCTAAGTATAAAAGAATCTATAACTTCCTTTGCCATTTCATTTTTTAAATTATCCACCATATTTTCATTCTCCTCCACAAATGTTCCAGTTCCTCTTTGTGTATAAACAATTCCAAGTCTTTCGAGCTCTTGATAGGATCTTTGAAGCGTATTTGGATTCACATTTAAATTCATTGCCATTTCTCGTACTGAGGGCAGCTTATCCTTTGATTTTAGCTTTCCTGTAACAATATCCATTTTTATAAGGTCCATGATTTGTAGATATATAGGCATTTTATCATTAAATTCTAAATTCATTATTCCATCTCCTTTCAGAAAATACATCGATTTCCTAGTGACATATGTTAATAGTACACTGCAACATTAATCGTGTCAATATGAAAATATAGACCACCTAGATAAATTTTATATTTATCCAGGTGGTCTATATTTTATTTATAATATTATGCTACTATATCTCTTTTTATAAAAGCTGCGTATGCAATAACATTGAAAATTATAAAATAAGCTATCAGTACAGTAATTGAAAAGTTCATTGTCATTCCTTTAACCAATGGCTGTCCATCAATATATTGATTCAAATTCGTATTTGCAAATAGAATATATTTTGACCAATTAAATCTAGTGAGTAGCATTGTTACGGTATTCCCTACAGTTAAAAGAAAAACTCCAATACCTATGGCCATTGCACTATTACGGAAAACTGTAGAAATCATAAATGCTAAAGTAACCATCATAACTAAGCTTATACACTGAAGTCCATAAACCTCCACAATATGTGCTATCATATTAACTTCAGTAATTTTGCCAGCAACATTTGTAAGGAATGGTGTACCTGACCCTTTAAAGCTAAACAATGTTCCTCCAATAAGAAATGAAACTACTAAAAGCACTAAAAGCATGAAAAGAGTGTATCCTAAAACAGAAATATATTTTGAAAGTAGAATTTTCCACCGTTTTGAAGGTCTAATTAGTAATAGTTTAATTGTGCCTCCTGAAAACTCATTGGCTACTATTCCACCACCCATTATAATAGCAAAAAGAGAAATTAAAAATATTAGGCTACTTGCTCCTTCTACAAATCCCCATAACGATTTATCCTGTATAGGTTGTATGTCATTTTTAAGACGATATTCATTAGTTTGTAACTGCTTTGTAATTCCGTCCTTTTCCATTTTAGATATCCCTGGCCTAGCTAATGATTTTTTAATTTCCTGGTTTTGAATTGTTATGTCTGATTTCCAATCACTTTTAGGCGCTTGGGTACCTGTAAATCTAAATAAGAGCCCAACTGCTACTATAATAAGAACTAATATACCCATCATTATCCATGTGCTAACGCTATGAGCAAGTTTCATATTTTCATTACGAACTAGATTTATTATTTTACGCAATTCCATTACCCCCTGTCATTTCTAAGAATTTTTTCTCTAAGCTTTGTTGCACCTTACGAACACCGTAAATTTTAATTCCCTGCTGCACAAGCTTTTCAACTAACCCAGGAACATTTTCTATATTTTCCTTAATTTCAATTTCTTTTTCATTTATTTCTGGTTTATATTTACTACTAAGACTTTCTAAATATGCTTTTGCACTTTCAATCGGCGAAACATCTAGAGCTATAACTGAATCCGACTCATCCTCAAGCATTTCTTTCATATCCTGAATTCTAACCAATTTTCCATTTTGCAGAATTCCTACCCTATCGCACATAAGCTCCATTTCTGAAAGCAAGTGGCTTGATACTATTACTGCAACATTTTCTTCTCTTGCAAGTGTCCGTAAATGATTACGCAATTCATGAATACCAGCAGGATCTAATCCATTAGTAGGTTCATCTAATACCAATAACTTTGGAGAGTTAAGGAGCGCTTGTGCAACCCCTAGTCTTTGACGCATACCTAGTGAATATGTCTTTATTTTGTCATTTATTCTTTTTTCAAGACCCACAATTTTTATAACCTCATCAATACGTTCCTTCTTTAAGTCTGGATACATCCTCCAAAAATGAACAAGATTTTGATACCCAGTTAAATATTTATATAAATCTGGATTTTCAATAATTCCACCGACTTTAACAATGGCTTTTTCAAAATCCTTCTCAACATTTAATCCATCAATATACATTTCACCTTTAGTAATAGACATCAGTCCTAAAAGCATTTTAATAGTAGTAGTTTTACCTGCGCCATTTGGTCCGAGGAATCCAAACACCTCCCCTGAACGCACGTCAAAAGTAAGATCATCTATTATTACCTTTTTACCGATTTTTTTTGTAACATTCTTGATTTGTACTATAGTTTCCATGTTGAACCTCCTTATATGAGTTTTAAATTATTAAATCTTATGATAAATCTAATTTTTTATCTATTAGATAGGTAGTGCTAATGAATAATCCTACAAAAGTAATTATCTGAAATATGGTATCTGCAATATTAAGATTAAGTTCTCCACCTGAACCCATTAAATCAGAATTTAATATACTATTAGTCGTATTTATTGAAAATTTATTCAAGTTCAAGTTTTGAGGTAATAGCGTTGTAATTTTAGTTGACAGCCAGCCAATTGCTATTGATAATATTATAAAAATTATAAAAGAACCTATTTTACCTAGTTTTTTACCTCTTAAGGCTACTTTGCCAATAACCATACAAAAGTATATAAATGTTAATAAATAAACAATGCCCCATATATATTGAATTATAAAAAATAATACTACACTGAGCTTGAAATATTTAAAAAAACTTAAATCTATTTTGTCTATTGAAGTCAAATAGAGCATCAAAATGGATACAAACGCAACAATGGATATTTGAATTAAGGCACTTATCAGCCTTGAAGTCATTATCGCGCTCCCAGATTGCGGAAGTGTAAACAACAGGTAGCCTGAATCTCCATATAAGTATTTGCTCATAATTTTTAATGAAGATATAAATATTACTATCATGGCGCCAATAATTAAGCATGTAGATAATGCAGTTACTGTATTACCACCCCAGGTATCTTTCTTTGTCATAAGAAATAAGTTAGCAATTATAACCGATATACATATTCCAATTATGGTTAAAAAAGTTGATCTTAATTCATATTTTATAAGCTTAAACATTACTTAAATACCTCCCTATACAATTCATCGATTGACTTTTTCTTACTAATTCGTAATTCTTCTGCGTTACCCTTAAGTACTATCTCTCCATCAGATATAAATACTACATCATCAAAAATTCGTTCTATATCATTTACAAGATGTGTAGTAATTATCATGGAACTATTTTCACTAAAGTTATTAACTATAGCATTTAATATCTGTTCTCTAGTAGTAGGGTCTACTCCACCAAGTGGTTCGTCAAGTATATAAAGCTTTGCGGATCTTGAGAGTACCAATGTAAGCTTTAACTTTTCCTTCATTCCCTTTGATAGGCTTTTCACAGTGCTATTTTCATCAAGTTTCATAAACTGGAGCATTTCCTTTGACTTTTTTTCATCAAAATCAGAATAAAAGTCTTTGAAATACTTCACCGCATCCTTTATTTTCATCCAATTTAGAAGATACTCATTATCAGGTAAATATGAAACTATGGACTTTGTATAAACACCAGGCTTTTGACCATCTATTAGTATTTCTCCTTTCGATGAATGCAGTATTCCAGCTGCTATTTTTAAGAATGTAGTTTTACCGCTACCATTAGGACCAAGAAGTCCTACAATTTTTCCTGGCATTATATCTAGGTCTACTCCCCGTAGGGCCTTTTTATTTAAATATGACTTACATATTTTTTCTGATTTTAATATACTATTCATCTTGTTTCACCTCCATAGTTTCCTTTGAAACAGATTTAATTATTTCCTTAGCAGTAAATCCTAAGCTTTTCATTCTAAGTATAAATAAATCTATAACTTCCTTTGCCATTTCCTTTTTTAAATCATCTACCATATTTTCTCCCTCCCCCACAAATGTTCCAGTGCCTCTTTGTGTATACACAATTCCAAGTCTTTCAAGCTCTTGATAAGATCTTTGAAGCGTATTTGGGTTCACCTTCAAATTTGTTGCCATTTCTCGTACTGATGGTAATTTATCCTTTGATCTTAGCTTTCCTGTAACGATGTCCATTTTTATAAGATCCATAATTTGTAAATATATAGGCATTTTGTCATTAAATTTCAAATCCATGATTTCATCTCCTTTCTGAAAGTACATTAACGTCCTAGTGACATATGCTAATAGTACACTAGAACTTTAACGTTGTCAACATAGAATATGTATTTTAAATGTATAATGATACAATTTTACAAAAAAAAACCATCCGTATATGGATGGGTGTTGATTACTCAACTTTTTTTATTGTAGTGTACATGTAATAGTTCATGAACCTTGCCTTTTAACAATCCTGAATATAACGAATTCATTAATGGGTTGTCATCTGTACGACTTATACTATTCATTTTATCTGCTTTATATAATCCAGTACCACGCTTAGATTTCCCTTCTGCTTTTACGAATGGTTGTCCTGCGCCACTAACGCATCCACCGGGGCATGCCATAACTTCTACAAAATCATAATGAGCTTCACCGGATTTTATCTTCTTTATAACGTAATCTGCATTTTTGAGTCCACTTACTATGGCGAATTTTATTACGCGCTCATTTACATTAATACTGGCTTCTTTAACGCCGTTCATACCTCTAACACCATCAAAAGCAAGTGCACGTAATATTGCAATCGGTTGATCCCCTAAAACTTTACGTATAACAGCTTCACTAACACCACCCGTTACTCCAAATATAACCCCAGCTCCACTACTAATTTCAAATGGCATATCTAGTGCCCCAGGTTCTAATTCTGAGAACGCAATTCCTGATTCTTTTATCATATTAATAAGTTCTTGCGTCGTTACTACATAATCTACATTAGGAACACCATTCTTTTTAAATTCATCCCTATTTGCTTCGAATTTTTTTGATGAACAAGGCATAATTGCTACGCTCACAAGTTTTTTATCATCATCTTTGTAATGTTCCTTCAATACAGAAGCAAACATTTGCATAGGAGATTTACAAGTGGAAACATTTTTCATTAAATCTGGATAAGTATTTTGAACATAATTTACCCAGGCAGGGCAGCAAGATGAGAATAGAGGTAAGCTCTCATTATTTTTAAATTTTGAAATAAATTCATTTGTTTCCTCTATAATTGTAAGGTCTGCCCCTACTGAGGTATCAAATACCTTATCAAATCCCATTTTTCTAAGGACAGTTACTATTTTTCCCATTGCATTTTTGCCATCTTCTTGTCCTAATTCCTTGCTCATAGATACCCTTACAGCAGGAGCAATTTGAACTACCACCTGTGTATTCTTATCACTAAGTTCCTTCCAAAGTTTATCTGTAGTACTCCTTACTACAATAGCACCAGTAGGACATACTGCTGCACACTGCCCGCAACCAACACAATTAGAGTCTCCTATAGGTTCATTAAATGCCGTTGAAACAGTCATTTTAGATCCTCTGCCAACAAAATCAATTGCTCCAACGTTTTGTACTTCTGCACACACTCTTACACAATCACCACATAAGATACACTTGCTTGGATTTCTTACTATGCATACAGATGAATTGTCTGGTTCAGGTTCTTTAGCAGTATTTTCAAATCTTACTTTCTTTATTCCGAAACGTTTTGCTAACTCCTGTAGCTTACATGAAGTATTTTTTTCACAGGTTGTACAATCTCTGCAGTGATTTGCAAGCAGTAACTCAAGAATATTCTTTCTATACTTTCTAAGTCTTGGCGTATTTGTATATATATCCATGCCAGCTTTAGGAGGAGTAGAGCATGCGGCCTCAATGCCTCCATGTTTGTTTTCAACCATACACATACGACAAGCTCCATAAACTGAAAGCTCTGAATAGAAGCATAATGTAGGTAATTCGATACCAGCTTTTCTAACTAGTTCAAGAATATTTTTTTCGCCCTTTATTTCTACAGGTACATTATCTATAGTCATAAACTGTCCATTCATTCTATTACTCCTCCTTTATAGCTTTAAATGCACAAGTATCAACACAACTACCACATCTTATGCACTTGTCTTTATCAATTGTAAATGTTCCTTTAATCTTACCTGAGATTGCTCCAACTGGACAAATTTTTGAACACTTTGAACATCCCTTGCAAATTTTTGAATCAATAAATATTGTCTTAAGCTTCTGACATGTTTTAGATTGACATTTTTTATAAGTAATATGAGCTTCATACTCATCACGAAAATTCTTAATAGTACTGACAACTGGTAATGGCGCTGTCTTTCCAAGTCCACATAGTGATGTTGAAGATATGGTATCTGCAAGTTCTAAGAGCATATCTATATCTTCAAGCTTTCCTTTACCTGCAACTATTCCTTCAAGAATTTCAAGCATTCTTTTAGTACCTTCGCGGCAAGGAACACATTTGCCACAGGATTCATTTTTTGTAAAGTTCATAAAGAATCTTGCAATCTCAACCATACAAGTATCTTCATCCATAACTACAAGTCCACCCGACCCTATCATTGCCCCTGCTTTTTTAAGTGAGTCGAAATCTAGTGGCAAATCAAGATCATCTATTGTAAGACATCCACCAGATGGCCCGCCTATTTGTACAGCCTTAAACTTTTTGCCGTTTTTTATTCCTCCACCAATATCAAATATTATTTCTCTTAGAGTTGTGCCCATTGGCACCTCAATAAGTCCTGTGTTTTCAATATTTCCTGTTAAAGCAAACGCTTTTGTACCAGGACTATTTTTAGTTCCAATTGATTTATACCATTCTACGCCTTTATTAATTATTACAGGCACATTAGCAAAAGTTTCAACATTATTAAGAACTGTTGGCTTGCCAAAAAGTCCATTCTCAACAGTTCTTGGAGGTTTTACCCTTGGCATACCTCTTTTCCCTTCAATGGAAGCTGTTAGTGCACTTCCCTCACCACATACAAAAGCACCTGCACCTCTATTAATCTGGATATCAAAACTAAAATTTGTCCCAAGAATGTTTTCCCCAATAATTCCATATTCTTTTGCTTGTTTAATAGCACTCGAAAGTCTATCTACAGCAATAGGATATTCTGCACGAACATATAAAAAACCTTTTTGTGCACCACAAGCAACAGCGGCGATTATCATTCCTTCAATAACCCTATGAGGGTCTCCCTCCATTAGACTCCTATCCATGAATGCCCCTGGGTCACCCTCGTCACCGTTACATACAATATATTTTATCTTTTCCTTTTGGCGCTGTACCTGCCCCCATTTACTACCAGTAGGGAATCCACCGCCTCCACGGCCTCTTAAATTTGATTCATTTATTTGGTTAATAACCTCATCTGAATTCATATCAAATAGTACTTTTTCAAATGCAGAATATCCGCCTATAGCGATATATTCTGCTATTGAAGTTGCATCAATGTGTCCACAATGTTCAAGTGCAACTCTAGTTTGTTTTTTATAAAAAGAAATTTCATTCTGCTTCCTAAATATATGTCCATTTTTGGTATATACAAGTCTTTCAACACATTCATCTTTAACTATAGTTTTATCCACGATTTCTGCGCAATCTTCCATCTTTACTTTTAAATATAAATATCCAAATGGTTCTATTCTTATAAGAGGACCCATTTCACAAAATCCATGACATCCGCTTTTTTTCACTCCAATAGTTTCCTCATGTGGCTCTTTCTCAAGGCTTACTTCACAATTTATGCCCTTTTCCTTTATAATCCTTATTAATTCATCATAAATATCTAGGGATCCACCTGCAACGCAGCCAGTACCAGCACATACAAGAATTTTCTTTTTTTCTTTTGTAAAACTATTTATATAAATATTTCTTGCATTAATTAGATCATTTCTATTATGAAGCATATTATTTTTCCTCCTTAAGAGTATTTAAAAGCTCCATTGCTTTTTCTGGGGTCATAGAACCATGTACTTTATCATTAATACTCATAGCTGGTGCAAGTCCACAAACACCTAGACAAGAAACTGTTTCTAAAGTAAATGTTAAATCATCTGTTGTAGTTTTAGTTTCCGAAAGTTTTAAATGTTCTCTTAGCTTTTCTAATATAGGAGCAGATTTTCTAACGTGACAAGCAGTACCATCACATATTTTTATTATAAACTTACCTTTAGGTTGTAAAGAAAAATTTTCATAAAAAGTTGCCACACTATATATTTTTGCTCTGCTCATACCAAGCTTTTCTGAAAGATACGAGAATACCTCCTTGGGTAAATACCTATAGCATTCTTGGGTGTCCTGCAATATTGCAATAATATTACTAGATTTAAATTTATGATTTTCTAATATAGTATCTAGCTTACTATAATCAAATATTGTATTCATTTTTCTCCCCCTTGTAAATTCAAAAAATACAAATGTATTTTATAATATATCACCTTGGTAACTTTTGCTATAAAACTTCTAGCTATATATTTTAATATAAGAACATCAAACTTCGCATTTACCACTGGCTTTAAAACTAGCCAACTTTTCCAAATATAATAATATTTCATTTGCAACTATTGCAAGTCCTGCAGACATTATAGTTCCCCATAATATTTTAGGAAGGTAATTCATCCTAAGTCCATCAAACAAAATAACTCCTAACCCACCAGCGTTTATTACCGAGGCAATAGTCGCTATGGAAATGGTAGTTACAGTAGCAATTCTTATTCCCCCAATTATTATTGGAAGAGCTAACGGCATTTGTACTTTCAAAAATAACTGAAAAGGGTTAAAACCCATCCCTTTCCCGGCTTCTATAATGGATGAATCTATGGACTTAAATGCTGCGAATATATTTCTAACTAAAATATACTGATTATAAATTACTAAAACGAAAATCGCTGTTCCTTTTCCAAGGCCTAATAGAGGTATTAATAAAGCAAATAATGCTAGACTAGGCACAGAATAAATAACCCCTAAAGAGGATAAAACTACTACAGATAAAACTTTTGACCTTAAAATCAAAAGTGATAGAGGGATTGCAATCACGAGTGATATTGAAATACTTAGTGATACAATTTGAAGATGCTGTAGCAGCAAAGTTAACATATTATCATGATACTTATATAAATACTCTATCATGCACTATCCCCCCTGTTCACTGACTTATTTTTAATTGCTCAAGTGTTATTTTGCCAACAGCTTCATGATTATCCTTCTCAACAATCAAATGATCGATATTTTTTTTAAGAAAATATGCTAACAAATGTTGCAAATCCTCATTTTCATTAACTCTTGTGTCATCTTCCATTGTTTTTGAATCCAAAGGAATCATTACAGAACTCGCACGTACAAACTTAAGTTTTTGAATAACATTCTCTGAAGAGACCAAACGGGTAACAAATTCATTTTCTGGATGAAATAATATATTGTACGGTGTATCGAACTGTTGAATTTTTCCTTTATCCATGATTATTACTTTATCCCCCAATTTGAAAGCTTCATTAACATCATGAGTTACAAAGAGAATTGTCTTATTAAGCTTTTTTTGAATTCTTAGGAGTTCCTCTTGAAGATTTAGTCTAGTTATAGCATCTATCGCTCCAAAAGGCTCATCCATAAGCATTATTTCAGGATCAGCAGCCATAGCTCTTGCTATTCCAACCCTTTGCTGCTGGCCTCCTGATAATTGCCTTGGATATCTTTTTTTGAAATCCTTAGAAGGAATACTCACTAAATCTAACAATATATCAACTCTTTGCGCTATGTCTTTCTTTTTCCACCTTAAAATATTCGGAACTGTAGCAATATTTTCCTCCACAGTCATATGAGGAAATAGCCCAATTTGTTGAATGACATATCCAATTTTCTGCCTATGTTTTTCAGCGGGAATATTTTTAATGTTTTCTTTGAAAAATAATATTTCCCCTGAGGTTGATTCATATATTCTATTTATCATTTTCAAAAATGTAGTTTTACCTGAACCCGAAGTTCCCAGTATTGTTATAAAACTACCTTCTTCAATACTGGCACTTACATCTGTTACAGCATATTGCTCTGAACCCTTAAATTTTTTGCTTACTTTTACAAATTCAATCGCTACCCTTTTCAAAAGATTTACCTCCTTCCGTGTATATCCATTTTCTATTTTGCTAATTCCTTTTCAAAAAAATTCTTAGCTACCTCTGAGTATTCTTTTTTATCTATGTCTACTTCTGAATTTAATTTTATTATTGACACGTTGTCAATTTTGCTTGTAACCTTATTTAAAATATCTTTTATTTGAGGATTCTTTTCAAGAAGGTCTTGCTTTATAACTGGGGCTATGTTGTACGGTGGCCATGCATTCTTATCATCTTCGAGAATCGCAAACTCAGTTTTACTTAATTGTCCTTCTGTTGTATATGCTACAGCAACATCTGCTTTATCATTATGAAGCACATCATATTTAATTCCATTATCATAGATCTTTTCATCTTTAAATTTAAAATCCCCATAAGCCATTGTCAAAGCTTGCAGTCCATCTAATCTTTCATCAAATTGACCTTGCGATGCAAATCTTATACTTCCTGCTCTTTTTTGAAGATCGGTTATAGTGTGTATATTATATTTATCAGAGGCCCTTTTGGAAATCACTAATCCCTGCCCATCATTTGCAGAAGATGGATCAAGCCAAATCAATTTAAATTTCTCCTTGTATTTCGTTGAAACCTCATTATAAACTTCCTTTGAATCAAACTTTGGCTGCTGCTTTAAAACAGATAATAATCCTGTACCAGTATACTCAGGGTAAACATCAATATCTCCATTTACAAGTGAAGTATGAACCACAGCACTACCAAGATTAAATTTTCTGTAAACTTTATAACCTTCTTTTTCTAAAGCAACTGCATATAATTCAGATAAAATTAAAGATTCTGTAAAATCTTTAGATCCAACTTTTATTGTAGGTTTACTTTTAGTTTGGGATGTATTTATATCCCCAGATGAAACACTCTTTTTAGAACAGCCAGTTAAAACTGAAACTGTAACCAAGGCTGTTAATACAGAAACTACGACTAAGCTTTTTAATCTCTTATTCATAACTACTCACTCTCCTACATAGTATTCTTTAGTCTCTTTGATACTTTGTTATACTTTGTTCTAACATAAATAACAACATTTCTGCGATTACCGAAAGCAGTGCAACTGTTGCTCCCCCTATTATTAATATTCTAAAATCATTCATACCAAGACCCGTGAAAATGAAATCTCCTAGTCCTCCAGCTCCTATATAAGATGCTAAAGTCGCACTAGCAATTACTTCAACCGCAGATGTTCTAACTCCCGTAATTATTAATGGAAGTGCTAATGGAATTTCAATTTTATAAAGCATTTTCTTGTAATCCATTCCCATACCTTCAGCACTTTCTAGAACAGATGCATCAATATTTTTTATCCCTAAATATGTATTTATAAGTATTGGTGGTATAGCTAAAATCACAAGTGCCAATAGTGCTGGCAAGTATCCAGTCCCAAGTATTGGCATAACTAGCACTAAGATTGCAAGGCTTGGAATAATCCTAAAAAGATTAAATATATTCATTATAGGCTGTGTTGCTTTTGTGAATTTAGCACATATAATTCCCAAAGGTACCGCTATTATTATACTTATTAAAACTGCTGTAACACTAATATTAATATGAATCCTCACTGCTTCATAGTATTTATCAATGTGGCTTAGTAAATAGTCCATAACCTCATTTAACATTTTCATCTACCCTTTCTAAAAAGTAATTTCTACTTATAACTTTATTTATTGAGAATGTCTTAAAAGTATACTAATACATATAATTGTATGAGCTAATGTACTAAAATAATTACACTTATCACAAAAAATTATAGCAGCCAATTTATATATAAAAAACTATAAACTGGCTGCTGATCAAATTATAATACATTTTCTATTTTTGTAATTCTGGTACAATATTAGGTGGTATTTCTCCTTGCAGTGCTTTAACAAGATTTTGAGCAGCCATCATAGCCATATCAAAACGGGTCTTTTGCGTTGCTGATCCTATGTGTGGAACCGTAACTACATTTGACATTTTAAGCAGTATATTTTCAGGATTAACTGGCTCTTTTTCATACACATCCATACCTGCGCCATAAATCTTTTTACTTTGAAGTGCTTCAATTAAGGCCTGTTCATTTACTGTTTGACCCCTAGAGGCATTGATAAATATAGCAGTATTCTTCATTATATTGAATTCCTCAAAATCTATAAGGTGGCGCGTTTCATCATTAAGTGGAGTCATTAATACAATGAAATCAGATTTAGCTAGAAGTGATTTAAAATCGCAATATTTAATGCCTAGTCTTTCTTCTACATCTTTTTTTCTGTTTCTGTTGTAGTAGCAAACTTCCATATCAAATCCAAGCTTTGCCCTTTTAGCTACTGCTTCTCCTATTCTACCCATACCAATTATGCCTACTGTTGAGTGGTGTACATCTGTTCCATAGAGTGTTTCGTTATCATCTCTAGTCCATTTACCTTCCTTTACATATCTGTCTAATTTCGCAATTCTCCTTGCACAAGATAACATCAGTCCAAATATTAAATCTGCAACAGTATCATCTAAAACACCTGGAGTATTCGTACCTATAATGTTCCTCTCTTTCATTACTTGTAAATCAAAGTTATTATATCCAACTGTAACATTGCTAATAGCTCTTAATTTAGGAGCCCTATTTAATAGTTCTTGGTTAATACAAAAATCGGATAATAATACACCGTCTTTATCAGAGAGTTTATCTAATAGTTCACTTCTTGAAATTTCTTTTTCTCCCTCCCATTTTTCATAATCACAAAATCGTGCAATATAATTTTCTACTTCTCTAGGTATACGCTGAGCAATGTATATTTTAGGTTTATTCATGATCTTCCTCCTTTAAATTATTATTAATAATAATTTTCACTATTCCTTTTTTTCTTTATTATACATAAAATTACCCTTCAATGTAGATTTTTTTTTATTTATCTACTCTATAATGTATCTTTAAAGAGGTAATATATTTTTATCTTTTTATTAGAGTGGTATAATGTTTCTAAAACATATTGCAAGAAATGCTATGAATGACAATAAATAAACGATACAAAATAATCTAGTATACCCAAGCAAAAATACTAGAATAAGAGTATAGAATGGTGGTAATAATATGAAGGATCCTTTTAATATTATATTTGATGAGGTCTCGGAAGGCCTCATAGTAGTCGACCCAAATGGAGTAATTAAATGTTATAACAGAATGGCTAAAGAGATCTTTGGAATTATATATAACCAGGGCATAGGGCATTCTGCTGGCAGTATCGTAGAAAATGATATTGTAATAATCGCTGATACAATGCTTGGTGAGGATGATGGGGGGCTAACTCTTGAAGACTTAAAAAATATAGGGGTATCCTCTCAAAAATTGAAACAAGGAGATGCCTTTGTTTCAATAGGTATTATGGGAGATAAATCATACAATGGTGTAATAGAATGCACTTCTTCTAGAGAAAGTACTTTGTATCTTGAAAACATATATTCTAAAAATAAACTAACTGCAGCTATTGATTTTTGTAACAGGGTGGCGATTATATCTATAAATGATATTAAATATACACTTAATTATACGAGGTCCATAGGACATATGGTAGTTTTATGCGGCAATACAGGTAAGGTAAAATTTTATCAGGCTAGAGGCTACACCAGTAGGCGAGATGATATAAAAAAGCTCCTTAATGGAACCATATTTGCTTCAAAGGGAGATTATAACTATACAATTGATGTGGTTGGACACAGTATTTTTGATGTTCACCCTAAAGAAACGAATATAAATATTGTAGATTTTGTAGAAGCCGCAAACGGTAAATATATTTCTTATACTAATCAGGTTAAGGACATAAATGGCCGGTCTACAAGATGCTCTTTAGTTCAGCTAAAAGATGACAACAAAATTATAGGTGCCTTATTAAAGGTTCAAGACATAACTGAGCTTGAAAATATAATTAAAGAAAGAGACTATGCCATAGCATCTCTTAATGATGCTGAAAATAAACTTAAAGATTATGACGAATTCAGAAGGATTATTGGACAAAGTGACAGCATAAAGGCTGTAAGAAAGCTTGCCAGAAAGGCATCAGAAATAGATTCTACAGTACTTCTGTTAGGCGATAGTGGTACAGGAAAGGGACTCGTAGCAGAGTGCATACATAAAGGTAGTAGAAGAACTAATAAGCCATTCATATATGTAAATTGCGCTTCTATACCCAAGGAATTAATAGAAAGTGAGCTCTTTGGATATGAAGGTGGCGCGTTCACCGGTTCAAAAAAAGAAGGTAAAAAGGGTCTATTTGAGGTTGCTCATGAGGGGACTATTTTTCTCGATGAAATAGGGGATATACCTTTATATATGCAAGCAAAGCTACTACACGTCTTGCAAAGCAAACGATTTAATAGAGTCGGTGGTACACACTACATAGAAGTTGACGTAAAAATTATAGCTGCAACTAATAAGGATTTAGATATAGCTGTCAATCAGGGAGAATTCAGAAGAGATTTATATTATAGGATTAACGTTTTCCCTATTTTTATACCGCCGTTAAGATTAAGAAAAGAAGATATTTATACGTTGATTATGTACTTGACTCCTAAGATTTGCAAAAGAGCGGGCTGCGAAGAGAAAAGAATATCGGCGGGTGTTATAAAAAAAATGCTTATGTACGATTGGCCAGGAAACGTCAGAGAGGTTGAAAATGTTCTTGAAAGAGCAATAAACGTATCTGATGAGCATACAATTTTTACGAAGGATATAAGCATCATAACCTCAGCGAAAGGCTCAGAAAGCTGTAGCTTTGGATATTCTCTCAAGGGTGCAATCGAAATTGCAGAGCGAAAAGCTATTGAAAATGCACTAAAAATCACAGCTGGAGATAAAACCGAAGCTATGAGGATACTTAACATAAGCAAATCAGGTTTTTACGAAAAACTTAAGAGGTATAATCTTCAAAATAAAATCAATGATTGATATGGATCATTGATTTTATTTTGAACAACATACTTATAAACAAATCAAGTCCAAAACTGTGGAATCAGTCCAAAATATTGGACTCATTCTGAAAATAACACTTTTCGGAGTTCACAAAAATTTAGAACAGATTTTTTTCCAATATTTTGGACGCATTAACAAACTAAATCTTTGATTTATATAACTTTCCTGTATTGGCATGATAATTGCTAATTTATAAATACAATAACACTTTAAATCGATAATAAAGTAATTTCACAAAATCAACCAGGAGGTGTTTTCATGAAAAGAAATTATATAAATGTAAATGAAAAAGGACATCTAGAGTTTTTTGGATGCGATACGGTAAAATTGGCAGGAGAATTCAAGACGCCTCTTTATGTTATGAGTGAAGACGGAATAAGACAGAGTTGTAAACAGGTGCGCGAGCATTTTATGGATAAATACCCCAATACGCTTGCTTTATATGCCAGCAAAGCTTTCAGCAACATTGCCATGTGCAAAATAATAAAAGAAGAAGGTCTTGGCATAGATGTTGTATCAGGCGGCGAATTATATACCGCATGTAAATCTGGCTTTCCAATGGAAAAAGTATATTTTCATGGCAACAATAAATCGCAAGAAGAGATTGAACTTGGTATAGATAATAATGTTGGCTGCTTTGTTATCGATAGCTTTCACGAAGTGAAACTTTTACAAAAAATAGCCCAAAAGAAAGGTGTTGTAGTAAGGGCTATTTTAAGAATATCCCCTGGCATTTCAGGTCACACACATGAATACATTTCTACTGGACAGTTAGATTCAAAATTTGGCTTCCCTATACAGGGTAATGTTGCTTTTGAGGCTATAGAAATGGTAAGCAAATGTGAAAACATAAAATATAGCGGTATACATTGTCATATAGGTTCACAAATGTTTAACAAGGATGTTTATAAAGAAGCTGTTCATATAATGACAAAATTTATGCTTGATTTAAAGAACAACTTAGGCCTTAAAACAGAAGAGCTAAATATGGGCGGTGGCTTTGGAATCTACTATTCTAATGGCGATAAACCTCTTGAAATGAGTGAGTTTATAGAAGTAATAATGGGTAATATATATGGAGATTGCAAGAAATATTCATTAGAAACTCCTAGAGTTCTCATTGAACCAGGAAGATGGTTAGTCGGAGAAAACGGTATAACCCTTTATACAATAGGAGCTATAAAAGAAATTGAGGGAATAAGAAAATATGTTAGTGTAGATGGTGGTATGGCAGATAATCCAAGACCTGCCCTATATCAAGCTGAAAACGAAGCTATTGTTGCGAATAAGGCTGATAAAGAAAATGAAGACCTTGTAACTATTGCAGGAAGATGCTGTGAATCGGGTGATATGCTGATCCACGATATAAAGCTTCCTAAAATGGAAACAGGTGATATACTTGCAATGCTTACTACAGGAGCCTATAACTACTCGATGTCCAGTAATTACAATAGATTACCGAGACCAGCAGTGATAATGCTAAAGGCTGGTAATTCAAGGTTAGTTGTTAAAAGGGAAACCTATGAGGATATCGTAAGGAATGATTTAGACTAAAAAAGAAAAAAATATTTGTTATTTATTTTAGTAATATATCATTTCCAAAAATCAGTAATCCAAGCTTAATCCCCCCATAATAAAAATAAAAGGCATATCCCGTAGGACTGCCTTTTATTTCCTTTGTAATAATGATTACAAAGACTCTGCGTTAAATCATCTCCTGAAATGTCGTTAAACAGAAATTTTACCCATAGCTGCTGCTATTATCATAACAATCGCCACTATAACCATAACTATCATGGACAACTTTTCTTTCTGAGTAATAGCTTCTTTTTTTTCTTTTTTTGCTTTCAAATAAAAACCTAACCCTAATGCATAAATTACAACTGCTAAACCTAAATATCCAATTCCCACTGCATATATAACATAAATTGAATATATACCTGCAATTACTGCTATAATTTTTTCCTTAAGATGTCCACTTTCTTTATTATATACCTTAAATGCATACATAGAAGATAATAAGTATGGTATTAATATATTAGTAGTACACATATGTGTCACAACAAAATAAGCTTTTTGCAAGCCTGGTGAGAGCATAGCTAGCAACCCTATTTGTGTTGCTACCATTCCAAATAAAAGAGCATTTATAGGCACATTTTTATCATTGTTCTTTTTAAACCATTTAGGCATTAACCCATCCTGTTCTGCTGGAACATATAAAATTTCTGTGGTTATCAAAAGCCAGCAAAGTAAAGCACCCATAACAGAAATTAAAATTCCCACTTTAACTATAATAGCCCCTGCACTTCCCAATGCAGTCTGTGCTAAAACAGCTGCTAATGGAGTTTGTGCTGCAACTAAAGCCTTAGCTGGCAAAATACCCATTGACAATATAGATATTGATACATAAAGTATCGCTGTTATAACAAGTGAGATTATTGTTGCTTTTCCAACCACTATATGAGATTCTGCCCTTTGAGACAAAACTACTAAGCCTTCAACACCTACGAAGCACCATAAAATTGTTCCCATTGCGCCACTTATCTGTTTTCCTATACTAACGGTGTCTCCACTGACTGCTAAAACTGTCTTCCAATTTTCAACATTAAATGTACCTAGTTTAAAAGCTGAAAGGCCAAATACAATTACTAGAATTAGTGGTATAACTTTGCCAATTGTAACTACCAAATTGAGTATACCAGCTTGTCTAATTCCTCTTTTTATTACAAAATAGTATGACCACAAAACAATAGATGCAAGTAAAAATGCTAAAACACGAGGCATTGTGTATCCTTCTCCAATTAAGCTATTTATAGTCTTGAAAATTAAAACAATAAATGCAACATTGCCAAGGAATGAACTTGTAAAGTAACCCCAAGCAGAATTAAAACCTATAAAATCACCATATCCATCTTTAGCATAGGAATAAATTCCCCCGTGTAATTCAGGTTTTTTATTTGAAAGCAAGTAAAATACTAATCCTAGCATTACTACCCCAAAAACTCCAATACCCCATGAAATTAGGACTACCATTGGATTTGTTGTTGTTATTAAATCTGTAGGGCTATTAAAAATACCTGATGCAATCATAGTACCTATGCCTAAAGCAACAAGTAACCCTAGTCCTAATTTTTTATTATTTTCTTCCAATATAAAAAACCTCCTCTAATATCTTTTTACTTTAGTAAATTTCTAACGTCTGATAGTATTGCTCTTGGAACTGGTAAATCGAGCATTGTTTTGAGTCCTGGTTCTGCATTCATTACTAGTGGAATCATATTAACACATATAGCTATTGTAGCGATTCCTCCTGGTATTTCTGGTTTTATTTGAAGGTTCAAGTTTGGAACTCCGTTAATTGTAATATAATCTCCAGTATCAACATTCTCAAGTTCTGGTCTTATCTGCTGAGGATGTTCCATTGTAGCAAATACTTTATCTCCTAAATTTGCATATCCCAATTGGCTACATCCAGCAACCTCTCCAGCATTTACTGAGATAATATCTGTTTTACGTGGCACAGTTGTAACAATTGGTGATTTTTCTTGTCTAATATTATTGAACTTAATATTAAATGCTTCTTCAAACATACCAAATGATTGTAAAAATCCTACGTGCCCATCTACTGTATTGTCTTTAACACCCTGTATAAATGCTTCTGGTTTTAAGCCAATACCTTGCTCAACCATAACTGCCCTGCCAAAGCAAGCTAAGTCATTAACTCTAGTAGCCTTTATGCTATCAACTGTGTCAGAAACTCCTGTAAGCATTATTGCAACTAAATCCATTATAAATCCAGGATTTACTCCAGTTCCTAATATTGAAACCTTATTTTCTTTAGCAATTCTATCCATTTCATCTGATAATTCTGGGTCTAAAGCTCTTGGATAGGACATTTCCTCAGCTGTTGTTACAATATCCATGCCAGCAACTGCTGCCATTTTTATTAATGGAAATACAACTTTTGTAAATGAAGCTGTAGCCATAAGGCAAACCTCTGCAAAACCCTTCTTTATAACATCTCCAGCATTTTTTGTAACTATACATGAATTATCTTCATTTGCTGGAACACCTAACACTTCATAAAGTTTTTTGCCAACCTTACTCGGATCCATGTCAATAGCCCCTACGATAGTAAATCCTTTTTTGCTTAATACCATTCTAGCAATACCGCTTCCCATTGAACCTAATCCCCAAACTACAACTTTTATTTTATTTCTCATAATATTTTCCCCCTCATAATTTTATATTTTACTCTATATGTTAAACTGCGTCTTAATTAATTATTGTAATACTTCTCCACATATGGAGAGGTCATTGCTGCAAGCAAACATCCATAATCTATTTTAAAATCTACTATATCGCCAACTGTTAGTTCTTTTTTACTATCAGTCACATCTAAAATTAAATGGTCGCTACTTGCACCAAAAATGCTTATATCTGTGTCCAAAGGAATTAACCCTTCAACTCTTATATCTTGTCTTCCAATTGCTATAATAGCCCTTTTTCTTATTCCTTTATCTTCAAAGTGAGGTTTATTACCAAAAGCATCCATTCCTATAGTGCCTGTTGGTACTGTTGGTTTACTCTTTATTTCAACTACCTCCCCACTGAGTATAAAGGCATCTTCATAGCAATTAGGTACTGCGAGTCCAAAAGAAGTCTCCCTACCAAGAACTATTGCTTCTCCAATTCTAAGCTGATTTATTTCTTCTGGCATAGTATCATTAATAACCATATATAAACTACTTGAATTCCCCCCTGAAATTATAGGTAACCTTAAACTAAAGTTTTTTTCTATATCTAATTTTAACTTTATAAGCTTACCTAAGTTTTCTGTGTCAGGAATTACCCCACCATAACAAGTAACATTGGTTCCAAGTCCAATTAAATTAATATTATCTAATTTTACTATTTTACTCACAATGGAAGCTACGTCGTCAATCAATACTCCTTCTCTTAAATCCCCTAAATCTACCATTAGTATAACGTTGTGCATCTTATTTAAATCTTTTGCAGCTGCTCCTAGCTTCCTAATTGTGTCGATCTCTGAATTTAAGCTGCAATCGCTATACTTCACAACTTCATAGACTTCGCTTATCATTGGAATTCTAAGCATCATCTTTTTACAATTTAAATCCTTTAGTTTTTTTAGATTTAAGATTCTAGAATCAGCAACCTCAGTCACCCCAGCTCGTAGTATAGCTTCTACAATAGGCTTTTGTGCACAAAATACTTTAGTTACGGATGTAACATCTATATGCTTTTTATTACACATTGCTAGGATTGTTTTTACATTGTGTGTTAATTTTTTCAAGTTCACTTCCACACAAGGATAATTTTTTTTCATATAGATACTCCCCTTTTGAAATGTCGTTAATTCCCATATCCTTTGTTATACCTAAACTTTGAGTTAATAACGCTATTGCCACTTCTTTATTTTCTCTACTTAAAACCCCTGCACAAGCCATAATATAGTTTTTATCTAGAAGCACTTTAGCACCTTTTTTAGGTAGCATTGTAACTTCGTCTTTTAAGTGTCTTATTTCTAGTAGCAAAGCTTCTCCACTCGGAAGCCTTGTAAGCGCCCCTCCGGTACCTATTATATATTTAACCTCAGATAAATCCTTACCATAAGCCACAAAACCACTTTCACCATCATATTTTCTTTTTATAAATCCTACATGCCTATCTATTGCAACGGATATAGCTTTCTTCGCTAGCAGGCTGCTTGCATTTATATCATCCATATCTTCCGGTATAGGTTTTATGTGCAACTTTATATATTCCTTAGTATATTCACCTAAATCCCTAACGTCAAGTAAATCTATTACATTTTTGCTGTTAATAAAAACTCCAAGGTCTCCTTCTACAGTTCTTTTAGCCTTTGGTTCAGGATTTATTAGCATATCTAAAACTATTCTACTTCCTTCTGTAACAGAGTGCACATCCGTGGTAGCCCCTCCTACATCAAAAACTACTAAGTCCCCTATCATATCATATAAAAGTTTTGAGCTCTCCATAACTGCTCCTGGAGTTGGCATTATGCTTCCATTCACCATTTCTTTTATTTTATTCATTCCAGGTGCTTTTACAATATTCTTCTCAAAGGCTTCTTGTATTATTTTCCTTGCAGGCTCCACATTTAACTCATCTATACTTGGATAAACGTTGTCAATTAAATAAAGTTCTTGCCCTTCAAATATCTCTTTTATTTCTTCCCTATTTTCAATATTTCCACAATATACAATGGGTTTGTTATATTTTTCTTGGCTTATAATTTCTGCATTATAAAGAGAGGTTTCCCTTTCACCATAGTCAGTGCCTCCAGCAATCATTATCATATTAGGATTTATATCATGTATTCTCTTTAGATCACTTTTTCGCATCTTCCCAGCAGTAACCATTTTTATGATACCACCAGCACCAAGAGCTGCTTCTCTAGCAGCCTTAACAGTCATTTGCTGCATAAGTCCGTGAACAGTTATTCTAAGTCCCCCTGCAGCACTAGACGTCGCTAACATCTTTTTCCATGTAATTGATTCTCCAATTTGATTTTCAATATCTTTAACAGCATTTTTTAATCCTATAGTTACATCACCATCTATTACTGTTGTACAGCTATTACCTTGAAAAGGTATATCTACAATAACCTGTCCCTTATCATCATAGTATACATTAAAAGCAGTAACCAGGGTAGTGGTGCTACCTATTTCAGCAACAAGATAATTTACCTTCACAAGCAATCGCTCCTTTTATTCTTCTTCTTCATTATCAGGCAAACCCATTAACCTTTTGATTATGAAGGATGCAACAGCTGTACCATTTGATCCACGTCCAAATCCAACATCCATACCGTTTGCTTTAGCTATTTCATCAGTTACTTGTGTACCACCGGAAACAAGTATAATCTTATCTCTTACTCCTTTTTCGATGCAAAGATCACTAAGTTTTTTCATGTTCTTTGTATGAACATCGTTATGGCTAATTATTGTACTACACAATATAGCTTGAGCTTTTGACTCTATAGCTGCATCTACTAGTTTTTCTATTGGACATGAAGTTCCAAGGAAAATTGCTTCTATACCAAATCTTTCAACTCCGCCATGTTTAATATCAATAACTTCGCGAACTCCAACAGAGTGTTCATCTTCACCTACTGTGGCTGCAACAACCTTAAGTGGATGTCCTTTTACATAATCTTTCATTTGTTGATCTGTTAGTGACTTTCTTCTCTTTGGAAGAACTAACTCATCACGTTTTACAGGTGTAAAATCACATACGCCTTTTATTTCCACAAGAGTTCCCTCAGCTTTTTGTAACACTTGTTTATGAATAATTTCTACATTTTTCAAATTCATTCGCGTGCCCATTTCAAGTGCTGCTGCTTCACTAATTTGTTCATTTTCCGGGATACATAAAGTGATTTTTACATACCCGTCTTTAGCCCATTGGACTTCTGGAATTACAGTACCATCTTCTTTAACTTCTTCCATTCTCTTAAATACATTGTCATTATCATCCAATTCATCGATATATTGAATTTTGGAATGGTTACATAATGTACATTCATCTATTGCATCGCAAGGTCTTTTATATTCTTTTGGAACATTATTGTATCCAAAATGGCCACAAACTGGTGCAAAATAATCTGATTCTCTTTTTACAATTGTTCCGACAGCATCTCCGCCCGCAATCTTTCTTGCAATACCATCATCATTTCTTTCTGGATATTGACCAGAATCAATAAAGAATCCTGAATCAACAGCTTTAAAGTATCCACCAACTTCAAGTATTTCCTCAAAGAACAAAATAGCTCTTTCTTGAATTTCTCTTGCCTTTTCTGGTAAATATCCTGTTTTCTTAAGCTCTATCATGTCCATTAATCCATCCATACCTATAAATGCCTGTTTAGCTGTGTTTATAGCATGAATATTATTATAATGCCAAGGAACATTACGTCCTTCATCTGGAGTTATTGTACTTTGAATGTCTGCTGATGTTAGTTCTGATATTAAAAGATTCAAAGTATGTCCAACTGTAGCTTCTCTTTCACAAGACTCTATATACTTAGTATTCATTTGAGCTCTCATTTTGTATCTTTTGAAAAACTCACGAAGTGCTACTGCATAAGGCAGATCATATCTCATACAAGGAGCTGGTGCAGATGTTGGGGGTACAGTTGATAAAGAAATGTTTTCTGGTTTCATTCCAACGAGTTCTGAAAAACAAGAATTTATAGCATGTTGTACCATAAGTTCTGGCATTACCTTATATCCCTTCATAGCTGTTGCGTTTGCATTATGTGCACCATCTATTTGAAGCATTCCTGCATGAGCCATTATACCCTTTGCAACTGCAGCATCAACGAAAGATCTAACCATATTAATATTTCTATAAAGTACATTGTATTGTGGATCTTGATGAGCTCCATTAACGCCTTCTTCTGCGAACATAACCGCTACATCAGGACCGGCAACGCCCGATACATAGGAATGGAAATTAATTTTTCTTCCTACTTCTTCTTCTATTAAATCTATAGCTTTTCTTGTTGCTCTAATTTCTTTTCTAGTTATTGGTACCCCCCCAAACCCTTCTGGGCTTCCTTCTAATAATCCATCAAAGTGACTTTGACCCATTGTCCTTATAACCATTAAATGATCCGCACCATGCCATGCTGCCATTCTCATTCTTCTTATATCATCTTCAAATCTTCCTGAAGCAATTTCTGTCGTAATAACTGCTCTTGGTTGCGGATCTATATTTTCAAAGCTTCTTGCTGCTGGAAGAGGTTGACTCTTCTTTAAAGGTGCTGATATTTCATGATATGTGAATTCTCCAACCTTTCCAGTTTCATTTTCTTCTCTCCAGTGCCATCCTCTCCATTTTGGTTCATACTTATCTAAGTCTTTTAATATTTCTTCTACATTAAGCTTTTCATTTTCTTGTAATTTTTCTTGCATTAGTTCTCACTTCCCTTCATTTTTTCAGATACAATATCCCACCCTATTCCTTTAGAGAGTTCTGCTCCTGCTTTAAGATAGTCCATATTTTTAAGCTTTGCATAAGTTAAAATTACATTTCCTATACCTTTTCCAATCAAATTCCATTTTGCTGCATAAGAAATTATAGGCTGAGCTTGCATACTAGAAAATCCCATTCTAAGTACTACAGAACGTTCAATAGCTGGTGATGTATGCGTATACGCTAAATCCACCATTGGTTTTACAACTTGATTAGTAAGGCTCCAAAATCTTTCATATAACTGATCATTAGTCAAACCTTTCAAATGTTCTCTTCTTTTTTCAAAATCATCTTCTCTTTTCATAAATTAAACTCCCCCTAACATATTTCAAGATTATGTTTTGCAAGATTATTACATTTCTACATTATGCTGTTTTAATATTTCTACTATTTCTTCTTTAGACATTTTTGTTTCTAAAGACAAAAACTCAATATCAACCTGCTGCACTCTATTCTCAATCAATTTCTTAATAACATTTTTCATGTAGGAATTCTTCAACCCTTCCATGTCTATATCTGTGACTGTTACTATTGATGGATGAGACGGAATTACTATATTCTCGCCAGGTACTTGCTGGCTAGGATTACCCACATAAACTTTAATCCCATTTTCTTTAGCAAAATTAAGCTGAGGCAATAAATGTTTTCCAGCTCCCGTATATTCAGTTTCTTGGACAACGATTACGGCATCATCATCGTATTCCTGAGCAATTGCAAAAGCTGCTACTAGGGATACATTTCCTGCTGGACCTCTTTCTAAGCCTTCAAGCTGAGCTAATATTTCAGTCATCCAAAATACTTCACCTTGAGTAGTTGTTACATATCTATCTAAATACCTTAATGGTCTAGCCGCGCTCCTAGGTACATCTGATCTATCTGGATAAGTCATAAATGGAATTCCAAATCCTGTATGGCCTGTGGTAAACGATTTCTTGTTAAAGTCTATATCAGATGCCATATGCAATCCAGAAAGGTCAACCGATGCCCCTATTATCTTTGTTTCCACTGCACCTGCCCTAATAAGTCCTCTTGCAGTACCAGTAACATTTCCACCACCTGCATGAGTTATAATAACTGCATCAGGATCTTTTCCTAATTTTTCTCTACACTGCTCAGCTATTTCATATCCTAAAGTTTCAATTCCTGCTACACCGTACGAGGAATATAATGAAGCATTGTAATAACCTGTATCTTCAAGTATCTTTAGATAAGTATAAAATAATTCAGGACCTACGGAAAGTCTAACAACTTCTGATCCAAACCCCTCACACTTTCTTCCTTTTTCTAATATTTCTGGTTGTCCTATTTTTCTTGAATCATAACATTCATTTGCTATTATACATTTAAGGCCTCTAATATTTGCTTGAGATGCAACCGCTGCTCCATAATTACCTGACGTAGCTGCCCCTACGCCTTTGTACCCTCTCTTCATTGCATCAAATACAGATATGCATGCTCTTCTATCTTTAAAACTTCCGGATGGGTTGCAGCTTTCATCCTTTACAAATATTCTAGCCGCACGTCCAGTCTTAGAAACCTTTCTTGCTAATTTTGTTATATTTCTTAGTTCAAGAAGTGGAGTATTTCCTACCCCTACATCATTTTGAATTTCTTTAACTTCTGCAAATGAGTATTCAACATCTCTCATCAAAGCTTCATAATCAAATGAAAGCTTACCAGTTTCGTATTTACTATAATCTATTCCTATAGATTTAAGAATTATTTCATTCTTTCGGGCCATAAGCTCATCATATTTATTCATACTTTATAACCTCCTCTTAAATTATCACCTACTGTGCTATTATTTCCCTAGCTTGTCTTCCTATATTACTTATTTCTTCAACATACTTACCATAGGTGTGGTAATATCCTGGCTCTATTTCAACAACTTTACCTTTAGCAATTCTGCCTACATTAGTTTCAACTTGCACTTCATCTCCTAATTCACAATCACTAAGGCACTTCCCTCTTATCCAACATTTAAGAGGAGTTTTCTTTGTCTCATCTGGTATATTTAAAGCTCTGTCTTCTGGCATTAAAACGATTTCTTCTACTTCAACCCAGATGCCTTTTTTTATCATAATTTATACCTCCCAAATTTAATATTTATTAAAGCACTTTATTGATATACTCACTTTAATATACAGCAATTACCATGCCAAGTAAAAAACACATGCTTTTAAGCCATCGCTCAAATACATGTGTTTTGAATTCGCAAAATATTCTGCATCTTTTTTTTATAATTGAGAATTAAGCCTAGTAATTTTAGGTAACCTCAGTGTTTCTTGGGATTAGCTATATGCGCAAATTATTTTGCATGCATAGCAAAAAATTTTGCTATTTTAAAATTTTTCTATTATTTTATGTATCTTTATTTTATATTGAAGATTTTGTCTTGAAATATTAAGGTCTCTAGCAGTCTTACTAACATTATAATTATTTTTTCCCAACATTTTTTTTATTAAGTTTTTTTCAATATTACTCATATAACTTTCTAAATCAAAGCTCTCATATGTATTTGATATAACGTCATGAACATTTTCACAATTTTCATGTGTTATTATAGAATCAAAATAGTTTTCTGTTAGAATGGAATTATTGTCCGCCATATTCATTGCAGCTTCAATAACATTTGTTAATTCACGAATATTTCCCGGCCAATTATATTCTTGGAGTTTTCTCATCATATCTTCATCGATACCCCTTATATTCTTACATAGAATTTTATTATATTTTTCGATTATTTTGTCTACGAATATAGTAATATCCTCTTTTCTTTCTCTTAATGGGGGTATATTTATTCTCATTACACCTACCCTATAATAAAAATCTTTCCTCAATTTACCACTCTCAATAAGTTTCTCTGGTTCCTCATTTAACGTAGCTATTATTCTAACGTCAATATATATGCTTTTGGTACTTCCCACAGGCCTTATATAACCATCTTGAAGTACTCTTAAAAGTTTAGATTGAAGATACGGTTCTAAAGAATTAACCTCATCTAATAAAAGAGTTCCATGATTTGCCTCTTCAAATAATCCCTTTTTATTCTCTGCCCCTGTAAACCCTCCCTTTTCTGTACCAAAAAGCATTCCCTCTAGTAATAGGGCAGGAATAGCTGCACAATTTATAGGTATAAAAGGCTTCTCTTTTCTTAATCCATCATAATGAATGCTTTGAGAAAAAACTTCTTTTCCTGATCCAGTTTCTCCATATAATAGTACAGATGAACTTGACATGCTAGCTTTTTTAGCTTTTTCTATAACACTTTTCATAGCAGGATTGTCACCATATATATCACTAAAAGTAAAATGTCTATGAATTTTTTTATTTAAATTTTGCAGTTTACAAACGTTTTCAGTTAGTTCTTTTAGCTGAGTCATGTCTTTAGCTATTTCAATCACTGCTACAACTTTATTATTTAATGTTACTGGCACAGTAGTATTTATAGTAGTGACTTTTTTCTTATATCCATTACCATAATGTTGTATTAAATCCACAATTTTTTTACCGGTCTTTAATACGCTCATAAGTGTAGATTCATCATCTTTTACATCCTCTAGATACTCATTAACCTTTTTCCCTATTACTTCTTTACTATCTACACCTTCTACTTTTCCCATGGCACTATTATAATATATAGTTTTGCCCTCACAATCTATTACTTGAATTCCTTCCTCCAAATTTTCTAATAGACATTCTAATACCTTGTCTGCGTTTAGAAATTTACTATCCATACTTTATCTTTAGTGAGATCTTGTATAAAAGGTACACAAACCCACTAAATACTCACTTCCTTTCTATATCTGATGTATAGCATGTTAATAGTAGACAATTAAAGTTTATCTACTTTCTAATTATGAAAAAAGATTACACCCATGGATAAATCAAGTATTTAATATTACAATATTTTTATAGTTACCATATTTTTTTACATTAAATCTATTTATTATTATTTTCATTATATCATACAAAAATTGTATTGAGAATTTTACATTTAAAATTAGCTAAAGCCATGATTGATCTTTTCAGATTATATTGGAGTTTTAACAAAGTTAACAAAAGCATTCGCAGTGACTGATTCAGAATTATTATCTGAATTTGGTTGGAATATATGGGATAACGACAGATATTTAGTCTTCTAAGACAGGAAATCCAACTTATTAGACACTTATAATTTTAAGACCTTGTAGCATATTATCAATTCTTTTTTAGGTCAAAATGCGAATTAAACTTTCCTTAACACAGGTAATCTTCTAGTATGATATTTAATTACCCCCAGATTAAAAATAAGCCCCTGATTTAGAAGTGTACTCCTAAATCTAGGGCTTATGTCTTTCATATTGTTTACACTAATATATTTTTAACATATTAATTATTTACCAGACTGTTTTTCCATGTCCAGCTGAAAACTGTGACGCTCCATCTCTTTATCCTTTTGACGTTTCCAAGCGTGGAGAACTAGCGCTATGGTAACAACTCCATAGGATATAAACATACGGAAGTATTCCCCAATCATGGCCGATCCAGTAATATATTTACCTGCCATTGGCATGACTATAAACATTAAATGAAATAGCGCAGTACCAACAATGGCATTTGGGATAGAAGCTTTAGTAACCGTTGCACCACCAACTAAAAGTGACGCAGCTGCAAAAAGGGCTGCTTGATCCGCTCCATTATAGGTATTCATAGTCCCTATATTTTGCAAATAAATTATTTGTCCAAAGCAAGCAAGAACTGTTGAAATTACGATGGACTGAATACGTGTCTTATCAACATCAATTCCCGCAGTATCAGCTACATTCATGTCAAGTCCTACAGCTCTCATATCCTGACCCATTTTTGTTTTTTTAAACCAAACAGTGAAGACACAAATCAAACCTATAATCAAAAAGGTTCCAACTGGAATACTTATATTACCTATTTTTATTAAAATTAGGGTGTCAAATCCTTTAGCTACATTCAAGTTCAAAGCATTACGTACACCATATCCTTTAGAAAGGAGCATTGAACTAGTCTTAAATGGTATTATAGATCCGCACAGGTATAAAAGGAAAAATTGATAGATACCTGCGATAAAAAGACCTAGAACCATGGAAGTAATCATCTCACGTCCTTTAGCCCTATTTAGTACAAGGCCACAAAAATATCCCAGGCCTATAGCTATAGGAGCTGCAACAATTGCCGCAAGTAGTAGTCCAGGAGCTCCTGTAATACCCCAGTCAGTGATAAATATCAATCCAATTTGGCCTGCCATAGCACCTAAAATCATCCCAAAGTTGATACCCATTCCCGCCATAATAGGAAGCAGCAGTGATAATACTAGGAAAGAGTTTCTTGCGAGCCTCGTTATAATCTGATCCACCAAATAACTTCCAGAATACTGTGAAAGCGGTATTGCTATTATGCTGATGATTAAAAACATTAACGGCACAACACTGCCCGTAAGTAATGGGCCTATTTTTTTCTTATCAAATTTCATGACCTACCTCCCTTTCCGCGTCAGTGCATATACAATCAATCCGTTAGAAACTATTATTCGGATGATTTCAGACATATCAATATTTATGGCGCTGTTTATCACTGACGGCGTCATTGTCAAAATACCTTGAAACAAAAATGTTCCAATAACTACATTGGCAATTGTTGCTTTATTAACGCAGGCGCCTCCAAGTAGAACAGCTGCCACCGATGGAAATACAAATGCTAAGGGAGAGTTGAACATTTGAACAAAACCAAAGCTTTGCTGAAAAACAATCATACCAACTGCCGCTAGCATTGTTGACAGCATTACTGATACTACTCTCATTTTATTAATATTAATTCCTGACGCCCTTGCATAATCCGGATTAGAGCCCACCGCTGTAATAGCTGTACCAATCTTTGTTTTAAAAAATCCCCAAACTATCAAACACATAAGAATAAAAAATAAAATCATTCCTGTAGGGATAATTAGATATTTTGAAACAGGAATTTTTAAGATATCACTAAGTACATGTATCCAGTACTCTTCAAGACTAATTGTGACCCTAAGCCCCTCACCTTTGAACCCCATAACACTTGCTGGGTTTTTAAAGGGAAGTTTGAGCCATAATATATTCATTAAAAAGACGAACGAGAAACCCACATATGTGGCTATAAT
Organism: Clostridium sp. CM028; assembly: GCF_030585565.1. Taxonomy (NCBI): domain Bacteria; kingdom Bacillati; phylum Bacillota; class Clostridia; order Eubacteriales; family Clostridiaceae; genus Clostridium; species Clostridium sp. CM028. Next base: position 3,411,291 of record NZ_CP077766.1, on the reverse strand, counting down.
CATTTCATCGCCTTTAACTCGATTTAGAAGCAATCCATAAAGAAAACCCAAAACTGCGGCCATAGCAAGTCCTACTAGAAAGGCTACTCCGATTCCTGCCATACCTGTAAGATTAAGCTCTAGGCTCACCACGGCCCCCATCATTCCTGATATAAGGCCTACTGGAACACCAAAGTTCAGGCCACATCCTGATTGAATCATAGGCACCATAGAAAGTACCATAATACCACTCATACCAAAACGCACAATAACATCATTTAAAGATGCATCAACCTTTACCCCGAAAATAGGAGCGACAATAAATAATGCTAAAAGGAACATGGCAATGATGATGCGAGCCCATCCAAAGTTTTTGATGAATTTATTTATCTGAGCCATGTTTTTTCACCCTCTTCGTTTATCTTAAATTCTCCCGCCATTAATAACCCAAAATCAACTACAGGAGCATCTGGTGGCAGAATACCAAATATTTTCCCTTCACAAACAATAGCTATCCTATCACTAATAGATTTAAGTTCTTCCAGTTCTGAGGATATTATAACTATAGTTGTGTTGTTTTCTTCGTTATATTTTCTTAATGCATCTAAAACCAATTTTTTTGCTCCAACATCTATACCGCGGGTAGGCTCAGAGACAAAAAGTAACTTTGGCTTCATAGCAAATGCCTTTGCAAGGCAAACTTTTTGTTGATTTCCACCTGAGAGATTACGCACTGGCTGACGCTGGCTAGTGCACCGAATTTCTAGTGACTTTATGTATTCCAGCGCACATGCTTTCATAGCTTTCTCATCACGCCACTTAATCGCCCCCCCTAAATAACTTTTAAGAAATTTGTTTTGTACTTGCATGGCATTAAAAGCAATATTCCAGTCAATAGGTTCATCTAAAAGTAATCCAACACCTCTACGGTCCTCAGATACAAATGCTATGCCACTTTGTAGCGCATTTAATGTATTGTTTAAACGGAGTGGTTTATCCTCAAAGAAAATCTCCCCGCCTGACATAAAAAGTCCCATAATTCCATTAGGAATTCCAAGCTTACCTTGCCCTGCAAGACCACCAATACCTAAAATTTCACCTCTACGAACCTTTAATGAAACATTTTTAATTGTTTCACCAGGCATGTCCACCCAGAGATTTCGAGTTTCGAAAATTATATCCTTTTCGTCAATTTTTACTACTGGCCTTATATATTTAGCTTCTGCATCAACATCTCTACCTACCATCCATTCCGCAATTTGTCTTACATCCACATTCTCTGCTGGTGTCTCTACAACAACTAACCCATCCCTGAGTACAACAATAGTATCGCAAATGGCTGTTATTTCATGAAGTCTGTGAGATATAAACACAATGGAAATACCGATATCTGCAAGAAGCCTCATAGATTTCAATAGAACCTCAGCTTCAGATTCTGTAAGTACTGCAGTTGGCTCATCCAAAACAATAAGTTTAACCCCACTTCTGTTAATTTCACGTGCTATTTCTATAAATTGCTTATGCCCAACTGGCATTTCAGATACCAGTGTTTCTGTATCCAGCCGAACCCCTAATGTATCTATGGCCTTTTGAGCGCTCTTTCGAATTTCTGGTAAGTCTATAGTTTCCATACGTTTACCTAGGACCTTTGAAATCAAGCTTTTCTTGGTCTTTTCCATGTTAAGAAGTACATTCTCTCCTACCGTAAATCCAGGAATTAGTGAAAATTCTTGGTGTACCATTCCTATTCCTGCTTTTAAAGCATCCACAGGGCTCTTGAATTTGATTTTTTCTCCATTTAAATAAACAGAACCTTCATAACCGCCAGTTTCAGAAATCACCTTCATACCAAATAAGATATTCATCAATGTAGATTTGCCCGCTCCATTCTCTCCGACAAGTCCCAATATCTTTCCTTTTTCAAGTGTGAAACTTATATCTTTAAGCACTCTGTTTCCGTCATATTCTTTGCCAACGCCTTCTACCTTAAGTAGTACATTTTCTGTAGACAATAAATTCACCTCTATCCCAACATAAGGAAAATTACTTTGCACACATATGCAAGCAAAGCAATTCACACTTATTTGGTTATAATAATAATAATAATAATAATAATAATAATACACTGAGAATAGTCTATATAGACCGCTTCCTAAATGTTCAATATTTTTTAGCTTATTTTGTAAGCTTATATTGTGCTGGTACAACTTCTTTACTGTTACCTAGGTATCCTTTTCCAAATACATAAGTGTCTTGATAAATCATTACGTGGTTAGAAATCTCGTTTCCACTAACTCTATCTGTATACAGTGAACCATTCCACTCAGCGCCTGGTGTATATGCACCAAATGCCTTTATTACATCAGAAAGATTGCCCTTTTGCATTGTGCCTTCTACCACGTTCTTGCCATATTCTACTAAACCTTCACTAGCTGTGTATCCATAAGAAAATGCCCATGTACCCATTCTTTCAGAACCACCTTTAGCAACTACAGTTTCTTCAACTTTTTTAAGGATAGCAGGCCAATCTCCAGCTTCTTCTTTTAAATCAATACCGAATGCACCCGGATACCCCATTACTGGTGAAGGAAGATCTGGTTCAACAAATATCGCCCCCAGTTCTGCAACACGTTTTAGAAGTGGCTCTGTTTGAGCATCATTTGTGCAGAAAAATGCTGTATCTTCTCCATATTTTTCAACCCATGCAGGCATTTTTTCAAGAATAAATTGTTGTGCTCCTGGAACTCCAACGTCACTGGTAGGGTCTGGAGCTGTTTCAAATACGAATTTAATTCCTAAGTCTTTACAAGCTTGTTCCATAATATTTTTTCTGAGTGAAAGAAGTTCTATACTCATATGTCTAGGGAAAGAAATGTGCACGAAAGTTTTTGCGCCCATCTTTTTCGCAGCGAGTATCATAAGGTATCCACGGCTTACGTTATCAGGATCCACAACTAAATCCGCAGCTTCTTCAATCATAGCACTATCTTCTTGAGAAGAATTAGCTAACAATAATATATCAGGTCTTTTTTCACGAATCTGCTTAAATGCTGCAACAGTACCTGGAACTGCTTGATTTACTACTATTACTTTCATGTCTGCATCATCTGCAAGACCAGTAATTGTTCCAATAGTAGTTTCTAGTTCTTGCGTAAAATTATCTGGATAAGTAACATGCTTTATCATTCCGCCGGAAGCAGCATCGCCATACTTTTTAATCATTGCTTCGGCACCACGCAACTCATCCTCACCTTGTGATACAGTACCCGTAACAATACCAATGTGCATCTTTTTCGCCTCATCTCCAGCAGGTGTTTTTTTTGCGCACCCTACCACACCTAATGTTAGAACTAAACTTAAACCAATTGCTAATGATCTTTTTAACATTATAAGTCCCCCTTTTTTCATTTTTCAGAGTAATTCTCATTTATAATACAAAAATCCTAAGTATAATAGCTCCCTGCTTAGCAGGAATTAGTTTTACAAAAAATTTAGCATCCAAGTTATAGATTGTAAAAATTCGAATGATTTCAGAGAAATTCAGTGGTCTTAATAATTCATATTCTGATTTCATTCTTTGATTCTTTGATTCTTTGATTCTTTGATTCTTTGATTCTTTGATTCTTTGATTCTCTGTATCATTTCATGATTCACTATACACGTTGTCCTTTTTTTTCATACAATTGAAATAATTCACAATAAAAAATTCATTTTATAAAATATTGGTACTATTCACATTCTTATTATTTATATATAATACAAGGTTTAATATCCTTTGTCAAGATATAAATAAATTATGAACTCGCGACTATTAAAAGCTACATATCCCAGTATCTACCTTCAAAGAGATATATGAACTTTTTGTTTTTATCGCTTTTTTCATAGCAAATATGCGCAAGTTTAAACCCATATTGTTTAACTATTTACTTTTCTTGGATTATTAAACGCTTCTGTTAATCGACCCTATAATGACCATAAAATTCTAACTTTATGCAATTAATTCCTTTTCAATAAAGAAATCAGCACCTCTGTTATTAAACAGAAGTGCTGATTTTTCTTAAAATCACTTGCTAAATTGAAAATCTTTCAAAATTAATCTAAGAACAATGTTGTGAGGATCTCAAGTGACACAAAAGACAGCTACCAAAACTACCATCAATGTATGCCTTATCACCTACCTTGGCTTTTACAAGACTATTAGTAAAGTCACCAAGTTGATAAATGTTTACCCTAAGAGCTGCCTACTATTGCAGATTATTTTAAGTATAAATAAACATCCCATACATTTTAATTTTCAAATAAGTTCGAAACTTAAAATGTATGGGAATAATATTAATTTATTAATAAAGCTTTGTATTATTAGAGCTGCACATTTTTATGAAATATTTATGAACTTCTAAGCTATCAGTAAGTTCCGGATGGAAAGACGTAGCAAACATATTATTTTGTTTTGCTGCTACAATTTTCCCATCAAGAGTACATATTATTTTAACATCCCTCGAAACTTCTGTAATTAATGGACCTCGAATAAAAACTAGTGGCAATGGCTCACTTGAAATCTTATCGATTACAACACTCCTTTTAAAGCTATCGATTTGGCTTCCGTAGGCATTTCTTTTTACTTTTATATCCATAATTTTAAGATATTCATTGTCTGTTCCCTCAATGTATTTAGCAAGTAGTATCATACCAGCACAAGTTCCCCACACAGGTAATCCTGAGAGTATTTTTTCTCTTAAAGGCATAATCATATTTCTTTCCTTTAAAATTTTCCCTATCGTTGTACTTTCCCCACCTGGTAAAATGATCCCTTGTATATCTTTGATATCCTCAATTTTCTTAATCTCTGCAGCTTCATGACCAAGCTTATTAATATGATTTATATGTTCTATTACACCACCCTGAAGTGATAAAACTCCAATTCTCAATTTTACCATCCTCTTTCTGAAAACTTCTCTTTAATCTCGCTTATTTCTAGGCCACTCATTGCTTCTCCAAGGTTTTCAGAAACTTCTGCTATAACTTTTGGATCATTATAGTATGTAGTTGCTAAAACTATAGCTTTTGCTACAGCCTGTGGATTTTCCGCTTTAAATATTGCTGAACCAACAAAAACTCCTTCTGCCCCAAGTTGCATCATGAGTGCTGCATCAGCTGGCGTTGCTATTCCACCTGCAGCGAAATTTACTACTGGAAGTTTACCATTTTCCCATACATATTCAATTAAATTAATTGGGGCACCAAAGTCTTTAGCAATTGTCATTAGCTCTTCTTTTGGAGCATTTTTCACTTTTCTAATTTCATCCATTATACATCTCATGTGCCTGACAGCTTCTACTACATTTCCTGTGCCTGCTTCACCTTTTGTTCTTATCATTGCAGCACCTTCTCCAATCCTTCTTAGTGCCTCTCCTAAATTTCTTGCTCCACAAACATAAGGAACTTTAAAATTCCATTTATTTATATGATACTGCTCATCTGCTGGAGTCAAAACTTCACTTTCATCTATAAAATCTACCCCTATTTCCTGCAAAATTTGTGCCTCAACAAAATGTCCTATCCTACCTTTAGCCATTACTGGAATAGAAACGGCTGCCTTTATTTCTTTAATCATTCTAGGGTCAGACATTCTAGCCACACCACCCTCTTTTCTAATATCTGATGGTACTCTCTCTAGTGCCATTACCGCACAAGCCCCTGCCTTTTCTGCAATTATTGCCTGTTCCACATTCACAACGTCCATTATTACTCCGCCCTTTAGCATTTGAGCTAAATTTTTATTAATTTCATATCTTTCCATAGAATAACCTCCAAAAAATTTATTTAATAGTAAAAGTATACCATATGTATATAGCATATAATAGTGTATGGATACACTTATAGTCTAAGCGGTAAATAAAAAAAGCTTTACATTAAACTATTTTACTAATGGCAAATAATCATTAAATAAATTAAACAAGGGGAGCTCATATTATGAGTTGTAGTGTTGGTCCAGTATAAATTCACTTTACTATCAAAATGTTGAAATAGATAAAAATATAGTTACCATCCCGGCAATAAACTTCCACTTATATACAAATAGAATACAATGGACAAAGGTATTTTAGGGTTGGTATTTCTGCGAATATTGATACGGCTTCACTAAATGCTTTATTTAGTGATATTAATAGAAGAAGCTAATTGCCCCGTACCTGGCGCACTAATAGAAGGAGCTTAACCATTTTCGGTCAAGCTCCTTTTATTAGTGTCTTCACTTGTTATATTATAAGCTGACTGACAATCACCTTATAATATATTTCACCAAAATAAAAACCACTAAGTTAAACTGAGGCCGCTGAAAAAAGCACTCTTTATTTAGTAGAGTTTTCAAGCTTGAATAGAAAAAGCATGAGATATCCATATTTGGGATATCTCATGCTTTTTATTTTATAATTAAGTTTTAAAAGCCCTATTTCATGCTTTTCAACTTAATTATTCTCTTTAGATTCACAGTGAAGATTGATAATGCACCTTGCATTTGCATGCTAATTAAGCCTGACGATATTGCTACATCATAGCTATGTTGGTGCTTAAGTTCACTGTTTTTAGCCTCTATCATATAACGTTCCCTAGCTCGTTTTTTAAAATATTCACTTTTTTCGAACTCTATTTGATCTTTGTGAGTATTTGACTTTATTGAAACTGAATAAGTTTTAGATTTAGCGCCTTCTTTATAACACCCATCTTTATGAACACAATTTTTACACTTTTCTACATTAAAATAGTAGGTTAGCACTTGATTTTTACCAACATTCTTCTTTCCCTGTTTTGCTTTTTTAATAGCCATATGACCTGCCGGACATACAAATAAACCAGCATCTTTATTAAACTCAAATTCATCTTCTTTTTTTCGCATTCCTTGTGAAATTACAGGATTTAGTCTTGAAATTAATGCAATTTTATTTTCTTTTGTATATTCTAGGTTTTTCTTTTCAGAATAAGCTGTATCTCCAATTACTTCATTTACATCTATACCAGCCTCACGGCTTTTTTCTATTAAGGTTATGAGCTCCTTTCCATCACTTTTTTCGCCAGTTGTAATAACAGCTGCTGTAATTAAACGTTCTTCACTCATAGCAAGGTGTGATTTATATCCAAAAAAAGAACTATCCTCAGTTTTATGCCCCACTTTTGCATCCTCATCTTTTGATATTTTTAGATTTTCTAAGTCATCATTAATAGCTTCCATTAAGTAGTTTAATTTAGTTTTCACAGCTGGATTTGCTGCAGTTTCTGGCTTCTCGTTTATGGTATCAATTAATAATTTGCAGTACTCAAGAATATCTTCAAGTACTCCAGTTGTAACTTTATTAGGTAACTCTTCTTTAATACCAGGATGTACTCCGTACAATGTTTTTCTTAAGTTTTTTGCACGTTTCAATAATTCCTCGCTTGCTGACTTTTGGTTATAACGTGACTTGGTATGCGTAGCATCAACTATTATTGCTTTACTTTTTAAAACCCCCTCTTTTATAGCAAGTTCTACAGTCTTGTTTATTAATAAATCCAATAAATTCATGTCTTTAAGGCGAAGCTTTCTAAATTTAGTTAGTGTACTTGAGTTTATTAAATTTGTTTCTTCTGGGGCTAAATTTAGAAAATATTTAAAGGACATGTCATAAAGAGTTCTTTCAACAACATCTTCATCAGACAATTCATATATTACTTTCAAAAGTAAATATTTAAATAGCATTATGGGGTTAATAGCACCTCTACCCATAGATGAACTATAGTTAATCATCAATTCGTCATAAACAAATGAAAAGTCAACAAGGTCATTAATTTGCTTTAAAATGTTATCTTTCGGAATAATTAACGAATATAAGCTATGGTATGTATTTATTTTTATTTCCAATTGTCCTTTTAGCATAATAGTTTAGCCCCTTTTATTTTATTCTACTATACTAATTCGACATATCTTTTAAAATTCCTTTTTGTTTTTTAGTCTTTTATATAAAAAAATCGCCATCTTTAATTAGATGACGATTTTTCATATAGTTTTTCAGTGGCCTCGTTAAACTTAGTGGTTTTTTCTTACCTGGCGACAACCTACTCTTCCACAAGGTCACCCCTGCAGTACCATCGGCGCATTGAAGCTTAACCTTCGTGTTCGGTATGGGAACGGGTGTTACCTTCATGCCATAATCACCAGATTGAGAATATAAATATTCTCTGAAAATTGCACAGTGAATTAGTCTTTTCGCTCACGCTCAAAGCCTCGCTTCTTTCTTACGAAAGAAGTATATCGCATTACTTTTAATTATATATTTAGGTCAAGCCCTCGACTTATTAGTATTAGTCAGCTGAACATGTTACCATGCTTACACCTCTAACCTATCAACCTGGTGGTCTTCCAGGAGTCTTACTAACATCGCACTTACGTGCGAGTTATGGGAAATCTCATCTCAGGGTGGGCTTCACGCTTAGATGCTTTCAGCGTTTATCCCTTCCAAACATAGCTACCCAGCGATGCCACTGGCGTGACAACTGGTGCACCAGAGGTTTGTCCATCCCGGTCCTCTCGTACTAAGGACAGCTCCCTTCAAATTTCCTACGCCCGCGACGGATAGGGACCGAACTGTCTCACGACGTTCTGAACCCAGCTCGCGTGCCGCTTTAATGGGCGAACAGCCCAACCCTTGGGACCTACTTCAGCCCCAGGATGCGACGAGCCGACATCGAGGTGCCAAACCTCCCCGTCGATGTGGACTCTTGGGGGAGATCAGCCTGTTATCCCCGAGGTAGCTTTTATCCGTTGAGCGATGGCCCTCCCACGAGGTACCACCGGATCACTAAGCCCGACTTTCGTCCCTGCTCCACTTGTAAGTGTCGCAGTCAGGCTCCCTTCTGCCTTTGCACTCTTCGCGCGATTTCCAACCGCGCTGAGGGAACCTTTGGGCGCCTCCGTTACTTTTTTGGAGGCGACCGCCCCAGTCAAACTGCCCACCTAACAATGTCCTGTGACCAGATTCATGGCCTCCAGTTAGAACCTCAGTACTGTCAGGGTGGTATCCCAAGGATGACTCCACACAGGCTGACGCCCATGTTTCTCAGTCTCCCACCTATCCTGTACAGACAATACCGAAATTCAATGCTAAGCTACAGTAAAGCTCTACGGGGTCTTTCCGTCCAATCGCGGGTAGCAAGCATCTTCACTTGCACTACAATTTCGCCGGATGTGTTGTTGAGACAGTGCCCAAATCATTACGCCATTCGTGCGGGTCGGAACTTACCCGACAAGGAATTTCGCTACCTTAGGACCGTTATAGTTACGGCCGCCGTTTACTGGGGCTTAAGTTCATACCTTCGCTTGCGCTAAGTAATCCCCTTAACCTTCCAGCACCGGGCAGGCGTCAGCCCCTATACATCAGCTTTCGCTTTAGCAGAGACCTGTGTTTTTGCTAAACAGTTGCTTGGGCCTATTCTCTGCGACCTACTTACGTAGGCACCCCTTCTCCCGAAGTTACGGGGTCAATTTGCCGAGTTCCTTAACAACAATTCTTCCGATGGTCTTAGGATTCTCTCCTCACCTACCTGTGTCGGTTTGCGGTACGGGCACCAATATCCTCGATAGAGACTTTTCTTGGCAGCGTGGAATCAGATACTTCAGGAATAAATTCCCTTCCCCATCACATCTCAGCGTTAAGAGCAAACGGATTTGCCTGTCTGCTCCGCCTAAATGCTTAGACACACATCCAATAGTGTGCACATCTTATCCTCCTGCGTCATCCCATTTCTAATAACGTCCATTGGTGGTATCGGAATATCAACCGATTGTCCATCACCTACGCCTTTCGGCCTCGGCTTAGGTCCCGACTAACCCTGAGAGGACGAGCCTTCCTCAGGAAACCTTAGGTTTTCGACCGTTAAGATTCTCACTTAACTCTCGCTACTCATGCCAACATTCTCACTTCTGTACCGTCCACCACTCCTTACGGTATGACTTCAGCCAGTACAGAAAGCTCCTCTACCGCGTACACAATTGTGTACACCCATAGCTTCGGTGGTAAGTTTTAGCCCCGGACATCTTCGGCGCAGGATCTCTTGACTAGTGAGCTATTACGCACTCTTTAAATGAGTGGCTGCTTCTGAGCCAACATCCTAGTTGTCTTAGAAATCCCACATCCTTTTCCACTTAACTTACACTTTGGGACCTTAGCTGATGGTCTGGGCTGTTTCCCTTTTGACTACGGATCTTATCATTCGCAGTCTGACTGCCGAAATAAAAGTATATGGCATTCGGAGTTTGATAGGGTTCAGTAACTGTTGTCAGCCCCTAGCCCATTCAGTGCTCTACCTCCATTACTCAATTAATCGACGCTAGCCCTAAAGCTATTTCGAGGAGAACCAGCTATCTCCGAGTTCGATTGGAATTTCTCCGCTATCCACAGCTCATCCCATGGTTTTTCAACACCAACGTGGTTCGGACCTCCACGGAATTTTACTTCCGCTTCATCCTGGCCATGGATAGGTCACCCGGTTTCGGGTCTACGACATGCAACTATGCGCCCTATTCAGACTTGGTTTCCCTTCGGCTCCGTACCTTAAGTACTTAACCTTGCTACATATCGTAACTCGTTGGCTCGTTCTACAAAAAGCACGCCGTCACACATATAAAGTGCTTCGACCGGTTGTAGGCACACGGTTTCAGGTTCTATTTCACTCCCCTTCCGGGGTTCTTTTCACCTTTCCCTCACGGTACTTCTTCACTATCGGTCACTAGGTAGTATTTAGCCTTGGGAGGTGGTCCTCCCAGCTTCCCACAAGGTTTCACGTGTCTCGTGGTACTCTGGATTAGATCTGACTGTTTTTCCTTTTCATTTACAGGCCTATTACCTTCTGCGGAGCAGCTTTCCAGCTATCTTCAATTAAGGAATTGCAGTATTTATGATCTATCCTCAACCCCCAGATCAAAGACCTGGGTTTGGGCTCTTTCCCTTTCGCTCGCCGCTACTTAGGAAATCGATGTTTCTTTCTCTTCCTCCGGGTACTTAGATGTTTCAGTTCCCCGGGTCTACCTCTGCATACCTATTTATTCAGTATGCAGTACATAGTTGTTACTATGTGGGTTCCCCCATTCGGAAATCTTTGGATCACAGGCTATTTGCGCCTACCCAAAGCTTATCGCAGCTTAACGCGTCCTTCTTCGGCTCCTAGTGCCAAGGCATTCGCCATGCGCCCTTTGTAGCTTGACCTTGATTCTGTCTATTTACATAGACGGTTATATTAATTTTGCGAAATTGTATTAAATTAATTTATAAACTACTTGCGTAGTTTTAATTTTTTTAAAACAACTTTTTTCACTGTGCAATTTTCAAAGAACATTTTAAGAAAAACTATTCATTATCTAACTCCTAAGAGTTAGATAAAATTAGTCTCTCAAAATTAAACAGAGAACTAGGTACGATTAATTACAATAGATATTTTTGAAGAACAAATTAATATTCTTCTATTGCATCGACCGAAGTCAATACATCTACTCCCTAGAAAGGAGGTGATCCAGCCGCAGGTTCTCCTACGGCTACCTTGTTACGACTTCACCCCAATCATCAATCCCACCTTCGGCCGCTGGCTCCTTACGGTTACCTCACGGACTTCGGGTGTTACCAACTCTCATGGTGTGACGGGCGGTGTGTACAAGGCCCGGGAACGTATTCACCGCGACATGCTGATTCGCGATTACTAGCAACTCCGGCTTCATGTAGGCGAGTTGCAGCCTACAATCCGAACTGGGATGAGTTTTTGAGTTTGGCTCCACCTTGCGGTCTTGCATCTCTTTGTACTCACCATTGTAGCACGTGTGTAGCCCTAGACATAAGGGGCATGATGATTTGACGTCATCCCCACCTTCCTCCCGGTTAACCCGGGCAGTCTCACTAGAGTGCTCAACTTAATGGTAGCAACTAATGATAAGGGTTGCGCTCGTTGCGGGACTTAACCCAACATCTCACGACACGAGCTGACGACAACCATGCACCACCTGTCACCCTGTCCCGAAGGACTTCGCCCATCTCTGGGTTATGCAGGGGATGTCAAGTCTAGGTAAGGTTCTTCGCGTTGCTTCGAATTAAACCACATGCTCCGCTGCTTGTGCGGGCCCCCGTCAATTCCTTTGAGTTTTAATCTTGCGATCGTACTCCCCAGGCGGAATACTTAATGTGTTAACGGCGGCACCGAGGTTCGACCCCCGACACCTAGTATTCATCGTTTACGGCGTGGACTACCAGGGTATCTAATCCTGTTTGCTCCCCACGCTTTCATGCCTCAGCGTCAGTTACAGTCCAGTAAGTCGCCTTCGCCACTGGTGTTCTTCCTAATCTCTACGCATTTCACCGCTACACTAGGAATTCCACTTACCTCTCCTGCACTCTAGACACCCAGTTTCAAATGCAGCACCCAAGTTAAGCTCGGGTATTTCACATCTGACTTAAATGTCCGCCTACGCATCCTTTACGCCCAGTAAATCCGGACAACGCTTGCCACCTACGTATTACCGCGGCTGCTGGCACGTAGTTAGCCGTGGCTTCCTCCTCTGGTACCGTCATTATCGTCCCAGAAGACAGAACTTTACAACCCGAAGGCCTTCATCATTCACGCGGCGTTGCTGCGTCAGGGTTTCCCCCATTGCGCAATATTCCCCACTGCTGCCTCCCGTAGGAGTCTGGACCGTGTCTCAGTTCCAATGTGGCCGATCACCCTCTCAGGTCGGCTACGCATCGTCGCCTTGGTGAGCCGTTACCTCACCAACTAGCTAATGCGCCGCGGGTCCATCTCAAAGTGGAATTTTCCGAAGAAAAATCCTTTGATGTTTCGATCATGCGACCAAAACATATTATGCGGTATTAATCTCCCTTTCGGGAGGCTATTCCCCTCTTTGAGGCAGGTTACCCACGTGTTACTCACCCGTCCGCCGCTAATCCACCCCGAAAGGTTTCATCGCTCGACTTGCATGTGTTAGGCACGCCGCCAGCGTTCGTCCTGAGCCAGGATCAAACTCTCAATTTAAAAGTTTACACTTTTTTAGTTGAAATGATTAATCTGCGACAACTGTTAAGTTGTTACGCAAGCTCATTACATACTTTTAGTCTTACGACTAAATTTTACTTTATACTAAAGTAATTAACTGGTTTAACGAAATATTATTTCGCTATCTTTACCTATTTCTCTGTTTAATTTTCAAAGACCAATTCGCTTTGTCATCATGTGACGACTCCTACTATATTACTATGTATTTCTTGTTTTGTCAACAACTTCTTTTAATATTTTTTAAACATATTAAATAGTTATCAACACTTAGTTTATCGTGCACTCGTTTGTGACGACAAGGAGTATTCTATCACAAGAATAAAAACCTATATTTAGCCTCCTTGCTGTATATCGCTATTATTCTTTATTTTCTCTATATTGATTCATAATTCTTTGTTTTGTTTATATTGACACACATGGTTAAGTATATGATAACATTTTTACATTTACGCATATAACTAATTTATTTATAAGCGTTATTAATACGTTTTTAGATTCTATACTTTTTAACCATATCAATAATGATCTATTCACTTCATTTAAACTATCTAAAAATTCTCTTTGAAAGTAATTATAAACTCTGTATATTCGTTATATATTGAATCCACATATATACCATGATCTAGTTTTTCACATAATTCTTTTGTTAAATACAACCCAAGGCCTGTAGATTTGGCATTATTTCTACCATTAGTTCCAGTAAACCCTTTTTCAAAAATTCTATTTAAGTCTTCTTTTTTTATACCACAGCCTTGGATACTTTATATATTACGTTATAACTCTAAAGTATGCTAAAAATATGATTATAAAATAACCTTTGGTACTGAAAAGAGGTATATACTACGCAAAGAATAATCAGCTACAATTTGCATAATATATGCTCTTTCTTATTTGCTGGGAGTATTACAAAAACGTAAGGGAAATGTAATGAAGTTAGATGGTTTCCGCTCTCTTTAAAATATATAATAGACACATAAGATAACAAAAAGGAGAATAAAAATATGAAAAAATTAGATGCATTTCAATTAAAGATTATAGCACTTATAGTAATGCTTATGGATCATTTATACTTCGCATTTGGACAAGTATTTCCATTATGGTTTCATCCATTATCAAGATTTGTAGCACCATTATTTGCATTCTTAATGGTGGAAGGATTATTTCACACAAAAAATAAATTTAAGTATAACATCAGATTATTTGGATGGCCTGTATTTATGCAAGCAGAAAATTTTGTAATAAATAGGGTTTTAGGATCAGCAGAGTTTGCCGTTCACAATAATTAATTTATTTGAATATAGTAAAAAAAATGTTGGCGCTAAAAAGACGGGATTAATAGTACTTGCAATAGTTCTTATTCCACTAGGAGTATTTACAGAGGGTGGTATTGTTTTGATACCATTTACATTAATAGCATATTTCTTTAGAGGCAATAAGAAAAGAGTTATAATTGGATGTGTAATATTATTCATACTTTTATTCTATATGAGTTATATCCCATACGAAACGCCACAAGAGACAATAAACATGTTAATGTTCAATTCAGATTTCTTATTTATTCTAGCAGCTCCATTTATGCTTTTATATAATGGAAAAAGAGGGGTTAACAATAAATTTAGTAAGTATTTATTCTACGTTTTTTATCCATTGCACTTATGGATATTAGCAATAATACAATTTCTATTGAAGTAAGATTTGTGGTACCTTGTGCCACCAGGACGAAATAAAAAACACTAAGTTATAACTTAGTGTTTTTTTCTTACCTGGCGACAACCTACTCTTCCACAAGGTCACCCCTGCAGTACCATCGGCGCATTGAAGCTTAACCTTCGTGTTCGGTATGGGAACGGGTGTTACCTTCATGCCATAATCACCAGATTGAGAATATAAATATTCTCTGAAAATTGCACAGTGAATTAGTCTTTTCGCTCACGCTCAAAGCCTCGCTTCTTTCTTACGAAAGAAGTATTTCGCATTACTTTTAATTATATATTTAGGTCAAGCCCTCGACTTATTAGTATTAGTCAGCTGAACATGTTACCATGCTTACACCTCTAACCTATCAACCTGGTGGTCTTCCAGGAGTCTTACTAACATCGCACTTACGTGCGAGTTATGGGAAATCTCATCTCAGGGTGGGCTTCACGCTTAGATGCTTTCAGCGTTTATCCCTTCCAAACATAGCTACCCAGCGATGCCACTGGCGTGACAACTGGTGCACCAGAGGTTTGTCCATCCCGGTCCTCTCGTACTAAGGACAGCTCCCTTCAAATTTCCTACGCCCGCGACGGATAGGGACCGAACTGTCTCACGACGTTCTGAACCCAGCTCGCGTGCCGCTTTAATGGGCGAACAGCCCAACCCTTGGGACCTACTTCAGCCCCAGGATGCGACGAGCCGACATCGAGGTGCCAAACCTCCCCGTCGATGTGGACTCTTGGGGGAGATCAGCCTGTTATCCCCGAGGTAGCTTTTATCCGTTGAGCGATGGCCCTCCCACGAGGTACCACCGGATCACTAAGCCCGACTTTCGTCCCTGCTCCACTTGTAAGTGTCGCAGTCAGGCTCCCTTCTGCCTTTGCACTCTTCGCGCGATTTCCAACCGCGCTGAGGGAACCTTTGGGCGCCTCCGTTACTTTTTTGGAGGCGACCGCCCCAGTCAAACTGCCCACCTAACAATGTCCTGTGACCAGATTCATGGCCTCCAGTTAGAACCTCAGTACTGTCAGGGTGGTATCCCAAGGATGACTCCACACAGGCTGACGCCCATGTTTCTCAGTCTCCCACCTATCCTGTACAGACAATACCGAAATTCAATGCTAAGCTACAGTAAAGCTCTACGGGGTCTTTCCGTCCAATCGCGGGTAGCAAGCATCTTCACTTGCACTACAATTTCGCCGGATGTGTTGTTGAGACAGTGCCCAAATCATTACGCCATTCGTGCGGGTCGGAACTTACCCGACAAGGAATTTCGCTACCTTAGGACCGTTATAGTTACGGCCGCCGTTTACTGGGGCTTAAGTTCATACCTTCGCTTGCGCTAAGTAATCCCCTTAACCTTCCAGCACCGGGCAGGCGTCAGCCCCTATACATCAGCTTTCGCTTTAGCAGAGACCTGTGTTTTTGCTAAACAGTTGCTTGGGCCTATTCTCTGCGACCTACTTACGTAGGCACCCCTTCTCCCGAAGTTACGGGGTCAATTTGCCGAGTTCCTTAACAACAATTCTTCCGATGGTCTTAGGATTCTCTCCTCACCTACCTGTGTCGGTTTGCGGTACGGGCACCAATATCCTCGATAGAGACTTTTCTTGGCAGCGTGGAATCAGATACTTCAGGAATAAATTCCCTTCCCCATCACATCTCAGCGTTAAGAGCAAACGGATTTGCCTGTCTGCTCCGCCTAAATGCTTAGACACACATCCAATAGTGTGCACATCTTATCCTCCTGCGTCATCCCATTTCTAATAACGTCCATTGGTGGTATCGGAATATCAACCGATTGTCCATCACCTACGCCTTTCGGCCTCGGCTTAGGTCCCGACTAACCCTGAGAGGACGAGCCTTCCTCAGGAAACCTTAGGTTTTCGACCGTTAAGATTCTCACTTAACTCTCGCTACTCATGCCAACATTCTCACTTCTGTACCGTCCACCACTCCTTACGGTATGACTTCAGCCAGTACAGAAAGCTCCTCTACCGCGTACACAATTGTGTACACCCATAGCTTCGGTGGTAAGTTTTAGCCCCGGACATCTTCGGCGCAGGATCTCTTGACTAGTGAGCTATTACGCACTCTTTAAATGAGTGGCTGCTTCTGAGCCAACATCCTAGTTGTCTTAGAAATCCCACATCCTTTTCCACTTAACTTACACTTTGGGACCTTAGCTGATGGTCTGGGCTGTTTCCCTTTTGACTACGGATCTTATCATTCGCAGTCTGACTGCCGAAATAAAAGTATATGGCATTCGGAGTTTGATAGGGTTCAGTAACTGTTGTCAGCCCCTAGCCCATTCAGTGCTCTACCTCCATTACTCAATTAATCGACGCTAGCCCTAAAGCTATTTCGAGGAGAACCAGCTATCTCCGAGTTCGATTGGAATTTCTCCGCTATCCACAGCTCATCCCATGGTTTTTCAACACCAACGTGGTTCGGACCTCCACGGAATTTTACTTCCGCTTCATCCTGGCCATGGATAGGTCACCCGGTTTCGGGTCTACGACATGCAACTATGCGCCCTATTCAGACTTGGTTTCCCTTCGGCTCCGTACCTTAAGTACTTAACCTTGCTACATATCGTAACTCGTTGGCTCGTTCTACAAAAAGCACGCCGTCACACATATAAAGTGCTTCGACCGGTTGTAGGCACACGGTTTCAGGTTCTATTTCACTCCCCTTCCGGGGTTCTTTTCACCTTTCCCTCACGGTACTTCTTCACTATCGGTCACTAGGTAGTATTTAGCCTTGGGAGGTGGTCCTCCCAGCTTCCCACAAGGTTTCACGTGTCTCGTGGTACTCTGGATTAGATCTGACTGTTTTTCCTTTTCATTTACAGGCCTATTACCTTCTGCGGAGCAGCTTTCCAGCTATCTTCAATTAAGGAATTGCAGTATTTATGATCTATCCTCAACCCCCAGATCAAAGACCTGGGTTTGGGCTCTTTCCCTTTCGCTCGCCGCTACTTAGGAAATCGATGTTTCTTTCTCTTCCTCCGGGTACTTAGATGTTTCAGTTCCCCGGGTCTACCTCTGCATACCTATTTATTCAGTATGCAGTACATAGTTGTTACTATGTGGGTTCCCCCATTCGGAAATCTTTGGATCACAGGCTATTTGCGCCTACCCAAAGCTTATCGCAGCTTAACGCGTCCTTCTTCGGCTCCTAGTGCCAAGGCATTCGCCATGCGCCCTTTGTAGCTTGACCTTGATTCTGTCTATTTACATAGACGGTTATATTAATTTTGCGAAATTGTATTAAATTAATTTATAAACTACTTGCGTAGTTTTAATTTTTTTAAAACAACTTTTTTCACTGTGCAATTTTCAAAGAACATTTTAAGAAAAACTATTCATTATCTAACTCCTAAGAGTTAGATAAAATTAGTCTCTCAAAATTAAACAGAGAACTAGGTACGATTAATTACAATAGATATTTTTGAAGAACAAATTAATATTCTTCTATTGCATCGACCGAAGTCAATACATCTACTCCCTAGAAAGGAGGTGATCCAGCCGCAGGTTCTCCTACGGCTACCTTGTTACGACTTCACCCCAATCATCAATCCCACCTTCGGCCGCTGGCTCCTTACGGTTACCTCACGGACTTCGGGTGTTACCAACTCTCATGGTGTGACGGGCGGTGTGTACAAGGCCCGGGAACGTATTCACCGCGACATGCTGATTCGCGATTACTAGCAACTCCGGCTTCATGTAGGCGAGTTGCAGCCTACAATCCGAACTGGGATGAGTTTTTGAGTTTGGCTCCACCTTGCGGTCTTGCATCTCTTTGTACTCACCATTGTAGCACGTGTGTAGCCCTAGACATAAGGGGCATGATGATTTGACGTCATCCCCACCTTCCTCCCGGTTAACCCGGGCAGTCTCACTAGAGTGCTCAACTTAATGGTAGCAACTAATGATAAGGGTTGCGCTCGTTGCGGGACTTAACCCAACATCTCACGACACGAGCTGACGACAACCATGCACCACCTGTCACCCTGTCCCGAAGGACTTCGCCCATCTCTGGGTTATGCAGGGGATGTCAAGTCTAGGTAAGGTTCTTCGCGTTGCTTCGAATTAAACCACATGCTCCGCTGCTTGTGCGGGCCCCCGTCAATTCCTTTGAGTTTTAATCTTGCGATCGTACTCCCCAGGCGGAATACTTAATGTGTTAACGGCGGCACCGAGGTTCGACCCCCGACACCTAGTATTCATCGTTTACGGCGTGGACTACCAGGGTATCTAATCCTGTTTGCTCCCCACGCTTTCATGCCTCAGCGTCAGTTACAGTCCAGTAAGTCGCCTTCGCCACTGGTGTTCTTCCTAATCTCTACGCATTTCACCGCTACACTAGGAATTCCACTTACCTCTCCTGCACTCTAGACACCCAGTTTCAAATGCAGCACCCAAGTTAAGCTCGGGTATTTCACATCTGACTTAAATGTCCGCCTACGCATCCTTTACGCCCAGTAAATCCGGACAACGCTTGCCACCTACGTATTACCGCGGCTGCTGGCACGTAGTTAGCCGTGGCTTCCTCCTCTGGTACCGTCATTATCGTCCCAGAAGACAGAACTTTACAACCCGAAGGCCTTCATCATTCACGCGGCGTTGCTGCGTCAGGGTTTCCCCCATTGCGCAATATTCCCCACTGCTGCCTCCCGTAGGAGTCTGGACCGTGTCTCAGTTCCAATGTGGCCGATCACCCTCTCAGGTCGGCTACGCATCGTCGCCTTGGTGAGCCGTTACCTCACCAACTAGCTAATGCGCCGCGGGTCCATCTCAAAGTGGAATTTTCCGAAGAAAAATCCTTTGATGTTTCGATCATGCGACCAAAACATATTATGCGGTATTAATCTCCCTTTCGGGAGGCTATTCCCCTCTTTGAGGCAGGTTACCCACGTGTTACTCACCCGTCCGCCGCTAATCCACCCCGAAAGGTTTCATCGCTCGACTTGCATGTGTTAGGCACGCCGCCAGCGTTCGTCCTGAGCCAGGATCAAACTCTCAATTTAAAAGTTTACACTTTTTTAGTTGAAATGATTAATCTGCGACAACTGTTAAGTTGTTACGCAAGCTCATTACATACTTTTAGTCTTACGACTAAATTTTACTTTATACTAAAGTAATTAACTGGTTTAACGAAATATTATTTCGCTATCTTTACCTATTTCTCTGTTTAATTTTCAAAGACCAATTCGCTTTGTCATCATGTGACGACTTCTACTATATTACTAGGTATTTCTTGTTTTGTCAACATTTTTTTAATTTATTTTCATTTGAAAACATACTAAATAGTTATCAACAGTTAGCTTATCGTGCCACTCGTTTGTGACGACAAGGAGTATTCTATCATATAAATAAGGTCATAATTTCACAATATAGGTACTCTAGCTAGATTATATTCATTTTTCTACATGTAAGTCTAAATAATTCAATATTTCGCATCCAGATACACATGGCTAAGTATTATCAATACATTTCAAAATCAACTCTATTAGTATCAATATATAATATCTTACCGTTTTATATATTGATAACACATTTTTTATTTCTTTTAACAAGATGCATTTATAATAGACACATATAATGTAGAAAGTTAACATATACGCTTTTACTATATATGTAGTTTATTTTTACACAAATGTTAATATAAACACTTCTAAGTCTTAGACTATGGCTTGAAACCGTATCCTTGTTATTAATTGCTTTTGGTAATTTTTTTATTATCTATAAGTCTATTGATTTCTTCTCCAATATGGTATAGCGTAGAGAAGTAGGTAAGAGTTTGATTTAAAATATTTTTTGTTCATTTTATTAGCATCTTTTTATATAAAGTTTATCGCAAAACTATTATAAAATGGATGCTTTTATTTTATAGATATTTTTCTCTATAATACTCAGTAAAATCGGGATTTATTACCCTAGTTAAGGGCTAGTAACCCGGATTCTAATCAAACAAAATTTAGGGAGTGTACAATATGTTTTTAATACCAAGTCCAAAACAATTAGAACTAAATAAAGGTACATTGCAACTTAGACGTGATACGGAGATAGTCTTAGATTACCAATGTGATTTTGATGACTTAAATGCCGCGATTGTATTACAAGATGAAATTCAGCAACAATTAGGCTTCAAATTAGTAATAAATAAGGCCTTTGATTGCCATAATGATAAAACCGTAATTAGATTTAAAAAAGTATCAGGTCCAAAAGAGGCTTACACCTTAATTATTGGTGGAACCTGCATCGAAATATGTGCTGCTACTTCCATAGGCATATTTTATGGAGTACAGACATTTAGACAAATTATTAGGCAAAATGGAACTTTACTTCCAAATCTCAAAATTGAAGACGAGCCATATTTTACTAACCGTGGGTTCTATCATGATGTTACAAGAGGCAAGGTACCAACACTTGAAATGCTTATGGAACTAGTTGACAGGGCAGCTTTTTATAAAATTAATCAGTTGCAATTGTATATAGAACATACTTTTGCATTTAAAGGCATGAGTGAAATATGGATGGACAAAGATCCACTAACAGCGGAGGAAATATTAATACTTGACCAATATTGCAAAAAAAGGCATGTTGAATTAATCCCATCCTTGTCTACCTTCGGGCATATGTATGAGGTGCTTAGGTCAAAGTCCTTCAATGAATTGTGTGAGCTAGAAAACAGTGAGGGAGGCGAGTACTCTTTTGGTCATAGAATGGTTTCACACACACTGGATGCAACTAATGAAGGTAGCATAAAACTAGTTGAAGAAATGCTAATGCAATATATACCGCTATTTAGCTCAGACACATTCAATATATGCTGTGATGAAACCTTTGATTTAGGAAAGGGTAAAAGTAAAGCCAAAGCCGATGAAGTTGGGGTTGGAATGTTATATGTTGAATTTTTGAACAAAGTAATAGATATAGTCAAGAAAAAAGGCAAGAAGGTTATGTTCTGGGGGGATGTGATTTTACATCATCCTGAACTTTTAAATAATATAAGTAAGGATGCCATATGTCTTAATTGGGACTATAACGAAAATGCCAAAGAGGATGGCACAAAAGCAATAACTGAGTCAGGTATGGAGCAGTACGTGTGCCCAGGTGTATGGGGATGGAATCAACTAGTGAACAAAGTCGATAAGGGTTTTGAGAATATTAAAAGAATGGTAGCCTATGGTGTTAAATATGGTGCAACAGGCGTTCTCAATACTGACTGGGGAGATTTTGGTCATATAAATTTTTTAAGTAGCTCAATTCCAGGCATGGCATACGGAGCGTCCTTATCATGGAACCCAGATGGCGAGAAAGAGTTTGAAAATGTATTTAAAGCGTTGTCCTTAATAGAGTATGGTGATGACTCACTTGAACTCGTGTCTCTACTTAATAAATTATCCAAGGAGCAGATCGTAGGCTGGTATGAACTAGTCGAATGGAAAGAAAATCATTGTAAAAATTCAGATATTAAAGAAAGTTTCAGCGAGCTTGATTGGAAAAAGATTTTAGCTGGTTATGACATAGCTTGTGAAATAGAAAATAAGTTTACTACATTGTCTAAAAAAGTGTGCATAAACACCTTTGATCTGCAAGAATTTATTGTTTCAGCAAGGGCAATACAACTTGTGAATAGCTTTTTCCTAAATCTTTTGAAGAATGAGTATTCTAAAAATGATGTAGATACAGTATTTAGTCCAATGGATCTCGCAGAAAATCTCGAAGTATGGTTCTGTGATTATGCAAAAATCTGGAGGGCACGAAATAAGGAAAGTGAACTATATAGAATTAGAGAAATCATAGTTTATACTTGTAGATACTTAAGGGGAATATGCTTGGTAGCTTGCTAATAAGGTAGCTTGCTAATAAGTTATGTTATCTATAAAAAAATTAAGGTATTTCTTTGGTTTATCTTAACATAAAAATAATCCTCCCAAATTGGGAGGATTATTTTTATGTTTCAGACTGTTTACAAACAACTGACTCTAATATAATAGCTACATTATTTTTTAACACCAATCTATATCGCTATCATTATAATAAACCCTTAACCAGTCGCCATTTATTAAATTAACTTTAATTTCTATATCTTTCCCAGGCTCATTGTATTCTTGAAAACCCATAATACAATCTTTTGATTCTTTACTTTTTAGTTCTAAATAATCTTGAAATAATATTTCATGTTTATACATTTTTACTACCTTCCTTTAACCACTTGGTATTTAATTTTGCCACCTGATAATCTTTAATATTTATTTTTGTAATTATATCCAGTTTTGTTTACATTAATCATTATACACCATACGACAATTTGCAACAAAAATAAACTAGCTTAGCCTCAGATAGTCATAAATATTTCTATAAACGAAAAAAGTCTAACAATTACACTATGCCAATTTTCTCCTTGCTAAAAAATAGAGACTGCCAACATAGTTGTCAATCTCTGCACACTATACATTTTTTTGATATTTAGCTACATACTCGTAAGATAAGAAATACTCTTTCATATCTTTACCAACAATACCACAAATATTATTTAATAGCTGATCATCTTCCGGTGTTAATTCAGTACGATAATGAAATATATATGGATTACTATACCCACACTCATCGAATATTTTGCATATATCTGTTAAAGTAAAAAACTTATTATTATTTCTATTTAAAATAGAATTTCCGCTGTACATAAAGCTTCCTCTTAATAACTCTTTTATAACTGAATGATGCATTAAGTTAGGAATAGTCGCAATTATATATCCCCCAGGCTTCAAAAATTTTTTTATTTCATTTAGTAATGTCCAAGGGTCTTTACTTAGTTGAAGTCTATTGCCAAGAATTATATAATCAAAAAAATTTGTCTTGTCTTTTTTAAAGTTCATGCTATAATTTTCTTCAAAATCATCAGTTATTAACTCTAGAATTTTTCCACCTAGCCTCGCTACATGCTCATTTGTCTCTATACCATATATATCAGCGTTAGGGTACATATATTTCAACTTAAGTAGTGTAGCACCTAGCCCACAGTCAAACTCAAGAATATTTAGACCATTTTCTTTTGGCTCATCTATACGCTGTATTATGTCAAATTTTAATGTGCTGCCTACGTTAGAGTTAAACCCCCACTTATCCTCAATTTTTTTACGATTTGTCGTTAGTACATTATTAAATTCAGTATAATCTTTATTAAAAGATGAACTGCCAAAATGGTGTATGAAGCTGTCATTACAAAGCATCATCTTATATCCCAATTCTATAATTCTCATGCATAAATCATCATCTTCAAAATTTCCAGGTGAAAATTGCTCATCCATAACGCCAATCTTGTTAAGAACATCTCTCCTTATAAGCATGCAAAATGCCACAAGCCTTACTTTCCCCTCCCATTTCTCGGGGTTTGAAACATTATTAGCCTCAGCGAATGGAATCATATCTTTAACATCACTATAAGGCACACTTACAGACTGATAATTAGAACAATTATTAGTTATAGATGAAGTTGCTCCAACTTTATCATCACTGTAAAGACATATTTTAAGATTATCAAGCCACCTTGGAGTAACTACCGTATCATTATTCAAAAACAAAATATCATTTTCTTTGCCTGATGCAGCTATTCCAATATTACAGCCCTTTGGAAAACCTACATTTTCATCATTTAAAATAGATTTTATATCCTTCTGGTCTTTAAGCCATTCTCTTGTCCCATCAGTAGAATTATTATCTACAACAATTATTTCGTAGGTATTCTCTTTAGTGTATTTCCTTATGCTATCAACGCATTTGTGATTGTAAATAAGATTGTTGTAAGTTAAAATTATTATTGAAGTTTTCCTATTCTCAATCATTACTTTATCCCTTCCTCGATCACTTAGTCACAGCAAATTATGCTTCAATTACATATTACGCTTATTATTAAAAAATGTACCTATCCTATTTATAAATTCATCCTAATGGCCTTAGAAATGATTTTCATAACCTTAGTTACATTTTATAATTTATTTTTAAATATGCTCCCTATTCCAACCCACAGCATATTATATACTGTAAATTTGTTTTAGGAGGCTTATATCTTATATGGTAACTATTAGTTTATGTATGATTGTAAAAAATGAGGAAGATGTTTTAGGTAGGTGTCTTGACTGTATTAAGGATATTGTTGACGAAATAATAATAGTTGACACTGGCTCCACAGATAACACAAAAAAAATTGCACAAGAATATACAGATGATTTTTTTAATTTCCAGTGGATTGATGATTTCTCTGCTGCTAGAAATTTTTCTTTTTCTAAAGCAAAAATGGATTATATTCTTTGGCTAGACGCTGATGATATCATTCTCGAAGAAGATATAAAAAAATTTAAACAACTTAAGCAAAGCTTAACTCTAGATGTAGATAATGTTATGATGATGTATAACGTAGGCTTTGATGAAAATGGAACAGTTACCTTATCATATTTTAGAGAACGCTTGTCAAAAAGAATAAATAATTGTAAATGGACAGAACCTGTTCATGAATGCCTAGTAATGGGAGGAAATATTATAAACGCCGATGTTTGCATAACACATAGAAAAGAACATGCCGCAGTACAAGGTAGAAATATATCTATTTATAAAAAATTGCTGTCAGATGGGCAATCTTTAACACCAAGAGGACTCTTCTATTATTCCAGGGAATTACATCAAAATGGATTTTTTGAAGAAGCAATAAAATATTTCAATGAATTTTTAGACACAGAAAAGGGCTGGGTAGAGGATAATATAAGTGCCTGCTTTGATCTTTCTAACTGTTATAACATTATAGGTGATAAAAAAGCCATGCTAAAAATACTACTTAGAAGCTTTGAATATGATACTCCAAGAGCTGAAATATGCTGTACTATAGGAACCCACTATTTTGAGATTTCCGATTATAACAAGGCTATTTTTTGGTATAAGCTCGCATCAGAACTTAATAAGCCAGTTAATAGTTGGGGCTTTATATCTCATGATTATTGGGGATATATACCCAATTTACAACTATGTGTTTGTTATGACAGGTTAGGAAGTAGAGCAGAGTCAATTAAATATAATAATAAAGCGGCTGAATATAAGCCTGATTCTCCAGCGGTACTTTCAAATAGAGATTATTTTGAAAGTACTGCTATATAAATTATTACCTTTAAAATATATCCCAAAATTGAGGTAACATTATATGGGTTCCCTTTATCAAAATTATTTTATAGTTCTGGCAACAATTCTATAATTCAAGAAGATTATAAAATAAGTAACATCAGTTATGTTCCTATCGGCACTGGCACATTTATAAAGGGTAATAGTTGGCTTAATATTTGTTCAAATGAGAATAATATTATGCCTAAAAGTGTTATAGGAGATGGGTTACGTTAAAAATTTAGCACAAAAAAAATCTTAACTATTCAGAAAAGATTCTTTTTATATTCATAATCCTATTTAATTATTCTAAAATGAAATTCGGCAATTTTTTACTTGTTATTTTATTTCGGATGCCTCAACCTTATATTTTGGAATCTTTTATAACTGTCTTCAGCACCTTTGAAGATTCCAAAAGTTTATCTGTTTCATCCTCATTGAGTTTGACTTGTAGTATTTTTTTTACCCCTTCTCTACCTAAAATTGTTGGAACTCCCATATAAATGTCCTGGATTCCATATTCACCCTTTAGCAGAGATGATACTGTAAGAATAGAGTTCTCATTGCTTAATATTGCTTCAACTATTCTTTTTATGGCTAGGGCAACAGCATAATATGTTGCACCCTTTTTTTTAATAATAGTATAGGCTGCTTCTTTTACTTCCTTATATATATCAAACTTCATCTCTCCACCACATTTTTTAGGACACATATCACAGTACTCATCAACATTCATACCCGCAATACTAGTTAAACTCCAAGTAGCAATTTCTGAATCCCCATGTTCACCCATTATATAGGTATGTATATTTCTAGCGTCAATTTCAAAATGCTGACTAAGCAGGTATTTAAATCTCGAAGTATCAAGAACCGTCCCCGACCCAATTACTCTGTTGCTTGGAAATCCTGAAAGCTTATAGGTTATATAAGTCAATACATCCACGGGGTTTGACACTACCAATAATATAGAATTGGGACTGAATTTTACAACTTCCGGAACTATACTTTGAAATATTTTTAAATTTTTCGAAATACAGGTAAGCCTTGTTTCTCCTGGCTTTTGACCAATTCCAGCTGTAATAATTACTATATCTGAATCCTTTGTGTCTGAATACTCTCCAGACGTTATTTCAATAGGCCTTACGAAGGAAGCTCCATGTGATAAATCCATTGCCTCGCCCTCAGCTTTTTCCTTATTTATATCTACAATTACAATTTCAGATGCTAATCCTCCAGTCATTAAAGCAAATGCCGTAGTAGAACCTACAAAACCTGCTCCAATTATAGATATTTTATTTCCTCTTGTCTTCATACAAAAACTTCCTTTCTTTGTTACCATTATATACTATATAATAATTAATAGCTAATAATATTGTTTCTGAAATGGACACCGATTAAGTAAGTAATAATGCTTTAATAAATATCGCCGTTTGATGCCCTCCCTTTAAATTAAAATTTATAAATAAAAAGACCTTCAACACAATGAAATTCTATCCTGCTAAAAATCTTCTTTAGCATAAATGATTATACTAAAAAAGACCTTACATGCAACGATAAAACCATTGTGTTAAAAGTCTAACCTGACTGAACTCAGCCACCATAAAGCCAGACCAAAAGGTCGGTATGTTGACTTTATCACCAATATAGGCAGCTACTCCCTTTTAACATTTAGTTTATATTTTTTTACTATGCTATTAATGTATCATAAAATTCACACACGAAATACAATTTTTTTATTTTAAGTAAAATCATTACACAGCAAAGCATTTATTTAAAAATATTACTATTATTAAATAAAGCATTAAAAATACTATTGATCATACCCTATACTTTTCATAATAATTAAAGCCGTATCTTCTATAGCTCTTTTAGTAACATCAATTGTTAAACACCTTGTTTTTTTCATTATTTTTTCAGCATAATCTAACTCATCTAATATTCTTGAATCATTAGCATATTGAAAGTTAGCATTAAGCCCATTGAATTTACCAATTCTATTTTTTCTTATTTCAATAAGCTCAAAAGGATTTATTTTAAGCCCTATGATCTTCCTTCCAGGAATGTTATATAGTTCTTCTGGAACAGGAACTTCAGGTACTAACGGTATATTTATAGCTTTAATTCCTTTATTAGCTAAATACATACACAATGGGGTTTTTGAAGTTCTTGAAACACCAATAAGCACTACGTCCGCATGTTTTATCCCATCATAATCCCTGCTATCATCATATTGCATAGCAAACTCCATAGCTTCTATTCTTTTATAATAATCCTTATCCATTTTCCATATTGCTCCTGGAATGTATTCTGGCTGTTTATTTAATAACTTAGAAGCTAGTCCTATCCCTGGTCCTAAAACATTCGATACAAATATTCCTTTTTCTACACATCTTTGTACTAAAAATTCTTTTACATCTACCATAATAATAGTCGAAATAATCATTACTTTTGAATCCCTATCTATTTTGCTAATAAAATAATTAACATCCTCAGCTGTTTTAATATGTGGTGTTTTTTTCACTATTACACTATCTGGAAACTGACTCGCTACTGATTTAGCCACAAGTTCCGCTGTTTCTCCTATTGAATCCGATACCGCATATATTGTTAACATTTTTTCATCTCATCTACTCTCTTTTTATATATTTTTTTCAGCACTCTAGCTTATCGTCTCTTAATATAAAAAATAAATTAAAATTATATTTTTAAAACAAATTAAAGAATGTTGAATTTAAATTAGATTGATTAAGCTATCATTATGTTATCCATATTAATCGATATAATTTAAATTAAATTATCTTTTTTTAATAAATTAAATAATGTTGAATTTAAATTAAATTGGTTCATTAAAATATTAACTTCAGATAATGCTTTCTCTTTTTTATCCTTAGATATATTAGCTTTTGAAGCTCTAATTAATATGTTTTTAGGAGAGTGTGATATATCTATAAATTCTAGAAGCTGACTTTTATATCCGACGCTTTCTAAAAGATTTGCTCTTACTGAATCTGTCATAAGTGCCGAAACCCTTTCTTGTACTATTCCATACTTTGTTAGTATCGATAATGACTCTGTTTTAATTTGGCTATTGAATTCATGTTGGCAGCAAGGAACAGAGAAAATCATATTACTATTCCACTTTATCGCATTATATAAAGCATAATCAGTAGCTGTATCGCACGCATGTAATGTAATTACCATATCAACTTTATTATCATATTTAAATCCATTTATATCCCCTAGCTCAAAATGTAAGTTTTCATAATTGTATCTTTTAGATATGTCATTACATTCTTTAATTACATCCTCCTTAAGATCAAGTCCTATCATTTTTACATTGATTTTTTTGATTTCAACAAAGTAATAATATAATACAAATGTTAAGTAAGATTTTCCACATCCAAAATCTAATATAGTAAGTTCCTTAAAATTATTCTTCTTAATTTCCTCATCAATAATTTCAACAAACTTATTTATTTGCTTATACTTATCATATTTTGAATTAACAACCCTGCCTTCTTTTGTAAAAATGCCTAAATCTATAAGAGGCTCTATTATCATACCCTCTTTAAGAATATAATTTTTTTCTTTGTTATGTCCTTTATTAGCAATTTTTACATTATCACTTTTTTTCTTCCCTAAATGAACTTTACCTTTTTTAGATATTTTCAAATCAAATGTAATTGTATTTGACCAAGCATCTACTTGTTTATAACTCGCTGATACATATTCTAGTATTTTTTCTCCTAAAACATCTATAGTAATATTCTCATGGAAAGCTTGCTTATCGGTGTTTTTTTCTATTTGATAATATTGCTTTACATCATCTTCTTTCAATACGAATGTTATTTTATTATACTGTACATCTTTATTCATTTTATTACTAATAACTAATTTTAAAATATCCTGCTTTAATATTTCATTAATCGCGCTTCTTAACTCTTCCATGTCAACACACCTTATAATTTATTTTAAAACTACTTTTCTATCTAATAATATCATTATATACCAAGTTAATTAATTCTAACACTTTTAAAAATAATTCCAATAAAATTTATGATATGAAAAATCTTGCTTCCCTAATATTCATAAAGAATTTTTTTATAATATATAAAAACAGACCATATACTAAAAATATACACCGTATATGGCCTGTTCAATAACCGATTTAAATATACTATTAGAATACCCTACTAATCCTTATCCCAACACTCAGTATTGCTAAGTCCATCAATAGAATTCGCATGAAATACTGGATCTTTACCTTGTTTAATTTGAATTGCATAATCCTTAATTACCTTTGGAAGTACCTTGCTTAATTTGAAAATAACAACAAGATTTATGAGTGCCATTGCTCCCATAAATAAATCTGCCATATTCCATACAATACTTATTGAAGACATTGACCCCCAAAATACCATACCAAGTACACCTACTCTAAAAGTAGTAAGCCATATTTTATTTCCATTCATAAACTCAATATTTGACTCACCATAATAATAGTTTCCAATTATAGAACTCCACGCAAACATGAAAATGCATACAGCTATAAATATATTGCCCCAGTTACCTACCTGCGAGGTTAATGCTACCTGTGTCAGTTCTATTCCAGTAAGTCCGTTATTTAGCTGTTCCCCAGAAATTAAAATAATAAATGCTGTTGCACTACATATTACTATAGTATCTAGGAAAACTCCAAATACTTGCACAATACCTTGTTTAACAGGATGGCTTACATCCGCTGTAGCCGCTGCATTTGGGGCACTTCCCATACCTGCTTCATTTGAGAATAGGCCTCTTTTAATACCCATCATAATCGCTGCACCAATTCCGCCGCCTGTAAATTGCTTTAAACCAAAAGCACCTTGGAAAATCATTTTAAATACAGCTGGAACTTGAGCTATATTTTTGAAAATTACAAAGAATGCAACGAATACATAGGCTACAGCCATAACTGGTACTAGAATCTCTGCAACTTTTGCTATCCTCTTAACCCCACCAAATATAACCAAAGCAGTAAGTCCTACCAGGATCATACCCCCCCAGAATCTTGTAATACCAAATGCTCCTTCAAACGCTAATGTTACAGTATTTGCCTGAACTGAATTAAATACAAGTCCAAATGATATAGTTATAAGTACTGAGAATACTAAACCAAGCTTTCGTTTGCCAAGCGCTTTTTCCATATAGTATGCAGGACCACCCTTGTATCCGTTTTCACCCTTTACTTTATAAATCTGTGCTAATGTATTTTCAACAAAGCTTGAGCCTGCACCTAAAAGAGCTATAACCCACATCCAGAAAACTGCTCCTGGACCTCCAACTGTTACGGCTATTGCAACCCCCGCAAGATTTCCAGTACCAACATGAGAAGCAACACTTATGCAGAATGCCTGAAATGATGATACCGCCACACCTTCCTTGCCATCTGAGGTTTTTCTACCATTCCTAAGAAGTTTAAATGTATGAGAGAAAAATCTGAACTGTGGAAACTTAAGATGAATAGTAAAATATGCTCCAATACTTATAAGTAAAATTATGAGCACGTAAGACCAAAGTATGTTATTAACTGATGTTACAATAGAATTTAATAAATTTAACATTTTGTCACACTCCTTCTAATAATTTAAATACTGAAATATAATAACTTTTTTCTATCATCACCATACCCTATTATGTATTTTCTTAGAAAAATCAGAAGATACTTAGATTGAGTTCTTTAGAAAGTTCTTCTAGAACTCTCGTTCCAGCAATACTATTTCCGTACATATCAAGTGCTGGCCCTACAACTGCTATTCCCATACGGTTTGGAACAACAGCCATAATACATCCCCCTACTCCGCTTTTAGCAGGAACACCAACCTCAATACAAAATTCTCCGGATCTGTCGTATAATCCACAGGTCATCATAATAGCCTTAACTATTTTATTGATGTACTCTGGAATTAACCGTTCATTTGACCATGGTGCTACTCCATTGTTTGCAATTACTGATGCCATTCTTGCTATATCCTCAACAACTACCTCAACTGAGCAGCATTTAAAGTATGCGTCTAATACGTCTTCTACATCCTTTTCAATTATGCCTGCTCCCTTTAGATAGTAAGCAATAGCTCTGTTTGTATTCCCAGTTAATTTTTCAGAGTTATAAACTGAATAATTCACCTCAATGTCATTATTATTTGCTAATTTTTTCATCATATTGTGAATTTTACTGAATTTTTCTATCCCATTATCTCCTTCCACAAGGGATGTACAAACTATTGCACCTGCATTTATAAACGGATTTGATGGTTTATGTGTCTCCTTCATTTCTAACTTAACCAATGAATTAAATGGGTCCGCTGAAGGTTCCTTACCTACTTTAGAAAAAACTACATCCTTTCCATTATCAATAAGAGCACATATAAGGATTACCACCTTTGATACACTTTGAATAGTGAACTTTGTTAGGTAGTCACCTTCTACAATAATATTACCGCATATGTCAAATATACATGCTCCAAGAGCATCTCTATCCCCCTTTGCAAGTTCAGGAATATACGTTGCTACTTGTCCATCTTTCGTAATTTTTTTACTGTTTTCAATTGCTGTTCTTAATATTGATTGCATTTACAACCCCCTCTTTAAGTTGTTTTTCTCATCTTCATATTTAATATTTTTTTATTTATATTACTTACAATGACTTCTTTTATTATACTCTATTATTCTCAAGATTTGGATAAAAAACTTTAAACATATTTCTACATATTTATAATAATCATGAAGATTTGTTTCGGAGGTGCTTTTTATTTGTAAATGTTTACATAAATGCCCACAATAAAATACCTTATAGACTTAGATGGAGTTATTAATGCTATCATTAACTTATGATCATTGGTGGTCATGTGGATGGAAGAATAACAGTACTTACTGAAAAAAGTTGAAAAACGGCAAGTTCAATAGTAAAATATACAAGTAATACTCCAGATTTTTTAAGAAATATAATTATAAATGTACTATTAAATTATATAGTAAACAATCTGTAAAAAAGATAAAAGAAGGTGCTAAAATGAATAATAAGCTTACTAAAAAAGATCTTGAAGACCTTCAAAAAGAATTTGATTATCGTAAAGGTCCTTTAACCATGGAAATTGCACATGAAAAAATGATAGCTGCTGCTCACGGTGATAGAAGTGAAAATGCTGAATATAAAGCTGCCAAAACAAATATGTACGAAAACTACAGAAGAATGGGATATTTAATAAAAATGATTAGAACCGCTGAAGTTATAGATGATGTTATTTATAATACTAAAGGGGCAAATATAAGTGATAAATTAATGATAAAATTTGAAGGTAGCGATGATATCGAAGAAATAGAACTTGTAACAACATTACAAGTGGATATATTAAATGGCAAGTTTAGTATTGAGTCACCAATAGGAATGGTATTATTCGGAAAAACAGTAGGAACTATAGTAGAAGTAGCATCTCCTGATGGAAATTATAAAATAGAGCTATTAAGCATAACTAAAGAATAACTTAACACATTGTAGCATACAATAAAAATAAGAATACCAAATGGAATTCTTATTTTCGAGTATATATCCTTTTATAACTTACTTTTTATTTGCTCCAAATAGCAGTTCTAGCTGGAATATTATCATATATAAATTTAGCATCTTTTAAAGCTAACCTTACACATCCGTGAGATACAGGAACTCCAAGGGTGTTATCTATAACATAATTACCCTTTCTATCGTATAGTACGCTGTGGAATAAATAGTTACCTCTTATTTGAGTATAATATTTACACCTAGCGCCTCCATCTGAAATAAAGTAGCTTCCTTTAATTCCAACGGTAAAATTACCTTTAACTGTTGGTGTTCTTGATTTTCCTGAAGAACAAACCATTGATCTAACAAGATTCCATTTTCTGTTAGACCCTTTGAATATATTTACCCTTTGGTGAGATAAATCAATCCATATAAAATAAGCAGTTGAACTATAAATGTTCTTACTGTTTATAGTTTTTTCTAACGAATTGTTTGAAACTGAAACTTTAGGTGTATATTTTTGTATTACTGGTGGTTTATACATAGACTGTGAAGTTGGTTTCATATTAAGTTTCTTTAGTGTTAAATTACCTACTATGCCATCTTTGATTAGCTTATTTCTCATTTGAAAGTCTATAACCGCATAATAGGTTAATCGTCCGAAGTCTCCATCTGCATAAAGTTTATAACCAAATTTATTAAGCTTTTGCTGTATTTCCTTAACTTTACTGCCCTTATTTCCTTGCTTAAATATTATTTGAGCAATTGGCTGTTGTTTTTTTTGAGCTAAAAGTTTAATACTGTTATTTTGTACATTTTCTTTTTGTATAGTATTTTGAGACACTCTAACGTTAGTTTGATATATTTTTGCGTCACTAGGAGGCAATTTCACCGCAGCCTCCGATTTATTCGCTAAAGTACATCCACTTATCATAACCACAACTATAAAGACAATACCTGATAGATATCTTTTATTCATACTGAATACCCCTTTTTTTTAGAAGTATGGATCTTGTCCCTATAGTATATTCTCCTAAAATTAAAGTGTCACTAAAATCCAAAAATGTAATTGTATTTAACCAAATAAAAACCACTAAGTTAAACTTAGCGGTTTTTTCTTACCTGGCGACAACCTACTCTTCCACAAGGTCACCCCTGCAGTACCATCGGCGCATTGAAGCTTAACCTTCGTGTTCGGTATGGGAACGGGTGTTACCTTCATGCCATAATCACCAGATTGAGAATATAAATATTCTCTGAAAATTGCACAGTGAATTAGTCTTTTCGCTCACGCTCAAAGCCTCGCTTCTTTCTTACGAAAGAAGTATATCGCATTACTTTTAATTATTTATTTAGGTCAAGCCCTCGACTTATTAGTATTAGTCAGCTGAACATGTTACCATGCTTACACCTCTAACCTATCAACCTGGTGGTCTTCCAGGAGTCTTACTAACTTGTGTTAAAAACACGCATTATGGGAAATCTCATCTCAGGGTGGGCTTCACGCTTAGATGCTTTCAGCGTTTATCCCTTCCAAACATAGCTACCCAGCGATGCCACTGGCGTGACAACTGGTGCACCAGAGGTTTGTCCATCCCGGTCCTCTCGTACTAAGGACAGCTCCCTTCAAATTTCCTACGCCCGCGACGGATAGGGACCGAACTGTCTCACGACGTTCTGAACCCAGCTCGCGTGCCGCTTTAATGGGCGAACAGCCCAACCCTTGGGACCTACTTCAGCCCCAGGATGCGACGAGCCGACATCGAGGTGCCAAACCTCCCCGTCGATGTGGACTCTTGGGGGAGATCAGCCTGTTATCCCCGAGGTAGCTTTTATCCGTTGAGCGATGGCCCTCCCACGAGGTACCACCGGATCACTAAGCCCGACTTTCGTCCCTGCTCCACTTGTAAGTGTCGCAGTCAGGCTCCCTTCTGCCTTTGCACTCTTCGCGCGATTTCCAACCGCGCTGAGGGAACCTTTGGGCGCCTCCGTTACTTTTTTGGAGGCGACCGCCCCAGTCAAACTGCCCACCTAACAATGTCCTGTGACCAGATTCATGGCCTCCAGTTAGAACCTCAGTACTGTCAGGGTGGTATCCCAAGGATGACTCCACACAGGCTGACGCCCATGTTTCTCAGTCTCCCACCTATCCTGTACAGACAATACCGAAATTCAATGCTAAGCTACAGTAAAGCTCTACGGGGTCTTTCCGTCCAATCGCGGGTAGCAAGCATCTTCACTTGCACTACAATTTCGCCGGATGTGTTGTTGAGACAGTGCCCAAATCATTACGCCATTCGTGCGGGTCGGAACTTACCCGACAAGGAATTTCGCTACCTTAGGACCGTTATAGTTACGGCCGCCGTTTACTGGGGCTTAAGTTCATACCTTCGCTTGCGCTAAGTAATCCCCTTAACCTTCCAGCACCGGGCAGGCGTCAGCCCCTATACATCAGCTTTCGCTTTAGCAGAGACCTGTGTTTTTGCTAAACAGTTGCTTGGGCCTATTCTCTGCGACCTACTTACGTAGGCACCCCTTCTCCCGAAGTTACGGGGTCAATTTGCCGAGTTCCTTAACAACAATTCTTCCGATGGTCTTAGGATTCTCTCCTCACCTACCTGTGTCGGTTTGCGGTACGGGCACCAATATCCTCGATAGAGACTTTTCTTGGCAGCGTGGAATCAGATACTTCAGGAATAAATTCCCTTCCCCATCACATCTCAGCGTTAAGAGCAAACGGATTTGCCTGTCTGCTCCGCCTAAATGCTTAGACACACATCCAATAGTGTGCACATCTTATCCTCCTGCGTCATCCCATTTCTAATAACGTCCATTGGTGGTATCGGAATATCAACCGATTGTCCATCACCTACGCCTTTCGGCCTCGGCTTAGGTCCCGACTAACCCTGAGAGGACGAGCCTTCCTCAGGAAACCTTAGGTTTTCGACCGTTAAGATTCTCACTTAACTCTCGCTACTCATGCCAACATTCTCACTTCTGTACCGTCCACCACTCCTTACGGTATGACTTCAGCCAGTACAGAAAGCTCCTCTACCGCGTACACAATTGTGTACACCCATAGCTTCGGTGGTAAGTTTTAGCCCCGGACATCTTCGGCGCAGGATCTCTTGACTAGTGAGCTATTACGCACTCTTTAAATGAGTGGCTGCTTCTGAGCCAACATCCTAGTTGTCTTAGAAATCCCACATCCTTTTCCACTTAACTTACACTTTGGGACCTTAGCTGATGGTCTGGGCTGTTTCCCTTTTGACTACGGATCTTATCATTCGCAGTCTGACTGCCGAAATAAAAGTATATGGCATTCGGAGTTTGATAGGGTTCAGTAACTGTTGTCAGCCCCTAGCCCATTCAGTGCTCTACCTCCATTACTCAATTAATCGACGCTAGCCCTAAAGCTATTTCGAGGAGAACCAGCTATCTCCGAGTTCGATTGGAATTTCTCCGCTATCCACAGCTCATCCCATGGTTTTTCAACACCAACGTGGTTCGGACCTCCACGGAATTTTACTTCCGCTTCATCCTGGCCATGGATAGGTCACCCGGTTTCGGGTCTACGACATGCAACTATGCGCCCTATTCAGACTTGGTTTCCCTTCGGCTCCGTACCTTAAGTACTTAACCTTGCTACATATCGTAACTCGTTGGCTCGTTCTACAAAAAGCACGCCGTCACACATATAAAGTGCTTCGACCGGTTGTAGGCACACGGTTTCAGGTTCTATTTCACTCCCCTTCCGGGGTTCTTTTCACCTTTCCCTCACGGTACTTCTTCACTATCGGTCACTAGGTAGTATTTAGCCTTGGGAGGTGGTCCTCCCAGCTTCCCACAAGGTTTCACGTGTCTCGTGGTACTCTGGATTAGATCTGACTGTTTTTCCTTTTCATTTACAGGCCTATTACCTTCTGCGGAGCAGCTTTCCAGCTATCTTCAATTAAGGAATTGCAGTATTTATGATCTATCCTCAACCCCCAGATCAAAGACCTGGGTTTGGGCTCTTTCCCTTTCGCTCGCCGCTACTTAGGAAATCGATGTTTCTTTCTCTTCCTCCGGGTACTTAGATGTTTCAGTTCCCCGGGTCTACCTCTGCATACCTATTTATTCAGTATGCAGTACATAGTTGTTACTATGTGGGTTCCCCCATTCGGAAATCTTTGGATCACAGGCTATTTGCGCCTACCCAAAGCTTATCGCAGCTTAACGCGTCCTTCTTCGGCTCCTAGTGCCAAGGCATTCGCCATGCGCCCTTTGTAGCTTGACCTTGATTCTGTCTATTTACATAGACGGTTATATTAATTTTGCGAAATTGTATTAAATTAATTTATAAACTACTTGCGTAGTTTTAATTTTTTTAAAACAACTTTTTTCACTGTGCAATTTTCAAAGAACATTTTAAGAAAAACTATTCATTATCTAACTCCTAAGAGTTAGATAAAATTAGTCTCTCAAAATTAAACAGAGAACTAGGTACGATTAATTACAATAGATATTTTTGAAGAACAAATTAATATTCTTCTATTGCATCGACCGAAGTCAATACATCTACTCCCTAGAAAGGAGGTGATCCAGCCGCAGGTTCTCCTACGGCTACCTTGTTACGACTTCACCCCAATCATCAATCCCACCTTCGGCCGCTGGCTCCTTACGGTTACCTCACGGACTTCGGGTGTTACCAACTCTCATGGTGTGACGGGCGGTGTGTACAAGGCCCGGGAACGTATTCACCGCGACATGCTGATTCGCGATTACTAGCAACTCCGGCTTCATGTAGGCGAGTTGCAGCCTACAATCCGAACTGGGATGAGTTTTTGAGTTTGGCTCCACCTTGCGGTCTTGCATCTCTTTGTACTCACCATTGTAGCACGTGTGTAGCCCTAGACATAAGGGGCATGATGATTTGACGTCATCCCCACCTTCCTCCCGGTTAACCCGGGCAGTCTCACTAGAGTGCTCAACTTAATGGTAGCAACTAATGATAAGGGTTGCGCTCGTTGCGGGACTTAACCCAACATCTCACGACACGAGCTGACGACAACCATGCACCACCTGTCACCCTGTCCCGAAGGACTTCGCCCATCTCTGGGTTATGCAGGGGATGTCAAGTCTAGGTAAGGTTCTTCGCGTTGCTTCGAATTAAACCACATGCTCCGCTGCTTGTGCGGGCCCCCGTCAATTCCTTTGAGTTTTAATCTTGCGATCGTACTCCCCAGGCGGAATACTTAATGTGTTAACGGCGGCACCGAGGTTCGACCCCCGACACCTAGTATTCATCGTTTACGGCGTGGACTACCAGGGTATCTAATCCTGTTTGCTCCCCACGCTTTCATGCCTCAGCGTCAGTTACAGTCCAGTAAGTCGCCTTCGCCACTGGTGTTCTTCCTAATCTCTACGCATTTCACCGCTACACTAGGAATTCCACTTACCTCTCCTGCACTCTAGACACCCAGTTTCAAATGCAGCACCCAAGTTAAGCTCGGGTATTTCACATCTGACTTAAATGTCCGCCTACGCATCCTTTACGCCCAGTAAATCCGGACAACGCTTGCCACCTACGTATTACCGCGGCTGCTGGCACGTAGTTAGCCGTGGCTTCCTCCTCTGGTACCGTCATTATCGTCCCAGAAGACAGAACTTTACAACCCGAAGGCCTTCATCATTCACGCGGCGTTGCTGCGTCAGGGTTTCCCCCATTGCGCAATATTCCCCACTGCTGCCTCCCGTAGGAGTCTGGACCGTGTCTCAGTTCCAATGTGGCCGATCACCCTCTCAGGTCGGCTACGCATCGTCGCCTTGGTGAGCCGTTACCTCACCAACTAGCTAATGCGCCGCGGGTCCATCTCAAAGTGGAATTTTCCGAAGAAAAATCCTTTGATGTTTCGATCATGCGACCAAAACATATTATGCGGTATTAATCTCCCTTTCGGGAGGCTATTCCCCTCTTTGAGGCAGGTTACCCACGTGTTACTCACCCGTCCGCCGCTAATCCACCCCGAAAGGTTTCATCGCTCGACTTGCATGTGTTAGGCACGCCGCCAGCGTTCGTCCTGAGCCAGGATCAAACTCTCAATTTAAAAGTTTACACTTTTTTAGTTGAAATGATTAATCTGCGACAACTGTTAAGTTGTTACGCAAGCTCATTACATACTTTTAGTCTTACGACTAAATTTTACTTTATACTAAAGTAATTAACTGGTTTAACGAAATATTATTTCGCTATCTTTACCTATTTCTCTGTTTAATTTTCAAAGACCAATTCGCTTTGTCATCATGTGACGACTTCTACTATATTACTAGGTATTTCTTGTTTTGTCAACATTTTTTTAATTTATTTTCATTTGAAAACATACTAAATAG
Organism: Clostridium sp. CM028; assembly: GCF_030585565.1. Classification (NCBI taxonomy): domain Bacteria; kingdom Bacillati; phylum Bacillota; class Clostridia; order Eubacteriales; family Clostridiaceae; genus Clostridium; species Clostridium sp. CM028. Next base: position 3,371,481 of record NZ_CP077766.1, on the reverse strand, counting down.
TTATCAACAGTTAGCTTATCGTGCCACTCGTTTGTGACGACAAGGAGTATTCTATCACATAAATAAGAGCATAATTTCACAACATAGCTACTCTAGCTAGATTACATTCATATTTCTACATATTAGTCTAAATAATTCAATGTTTCTCATCCTGATACACATGGCTAATTATTATCAACATAGAAACATTTTTTTGAGAAACTGTCGTCAAATAACAAAAGTCTCCCCCTATTAAGTATACAACCTTAATTTTTGGCTATATTTAATAATATTGCGAAATAAAAAATATAGGAGGAAAAAATGTTTAATAAGAATGATAAGATAAGAAATAAAACATTTAAAACTGTATGCAATCGGGCTGATGCATTAGCAGTACGTTGTAAAATACTTGTAGATACAGACACAGTAACAAATTATTTAATTAATATTGAGGATTATGCTGGAGGAATTACTGTATTGTTAGATAAAGATGGAAACCCTATGTTTTCACAAGTGAAGTTGTAACGTTTTTATATAGATACAAACCTACTTATAATGTTTACTGATTTCAGTAATTAATTTACCCCAAAACTTAGACTCCTTTTTAATTGTTTTTACTATTTTTTTCGGATTAGCTTTTCCACTATACAATACTTTTACAACTAATAATATATATATCAACTTCATATAAATCACTCCTTACAGTTATTTATATTCTTTTAAGCCTTTGAAAAGTCTAATGATTTACCAAAACCCCCGTTCCCTAGAGTTTTTCACATATTCAATTAAGGATTTCCCTAAAGTATCAGATTGGTGGATCCTTAATATCTGGAACTGATTTCAATATACAGTTTTTATTTACTAATTATCTCAAATCTATTATAAATCCTCTCTAAACGAATCCTTATTACTAAATAATTAACTGATACTTTTTTATCGAACATATAGCATTTAATTCTACATATATTATTAAAACCACTCTTATGTTTCTATAGATGTCTAGCACTGTTAAAATTAGAAAGTGGTATAATAAAATTAATCAAGACAACGTTTACATTGTCTTGATGTTGATAGTGTTAACTAATCTATGAAAAAACAAGATTAAAAATTTTGGAATTTAAATTGCACCTTGAAAAGTGAAAATATACCTTAAAGGAATGAAATATTAGTTTTGTCTTCATCAAAACCTTGTAATTTTTTTGGTAAATAAAAAAAGTCAGCAAAAATATACCTAATCAGATTGTTCCTTTTTTACGGAACCCTGCCGGGTAAGAAAATTCAAACTATATTAAAAGGTAAATTCACTTATACAACCTGTTTTTCTATTATAAGTTGCTGTGAAAGTTCGATTAACTTTTGCCATTTTGCTGGCATAGTAGAAATCTTTTCAAGTTCAGGGATTGAGTTCAATGGTCCCCAATAAGCGTAGCTATGTGGGCGGAGAAAGTTGTAATATGCTACAAACAACGCCAAGTGCGTGTTGGAACCTTCTTCACTACCAAAGCCATTTGTAACCCTATAGGAAAATTTAAATGTTCTGTTGAGACGCTCTATTATTTGTTTAAGCCAACGATATTCGGTTGAAATAGGATCAGAGTTAGTAAGACCAATTACTTGGATTACATCGAAGTCCATGCCGTTAAGTTTAAACTGTTGCTCAGCAAGCTTATATGCAGTATAGCCATCAGCAACGAATTTAAGTGACTTGCCGGGAAACTCTTTGAACTTATCGAAAGCCATACGCATAGTCAAAATGCAAGGGCCAGTATCACGGCTAAAAGACGCTTGGTATCCTAAAATTGATTTCTTGATAGCGTCCATAACAAGCCAAACATATTGATGGACTCCTTTGACTTTAGTATAAGTTTCATCAGCAGCGAGGTAATCAGTAGGCTTATAGTCATAATTATCGACAAAGGGTTTAACTAAAGCGGCAGCTGTGACGGCGTATCTGCTAACCATGACATGAGATATTTTAACTCCATGTATTTCCCAAAGAGCAAGCGCCGTACGGCGTGTAGATAATCCTAAATTAATGTTATATGTTAGACATAGGCCCATTACATGAGACGAAAAATTTCTGAAATTTAGGCTAGTAGCACCTTTTGGCATAGAAGATAAATCTACATCAAAATAATTCGTTGTAAACTCACGATAAATGTAATGCAGTTTAAATCTGTGCTTATCTTTCTTGTATTCTTTAATATCTTCAAGAGAAAGCCTTGAAAGAGAATTCAGGTAATAATTACATTTTTTATTAACACATTTATGGATATAAAAGTTTTTACGGTCCTTCTTCTTACTTAAAGAGTGTCCACAAAATGGGCAAAGGAAGCTCTCAGTTTTAAAATTAACCTTATTTTTGTTGAAATGCAGATCACAAACTTTGCACCAAAGCTGCCCACGGCCTCCAGCGTTATCGTAGATATAGATGTGCGGAGCGCCACATTGAGGGCAGATGGTCTCTGGGGATACTGGATATTTACCACGAGAATTGACAGGTTTTTTATCCTTACCATGAGAGGTTTTATACTCATCTAATAGTTGATTATAATTAAGCTTTTCAAAAGTTTTGATAGTAGGCAATTTGTCTACAGTAAGTTTTTTATATTTAGGACTTGTCATATCGTATTTTGGAACTTTTAGCGGTATATTTTTAGCAATAAAAATAAGTAATTGTTTAATTTGAGAAAGTAATACTTGATTATAGGTAACTAACATTGATATAATTGTACTCACAATGACACCTTCCTTTTGGTATTTTGTTGAGTTCAGATACAACAATTATATCAAATAGAAGGGGTCATTGTTTTTTTATTTTAAAAACAACTTAAATCCTTGCAAATGCAAGGATTTATATAAAAAAAGTAAAGATAGTGTTTACACTATCTTGATGTTAAAGGAGGAGCAATTATGAAAACAGAATTAGTAGAAGATTTACTTACTCTCAAGGTTGATATGGTAGCAACCTTAGCAACCGCAATTTTATTATTACTATTAGGTTACTGGCTTATAAAAAAGGTAGCTTTTTTTAGAAAGTTTTGTATTCCTGCCCCTGTAATTGGAGGTTTACTATTTTCAATACTTGCCCTTGTTTTAAAACAGAGCGGTCTAATAACAATTAGTATGGATACAACTTTTCAATCTCCTTTTATGATAGCTTTCTTTACGACTATTGGACTTGGCGCAAGTTTTAAATTACTTAAAAAAGGTGGAAAATGTTTAATTATCTACTGGCTGCTATGTGGAGTCCTTGCTATTTCACAGAATGTTATAGGCATTGTATTTGCAAAGATTACTGGAATTCACCCTATGTTTGGTATTATGGCAGGTTCAGTTTCAATGGAAGGTGGACATGGTGCAGCAGCCGCTTTTGGAAAAACTGCTGAGGCTATGGGTATTGCAGGATCTACTACCGTAGCTATAGCTGCCGCCACTTTTGGTCTTATATCTGGTGGTCTTATCGGGGGCCCCATTGCAAAGCATTTAATAGACAAACACAAATTAAAACCTAGTACATCAGATAACTATGACGTAAAATCCTTTGAAAATGTAGTAAGCGACACAGGAAATACAAAAATCACAACGAATATGGTTATGGCTCATATGGCAATAATAACTGTTTGTATGACAATCGGGTCTATTGCCAGCGGATGGTTTTCAACAGCTACAGGCCTTTCTTTACCTGGATATGTAGGCGCTATGTTTGTATCTGTAGCTTTTAGAAATATAAATGATAAAATACACATCGCTAAACTTGATTATTACACCATAGATTTAATGGGCAACGTGTCCCTTGGAATTTTCCTCTCAATGGCATTAATGACATTGAAGTTATGGGAACTTGTAGGACTTGCAGGACCATTATTAATAATAGTTACTGCACAAGTAATATTTATGATATTATACACAGTATTTGTTGTATTTAAATTCCTTGGAAAAGATTTTGATGCAGCCGTTATGGCAGCTGGTATGGCAGGTCATGGTCTTGGCGCTACTCCAAATGCTATAGCTAATATGGGAGCTGTTACTGAAAAATATGGTCCATCTCCAAAGGCATTTTTAATAGTTCCATTAGTCGGAGCATTTCTAATTGACCTCATAGGTATCCCAACTATTGTATTCTTCATGAATTTTTTTAAATAAAAATCCATATAGAAAATATTATTACGATGCCAAGACTTTCAAAAGTACTTACAGCAAGAATTTAAGCAAAAATAACCTTTTCCATTGTTAATAGTGTCGTTAAATTTAACGGCACTATTAACTAACCCTTAACCCGATAAAACTCCTAATCTTAGTACTTTACTATACATTCCTGCTAAGTGTTTAATTAAATTTTACAATGGCCTTATTAAATTTAATTTATTATAGAAGGTATTTGGAAATATTTGGAGAATACTTTCTATATATAATTTAGGAGGCGTGTACAATGATCTATGATGCATTTAAAATAGCTAAACATTTAAATATCAGTAAAGTAACGGCTTACGCTAAGATGAAATTACCTGAAGTAAAACCTTTTTTAATATCCCACAATGGTAAAACATGTGTAGAAGAAAAAGGTCTAGAAGCAATTAAACAAGCTCTAAAATATAATCACTCTTCAGAAGCAGAATCAGAAGTTGCAGTTACAGTGGTGAATCTATTAAAAGAAGATATGATTGAAATACTTAAAAGTAATATCGAATTTATTAAACAGCAATTAACTGTTAAAGACGGTCAACTCTATGATATTAATAAATTATTAGAAAATACACAGGTCCTGTTTAAACAAGAACAAGAGAAAAATAAAATCGTGTTATCATTACCCGAAACCATTAAAGAACACGATATTCAATTGGTTAATAATCTAACTCAAAGTCTTGAAAGACAACGATCCAAAGCAGTAGCCGACGAAATTCTTCACAGGAAAAAAGGAATTTTCCAAAGATTGTTTGATAAATAAGAAATAGCTGTAGTAAAATTAATTATTACTACAGCTATTTCTTTATTTTCATATCCCTCGTTAAATCCAAGTATATCACTGCTTGTTTATAATTTTACCTAATCCTCATCCAATGAATTAACAGCTTTTTCAAGTTGTAGCATAGCTTTCTCAAGTATTGAACGTGGACATGCTATATTTACACGCATATATCCAGAAAGACTACGACAGAAATCATTGCCAGCATTAAGTCCTAGACCCGCCTTATTTATCATAAATTCTTTCAGTTCATCATTTCCCAATTCTAGTTTACGACAGTCAAGCCAAACCAGATAAGTACTTTCAGGTCTGCTAGGTTTAATTTTTGGTATGTTGTTTTTACAAAACTCTCCTATGAAATCAATATTGCCCTCAATATATGGAATTAACTGTGTAAGCCACTCTTGACCATACCTATAAGCTGCTTCTACCGCTACAAGACTAAAGCAATTATTGCGATGGATATCCATACCTCTCCAAAAAACATCAAATGTCTCTTTAACTTCAGCATTCGGAAAAATCACTACAGAAGCCTGTAGTCCTGCCAAGTTGAAAGTTTTTGTACATGAAGTACAGGTGATGGTTTTACTAGAAACCTCCTTTGATATACTAGCAGTAGGAATGTGTTTATTATCCCACAATATCAAATCTGAGTGTATCTCATCTGAAACAATCATTACATTGTAGCGTAGGCATAGTTCAGTAATATGTTCTAGTTCCTCTCGGCTCCACACTCTGCCTACCGGATTGTGTGGGCTACACATAATAAATAACTTTGGTTTCTGTTTTAATTTTTCTTCGAAGTCCTCAAAATCTATTGAATAGACTCCTTCTTGTTCTAATAATTGATTTTCAATTACCACTCTTCCCCAAGATTCTATTACGTCATAAAATTCTGGATAGACTGGAGTCTGTATCAAAATTTTATCTTCTTTATTAGAAAATTCTCTGACAATAACCGATAGAGATGGGACAACACCGGGGCTGAAACTAATTAAATCTTTATTAACTATCCAATTATTTTGAGTCTTTTCCCAATCACAAAAAGCTTCATAATAGGAGTCAGGGCGAGATGTATATCCATAGATTCCTTGCTTCGCTCTTTTGATGATAGCATCATTAATGGGCTTAGCTACCTCGAATTCCATATCTGCTATCCATAATGGTATTACATTAGAAGTTCCAAATTTTTTTTCTCTTTCATCGTATTTTGCAGCAAAGTTGTTACTACGGTCAATTATTTCATCAAAATTATACTTCATAATTTACACCCTTCTTATATTTATTTGTGCAAGAAATACTTGCTATAACATAAATATAGCAAAAATGATGCCAATTTTCTGATTGATCTTTTGGAGCGGTTTTTAAATAAGTATCTACTATATATAAATCTTTTATTGAAAAAATTGCTTTTGAATAATTTAAATGGTTAAAGTTATACAACTTAAACCATTTAAATAAAAAATAATGTCTACTCCTCTTGAATTGCAATCAAAAATTACATCATTCTCATTTAGACCAATAATTCTTCATCTCTAATTACCGAATTTTGTTGAAAAAGAGCAAAAACCTCATTTATTGGCATAAAATTTGCTAGTTACCATTATAGCAAGCTTGATATAAAAAATGAAAGGATAAAAACTATGATTACAAAAATGGAATTATTAAGTTGCTAATGCAAGGAGCAATTGTACTTGTACTCTTATATTAAGCGTACATAATGGAATAGGTATCACACCTATTTTCAATATTTATTCAAAATTATTTTCGTCAAAGTAAACGATACCGTACTTATAAATCGTGATTAATCAACAATGTCATTATTTGTCCACAGATTGTATAACAGGTAATTGCTCAAAATCAAGGATTGTTTGAAATGTCTTTTTATTTCTTAACAATACCAACCAATGAAAAGGAGATATTAAAATGAACACAAAAAAACAAAGCACATGGAAAAACTATCGTTTCTCTATTGTTTTAATGCTATCTATTATAATAGGTAGCATAATTGGAATTGTTTTCGGTGAAAAAGCAACAGTACTTAAACCATTTGGTGATGTATTTCTTAACTTAATGTTCACCGTTGTAACCCCTCTAGTCTTTGTTACCATAGCTGGTGCAGTAGGAAATATGGTCAATATGAAAAGACTTGGGAAAATTATAAGCAACATGTTTTTGACATTTGTTACTACGGGACTTATTGCCGGCGTTATCGTTATTGCTGTTGTCAAGTTTTTTCCCCCTGCTGCTGGCGTTAACCTAACATTGCAATCTGCTAAAGCGTTGGAATCCGTCAAGCTTTCTGATCAAATTGTTAAGACACTAACTGTAACTGATTTTGGCGGCTTATTTTCTCGCTCTAATATGATGCCTCTTATTATATTCTCTATTTTCTTTGGTTTATGTGTTAGTTCCCTTGGCGCTGAAAACAACATTATAGCTAAGGGGTTAGACGCTATGTCCAAAGTTATGATGAAATTTATTAGCATTATTATGTTGTACGCTCCAATTGGTTTAGGTGCTTATTTTGCAAGCCTCATTGGCGAATTTGGTCCTCAGCTCTTGGGAGCTTATGCAAGAGCTATGATTATATATTATCCACTATGTATTGTATATTTTTTTGTTGCATTTTCTGGATATTCATATTTTGCTGGTGGTACTCAGGGTATAAAAATTTTCTTCAAAAACATCTTAGAACCGTCAATTACATCTCTTGCAACACAAAGCTCTATTGCAACTCTACCTGTTAACCTAAAGGCTACTTATAATATGGGAGTTCCAAAGGATATCCGTGAAATTGTATTGCCAATCGGTGCGACCATGCATATGGACGGTACTGTTATCTCTTCGATATTAAAAATTTCATTTTTATTTGGAATATTCGGACAAGGATTCTCTGGAATTGGAACCTATATTGCTGCACTAGCCATTTCAGTTATGGGCGGCGTAGTTATGTCGGGTGTTCCAGGTGGTGGACTTATCGGTGAAATGTTGATTGTAAACTTATTTGGGTTTCCGCCAGAAGCGTTTCCAATTATTGCAACTCTTGGTTTCCTTGTAGATCCTGCTGCAACATGGATAAACTGCACTGGTGACGCTGTAACATCTATGATAGTTACTAGATTGGTAGAAGGTAAAGACTGGATGAAGAAGAATGTTCAATCTTTATCATCTTCTATCAAAGGCTAATGATTTATAGATGTTAACTCTATATTATAGGTTGAATGCTCTCCCCTTAAATAACTGATTTAGTCCTATAAATTCTTAATAATATAGAAAAGGGTTCAATAACATTGGCATAGTTATTGCTTGTAATATAAGTGTATTTGCAAATACGAGTTACAATTAAAACTTACATCGGATGATTTTTAGCATCTAATACTTTATGTACAATAAATCCTAAACTGTAAACTTTAATAATAGTAAGTATTCACCTAATAGTACTATGCTAGGATTAGAACTTGCATTATTAGGTTTACTTGTATATTATTATTGTAAGATAAAAGCTAAAAAGACTTTCAAAATTAAAATATAGTTTCATAAAGAAGGAGATTAATTATGATAAAAGAAATTATTTCAACTAAAAAAGCACCTGCAGCAATTGGACCATATTCACAGGCAATTAAGGTAGGAAATTTATTATTTACATCTGGTCAACTACCATTTGTACCAGAAACCGGAGAACTTATAAGTGGCGACGTAAGAAAAGCTACAGAAAGATCTATTGAAAATTTAAAAGCAATATTAGAAGAAGCAGGATCATCTCTTGATAAAGTCGTAAAAACGGTAATTTTTCTTAGAGATATGAATGATTTTGCAATAGTAAATGAAGTATACGAAAGCTATTTTACTTCAAATCAACCAGCACGTTCATGTGTCCAGGTGGCAAAACTGCCTAAAGATGGAATACTTGAAATAGAAGCTGTAGCATTTGTATAAAAAAGGAGGAGTAATCAATGATTAAAATTCCTGAAAAAATAACGTTTGCAAACTTACCCACACGAATAGAAAAACTAGAAAGACTTTCTCAAAAACTGGGCGGACCTAATATCTATATAAAAAGAGATGATCAAACAGGAACCGAAGTATCTGGTAATAAAATAAGGAAACTTGAATTTTCTGTAAAGGAAGCCCTTGATCAAAAATGTGATGTACTTATTACCTGCGGAGGAATCCAATCTAATCATTGTAGATCTACGGCAGCAGTCGCTGCAAGACTTGGAATGAAATCAGTCCTTGTTTTAAGAGGGGACTCAGAAACAGAATCAGATGGTAATTTGTTTATAGATAAGCTTTTGGGAGCTGAGATTCGTTTTGTTACTCCAGAAGAATATAAAAATAATAAAGCTGGAATTATGGAACAAATCAAAGCGCAATTAGAGGCAACGGGCTGTAAACCTTATATTATACCAGAAGGTGCTTCTAATGGGATTGGTGGATTTGGGTACTATAATGCCATGAAGGAAATTATTTGCCAGGAAAAAGAGCTAGGTGTACATTTTGATAAAATTGTACTAGCCGTAGGATCTGGTGGAACCCATTCCGGACTGTTTCTAGCAAGCAAAACACTAGAGTATAATGGTGAAATCTATGGCGTCAACGTTTGTGATGACGCTGAACACTTCAAAAATGAGATTTATAAAATAGCTCATGAAAGTATGCAATACATCGATGTGAATTTACATATTTCTAAAGATGAAATTCATATTATAGATGGATATGTAGGAAGAGGATATGCTCTTAGCAGAGCAGAAGAGCTTCAATTTATCCACGACTTTGCAAAACTAGAGGGAATTATTTTAGATCCTGTGTATACCGGTAAAGCAATGTATGGATTAGTACAAGAAATTAAAAAGGGAACCTTTAAAAACTGCGAAAATATTCTATTTATTCATACCGGTGGAGCATTTGGATTGTTCCCACAAAAAGACCTATTTAAGTTTTAAAAATAATAAGTTCATAAAAAGGTATAGCAAAATTTTGCTATACCTTTTCTGAAATGTCGTTAAACCATTTAAATGAAAAATAATGTCTATTTAAGTTGAGATTGCAGTTTGTTGAAAACCTTTATGCCTCGGTCATTTATTTTACTACCACCTCTACCTCGCGACATTTTAATTAAACCTAAATTATTTAAATCGTTTAAAATACCGCGAACTTCTTGTTGGCTTAGGTAGCGTCCTGTTTTTTCTGCTTGCTCAGAAATTGATAATCTACCCATGGAAATTTGTTGAACAAATCCCACATGCAATCTGTCTAGTACAAAAAAATAATCATCTAATTGATTACCTGCTAATTGCTCCAAAAGTTTAGCATCTAGATTAGTGCTAGTATCAGACTTACATTTTAATGTTGACATAGCATTATTGTAGAACCCAGGTGGTAAATCATCGTAATACACTATATCTTTATCTATATAGGTGAGATATTCTACATAGTTGTGTAGTTCACGAATATTTCCATTCCAATTATGAGAGAGCAATGCATTAATTACTTGTGTAGATAGGATGAATTTTCCTCCCAATTTATGTTTAAAGTAGTCAAACAGCAGCATAATGTCTTCACCACGCTCTCGCAATGGAGGAAGCTGAATTGGCAAGGTGTTTAGACGAAAGTAGAGGTCATTACGAAAACTCCCGTTAGACACCAGCTCTTCAAGATTTTCATTGGCTGCAGCTATTATTCGTACATCAATACTAATAATTTTATTGCCTCCAATTCGCATAATCTCTCTTTCTTGAATAACACGAAGCAGTTTTATTTGGAGGGCTGGACTCATCCCTTCTACTTCATCTAAAAATATTGTTCCCCTATGAGCATATTCAAAAAGCCCCAATTTTCCTCCCCTTTTAGCACCAGTGAAAGATCCTTCATCGTAACCAAACAGTTCACTTTCTAGCAGATTATCTGGTATCGCTGCGCAGTTTATGGCAATAAAAGGATAGTTATGACGCTCTGATTCGTTATGTACAGCATGTGCAAAAAGTTCCTTCCCCGTTCCGCTCTCACCTGTAATTAAGACAGTAGAATTGGTTCTCGCCATTTTTTTAGCAATGGTACATGCTTTTTTTATTACATCACTCTCCCCAATGATATCATCAAAGGTATATTTAGCTTTATGACCTTTATTAAGTAATTGAAGACGCAAATTATGTTGTTTATACTCTTCTTCAGTAAATTTTTGTATAGTAGCAAAAGAACCGAGATATTCATCTCCACGTATTACAGGAGTAACGGTTACAGTAATATCCACACCACTCACTCTAATCAAACGATTATTTATCTTTTTTCGCGTACTCCTACACTCCTCAAAAGGTAAAAACGATAAAATTAACGCAGCAGGATGATCGATGGATTGTTCTTTTGTAACACCTGTAATTTCTAGTGCTCTTGAATTACAAGCAAAAATAATATCATCCTCATTCACACCAATAATACCTTCATCCATGATTTCCATCAAAATTTCAAATTGACTTTCCATTTGAAGAGATCTTCCAAACAGTTGATTAAAGCTATAATTATTGACAGCTAAAGAACGAAAATATTCCTTGAATTTTTCCCTCTCTAATAGGTAATCAAATTTTAGCCTCAGTGCTATTTCCACCATTGTGGTTGAATCTAGCACACGCTGCCCAAGGTCGATAATAGTCTTTATATCTTTTGGTACATAACGTAATTCACCTGGTGTTACCGACAGCTCGAACCCACTAACTGGCTTAGCTCCAGGATAATATGGTGTAAACTCTATGTGATTGATGCCTAGTTGGCTGAGTCTAGTTATAGCCTCGCGCACCATTTTTTCACTGAGATTGACAAATAAAGCTTTACTTCCATTTGGAATACTCCTTAAAATATCAAGAGATTTGTTAGTAAAGGCCACTGCAATTTCTACTTTAGGGACATCAATGGGGATGCATTCCTGAAAATCCGTAATGTTTTCAAAAGCATCGGTTGAAACCACAAATAAATCAGCTTCCTTTATTTTTTTAACCGATCCATTTAATACATTATAAGCACACGTGGTTACTAACTCACCAAAAAGCTCTTTAATCTGATTTTCGTAAAATTTTGCAGCCATATAATCCAACGCTACAACAGCTATTCTTTTTTTTATAGGACTCACCCTCTTAAGTTTTAATTATTATAATGTTAATTCTTTTTAAAAAACATGTCAAGGATAGTCTCTAATTAATAAATTGTATTTCAAAGAAATTATTGACATCTTTCTGTGTCTATCTTATAATAACAGTAGACAAGGAGGTCATATGTTTGAATATTCTTATATCATCCCTTTCTCAAACGCCCATATATGAGCAAATACGAAATCAAATAAAAGAAATGGTACTCAGCGGAAAGCTAAAATCCAAGGAGCAATTGCCATCAATAAGGCTTATGGCAAAAGATTTGAAGGTTGGAATCATAACAGTAAAACGTGCTTATGAAGAACTTGGAAAAGAGGGTATTGTCATCAATTTACAAGGACGAGGATGCTTTGTGGCAGAGATTGACCGAAAAAAAATTAAGTCAATACACATTGACATGCTTCATGAACAACTTCTTGAAATTAAAGAATTTACAGACGCTTGTGGCATATCCCCTGAGGAAATGCTTAAAGTTATAAATGAAATATACGGAGGTAGTAAAAATGACTAATAAGGCTTTGGAAATCAAAAACTTAAATGGAAATATAGGAGATTTCTCTTTGGATGATATAAGGTTTTCAATTGAAAAAGGAACTATCATGGGGTTTATAGGAAAGAATGGTTCAGGAAAAACCACCCTTATTAAAACAATACTTAATATGATTCCAAAAACTTCGGGACAAGTATTCTTCGATGGTACTCCTATGTTTGGAAATGAAGAAACAGTTAAAGCAAAAATAGGAGTTGTCTTTGACAGTCTAATTTATCCTCTTAACCTCAAACCTATTAAAATTAAAAAAATGATATCACCCTTTTATAAAACCTTTGATGATAAAAAATTTGACGAACTTATGAAGCGCTTTGAACTTAATCCAAGTAAAAAGCTTAAAGCATATTCAAAAGGTATGCAGATGAAATTCGGAGTTGTAATGGCACTATGTCATAATCCAGATTTAATTATACTTGACGAACCCACAGCAGGCCTTGACCCAATCGCAAGAGCTGACGTAATTGATTTACTCTTAGAACTTATGCAAAATGAGCAAAGATCCATACTATTTTCAACTCATATTACAAGTGATCTTGAAAAAATTGCAGATTATATAACAATGATTGATAATGGTAAAATTGTTTTTTCTAAGGGGAAAGATGAAATGCTTGATACCTATCTCCTTGCACATATTGAAAGAGAATCTATGACAGATGAAATTAAATCTGGACTTGTAGGAATAAAGGAAACGACCTTCGGATATGAGGGTTTATGCAACAAAAATCTAAAACTTCAAAATTTTGAAGGGGTTAAAACTGCCAGGCCTACAATTGAAGATATTATGCTTTACATGGGTGCGAAAAAATGAAGATGAATGGAAACTACCATATATCAAGTTATAGAGAGTTTTACAAGGAGATGGAACAATGTTAAAGAAGTTGTTGAATTATCAGACGCTTTTAAGTTATTCATCAGGGATTGCTAGTACGGAAAACTCTTTAAAATCGAGTTTCTTCACTGTATTTATTTACGTGTTATTTTTGTTTACTTTATCATTAATATTAGACGCTGGAGGATTGGTATTTTGCCCCATATTTTTTACTTTACATGCAGTTTATTACACTATAAATTCACAAAACAAATTATTTGAGATTGTACCAGTTCCAAAATTGTATTCCATTATAAATATTTATTTATTTGTTCTTGTAAAAAATCTCTGTTTTACTGTTGGAATTACCTTAGGACTCATACTAACTGGACTTTCACCACAATCGACCGACGTTTTGGATATGATTTCATTAGCAAATAATTGGAAAGCTGTATTAGTAACAAGCTGCATATCTACTATAATAGCAAGTGTCTTATTACCCATATTTTTTATAAGGCTTAATCCTCTTAGAAAAGCCCTTACAATATCGATAGTTACACTTGTCACAATAGCACTTCTATTATTCGAAAATGCATTGCCCGTTTCGACTGAATTTGGTACATTGCATTTTTTAGAAAGCATTGCAACAATGCCTCATTACAATGAATTTTTATTATTATTAGTCTGTGTCTGCGTAGTAATAATCCCTATTTCAATGTTAATATCCTACAGACTCTATAAAGGAAAGAGGTGCTTAGTATGTTAAAAAAATTTATTGCATATCAAAGGCTATTGCTAAATTCATATCCTCCAATTGATATTAACTCACCAGCCCCTTTAAAGGTATTACTTTATGTTTTTGCTTTTGCTGTAATAATTTTCATGAATATATCTATATTTTTCGGAAACACAGCAATTTTCGATTCTTTTTTACCTTGTAATTTGCCTATTATAATTGTATGGATGATTAATGGGATACTTCATGGTGATCACAAACTTTTTGAAACTGTTCCTGTAAGCCGAAAATATACAGCGTTAAATATATTTTTGCTACCAATAGTTATGATATTTATAATGTACATCCTATTCTATATTTCTGGTGCTGTGTTACTCGGTAGTATATTTGGATTTGTATACCTTACGGATTCCCAAGGTTTTAGTAACGCTCCTCCAGACTCTGCTATAAATCAAGTAATAGACACAACAAAAGGAGATCTATTAATGTTATGCATATTAGTAATAATTGTTTTTGTGGGAGTTGCAATTACTTTTATAAAAAGCAAAAAACTTAGGCTCTTAAGTTTTGCTGGGTTTGCTACTATCGGTTATGGACTTTTAGCTTTTCTAAAATCTTCTATGCCGATATCATCATACACTGGCGAAGTAGAATTTTTTGAAAGTTTTTCTATAATGCCTCTAGGAACTACTATTCTGATTTGTGTAGCTATTGCTACAGTTATAATAGGCATTGTCTCGGTTTTCATAGGATATAACCTTTATGTAGGTAAACCAACTGGTAGTAATGACTACTAGTTTTCATTAACACAAGATAGACATGCGACTTCTCTCATGTCTATCTTTTTATCTACTCCGCTCTTGACCATTCAGCAGGTTTTTTTGAATCTAGTAATTTGATTTGACATTAGTTATAGACGAAAATAAAAGCCCAGCATTTAGTCAATTATCACTAAATGCTGGGCTTGTACCTTTTCTTAGACTTTATTTACTCATTGCTTCTTCTACTGCAACCGCAACTGCAACTGAAGCTCCAACCATAGGGTTGTTACCCATTCCGATAAGTCCCATCATTTCAACGTGAGCTGGTACTGATGAAGAACCTGCAAATTGTGCATCTGAATGCATTCTTCCCATAGTATCAGTCATTCCGTATGAAGCAGGACCTGCTCCCATATTATCTGGGTGAAGAGTTCTTCCAGTACCACCACCTGATGCAACTGAGAAGTATTTCTTACCTTCTGCGCAACATTCTTTTTTATAAGTACCAGCAACTGGATGTTGGAATCTTGTTGGATTTGTAGAGTTTCCTGTAATTGAAACGTCTACTCCCTCAGAATGCATTATTGAAACGCCTTCGCGTACATCATCTGCTCCGTAACATCTTACTTTAGCTTTTTCTCCATCAGAATAAGCTGTTTCTTTAACTACTGTTAATTTACTAGTATAGTAATCAAATTTAGTTTGAACATAAGTAAATCCATTAATTCTTGAAATTATATAAGCAGCATCTTTTCCAAGACCATTAAGTATTACTTTTAAAGGTTCTGTTCTTACTTTGTTTGCAGCTCTTGCAAGGCCAATTGCACCTTCAGCAGCAGCAAATGATTCATGTCCAGCTAAAAATGCGAAGCATTTAGTTTCTTCGCGTAGAAGCATAGCTGCTAAGTTACCATGTCCAATTCCAACTTTTCTGTCATCAGCAACAGAACCCGGTATACAAAACGATTGAAGACCTTCTCCTATATATACTGCTGCATCAGCTGCCTTAGTACAACCATTTTTAATTGCTATAGAAGCCCCTACTGCATATGCCCAGCAAGCATTTTCAAATGCTATAGGTTGAATTCCTTTAACTATACCAAAAACATCGATACCTTTTTCTTCGCAAATTGTTCTTGCTTCTTCTAGTGAGTTTATACCGTGCTTACTTAACACAGGTAATATTTGATCTATTCTTCTTTCATAACTTTCAAATAAAGCCATTTAATTATTCCTCCTTCTTATATTATTTGTTTCTTGGGTCGATTACTGTTGTTGCTTCTGCAAATCTACCATAACTTCCAGTAGCTTTTTCCATAGCTTCATTAGCATCCATACCTGTTTTGATCATTTCCATCATTTTTCCAAGTTGAACAAATTTATAACCTATTATCTCGTTATTTTTATCTAATGCAATATTGGTAACATAACCTTCAGCCATTTCTAAATATCTTGGGCCCTTAGCAAGTGTTCCATACATTGTACCAACTTGACTTCTAAGACCTTTACCTAAGTCTTCAAGTCCAGCTCCTATAGGTAGTCCACCTTCTGAAAATGCTGTTTGAGTTCTTCCGTAAACAATTTGAAGGAATAACTCTCTCATAGCTGTATTTATTGCATCACACACTAAATCTGTGTTTAACGCTTCTAAAATAGTTTTTCCTGGAAGTATTTCTGATGCCATTGCAGCTGAGTGAGTACTACCAGAGCATCCTATTACCTCAACTAATGCTTCTTGTATTATACCCTCTTTTACATTTAAAGTAAGCTTGCATGCACCCTGTTGAGGAGCACACCAGCCAATTCCGTGTGTTAAACCTGAGATATCTTTAATTTCTTTACTTTGTACCCATTTTCCTTCTTCAGGAATTGGTGCCGATCCATGATTAGGTCCTTTTGCAACACACATCATTTCTGAAACTTCTGTTGAATAAATCATAATATTATCTCCTTCCATATGTATATGGTAATTTAATACGCTTTATAATCAGTGGGAATTAAAACGTCCCACTGGGTCAATAATTGAAATATGTCTTCGATTCTATTTTAACAAAGAAAACCTAACTTATCAATAGTATTTTATTAGTTTTTATATGCTTCTCTTAATATCTTAATTTCCTCAGCATGACCAGCTAATTCATTTGGTGTTTCTAAATAGAATGGTAAGTGACGTAACTTGGGGTGATTAATAATTCTACTAATAGCTTCTATTCCAATTGAACCTTCTCCAATTTTTTCATGTCTGTCTTTATGACTTTCAAATGGATTTTTACTATCATTTAAGTGAATTGCATAAAGCTTATCAAGTCCAATAATTCTATCAAACTCATCTATTACGCCATCTAAATCATTAACGATATCATAACCAGCATCATATATATGGCAAGTATCAAGACATACACCCATTTTGTCTGAAAGGGTAACACCATCAAGAATTTGTTTTAATTCTTCAAACGTTCGTCCTACTTCTGTTCCTTTACCAGCCATTGTTTCAAGAAGTACCGTAGTGGTTTGCTCTGGTTTCAATATAGTGTTAAGCATATTTATAATATATTCTATTCCCTTCTCAACACCCTGTTTTATATGGCTACCCGGATGGAAGTTATAAAAACTATTCGGGAAGTATTCCATTCTAGATAAATCATCTTCCATAATCATCACTGCAAATTCCCTTGTTTTTTCATCAGCAGAACAAGCATTAAGTGTGTATGGCGCATGCGCTAAGATTGTCGCAAATTTATTTTCTTTTAATATTTCTAATAAAGCTTCTACATCACTCGGATCAATTTCTTTTGCTTTACTACCTCTAGGATTACGAGTAAAAAACTGAAATGTATTTGCCCCTATGCTAAGAGCATCTTTCCCCATGGCTTTATACCCTTTTGATACTGATAAATGACAACCTATATTTAACATGATTATCCCTCCTATAAAAAATTATATTCTTATTTTATATTAAACTTTTTCCATTTGTTGAAATTACTTCTTTATACCAATCAAAGCTTTTTTTCTTATATCTTTCTAATGTACCTGTTCCATCATCATTACGATCAACATAGATAAATCCATAACGCTTTCTGAGTTCTGCAGTTGTTGCGCTGACAAGATCAATACATCCCCATGAAGTATACCCCATTATATCGACTCCGTCGTCGATTGCCTCCGCTACTTGAACCAAATGATCATTTAAATACTTAATTCTGTAATCGTCAATTACTGTTTTATTTCCATTTTCATCAATTATTAATTTATCAATAGCACCTAACCCATTTTCAACAATGAATAAAGGTTTTTGATAACGGTCATAAAAAAGATTAAGTATGTAACGTAATCCTTGTGGATCTATCTGCCACCCCCAATCTGAAGCCTTAAGATATGGGTTATGTACACCTGAAATAATGTTTCCTGTTCCCATTTCTCTCTTTTTAGGGTCTGCTGTTGCACAAGAACTCATATAATAGCTAAATGAGATAAAATCCACTGTATTTTTAAGTACCTCAGTGTCTCCTGGCTCCATATGTATTTTAATATTGTTATCTTTAAAGTATCTATCCATATATTTAGGATATGCTCCCCTTGCGTGAACATCTGCGAAATATAAATTTTCTCTATCCTGTTTCATTGCTTCAATTACATCGCTTGGATGAGGCGTTAATGGATAATTTGGTACACCAAGAATCATACATCCAAATCTTGCTCCTGGTATCATTTCATGCCCAATCTTAACTGCCATTGCACTTGCTACTAATTCATGATGAATCGCCTGATATAAATCTTGCTTCGTTAATTTTTCTTTATCCGTAAATATACCACCGCTCATATATGGTGCATTTAATACTGAATTAATTTCGTTAAAAGTAAGCCAATATTTCACCTTATTTTTATATCTAGCAAAAATTATTCTTATATAGTTCTCAAAAAATCCTACTAACGCACGATTTACCCACCCATTATAGTTCTTAGAAAGAGCAAGAGGAGTCTCATAATGTGAAATTGTTACAAGTGGCTCAATTCCATATTTTAGACATTCATCAAATAAATTATCATAAAATTGTAATCCCTTCTCATTTGGCATTTCATCATCACCATTTGGAAATATTCTAGACCATGCAATTGATGTTCTAAATGTTTTAAACCCCATTTGTGCAAACAGTTTAATATCTTCTTTATATCTATGATAAAAATCAATACCTACTAATTTCATGTTATCTTCTGTTGGTTCTTCTGTAACTTTCCCAATTATACCTTTTGGTGCAATATCTTGTGTTGATAACCCTTTGCCATCTTCATTGTACGCACCTTCACATTGGTTAGCTGCTACTGCTCCGCCCCATAGAAATCCTTTTGGAAAGCTCTTCGCCATTTTAAATCGCTCCTTTTAAATTTTAAAATTTATCTTACAAGTTATATCCATTTACTTTGTTGTTATTTACTAAATTCAATTTTGTGGATATCCTCTTACATTAGTGTACCCACACCTTATACATTATATATAACAATGAAAATTATTTATACCCTCGAAATAATATAAAAGAGCTTCGATAAAATTTTAATTTATCAAAGCCCTTTTATATTATTTAGCTCTTTTATTTTATTTAGCACTTTTATACTATTCTACAATAATTAAGTCCTTTGTATAATGGTTTAATACCTCACAACCTTCTTTCGTAACTATTACTAAATCCTCTATACGAACACCCACGTCACCCGGAAGATAAATACCTGGCTCAATGGAGAAAATTTGTCCTGGCTGAACTTTATCAGTATTAGCAGAGGAAACATCACCGAAATCATGAACTTCTATTCCTATTGAATGCCCTAATCTATGAGTAAAATATTTTCCATATCCTTTCTCCGAGATATAGTCTCTAGCTGCAGCATCAATATCACAAAATCTAACGCCTGCTTTAACTTTTTCAATTCCCCTTTTATTTGCTTCTTTAACAATATTATAAACTTCTCTACTATGATCTGATACACTTTTATAGAAAACAGTTCTAGTCATGTCTGAGCAGTATGAATTCATCTTACATCCGATATCAATAACTACGCTGTCCCCTTCTTTAACCATTGATCCATCCAATTCATGATGAGGATCAGCAGCATTTGCCCCATAACCTATAATCGGATCAAATGAATGCCCTTCAGTACCCATTTCTTCCCATATATCACCAAGCAACTTTCCCATTTTCTTTTCTGAATATTTTTTAGGGATAAGCTTTATCATTTTATCCACAGCGGTATCATTTAATTTTGAAGCTGCCCTCATTAGATCTTTTTCACCTTCGTCCTTACACATTCTTACTCTGTCAAGAATTTCAGATCCATTAACAAATGTACTTCCACCTTTAAGCTTCATTAATTTTATTAAGAAATGAGCTGGCCAATTTTTATCTATTCCCATAGGCTTATCTTTATCAATGTTTCTTGCAATAATTTCTACTGGACTCTGAGTATCGTTAAACCATATCTTTTCTACCCCTAAATCTTCACTTATAGGGAATAACTCATTTATAAACAATTTGTTATGTCCATCTAAGTTAATATAGAGTACAAGCATTCTTTCTCCTGATAAAATCCACTTCCCCGTAAGATAGAATATAGCCGCTGGGTCAGAAACTATCATTTGAGGTGTTTTCTTTAGCGCCATGATCTTTAGAACCTTATTAAGTCTTTCTTGCAACATTAAAAATCCCCTCCTAAAATATTATTGAATTATGTTAGGATAATTTCAAATTAATCTTAATTTCACCATTTACCAAGCAATAGGCTATATCTTCTTCAACCTTTATATATACATCTAAGGTTTTAAGTTCTGTAATTTTGTGAGATTTTACCCATTCTTCATAAACTTTTTCTAGTATTGTTTTTTTGGAAACCTCTTTTCCCTTATATTGAACATAGAATCCAACATCAATTCTCTTCGCTATTGTTTTTTTAGCTGTTTTTTTTGTAGCAGTAGTTGCCCTTCTAGCTTTTGATTTAACATTTTTAGCAATATCCTTCACCGCATTAATAGTCTTATCAACATTTTCTTTTGTAACATCAGAAACTATTGTTATTGCCTCTTCTGCTGTTGATCCACCAGCTTCTTTAGCCGAAGTTAACGTATTCTCTTTTATCATATCATGTACCTCCCATTTTAAAACAATTTTTATCCTTAATACTTATATTCTATATTTTTAGGAAAAACCCTTTTTTTAGGTGACTGTCAGTGACCCATATAAGATATTTATAACTTAATATTAATTATGTACTCTATTATATCATAAATCGCAATTAAATTCTATTTTTTGTTATTATATACATAATTATACTATGCGTATGGGAATGACATTACTTCTGTATGATGAATAGGTCTTATGAATATTTTATGAGAAAATAAAAGGATTCATCAAATTTTTTTTTAAAGATTTCCTACAACTTATATTCACACTTAATAAAATGCGGAATATATTAAAGTACAGCTACAACTTCATTCATTTAACGACCTTTCAAAAACAGTCCATCACCTATTTATGGTGGCATTAACACCAAAGCAACTTCATTACTTAAGTTTAAGTGTAAAATTTCTTCTTAAGTTGCTAATTTAGCTACCTACGTTGATTTTTAAACTTTTACTTATTAAAAATAAGGAGGTTATTTATATGAGTCATAGACATAAAAATTGTTGTTGTTGCTGTGAACCTGTTAGTTGTTGTAAGCCTGTTAGTTGTTGTAAACCTGCTTGCTGCTGTGATAATAACTTTGGAAGTGGCTTTGGAAGTGGCTTTGGAAGTGGCTTTGGCTGCGGAAATGGCAGTATCTTGATAATTCTTTTACTATTAGGCTGTGGTGGTATTGGTGGCCGTGGCGGCTTCGGCGGCTTTGGTGGCTTTGGTTGTTAATTTAATAAAAAAAGAAGCACTCCTAATAATATTATTAGAAGTGCTTCTTTTTTATTTGTACATAAGTTCTAGTTCTTTTTGAACTTCATTATTTTCTATAAATTCATCATAAGTCATTTGTTTATCCATTATTCCCTTAGGTGTAATTTCTATTATTCTAGTTGCAACTGTTGCAACTAGTTGGGAGTCATGAGATGTAAGTAACATTGTTCCAGTATAGCTAGTTAACCCATTGTTTAACGCCGTAATAGACTCTAGGTCTAAATGATTAGTGGGCTCATCAAAAATTAATACATTAGCATTACTAAGCATCATTTTAGAAAGCATGCATCTAACCTTTTCTCCACCGGACAATACGCTGGCTTTTTTAAGGGCCTCTTCTCCAGAGAAAAGCATTCTGCCTAAAAAGCCTCTAATAAAGCTTTCAGCCTTTTCATCTGAATATTGGCGAAGCCAATCAACTAATGTGCAATCTACGCCATTAAAATATTCCGTGTTATCCTTTGGTAAGTAAGCCTTAGAAGTAGTAATTCCCCACTTAACCTCACCACTATCCGGCTCCATTTCACCCATTACTATCTTAAATAATGTAGTTTTAGCTATTTCATCTGCACCTGTAAAAGCAATCTTATCTCCCTTGTTAACTATAAAAGAAACATTATCAAGAAGTATTTCTCCATCCACAGTTTTACTTAGATTTTTAACTGTCAATAAATCATTTCCCGCTTCTCTTTCTGGCTTAAATCCAACAAATGGATATTTACGAGAAGATGGTTTTATATCATCTAAAGTCAATTTATCTAATTGCTTTTTACGAGAAGTAGCCTGTTTTGCTTTAGATGCATTAGAACTAAATCTAGCAATAAAGTTTTGTAATTCAACAATTTTTTCTTCTTTTTTCTTATTTTGATCTTTAGCCATTTGAAGAGCCAACTGACTAGATTCATACCAAAAATCATAATTTCCAACAAATAATTGAATTTTGCTAAAGTCTATATCTGCAACATGAGTACATATTTTATTTAAAAAATGTCTATCATGGGAAACAACTATAACAGTACTATCAAAATTCAGTAGGAAACTTTCAAGCCAATTTTTAGATTTTACATCTAAATTGTTTGTAGGCTCATCTAGTAATAGAATGTCTGGTTTTCCAAATAGTGTTTGAGCAAGGAGTACCTTAACCTTTTCTGATCCTGTTAATTCCTTCATTGTTTTGTTTTGAAGGTCTTCAGTTATTCCAAGTCCCATCAATAGAGTTGAAGCTTCTGATTCAGCTTCCCATCCATTAAGTTCTGCAAATTCGCCTTCTAGTACCGAAGCTCTAATTCCGTCCTCATCAGTAAAATCTGGTTTTGCATATAATTCATCTTTTTCATTCATTATTTCAAACAATCTTACATGCCCCATCATTACAGTTTTGACAACTTCATATTCATCAAATTCAAAATGATCTTGCTTTAAGAATGCTAATCTTTCTCCTGCTGTAATATTAACTTCTCCTGTATTAGGTTCAATTTGACCTGATAATATATTAAGAAACGTTGATTTACCGGCACCGTTCGCACCAATTAATCCATAACAATTACCTGGAGTAAATTTTATATTAACATTATCAAATAATTTACGTGCACCATATCTTAAACTTACGTTATTTGTACTAATCATATCTTTATAAATACCTCCATACATTAAGTAATTTCATTCTAGTCAAAACTACTGACTCATTATACCATACGGAAAGAAACTAGGCCAATGTAATTTATTTCTTTCTTATCTAGTTTTATTAGACTTATTAGTGTTTGATGCTTTGCTATCAGATCTAAAATTATGTTCTATTGACTTTGCTTTAGGTGTGTTTTGTAAATCAATAATTGTTCCCATACGAATATCTTTAGGCAGAATTTCTATATTAAAATCTTTTTCATAGTTTTTAATTAGATCAAGTTCTCTCTCTTCTGTTATAGATAATGCAAAACCATGTTCACCCATTCTTGCCGTTCTACCTACCCTATGTAAATAATCCTTAGGATTCTCTGGTATATCAAGATTAAATATATGTGACACTCCTACTATATCAAGGCCTCTAGCTGCTAAATCAGAAGCAACTAATAGTTGAATTTTTCCTGCATTGAAATCCTCAATAGCTTTTTTTCTATTAAGTTTATCAGAGCTTCCATGAATACCCTCAACCTTTAATCCGTGATAACCAAGCTTTGAAGTTGTAATTTCTACCTCATCACTTTTGTTTATAAATATTATTGCTTTTTCAGGTTTAGTAGCACTTATGAGTTTTCTGAGTAGAACCAGTTTCTCTCTCTTTTCAACTACGAAATACATGTGCTCTATATTAGGATTTACCTGACTTTTATCACCCACTTTAATTACTTCTGGATCCTTCATCAAAGTTTTAGCAATCTCAACAACTTTAAGCGAAATCGTAGCTGAAAATATCATAATTTGTCTATCCCTAAGCGTAGTTTTTATTATGGCCTTTACCCCATCTATGTTATCTTCATCTATCATTCTATCGCCTTCATCTATTACTATAGTCTTAACGAAGTGTGATTTCAGTTTCTTCATAGTTATAAGTTCTAAAATTCTTCCTGCGGATCCAACTATTATATGTGGCTTTTCCTTAAGAGCTTCTAGCTGTCTTTTGATGTTAACATTACCTATTATGGTAGTTGATTTGATGTTGCTATTTGAGTTCTCTGATAGCAATTCTATTTGCTTATGTATTTGCATTGCAAGTTCATGAGTAGGTGCAAGTACAATCGCTTGAATATCCTTTGATGTTGTGTCTATTTTTTGAAATATAGGTAATAAGTAAGCCAGTGTTTTACCTGAACCTGTTTCTGATTCTCCTATAATATCCTTGCCCTCAAGTCCAATTGGTATAGCCTTTACTTGAATTTCTGTAGGGCTCTGTATCCCCTGTTTAATCAAACCTTCTATAAGGTTTTCTTGTAATCCTAGTTCATTAAATAATTTAATCATATTTTCTCCTTTTTTCTAAGAAATCTTATTGTTAGCGTATTTAAATATTGTTGCTTTTATAGCTAAATAATCTATTTCTTCTGGTAATGCTTCTTTGATAGGTCTAAGCTTTGAAGCTCCAATTTTTTCTATAACTTCAATAATAAGTGCTTCCTGATGTTTTGGAATAAAATCATCTAAATTAACATCAAAACCCTCATAAGCACATTTAAATATATGTTCTTGTACTGTGAGGCTTTTTAATTTTCTCTCGTAAATTATGTCCTCTATGCTTTTACCCTCTTTATACATATTATAAGTAATAACATAGCTAGGGATCTTTCCTTCATTTTCGCAAGCTTTTTCTACCGCACATTCAGTTTGAACCTTCTCATCATTTTCATTATATAGTATTTCTGCCTTTAGTTCTATATTGTTTTCCTGCATATATTTTTTTATAACCTGAATGAATTCCTCACCATACTTCTTAAGCTTAGATTCTCCTACCCCTTTAATGTTTAGCATTTCTTTATTATTTACTGGGAAATATTCGCTCATCTCTCTTAACGCGCTATCTGCAAACACAATATAAGGTGGAACTTTTTCCCGGTCTGAAATTTCTTTTCGAAGGGACCTCAATATTTCAAACAAACCAGTATCGCGAGCTACCTTAGCTTTCTTTTTCTCAACCTTTTGATACACTTTTTCTTCATTTTTAAGTACTGCCACTGCTTTATCTTTTAAATGAACCACCGGAAATTGACCATCTGCAAGTGAAAGATATTCTTCTGCCGTAAGCACATTTATGAGGTCTCTTATCTCTTTAACAGTATATTGCTTTATTATCCCATAGGTAGATAACTTATCAAATCCAAGTTCCAAAACTTTTTTATTCTTTGAGCCACGAAGTACTTCTGCAATTAATGAAGTACCATACCTCTCCTTCATCCTAAAGATGCAAGAAAATATTTTTTGTGCCTCTATAGTTATATCTACCAGTTCACTTTCATCATTGCATGTACTGCAATTGTCACATTTATCTTGAACATTTTCTTCGCCAAAATATTCCAAAATAAACTGTCGTAAACATCTTGAAGTATGTGAATAATCCACCATAGCTTGAAGTTTCTTATATTCATTTACCTTCCTTTGAGGTGATACGACACTTTGTTCTATAAAAAATTTTTGAAGTAACACATCTGCTGCAGAAAATAACAGTATACATTCGCTAGGCTCTCCATCTCTGCCTCCACGTCCCGCTTCTTGATAATAAGATTCCATACTCTTTGGCAAATTATAATGAATTACATATCGAACATTTGATTTATCTATTCCCATTCCAAAAGCATTTGTAGCTATAATAATGTTGATATCGTCATACAAAAACTTTTCTTGGTTTTGTTTTCGCTCTTCATCTCCTAGCCCCGCATGGTATCTTCCAACACTATATCCCTTTTTATTCAAAAGCTCATAGAGATTATTCGTTTCCTTCCTTGTAGAAGTGTATATTATCCCTACTTGGTCTTTATTATCTTGAATGTATTCTAATACAAAATCTCTTTTGTTTTCTCCACGAATAACAGTAAAGCTCAAATTTTCTCTATTAAAACCAGTTACATAAACATCCGGCTCTCTTAATTTTAATAACTTTATAACGTCTAACCTTACTTCCTCTGTTGCAGTA
This sequence comes from Clostridium sp. CM028, assembly GCF_030585565.1. Taxonomy (NCBI): domain Bacteria; kingdom Bacillati; phylum Bacillota; class Clostridia; order Eubacteriales; family Clostridiaceae; genus Clostridium; species Clostridium sp. CM028. The sequence goes on along the minus strand of NZ_CP077766.1, from coordinate 3,344,989 downwards.
GCTGTAAATGCTGCTATAATTGGTCTTTCTTGTAATTTTTCTATCAAACTAGAAATTGCTGCATAACTGGTTCTAAAATCATGTCCCCATTGAGATACACAATGAGCTTCATCCACTGCTAAAAGCGATATTGTTAATCTATTTAACATATTGCAGAAGAAGTCTGATTCTAACCTTTCTGGGGCAACATAAAGAAGCTTAAACTCCCCAAGCGCTACCTTATCAATTCTTTCATTAACTTCATTAATACTTAATGAGCTATTTATATATGTTGCAGCTATCCCTATACTATTCAATGTATCTACTTGATCCTTCATAAGCGATATAAGTGGTGATATTACGAGTGTTACTCCTTTTAGCATTAGAGCAGGTATCTGGTAACACACCGATTTCCCTGCACCAGTAGGCATTACAGCAAAGGTATCTTTTCCGCTTATTATACTCTCTATTACATTTTCTTGTCCTTTTCTAAAATTATCATATCCATAATACTTTTTTAATTTTTCTTGTGCTTCACGCAACATATATTTCTTCCTCTCATACGTAATAATTTCTTACAATAGTATAACATTATTTTAAAAAATTTGTACCTTTATGGCGACGAACTTTGTATTTGTTTTAATCAAAACATGTATTATTATCTATTTTCGTCAACTTTATGATATTTAAAACATATCAAACATTTGATTTTCATGATTTAATAACATTTCATAAATAAACAAATCGCTATCAAGTTTATAGTTTTTATAATTTTTACTCATTAACTACTGGACATTTTCAAATTATTAATCTACTATTAATTAATAAGATTCTATTAATTAACATAAAAATATATAGGAGGTTTTTAATTATGGCAACTGCACATTCGTTTGACATAGTATCAGATGTCGATATGCAAGAAGTAGACAATGCAATAAACCAAGCATTGAAAGAAGTTAAACAAAGGTATGATTTTAGAAATACTATTACTGAAATTAACCTAGGAAAAGAAGATATTAAAATAATATCTGATGATGATTTTAAATTAAAATCAGTTATAGACGTTCTTGTAAGTAAGTTAATTAAAAGAGGTATATCTGGAAAAGCATTAGATCTAGGTAAACAAGAACCTGCTACATTAGGTTCTGCAAGGCAAACAGCCAAAATTGTAAAAGGTATTTCTACTGAAAAATCGAAAAAAATAATTGCTGAAATTAAATCCAGCAAAATTAAAGTTCAAGCTCAAATTATGGATAATCAGCTAAGGGTTACCGGTAAGGACCTTGACGATCTACAGCAAGTAATGGCTTTAATAAAATCGAAAGATTTTGATATTCCCCTACAATTCACTAATTATAGATAGTTACATTTTTAAAGGTTAGTACCCACTGTACTAACCTTTTTTTATTTACTATCATGATTTACACCAATTACAATCTATTATGAATATTGTAATTATTAAAATTTTATGTATATTGTATAAGATATTATAATAATGTTTAAAATGACAGACCATTATATTTTTTTTGCATAATACGTAAAAGTTTGTTAATTTTTATTATTTTTCTTAAATATTTTCATAAACCTATTGACGTTTTATGTTATTTTTGCTACAATTTAATTATAAATAAGTCGAAAGATGTTTGAGGAGGAAATTAAATGAAATCAACAGGTATTGTAAGAAAAGTGGACGAACTTGGAAGAATTGTTATTCCTATAGAATTGAGAAGAACTTTGGATATAGATATCAAGGACGCTTTAGAAATCTATGTAGATGGTGATCAAATTATTCTTAAAAAATATGAACCAGCTTGTATTTTCTGTCAAAATGCAAGAGACGTTGTAAACTACAAAGGTAAAAATATTTGTAAAGACTGTCTTGCTGAGTTAGGTTCAGGTAAATAATTCAAGATAATTTTTTATTAAATAAAATAGGGCATATAAGCCTAACAATAAAAAAAAGATATCCTTTAAAAGGATATCTTTTTTTTATGTCTTCAACCTAAACTCGCTACAGCACTTTGAGCAAGTTATAATAATTTTACCTTTTCCTCTTGGTAATCTTAATTTTTGTTCACATTTAGGACAGCTAGTTATTATATACTTCTTTTTTTCCTTTAATCTCTCTATAGGTCTATAATTTTTAATTTTAATATTAATTAGTTTAATATTTTGTTTTAAATTATTGATTTTACGATAAAAATGTCTTTCTATATTTTCAAAAACAAATTTTTCATTATTTCTCCCATGTACATTAGTTGACCTACATCTCCAAATTGAATATATAATAAGTGCTGTTCCTAAAATCCATGAATACCTAGCTACTAACAAAAATATTCCTATCAATAAGGTTGCTGTTGAAAATCTATCCCAGCCATAAACTTCTCTAGAAGATTTAACAAACATTTATACTATTCCCCCTATCATTTTCTGAAGTAAATAACAATTATTAATTGTTATCTACTTTAACATGTGTAAGCAGTAAACTAAATATAATAATTTTAATTTAGCACTTTCAGCATTGTTATTCTTATATTATATTCTAGCACTATAAATGCTATATTATTATTAATTTTCTGTAAAAAATACCCCCAAAAACCTTTTAAGCTCCTGTTACTATTACTTATTTAATTAATAGTATAGGAAATCGTCAACCTATATAGCTAACTAACCTATAGAGAGAATACGATATAAGTAAAATATAAAACTAGTTAGAATTAATTTTTTACAAAAATGTTATAACATCACTGATAAATCACTAAATGAAAATGTAAATTTCATTATATTTTGTCGAATATATTTATCTATTTTCATTTTTAATCAGTTTATATTAAACTTTTAAAAATCCCATTGACTATATGTGTAATACATGTTAATCTTAGAGTAAGAAATAAGTCGAAATATACCGTTTATATATAGGAAACTTATTTTGATATAATCCCTTTAAAATTAAATACCCCCAACTATAAAAAGGAAAATATTTTATGTAGATGTATCTGTAGCGGTTATTATTAAATTAGTTTCCTTTTTTATCCCCCCACAGTATCTTATAAATAGACTTTAATTATTTGTATATAAAAAACTTGAGCAAATGCTCAAGTTTTTTTATTTTCTTAGATAATATTATTTTTACAATTCCTTATTCCCAAAATTCACAAATCTCTTTTTTAGCATGAGTGCTATTATTTATTATATGATAATTGTCCCATTCCTTTGGGAAAAGTCGTCTATACCTTTGGTTAAGGAATCTATCATCTATTAATAGCGCGATCCCACTATCTTCCTCTGTTCTAATTACCCTTCCCGCCGCCTGTAGTACTTTATTCATACCTGGGTACATATAAGAATATTCATAGCCACAATTGCTTTTATTATTAAAGTATTCTTTAATAATTTCCCGTTCAAAGCAAATCATAGGATGACCTACACCGATGATTATAACACCAATTAATGCATCACCTTTTAAATCAATACCTTCAGAAAATATACCACCTAAAACTCCAAAACCTAAAATATTCTCATCACTCGAACTACTAAAGTTTTGCAAAAATTCTTCCCTGGCATCTTCAGTCATAGAATTGGTTTGGATACTTACTTTGATATGTGGATACTTTTGCGTAAAACTATTACACACTTCCTCCATATATTTATATGAAGGAAAAAACACCATATAATTTCCATTCTTAGCACTTATTACAGAATATATGTACTCTACTATCTTTAGGTAACTATTTTCTCTATATTTATATTTAGTAGAAATGTCCTTAGCTACCATTACCCTAAGCTTACTTTTGTCAAAGGGAGAATTCAGCGTTAAATGGTAATCCTTACTTTCTCCACCCAAAATCTCTTTAAAGTATACTAATGGTAGTAGCGTTGCAGAGAAGTATATCACTGATTGACCTCTTTTTGACGCCTCGCTTAAAAGCTTAGATGGATCCAAGCAAAACATTTTTAATACTACGTCATCTAACCCACTTTCTACATAGGTTATATATTTATCATCATAAAGTTCAGCTACCCGAATAAAACTCAAAGAGTTAAAATACAATTCTAAAAAACTATCATATGTTTCAGATTTTTCATTTTTCGTGAGCCATTTTTCTAATATTTTAGTAAGCCTCGTAAGGAGGTTATATATATCCACTGGTTCAGAATTTTGTTTGTAATATCCATCTTCATTACACATTTTCTTCATGCTGTTGATAAGAGCATTTAACTTATTCAAAACTTTGCACATTTGATCGTCAAGACCTTTTATATCTTTTTTCAATTGCATAATCAATTTTTTACTAATTTGCGCTGAAAACATTTCTCTAGCTCTATCCACTAAGTTATGAGCCTCATCAACCAAAAAAGTATATTCCCCACCGTTATCAGTAAAGAATCTTTTTAAGTAAACCCTAGGATCAAATACATAATTATAATCGCATATAACGCTGTCAGCCCACACAGTTAAATCCAATGAAAACTCAAATGGACATACGTTATATTTATTTGAGTATATCTCAATTATTTCTCTGCTAAATGTATTTTCATTTTTCAGAATATCAAGTAGCGCTTCATTAACTCTATCAAAATGTCCTTTTGCAAATTTACATTGCTGCGGATTACATGCACTACCTTTACTAAGACATACTTTATCCTTTGCTGTTAGTGTAATCGTCTTAAATTTAAGTCCATTTGATTTCATTTTATCAAAGGCATCCTCTGCAACTCGTCTTGTTATAGTTTTGGCTGTTAGGTAAAAAATCTTTGTGGTATGCCCTTCTCCCATAGCTTTAACCACCGGAAACAAAGTAGATATAGTTTTACCTATTCCTGTGGGGGCTTGCACAAACATTTTCTTTTTCTCTACTACTGTTTTATATACGCAGACAGCTAGTTCCCTTTGACCGTCCCTATAATTTTCAAACGGAAACAACAACTCTTTTATAGTACTATCTCTTTCCTTATTCCACTCACTAGCAATATTTGCCCATACAAAATAGCTAGAGATAATTTCATCAAAAAATTCTTGTAGTTTTTCAATTGAAAAAGCTTTGACAAACTGCTTAGTTTTTTGCGTATCTATTTCATAATAGGTTAATTGAACATTAATAAGCCCAAGATTATTTTGAATCCCATATATATATGCATAACATTTGGCTTGAGCCCAGTGAAGACTATTATAATCTTCCTTAATAAGTTCTATATCTTTAGCAACTGTTTTAATTTCATCTATGGTAACTTTATTATTTTTGATTAGAATACCATCAGCACGCCCCTCAATTATAATCGAGGCCCCATTATATAGTATACTGTGTTTTAAACTTACCTCAGCGCGATATTCTTCTCCAAGTAATACCGAATACTTTTCTTTATTCTCACTTTGAATTTTTTGATGTGCTTTGGTTCCCTCTACAGCTCTGCTACTCCCCATAAACCTCATATCTAAATCGCCAGCCCTTAGTACAAACTCTACTAAGTTACGCACAGATATTTTTATATCTCTATTTTTATCCACAGACCATACCTTCTTTATTAAATAAACTTATCACTCATAAATTTTCAATAACATTTCAGAAACAAAATCACCCACTTGTATAAGTGGGTGATGATTTAATTGTTTTTCTGCTGCTCTATTTTCTCAACTAATTCATTTAAATATGTCCATCGCACCATTAGCTGTTCAGCTTCAACTCCAATATTCTTTTGCTGCTTAACTAGTTTCTGCAAATATTCAAAATCACTACTTCCATCATTGATTTTTTTATTAATATCCACAAGTTCTGCTTCCTTTTGCTCAATTTTACCGTCGATTTCATCAAATTCTTTCTGCTCTTTAAATGTAATTTTCAAAAGCTTCTCTTCTTTAATTGCCTCATCTTTACTGCTTGCAACCTCTTCATTTACATCTTTTTTGTCTTCTTTATCTACTTCTAGTAAATTCGGATTTTTTTCTATATATTCTTTATACTCAGAATAATTACCTACAAATTGAATTATCTTTTCATTTCCCTCAAAACTGAATATTTTGTCAGATACTCTATCTAAAAAGTATCTATCATGAGATACAGTTATAACCACACCACTAAACCCATCTAAATAATCTTCGAGTACTGCTAGAGTTTGAATATCAAAGTCATTAGTTGGCTCATCTAAAAATAGTACATTTGGAGCTTCCATAAGAATCCTTAATAAATATAGTCTTCGTTTTTCTCCACCGGATAAACTAGAAATAAATGAATGCTTAGTAGTTCCATCAAATAAGAATCTCTCAAGCATTTGAGAAGCTGTAACCTGTTCTCCATCGCCTGTAGTTATATATTCTGCACCTTCTCGAATGTACTCTATAGCACGTAGCTTTTCGTTCATCTCACCATTTTCTTGATGGAAAAAGCCAATTTTCAATGTTTCTCCCCAATCTATTACCCCTGAATCTGGGCTTAATACTCCACTTAAAATATTCATAAGCGTAGATTTCCCCATACCATTAGGTCCTATAATACCTACTTTATCTCTCCTAGTAAAAGTATGACTAAAATTACTAATTAATTTTTTATCACCATATGCTTTATATATGTTCTCTACATTCATAATCTTTTTACCAAGTCTAGTAGATGCCGAGGATAATTCTAACTTTTCGTTTGTTACATCAACTTTTCCATCGCGAAGCTCATCAAAACGGTCAATTCTCGCCTTTTGCTTAGTACTTCTAGCTTTAGCCCCACGTCTTATCCAAGCTAGTTCCTTTTTAAATAAACTCTCTCTTTTTTTCTCTATTGTATCCATTAAAGCCATTCTTTCAACTTTCTTTTCCAAAAACACACTATAATTCCCCTGATAACTATATAGATTACCCTTATCAAGCTCAATAATTTTATTTGTTATTCTATCTAAAAAATACCTATCATGAGTAATCATAAGTAGTGCACCTTTTCTACTATTTAAAAATTTCTCAAGCCAATCTATTATTTTATTATCCATATGATTTGTAGGCTCATCCAAAATTAATAAATCTGAGGGAGTAATTAGAGCACTACACAAAGCGACTCTTTTTCTTTGTCCACCTGAAAGGTTGCCTATTCGCTGCTTAAAATCGGTTATTCCAAGCTTTGTAAGTATTATTTTAGCTTCATTTTGAACTTCCCATCCGTTACATGCGTCCATCTTAGTGTTAAGGTTCATTAAAGTATTTTGAACGGATTCATCTTCTGGATTTTCCTCCATTTTCTCCATAGCTACTTCATATTCTCTTATAACCTTCATAACATCAGTTTCACTTTTAAAAATTTGCTCAAGCACTGTAGCTTCTGGGTCAAATTTAGGATTTTGAGATAAATATTCTATATTCACTTTGTTTCCCTTTAAAATTCTTCCCCCATCAGGAACTTCAAAGCCAGCTATTATTTTTAAAAAAGTTGATTTTCCTGTTCCATTAACTCCTATTAATCCAATTTTATCGCCATCACTTATACCTAATGACACTTTATTAATGAGTATTTTTTCACTATAACTTTTACTCATTTCTTCTATTGTTAACAAATTCATATACATACCATCCTTTTCATGTTCTAACATTAGGGGCATGAGATTAAATGTCCCTACACTTCAATTATACCCAAATAAGCACCCAAGTGATAGTGCAAATTCATCTTCGACAAATTTTTCATTATCTCTAGGGTGTATTCTTAAACAAATATACATTTTTTTTACAACTACTAGTTGACTATTATTAACTTCTGATCCATACTTTCATTACAATAAATAACAACAAACTCATGACTAATGCAGCTCCCATAACTATTGGCATAAATATCTGAAATTGTGCTATAACAATGGCTACAATGTCCTTCCATCCTACACCTTCATCACAATTCAAATCACTATCCTTTATTCTTTCTAGTTCTCTTTCCTGTCTCATATATTCCCCCCTTACTTTGGAAATTCAATATACTATCCTTTTATGCTACCAATCATTACCTTACAGCAAGTGGCAAGCTACAAAATGTTTACTGCCTACATCTTTATACTGTGGACATTCATTTTTGCATCTTTCCACAGCATATTGACATCGGGTATGAAATTTACAGCCACAGGGTGGATTTGCCGGACTTGGTATGTCTCCCTTAAGAATAATTCTTTCTCTCTTTAATGTTGGATCTGGTAGAGGCACTGCCGATAACAATGCCTTCGTATATGGATGAAGAGGATTATTATACAATTCATTTTTTGATGCTAATTCCACCAAAGATCCTAGGTACATAACCCCTATTCTATGACTAATATGTTTTACTACACTTAAATCATGCGAAATAAATAAATATGAAAACCCCATTTTTTCTTGAAGATCACACATTAAATTAACTATTTGAGATTGAATGGACACATCTAGTGCTGATACAGGTTCATCAGCAACTATAAATTCAGGATTTAATATAAGAGCTCTTGCTATTCCTATTCTCTGCCTTTGCCCACCTGAAAATTCATGTGGGTATCTTCTTATGTGATAAGGTGCAAGCCCACAAATCTCAAGCACCTCTTTAACTCTACCAGCAATTTCGCTTTTAGGCAATAACTCATGATCTATTAGCGATTCTCCAACTATTTGCCCTATAGTAAGTCTTGGATTAAGAGAACTATATGGATCTTGAAAAATTATTTGCATTTTAGGTCTCATCTTTCTTAAATCTTTTTTCGATAAATCAAATACATTTTGATTTTTAAAATAAACATTGCCTTCTGTTTTGTTTATAAGCCTTAACATAGTTCTACCAACTGTAGTTTTCCCACATCCTGATTCACCCACTAGGCCCAAGGTTTCACCTTTATTTATATATAGAGATACCCCATCTACAGCTTTAACATAACCTACAGTCTTTTTAAGTATTCCACCCTGAATAGGAAAATATGTTTTTAAATTCTCTACTCTAACTATTTCATCGTGCACTTACTTCCCCTCCTTGCATCGCTTCATAGTACAAAATATTTATTAGTTGTTTTGCTCCTCATATAAAAAGCAGGCTACCTTATGTCCTTGCCTTATCTCATAAGTAGGTGGTTGCTTCTTTCTACAAATATCCATAGCTTTCGGGCATCTTGCACAAAAATAACATTCTTCTGGCATATTAATTGGGTTTGGAACCTGTCCGGGTATTGAGTATAATCTATCTACATCTTTATCCAGTGAAGGTTTAGATTTCATTAAGCCTTCAGTATATGGATGCATTGGATTTTTAAATAACTCAATTACAGGTGCTTCTTCAATAACCTTACCAGCATACATTACTACTACATATTCTGCCATTTCAGCAATTACTCCAAGATCATGAGTTATTAGCATTATTGAAGTATTAAGCTTTTTCTTTAGATCCTTCATAATATCAAGTATTTGCGCTTGAATTGTTACATCTAATGCAGTAGTTGGCTCATCTGCTATTAAAAGCTTTGGATTACAAGACACAGCCATTGCAATCATTGCCCTTTGGCGCATACCTCCACTAAGCTCATGAGGGTAACACTTCACTATGTCCTCAGCTCTTGGCACTCCAACTAGCTTTAACATATCTACTGCTTTTTCCCTAGCCTTAACTTTATTTAACTTTTGATGGAGCATTATTACTTCTTCTATTTGATACCCTATAGTGAATATAGGATTTAATGAAGTCATAGGCTCTTGAAATATTACCGCTATGTCATTCCCCCTTATTTTTCTTATTTCATCGCCTTTAAGTTCTAAAATATTTTTATTTTCAAACAGAATTTCGCCTCCAACTATTTTTCCGGGTGGTGACGGAATTAATCTCATTATTGACATTGCCGTAACGCTTTTACCACAACCCGATTCTCCAACTACACCTATTATTTCACCTTTTCTAATATTAAAACTAACATCATCAACAGCTTTCACAATTCCATCTTCTGTGTAAAAATATGTTTTCAAATTTTTTATCTCCACTAAATTTTTACTCATAATACACCCCCTAAACCTTTAGTTTGGGATCGATGGCGTCGCGAAGTCCATCTCCAAATAAATTTATACCCATTACCGTTAAGAAAATGCATATGCCAGGAGGCGCCCAAATCCAAGGTTTGAATTGTAATATATATGCATTATTAACTGCCTGGACCATTTGACCCCAAGACGGCGTAGGGGGAGTAACTCCAAGTCCTAGAAAACTTAATGCTGATTCCGTTAGAATTGCACCACCTATACCTAAAGTAGCTGAAACTATAATAGACGCATAGGTATTTGGTAGTAGATGACTAAATATTTTCCTTCTATCCTTAAGTCCTAAAGCTTCTGCTGCCTGCATAAATTCCTGTTCCCTAAGCGATAGTATTTGTCCTCGAACAATACGGCAAAGGCTTGGCCATCCAAGTAATCCTATAATAAACATAACTACGTACATCCTATACTGTGGGGCAACATTTAAATCTGACATTACAGCTGCCAGCATTATTAGTAGTGGCAAACTTGGAAAGCATAAGAATATATCAACTATCCTCATTATTACACTATCCACTGTTCCACCATAAAAGCCTGCTATTCCTCCTAACATACTTCCAATTAGTACTTCAACAAATACAGCGAGCACTCCTACTGACAGAGATATTCTGCCCCCATACATCACTCTTACTAAAACATCTCTTCCCACATCATCGGTACCCAAAAGATGTTTAAAAGAAGGTGAAGATGATACATTGTATAAATCTATAGTTTCCATTTTATAAGGTGATATTAATGGACCAATTAATGCCATAATCACCATAAACAACAGTATATACATTCCAAATATAGCTAGTTTATTCTTTTTTAACCGTTTTCTTATTATCTTCCAAGGGCTTAAAATTTCTTCTTTTTTAATTTGCTTCACTTTTGGTTTTACTTCTGCTTGCATTTTAACACCTCCTATTTAAGCCTTATTCTCGGATCAACTACGGCATAAGTAACATCTGCAATTAAATTCCCAACCAAAGTTAACACTGCAAATAAGATATTTATTCCCATGAGCAGTGGATAATCACGTCCACTTACTGCAGCAATTTCTATAGGTCCTATGCCAGGCCACCCAAAAATGCTTTCTGTAATAAACGCTCCAGAAAATAATAAAGGAAGCCAAAATCCCAGTAAAGTAATAACAGGAATCATTCCATTTCTAAGAGCATGTTTATATATAACCACTTTTTCTTTAAGTCCTTTAGCTCTAGCTGTTCTTATATAATCCTGCCTTATTACCTCTAGCATACTTGATCTTGTGTATCTCATAAGACCTGCCACACTACTTAAAGTAAGTACAATTAGCGGTAGTATCATATGACGAGCTACATCTAAACCATAGGAAATGCCTGCTACTGTACTTCCAGCCGTGCTCATTCCAGAAACCGGAAGTATTTTAAGGTCTACAGCAAAAACTTTTATAAGAAGCATACCAAAAAAGAATGAGGGCATAGAAATACCTATCAGGGCAAACACGGTGAAAAATCCATCAAATTTTGAGTACTGCTTAGTTGCAGAAACCACTCCGATTGGAATTGAGATTAATACACTTAGTATTAATGAGAGTATAGCTAGGTAAAATGTATTCCAAATATATGTGTTCATAACCTTTCCTACTGGCTGTTTAAAGTTAGTAGATTCGCCAAAATCCCCATGAAGTACTCCTCCAGCCCATCTAAGATACTGCTTATACGCCGGTAGATCTAGTCCCATTTGATGTCTTAATTCTTGCTTTCTTTCTGGTGTTAAATGTGGATCCATTTTACCTGTTAATGCATCACCTGGTGCCAACTGCAATATTAAAAATATTACTATAGATACCCCTATTAAAACTGGTATCATTTGCAGTAATCTTCTAGTTATATACTGCCTCATGACAATCCCCCTTTATAAACTATGCTTGGTAACCCCAAGCATAGCAAAATATAATTAAAGCATCATTTACCTATTTAGCTTTAGGTTCAATCAATTCTGCATCTGCAATTTGATAAGTAAAATTAACATATGGAGAGATGTTTATACCTTTAACTCTTGAACTTACAGCCCACATCATTTTACATTGATCTAACAAAACATATGGAGCTTCCTCTGTGAAAAGTTTTAACCACTTTTGATATAATACCTTTCTTTCTTTTACATCCGTAGTCTTAAGAGCATCTGCCATTAATTTTTCACTTTCTTTATTTACCCAATTTCCTGGATTGAATCCACCGAGCTCTGCTTGCTTTTCTGAGAATAATCCTGATGGATCTGGATCAATACTTAAAGTCCAAGACATATTATACATATCAAATTTTTGTTCATCAAAAACCTTTGTACACATAGTCTTGAATTCCATTAATTCAGGAATAACATCTATTCCTATGGCCTTCCAATTCTCCTTTACTATTGGAATTAACAATTCTACGTATTTACTTCCTTGATAAGTCATCCAATGGATTTGAAACTTTTTACCATCCTTATATCTAAATCCATCTTCCTTTTTAATCCAACCTGCTGCTTCTAATAATTTATTTGCTTTTTCAGGATTATATTCATATTTATTTATGTCATCAGTATATGCCCAAGATACTTGTGATACTGGTGCATTACAAACATCAGCATATCCTTTATATCTAGCATCTATAAATCCTTTTCTATTTAAACCATAAGTAAGTGCTTGCCGTACCCTTTCATCTTTTAATTTTTCATCTTTAAGATTTAACCCTATATATCCATATCCATTATCCGGAAAAAGTTGCATATCTATGAATCCTGCACTTTTAAGCATTTGGATATTTTCTGGTTCAGTTGCAATTCTATCAATATCTACTTCACCAGCGGAAAGTGATTGAATATTGGTTTGAGCATTAGTAACTTTTAATATTAACTTATTAATCTTAGCTTCACCCTTCCAATAACTAGGGTTTTTCTCAAAGTCAGCTTCTTGACCTGCCTTATATGCTTTAAATATATATGGACCACTGCCCATCGGTTTTAAGAATGTTTTTTTTAATTTATCTATATTACCTTTTTCAAATGCATAATAACTCTTGCACATAATTCCATAAATAAAATCAGAACTTAGAGCTGGTGATTTAACATCTGTTAATGTAAATGAAATTGTATTGTCATCTATAACCTTTATGCCTTTAACAGTTTTAGCATCACCTTTATTGTATTCCTTATACCCAACCAATTTATCTACAGCGTCTGTTCTGGGTCCATCATACTTTGGGTCACAAATAGCTGTATAAGTAAATTCCACGTCCTTTGCAGTTAATTCTTCTCCATTGCTAAATTTAATGCCTTTGTTTAAATGGAAGGTATAGGTTTTGCTATCCTTTGAAATCTCCCATTTCTTAGCTACTTTTTCTACAGGATTTCCTTTCGCATCATTTGTCAATAACCCTTCAAAAACTAATTGAGCAACATAACCATCATCTACTGAACTTTCATATATGGGATTAAATTTTCCTTCTGGTGCTGTAAATCCAACAATTAAAGTATCTTTTCTGTTTTTTGCTGTTTGTGGCACTTTTTCTGGATTTACAGCCGCTATAACTTCTGATCCTTTTAAATCCTTCGCTGCTCTCCCAACATCACTTTTACCGCAACCCGATAATACTAGAGCCATTGACATTGCTAAACTTAAACATCCAGCAATTCTTCTTTTCATTGTTTTCCCCCCTTTTTTTATAAACAATTTGATATAACTTAATAATTGTTGTTAATATAACAGTCTTTAATTTCGCTATCAATATAATTATATGTTTCATGAGCATTTTAATATTACACTTTATCAACTTAAAGTCATTATAATAAAAAATAGACTCACAATTATTTAAAAAATTGTGAGCCTTTTGTAAATATATTTCTCGTCCATTAAAAAAATCGCCTTTCGGCGACAATTAAATAATTTTTATTTTTTATGTGAAGCTAAAAGTGGATTATTAATTTTCTTTTGTTTAGCTAAACTAATTTGGTATTCTATCAACTTATTTTGTGAATCGATTATTTTGTACTTATAAGATTGAAGCTTAAATCTCATTTCTTTATTTTCTGTTTTTGTTCTTCTATTTTCTTCGATACAACTTTTACTAGTCACTTGCATCACATCTAATTGTTGTTGCATCTCTATATTTTCTTGCTCTAATGTTTTTACATATTCAGTTTTTTCTGTGTTTTTACACTTGTTAAGTAATTCTTGATTATAGTCTTCCAAATGATTTAACTGTTTTTTTAAACCTTCTAACTGCTCAGTCAATTCATTATCATGTTTTTCTAAAGATTCACCCTTACTCAAAAGTTCCTTGCAAAGTGACTTACTTTTAAACATATCATCACCTAAATTTAAAGCAGTTAAAATTGCTGCTGAGGAAGTACTAAGCTTTTCATTATTACTCATTATATTTTTTATTTTTTTATCAACATAACTAGCTACCATATGTAAATATTCTTCTCTTTCATCACCTTTTAAATTATATTCAACACCGTTTATCTTTATTGTTACAACGTTCATCTAAAACACCCTCTTAGACAGATTAGTTAAACTTATTGTACCACAATATAACTTTTAATAAAACCAATTTTTTCAAATTATGCATACAATTAATACAATATTCATTTGTTTTTTGAGATTGCATGAAATGATAAAACCCCCTTATTACTAAGGGAGTTTTAGTTTACTTTCATTATCTAAGTTCAGCACCTAATTTATGCTCTAGAGATCTTAATATCTTTTCATGCACCTTGTTTACTTCTTCATCTGTTAATGTCTTGTCCGAGCGTCTATATACTATAGCATAGGCTATACTTTTCTTTCCTTCTGCTATTTGTTTCCCCTTATACACGTCAAATAATTTTACACTTTCTAAAATATTTCCACCTTGCTTTACAATTATATCATCAATGTCTTGAACTAGAACCCTCTCATCAACTATAAGTGCGATATCCCTTGTTACAGCTGGAAACTTTGGAAGTGCTTTGTATTTCTTATTTAAGTCAGCATATTTATATAATATATCTAAGTTTAATTCTGCTATATAACATCTTGGCTGCACTTCATAGTTCTCCGAAACACTCGGATGAATTTCTCCAACCACACCTATAAATTCTCTCTTTACATATAGGTTTGATGTTTTTCCTGGGTGATAAGTTGGATTTTCACTTTCTCTTTTAAATGATGTATTTTTCATTCCCAAAATATCTAATACATTTTCCACTACACCTTTTAAATCCAAATAATCAGCATTTCCATACATTCCTATAGTTAATATATTTCTTTCCTCTGGAAGCTTATCTGCATCTTCATTTGGTATATACACCTTACCTATTTCGAATAACCTAGCTTCTTCATTATTCCTTGAATAATTCCTTGATAAACATTCCATCATAGATGCTATAGTTGTAGTTCTCATTATACTATAATCTTCTCCTAAAGGATTTTTTATAGTAACTACTTTTCTTAACTCACTATCTTCTGGAACTAATATTTTATTAAATATTTTAGGACTTACAAAAGAATAACTTATGGATTGATTAAGTGCACTGCCAATTAAAGAAAGCACTACTTTATCTTCTAATTTTTGCTTTTCACTTTTCCCACTTTTTGAAGTTTCACAATTAGGAATAGTAGATGGTATGTTATCATAACCATACATTCTAGCTATTTCCTCTGCGACGTCTTCTCTAATGTTAATATCAGACCTAAACGTAGGCACATGTATAACTAAAAAATCCCCTGTTATTTCTGTAGCAAGTTCTAATCTATCAAGGTATATTTTCATATTGGGCATAGATATATTAGTTCCTAAAAATTTATTAATCCAATTTGCATCTACTTCTAAAGTATGAGATTTAACTTTACTCGGATATACCTCAGTGCATCCGTCCATTATTTCACCCGCACCTAATTCTTCTATTAAATGACAAGCTCTATCCATTGCCATTTCAGCCATATTAGGATCTAAATCTTTTTCAAATTTAGAAGATGCATCGGTTCTTAAAGATAATTTCTTAGAAGCGAGTCTTATATTAACCCCATTAAAGTTTGCACTCTCAAATATTATGCTTGTGCTGTCTTCTTTAATTTCTGAATTTAAGCCTCCCATAATGCCTGCAATTGCTATTGTTCTATCTCCATCTTTAATAGTTAAAATGCTTTCATCTAAATCTCTTTCTATCTCATCCAAGGTAATAAATTTTTCTCCGTTACCCGCTCTTTCTATCACTATATCATTAGTCGTAATTTGCCTAGCATCAAATGCATGCATAGGTTGACCAAGCTCTACCATAACGAAGTTTGTGATATCCACTATATTATTTATAGGTCTAATTTCTGCTTCTATAAGTCTTTCCTGCATCCATTGTGGAGAAGGCTCAATTTTTACATTTTTTATACCCTTTAACATATATCTTCTGCAAAGTTCATCATTAATATGAACCTTATAAAGGTCTTCCACATTATCCTTGCAGGTAGCTTTATAATCAAGTGCTGGTTTTCTATACTGCGTGCCTAAAGTTGCAGCCGTTTCTCTAGCTATTCCTAGAATACTTAAGCAATCTGCTCTGTTTGAAGTTATTTCAAAATCTATTAGTACACTTTGAAGATTTAATACTTCTTTTATGTCTTTTCCAATGATGGTATCGCTTGGAAGTATCATTAGTCCATCAACTGGTTCATCAACTGCAATTCCAAGTTCTTCCTCAGAGCAGAACATACCATTTGAAACTATTCCACGGAGTTTACCTTTTTTTATTTTTAGTCCTCCATGTAACGTTGATCCGTGAAGTGCTACTGGTACTATATCCTGTTCTTTCATATTAGTAGCTGCTGTAACGATTTGTGTCGGCTCGTCTAATCCTATATTTACTTGACATATAACTAATTTCTCAGCATCCGGATGTTTTTCTATTTTTATTATTTTCCCTGTAACAACCTTCTCAATTTCAGCACCTGATATAATAACCTCTTCTACTTTTGAACCAGACATGGTTAACTTATCTCCAAGCACCTTTGGTGAAATATCTATATCTACATAATCTTTAAGCCATTTAACTGGAACTTTCATTTTATATCCTCCTAGAATTTGTATAGTATTAAATCATCTTCTGCGAAGCTGCATTATTATTTATATTTTAGAATTGTTTTAAAAATCTCATATCACTTTCATAAAGTGCTCTAATATCGTCTATTCCGTATTTTAACATTGTAATTCTATCAAGGCCAAACCCGAAAGCAAATCCGCTATAAACTTCTGGATCAATCCCACAATTTCTTAAAACGTCCGGATGAACCATGCCACAACCTAAAAGTTCTATCCAGCCGCTACCGCCGCAAACCTTGCACCCTTTACCATTGCACACAAAGCAAGTGGCATCCATCTCAGCTGATGGCTCTGTAAAAGGAAAATGATGTGGTCTAAACTTTGTTTCCATTTCGTCCCCGAACATTTTTTGCGTAAATAATTCTAGCGTCCCTTTTAAATCAGCAAAGGTAATTCCCTTATCTACTATAAGCCCTTCAATTTGATAAAATATTGGTGAATGAGTAGCATCTGCTGCATCGGATCTATAAACTTTACCTGGCGCTATCATTTTTATAGGCGGTTTCTGAAGCTCCATAGTTCTTATTTGTATTGGTGAAGTTTGGGTTCTTAAAACTATATTATCATTTATGTAAAAAGTATCTTGTTCACCTCTTGCCGGATGATTTTTAGGTATGTTTAATGCCTCAAAGTTATAATAATCTCTTTCTACCTCAGGGCCCTCTTCAATAACAAATCCCATAGATAAAAATATTTCATTAACTTTTTCAAGTGTTAACTCTAACGGATGTCTTTTACCTACTGTTTGTTTTTTCCCTGGCATAGATATATCTATAACTTCACTTTTTAGCTTCATTTCTTTTTCATTGTTTTTTAATGTATCTGAAGCTTTATCTATAAGTGTCTCTATATCCTCTCTTACTTTATTTGCTAATTTTCCAACAATTGGTCTTTCTTCATTTGATAACTGTCCCATGCCTCTTAATATTTGCGTCAATTCACCTTTTTTGCCCAAATATTTAACTCTGATATTTTCTAATTCTGTTTTAATAGCAGCTCCTTTTAATTCTTCTAAAACTGCAGCTTTTATCGTTTCTAACTTTTCTTTCATAATGAATGCTCCTCTCATATTTTGATAATTCTTTATAAAACAAAAAAAACCATCCCCAATAAAGGGACGGAAAATCCGCGTTACCACCCTAATTGACTAAAAACAGTCCTCTTAGATAAATTTATCGGTTTTACCCGCTATCGGCTACTTTTTTTCACCATTAGAACTCTGGAGTGAACTTGGATATAAAAATTTCTTAATGAAGCTCTCAGTCTAAGGCTTCTTATCCCTGTAAGTATCTTTATATTTACTTTCTCCGTCACAGTTTATTATTAATTTATGGTAGTATACAAAATATTATAACCACAACTACAAAAAAATTCAACTATGAATTTAAAAATCATATATTATTTTTCTGTCTTACGACTTCATACATCATAATTGATGCAGCTACAGCTGCATTTAAAGATTCTGCACCACCAGGCATGGGAATTTTAATTTTCAAATCACATATCTCATAAACTTCGGCGCTTATTCCATTTCCTTCATTTCCAACTGATATAATAACTTTCTCTCTAAGGTCTACATTATAGAAGTTTTTATCAGTATCCAATGAACTAGTAACTAGCTTAAATCCAGCGCTCCTAAGCTTTTGCACCACCGATAGATCACTATCGCAAATAACGGGTATTTTAAAAATAGAACCCATTGTGGATCTTAAAGTTTTTTCATTATAGATATCTACAGTTCCTTTTGTAATTATAACTCCTAGTGCTCCCGCCGCATGAGCTGTTCTAATTATAGTTCCCATATTACCTGGATCTTGTATTTTATCAGCTAACATATAGAAGCCATGATCATATTTAATCTCTACCGGTTTATTTCTAACTGTAGCAATAATACCTTGCGGATTATCCGTATCGCAAATACTTTTAAATAAACTGTCACTAACACTATAAACTTTAGTATTCTTCTGTAGCTTGTTTTTCATACAAGAGTTTTCATATTTTGAATCTCCTCTAGCACTTATAAAAATGTGCACCACTTCAAAATCAGAATCCAAAGCTTCTTCTACAAATCTGAAACCTTCAACTAAAAACATATTACTGTCTTTCCTATATTTCTTTTCTTTTAACTTTTTGATATCTTTAATCAATAAATTATCCTTACTTTGAATATGTTCCAAACTGAATGCTCCTTATTTAACTAGATTTTCCAACTTATTTAATTCTTCAATATTACCTATTGCAACAATAATATCACCTGGTTCAACAATATTATCAGCTGCTGGAGCAACATCAATATCATTGTTTCTTTTTATAGCCATTACATTTATACCATATTGAGCTCTTATATTTAATTCTCCCAGGGTTTTATTATGCCATTCTTCAGGACTAATAACTTCAGCTATACTATAATCAGGAGATAATTCAATATAATCTAATATATTTGATGATACTAAATTATGAGCAACGCGTACACCCATATCTCTTTCTGGAAAAACTACTCTGTCTGCACCTATTTTATATAATACTTTAGCATGCAGGGCATTAGTCGCTTTTGTTATCACATATTTTACTCCTAATTCTTTAACTAAGAGTGTTGCCAAAATGCTAGATTGGATATTAGAACCTATACTAATGACTGCACAATCAAAATTACGAATTCCAAGAGCCCTTAAGCTATTTTCATCATTCGCATCAGCTTGAACTGCATGAGTTACATTATCCGAAATATTTTGAACTACATCTTCATCAAAATCAACTGCTAATACATCATTTCCCAAAGAATATAATGTTTCAGCAACGGATTCTCCAAATCTTCCGAGACCTATAACGATAAACTGTTTTTTACTCATTAACCCCACCCCTATCCAATTAAAATTTTGCCTTCTGGGTATTTTATATTTCCCGATTTACTTTTTTTATTTTTAGCTAATGCTAGTATTATAGTAAGTGGTCCCACTCTCCCTGCATACATGGTAAGTAAGATTATTACCTTTCCTACAAATGTTAATTTTGTAGTTAATCCGAGTGTTAATCCAACTGTAGCAAATGCTGAAGTAGCCTCATACAAAAAGTATTCAAAAGGAATATTCGGGCTCTGTGTAATAGATAATATCATGGTAACTGATATTACAATTGTTAGGGAAATAAGTGATACTGCAAACGCTTTATACACAAATTCTTTGCTTATGCGCTTTTGAAATATTTCAGTATCTTCTCTTCCACGAACCACAGACACTATAGTCATAAAAATCACAATGGCAGTAGTCGTTTTTATTCCACCCGCCGTTGATCCAGGCGATCCTCCAATAAACATTAAAATTATTGTTAAAAACTTTCCCGCCGTGGTCATTTTACCGAGTGGTATAGAATTAAACCCTGCTGTTCTTGGGGAAACTGATGCAAAAACGGAAGATAAAAATTTGCCCTTAATAGACATTCCTTGCATAGTGTCAGCATTATTCATCTCAAAAATATACATAAGTATTGCCCCTAAAACAACCAATGCTATCGTCGAGTAAATAACTATTCTAGCATGGAGTGACAATCTTTTTGTTCCCTTGCAATTATAAATTTCTACCCAAACATAAAATCCTAACCCACCTATTATTATTAATGCTGCAATTGTTAATATTACTACAGAATTACTAGCATAAGCAGTGACACTATTAAAGTTTCCAATCAAATCAAACCCAGCATTGCAGAACGCAGACACCGAATGGAACACGCTATAATAAATCCCTTTGGCAATTCCAAATTCAGGAATAAATTGTGTTGAGAATAACACCGCACCTGTTATCTGAACATAAATTGTAAATATCAATACATATCTGACCATTTTCACTAACCCTTGTAATGAGTTTACATTCATAGCTTCCTGCATCACTAGTCTTTCCTTTAATGTTATTCTTTTCCCTAAAATTAAAAAAACTAAAGTAGCTACAGACATAAATCCAAGTCCACCTATTTCTATAAGTAACATGATCACTGTTTTGCCAAAATATGTCCAATACGTTCCCGTGTCTAGTACTATAAGTCCCGTAACACACACAGCAGATGTAGAGGTAAATATACAATCTATAAAAGGCGTAATTTTACCACTTTGCGAAGCTATAGGTAGGCTTAATAGTATAGCCCCTATGACTATGACTATAGCAAACCCTAATGCAAGTATCCGAACAGGAGTATATATGCTTTTCTTTTTAAGATCTTTAATATCTAATTTCAAATTATTCACCTCTAAATTTTCAACTATGATGTTTTACTAATTATATCACTTTACATGTTTTTGTCAAAAATGCAATAAAAAATGCAGCCGTATGGCTACATTTTTGAATAAATAATTTTTATGCTTGTAATTGTTTTTTTGCAACTTCTACTAATTCAGCAAAAGCTTTTGGATCATTTATTGCAATTTCAGAAAGCATTTTTCTGTTAATATCTATGCCTGAAAGTTTCATTCCATTCATGAATCTTGAATATGAAAGGTCATTTAACCTTGTAGCAGCATTGATTCTAGCTATCCAAAGTTTTCTAAAATCTCTTTTCTTTAATTTTCTTCCGATATAACCATTTCTAAGTGCTCTCATTACTGCTTCATTAGCTGTTTTAAATAACTTACTTCTACCACCATAGTAGCCTTTTGCAAGCTTTAATACTTTTTTATGGTTTTTACGAGAGTTAACTGCTCGCTTAATTCTTGCCATTTAATATACCTCCTAATCACCATTCAATTATAAGTATGGTAACAATTTCTTCATCGATTTTATTTGAGTTGTTGAAACATATGCTGTTTTTCTAAGGTTTCTTTTTCTTTTCGGGCTTTTCTTTGTTAATATATGACTTGTAAAAGCTTTAGCTCTTTTTAACTTACCTGTTCCTGTTTTCTTAAATCTTTTTGCTGCGCCTCTATGTGTTTTCATTTTAGGCATAATAAAATTCCTCCTCTCAGTTATGCTTTTTTGGGAGCTAAAATCATTATCATATTTCTTCCCTCTTGTCTCGCTGGTTTTTCAACAATATAAACATCACCGATTTTTTCTACAAAAGATTTTAATATCTTATGTCCGACTTTTGAGTTTTCAATTTCTCTACCTCTAAATCTTACGGTTATCTTTACCTTATCTTCATCTAACAAGAATTTTTTAGCATTACTAGCCTTAATTGCAATATCATGATCTTCTATTGTTGCACTTAATCGTATTTCTTTAAGATTAACAACTTTTTGTTTCTTTTTAGCTTCTTTTTCTTTTTTCTGTTGTTCATAGATAAACTTACCAAAATCCATTATTCTACATACTGGAGGTTTTGCGGTAGGAGACATCATAACTAAATCTAAATCTTTCTCTTCCGCAAGATTCAACGCATCTTTAGTATTCAAAATACCCAATGCAGAACCATCAGCTCCAATAACTCTTATTTCTCTAACTCTGATTTCTTCATTCATCATGAAATCTTTGTTTTTACTAATAATTTTCACCTCCTAAGTGTATTTAGATAAAAATATAATATTTAAACAATTAAAAGGACGACAAAATGCCGTCCCTAATAGTAACAAATTTAAATTACTAATTAACCTAACTAGCATTACTGTTAGGTGAGAAACGGCTGTTTCTTCTTGTAAAAGATAACTCTATTATATTAAAATATTTTTTATATTTTCACTCACAACAATTCAAAGTATACTATCTAAGTATTTGTTTGTCAACACTTTTTTATTTATTTTATTCACATATCAATATGCCTTACTACCATACAAGAGTTTCTTTTTTTATCTCTTCACATTTAACACATTTATCACAATAATAGACCCTATCTGCAAAAACCTTGTTTATCGTTTGTATTAGTTCTTTATTTTTACAATGCTCTACACAGTGTATAATTACTTTTTTAGGAGCATTGGTTATCATAGTGCTAATAATAAGTTCCTCTCGATTTTCTTTTGAATCAAATTTAACATCCGGTAACTCCATCATCATATTTCCTACTAAATCATTACCTTCTTCATCTGTTAAACGATAATTTCCGTTTTTTTCAATTAGAATATTAATCTCATCTACCTTACTATCCTGAACATCAACAAAGTATTTAAGCAATTTTATAAACTCATTATATTCTTTCTCTACCATATACTCTTCCACAACTTTATCCACTATGCACTCTAAATCTCCCTTTAGCTCTTTTGTCCTAAAGGTTAAAAATCCACTTATATTAATTTCATTATTTTCTTCTATACATTTAGTTATCTTATCAATTATACTATTTTTCCTATTCATACAATATACTCCATTAGGTCCGGATATTTCGCCCTCACTACTCAAGTATTCTTGTATCCTAGGTTTAATTTGTTCTATTTCATCATATTGCAGAAAAAAATAAGATTCATCTAAAAATTTTTTGAGTCCTTTTTTACAAAATTCCATTACAACTATTTTATATAACATGTTTGCAACATGCAAATTAAATGTTTTGATACTAGCATCGCTTAAGTTGTCATCATCACAAAAAAACTTTACTACGTGAGTATCCCCTATTATATTTTCCGATATACCTGAAAAATTTTTTTTATCTTCAAAACACTTCTTAATGTCTTTAATTTCATCAATAATACATTCCATACTCCTATTATATACAATAGTTAATAAAAGCATTTCGCACACTCCTTTCTCACTAAGATAGTATGTGTGTAATATTAATGTATATGCAAAATAGATTAAACAATTATCGACATATTGCAATTTGTGATAGCTTTGTGTTATAAAATAAACATAAGAAAATAAATATTAAATAGGAGTATTGTAATGAAAAATATTATTGTTGATTTTAGAATTCATAATGAAGAAAAAGAATATTTAGTTTCTAGAGGATATAACTTGCTTATTTGCCCACCTAGCAACATTTTATACGAGGCTGTATGTGGTCACCCTGATATGCTTATGCATATTTTAGGCAAAGATATTATAGTTCATAAAGACATGGATAATGAATTCATACTGAGCTTAATTTTGTTAAATTATAAAGTTTATAAATCAAATTCAACTTTAAAAGATAAATACCCTTATGACATATGTCTCAATTCATTAAGCCTAGGCAATCTTTTTATTCACTCAGTTAATTTTACTGATACTAATCTTTTGTCACTATTAAAAACAAGAAAATTAATAAACGTTAAGCAAGGTTATACAAAATGTTCTACTTGCATTGTAAATGATCATGCAGTCATAACTAGTGATGTTTCTATCGCTAAGGCTTTAAGCATTGAAAAAATAGATATTTTATTAATTCCACCTGGTGATATTATCCTTCCCGGGCTTAACTACGGTTTTATAGGTGGCGTAACAGGTCTTATCGAAGATAATGTCTTAGCTTTTTATGGTCACTTAGATCATTATTTGTATGGGAAAGAAGTATTAAATTTTTTAAATAAGCATAAGGTAGAACCTGTATTTTTGAGAAATGGAAAACTAATCGATAGAGGTAGTATTTTTAGAGTCTAACGAATCCAAAATATACTGAAATAAAAAAAGTAGTCTAAATGCTGAAATATCAGCATTTAGACTACTTTTTATTGTTTTGGAGGCGCCACCCGGATTTGAACCGGGGAATAAAGGTTTTGCAGACCTTGACCTTACCGCTTGGCTATAGCGCCATTATTCATAATTATAGTTGGAGCGGAAGACGAGATTCGAACTCGCGACGTTCACCTTGGCAAGGTGACGCTCTACCACTGAGCCACTTCCGCAACACTGGTGGCTAGACCAGGAATCGAACCAGGGACACGAGGATTTTCAGTCCTCTGCTCTACCGACTGAGCTATCCAGCCTTAATAATTTTCAAATTTACTAAATTCAAATGGCGACTCAAAAGGGACTCGAACCCTCGACCTCCGCCGTGACAGGGCGGCACTCTAACCAACTGAGCTATTGAGCCATATGTGGTGGGAACAACAGGGTTCGAACCTGTGACCCTCTGCTTGTAAGGCAGATGCTCTCCCAGCTGAGCTATGCTCCCACATATCTTTATCAGACTAGTACAGTTTACATCATTTCATAAAACTTGTCAACAACTTTATGTATTAACTGTTTTTTTACTTTACTGTTAACTTCCTCGTCCATGTGTACTTTGTGAGTACTTTATTATATTATAAGATTTTCTTACGGCTGTCAACCATAAATATGGTGAATATTCACGTATATTTAAATTATACTCCCTATTTATCGAATTTACTCCACTTTGCTACGATTTGAAACATATATTACTATTGAATATAGTTTGTGTATTGCTTTCTATAAAAAGCAATACCACATATACTATATTCTCTTTATCCAAAGCTGCATTTTTATCTATGAATTAGCTTCTTTAAGTAATTGCCCAATTTCTTCATGATTAAATTCATAATTTTCATTACAAAAATGGCATTTAAGTTCTTCGGTTTTACCATCATTATATAATTCTTCTAAATCCTTTTTACCTATACTTATTAAGGCCCTCTCAACCCTTTCCCTGCAGCAATCACATTTATACGTCGGCTTAACCTCTTCATGTATTTTAAGTTCCATATCTTCAAAAATAAATTCCAAAATTTCTTCGATGTTCATCCCTTTTGCTATTAATTCAGTTATAGATGGAATTTCTTCAAGCCTATACGTTATTATATCAGCTAAAAATTCGTCTGCACCAGGCATCATTTGGATTATAAAACCTCCTGAAGCTTTAATGCTCATATCCGTGTCAACTAAAACTCCGAGTCCCACAGCAGACGGCGTTTGCTCTGATACAGTAAAGTAATAAGCTAAGTCATCCCCAATTTCACCTGTACAGATTGGCACTTGACCTATGTACGGTTCCTTTAGTCCCATATCTCTTATAATCCTTAAATAACCATCCGTACCAACGGCAGCACTTACATCAAGTTTCCCCTGTTTGTTTGCAGGCAAATCTACATTAGGGTTTCCTATGTACCCTTTTACACTTACATCAGCATGTGCAGTTACTACCACGCCTCTCGCTTCTCCTCCGCCATCAATTTGAAGTGTTAAACTATCTTGCTGCGACTTTAACATGCTTCCCATAAGAGCACCAGCCGTTAGCATCCTACCAAAAGCAGCTGCTGCCGTGGGTGCACACAAATGCATAGAAACTCCCTCATTTACTAAACCCGTAGTTATTGCTGCGACTATTCTAACCTGGCCTTCCTTTGCAGTAGCTCTAACCAATTTATCCATATACTAGCCTCCTGTAAACTATTTTTGTTTTTTACTTCTTAAGTACATAACATATTCGCTCTGTGATTTTACTTACTACTTTATCTTCATAGTTATCCATCTTTTTAATTATTTCGAACCCAATTTCTTTTATAACACTTTCTACATATTCTTCTTTATAAGCCCTTTCAGAGTGTTGCTCATCAAAGCGTCTGAACACTTGTCCTTCTTTTACAAAAAAAGTTAAATTCATTTGCACTATATCATTTTCCAAATAATTTTCCCAAATATACACTACATCATCACTATCGTAATTATAAATATTATTACCAAGCACATTGGTAAGTTTATAATAAGAGTTAATATCAAAGATGAATAACCCATCCTGTTTTAATAAATCATAAGCGCCTAATAAATACTTTTTAAAATTTTCTTTTTTTAATATATAGTTGCTAGAATCTAATCCGCAAGTTATAAGGTTAAAAGTATTATCTAAATTCAATTCACAAATATCTTGGCATACAAATTTTGCTCCTACCCGAGCATCCCTCATCTTTTTCTCTGCTTGACTTAACATATCACAAGATAAATCAACTGCCCAGGTATGCTTAAACTCATTTGCAATTTCTATAGTAAGATTTGCTGTACCACAGGCTAAATCTAAATAACTCTCCATATCTAAGTGATGCTCTTTGCAAATACATAATATTTGGGAAGCCCATGTTTTATAATCAATATCAGAATTGATTAATTCATCATATATACAAGCAAACTCTTTGTAACAGTTCATATTAACATTTCTCCTTTATATTCCTCTTAATACTATAATGGTATATAATATACTAACCTATATACCAAATATTGTCCAAATTAATTTGCTTAATATCTTTAAAAATCTTTGTTTTTAGGGAGATTTATGGCTTTCTTTCTTTTTGTCATTAAGCCTCCAATTCTTCCTGTTTCTTCTGCTGTTAATCCACTCCAACCATCCACATCTATCTTTTCTGTTAATCCTAATTCTTCCGCTATTTCATATTTTAACGATTCTCTTAGCATTTCGTTTTTAGTTAACTCTTTATTAGTTCTTAACTTAGCTTTTATAACTTTTTTCAAAGGTGTTTTACCCATCATATACCTCCTAATTATAATTGTAATATCTTATATTTTTTACAATTCGAGGTTTTTTTATTCATAATAAAAAATAAATATTACCCGTTATTTAATCATAATATGATTTAAATTACAGTTTTATAAATATACCCATTAAATTATACCTTGCTGATTTTCAGTTTTTTTTTTAAAAGTATATATATTTTTACATATGGGCTATATAATATAATCTAATGAAGAAAAATATTTTAGTGATAATTTATGTGTTTCCTAATTCATTATGAAGAATATTACGAAATGCTTCACTAAAAGCGATCTAAATTAATAACTATATAGTATAAACTACTAGGAGGTAATCTTATGAGTATTTTTAAAGGTTCTGGTGTTGCAATAGTCACTCCGTTTAATGAAAGAGGCGTAGATTTTAAAAAACTCGAAGAATTAATAGAATGGCATATCAAAAGCATGACAGATGCTATTGTAGTATGTGGTACTACAGGTGAAGCTTCTACTATGACAGAGCAAGAAAGAAAAGAGACTATAAAATTTGTAGTTGATCTAGTTAATAAGAGAATTCCAGTAATCGCGGGCACAGGAAGTAACAATACTGCCGCTGCAATAAGTATGAGTAGATGGGCAGAAAAAATAGGCGTAGACGGATTACTTGTAATTACGCCTTACTATAACAAGACTACTCAAAAAGGCTTAGTTGAGCATTTCAAAGCAATTGCAAATAGTGTAACTTCACCAATAATAATATACAACGTTCCTTCGAGAACAGGTCTTAATATTACTCCAAACACACTTCTAAAATTATGCGAAGTACAAAACATTGTAGCAATTAAAGAAGCGAGCGGCGATATAAGTCAGATAGCACAGATTAAAGCACTCTGCGGAGATAGAATAGATATCTATTCAGGTAATGACGACCAAGTTATACCTATACTTTCCTTAGGAGGTATCGGAGTTATATCTGTTCTTTCAAATATAATTCCTACAGTGATTCATAACATGTGTGAATTATATTTAAAAGGCGAGCATGCAAAAGCTCTAAAAATACAATTGGAGTATCTTCCTCTTAATGGCTCTATATTCATAGAAACTAATCCTATCCCTGTAAAAACAGCTATGAATCTTATGGGAATGGAAGTCGGGGCTTTAAGACTACCACTATGTGAAATGGATGAAATAAATTTACAGATTCTAAAAAAAGAATTAAAAGCATATAATATCCCTTTAAAGGAGGAAATCAAATGATTAGAATGCTTCTAAATGGCTGCAATGGAAAGATGGGCAAAGTTATTTCTGAAATGGCTAAAGCATCAACAACGATTTCAATTGTTGCAGGTGTTGATAAAAATTCATTTAATTTAGGCTATACATGCTATGACAGCATACTTGAATGCGAAAATGATATAGATGTGATTTTAGATTTTTCAAGGCCAGATGCTTTAGATTCCTTATGTAAGTATTCTAAAGAGAAAAATATCCCTATTGTGTTCTGCACTACTGGTTACACGCAAGAACAGTTATCTAAAATTAGTTCCCTCAGCACCGAAATCCCAGTATTCCACTCTGCAAATATGTCTATAGGTATAAATGTTGTTAATAATATACTTAAAAGCATAAGCAATATGCTTTATAAGGATTTTGACATTGAGATAATTGAAAAGCATCATAATCAAAAAGTCGATTCCCCTAGTGGTACCGCTTTACTCCTTGCAAATACAATTAAAGATTCTATAGATGACGAAACCACCTTTGTCAAAGGACGTGATGGTTTAAGTAAAAGACAACCTAATGAAATAGGGATTCATGCTATCCGTGGTGGAAGTATTATAGGTGATCATGAAGTCATATTTGCAGGAAAAGGAGAATGTATTGAAATTAAGCATACTGCAATATCAAGAGATGTTTTTGCAATAGGTGCACTTAAAGCTTGCGAATATATATACGGAAAAGAAAAAGGTCTATATAGTATGGATGATGTAGTTAATATGTCAATATAACGACAGTTCAGACGGAAAGTCTCCCATTACTACACGCTGGAGTTACGTTCCCTAACAAATAAAAAACTTCAGTTGGAGTGCAAATCTCCTTCTGAAGTCGTTAATACAGCTCCGCAGGAGATGATTTAGCCTTTAAACTAGAAAAGCAACCTTCAAAGTATTAAATACTTAAATAGGTTGCTTTTCTAGTTCAATATTTTTAAAAATTACTCAGGTAATGATTTAATCCACTTTTCCATTCTATCTAAAGCCTCTTTTAACACTTCCATACTATAAGAATATGATATCCTTATGAAACCTTCTCCTCCGGTGCCAAAAGCCGAACCAGGCACAACAGCGACCTTGCCTTCATTCAACAGTCTGTTGCAAAACTCTTCGCTACTCATAGAAAATTTTGTTATAGAGGGAAATATATAAAAGGCCCCTTTAGGAATAGTTGTATCCATTCCCATTTGCTTCAACCTTTTATATACATAATCTTTTCGCCTCTCAAACTCCACTTTCATATTATTTACATCATTCATGCTAGAAAGTAATCCTTCGCACGCGCCCCATTGAGATATTGAGGCTGCACAAGAAACATTATACTGATGTACTTTCATTATATTATCCATGATATATTTGCTAGCACAAACATATCCAACTCTAAGTCCCGTCATTGAAAACATTTTAGAAAATCCACCCACCAAAATTACTTTATTCCTTAATTCATCAATTTGAGCTAATGAATAGTATTTTTCATAACATAATGAGCTATAAATTTCATCACTTATTATGTAAATATTTTTTTCTTTTAGAATTTGAAAAAGTTTATTTCGCTCGAATAATGTTAATGTTGCTCCAGTAGGGTTAGACGGATGTGACATCACTAAAATCTTAGGATTTTCTTCATTAATAAGTTTATTTAGTGTTTCAAAATTAATAGTAAAATCACTGTTAAGCTTATAATTAACTACTTCTGCTCCAAAAATCTTTACACAGCTCTCATAAGCTGGATAAGCTGGAGTCGGTACCAGCACTTTGTCTCCAACATTTAAAAATGCTGCAAATGTGCATAGAAGTGCCTCACTTCCACCAACAGTCACAGTTATTTCATCAGCTGAATAGTTGATGCCTGTGCCGCATAAAAAATTAGAAATCTCATGTCGTAGCTCCGGAATACCTGCATTAGTTGTATACTCAGTTTTATTTTCATTAATAGCTTGGATCATGGCTTTCTTAATATTTTTAGGCACTGGAAAATCAGGTTGACCAAGAGTCAGTGAAATCGCCCCTTCAACTTGTGGAACCTTATTAAAAAATTTTCTAATTCCAGAAATCTCTACATTGCTTACATTTTTTGAAAATAAATTATTCATAACATCATCCTTTTCAATGTGTTTGTGCTTTCAATTATTTGCATTATAAGTATTTTACTATATAATAGAATAAAAATCAGTATTTTTTAAATTGTTCTAGGATAATGCTAATATTTATGGTGTAATCGAAATTAAATGCATAAAAATGAAAATTTGGCTTAATACTTATAATACGAAAGGAGATTAACTATGAACTATGATTTAACCGACCCTTATGAAATTGCAAGATACATAAAAGAAGCTAAAAAGGCAACTCCACTTAAACTCTATATTGATGGAGATTTATCACAATGCGAATTTGGCAATATAGAAAGTTTTGGTAACGGAAGCTTTTATATCCTTTTTGGAGAAAGTAATGAGGTATCAGATTTTCTAATAAAGTATAAAGACAGAATCAAAAAATCCAAACTTGAACAAGACAGACGAAACTCCGCTATTCCTTTGATAGATTTAAAAAATATCGATGCAAGAATTGAACCAGGTGCAATTATACGCGACAAGGTTACCATAGGTAAAAATGCCGTTATAATGATGGGTGCCATAATTAACATAGGTGCTGAAATTGGCGATGAAACTATGGTAGATATGAACGCTGTTGTTGGTGCCAGAGGTAAACTCGGTAAAAGAGTTCATTTAGGTGCAGGTGCAGTAATCGCAGGAGTGTTAGAACCTCCAAGTAAAAGTCCTTGTGAAATTGGAGACAATGTACTAATTGGAGCCAATGCTGTAATTTTAGAAGGAGTAAAAATCGGAAATAATTCTATAGTGGCAGCAGGATCTGTAGTTGTAAATGATGTTCCTGAAAATGTTGTAGTTGCTGGAACACCCGCAAAAATAATAAAAAATGTGGATAGTGGAACTAAAGAAAAAACTAAACTACTTGATGATTTAAGAAAATAACAAAAATTAAAAGAGCATATATTACTACAAATTCATCTTACTTTGCTAAGTAATTCTAAACTAATTTTATTGAAAGATACTAAACAGTACAAACTCGCTAACGCTCAAACATGTACTGTTCTTAACGTATCTTCCGATAAAATTAGTTTGAATTACTAAAGCTTGTTCGAATGTATTTTACGTAATATATGCTCTTTTCAACCCCATTAAAAGAAGAAAATTCATTCTACATATCTATACTATATAACGTGTAGAGCTTCAAGGTCCTGCTCTTCATCAATCATATCCGTTTCTACAGTGCCCTCACCATCTTTAGCAACCTTTTCCATCTTTGATATAGAGACTTCATATGCCACTTTCTTTATAACTTCGTCATCTGATAATTTCTTTTGATATTCTCTACTCTGAAGTCTTCCCCATATTCTTATATTATCTCCTACTTCAAGACTTTTACAAAACCTAGAATTTCGTCCCCAAGCAATTGTAGGTATATAATCAGATTTATTATACAATCTGTTAACTGCTAAAAGCATGTCCGCAATCTCTCTCCCAAACGGAGTTGTCCTATACACTGGACTCTTGCAAATATATCCATCTAAAAATATTTGATTTGGATTCTTACTGTGTTCTTCACAAATTTTAATATCTCTAGCAAATACCGTTAATATTAATCGGTTAGATCCGTCAACGAATTTATTGTAAGATCTAAGTTGACCTTCAACTATAAACTCATTTCCTATTGTAATATTCATACCTGCAATTAATCTTTCAGAAATTGTTATAGTTAAAATATCTGTTGTTTCACTAAGTCTCCAAACCTCAAAATCAAATACATAAAAGCCTTCTCCATACATTTCATGACTGAATTTCAATTCAGATACTACCTTTCCTTCTAAATAAATCTTGTTATTTAACATAACATTATCCATCATAATCCCTCTTTCCCTTAGTTTTTTTTAATAAACTTTCTTTAGAATATAAATATTCAGCTTTTCAATGTAATATACCTAATATTAAGAGAATTTTGTTTATATCTATTTTTCCAAAATTATAACTAATTGGTATTTCCATTATAATACAAATACACCGTGGATTTCAATACATTTAATTTTTATTTTTGTATTTGTTTTCCTGATTCATTTATATAATAGTTTTTTTTGTATATAAGATCTGATATTTTTACAAATTTATAGCCTTGAGCCTTAAAATGTTTTAAAATTTTTTCTAAATTTTCAGGGGTATACTTTGCATTATTGTGAAATAAAAGTATGGAGCCCGGCTTAGTCTTTTTAATTATTCTATTATACTCAATTTCTGCCCCCTGCTCTTTCCAATCAATACTATCTGCATCCCATTGAATACAATAATGATTTGTTGATTCTACGGTTTCAATTACTAAATTATTATATTCTCCAGATGGGCATCTAAAAAGGGTTGTTTCTTTCCCTGTTATAGCCATTATTTTAGCATCTGTGGTGGTTATTTCTTTGTTCATTCTCTCCTTGGATATTGTAGTCATTATAGGATGCTTATTGGAATGGTTTCCTATTTCATGACCTTTTTGATGCATCGTCTTTACCCTATCCGGATACTGGTCTAGCCACGCTCCCACTATAAAAAACGTTGCTTTAGCATTGTACTTATCTAATATTTTTAATATATCATCTGTTCTATCATCGCCCCAGTTTGCATCAAAAGAGATCGCAATCTTTTTCTCTTTAGTATCTACGGAGTAAATTGGTAATTTACGTTGCTCACCCAAAAACGCACCCTTAGTTTTTAAGTTATAAACACCTATAATTGATAAAATCACAATGAAAATCGCACAAAATACTATTAATTTTTTTTTTATGTAATTCATATTCATATCCTCTTATATCCTCCTTATAATCACTTTGTGCCAAAGTAATAGATATCCCCTATCGTCTCCTCGCACATTTATACTTTAAATTTATATTCTATAAGTTAATATATATGTGTATAATTTAATTTATAAAGTTTATTTCTTTTGAAAATTCAGATAAACCATTATATAGTATTAAAATTAAAAGCACCGATTCATTTCGGTGCTTTTTATGTTATAATGTTTATAGTTAATTTTACATGAAATGATACCGTTCATTATTGTTTTATATTAAGCAGACTACAAGGAGGAACAGATATGTTTGAGGATGCTTTAGACTTAGCTGAAAATAAGCTTCTTTTACTTTATATATTTTATAAAATAAAGCTCCCTATTTCTAATATTCAAATAACGCAAATTATTTTAGAGAATAATTTTATAAATTATTTTACTTTGCAACAATATATTACTGAACTTATTGCATCTAACCTACTTAAGCATACTGATCAGAAAGGTAAGCATAGATTAGTCATTTCGCAAAAAGGTGACAATGTTCTATCTTTATTTAAAGGAAGAATTTCTGAAAGCAAGATACAACTTATTGATAGCTATTTGAAAGTTCATATTGAAAACATCAAAAAAGCACTCACGGTTAGTGCTGATTACACAATAGAAAACAATAATAATTATTTAGTTAATCTAACCGCTTCAGAAGATAATTTTACACTTATAGATATTAAACTTAGTGTTGCGTCGAACAAGCAAGCACGAAATTTATGCAGTAAATGGAGAAAAAACCCTTCTGAACTTTATGCTAAAATAATTAATCTTCTCATAGATGATTAATCTTAATCTTCTATAGAATCTGATTTTTATAAAAGTGCCATACCTGTGGGCTCTCCGCCAATAGAGATGGCTTTTTTATTTTCAGTAATTTTATCAATTCTAATAAGCAAATTGTTATAATTATCACCTACATACAAATATTTTTCATCTTCGAGTATTCCCCGAGGCATACCCCCAATTTTAATTTTTTTTATCTCTTTGTAATTATTTATGTCTAATATACTCACCGTGCCATCTCCAAAATTTGATACATAACAGTATTTTTCATTACAATACATGTCCACAGGCGAATTACCAACAGGTATCTTGTATAATACGTTATAGTTTTTTAATGAAATAATGCTTATACTTCCCTTATTGTCCATACCTATATTGCTCTCGCAAACTAAAATATAATTTCCATCCGGGGTAATTAGAGCTTTAGTAGGATATGCCCCCACCCTAATATTTTTAATATTTGTATTCTGATCACAATCTATTATTGTTATGCTGTCACTATTCATATTTGCCACTATAATAAGGTTCTTTCTTTTACAAAGATAAATACTATGTGGTGAGTTACCACATGGAATTACTTCTACAATTGTTTTTTTGTCTAAATCAAAAACTATTATATCATCAGAATCTCCACAAATAACATATGCCCTATTATCATAAACTGATAAATCATTACAATGCATACCTATAAAATAACTTTCTGTTTCATTATTATCAATATCAACCATAGAAATACTATTATCATAACTATTAGCTGTTAATATCTTGTTTTTATATATATATATACCATGAGGACCAATTCTTTTGAGATTTTTTTTATCCAAATATATTTTTTCTTCTTCTATAAACAAATCCAAGTTAACTTTTGATATGCAATCTGCTGAAGTACTACACACATATAACTTTCTCAAATCCCTCACCTCCCCATAACCATAATATGAAAATAGCGCTAATATGCTAACATTGTTTTCATTAAAATTAAATTCTTGAAATGAGGATACTTAATAGTATATAATAACTATTGTAATTATTAATATTACAAAGGACGGAGGAGTAAATTATGTATAGTTATGATCCAAAAGGCGTTTGTTCAAAAAAAATAACTTTTGAAGTCGTTGACGATAAAATAACAAATGTTGTTTTCACAGGAGGATGCGCTGGAAATTTAAGTGGAATTTCAACCTTAGTAAAAGGTATGGAAGTTTCCGAAGTTATAAAAAAACTTAAGGGTATTAACTGTGGTGGTAAAAGCACTTCTTGCCCAGACCAATTAGCTTTGGCACTGGAAGAATTAGTTGCAAAAGCTTAACCAAATAAGAATACGATTCGTATGAAGTTTCCCCTGCGTGGCACCAAATAAGAGTTTGAAACGTGAAATTCCATTAAGAAATTCTAATCTTTTGCAAATATAAAATTCTCTAACACTCACATTCGGCGTGCGCCGGTTCGCTAGCCTTCCTTCCAGTCAGTCTCACGAGAATTTTATATTTGCAAAAGAAGAATTTTAAATGGAATTTCAATGTTTCTGCTCTTCTTATTTGGTGCCACTTCCGGAGAAACTTCATACTATATCATATTTACACTAAGGGAACTTAAAGAAAATAACAAACCAAAGATTCTGAGGATATTTTGTGACAGACGAAGTGCCCTAAGATGTATTTAAGATTAATTTCTGATAAAGAAAATAATAATTTTCTTTAATCCCCACCAAAAGTCTTTTAGCCGGTAGGCTGCATATGCGGTACATATGTTTTGAATTTAATATTTTCCGCAAGCTGTTTCCTATATAATAAAAATAAATTGACACATATTATCTAGTAATATGTGTCAATTTATTTTTATTACTATTAATGGCTATGAACATTTCGTATTATTTTTCTCATATCGCCCACCATGTATAAAGAACCTGACACTAACAGTAAATCATCTTCATCGCAGTAGCTCAAAGCTTTTTTATATGCATCCTCATAATCTTCAATTGCCTCGCAACTCATAGTATATTTTTCTACTTGGATTTTTAATTCTTCGCAGAGTTCTGCCCTATCGCTATGGGGGGTAACAGTAATAACTCTACTCACCTTTGGAACTATAGTTTTTATCATCTCTTCCACTTGCTTATCCGCAAGGATTCCTAAAATTAATATGATTTTTTTGTAGTTAAAGTACATATCAATACTCTGCGTAAGTTTTTCTATACCATCTATATTGTGTGCACCATCTATAACTACTAAAGGCTTTTTATGCATCACCTCAAGCCTTGCTGGCCACACTACACTCCCAAGCCCTGTTATTATATGATCTCTATTAATCATTGCGCCTTGCTCTATAAGCTCCTCTATAGCATGAACCGCTACAGAACAGTTTAGTAATTGATGTTTTCCTAAAAGTGATAAATCAATAGTATAATCATTATTTGAAGTTTGCACTTTCAATTTTTGAATTATAGCATTATTACTAGTACACATTGTTTCTTCCATTGAATCCACTGCACTATATTGTAAATTTCCCTTCCCTAAATATACCGCTGAATCCTGTGATACTTTTATTAATTTGCATTTTTTTTCTCTACATATTCTTTCTATTACTTCTTCGCTTTGTTTTTGTTGTGGAAACATAACTACGGGAATCCCCTCTTTAATAATACCTGCCTTTTCACAAGCAATTTTAGCGATGGTATCTCCGAGTATTAGCGTATGGTCCAAACTAATAGATGCAATAATACTTAAAATAGGTGTAATTACATTTGTTGAGTCAAGCCTTCCACCCATCCCTACTTCAACCACTGCAAAATCTATATTGTTTTTATAAAAATATAAAAAACCCGCGCAGGTAATGATTTCAAACTCTGTTGGATTACTATATCCTAGTTCCACTACCTTTTCTACCGCTTTAGAAACCTCTGTCACAACATCACTTAAATCTCCTTTAGAGATGTTTTTATTATTTATTTGCATTCGTTCTTCAAACTCTTCAATAAATGGCGAAATATATGAGCCTACCTTATATCCAGCTTCGACCAAAATCGTAGTCACCATAGCAGTAGTTGAACCTTTCCCATTAGTTCCTGCAATATGTATACACTTTAATTTTTTATGTGGGTTTCCTAAAAGTTCTAATATTTTTTCAGTTCTCTCAAGCCCAAGTTTGCTACCAAACTTTGCTGTATTTTTTATGTAAGCTATAGATTCATTATAATTCATGCTTATCCTTCCTTTCAAAATAAATAACTATGTCCGGTTAAATTTTATACCAACTTAGTGGCAGTTAACAACCTTTTTTATAAAAAATCCAAAAAATTTGTAACACTTTAATCATTACTTAAATAAAATATTCTAAGTAATTCTTTTTAGGAATTATTTTATGTATAGATACTGCGTACTAATACCTGAGAAAATATTAGAGACGGTTAACATCTATTCCCCCATTAGATCTGTTAACCCACCTCTTTTATTTTCATAAAAATGCCCTACAGCATAGACTTTTATCTACTCTATAGGGCATTTTATTATTTTGCTATTTTATGTTATTTAGCAGCAGTTACGTAGGCTTTTTGGAACCAATGTTTTCCTAAAGCTGATGTACGAACTCCCATAATATTTGGTTTTGAAACCATTGTATTTGTATACCCATAAATAGGAATTACAACATCATTGTTCATAATAATGTCTTCTGCTTCATGCAAAATAGCCATTCTCTTAGCTGGATCTAATTCCTTTTTTGCAGCTATTATTTTTGCATCATATGCTGGATTACTGTATCCAGCGTCATTATTTCCTGAACTTGTTGTAAATAAATCAAGGAATGTCATTGGATCTGTGTAGTCTGCATTCCAGCCATTTCTTGCAAGAATATATTGCTTAGTATTTCTTGTTTGTATGAATACCTTCCATTCTTGGTTCTTAAGTTCTATATTTACTCCAAGATTTGTTTTCCACATATCTTGAACTGCAGCAGCTATATTTTGGTGTCCCGCAAGGGTGTTATAGAGTAAAGTTATTTTAGGGAATCCTTTTCCATCTGGATACCCTGCTTCAGCTAGTAATTTTTTAGCTTGAGCTATATCTCCCTCCGCTGGGTAGTAAGCTTTATTTGCAAAATCCTTACCATTTGGTTCTAGACTCCCTTTTGGAACAAATGACGTTGCTGGGGTTTGCCCACCTTTACTAACGTTATCAACTATGTCTTTTCTGTTAAGGGCAAGCGATAATGCTTTTCTTACTTTAGGGTTTTGTATAGCCTTAGCAGCCTCTGGATTTATCTTAACCGCCTCTGCTGTAAGATTTAGCACATAGTAGTAAGTTGCATAATTAGGAGTGATTTTGCAACTACCATCTGCTACAAGCGCAGGAATTTCTGATTGTGGTGGGTCTTTAATGAGATCCATTTGACCGGCTTTATATGCTGAAAGTGCTGCTGTTTGATCCTCTAACATTTTATAGTTAAGAGTATCAAGTTTAATATTTTTAACATCCCAATATTTGTCGTTTTTTACAAAAGTCAAAACATCCTTAGGTTTCCATTCTTTCATTTTAAATGCACCATTAGTAATATAAGTTGCAGGTTTGGTTGCCCAAGAAGCATCTTTATCTGCTACATCTTTTCTAATCGGCATATATGTTTCGAAAGCCATAAGTGATAAGAAGTAAGCAGTTGGGTTCTCGAGGGTAACTACAAGAGTTGAATCATCTTTAGCCTTAACTCCGACTTCATCAACAGTTGCTGATTTTACACCAGCTGTTTTCTTGTCAGCTGCAAGTTCGCTTTCATTATACCCTTGGGCATTCTTCAAGTAAAAAAGTTGATAAGAATATACAGAAGCAGTTGCAGGCTTTAAAACTCTTTTCCACGCATATTCGAAATCACCAGCAACAACTGGTTTGCCATCTGACCATTGAGCGCCACTTCTAATATGAAACGTATAAGTCAAACCATCTTTTGACATTTCATACCTATCAGCCATACCTGGAATTGGTTTATCTTTATCATCCAATCTCATCAAACCCTCAAAAGCATTTCCGATAACATCTGCACTGTCACTTGCCTGACTTAATGCTGGATCGATAGTCTTAGGTTCTGCACCTAAATTGAAAGTTATTACCTGCGGCACCTTGCCATTAGCCTCTGGTGCTGCTTTAGTGCCACAGCCCGATAGCAATGATACCCCTAAGGTTACCGCAAGCAAAGTTGCACTAATCTTTGTTGATTTATTCATTTTTATTATTCCCCCCTGTTATATATATAACTATTCGTTGCAAAGCATCGAATTATACTCAATAATATATTCGCTAAACAAAATTTTTATACCATTTAAAATAAATGACAAGCCACAAAGTGGTCTGCCCCTAAATTTTTAAGCTCTGGGTCTACCTCTGAACATATTGCCTTAGCATATTTACATCTACCTTTAAATCTACATCCCGGTGGAGGATCTATAGGTGATGGTATTTCTCCCTCAAGCATAATCCTCTTTCTTAGTGCTGCACCTTCAGGGTCCGGTATTGGAATAGCCGAAAGTAGCGCCTGAGTATATGGATGCATTGGGCGGCTATATACCTCATCACTTTTACCTATTTCAACCATTTTACCTAAATACATAACTCCAATTCTATTTGATATATGCTTAACCATTGATAAATCATGAGCTATAAAAAGATAGGTTAATCCCATATTTTCTTGCAACTCTTCGAGCATATTTATAATCTGTGCTTGTATGGAAACATCAAGTGCAGATATAGGTTCATCACAAATTATAAATTCTGGTTGCACTGCTAGAGACCTAGCTATACCAATTCTTTGTCTTTGACCGCCAGAAAATTCATGTGGATATCTGCTAGAATGTTCACTGTTTAATCCCACCGTTGTTAACAGTTCTTGAATTCTTGCCATTCTATCCTTACCTTTATAAACACCATGAATGTCAATTGATTCACCAACTATGTCGCCAACAGTCATTCTTGAATTTAACGAAGCATAGGGGTCTTGGAATATCATTTGAATTTTTTTTCTATAAGGAAGCATCTGCTTTTGACTTAACTTTGATAAATCATGTCCATCGTATATTATTTGTCCACCAGTTGGTTCATATAGCTTTATTATTGTTCTTCCACAGGTTGTTTTACCACAGCCTGATTCTCCCACAAGCCCTAAAGTCTCACCTTTATTGATCGTAAAAGAAATACCATCTACTGCTTTTACATAACTATGAGCTGTACCAAACAATCCCTTTTTAACAGGAAAATATTTTTTCAAATCTTTTATTTCAACTAACACTTTTTCAACACTCATTATAAACTCCCCCTTCCAACAGGTGCTTTTACCTTAGGTGCACTAGGGTGATTTAGAAAGCAAGCTGCATTATGCTCAGGACTAATTTGAAATAATGGCGGTCTTTGCTTTTCACAAATCTTCATAGAATAATTACATCTAGCTGCAAATGGACATCCCACAGGAGGTTTTAACAAATCTGGCGGTTGACCCTCTATTGGTTTCAGTTTTTCCCTTATGGTACTTTGGGGATTTGGAATACTATTTAAAAGCCCCCAAGTATATGGATGCCTTGGATTATAAAATAAGTCCTTAGTAGAACCCGTCTCTGCAATTAATCCACCGTACATAACATTTATTCTGTCGCAAACATCTGCAACCACGCCTAAATCATGCGTTATAAGAATAATAGAAGTGTTTAATTTTTCTTTAATATCCTTCATAAGTTCAAGAATTTGTGCCTGTATAGTAACATCTAAGGCTGTTGTAGGTTCATCTGCAATTAACAATTTTGGTTCACAACATAATGCCATAGCAATCATTGCACGTTGTCTCATACCACCAGAAAATTCATGAGGGTATTGTTTCATTCTTTTTTCAGGACTTGGGATTCCAACTAATGAAAGCATTTTCACTGACTTATCAAAAGCTTCTTGCTTACTTAATCCTCTATGTTTAAGTAATGGTTCCATTATTTGATTACCTATGTTGAATACAGGATTTAGGGAAGTCATGGGGTCCTGAAATATCATTCCAATTTCATTTCCTCTTATTTTTTCCATTTCTTTCTCGGAAATCTTTGCTAAATCTTTTCCTTGGAATAGCATTTCACCATCTATTATTTTCCCTGTATCAGCAAGTAGTCTCATAAGTGACATCATAGTAACGCTTTTTCCACTTCCGGATTCTCCAACTATTCCAAGAGCCTCACCTTTATTTAAGTAAAAGGATACTCCACCTACAGCCTGCACCTCTCCTACATGTGTAAAAAAAGATGTTTTTAAATTATTTATTTCAAGTAATTTTTCCATAATTCCCCCCTTACTTATTTTCTCATCTTTGGATCTAGAGCATCTCTTAAGCCGTCACCAAGGAAATTAAATGCAAGTATTGTTAAACATATTGCCATCGCCGGGAAAAACAATTGTAATGGGTAAAGTTGGTATCCATCTAATGCTTCTGACGCAAGGCTTCCCCATGATGCTTGAGGTGCAGAAATTCCAAGTCCTATAAAACTAAGAAAAGCTTCTGTAAAAATAGCACCCGGTACAGACATTGTCATTGTTACTATTATCGGTCCCATACTATTTGGAATAAGATGTTTTAGTATTATTCTCATGCTAGACGCACCTGAAACCTTTGCAGCAAGGACAAATTCCTGTTCCTTTAGTGCCATAACTTGCGAACGAACTATTCTTGCCATTACCACCCAAAAGGATATTGCCATTGCAATTATAATATTTAACATACCCCCATCGGCTGATGGATGATTTGGTTTAGTAAGTATAACCATCAAGAGAATAACATAAATCATACTAGGTACTGACCAAATTACATCAACAATCCTCATCATTAAATTATCAACAATACCACCTGCATATCCTGCAATACTACCATACAAAATTCCTACAACAAGATTTAATATACTTGCAACATATGCAATGATAAGTGAAATTCTTGCTCCATATAATATTCTTACAAATTGGTCGCGACCAAACTTATCAGTACCGAGCCAATGAGTCGCACTAGGGTTTTGGTTTGCAATTCTAAAATTCTGAGAATAATAATTATACTTTGATAACATTGGGCCAACTATAGCAAGTATAGTTATTAATATAACAAAAACTAATCCTCCCATCGCAAGCTTGTTTTGTTTTAATCTTCTCCAAGCATCCTGTAGATAAGTTTCACTTGGTCTAACTATCTCATTC
This sequence comes from Clostridium sp. CM028, assembly GCF_030585565.1. Classification (NCBI taxonomy): domain Bacteria; kingdom Bacillati; phylum Bacillota; class Clostridia; order Eubacteriales; family Clostridiaceae; genus Clostridium; species Clostridium sp. CM028. The sequence continues at coordinate 3,302,482 of NZ_CP077766.1, read as the reverse complement.
ATTTTTTTCTTGTCATTTGGTATTTTTTCAAATAACTCACTATTTATCTCCATGTTTATGCACCCCCTATTATTCAATTTTTATTCTTGGGTCAATTACTGCGTAAAGTATATCAACAACAAAATTAGAAAGTACTAAGAAGGTAGCATCTAAAGTTACAAAACCTATTATCACGGTGTAATCTCTGTTTGTTATGCTTGTAATGAATTCTCGGCCCATACCTGGGATACCAAACAGCCCTTCAATTACAAAGCTACCAGTTAAAACAGCAGCAAGAAGTGGTCCAATATAAGTTACAATAGGAATTAATGAGTTTCTTAAAGCATGTTTATATATAACTGCATTTTTAGAAAGTCCCTTAGCCCTTGCAACTCTAATATAATCCGTCCTTATAACATCAAGTAAAGCCGACCTTCCAAGTCTTGCAACAAAGGCCATCGAAGATGCTCCAAGAGCAATTGACGGAAGAACATAATCCATAGGAGATTCAAGCCCTATGGCATGAAATATACCCATCCTTATTGCGAATACATAAATCATTAGTGTCGCAATTACAAAACTTGGTACCGTAATTCCAATGGTTGAAATAAACATACATAATTTATCCGGCCATTTTCCTTGATGGAGGGCTGCAACTATTCCTAGATATACACCTAATACCATAGCAAACCCTACAGAAACCACACCTAATCTAGCAGAAACCGGAAGAGAATATCCTATAATTTCATTAACTGTTCTTCCTTCATATGTCATTGAAGGACCTAGGTCCCCATGCGAAAGATTTTTTAGATACATAGTGTATTGTTTAAATACAGGTTTGTCCAAACCAAATTTCTTGTTCAAATTCTCTAAAACCTGTGGATTAAGCTTTTTTTCACCAGAAAATGGTCCGCCAGGCATTAATCGCATTAAGAAAAAAGTTATTGTGATAACGACGAAGATTGTAATCACAGTTGAAAATAGTCTTTTAACAAAGAAATTTAACATCTTTTGCCCCCCCATCTTATAATATTGGTACTTTTCTTCCCCCTTATATAAACACTAATCTTGTTTTTTGAATTATAGCTTATTATCTTACCTTTATTAATTTTAAGAATACAAGATTATCTCGTTGTTGAAAGATTCGAATTACTTACACTATTTAAGTTGCTCCGGATAAATATTTCATTTTAAAATATTTTCATGTAACTATTCCGTTATCAAATCATTTGATTTATCCGATTTTTTTTAACATGTCCATTTTACAACAATAAAATAATTAAATATATTATTCATATATCTTTTATATTCCTTCATATTTCATAGCCATCTTAACCTTTATAAATGCTGATTTGAAAAATATTCACAGTATTATTTTGCACTATCGTAGGTCCTCCCCTTTAATCTTATTTTAAGTATAATAATATTTTTCCAGAAGTCAATGTATTTTTTGTAAGTAAATCCATATATTATCCATATTTTATTTGTGATTCCTTCGTGTTTTTTATATATTTTGTATGTTTTGTAAAATACATTAGTATATATAACAGGTTTCATTATGAAAATAAATTCATAGTAATCTATATTTCTATTTATGAAAAAGGAATTAATAATAGAATTAAACTAATGAAATATATTTTTATATGTTTCATTTATTTTAATAGTTGGCCACCTCTAAATTAGATTCACCTTTTTTCACTTATCTTATAGTAGATCAAATTAGAGAATCTTTTCTCCTGTTCTTTATCAATACACCTTGCATAATTATTGGTATGCTGAACTCACACCATTCATTTTTTTCAATATTCCAACTTTTTATTTGTATGGTAAAAACAAAAAAAACTATAGAATAGACTTTTCAAGTGTCTATTCTATAGTTTATCTTGCTTTTTATTAAAGATTATTTCAAGTTTTCTATACTTTTAATTACTAAATCATACATTTCTTTATATTTTTCGCCCTTAGCTTTTTCCTCATCAACCACTTCAATTGGAGCTTTAGCTGTGAATCTTTCATTACAAAGCTTTTTCTCTACTCTATCTATTTCTTTTTTTAGTTTTTCTTTTTCTTTATTTAATCTTTCTAATTCTTTTTCTAAGTCTACAAGCTCAAGTAATGGCATATATACCTGCGCGCCCTTAGTTACTACTGTAACTACATTTTCTGGTGCTTCGGCTTTTGTAGCTAGAAACTTAACCTCACTAGCTGATGCAAGTTTTTGAAAATAAACCATACCTTCCTCAAATGCTTCTTTTGCCTCTGTAGCATATATAAATACTTTAGCTTTTCTTGAAGGTGCTACATTCATATCCGATCTAGCATTTCTTACGTCTTTTATCGCTTCTATGATATAATTCATATTTTCCTGCGCTTTTTCATCTTTAAGAGCATCGTCATACTCTGGCCACTTAGAAATCGTTATAGATTCATACTCATTATCTAAGTGAGTATAAATTTCTTCTGTTATAAATGGCATAACAGGATGAAGTAATTTAAGCCCAGTTTTTAATACATTGTTTAATACATTTAATGCGATGCCTTTAGCCTCTCCATCTTCTGCGTATAATACTGGTTTAACAAGTTCAATATACCAATCACAGAATTCTGTCCACATGAAATCATGAGTCTTTTGAAGTGCTATCCCTATTTCATATTTCTCAATATTTTCTGTAACTTCTTTTATTACAGTGTTCATTCTTGATAATATCCATTTGTCTGCAACAGTGTAATTTTTATTATCTTTATATTTCTCCATTAATTCGCAATTATTGTTCATCATAACAAATCTAGAAGCATTCCAAATTTTATTAGCAAAGTTTCTAGCTGCTTCAACTCTTGACTCATAGAACCTTATATCACTGCCTGGAGAGTTTCCTGTTGCGAGCGAAAACCTTAACGCATCTGAACCATATTGGTCTATTACGTCTAATGGATCAATACCATTTCCCAGAGACTTAGACATTTTTCTTCCTTGATCATCTCTAACCATTCCATGTATTACTACTGTTTCAAATGGCACTTCCCCTAAATTATAAATCCCTGAAAAAATCATTCTTGCTACCCAGAAGAATATAATATCATATCCAGTTACTAAAACACTTGTTGGATAGAACTGTTTTAAATCCTCTGTGTTATTTGGAAAGCCAAGTGTTGAGAAAGGCCACAATGCTGAACTAAACCAAGTATCAAGCACATCTTTATCTTGATTAAGATTTGTACTATTACATTTACTGCAACTTGTTGGCGCATTAACTGTAACTATAATTTCCCCACAATCTTTGCAATACCATACTGGTATTCTATGTCCCCACCATAACTGTCTTGATATACACCAATCTTGAATATTCTCCATCCAATTGAAGTATGTTTTTTCAAATCTTTCAGGAACAAATTTAGTTTTATTTTCCCGTACAGCCTCTATAGCTGGTTTTGCAAGTGATTTCATTTTAACATACCATTGTTTTGATAACATTGGTTCTACAGTGGTTTTACACCTATCATGAGTACCTACATTATGAGCGTGGTCTTTTATTTTAACAAGTAGTCCTGCATTATGTAAATCTTCTACCATGACCTTTCTTGCGTCATATTTATCAAGACCTGAATATTTTCCATAACCCTCGCATATAGCTGCATTTTCATCCAAAACCACTATTTCTGGAAGATTATGTCTTTTTCCTACTTGGTAATCATTAGGATCATGTGCTGGAGTAATTTTAACTGCGCCTGTTCCAAACTCTATATCAACATAATCATCTGCAATTATTGGTATTTCTCTATTTACTAGAGGTAGCATTATTTTTTTTCCTACTAAATGTGTATACCGTGGATCTTTAGGATTTACAGCTACCGCCGTATCTCCAAGCATAGTTTCCGGCCTCGTGGTAGCTATTTCTAAAAACTCATCGCTACCTATTATTGGATATTTAACATGCCAGAAGTGCCCCTCTTGTTCTTCAAACTCTATTTCAGCATCTGAAATTGCCGTCATGCATTTTGGGCACCAATTTGTTATCCTATTGCCTTGGTATATTAGTCCATCCTTATATAATTTAACGAAAACTTCTCTTACTGCATGGTTTAAGTTTTCATCCATGGTAAAGCTTTCCCTAGTAAAATCAACAGAACATCCCATTTTCTTTATTTGTCCTCTTATTTTTTCTCTATATTCATTAGTCCACTCCCAAACTTTTTCAAGGAAGGCTTCTCTTCCCATTTCTTTTTTCTTAAGCCCTTTTTTTAAAAGTTCATTTTCAACCTTTACTTCTGTTGCAATACTAGCATGGTCCTCACCAGGAAGCCACAAGGTATTGTACCCTTGCATTCTTTTAGTTCTTATTAGAATATCTTGAAGAGTATTATCAAGAGCATGCCCTAAATGTAATTTTCCTGTAATGTTTGGTGGGGGCATTACTATTGTAAATGGTTTTTTATCTTTATCAACGGTTGGAGTAAAAAATCCTTTTTCTTCCCACCATGCGTAAAGTCGTTCTTCAAACTCTTTTGGATCATAATTCTTAGCAATATTATTATTTTCTTCCATTATTAACTCCTCCTAAACAATAATTAGTATGTCAATTTATTTTAGCAATAAATTTCAAACAATAAAAAAAGAGCCTTCGTCTATAAAAGGACGAAAAGCTCGCGGTACCACCTTTTTTCCTACAATTTTGCAGGCTCTTTAAAATTTAACGATTAAGAAAACCGTCTTTGCCATCTACTCATAATTACATGAATTGGCAAAGAAGCTCCGAAGCTACCTTCAAGGTTTTTCATATAGAAGATCTTACAGCCTCTGGATCTTCCTCTCTTAATATTATTTTCCCCTACTCCTCTTCATCTACGCTTTTGAATGTTTTATGAAATTATTATCTAGTTGTTCAATTATTATTCACTTGTCTTTCATTTATTGTATACCTCTTAATTTACATATGTCAAGGTATTTCATTTTTGAATTTAAAATGTCACATCTACACGCTCTTTCATATTATATAATTATATCAACTATATAATATGGAGGTATCTATGAAGCTTAAAAAAATTTCGATTTTTTCCCTGTTTCTTTCTCTCGCCTTGATAACCACCTTATTTTCCGGCTGTAAAAAGAAACCTAGTGATGCTTTAGTAAAAGTAAAATTAAGTGAAGTAGTTCGTTCTATTTTCTATGCCCCTATGTATGCAGCTATTTCTCAAGGCTTCTTTAAAGAAGAGGGTATTGAAATCAACCTTTCAACTGGGCAAGGAGCGGACAAAACTATGCAGCAGGTATTAAGCAAATCTGTAGATATAGGTTTCTGTGGACCTGAGCAAGTTATTTACATCTATAATCAACACCGAGAAGACTATCCTGTTATTTTTGCACAATTAACACAAAAAGATGGATCTTTCTTAGTAGGCAGAAATGCTGAAGCGAATTTCAAATGGGAATCCTTAAAGGGTAAAACTGTAATAGGAGGAAGACCTGGCGGCGTACCTGAAATGGCTTTTGAGTATGTCTTAAAAAATCATGGTATTAAACCAGTTATTGATATAAATCTTGTTACAAACCTCGCTTTCACAGCTACGTCCGGTGCTTTCAAGGGCGGAGCAGGTAATTATGTTACTCTTTTTGAACCTAGTGCTAGTATGATGAAAAAAGATAATTCTGGACATATTGTAGCCTCCATCGGAGCGTCCGCTGGAACCATACCTTATACATGTTTTTTTTCCACAAAATCTTATATAGAAAAAAATCCAGAAATGGTTCAAAAATTCACTAATGCAATATATAAAGGTCAAAAATGGGTAAGTAGTCATTCCGATAAAGAAGTAATGACTTCAATTAAATCTTATTTCCCTGGCGCAGATGAGGCTGTTCTTACTTCATCCATTAAAAACTATAGAGATATAAATGCTTTTGCGCCGAACCCAATATTAAAATCAGATGACTTAACAAAGCTTATGGATATAATACAATCTTATAACGCAGCGTTAATTCCCGAAAGACCATCTTTTAATAAAATCGTCAACAATTCCTTTAGCGACAAAGCCGTAAAAGACTTAAAATAAAAAGTAAAAAAGTATACATTACTATTAATGCATTCACTTCGCTAAGAACTACTAATTTTATTTTTAATTAATTTGCTAAAAAACATAAACTCGCTGTCGCTCAAACATATGTTTTTCGTAACGCATCTTAATTAAAAATAAAATAAGAATTTCCAAATGAAAACTCAACCTCAATTATCAACTCTCAACTATAAAAAAGGCTATGTTTAAATTTAATGTTAATAATTAACATTTTATGAATATTCGGATATAATAAGACTATATGAAGGATTACGGAGGTTTTATTATGGCAAGTTTAACGGCAAGCAATTTATATATAATAAAGGGGGAATAATCCTGAAAAAAATAATGAAATTATTCAGTCTACTATTTTTAATAACTATAGCTTCTACTGGATGTAAAAGTTCAGATGAAAACAATGCACAAAAAGTTGCTCAAGAACTTGGAAGAAATCTCTACACAGTAAATACAGAAAAAGTTGCTGAGTATAAGAAACTTCTTAGGGAAGGTAAAAAAATGGATATAGCAAGTGGAAATCCCACAAATACTGATGGAGTTATACCACATACACAGGAATATATCAAAATTATACAGTCCCTTGATAAAAATTTATTACCTTTAATGACAGCAAAGGGGTATGAAACTATTGCGGGACATTACAATATTGTGGCTACAAAGTTCTGTAATGACAATAATTATACTTTACATGTTACAGACTTTATCTTAGATAAAAATTTGTATGGTGAGAAAGAAGATAAAGCTGGATATTATTATGAAGCTAAATTGAAGTTTATTTCTACTAATGGGAAGGCTGAACGAACTGATACAGCAAAAGGATATATAGGGCTTTTAAACGAAAATGGTAAGTGGAAGGTATTTGTTTACAAATCAGAAGCAGACCCAAAATTGTATATTGAGCTAATGAAAAAAATTAAAAAATAAATGATAATATTAATATATAAATTAAGGGAAGTCACAAATAAAATGGCTTCCCTCTTTAATTGTTATTTTAATATACCCTATTATACCATTTTTCTAAGATATAGAGATATATTTAGTGTAAATATATCTTTACACTCAGTAATATTTTCTTTATAATATAAGTAAAGATATCTTTACTTTTGATTGGAGGGCTACAAATGAGGGTGATAAATCATATTCGTGAAATTCGTCAAGAAAAGATGATAACACAAGTTAAAATGGCAGAAGATTTACAAGTTACGAGGCAAACTATAAATGCAATTGAGAAAAATAAATATAATCCCAGTTTGGAGTTAGCACTAAAATTAATACAGTATTTTGATGTGCCAATTGAGGAATTATTTTATTTAGGAAAATCAAAGGGGGAATAACTATGAAAAATAAAAAATTGCAAATCTTTGGTTGGGTGTTTATCATGTTATGTATGATGATAGGTGGTTTTTGGGGTATGTATATTTTTGGTGAAGACCCTATTGAATATGTTATGCCTATTATAGGTGGGTTAGCATTCGGAAATATCATAACTTTGATTTTATATAAGTGGAATAAAAAAAGAAATGGTAATATTCCAGATGCTGATGAACGAACTCTGCTACTTTTGAAACGTTATCTTATGATTGTACTTTACGTTGTTCTTTTGGGTAGTGGGGCTATTTTACTTATTCTATATTCAATGGGTGTTCATTCTATTGAAACTGGTATGTTGATCGTATATATGATGGTATTATATATATTAATTGGGGTTGGAGCTATTATAACAAAATGGTTATAAATCAGATAATTAATTCATTGCATAAAAAAAGAAGGTATTACCCCTCTCTTATATTCCATACTTTTTCATCATAATACATTGTGTGGAATATGATGATTTGAATATTTTTTCTTGGATTATGATGATTTGAATATTTTTTCTTGGATTATGCTAACAAAAGTATATATTGCGTAAAATGCATTTGAACTAGCCTTAGTGATTCTTAATTTATTTTAATTACAGATGGGTGAAGAACAATATATGTTTGAGCGTAAGCGAGTTTGTATTTTTTAGCAACTGTAAATAAAATAGATTTTAGAATTACTTCGCGATGTGAAATCACTTAGCAATATATACTTTTCGTTGTAGCATAATTTAAGAAAAAACTTGTAATTAACAATTCATTAGATTTTTAATCTGTTTTTTTATCACTAGCTACTTCTTGATGCGCAATTTTAACTTCTTCCTCACTCTTAAGGTTTTTAAAAGCAATGGACATCATAAGCTTTATTCTATTAATTTGATTTACTTCACTTGCACCTGGGTCATAATCTATAGCAGTTATATTCGATCCTGGATACCTCCGCTTTAATTCCTTAATCATCCCTTTACCTGTTACATGATTTGGAAGGCAAGCAAAAGGTTGCATACACACTATGTTTCTTGTTCCACTTTCAATAAGCTCAACCATTTCAGCGGTGAGAAACCATCCTTCACCTGCTTGATTACCTAGTGATAAAATAGGTGCTGCTCCTTTCGCTAATTCCTGTATAGTTTTAGGTGCGTGAAATCTTTTACTACTTTCTAAAGCCGATTTCATACATTTTCTGAAACCTTCTATATATCGAATTGCTATATTACTTAGTACTTTATCAGTCCTACTCTTACCCAAATACTTATATTTAAAATCAGCATCATATGCACAGTATAAGAAAAAGTCCGTTAAATCCGGCATAACTGCCTCCCCACCTTCATTTTCAATAACATCTATAATATTATTGTTAGCTGTAGGATGGAACTTAACTAAAATCTCTCCTACTAGACCTATCTGAGGTTTCGAAATGTTTTTGATTTCTAGATTGTCAAAATCAGCTACTATAGAGGATATATTATTATTAAACTCGCGACTATTACCTTTTGTCACGGCTTCTTTACATATTTTCACCCATTTTTCATAAAGTAAATTAGCTGAGCCTAGTATCTTCTCATAAGGTCTAACCTTGTATAGTACCCTCATAAACAAATCTCCGTACACTAAAGCCATTATCGATTTTTTAACCATTGGATATGTGAATTTTAAACCCGGATTTTTCTCAAGACCAGCAGCATTTAAGGATATTACTGGAATCTTTGGAAACCCCGCTTCCTTCAAGGCTTTCCTAAGGAATCCAATATAATTTGTAGCTCTACATCCTCCACAGGTTTGAGAAATTATAACGGAGGTATTATCTATTTCATATCTACCTGATTTTAAAGCAGCAATTATTTGTCCTACTACAATTATTGTTGGATAACAAGCGTCATTATTTACATATTTTAAGCCTTCATCTACAGCTTTAGTATCTACCGAAGGTAAAATTTCTAAATTGTATCCTGATGAATTAAAAGCTTCCTGTACAAATTGAAAATGCACCGGAGACATTTGTGGGCATAAAATCGTGTGATTTTTTCTCATTTCCTTGGTGAAAATAATTCTACTGTTGATTTCCTCAGTTTTACTCGGCAAAGTTCCGTTCTTGTCTCTTTCATCGAGGGCGGCTTTTAAGGATCTAATTCTAATTCTAGCAGCTCCCAAGTTATTTCCCTCATCAATTTTTAAGCTTGTATATATCTTGCCGCTATTTTCTAAAATTTCTCCAACTTGGTCCGTGGTAACTGCATCAAGTCCACACCCAAAAGAATTTAGCTGAATAAGCTCAATATTGGGCTCTTTTGCTACAAAACTCGCCGCTGCGTATAACCTAGAATGATATACCCATTGATCTACTATTTTTAAAGGTCTTTCAACAACACCTAGATGAGCTACAGAATCCTCTGTAAGCACGGGCATATCAAATCCCGTAATTAAACTAGGAATTCCATGATTAATTTCTGGGTCTATATGATAAGGTCTCCCTGCTAAAACAATACCCCTCTTTCCGGTCCTCCTAATATATTGTACGACTTCCGCACCTTTACTTTGAATATCCAATTTTACCTTTTCAGTTTCGATCCATGCCTTTTTAACCGCCATAGCAACTTCTCTTTTATCAATTCCAAAACTCGCTAGCTCACCCGCTAATCTATCAATTATTTTTTTCTTATTATCTAAAGAAATAAAAGGATTCAGGAACTTAATATCTCGTTCCTTCAATATATCCATATTATTTTTTATTACCTCAGGATATGAAGTTACTATAGGACAGTTATAATGATTATCCGCGCCTGATTGCTCCTTTTTTTCATATGGAATACAAGGATAGAATATAGTGTCTACCCCCTTATTTATAAGACTCATTATATGCCCATGTGCTATTTTAGCCGGATAGCAAGCAGATTCTGAGGGAATAGTTGCAATTCCCATTTCATATACCTGTTTAGAAGATCTTTGGGATACTTCTACCCTGAATCCTAAATTGGTAAAGAAGGTAAACCAAAACGGATAATTTTCATATATGTTAAGTACTCTTGGAATGCCTATTACACCCCTAAATGCCTCTTCCTTCTTTAATGGAGTATAATCAAATATTCTTTTATACTTATAGTCATAGAGATTAGGAACCTCTTCTTTTTTACTGCTTTTTCCTAATGCTTTTTCACAGCGATTACCAGTTATAAATTCCCTTTCATTATCAAATTTATTAATTGTAAGAACGCATTGATTTGCGCATTGCTTGCATCTACCCATTGAAGTTTCTACATTAAAACTATCCAATTGTTCGAGTGATAACAATGTAGAAATTTTGCCTTTTACTGCTCTTTCCTTTGCAATAAGTGCGGCACCAAATGCACCCATTAGTCCTGCAATATCTGGCCTAACCGCCTCTCGTCCTGAAATAATTTCAAAAGCCCTAAGTACTGAATTGTTATAAAATGTTCCGCCTTGAACTATTATTTTCTTACCCATGTCCTTTGGGTCTCTTATCTTAATAACTTTAAGCAGTGCATTTTTTATTACCGAATAAGAAAGTCCTGATGATATATCCCCTATAGAGGCGCCTTCCTTCTGAGCCTGTTTAACCCTTGAATTCATAAACACAGTACATCTTGAACCTAAGTCCACTGGGCTTTTAGCAGACAAGGCTACATTTGCGAAATCTGATATTTGCATATCTAAAGAATTAGCAAAAGTTTCTATAAAAGAACCACAACCAGAAGAACATGCTTCATTTAGCATTATACTATCGATTACCCCATCTTTTATTTTTAAACACTTCATATCTTGCCCGCCAATGTCTAATATAAAGTCTACTCCTGGCAAAAAGAATTTTGCTGCCTTGTAATGAGCTATAGTTTCAATTTCTCCAATGTCCACTTTTAATGCAGCCATTATTAGCCTTTCACCATAACCTGTTACCGCTGAATTTTTGATGATTACTTCACTCGGTAAAATAGTGTATATATGTTTTAATATTTTACTAACTACGGTCAATGGATTGCCTTCATTACTTCCATAGTAAGAGTATAAAATTGCGCCTTCCTCATCTATAAGTGTAACTTTGGTAGTTGTAGATCCAGCATCTATTCCCAAAAAACAATTCCCCGTGTAATCCGCTAATTCTTTTCTTGCTGCCTTATATTCGCTCTGTCTTTTGTTAAATACTTGTAGCTCCGCATCATCTATAAATAAAGGCCTAAGTCTTCGAACATCGAGGCTCGATACTTCCTTTAACTTTGGAAGCTGCCTCTTTAGTTCTTCAAAAGAAATAATGCCCTCATTCTTTGATGACATAGCAGCCCCTAGCGCAACAAATAACTGAGAATCCTTAGGAAAAATAACTTGATCCTCTGAGAGCTTTAATGTCTCAATAAACCTTTGTCGTAGTTCAGACAAGAAATATAATGGCCCACCTAAAAATGCAACATTTCCCGTAATCGGTCTACCGCAAGCAAGTCCACTAATAGTTTGATTAACTACTGATTGAAAAACTGACACAGCAATATCTTCTTTCGCAGCACCTTCATTTAATAAGGGTTGAATATCAGTTTTAGCAAAAACTCCGCATCTAGCTGCAATTGGGTATATAGTTTTATACTTCTTTGCAAGTTCATTAAGTCCCGCTGCATCCGTTTGAAGCAGTGATGCCATCTGATCAATAAATGCGCCAGTACCACCAGCGCAAGTACCATTCATTCTTTGGTCTATTCCTCCATCAAAATATATAATCTTTGCATCTTCTCCACCTAGTTCAATAGCCACATTAGTTCTTGGGATAATATTTTCTATAGCATAAGTACTGGCAACTACTTCTTGAATAAATGTGATATTGAGCCATTTAGATAAGGCTAGTCCACCAGACCCCGTTACCACTATAGTTATATCGCATTCACTGAATGCATCATAAGCCTCATATAAAAGCTCGGCTATTGTACTTTTTATATCAGAAAAATGCCTTTGATACTTACTATATATTATTTTTTCTTGATTATTTAACACTACTATTTTAACAGTGGTAGATCCTACATCTAATCCAACATGTAATATTTTTTTCATAATTATCTTCTCTTTCCCCGCAAGTCTGGATTTATTTGTGTTTTTTGACCCTAATATTTTATTATATATGTTAATGCAGTTGGATTCAATCTCCATTTTTTTAAAATAACCTAATATTTCAGTAAATATCCTATTTATTTATATATATCTTTATTCTTCAAAAACCGAATTTATTCCCTCTGCTACAAATACTTATAATATTTTTTCTATTAATCTCATGTTATTAATAAAATTTGTAATTATTAATTGTATTTGTATAAAATTAAAACATAAGTATATAAAATTATAACTCAATAACCATAATATTTTCAACCTATTTTTTCTTTATTATAGTATGTACATCCCTATCTATTTATTATGGTATTTATATTCTATTTATATAAGTGGGTGGCTTTCCTCCTGAAATATTGTTAATCATCATCTGCGATGCTGCAATATTAACGACTTCAGAAGGCGTTTTATATTTCTACTTAACTCTTATTTTTATTATAGATGTATATTCCTACTTAAGTAAGTGGGTAACCCTTCTGAAATGTTGTTAATCATCATCTGCGATGCTGCAATATTAACGACTTCAGAAGGCGTTTTATATTTCTACTTAACTCTTATTTTTATTATAGATGTATATTCCTACTTAAGTAAGTGGGTGACCCTTCTGAAATGTCGTTAACAATACATTATCTACCCTCATATACTAAACTATAACTCTCAAGGGGATGACAAAGTGATTAAAGTAGAAATTAATAATATATGCATGAATTATCACTCTTTAACTGCAGAAACTCCTGCTTTAAAGCATATCTCATTTAGTGTAGAAGAAGGTCACTTTTTAAGTATTGTAGGCCCTTCTGGCTGTGGGAAATCTACGCTGTTAAATATAATAGCAGGCTTAATTACTCCGTCATATGGCGAAATAGTAATTAAAAGTCACGATAATAGCTCAAGCCTTTCAAAAATTGGATATATGTTTCAAAAGGATCAATTATTCGACTGGTTAACCATATGGGACAATGTACTTTTGGGTCTCAAAATTAACCACCGTATTACAGATGACAATAAGGAAATGGTAAAAAATATTTTAATAAGCTATGGTCTCTGGGAATTTAGAAATCATCATCCTAGAGAATTATCCGGAGGCATGCGCCAAAGAGTTGCTTTAATTCGCACCCTAGCTTTAAGCCCCGAAGTCCTTCTTTTAGATGAGCCTTTCTCAGCTTTAGACTACCAAACTAGATTAAACATTAGTGATGAAGTTTATGAAATTATAAAAAAAGAAAAAAAGACTACTATAATGGTAACTCATGATATTTCTGAAGCTATCGCTATGTCAGATGAAATTATTATCCTTTCAAATCGACCTGCTGTAATCGTTAAAGAGATGAATATTGAATTTGGAGAAGATTTCCCTTGTCCTCTCAAGCGTCGAGAAGCTCCAAATTTCAGAGTTTACTTCAATGAAATTTGGAAGGAGTTGAATAGCAATGCTGATTCAAAGTGATGAGCAAAAGAATTATATCAAAAATGTAAAAAGAGAGAAATACACTATTATTTTCACAAGGATAATAATACTAATTGTTTTTTTTAGCCTTTGGGAAATAGCTGGCAGACTTAAATGGATTGATTCCTTTTTAACAAGCACACCGTCAAAAATGTATAATTCCTTTATACAAATATATAATGAAGGTACACTGCTAACTCATATATCAGTAACATGTTTTGAAACAATAACAGGTTTTTTACTTGGAACCATATTAGGGGCCTTAATTGCAGTCTTATTGTGGTGGTCCGATTTTGTTTCAAAAGTTTTGGATCCATACTTAATAGTATTAAATGCCTTGCCTAAAGTAGCTCTTGCACCTATTATTATATTTTGGGTAGGCAACGGGGTAAAGGCAATAATAGTAATCGCGCTTTTAATATCAATAGTTGTAACCATAATTAGCATACTAAGCGGTTTTAGAGAAGTGGATGAAGATAAAATTAAACTTTTAAAAACCTTCGGAGCTTCTAAATACCAAATATTAATTAATCTAATTATTCCTTCATCTATTGGAGCTTTTATTTCTGCACTTAAGATCAATGTAGGCCTCTCATGGGTGGGCGTAATTATGGGTGAGTTCTTAGTGGCTAAAGAAGGTTTAGGATTTTTAATAATCTATGGTGGTCAAGTTTCCCAACTAGATATGGTAATGATGAGCATAGTAATACTTTCTATCTTAGCTTATCTTATGTATGAAATGGTTGCACTTTTCGAAAAAAAAGTAGTTAATAAAAACAAATAAAATTCCACTTAAATGAATACATTTTAAAACCCTTGGACAGTATTTAGAATAACAAATTTATAATTCTTCGGAGAATTACAAGGAGGATAATAATGGAATACTTTCAAAAAGCTAACGAAATATACAATACTAAAGATTATAATAGAGCAATAATTCTCTATAAAAAATCCGCAGAAATGAAAGATAATGAGGCTGGTTCACTTTATAATACCGCAGTATGTTTTATTCACTTAAAAAAATACGAAAAGGCAATACCTTTATTGCATGCTGCTATAAGCCTGCGCCGTGAAAGCAAATATTTTTTCAACTTAGCTTACTGCTATGCTATGTGTGTTAACAAGCAAAAAGCATTATATTATTTCAATACAGCTTGGTCATTAAATAATGAAGATACAGATTGCGAAAAAGCCATTAATTTATTATTAAAAAGCTATAGAATAGCTCCCTAAAACTTAGGGAGCTATTCTATTACCATTCTCCAGCTATATTCTCTCCTTTATGGTCTATATCAAATCTTTTACTATCATAATAATCCCCACCAATTAAAAATGTTGGATCTACATTAATCCAGGTGTTTTCTTCCTCTATATATACTTGATTCCAAGCATGGCTAACCCAATTACTTCCGTTGAATCCTTGGCCTGTTATAATTCTCACCTTTATATTATTAGCTCTGCACATAGCTACATATAGACATGCATAATCAAAACATATACCACTTTTCGAGTTAAAAGTTGGGATGGCACCAGATTTCGCTTCTAAATCGTTATTTAATATTCTATTTGCTTTTTCATCGCTATAAGCTATTTCACTACCTACCCATTTATAAATAACCCTTGCTCTCTCCCTTGTTCCACTTTTACCTTCAGCCAGGGTAATTGCAAACTTATTAATTTCATCATTAGACTTAACCCCTTGATCCAGAGTAATGCCATTGTAATAAATTATACCTTTTGGCTTGTTTTGTAAATTAGGTTCTAAAGTAGAAGCCTCTTTTACTACAATTTTAAAAGAGTTATCTACAACATTCGGAAGCTTTTTTGCAAGCTTTGAATTAGTCAATGGAATAACTACCTCTTTGGATATATAATTATATATTTGTGATTCTTCCAAATACTTATTATATGTATCAGTTATATTAAGAAGTGATAAAAAATTAAATATGAAAGTAATAACAATTACATAACATATTGCTTTAGGCAACTGAAATACTGCACCTATAATCCTATTAAATAAAACACTTTTTTGCTTTACTTTGCGCTCTATGCTATCAAATAAAGGATAAAAAGTAATGTGAGCAATAATACTAATCACAAAATTTATAACACTATAAATTATTAATATCACTATTGGCATTATTAATATATAAATCACTAATGGTTTGCTATTAATAAACCCTATAACATTCATTGGTATACTTTTATATATTTTCTCATACATACCTTCATCGTGCTGAATAAGCACTTTTTTCGTATAATAAATACCTAGACATAAAGAAAGCAAAAAAGATATACTTTGAAAAACTCCCTCAATGCCGCCTTTTAAATGTTCCGATGAGAATTTATATATAAACCCCTTAATTATTGGGTATATAAATAATAACAGTAAAATTAAGCTTACGGGCTCTTTAAACACTCCTATCACCGCTTTCATTAACAATATCTTCTGTGCCATTAATTAAATCTTTTAATACTTTTTTAATTTGATCCCACTGGAATCCTCTTCTTAAAAGATAGTCTCCTAGCTTTTTATATAGCTTTATTTTGTGCGATTCTGACTTGATTAATATGCTGTATCTTTTACTAGCTAACTCGTATAATTTATCATAATCTTCTTGATAAGTATCTTCGGAGGGCGCATTATCGCATGATTCCTCTCCTTTGTCATTTTCAGTTATCTTAGCCAAAACCTCTTTAATTATTTCGTAATCATATCCACTGCGAGCTAAATAGTCTGATGTTTTTTTATAAAGTTTTTTTGTATCCTTCTCACTCTTAGATATTGTGACGATTTTTTTTTCGCCTAATTTCAAAGCTGTTTCGAGCTGTTGCTCATTAGTTATCTTATTAAGTTCTTCTTTAATTAATTCTTTTGGAAGAGATTTTTTTAATAAAGCAAACTTTATTTTATTTTTACCACTAGACCTGATTTTTTCTTTTATAAATAATTCAACAAACCGCTTATCATCAATAAAATCATACCGCTTTAAAAACTCCAGTACTCTATCTATAGTTTTAGTATCAAATTCCTTTATCGTTAATTTATCAACTACTTGTTTAGCCGATTTATTGCTTCTCTCCAAAAAGTGAAGTGCGCAGGTTTTCCCCTTAATATAATTATCTTCACTAGCTATATCTTCTAAATTCTGTTTGTCCATAACTCTACCTTTTGTAATATTATGGATATATATAAGTTCTGCATCACAAGCAAATGTATATTCGCCATCCATATAGATGTTAACTCTCCGCTTATTTTTTTTTTGTATTTCAATTTTTGTTATAATACTACTCAATTTTACACTCTCTTTTCTGGTAAAAATATGTGAATTGTTGGCTCCTGCAATACTTTTCTTGAAATATTATATAGGTCTTCACTTTTAATATTCTCCATGTTATCCATATCATCAGTAAACTGATATATATCTTCATCGTCCATAGCTTGATGTATTACATAACTTCCAAGGTCTGTTGAGTCCTCTAAGGTTGAAGCTATAGCAGTTTTCATTATTTTTTTCATCAAGGCTATCGTATTATCGTCAAAAACTATTTTTTTACTTTCAATATCTTTAATAGCAGTATCTATTACATCGATTGCTTCCTCTACATTTTCTTCTGACACCGATGTATAAATATATAATATTTTAACGTTATTTGAAGTATCTAAATGAGTGTAAACATCATATGACAATCCTCTTTCTTCTCGAAGTTCTCTAAATAATATAGAATTAGAACTTTCTCCAAATTTATAGTTTAATATTCTAAGTGCTAATTCCTCATCTTTAGATAGTCCATTAAAGGTATATAAATACAGTATAGTGCATTGCTCAATTTCTTTTTTATATGAGATTTTTTTTATAGACTTATGATGTTCAAAAGTTATTTTTTTCTTTTCAAATTTCCTCTTTGTCCAATCACCAAAATATTTGTTAACCATGTTTATTATATCCTCATGTTCAAACGACGATACAATAGATATGAATGAATTATTAGGCAAGTAATATTTGTTATAAAAATCAACAAGTTGCTTTCTTGTAACTTTTTTTATAATATTTTCGCTACCAATAGTATCTTCTCTAAGTGGACTATATTTAAAAGCAATTTCATTAATTCTCTTAAAGCTTAAATCTTCAATGTCATCATTAATCGTTCTAATTTCAGCGAGTATTACACCCCTTTCCTTTTCAATTTCATCAATTGGAAAGGTTGAATTTAATAGCATATCTCCGAGAAGTGTTAACGAGTTCTCTAATTCTTCATTTAAAATTGTAGCAGTATATACTGTACAATTAAAATCCGTGTATGCATTATATTCCCCACCTAAATTTTCTAGATTGCTGTTTAGTTCTTCGTTAGTTCTACCCTCAGTTCCTTTAAAAAGCATGTGTTCTATAAAATGTGCTATTCCCTTTTCATTTTTTTCTTCAAAAAGAGAACCTATGTTTACTCCAACATGAACTGCTGAAATTTGACTATCCTTTTTAATAGTAATAAGTTTAATACCATTACTTAATTGTGTTTGTTTTGTATTAAAAATTTCTTTACTCATCATATTCTCCTTTAACCAAAAACTATGTTATTAAATCATCACCTGCGAAGCTGTAATACTAACTTCAAAAAACAAATTCATATATATTTTAACTATATCATACTTTTAACTATTTTAGACCATAATTTCAACGTATTTAAAACTAGAATTAATCCCCTACAACCTCAGAAAATCTGAAAGCCCTATTGACTAATTGCGAAATATGGAGTAAAATAAAGATTCGAGTCAAATACTCATAGACAGTTCGTAACCATCCTGTCTTAAAATAAAACTACGGAGGCACAAAAATGAATATTAAATTAAATGAAGGAACTATGTCTGTAAAAATAAGAAAGATCGTTTTTGCAGCAATGGTGGCTGCTATTTATGTAGCCTTAACTCTAAGCTTATCGTTTTTCAGCTTTGGAGTTATTCAATATCGTATCGCTGAAGGACTTACTATTTTACCTTATTTTGCATCCTTTTCTATTCCTGGGCTGCTAATTGGTTGTATAGTTTCTAATATTATAAGTCCACTAGGTATTATGGATATGGTTTTCGGTTCCCTTGCAACGCTTATAGCTGCGATTTCAACTTACTATATTGGTAAAAGCAAACTTAAATTCAAAAGAATACTTGCTCCATTACCGGCTGTAGTAGTTAATGCCATTATTATAGGCATACTGTTAAAGCTTTTATATGTTAATGACATGCCCCTTATAGTTTGTATGCTGCAAGTTGCATGGGGAGAATTAGTCTGCTGTTATGGAATTGGATTGCCTCTTATTTATGTTATTGAGAAGAACTCAATTTTGAGGAATTTTTTTAAATAATTATAAAAAAGCAATTTGAATTTGCTTTTTTGATTTAATATTTATTATTTTGTATATATTTTTGTAATAATAAGATGTATTTGATACTTTATGAGAAGAAAGAGGAATTTTAATGAACAAAATTGACAAACTTAAATTTGATGAACTAGGACTAAGCGAATCCGTACTCCACGCTATACAAGATCTAAAATTTGAATATCCATCTGATATTCAAGCAAAAGCTATTCCAGTTGTACTAGATGGCTTTGATATTATAGGTCAAGCTCAAACAGGAACTGGTAAAACATTAGCCTTTGGTGCACCTATTTTAAGCCTAATGGAAAGACCAAATGGAAAAGTTCAAGCAATAATAATGTCTCCAACAAGAGAACTTGCTGTCCAAGTTGCTGAAGAACTTTCACGTATTGCAAGACATGAAAGAATTAAAATATTACCAATCTATGGTGGCCAATCTATTGATAGACAAATATCCGCTTTAAAAAGAGGAGTAGATATTGTAGTTGGAACTCCAGGAAGATTATTAGATCATATTAGAAAAGGCACTTTAAAACTCGCTAATGCTAAGTTTCTTGTTTTAGATGAAGCTGACGAAATGTTAAACATGGGCTTTATTGAAGATATTGAAAGCATTATAAGTAATTTAAGTGAAGATAGACAGACTTTACTTTTCTCAGCTACTATGCCAAGAGCTATTAAAATATTGTCAAAAAAATATATGCATCCTGAAACAAAGCTTATTGCAATAGAAAAGAAATCTTTGACTGTTTCTAAGATTGAACAATATTATTATGAAGTAAACCCAAAAAATAAATTTGAATCATTATGTAGAATTCTTGACGTTGATGCTCCTAAGACTTGTATACTATTCTGTAAAACTAAGAAGGGTGTAGATGAATTAGTTGATGCATTACAACCTAGAGGTTATACAGTAGAAGGTATGCACGGAGACATGAAACAAAGTCAAAGAATGAATACTCTTAAAAAATTCAAAGATGGTAATCTGAATTTCTTAATTGCAACAGATGTAGCTGCAAGAGGAATCGACGTTGAAAATGTTACTCATGTAATAAACTATGATTTACCACAAGATAGCGAATCATATATACATAGAATTGGTAGAACAGGTAGAGCTGGTAAAGAAGGCACAGCTTATAGTCTTATTACAAGACGAGAAGCATCTGCTATAAGACAAATTGAACGTGATACTAAAAGTATCATCGCTAAAAAAACTGTACCTACTATAACAGATATATTCGCTGCAAAATCAGAAACTATTTTAGATTCTATAAAATTAGTTCTAAAAGAAAATTTATATGAAAACTTTCTTCCACTAGGACAAAATCTTATAAAAGAATTTGGTGATGAAGATGTAGCTGCTTCCCTAATCAAAATTATTTTTGATAAAGAAGTTAACTATAACTATGCAGATGATGCTACAACTACAACTACAGATAATGTTAGACTATTCTTATCTATAGGAAGAATGGATGAAGTTATGACTAAAGATATTATATCTTTCCTATGCGAGACTGCTAACATTAATAAAAATGAACTTGGCCGCATTGATATTTTAGATAAATTTTCTTTCTTAGATGTTCCTGCGAACTTAGTAGATTCTATTCTAAACAATAGTTCAGGTAAGAAATTAAATAGTAGAAAAGTAAATATTGAAGTAGCTAAATCTAGAAGATAGATTTGTTAAATCAAAAGAGCACTTATTAATAAGTGCTCTTTTTTCGCGTATATTTACTTTTAACGGCATTTCAGAAGGAAAGTCTCCCACTTCTATAAATTGGAGTATAAATCACCTTCTGAAGTCATTAATATTCCAGCTCCGCAGGCGATGATTTGATTATTTTATCGTCTCTTTTAACATACAATATAAATGGGGTGATAATAATGAATAAATTTAAAAAACTTATTTACACATTGATTTTTATCTTGTTAATTGAGATTTCGCTAATATATGTAATTTATAAATAAGTACACTTATTATTTTTCTCTTATAATATAGTTGCTTTGTATATTTCTTCAAAAGCACATAGTTTTTGCACAATCCCACTGCTCTTTATATGTCTGGGTGCTAAAATTGTATACATTGTTGTGCTGTAATCTGGATTTTCATCTTCCTCATCAATTGAAAAATCTATATTTTTAACTTTTATGCCCATACCATCAAAGTACTGTTCTAATTTTTCCACCATGTTTTTCTTGTTAACGTATTGAATTTCTATTTTAAGAATATTAATGTTTTTAAATAACTTAGCTTCAAAAGTCTTAAGAAATACTAATACTATAAAAACAAATATAGTTGATAATATACTTAAAGTATAATAACCTTGACCAACTGCAAGTCCAATACATGCCACAGTCCATAAACTTGCTGCAGTAGTAAGTCCTTTTACTGATCCCTTCTCATGTATAATAGTCCCTGCCCCTAAGAATCCTACTCCCGATATAACTTGCGCCCCAAGTCTTCCAATATCTGCTTTCATGACATTTTGGAGTTCTGGGTGCCGCAGTATCATATTAGTTGTTTCTTGAATTGAATATAATTGTATCATTGAGGTAACTGCCGCGCCTAGACATACTAATATATGAGTTCTAAAACCAGCTGGTCTATTCTTATATTCTCTCTCATATCCAATTAAGCCACCAACTAAAACTGCAAGCGCGAGCCTTATTGCTACTTCATATACTAACATATATATACCTCCAACAAATAGGTTGCTTTAATTTAAATACTTTAATTCAATACCAATTGACATTAACCATGTTCTAACAAATTCTTCTATGCATTTATCTTCATATTCATACCATCCATCTGTTGCATTTGGTTTATCCATTAGAATATGTTTAAAACTTTTTATAGGTTCTTCACTTATTAGTGCCCTTTTTAATTCTAGCTTTAAATCTGAATTACTAATTATACTATTAACATATTTTTTCATTGCACTTATATAAAAGTCTTCATCTATTAGAGGAGTGCTTAAATATCTATTAACCTCATCTTCGCTAATAAGTATAGCGGTGATGACAAATTCTTTTAACCACTTATCAAATGTATCTTCTTTTAAAGTCCCATTTTCTAATGCTACACTTACTTCTGTAGGAATATATATAACCTCACCAGTAGCTGTGTCTAGAAAGCTTTTCCCTAAATTGTCATCAACATGCGAAATTGTTTCTATAAGTGCTTCCATATTAATTTCTACTAAATTCAAAATTTCACCTCCTCCAGTTACTACAATAATTTTTAATATCTAAAAAAATTATAAATTTATAGTAAAAACCCAATAAACCTTACCGATTTATTGGGTTATTGGTCTACTATTTATTCCTCAAAAGATGAATCATATTCTTCTAAAACTCTTTCAAATTCTTCTTCATCTTCTACTGCAATATATTGCTCTTTACCATCAACCACTTCTATTTTATAGACAAAAGCATCATCTTCTTCTCCTATAGGAGCTAATAAAGCATATTTATTTTCATCTAACTCAATAATTTCGATTAATTCAAAATCAACCTTTGCTCCATCTTCATCTAACATTGTTATAATTTTATTTTCTTCCATGTCTATTCTCCTTTCAACCTTAATAACCACATTATACCGTTAATCTAGCTATACTGTCTATATAAAAATATAGATTAAATAACATTTCAAAAGGAAATTATCCTACATTATCCCTTAAACATATGAAACATCAGTTTATTTACTATATCCGGAAATTCCTCTTATAGAAACTTCTCCTGAAACAATATATTCTACTATCCCTTTGTAATTTTCAATTACTAATTCTCCTTGATCACTTATATCTATTGCCTTAGCTGTTGTTACTTTTCCTCTATTAATCAATTGGATTTCTTTACCTATAAGCATGGAATTTTTTCTGCAAATCTGTATAGTTTCTTCTATATTTCCATTTTGGACAAAATCACTATATAGCTCCTCAAAAATGTTTAATATGTTGGCAAGCAAAAGCTTCCTCTCCATGTATTTACCACTCGCAAGCTTTATAGACGTAGCCACATCTTTTAGATCAATTGGTATATCTTCTTTTTCCAAATTTACATTTATACCAATTCCCATAACTAGATAATTAATATGATCTACTTCACCACTCATTTCTGTTAATATACCACATACTTTTTTACCATCAAATACTATATCGTTAGGCCACTTAATACTAGTTTTAATTCCCATTTTCATAATAGCTTTTTGAACTGCTGCTGCCCCAAGTAGGGTTATTTGTGATATATTTTCTGTGTTAATATTTGGTCTAAGTATTATGGACATCCATATGCCCTTGTGCTTTGGAGATACCCAATTTCGTCCGAGCCTTCCACGTCCTAATGTTTGTTCTTCACTTATTATAACTGTGCCGTGATCTTGCTTTGTCTCCGCAAGCTCTTTAGCTTTAGAGTTAGTTGACCCTATAGAATCATAGTGAATAATATTTCTACCTATGTATTTTGTACTTAAAAAATTTTTAATTTCCTCAAATGTAAGTATATCCGGTGAGGAAATTATTCTATAACCCTTTCTTGAAATTGCTTCAACTTCGTAGCCATCCTCTTTAATTATATTTATATGTTTCCAAATAGCTGCACGGCTAACGCCTAAATCTTCACTAATTTTTTGACCAGACACAAAATTATTTCCACTGTCCTTAAGTAGCCTAATGATTTTTTCCTTCATAACATCCACACCCTTTTTTGTTTTACCAAATTCTGAGGAAAGTCGTTTTATAGTCTTCTGTATTCCTCTTGCCTATACCTATATTTTCCTTTCAGTACAAGGTCAATGTCTCCCACTAACTGATTCTTATCTTGTGGCAATGTTCCAGAAAGTGCCATATAATTTGAAGCATGATTGCTTCTGAAAACACAGTTAGCAACTTCTACATTTTTAAGGAACTCTCTCATCTCATACATTATTTGTTCTGGCGTTAATATATGAAAAGTCCCGTTCTGTACATCCTCATATATAGGGGTTCCCCTCTCTAACATTAAAGTTAAAAATCCTACATAATCTGGGTTTATAGCGCTTATAAGTTTAGCCGATTCTATTGCATGTTCACTTATTTTTTCTGTGCCACCTATTCCTGAAATCAAGGTAGTGGATAACTTTATCCCACTTTCTTTAACCTTGCAGCCTGCAATAATCATTTCCTCAGCAGTTACGCCCTTATTTATACTTTTTAATATTTCATTACTTCCAGATTCAACACCTAGATACACAATCCCAACGCCAAGATCCTTAAGCTGCCTAAGATCCGCTAAAGATTTTCTCAAAATATCACTAGGAGCAGCATAAATCCCTACTCTTTCACACTGAGGGAACAATTCTCTTATTTTTAATAAAATCAATTTCAATTTATTAGTTTCAATAACTAAAGCATCTCCATCTGCTAGAAATATCTTTTTAACTACCCTATATGTTGATTTAGCATGCTGTAAATCAACCATAATATCTTTTAAATCACGTATTCTAAACTTCTTATCTTTGTACATATTGCAAAAGCTGCACGCATTATGTGAACATCCGATTGTAACTTGCAGTATAAGACTGTAGGCCTCACTTGGTGGTCTGTATACTGTTCCTTCATACCTCACTGTAATCATCTCCAAACTTCGTAAATTCAATGAATTTTATTTGTTGCATACTTTATTAGTATATCATAGGTTTTTCCATAAAAATAAATCCTTTTTATACTATACTCGTTAAACTCACAAAGTAATTTAGTGCTTAATCTATGTAAATTATTTTGAGCGCGATAAATACTCTTCACAAGTGCGAATAAAAGATTTAATATTTTCTTTCTCCTCTTTAACTTTATCCTCACTGATTTCCCCTCTACCAAGTCTATCACACTGTGATAATAAGGCAATTTCTTTAAAAGATATTTCTTGCGACATGTTTTTCATATCCCCAAAAGGTAATTTTTTGTTTACAAAAAGAGTTTGCATATGCCATCTAACTAAAGCTGAAACTTGATTAATTAATTCGACCTCATCTGTAAGCGCTTCAAGAAATTTTATGCTAAGATCTTCACCAACCTTGTCATGGTCATAAGACGTTATTTTTCCTTTCCTGATTTTTGTAGTAGGTGCTTTCCCTAAATCATGTAATAATGCCCCCCACATAAACGCTCTAGGACATTCACTTTTCTCCTTTACTTTTGCTGCATTATCCACAACTAACATTGTGTGAATCCATACATTTCCTTCTGGGTGATACTGTGGAGATTGGGGAATATCTACTAAACGACTTAACAATGTATATGGATATTCATTAAAGATGATCTTATTATTTATTATTTTATCGAAATATATAGACGGCTTATCATCTTCCATTAAATGACTTTCAAATTCTTCAAACATTTTTATCATATATTAAGTCCTTTCTATCTATTATTGATATTTTTTTATTTACATCACATTTTGTTATTATAACAAAAAGAGCAAGCTAACCTTTATTTAAACTATATACTATCATAGCTTAGATAACAAACACCTGCTCTTTTTATTAATGTATCTTTTATTATTTATTTTTTTTCATGTACCTAATATCCATTTTTTTTGGTTTCAAAAACACTTTCGTTATATGCGCTTTCTTCAACGGTTTGAATAATTTGATTTTTAGAATGTCCATTTTGTGTTTTTGTATCTTTCTTAATATAATCACGTAAATTTTCCTTCTTAGCTTCTTCACGACTCTTCATATATACTCCTCCTAATTACTTATTATTACTACATACTTCTAAATATGTTGCCTCTGCCACCGCAGTATTACTGCTCGCTAAACTTCTGTAATACTTTTTTAAACTCTTGGCCCTGTCCTATGGACAAGTATTCTGTTTCTCCATTAACTACAACTGACTTGTAAGCATATGCCTCATCCGAATCTTTAGGACCAACTATCACATATTCATTTCCATCCATTTTAATAGCATCGATCAGTTCTAAGTCGACTTTCTCACCATTTTCATTTAGTACAGTAATTATTTCACTAGCTTTCAAACACTACACCTTCTCTCATGTATTATTTTGTGCCTAAGTAAATGTTTTATACCAAATTTTCATAATAACTCAAAAGGAAATCTCCTAGGATAAAAAAAAATGCATCCGTATAACTTTCCCCTGTGCGACCTGAAATCATTTCCAGAGAAAGTTCATACTATTATGCATATCTATATTCGAAGGAGATACTATTCAAGAGCTTCTAACACTCTTTGAAGCAAATGGAGCATTACATTTTGATATTTCACCTATTGAAGGAACTCCTATAAAGGATTTAATACCTATGATTCTAAAAACTATGAAAAATAAGGGAAGTAAAGAACCTTTACTTGAAGAAATAGGAGAAGAGTAGTCTTCGATTTTAGTTTTTCACTTTACATATTCATCATAAATTATAGCTAAAAGTTTCTCTTTACTATTCAATTGCGGATTTTCTAATACTTTATCTAAAAGAAATCTAAGCATATCACCTATTTTTTCTCCTGGTTTAATAGAAAATTCACTCATTAAATCTCCACCGTTTATTGCAAGTTCTTTTATAGATAGTGGAACTTTAGATTCTAAGATAGCTAATGTTTTTTCTTCTACCTTATTAATTTCTTTTAATCTCACTTCTGGAAAACGTGAACCTAGTGCATCCGCTCTTTGCAAGGCGAAGAGATCACATACTAAATCTACACCCACTCTATTAATAAGACGTTTTACAGATGCATCTGTTGGTTTTGTAAGCACATTCATATGTTCCCTTACTAAAACACTAATTTCACTTATACTTTGATTATCAAATCTAAGACGCCCTAGTATTTGCTCAGATAATATAACACCTTTTTTATCATGTCCATAAAAATGACCTATCCCATCTTTGTCAATAGTGAAACAGTAAGGTTTAGCTATGTCATGTAATAATGCTGCTATTCTCACATTAAGTGAATGTGGGCATTTTTCCACAACCGACAAAGTATGTTCAAATATATCTTTATCATGATGAGGATTTTGCTGATTAAACCCTACAGCTAATTGAATCTCTGGTAGTATGACCTCTAATAGTTTAGTCTCTTCAAGTAATCTTAAAGCTTTAGTAGTATTATTAGATACCATCATTTTGCATAATTCATCTCTAATTCTTTCATTACTTACATTTAATATAAGTAACGAATTTGCTTTTATAGCCTCTAAAGTTTTTTCTTCTATTTCAAAATCTAACCTGGCTGAAAACCGAATAGCTCTAAGCATTCTTAGCGCATCTTCTTGAAACCTTTTATTAGGCTCACCTACGGCTCTAATTATTTTATTCTCTAAATCTTCGGTGCCACCAAAATAATCTATAAGCCCATCTTCCTCATTAAAAGCTAAAGCATTTATAGTGAAATCACGTCTTGATAAGTCTTCTTTTAAATTTAAAACAAAAGTAACACCATCCGGTCTTCTATTGTCCAAGTATTCACCATCTATTCTGTAAGTTGTAACTTCGTATCCATCTCCATTTATCATAACAGTAACAGTTCCGTGTTTTATACCTGTAGGCACAGTTTTGTCAAAGAGTTTGATAACCTCTTGTGGTAGGGCATTGGTAGTTACATCATAGTCCTTGGGCATGGATGTCCCGATTTTGGAATCACGTATACTTCCTCCCACTATATAAGATTCATATCCATTATTTTTTAAAGTGTCTAAAATTACTTTTACATCATTTGGTATAAACATAAAGCCTACAAATATAGTATTATCTTTAATCATTCCACTCACCCTTTATTTTCACTGTAATCTTAATTCTAAATATACATTGCTATAGGTATAATTTCAATGACAGATCCGGTAATTTCTATTTGTTTTTTATCATAATCACTAATTAAACTTGTATCTTTTAGAAATCTATTTTTAAATTCTTTAAAATACTCTTCATTCAAATAATCAAAGTATGTGCCACTTAGTAAACTATAGTTATTAATTTCATTTTCCTTTGGAATTCTTACCACCTTACCAAGGACAGTGATTTTAGCACCTTCAATATAATCTAAATTGTCTGCCATATTTTTTATCTCTAAGGGCACTACAACTTTTGTATTGCTCGTCCCTATATTACTACTAATGAATTTTAAACATTTTTCTCTTTTACAATTTTCCATATCATCTTTCAAGACCTTTAAAACTTGCTTCTTAACTCTTTGCTCTTGGCTTTCAGCACCGTTCTCCACAGTTTCCGGTGAAAAAGCCAATTGCATTTCCATAACCCTAATCATATCTTCTATATATTCTATAACTGGATTTTTATACAACTCACTAGTAAACTGAACAAAATCAAATTCCTTCATATTCTTTACATCACTCTCATTATTTATAACTTTTAACAAGCTTTGGTCATTTAGTATATTTTTTATTCTTGATAGTATTGTTATTACAATTGAGACTCTTTCTTCAATTTTCTGCGACGAGAATTCATTAAGAAGTTGAACATTTAAATCTCCTTGCCTTATTTTACCACAAGTAAGTTCATATAATGGTGTATTGGTACTAATAGTTAACTGTTTCCTCGTACTTTCACTTTTGATTTCGGCAAATTCCTGTATTACAATTGTATATAAATTATTTATCATATTTTCATTAAGGTATAATGGTATAAGTGCTCGATTATCCATATTTACATATACCTCCGTTACATTTTCTCAAATAATACTTCTTACCTAGTCTATATCATTTTTTTATTATTTAGAACAACAGCGTATAATATATGTTTATTATCTTTGCGACTTAATAAACTATTTATTTTTTAGAAATACTGATTTCATAACTGAAGTTTCACCATATTTGCGTCTAATACTGTCTATAGTTTTGTCTATTGCCCTTTTCTTTTCATCAGAATCATTACCAATATCAAAAATTGATATTTGTTTGAAATTATCCTCACTTAGATTATTAAGAGAAACTCCTAGTAGTCTTATTGGATCTCCCTTCCATAATTCATCAAAAAGTTTTTTTACTGTTTTTAGTATTTCCTGCGTTGAATCTGTAGCACTTTTTAAAGTCGTGCTACGCGAATAATCAACAAATTCATGATTCCTTATAGTTATGCAAATACAGTAACAGCATTTTTTTATATTTCTTAATCTAGAAGCTGTGTGCTCTACTAATGCTAATAATATTTTATAGGCTTCATCTTTACTTTTAACATCTTCTGATAATGTAGTCGAATTGCTTATTCCTTTTAGCTCATGTTTATTTGACTTTACCTCTCTATTATCTATACCATTGGCATATTTCCACATCATAAGTCCACTACTTTTAAAGTGGTATTTCAAAAATCCAACATCATACTGAGCTAAATCTCCTATAGTAAATATGTTTAAATTATTAAGCCTAGGAACGGTTCTCTTTCCAACCATGAAAAGCTCACCAACTGGAAGATTCCACAGTTTCTTTTCTATTTCATTTTCATAAAGCGTATGCACTTTATCAGGTTTCTCAAAATCAGATGCCATCTTAGCTAGAAGCTTAACATTTGATATGCCCACATTTACTGTAAATCCAAGTTCATTTTTTATTCTGTCCTTAATATCCCAAGCTATCTTGAGTGCTGCTTCTTTTGAGGTATTATAACTTGTCATATCTAGAAAACATTCATCTATAGAAAATTTCTCCACATAAGGTGTATAGTCTCCAAAAATTTCTCTCATACTTCTACTACATCTTTCATATAACCTAAAGTCAGGTGATATAACTATCATGTTTTTACACTTCTTTCTTGCAGTAAATAAACTCTCTCCTGTTATTATTCCACTTTTTTTAGCTATCATAGATTTTGCGAGTACTACTCCTCTTCTAGACTCCGCGTCTCCGCCTATTACCGAGGCTATATCTCTTAAATCAATATCCGAGCCTTTTCTAAGTTTATCCGTAGCACTCCAAGAAAGAAACGCTGAATTAACATCTATATGAAATATAAGTTTCTCTTTTAATTTAATCATCTAATCTCATCCTTTACATAATGGACATTTATGAAGGCATCCTTAAAATATTTTTCACATAAATATATTATATAGAATTTTAGTGCAAAAAAGCAACCTATCCTTTATTAAGAATAGATTGCTTTAGTGAAACGATTGATTTTATTACTTATACGTTAGTATAAGCCTTATTTACTAATATAGGCCTTATGCCTTAATATTAGCTTTTATATATTCCTTTATTTCATCTGAATCTCCAAATGATAATACTGGTTCTGATAGCTTTATGCATTCTTCATAGCTAGAATTTGTAACAGTTTTACGTGCTCTTAATATTGAAGAGGCACTCATACTGAATTCATCTAATCCAAATCCAAGTAGTACAGGAATAAGATTTGTATCCCCTGCCATTTCACCACACATGTTTACCTTTATTCCTGCCTTGTGACCATTATCTATTACGATTTTAATAAGTCTTAAAACAGCTGGATGATAAAAATCATATAAATATGATATTTTCTCATTCATTCTATCAACTGCCAATGTATATTGAATTAAATCATTAGTACCTATACTAAAGAAGTCTACTTCTTTAGCTAATACATCTGACATTATTGCAGCTGATGGTATTTCTATCATAATACCCACTTCAATATTCTCATCAAATACTACGCCCTCTGACTTAAGTTCATTTTTACACTGCGCGAGTATTTTTTTAGCCATTCTAAGTTCTTGAAGATTGCATATCATAGGAAACATTATTTTAAGCTTGCCATATGCAGATGCCCTTACTAAAGCTCTTAATTGAGTTGTAAATACGTCTGTTCTATCAAGGCAAAGTCTTATAGCTCTATATCCTAAAAATGGATTCATTTCCTCGTCCATAGGTAAGTAATTCAATTTCTTGTCTCCACCAATATCTAAGGTTCTTATAATAACAGGTTTTCCATCCATTTTTTCAATAACTGACTTGTATTCCTTAAATTGTTCTTCCTCAGTTGGAAGTGCATCTTTTGACATATATAAAAACTCTGTTCTAAATAATCCTATAGCTTCTGCACCATTTTTCAAAACAGATTCTAAATCTTCCGATGATCCTATATTTGCAGCTAATTCAACTGTTTTGCCATCTATTGTAGTAGATTTCATAGTGGCATATTTAAGTAGCTGATGTTTAGATTCAATGAATTCTTTTCGGCGTTCTTTATAATCGTTTAAAGTCGCTTCATCAGGATTAATTATAACTATACCTTCTTCTCCATCTACAATAATTAAATCGCCATCTTTAATTTCACTTATGCCATTACCTGCACCTACGACTGCTGGTAACTCTAAAGAACGTGCAATAATTGAGGTATGTGCAGTTTTCCCACCTATTTCAGTTACAAATGCCAAAACTTTAGCTTTATCAATTTGTGCTGTATCTGACGGAGTAAGATCCTTTGCTATTATTATACACTCTTCTTTAATTTCTGAAATAGAAGCTACTTTTATACCCATTAGCACATTTAACACTCTTTTGCTTACATCTCTAATGTCTGCTGCTCTCTCAGTCATATATTCATTATCCATATTTTCAAAAATAGCTGCTGTTTGTGCTGCTACAGTTTGTAGTGAGTATTCAGCATTGAATTTATCGCTTGCTATTTTCTTTTGAATAGATCCTATGAATTCTGGATCCTCAAGCATACATAAATGTGCTTCGAATATTTCTGACTTCTCACTGCCTAGCTTTTCTTTTACATTTTTAACTATTTTTTCAAGTTCAGTAATTGCTTCTTGCAAGGCATCATTAAACCTAGCTAGCTCAACCTCTGAATCTATTACCTTGCTTTCCTTTATCTCTAAGACTTCTTCTCTAATAACTAATGCTTTGCCTATAGCTATTCCAAGAGATGCACCTATTGCCTTTAACATAGCTTATTCCCCCTATTTTCCAAGTCCTTCTTCTATAAGTTTTACCATAGCTACCGCAGCGGCTTCTTCATCATCACCAGTAGTTTTTATTGTTATTTCATCATCTTTAACAGCTGCCATACACATTATAGCTACTATACTTTTTGCATTATACTCATTGCCCTCTTTTACTATAAGAACTTCTGATTTAAACTTAGAAGCCTCTTTAACTACTGATAATGCCGGCCTTGCATGTATTCCACTTTCACTTTTAACTATTGCTTTTTTTTCCATCATAATATACGCTCCCTATTTTTTTATTTTTATTGTTATAACTTCATCATTTTTATCTACAGTCCCTAACTTAAATTCTACAGATTCCATTATTTCATTATCTGTAAGAACTAGAACACTTAAATTAGTTTTAGCTTTAGCTTTTATTAATTCATTATTAAAAGTTAATAATTTATCTCCAGCCTTAACTTGTTGTCCTTTTTGCGCAAAAGCTTCGAAGCCCTCACCCTTCATCTCTACAGTATCAATACCTATGTGAAGTAGTATCTCTATACCTTCTTTGCTCTTTAAAATTAAGGCATGTTTTGTAGGGAATACTTGAAGAATTTCACCATCAACTGGTGAATATAATACTCCTTCTGTAGATTCAAATCCTATCCCATTACCTAACATTTTAGATGAAAAAACTTCATCAGGTATTTCTGATATGTCAAAACATCTTCCCACAACTGGAGATTTTAAAATCATACTCTTTCCTTCTTTGCTCTTTTTTAAAAAACTAAACATTTTTATCATCCTCGCCTTTCTCTAAGGTAGATTCAATTATTAATTATTATCCACCTAAAATTTCTTTATTATGAGATTTCACTTTAAATCTTAAATAATTATATAAACATTAGTTTATGCAATCTTTCGAATTTCAAATACATTTTAAAATCCACTAAAGTAGCTTTATCTACTTTAGTATCTTTATACATTCTTTTTAAAACGTTCTAAAAAAAGACATAAACTAATAAGATGCTCATTAGCATTTTATATGGCTCATGCCTGATCTAATCAGTAACACACCTAACATTATAAACTTTGTTTTTTAATTTGATTGCTTTAATCTATGTACATGCATACAAATATATGAAGCTTCATCTTCACAAACTTCTTTTGAAAGTTTTTCTGATATAAATTCACATACTTTCTTAGAAATTTCAAAGTCTTCGCTCATCTGAGCTTTAACAGATCCCAGCATTACATTTTTTAGAACCTTATCATTATCTATTCTATCTAAAGCATACCTTAAATGAGAAACTAATCTCCCATATTCCATTGATTTTTCACTAGTTTTTATTCCAAGTAACTCTTGGATATATTCCATTACTTCTTTAACGATTCTAGTATACTTAAGGCTTTGAGACACTTCCTCGTTAACTCTTGCAGAATATATATGAAGAGTAATAAAACCGATTTCACTTTCTGGCAAAGCCACATTTAATTTTTCTTTGATAAATTTTGTTCCTTTTTCTGCTATGCTATATTCATTAGGGTATAATGTTTGTATTTCATTTAGAAATGGATTAACTATATTAATTCCAAGTTCCATTCTTTTAATTGCAAAACTAATATGGTCGCTTAGACCAACATGTATATGTGAATTTAATTTTTCTTGTAACCTATCTTCCGCAAAAGAAATTATTTCTTCTGCTACTGCCAATATTTTACCTTCTACATTTTGAATGATTTCCACATAGTTAGCTTTTTCACTATCATCTATTTTAATAAATTTCTGGTCTATGGCACTCCCTTTAGCTATAAGTTCACCAGGTTTTTTACCAAATCCTATTCCTTTACCAAAAAGAACATAGACATTATCGTCTTTCTCTGAAACAACAACATTACTACTAAGAGATTTTAATACCTTATAATCAATATTCATGTTAAAATTACCTCTTCTATAGTTTAAAATACATTTTGGAATTATTCAAGGGTTTTTTAAAATATATTCTCGAGAATTTAAATATAGCCACTTAAATTGTCGGATTTCACTTAATTTAAAGATTAATCATTATTATTTTGCTTTTAACTATTAAATTAATGTAAACTTATTATGCAATGTAATTAAATCATCTCCTGGGTCGCTGCACATATACTCCCACTTATAGAAATTGGAGACTTTCCTTCTGAAATGTCATTAAATAAGTACAAGCACCCTTTTTAGGATGCTTGTTCAACTTCTTAAGCCATAAACATTTTTATATCTTCTTCTACGCTAGAAATTCCAGCTATTCCAAAGTTCTCTACTAATACATTGACAACATTTGGGGATAAAAATGCTGGTAATGTTGGTCCTAAGTGAATATTTTTAACGCCTAGGTGAAGTAATGCTAATAACACTATTACAGCTTTTTGCTCATACCATGCAATATTATATGTTATTGGTAATTCATTGATATCATCGAGTCCAAATACTTCTTGTAGCTTCATTGCAATAACAACTAATGAATATGAATCATTACATTGTCCTGCATCTAGGACTCTAGGAATTCCACCAATATCTCCAAGTTCTAATTTATTGTATCTGTATTTTGCACAACCCGCAGTTAAAATAACTGTATCTGTTGGTAATTCTTTTGCAAAATCAGTATAGTATTCGCGGCCTTTCATTCTTCCATCACAACCAGCCATTACAAAGAATCTTTTAATTGCTCCTGTTTTAACAGCTTCTACAACTTTATCAGCTAATGCTATTACTTGATTGTGAGCAAATCCTCCAACTATTTCTCCTTTTTCAATTTCAATTGGTGCACTACATTTTTTTGCATGCTCAATTATAGCTGAAAAATCTTTTGCAGTTCCATCTTTCCTATCAGCTATATGGTTCATGGAAGCAAATCCAGATGCTCCAGTAGTATAAACTCGCTCTTTATAAGAATCCTTTGGAGGAGTAATACAGTTTGTTGTCATTAGTATTGGTCCATTAAAGCTTTCAAACTCTGAATTTTGTTTCCACCACGCATTTCCGTAGTTACCTACAAGTTGATCATATTTTTTAAAAGCTGGATAGTAGTTTGCTGGTAACATTTCACTATGAGTATATACATCTACTCCTGTACCTTCTGTTTGTTTTAACAATTCTTCCATATCCTTTAAATCATGTCCACTAATTAATATTCCTGGGTTATTACGGGTTCCTATATTAACCTTTGTAATTTCTGGATTTCCGTAGGTAGTTGTATTAGCTCCATCAAGTAGTGCCATAGCATCTACTCCATATTTACCACACTCAAGTACCAATGTAACTAATTCATCAACAGATAAGTTATCATTAGTAGTTTGTGCAAGTCCTTTTTGCATAAATGCATGCAGGTCATTGTTTTCATACCCTAAGTTATATGCATGATCAGCATAAGCTGCCATTCCTTTGATACCATAAGTTACAAGTTCTCTTAAAGATCTTACATCTTCATTTTCTGTTTTAAGAACTCCTACATTCATAGATTTGCTCTCAAATTCTTCAGAAGTACCTGTCCATATTGCACATTCAGGTATTTTACCATCTATTACTCCACC
This sequence comes from Clostridium sp. CM028, assembly GCF_030585565.1. NCBI lineage: Bacteria > Bacillati > Bacillota > Clostridia > Eubacteriales > Clostridiaceae > Clostridium > Clostridium sp. CM028. The sequence continues at coordinate 3,266,732 of NZ_CP077766.1, read as the reverse complement.
GGCATTTACGAGTTCTGCCTTAATTACTTCACGTAATTCTAATGCTTTTGTTATTGTTTCTATAAATCTAACTTTATCAAAATTTGCATTTGTTATAGTCATGAATAATCCATTTACTACAAATTTATTTACTTCCTGATTTTCTACCCCTAGTTCCCTTGCTCTTGTGCTATAAATTGATATTCCTTTTAAAACATATATTAATAAATCCTGCATATTAGCTAAATCCTCTGTTTTACCACAAACACCTCGTGATGTGCATCCTGTGCCCTTTGAAGTTTCTTGACATTGATAACAAAACATACTCATTGTAAATTCCTCCTGTTTTTTGGATAGATAATAATTTTATAATGCCGCTTTCAAATAAATAGCCACATATTAACTTGGTATTTATTTGAATGCACTAATTATCTTCCATATAAAAATTTAGTATTTTGAATAATTAACATCAACATAAGTAATCTGTCCTTTATTGTTGAACTACCTTTATTATAGTTGCGCACAGATTGAAAGTCGGTAACAAATGTTACAGCATTAATATTTTCTCACTGTTCTTTGTTATTATTTACCAAATATGATATTCTCCACTGCTTCTATTAGTATGCACTTCAGCATTTGTCTATTATTATGGTATAATTAGTATTTAAAAAACTATTTAGGAGTGAATAAAATGAAAAATAGAAATGTTACTAACCTGGTAAAAGCAAGTCTTTTTCTTGCTCTAGCTATAGTTTTTCAAGTAGTAGGAAAGACTTTACCTGGAATAAGCCAATTTTTTGTTGGACCAGCTGTTAATGCTATCCTTATACTTACAGCTGCAATTTGTGGAGGTGGTTACGGAGTATTAGTAGCTTCTTTAACTCCGCTACTCGCCTGGTTAACTGGACAACTTGCCAGCGTTTTAGGACCCTTCCTCCCCTTTATAATCATTGGTAACATAATATTTGTTCTTAGTTTTGTAATTTTAAATAAACGTGGAAAATATGGTGAACATTTAGGAGTTATAACTGGGGCTTTTATAAAATACATATTTCTATCAATTTCCGCATCAAAACTTATTCCCTTATTCAATCTAAATATGCCTCCAAAAATAGTTAATAAACTAGTTATTACTATGGGGTCACCTCAGCTTATAACTGCGCTCATTGGAGGAGCTTTTGCATTAATACTAATTGAAATTTTAACAAAAAGAAGAATCTTATAGACCTTTCTTTAATATTTCGCAATATTTGTTGAAATAATGTACATTTTTTTTAAAAAATTAACATAAATTATCGAAACTTAACACTAACTTAACATTGTTGTGATAAAATTTCATCGGAATATTCTATTTAGAGGAGTGTTATTAAAATATGGATTATAAAATGATTTTTCAACTTTTAGGTGGTTTAGGACTATTTGTATACGGAATGAAGCTAATGGGCGATGGTCTCCAGAAGGCTGCTGGCGAAAAGCTAAAAAAAATGCTAGAGGTTCTAACTAGCAATAGGTTTTTCGCTGTACTCGTTGGTGCAGGTGTCACTGCAATTATTCAAAGCAGTAGTGCTACTACAGTAATGACTATAGGTTTTGTAAATGCAGGGCTTATGAATTTATTCCAAGCTGCTGGGGTTATTATGGGAGCAAATGTTGGTACTACAATGACTGCTCAACTTATAGCCTTTAAACTTACAGATGTCGCACCCTTTATTCTTGCAATAGGTGCTGCTTTAGTCTTATTTTGCAAGAATAAGAAAACTAAAGACATTGGCGAGATTGTTTTGGGTTTCGGTATATTATTTGTTGGTATGTCAATGATGGAAGCTGCTATGAGTCCTTTAAGTGAACTAGATAGCTTTAAGAATCTTATTTTAGTTTTAGGAAAGCACCCATTCATGGGAGTTATTGTTGGTCTTTGTATGACAGCAACAATTCAAAGTAGTAGTGCTACTATTGGAATATTAATGGCACTTGCTTCAAATAGCAGTATAACGCTTGCTGTTGCACTTCCTATACTTTTCGGAGATAATATTGGAACCTGTGCTACTGCACTACTTGCAAGTATAGGCACAACTAAAAATGCTAAAAGAGCTGCACTGTTACATTTGATTTTTAACTTTACAGGCACAGTAATATTTATGGTAGCTTTCAAGTTAGTATTAAAAGTTGTTCCGATGTTTGGTGGAGATGTTCAAAGACAAATTGCAAATGCTCACACATTGTTTAATGTATCAAATGTGTTTATACAAGTTTGGTTTATAAATGCTTTAGTTAAAATTGTTAATAAATTAGTACCTGGTGAGGATGAAAAATCATCTGCTCTAGTACTCGAATACTTAGATCGAAGACTACTGGAAACTCCTTCTATCGCAGTTGGACAACTTATTAAGGAAGTTACTAGAATGGGTCAATTAGCCTCGGTAAATCTTTCTAATGCGATGCAATCTTTCCTTAATTGTGATGAAAAAATGATGAACTCAGTTATTGATCATGAGGTTACAATTAACTATCTTGAGAGAGAAATAACTAGTTATATGGTGTCGCTTTCAAACACATCTCTATCCGAACATCAATCTGAAATTATTACTTCTCTTTACAATGTTGTAAATGATATAGAGAGAATTGGAGATCATGCTGACAACTTAGGTGAGCTTGCTAAAAGCAGAATGGTTAATAAACTCATTTTTTCAGAAAAATCACTATCTGATGTTACATATATGTTTGAAACTGTAAAATACTGTGTTGATAACGCAATAGCCGCTTTAGAAAATTCCGACTTAGAATCTGCTCGCAAAGCAATGAACGTAGAAAAAAAGATAGATACCATGGAAAGACAGCTTAAAAAGGAGCATATATCTAGGTTAAGTCGCCTTGAATGCACTCCTGCTGGTAGCTCTGTGTATCTAGAACTATTAACCAATCTTGAAAGAGTTGGAGACCATTCAAATAATATTGCACAAATGGTTGTAAGCTCTAATTAATCATATGAAAACAAAAAAGATTAGGACCTAGTGTAAAACTAAGTCCTAATCTTTTTGTTTTAATTTGTACTTGTCAGTATATTTTTTTACATTTCCTATATGTATTGACAAAAGTCTACATATTGTATAATATACAACCATATAATGTTTTTATATTTAGAGGAGGAAACATTTATGATATTTTCAAATTGGTATAAAAAACAAAAAAAAGAAAAAGAAAGAAAATCAAAAATTAAAACTGCGAAAAAAATACTTATTGCTACCGCAGCTGCAAGTCTTAGTGGTTTATTAGGTGGTTTACTTTTTTCGCCAAAATCCGGAAAAGAAACTAGAGAAGATATTGCTCGTTCATCAAAAGAGCTTAAGGGAACCATTGATAATAAAGTCTCTGATGCTAAAGATAGTGTAACAGATGCTAAAATTAAAATTAAACAAAAAAGTGCTGACCTTAAAGAATCTCTTAACAGTAAAGTCTCAGATGCCAAAGATAGTGTAACAGATGCTAAAGTTAAAGTTTCTCAATATTTAAATGAAAAAAAGACTTCAAAAGTAATTTCTGAAACAAAAGATGATATGACTATAACTGACAATGAAGATTTAGATACCGTTGTAGGACAACCTGTTATAGTTGAAAATGAAACTAAAAAATAATCAAAATTTTATAGAATAGTGGTGTTATTAATGTATATAAACTTTTTTAAATTAGGACAAGGCTTATTGCTTTTTCTTGGTGTAGTCATTTTAATTATACTTATAATAGGGTTATTAAAACTTATTAAAACTATATCAAGTGTAAACTCAATTATCGAAAAAAATGAAGATAATATAGATGAAATATTGTCTGTTTTACCAAAAACATTTAAAAACTTATATGAGGTAACAGACAACATAAAAGATGTTACTGAAGTAGTAGTTAAAACAACTGCCTCTGCCATTGGTACAACAGAATATTTTGAAAAATATTTAGTATATATAGTAGATATTTTAACTATTATAAAAAAAATATTTTCAACTAAAAAATAAACAAGTATATATTACTATTAATGCGTTCACTTCGCTAAGAACTACTAATTTTATTTTTAGTTAATCTGCTTAAAAACATAAACTCGCTGTCGCTCAAACATATGTTTTTCTTAACGCATCTTAATTAAAAATAAAACAAGAAGTTCTAAAGCTCGCTTAAATGCATTATACGTAATATATACTTTTTTTTGCGCATTCAAACAAATGAAGCCGATAACATAAACCTAAGTTTATGTTATCGGCTTCATTTGTTTGAATGTGACTTAAGGCGTTCTTTAATTTTTTTCTCATATCCATTGTCAAGGGCTTCATAATATACTTTGCCAATTAGCTCATCAGGCAAATATTGCTGCGCTACATAATTCCCCTCATAATCATGCGGGTACAAATATCCTACTCCATGTCCTAGTTTCTTTGCACCACTATAACTTTGATCCCTTAGATGTACAGGTATTTCCCCTATATTTTTTTCTTCTACATCTTTAATTGCATTATTTATAGCCATATAAGATGCATTACTTTTGGGAGCTGAAGCTATATAAATTGCAGCCTGTGCTAAAATAATTCTTGCTTCTGGCATGCCTATAAACTGAACCGCTTGTGCTGCATTATTTGCTACGAGTAGCGCAATAGGATCAGCATTTCCCACATCCTCGGATGCAGCTATTACAATTCTCCTGGCAATAAACTTTGGATCCTCCCCAGCGTATATCATTCTAGCAAGGTAATGTACTGTAGCATCAGGGTCCGATCCTCGCATACTTTTAATAAACGCAGAAATTACATCATAATGCTCGTCTCTATTCTTATCATATTTTATATGCTTTTTTTGGAGACATTCCTGAACAACTGCAAGGGTTATTTTTATTTTACCATCTTCATCTCTATCCGTAGTGAGTACTGATAATTCCAAAGCATTAAGTGCACGTCTTGCATCGCCATTTGCCATATCTGCAAGATAACTTATAGCTTCACTCTCCATACAAATATCGGTGTTCCCAAATCCTACTTCTTTATCAACAAGCGCACGTGCAATAATCTTTTCAATATGTTTTTTCCTTAATGGTTCTAATTTAAATAGCATAGATCTAGATATTAATGCATTATTGACTTCAAAATACGGGTTTTCCGTAGTTGCTCCAATTAAAACTATTGTGCCTTTTTCTACAAAAGGTAACAATGCATCCTGTTGAGCTTTATTAAATCTATGAATTTCATCTATAAATAATATGGTTTTAGTATTGTACATGCCTAAATTATTCTTAGCGTCAGCTACCACTTCTCTTAATTCTTTTAGCCCATCTGTTACAGCATTAAGTCTAACAAAATTAGATTTCGTTGTATTTGCAATAACTTTAGCCAAGCTAGTTTTACCTGTACCTGACGGACCATAAAGTAGTAACGAAGTTATCTTATCCGCTTTTATAGCTCGGTGTAAAAGCTTTCCCTTGCTTAAAATATGCTCTTGTCCTACATAGTCTTCTAATTTTTCAGGTTTTAATCTCTCAGCGAGCGGTGCTTCTTTTTGTAAGTTCTTTTGTGCTTGTAATTCAAACAGATCCATATAATCACCTTTAAATCTTTCGTTTAGTTTAAAACGCTCTATTATAATTAATTAGCTTAAAGATTTTTGTTTTAGTTTTTCTGTCATATCATGTAATTTAACTATTCCGGCTTCTCTTAATTTTTTATTCTCATCTTCAATGTTCTTTGTTTCCTCTATCCCTTGCATAATAGTATTCCAAGTTTTCTCTAGCGTTTCTATTTTTACACTTGTTCCTCCAGCGAGTTTCGCTATGTCAACACTTTGACTTCTTATATTTTCGGCATTTTTCATTAATAATTCATTAGTAGTTCTGTCAAGCTCTGCTAAAGAATCTGATACTAGCTTTTGCTTTTTTAAAGCAATAGCTTGAATTATTCCATTTTTGAATACAGGTATAGTTATTATAAAAGCAGAATGAACTTTAGATATCAACTTATAATTTCCTCTTTGAATCATTTTAATTTGAGGGGCAGTTTGTAATGATACCATCTTAGCCATTTCCAAATCATAAATTCTCTGTTTTAACATTTCAACAGTGGCTTTAGCATTCTCGTAATTTATCATATTTATTTGTTCACCACTCGCTGCTAACGCCTCAAGTCTAGGAATATCTCCATTTTCATTTTTTTCAACAACCATATTTCCTGCTGCAATGTATTTTTCTAATTCTCCATAATACTCAAAATTCTGATTATATAAGTTTTCAAGTGATAAGTTAGAACTATTTATTTCCGCCTTATAACCACTAAGCGCCGTGTAAATTTTGTCTATTTCTCCTCCGATGGTTTTATACTTACCCATCATTTTGTCAATTGCCTTACCTGGTTTACTAAATAGCTTTGCAAGGAAACCCGTTTTGTTTTCCTCAAAATCTTGCTTATCAAATTTCTTCATTATACTTGTAAGTTCTTTTATCATAACACCTGAGTCTTCAACACTACTGCTTTTAATAGAATTTAATATTTGATCCGCAAATTTTGATATTTGCTGAGCCGGTTCATTTCCAAATTCTAATATTGCATTTGCATCTTTAATATTTATATTGGCTGCAATTTGCATCACTTGTGGTGAGACTTTAAGCTGCCGACTTATGCTTATTGCTTTTTGCTCTATAGCCTTATCTTCAATGTTTTCATCCTCGATTTTAAGTATTTGATTATTTTTTTCCATGTTTTTCTCCCCCTAATATCTCGTGCGCCTATGTTTTTCTAACTTATTTTTAAGATTTTTGTGCTATAGCATAAAAATCAGCTTTCACTTTTCAACTATCAAAATATTAACTACGAAACAAATTTTCAAAAAAACCTTTCTTCTTCTCAACATGTTTTTTAAAATGCAACTTAAAACTTACATTTTCTAATCTATGAATGTCATATTTCTCAGGAAATATAAAATTTTCTATGTCGTTATACCCTGAAGGGTTATATATAATTATATCTATTCCCATAGAATTCATAAAGGCAAGCATTATACAATCTTCGAAAGATAAGTTCCCATTTTCTTCATTATTATAAACTACAATTTTAGGAACTTCTTCTGGGTAATCATATGCTTGCAGTAATTCAAGTAATGTTGTATCTAAATTTATTAACACTGAGAAAATATCCACTTGCAAATCCCTTAAATCTTCCTGTTCAACGTTTATTATTACAGGATTAAGGCATAAGTCTTTAATTTTTTCTGCCATAGTTTTTTGAAGTCCAGACCTGAGCTCCTTGTATTTCCACCAAGATGAATTAAGCATTTCCGAAACATTGAACCCTGAAAAAATATTACTCGGGTATATTTTATTAAATTTTCCATATTCCAAATGTACTACATCCATTATAGGTAGTTCATTATAAAACTTAGTAAATTTCCCAGTTGATACCTCGTTAATTTCCTTCCAGTAAATATCAATATTTTCATGAGTGCCACAAATTTTTGAGAACATGTTGGGCACGACTACAGTTGAGTCTTTAACCTTAAACCCTTCCCTTATGTATGCCTTTTCCTTAATCCAAATATATATTTCCTCATATGTAGTATTAAGGGTTACTGCCTCTACATTATAATCTGAAAACTGCCACGGTCTATAAAACCCAGAATCATCCGTATACAATGTCTTATTAAGCTCTTCTTTAGCATTGTATGCAGTGGTCTTAATTCTATCCTCAATATTAGAAGGGAACGGTTTTATTTCATAGTTACAATTATAAACAATTTCATTTGAAAAAGCATTATATTTATCAATTTCATGAAAAGCTCCAGCGTTTTTCGGATTAAAGTATAAAATATCGCAACCCAAGGTTGATAATAATATTAAATAAAAAACTTCTTCTCTTGAAATTTCTCCATAAAAGACTACCTTAGGATTAATTTTCATATAATCAAACTCTTCGAATAACTCTTTAGAATAAATATTTATCCAATGAATCACATAATTGATAATAACTTTAATTTTATGATTATCAATTATTTCATTGCTCTTAATATAATACTCTATTAGTCCCTTTAAATTATTTTTAATTTGTCTGAGCAAAACTTTATTAGATAAATTCGGAAAAAGTCCATTATCACTTATTAAATTTATAATTAAGGATACATCTAGAACTTCTCTTTTGAATACTTTTATCCAAATGTCATTTAATACATTTTGAAGTCTTATGCTAATGTCTTTATCTAATCCCTCACCAAACCGTATGTAACATGACCCTATTTTCTTTAATTCACTGTCTAAACTATGTAAATTTTCATAGTAATCTTTCTCATTGTTTTTTATACCTATAAACCTATAAAAATAATTGGGAATAGTAATAACATTAGAATTATATTCAAATTTGCTTCTTTTATAAATCTCTGTTTTTAAACTATTTATGATATCCTCATTAATGTCTAAATTCACACTTTGGATCTCCAAATTATTCAAACTATTATTCTCCATATTCACCTTACCTTTTCAATTATATTTTCTCGTAAATATAGTTTATTATCCATATTAATCTTATATTTTTCATTGTAATATTCCTTAAGAACACATTTTATACCAGTGGAGTTATTGGAATAATCTCACTTTTTCATAAAAGTTTTTTTTCATAAAAGGTATTCTTTTATACATACAAAAGGTATAATATATATGGTATAGTGGATTTTAGTTGTAACTGCATTAAGCTTTTACACTTTTTTATTTTTTACAATCTTAGCTATAATTTTATAGTAGTATAACAGTTAATTATTGTTATACTACTATAAACCACTAAAGAGGGTAACAATTGATAATTGTTATGCCTCTCAGAGAACTACAAGGAGGTTTATTATGGGACTTTTGACTTTTAAAAAAGGTATTCACCCGAGTGGTAGTAAAGACTTAAGTATGCACAAAGCAATTCAAGATTTGCTTCCAAAGGGCAACTTAGTATTTCCTATGCAACAACATATAGGTGCACCTTGCGAACCTTTAGTAAAAAAAGGTGATAAAGTATTGGTGGGACAAAAAATAGGTGAATCCAAAGCTTTTGTATCTGCGCCAATATATTCAAGCGTATCTGGGACTGTAAAAGACGTAGCGCCGTGGCTACATAGTAATGGAGCAATGGTGTTGTCTGTCATTATCGAAAACGATAACACTTATGAAGAAGTGCTAACCATGACACCTCACAATGATTATGAAAAGCTATCAAAAAATGAAATCGTAACTATCATTAAAGAAGCTGGTATAGTAGGTATGGGTGGGGCATGTTTTCCTACACATATTAAGCTTACTCCTCCAGAGGGAAAAATTATCGACAGCATTATAATAAATGCTGCAGAGTGTGAACCATATTTAACTTGCGATTACAGAATGATGATGGAAAAATCCGCTGAAATAGCTCTCGGCTTAAAAATTATTCTTCAAATGTTCCCTGGTGTAAAGGGATATGTTGGAATAGAAGATAATAAGCCTGATGCAATTGAAGCTATGAAAAAAGCTTGCAAAAGCATGGATAATGTACAAGTTACTCCACTTATTACAAAATATCCTCAAGGTGCAGAAAAACAATTAATTTATGCAATTACTGGTAGAGAATTACCTTCTGGTAAGCTCCCTGCAGACGTTGGATGCATAGTTCAAAATGTTGATTCTGTGTTTGAGATATATAACGCTGTAGTAAACGGTAGACCACTTATGGAGCGAGTACTAACCGTAACCGGAGAAGCAGTTAAAGAACCACTTAATTTAAGAGTAAAATTTGGAACTTCTATAGAAGAAGTTATCGAGGCTGCTGGTGGATTTAAAGAAGACCCCGTTAAAGTAATATCCGGTGGACCTATGATGGGAATGGCTTTAAGTTCATTAAAAACTCCCGTTATTAAAGGTACCTCGGGGATACTTTGTTTAACAAAACAGCAAGCTAAATTAGAACAAGAATCTAGCTGCATAAGATGTGGAAAATGCATGAACGCTTGTCCTATGTTTTTAAACCCTACAAAACTTAACTCTTTAGTTTTAAGAGGTAAGTACGATGAATTTGAAGAATACCATGGTATGGATTGCATTGAGTGTGCTTGTTGCTCTTATGTATGCCCAGCAAAACGTCATTTAACTCAAACTTGCCGTGAAGGTAAACAAACAGTAAATATCAATAGACGAAAAAAATAGATAGAGGTGACTTATATGTATACAGTATCTTCATCCCCACACATAAAATCAAATGATTCTGTGCAGGGCATAATGAGAGACGTAATAATAGCATTACTACCTGCTACCTTTGCCGGCATATATTTTTTTGGAATGCAAGCATTTTTAGTTACATTGGTATCTGTGCTATCATGTATTGCGGCAGAGGCTTTATGGCAGAAACTAACTCATAGAAAAATTACAATAGGAGATCTTAGTGCTGTGGTAACTGGTTTATTACTTGCATTTAATTTGCCCGCTGCTGTTCCGCTTTGGCTTCCTGCAATTGGAGGATTTTTCGCAATAATTATTGTAAAACAATTTTTTGGTGGAATTGGACAAAATGTAATGAACCCCGCTTTAGCCGCTAGAGCATTTTTACTTGCTTCTTGGCCAGTTCACATGACTAATTTTACCGTTGATGGTACTTCCGCTGCTACGGCACTTGGAATACTTAAAACTGGTGGTGACAATTTACCTAGTCTAATGAACGTTTTTATTGGTAATGTCGGTGGTTGCATTGGTGAAACTTCTGTACTTGCATTACTAATCGGTGGAGCCTATCTACTATATAGGAAAATAATAAGCTGGCATACTCCAGTAGTATTTATTGGTACTGTATTTGTTTTAACTGCTATATTAGGTAGAGATGGTTTAATGACTGGAAATGCATTATATGAAATTTGTGCTGGAGGCTTAATGATTGGTGCTTTCTTTATGGCAACTGATTATTCAACTTCGCCAATGACTAAAAAAGGACAACTTATCTTTGGACTTGGATGTGGAGTTTTAACCACAATTATACGTTTATATGGTGGTTATGCTGAAGGAGTATCCTACTCTATATTAATAATGAGCTTATTTGTTCCATTTATTGATAAGTTTACTGCTCCACGTATTTTTGGGGAGGTGAAATAATTGAAAGAAAATATTAAATTAGGTTTGATTTTACTTTTAATTACTGGAGTTGCGGGCTTCTTACTAGGCGGTGCCTATGAAATAACAAAAGCACCTATTGCTAATTCGATTGCTGCTGATAAGCAAGCTGCTATGAAAGCAATATTACCCACAGCTGATAAATTTGAAAAGACAGACGTGAAAATCAATGAAAAAATTTCTGAGGTTAACTCTGGCCTAAAGGGTAATGAAATAGCTGGTTATGCTATAAAAGTTGCTCCAAAAGGATACGCTGGCCCAGTAGAAATCATGGTTGGAATATCAAACGAGGGAAAAGTTACTGGGATTAAAATTTTAGCCCACACTGAAACTCCCGGTCTTGGTGCTAATGCTCCAGAACCTAAGTTTTCAGATCAATTTAAGAATAAACCTATAAACGAAAAATTAGAAGTTGTAAAAGTAGCTCCTTCAAAGGACAACCAAATACAAGCTATTACAGGTGCAACTATTACATCAAAAGCTGTAACTCTTGGTGTTAGCGATGCTATTGATTTTTACAACTCTTCATTGAAAGGAGCTGAAAAATAATGAGCGTATTTTCTGAAAGATTAAAAAATGGTATTGTAACCGAAAATCCAATATTTGTGCAAGTTCTCGCTATGTGCCCTACCCTAGCTGTTACCACAAGTGTAAAAAACGGCATAGGTATGGGACTAGCATCTACAGCAGTGTTGATTTTTTCTAATCTTTTTATATCATTATTAAGAAATGCAATACCTGATAAGGTTCGTATACCAGCTTACATTACAATAATAGCTGCTTTTGTAACATTAATTCAGTTTTTATTGCAAGGTTTTGTTCCATCTCTATATAAGTCACTCGGAATTTTTATTCCACTTATAGTTGTTAACTGTGTAATTCTTGGAAGAGCTGAATCATATGCTTCAAAACACAAAGCACTTCCTTCAATTTTTGATGCTATCGGAATGGGACTTGGGTTTACAGTAGCTTTAGCAATTCTGGGTGCAATAAGGGAATTACTAGGCGCTGGTTCAATATACGGATTTAAATTATTGGGAGCCTCTTTTCAACCTGCTATAATTATGGTTCTAGCACCTGGAGCTTTTATTACTCTAGGAATTTTAATGGCTCTATTAAACCAAAAAGCAATTAATCAAACAAATAAAGTTAATGATAAAATTGCACATTTTCATGAAATCGATCCAGTGACTGGCGCGTGTACTGGATGTGGGTCTTGTGCTCATAGTTGCAAAAAATAATTTTTTTTAAGAAAGGTGGATGGAAATGAGACTTTTTTCAATTTTTATAAGTGCATTTTTGGTAAATAACTTCTTATTAGTTAAATTCCTTGGAGTATGTTCTTTTCTTGGAGTTTCTAAAAAAACCGAAACTGCAAAAGGTATGGGACTAGCAGTTGTGTTTGTTATGTTCATAGCCTCATTCATGACTTATGGAGTCTATAACTGGATTTTAGTTCCTTTAAACATAACTTATTTATCAACACTATCATTCGTGCTAGTTATTGCAGCACTCGTGCAATTTGTTGAGATGGTTATCAAAAAAACTCAGCCAAGTCTCTATAAAGCTCTTGGAATATATCTCCCATTAATAACAACTAACTGTGCACTTCTTGGTATGGCAGTTATAAATATAGGTGAAAAATATAACCTAGTAGAATCCATGGTTAATGCTCTTGGAGCTGCCCTTGGATACATGCTTGCCATTGTACTTCTTTCAGGATTAAGAGAAAGAATGGAAGAGAATGATAATATGCCATTGGCATTTAGAGGTCTTCCTATTTCTCTAGTTACAGCTGGACTCATGGCTATCGCATTTTTAGGCTTTAGTGGTTTAAAATTGGGGGGTATTTAAATGGACATAAATAATTTAATTTACCCAGTAATAAGCATTGGTGGTATGGGACTTGTATTTGGAGTAGTACTTGGTTATGCAAATAAAAAATTTCATGTACCAGTTGATCCTAAAATACCAATAGTTAGAGAAGCATTGCCTAGTGCAAATTGTGGTGCATGTGGATTTGCTGGTTGTGATGCTTATGCTGCAGCCGTAGTTGAGGGTGATACACCCCTAAATTTATGTTCAGTAGGTGGAGCTTCAGTTGCTGAAAAAATCGGGGAAATAATGGGCGTATCCGTTGAAACCGCTAATCCACAAGTTGCCTTTGTTAAATGTAAAGGAACTTGCACGGTTGCTAAAGAAAAATATGAGTATGATGGAATCAAAGATTGCCGCCAAGCAGTTATTGCTCCTGGTGGTGGTCCTAAAGCTTGCGCTGATGGTTGTTTAGGTTTTGCAAGTTGTGTAAGAGCTTGTGAGTTCAATGCCCTTCACATCATTGATGGTGTAGCTGTAGTATATAATGATAATTGTGTAGCTTGTGGCGCCTGCATTGCAGTATGCCCTAAGAACTTAATAGAATTCGTTCCCGCTACTCAAGAAGTACTTATTGAATGTAACTCAAAATCAAAGGGTAAAACAGTAAAAGATAATTGCGGCGTTGGATGCATTGCTTGCGGAATGTGTGCAAGAGTTTGCCCATCTAAGGCGATTGTTATGGTTAATAACTTACCTGTAATAGACTTTGAAAAATGTACACAGTGTGGACTATGTTCTACTAAATGTCCTACAAAGGTTATTTCAAAACCATTAAAAGCTCGTGAAAACTTAAGTAAAGTCACTATTAAAGACGAGAGTGTAGTAAGTAAATAATGAGAAAAGATAAGCAGAAGGTTTTAAACCTTCTGCTTATCTTTTTCATTTCAGGAATGTTGTGTAATATTATAGTATCTTTTAATCAAGAAATTCAACGAATTTTTTTCCGATAAAATTTTATTCTTACTTTTTCTTTCATATTTAAATCCACAATATACAATTGTTTAACTATCGTATAATTACGATTGGTTAACTATTTAAGAAAAAGACGTCTTAACTATAATACTAAATTTTATTATTATACTTTCTTTATTTACTGAGTATCATATGAAAAAATATGATTTACTAATAAAATAATACTTCTTACACAAACTATAATACATAAGGAGTTGATTTTATGAAAAAAGCATTTATTTCAGTATTATTAATAATATTAATAAGTTTAAGTCCAAAAAATGTTTATTCTTATACTAATTGTTATACAAGTCAAGTGAAAAATGTTAATCAACAAGAACTATACAAAGGTAGTCTGTTGTCTCTTTTAAGTCCTTATATCTCTGATGAAGTAGATAAATATTATGGTCACCCTAAACAATATGACTTATGGGATGCAAAAATATCAAGTATAAAAAAAACGCCAGAAATGTTTGAGTACGAAATAACCGTACAAGTTGAAACCTTTACTGGGCCACATAACCCTCCAATGGCTATAGAAACAATAACTATACTAACAAGTCCAATGGGTACTAAAGTCGTAAACTTTAAACATAAGGCGGAATAAATTGCTTAAGTAAAGCTTTTAATGTGGTAGTCTTTCCTGCACCATTACGTCCGATAAAACCTATAATCGTTCCATGCTGCACAGAAAACGAAACATTCTTCAATTCAAATTTCTCATATCTCTTATTTAAATTTTGTATTGATAATACGTCCATACTCTTTTTTACAAGTTTCATAAATCATAGAATTATGATTTATGAAACTTGTAATATTGTGAAAAGGTGTTCTCCCCCTTCGAAGCATAGTAAAAGGATAGGAAATTTCTCCGGAAGTGACTTGAAATAAGAAGTGCAGGAACATTGAAATTTCATTTAGAAATTCTTGTTTTGCCAATATTAAATTCTCGTGAGCCTGACTAGAAGGAAGGCTATCGAACCGGCTAAAAGCCGAATGTGAGTGTTAGAAAATTTAATATTGGCAAAAGCTTAGAATTTCTTAATGGAATTTCACGTTTCAAACTCTTATTTCAATGCACGCAGGAGAAATTTTTCTATCCCAATAATATTTTTTCTAATCTGCTTTTTAAAATACTAGATAGAATTCCAATAAAATACCCTGTAACAATCGCTGAAATTAATAATACCGGTAAATACACGTATATTCTTAAATCATTAATTATAAAAGCGGCCACAAGTAGCTGACCTACATTGTGAAAAACAGATCCACAAACACTTATTGAAGGTATACTTAAGTGATTCTTAAGATACTTGTAAAGCAATACCATTACTATATTACTTAGCACTCCACCTGCAATGCTAAACATAAATGCTGACATGCTTCCACCAAAAATAGAACCTAATAAGGTTCTTAAAATCATTATTAAAAATGCTTCTTTCCACCCTAGTAATATTAATGCAACTAACGATATAGAATTAGCAAGCCCTAATTTTATTCCTGGAAATAGCACTGGAATCTGAGCCTCAATTAAATAAACAACTAATGCTATTGCAACTAACATACTGAGTAAAACCATTCTTTTAGTCTTTCCCATATTTTCACCTACATTTTTTTAATTTAAAAAGTCCCACCATCAATACCTTTATTTGCTTCGCCTTCAATACTAATCATAAGTTTATTAGGTAAACATACAATCATCCCACCTGGCTCTGATATACTTCCACTTTTAACACACTCTTTATGTGCACAATCAGAATCTTTTACCTTAACACCATCATGAGTAACTAGTATGGTATTATAATGGCCATCTTTTGTTTTTATAGTAAACTCTTGTGGCTCTTTTACCTTATTTAAATCAATAGTTCTAATCACTGTACCGGCGCTTTTAATAACTGCAATATTTTCTGACCCCTTGATTGCGATTTTGTATATTAAAGCTACACTAAAAGATATTACTACAATAATTAAAAGTATTATGAAAACTATTTTATCGCCCTTTTTCATAAATAAACTCCTTGTTCGTTAGGTTAAAACTATCTTTAAGGCCCGATGTAACATATATTTTTTTATCCGAGGTAACAAAAATAGCATCTACACCTTTAATAGACTCTATCAATTTAATCCCTTTTTCAAGTCCCATGATATAAGTACTTGTAGATAGTGCATCTCCATCAATTGATTTATCCGATACTATAGTTGTACTTATGATACCTTTATCTGCTGGATACCCAGTTTTAGGATCAAATATATGATGATACCGCACACCATCCTTTATAAAATATCTCTCATAATTGCCTGATGTAACCACGGATTTATCAGTAAAACTAACAGTTCCTAAGTATTCTCCACGCGTATCTAATGGATTTTGTATTCCTATATTCCAGCTAGTTCCGTCTGGTTTGCTTCCTACAGCATAAACATTACCACCTAAATTTATAAGCGCACTGCTAATCTTATTATCTATTAAAACCTTCTTTATTTCATCAGCCGTATATCCCTTTGCTATAGCGCCCAAATCTATAGCTTGGCTCGCTCGCCTTAACTTGATAGTTGAATTTTTTTCATCCAGAATAATATCATTATAATCAACTAGCTTTAATTTTTCATCAATTTCATTTTTTGTTGGAACTCTCTCCTTGTCAGTACCTATACCCCATAGCTTTACAATTGGTTCTATAGTTACATCAAGAGCACCTCCAGTTAATTTACCATATTTAACAGCTTCTTTTATTACGTAATATGTATCGGCGCTAAGTTTCTCACCTGAAATTCCAGATTTAGCATTTAATTTTGTGATTTCAGAAGTTTCAATATTAACAGACATTTTATCTTCTATATCATTTACCCTCTTTAATGCTTTCTCGGTTGCTTTTTCTGCGTTTCCACCATATACCTTTAATTGAACAATTGTGCCCATTAGGTAGGTCTCTTTTTCAACAGGTTTTGTATTACCTTTGCAAGATGTTAAAAGTATTGAAATAGACAATAATAACAGTATACGACATGTTTTACGTGAACCTTTTATGGTACATCACCACCCCTAGATTGTTTTTAAATACAATATATATTATAGCATATATGTATTTAAAATAACCTCCCTATATTACTTGAAATATCCATAAAAACACGTAAAAAGTTCTTTATGTCTTCGTAATTTTATAAACACTATTACAGATATAACAATATCAGACTTTTCAGAAAGCTACAATCATTTTTCAACTTTATCAATTTAAACTGCATTTAAAAGAATAAAGGTATAGAATTAAAACTCTATACCCATTTTTGAATAATATTAAATTTATTTAATTCTAATAATCCCTTTGATCCCCATTTAAAATATTCTCTATTTCTACTGCTATTTCACGACCTTTTTTGTAAGAATTAAGCCTATCCTGTGGGATAGAGTCTTTATATCTGTCCTCACCTGAAAGAAAATCTACGATTCCTTTCTTTGCACTTGGCACATCTCCAACGTGGTCTATTCCATTAACTTCTCTTATTTTTGAATTGTCCATGAATATTCCTCCTTATATTTCTTAAAGATACCTAGTATTTTTTAATACTCCTGCATCTTTAATATTATAATTATAGACTTCCCAATTTATAATTTTTAATGTATTAATGCATTACTTGAGACTTATGGAAGTGTTATTTTGCTTAAGATTGGTTATCTAAAATAATATAAACTTATATATAATTCTATAAATTGCATATATGATAAACATATGTTATACTAATTTAAATTTTATAGTATAATATTTAAATAATTTCTAGGGGAGGGTACTTATGGAAGATAATCTTAAAGATACTTTAAGAAAAAATATGCTACATCAAAGAAAAAGTATGAAGATTCAAGATGTAAGTAATTTTAGCAATAAAATTATAGGCACAATTATGGAGTTACCTGAATTTACAAATTGCAAAAATATCATGTTATACCTAAGTTTCAATAAAGAAGTTGATACATATCCTCTTGCCAAGTGGTGTTTGGATAACGGTAAAACAGTAATTGCACCCTATTGCATACAATCTAAGCGAGAAATAATACCTTTTAAAATAAATAATCTTACTACTGATCTTTCTAAATCTAGTATTGGTGTTATGGAGCCAAAACATGACTCATTAGATAAAGTTAATATTGAGGATATAGATTTAATAATAGTTCCCGGCGTAGTATTTGATAAACATTGCAATAGGATAGGTTTTGGTGCTGGTTATTATGATAGATTTTTACCTAAAAAGACGAAACTTACTCCTACTATAGGCATAGCCTATGACTATCAAATAGTTGATAAAGTGCCCACTGGTGAGTATGATGTGCCATTGGGTTTCATAATCACTGAAAAAAGAATAATATTTCCCGAATAGCTAATTATAAATTTCTTAAATTTCTTAAAATAATTATATTATACCGATGTTGGAGGTGATCACTTTGAAAAAAAGAATAGCTGCTTTCTTTGATATTGATGGTACTCTCTATAGAGATAGTTTAATTAGTGAGGTATTCAAAAAATTGATTAAAAGCGAAATAATAGAAAATGATAAATGGTACAAAGAAGTAAAACCCTATTATGTTAAATGGGATAAGCGAATAGGAAATTATGATAATTACCTGCTTAAAATGGCTGATATTTATACCGAGGCCATAATTGGACTTCATAAGTGTCAAATCGAGTTTATTGCTAAGCAAATTGTAAAGCAAAAAGGGGATAGGGTTTATACCTACACCCGTGATAGAATTAAATGGCATAAGAGCCAGGGTCATATCATTATCACTGTATCAGGCAGTCCAATAGAACTTGTACGCGAAATGTCTATAAAATACGGGTTTGATGATTATATAGGAACAAAGTATCAATTGAATAAAGATAATATTTACACTGGTGCTATTATTCCTATGTGGGATAGTGTTAGTAAGCATGCCGCCATAGAACATTTTGTTTGTAAATATAATATTGATTTGGATCAAAGTTATGCTTATGGAGATACTTCCGGAGATTACTCTATGTTAAAGTTAATTAGTAACCCTACAGTAATAAACCCTACTAAAGAACTACTCCTAAAAATTCTAGACGATGATGCATTAAAAGAAAAAATTAATATAATGCTAGAAAGAAAAGATGTGGTTTACAAGCTAAAACCAGAGCACATTGAAATATAATATTTTATCTAAAAAATTAAAAACAGAATGGAAGTCCGCAACCTTCCATTCTGTTTATTATTTTTTGGTTGAAAATTTCTTTTTGGATACTACCGAATAAACAATCCATATGAGAAATAAACTTCCAATTGTTATATTTGTTATTACATTTTTTAATAAAGGTAACCCTTGTCCGAGGAAAGTACCAATTAGAATCATTCCTCCCATTGAAATTAAAACAAGCTTATTTAGTTTTATATATTCATCTAAATTTTCGCCCTTATATTTTTTCCCCTGCTTCTTCTCAAAATTCAAACCAGAAACAACAGCCGATGCACCCATCATAATAAATATAATAGTAAATACACTATCGCCTATACCCATTTGGACTACCCCCATTCTACTTATCTTTAAGAATAGTATATCATAAGTATAGATGAAAGCGAAAAAAGTCTAGGGGTGCATAACAGTTAATAATTGTTATGCACCCCTAATGAATACCCAAAGTAGTACTTAAAAATCAGCTGAATAGCAACTTTGGAATTTCTCCGAAGTGACTTGCAATAAGAAACGTATAAACTATTAAATTTGATTTAGAATTTCTTAATCGAATTTCCAGTTTTAAGTTCGTTTGCAATGCACGCAGGAGAATTTTTTTCTTCTATTATTTTAAATTTCTTTTAATAAATTTGCCATTTCTATTGCAGTTACTGCAGCATCATACCCTTTATTACCTGCTTTTGTACCCGCTCTTTCAATAGCTTGCTCGATATTCTCAGTAGTAAGAATTCCAAAAATAATTGGAACTCCTGTTTCGAGTGATACAGATGCAATTCCCTTAGTTACCTCACCAGATACATATTCATAATGAGATGTAGCGCCTCTTATTACTGCTCCTAAACATATCACACCATCATACTTACCGGACTTAGCCATCTTTTTTGCAACTAGAGGTATCTCAAATGCACCAGGAACCCATGCAATTTCAACATTTTCTTCTGTAACTCCGTGACGTTTTAAACCATCTAGTGCTCCCGTTAATAATTTTCCACCTATAAATTCATTAAATCTTGCTACTATAATCCCAAATTTTAAACCTTCTGCTATTAATTTACCTTCATACGTTATCATTTCTATTCCTCCTATTAATTTAATATCATATTGTTTACTTGAATGTGCTTAACACTTATACTCGTTCAGGGTCAAGTAAATGTCCCATTTTTTCTCTTTTAGTTTGCAAATAGAACTTATCTTTTTCATTATGATTCATCACTATTGCTACTCTTTCAACTATGTCAATACCATAGCCTGAAATTCCTGTTATTTTTTTAGGATTGTTAGTCATGAGTCTTATTTTTGTAGCACCTAATAGTTCCAATATCTGAGCTCCAATGCCATAATCTCTCATGTCTACAGGGAAACCTAAAGCTACATTTGCTTCTGCGGTATCCATTCCTTTATCTTGAAGATTGTATGCCTTTAGCTTATTAATTAACCCTATTCCACGTCCTTCCTGCCTCATATAAAGCAATATTCCATTTTTCTCTTTTGCTATTGCTTTCATGGCCGCATCATATTGTTCTCCACAATCACATCTCATAGAGCCTAGTGCATCTCCAGTAAGACACTCTGAGTGCACCCTAACAAGTACAGATTCACTACTTCTTACATCACCTTTGACTAATGCTACATGATGCTCTCCATTTATCTTATTAACAAATCCATAGATAGTAAATTCACCATATCTAGTTGGCATTTGTGCCTCCGTAACCATTTCTACAAGGCATTCAGTTTTTCTCCTGTAAGCAATTAAATCTACTATGGTAATCATTTTTAAATCATGTTTTTTCACATAATCCATAAGCTCTGGTACCCTAGCCATTGATCCATCTTCATTCATAATTTCACAAATCACACCTGCAGGATATAACCCTGCAAGTCTTGCTAAATCAACAGCAGCCTCTGTATGACCGCCCCTATTTAATACGCCACCCTCTCTTGCTGCTAGAGGAAATACATGGCCTGGTCTATTGAAATCTTTTGATGAAGCCTCCGAATCTATCACCTTTAATATAGTAGTTGCCCTCTCTGCAGCTGATATTCCTGTAGTGGTAGTTACAGCATCAATAGAAACAGAAAATGCTGTTCCATGCACATCAGTATTATTTACCACCATCTGATTTATATTTAACTTATCTAATCTATCTTTAACTATAGGCATGCATATAAGTCCACGTGCATACTTAGCCATAAAATTTATGTTTTCCTGAGTAGCTTTCTCGGCTGCTATAATTAAATCTCCTTCATTTTCCCTATCTTCATCATCTACCACAACAACCATTTTTCCATTTTTAATATCTTCTAAAGCTTCTTCAATAGTATTAAATTTATACATTTTTCCACCCCTTAATTATCACTTTGTGCTGTAATCATCACTTTTGGTGATGTAATATTATTTGCTGTGTCTACAACTGATTGCTTATACAAATCCATTTTTTTCGAGAAAATCCATACCAATACATTTCTTTTT
The DNA here is from genome assembly GCF_030585565.1 of Clostridium sp. CM028. NCBI lineage: Bacteria > Bacillati > Bacillota > Clostridia > Eubacteriales > Clostridiaceae > Clostridium > Clostridium sp. CM028. The sequence goes on along the minus strand of NZ_CP077766.1, from coordinate 3,245,129 downwards.
TTCTGGAGCTTCACCATGTTTAAGCAGTTTTTCAATATACTTCGCCATCATATCACTTTCAAGGTTAACCTCGTCACCTACCTTTTTATTAATTAAAGTAGTTTCACCTTTTGTATGAGGTATAATTGATACTTTGAAAATGTTTTCATCAACATATGCTACAGTTAAACTAATACCGTCAATTGCTATCGATCCTTTATGTACAATATACTTTAATATATCCACTGTAGTTTCTACAGACACCCAAGTGGCATTTTCTTCGATGCAAAAATCTACAATAGTTCCTATTCCGTCAATATGTCCACTTACTATATGGCCTCCTAACCTATCACTAGCCATTAATGCCCTTTCCAAATTGACATGAGAACCAGATTTCAATTTCCCTAAATTACTACTTCTTATAGTCTCCGCCATTACATCTACACTGAAGCTATTTTTATTAAATTCTGTTACGGTAAGGCACACTCCATTTGTGCTAATACTGTCACCAATCTTTATTCCACATATAACCTTTGTAGCTTTTATGGTAATTCTCGCAGACCTCGCACCTTTTTCTATAGACTTTATTTCTCCAATTTCCTCAATTAACCCTGTAAACATCTATTCACGTACCCTTCTATCATAATGTCCTCGTTAAATCTAGTTACTTCAGTATCCGTAAGCAATATAGCATCACTTACATGTTCTATTCCCTGTCCTCCTACTGGAGTCTTACCTGTTGTTCCGCCGAATATTTTCGGGGAAATAAAAGTAATAACCTTATCAACGATGCCTTCTTCTAATGCAGCATAATTTAGAGTACTGCCACCCTCAATCAAAATACTATCTATCCCCATATCACCTAGTACTCTCATTAAATAGTTTAAATTCACTCGGTTATTTTTACTTGGCGTTATAATAACTTGTGCGCCTTTTTGTTTAATAGCTTCAATTTTTGTCTCTTTCGCAAATTTTGTTGTAACGACAATAGTTTTTGTTTTTTCATCACATTTTAACACCTTTGCATCTATTGGTATTTTTGCTGTGCTATCTATAATTATCCTTATTGGGTTTTTGCTAATTATGCATTCTCTTCTTGTAGTAAGTTCTGGATCATCACTTAGGACAGTTCCAATTCCCACCATAATTCCAGTTACCATATGCCTTAATTCATGCACATACGCTCTAGATTTTTCATTACTTATCCACTTTGACTCACCAATAGAAGTTGCTATTTTTCCGTCTATTGTCATAGCAGTTTTCATGATGCAAAATGGTTTTTTGTGAGTTATGTATTTTATAAATATTTCATTTGTTTTCTTTATTTCAGTTTCCATTATGCCCGTAGTTACTTCTATGCCACTACTTCTTAGAATTTCTATTCCCTTCCCTGCAACTAATGGGTTAGGGTCTATCATTCCAATTACCACTTTAGATATTTTATTTTGCACTATAGCATCAGCGCAAGGTGGCGTTTTACCATAGTGTGCGCAAGGCTCTAAAGTTACATACATTGTTGCGCCTTCTACATTTTCTTTGGCATTTTTAAAAGCATTTACTTCTGCATGTGGTCCACCAAAATATTCATGATACCCCTCACCGATTATCCTATTATCTTTTACAATAACAGCACCCACCAATGGATTAGGATTTACAAACCCCACTGCTTTTTTAGATAATTCAAGTGCTCTTCTCATATAATAATTATCCAATTTATCACCCCTAATTCTATAATTCTGGTGCCAATCTTCATAAATATTTCTCTCTTAGTATGCATAACTTTGATCAAATAAAATCATATATGTGGCTAAAATAATAAAAGCCCTGAAAACAAAGTTTTCAGGGCTTAATAAGCTAATTATATATCTAGTCAAATCATCACCTATCGGTGCTGTTAAATCATCACCTATCGGTGCTGTTCACTAAATATATTCACAATAAAATATAAAAGCAGTATTGACTATTTTTCATAGTTAATAAATGAAAATCTCCTATATTTATCATTATTCTCCTTCTCTCATCCAGACTTTACTGTCGGCTCTGGAATTAAACCAGATCTACCTTTCGGCTCGCGGGCTATACCGCCGGTTGGGAATTTAACCCTACCCTGAAGGATCTATTAAATTTTCAACTTAAGAATACCACTTTGTTATTTTAATGTCAAGCGAATCCTATAAATATAAACAATTAATCAAAATATTAGCTATAAACACTTTTAGATGATTTATTTGTTTTTTTTATTTCTTGTTTCATTATTTTTAATATTTACATCATTCGTATGCATATCTTTGTCATTATCAGTTCTCTTAATTCCTACTGAAGATAATTGCTCATTAGTAAGTTTCTGCTTTATACTCATTTAAAACACTCCCCTTTCTTCATTTATATTTTCCACTGGAAGAGAGATTTATACTACTATGATTTTCCCATCTATTCTAAAAAATTTATAAATTTTTATCTTGTAATAATTTTATATTTATATATAAGTTAATTAATCTTTAATTTACCACTTTACATAACTAACGTAATAAAGTAATATTGTATTTATAGAATGCATAAAGGAGTGTTAATAATGAAAATTAAATTTAACTTACTAATTGTGGCAATACTTTCAACCGCTATTTTATCTGGCTGCGGAAACACCCCCACAGCTGATAATTCTTTAAAAGATATACAAGACAAAAAAGAACTAATAGTTGGTCTTGATGATAACTTTCCACCAATGGGATTTAGAGATAAAAGTGGTGAAATTGTAGGCTTTGACATTGATATGGCAAAAGAAGTAGGCAAGCGAATGGGCGTAAAAGTAACCTTTAAACCAGTAGAATGGGACGGAATTATATTAAGTCTAAACAATAAAGATATTGATGCCATATGGAATGGATTAACAATAACAGATAAGAGAAAAGAACAAATTGCTTTTTCTAAAGTATACCTTCAAAATAAGCAAACAATTATTGTAAAAAACAAGTCAACTATTTCTAAAAAAAGTGATTTAACTGATAAAATTGTAGGTTTGCAAATGGGTAGCAGCAGTGAAGCTGCACTTGCTAAAGATTCACTACTTACTAACTCACTAAAGGAGGCCAAGAAATATTCAAACAATACAGAAGCGCTACTCGATTTAAACGCTGGTCGTATTGATGCTGTTATAGTGGATGAGGTAGTTGGAAGATGCTATGCTAGTAAAAAACCTGGTGATTATAAAGTTATTAATGAAAATCTAGGAGTAGAAGATTATGGCGTAGGTATAAGAAAAACTGATACAAGCCTTACTGCAGAAATAAATAAACAACTAGGTGAAATACAAAATGATGGAACTGCCAATACTATATCAAAGAAATGGTTCGGCAAAGATATAATCAAATAATAATTATGAATTTTTTCTGAAGGAGTGTTAGATTTGGCTAATTTTATAGACATTACAACTTATATTTTAAAAGGGAGCCTCTTTACTATTGAATTGTATTTTGCGACAATAATCTTTTGCATACCACTTGGAATAATAGGCGCACTAATTAAAGTCTCAAATTTAAAAATACTTAGTAAGATTGTGGACCTCTATACTTGGTTATTTCGCGGAACACCCTTACTTCTCCAACTGTTTTTTACATATTTCGGGTTACCTATTATAGGCATTAAATTTTCTCCTTTTACTGCAGCCGCTCTTACCTTTTCTTTGAATTACGGAGCTTATTTTACAGAAATATTCAGATCCGGTATTCAATCTATAGATAAAGGCCAATACGAGGCCGCTAAAGTCTTAGGCATGAATTATAGACAAACTATGTCAAAAATAATACTACCCCAAGCCTTTAAACGGATAATTCCACCAACTTGTAATGAGGCGATTACTCTAATAAAAGATACCGCTTTAGTAGCTGCAATTGGATTACAAGATTTACTAAGAGCTGCTAGGGAAATTGTAACTAGAGATTTTACAATCGCTCCTTTTTTTATTGCCGCAATAATATATTTAATCTTTACTTCTCTTATTGTGTTGGCTTTTAAAAAGCTTGAAAAAAAATATTCAATTTACGAATAAAGAACAATGTGATAAATAAAGGATGGTGCTACTATGGATTTACTCAAGATATGTAAAATAAATAAAAGTTATGATAAAACCCAGGTTTTAAAGAATGTATCTTTAAGTTTGAAAAAAGGCGAGGTAATATCAATTATCGGTCCTTCTGGCTCTGGGAAAAGCACTCTGCTTAGGTGCATAAGTGGTCTTGAGCATATGGATAATGGACTCATTGAATTTAATGGCGTAACTATTGCAGAATCTAAAAAGAAAATTAATAATATTGAATCAATTAATGCTGCTAAAAAAATAGGTATGGTTTTTCAAAACTTCAATCTATTCCCTCATAAAACCGTTCTTGAGAATATAATTGAAGCTCCTATTATAGTAAATAATATAGATAAGAAAGATGCTATAGACATTGCAGAAAAATTACTTTTAAAAGTGGATTTAATAGATAAAATAAATTCTTATCCTTGTACTCTCTCTGGTGGACAAAAGCAAAGAATTGCAATTGCTAGATGTCTTGCAATGAATCCAGAATTAATTCTTTTTGATGAACCAACTTCTGCATTAGACCCTGAACTAGTCAGCGAAGTGTTGAAGGTCATTAAATCTCTTGCCATTGATAAAATATCACTCATAGTAGTTACCCATGAAATGCAATTTGCAAGAGAAATATCAGATAGAATTATTTTCATGGAAAATGGAGAAATACTAGCGAACTCCACTCCTGAATTACTATTTTCTAATTCTAACCATGCCAGGGTAAAACAATTTTTAAACCTTGCATAGCTATGAAATCAAACCTTTATAAAAATTATAAAAAATCAACTATAGGAATGACACTTTTTCCATGGCTTCTATGTCTTAATTCACAAATCAATTAATTATTAAATCACATTTTTCTAACATGTATTATATAATATTTAGAATTAATATATAAAAAGGAGCATTACTGATCACAATTTCAATTAAATCTAAATACAATAAATTTTTGGCATCTTGGGGAATAATAAATTTTTATGGCCCCCTAACTTCAAGAAAATCAACATTTAAGGAAATTAATAACCACAATAACAAACAAAAACACCCAATCAAAATATCCGATATAAGCATGATTAGAGGGTTTAATTAATATAAGATAGAAATGAAGATACTGATGTTATATGGAATGGATTAACAATAACAGATAATAGAAAATAAAAAAACAGGAATTATTATCTACGTGGTAACATGTGAGATAATAATTCCTATTTTCACTTATTTACTATACTAATTACTATTTAATAATTAAATTAAGAGCTTGGTCTAGATCGGCAATAATATCCTCAACATTTTCAAGACCTACTGCCAATCTTATTAAACCATCACTTATACCAGCTTCTAATCTTTCCTCTGGTGAATATGGTGAATGAGTCATTGAAGCAGGATGTTCAATTAAAGTTTCAGCATCTCCTAAACTAACAGCTATACTACAAAGCTTAGTGGAATTTATAACCTTTTTACCTTCTTCAATTCCACCCTTTATTACAAAAGCAATAATCCCGCCTGGAAGATCCATTTGTTTTTTTGCTAATTCATATTGAGGAAAACTTTTAAGTCCTGGGTAATATACGTTTTCTACTGCTGGATGGGCTTCTAAAAATTCAGCTACAGCCATTGCATTTTTGCAATGTCTTTCCATTCTTATTTCTAGTGTTTTCATTCCTCTTATAATCAAAAATGCATCAAAAGGACTTAAACTAGCTCCAGTCATATCCTTAACACCAAATAATCTAACTCCGTCAATAAATTCTTTAGATCCAACAGCAAAACCAGAAATTACGTCTCCATGCCCATTTATAAATTTAGTTCCAGAGTGTACTACAACGTCTGCACCTAGTTCTAATGGTCTTTGTATGTATGGAGTGCTAAATGTATTATCCACTATAACCATACAATTTTCTTGTGCGTGGGCAATCTTTGATATTTCCTCAATATCTGTTATAAGCAATGTTGGATTTGCAGGTGTTTCTAAGAAAATAACTTTTGTATTTTCTTTCATAGCATTTCTAACATTTTCTGGATTTGAAACATCAACAAAAGTAACTTCAACACCATATCTAGAAATACCATGAGCCAAAAATGCATGAGTACAGCCATAAAGCGTTTGTGCTGCAATTATATGATCTCCAGCCTTTAACGCTGTCCACATAGTTGAAGATATAGCTCCTATGCCTGATGCCATAGACATACAAGCTTCTCCACCTTCAAGCATGGCCAATTTTTCTTCTAAAACTGTATTAGTAGGGTTCCCAAGTCTTGTATAAATATAGCCATCTTCCGTTCCTGCAAATCTATTTCCACCTTGCTGTGCTGAATCAAAAACAAAAGTAGCTGTTTGATGTATTGGAGTAGCCAATGCACCATATTGATCTTTCTTATTTCCTCCATGTATAGCTTTAGTTGCAAATCCACTATTACGTAAATGTTCTCTATCCATTACAATTCCCCCCAAAGTAATTTTTTCTTGGTTTATAAATATATAAGCAACTATCCTGCTATTTATTACTAAAATATTCTTTTAATTATTATATTAAATTTTTACTATAGCCATCAAAAACATACCAACATAAACATAACTGAATTATACTAAAAAGCATAAATCCAACAGTTGCCAAGTACGTCTCTCCTAAAATTAATACTTGAGCAATAAGGCTCATAATTAATATCCCACCCATTACAGCAGACACAACCCATGACCTACTATTTCCTTTTCTAAAACTAAAGATTGCTGCTATAATATTTCCGAGTCCAAATACTAGGATTGCAATAATACCAGGAGTAACCCAGCTATCAAATGGAACTTTTGATAGCCATTCTTTTGGATACTCAATAAATATTCCATCACTTGAACTTACCATCATTACTCCAATGCAAATAGCGCCCACTGCTAACATCAAGTCGTAAACCCCTAATAAATTTTCTCTTATTTTTTTCAATTTACATTACCACCTTTTACTCTATAACCTTTCTAGCTCTATATTTAGAATAATTAAATTCATACCAGGAATCGCCTTCTAATAACTCTTTCTTCATATTGTTTATATAAGTATTTATCTCACTAGAAATGAAAGCGTTAGAATCATCTTTTAGTCTTAATATCTGTGGAATAGCATCATATGATAAAGTTTTTAGATATTGTACATCAATTTTCTGAGTTTTATAATATATGTCTATATTTTTTTCGGCAATTATTCTATCAACATTAATATAGTTCACTAATATAAACATACTCAAAACAATTACTATTAAAATCTTATTAAGTGGTATTCTTCTATTCCAAATGCCAACTACCGCTACTATAAATAACATAAATAACATCAGCATAAATATATGAACGAAAATCCTTAAATAGGTAAATCCATAAGTTTGCTCATATAAAGACATCTTATAATGAGCTGAAAATAGCATGTTTAATGTAAATGCAACAAGCACGGTTAAAAATACATTGGATATTATATTTATTGTCTTATTGTCCTTTTTAATAAATTTCATACTGCTTAGTAATATTGTAAAATTAATTATTGTAACAGCCACAAGCTCAAAGAACCCTTTTCTTGCATATTCTGAATAAGTAAATTCGTGAGGAAGAAAATTATCCCCTCCACCATAAAGATAAGAAAACTGTACTATTGAAAATAAAAGATATACTATATTTATCATAAAAATGATTGTTAAAACAGTAACTGGCTCCCATTGTATATCCTTATTTTTAGTTCTGCCCCCATCACAGCTATATTTAAAGCTCCATATATATGAAAATATAATTATGAAAGTTATGATAATAACTAATAAACTGCCTATGATTTTACCTACGTCTATATCCTTAATTCCAATTGAAAAATTGGTTACATAGTCCTTGAATACCATATCTGCTGATGTTAATAAAACTAAAATAACAATTAATAATAATAGAAATAATTACTCCTCTTAATATATTTTTCTTCGTAGAACTTATTTCTTTTTTATTTCTCGTAGTTATACTACATTTACTAAATGTAAAAGGCTTACAAGCATTCTCTACAATAGCTTTAATGCCTATGCTAATCACTTTCTTTATTACATCTGCACTATCCCATTTTATATTCTCATACCTAATTAATACTGTACTTACTCCAGCAAGTACCAATATCATAATCCCGTTAAACAAGTTCAAAACATTATTAGAGTGAATAGAATAATTTAATGCTATTAGCAATGTAGGAATAATGGTAATATATCCAATACTATTTTTAATCCTAATCTTTTCTCTTACACTCCATAAAAAAAATCCCATGAACATAATATAAAAAATAGGAATAGAAACACCAATTTGTTTACCATTAAAAAATCTTTCACAAATTATTGATAAAATAAGTGCAATGCCCATAGTATATATTTTTTCATGTATACCAATTTGGGAATCTATGTTTTTTATTTCCTTCATACGTTTTTTCTTTAATAGTTGCATATTATTATACTTATAATCTGGATAAGAAAACAACAAGTCTTCCACTGATTTTAACCAACTTTCACTATAATCTTGCTCTATACATTCTTCCAATAAAATTCTCAAATAATTTATATCACTTCTACGAAATTCTTCTTTTTCAGATAAAGAAATCCATTTTAGACCATCCATATCTAAATTACCTACAGATTTTTCAATTTTTTTTGTTGAAAAATCAAAATTATCACTTACACTTTCTATATTAACTAAATAAGTTTCTGTATATAAACAAGACTGTGTATTAAGTTTAAAAACAACTTTATAAGGCATATTTATTTCCTCTGTAATCACGCGTCCAATTGCATTATCAGCACTTTCCCATCCATTAATTTCTCCTTTTACAAAAAAATTAATATCTTCTTTATTTTCTTTATGACCATATGCCATAAGAACCCTATTATCTTTTATAATAATAGCTTGCACAAACCTCTTCTCCATTATAAGTACCCCCCGCAATTTTAATGTTCTATCCTGCATTCAAACATATTCCCTGATATGCATTTCAACTCTCTACAAATTCTATATTACTACTATACGAGTTATTTATCAATATATTTTTATTGATTTTCAATAAAAATATATTGATTTGCGTTTATATTCAATTTTACAATTCTATAATTGTAAAATATGAATAATATCTTACTCCTGTGTTAACAAATAATATAAATGTAGCTTTTAATTGTAAATTTTGATATAATATTAGCTGATGCTTATGACTTAATTGGAATTTTATACATTAACTATCGAATGAATATTAATGTTCAATGTAATATAGAAAGGATGATTAAATTAACATGCTTTATTATTTAGCAACTTCTATGAATTTGGGATGGAATCAATTTTATATTGCTGTTTCAAAATCTTCTGACCCTGAATTACAGATTTTAATAACCCTATTGGTTTTTATTATATTATATCTTTGGAACAACAAATTGGAAGCCATTTGCTGTGTATTTAATATTGGAATTACTGGCTTTACCAATTTGATGCTTAAAAACACTGTACAACGATCTAGACCCCTGGGAGTAAGATTAGTTGAAGCTGATGGCTATAGTTTCCCTAGCGGCCATTCTTCGATTTCTACAGCTATTGGTATTGTTCTTATTTACTTTATACTTAAGCGAATGAAGAATAAAAAAATTGCCTATCTACTTAGCTGTTTTATATTCGCATATTTAATTCTTGTAGGAGTTAGTAGGGTTTATGTGGGTGTTCACTATCCAACAGATGTGCTTGGTGGATGGGTTATCGCTATACTATGGTCTTTCATTAGTCTTGCAGCTTATAGGTTTTGTATGAACAAAGGACTAAACGAGTATTTAGATAAACATTTCACTATTAAACTTAATATTTTTAAACATAAACCAAAATCTAAATAGTTTTACTATACTATAAAGCCCTAATTATTCATAATTGAATAATTAGGGCTTTACCTTTAAATATTTTTTTTATTATTCTTTACAACTTTACCATATTTTTTTATAAATAAAAATCTTCAAATTAGTATTCTCGCAGGCTCTAGTGCATGGATCTCATATGTGGTTTTATATTCAAGATTTATTGGTGAATGCTTAATCTATAATAAAACTATATTTTCCATTAATTTGAGCTTAATGATACTAGCCTTAATATTAATATATTATCTATTAATAAACACTAGAAAGCAATACAGTTCAGTATAAGCATAAAAAAACATTAGATAAGTATATTACTTATCTAATGTTTTTTGTGTTAAAATTTATTTTTAATTGAAGTTATAATATTATTTATCTAAACCCTTAGCTATAACCTCTTTAACCTCTGTTTTTATATGCTCTGCTCTTGTTCCAAATATTGCTTGAATGCTGTCACCAACTTCAAGAACTCCCGCAGCTCCTAATTTCTTAAGTTCTGCCTTATCAACATTTTTAGCATCTACAACACTTACACGTAAGCGAGTAATGCAAGCATCTAAATTTGTTATATTTTCTTTTCCACCTAATGCTTTTAATACTAATATTGCATGTTCTTGACCTTTAAGATTAGTTTTTGTAGTACTTGTGCCTTCTTCTTCATCTACTTCACGACCTGGAGTTTTAAGATTCCATTTTCTTATAACAAAACGGAAGCCGAAGTAGTAAATCACTGCTAATGCTAATCCTACAGGAATTACTAACCACCAAGCTGTTCTATTTGGAATTACACCAAATAACAAGTAATCTATAAGTCCACCTGAAAATGTCATTCCTATTTTAACATTTAAAAGCTGCATTGTCATAAATGATAATCCTGCAAATACGCAGTGAATTCCGAACAATACTGGTGCTACGAATAAGAATGAAAATTCAATTGGTTCTGTAATACCTGTTAAGAAAGAAGTTAGAGCTGCTGACCCCATAATACCAGCTATTAACACCCTTTTTTCAGGTTTTGCTTCATGAATCATTGCAAGTGCTGCTGCTGGAAGCCCAAACATCATAAATGGGAATTTACCGGCCATAAAGGTTCCTGCTGTAAATGATACTCCATCTTTTAACTGAGCCATAAAAATAGCTTGATCTCCGTTAACTACTTGACCAGCTTTGTTTATATACTCACCAAATTGATACCAAAATGGATTATAGAAAATGTGATGTAATCCAAATGGAATTAATGATCTTTCTATTACTCCAAATACGAAGGCTGATACTGTTGGATTAGCCTCAATCATACTTTTTGAGAAGACATTTAAACCATGTTGAATTGGAGGCCATACAAAACTCATTGCAATACCTATTCCAATTGCAGCTACTGCTGTAGCTATAGGTACAAATCTCTTACCTGCAAAGAATCCGAGGTAAGAAGGTAACTCAATGTTGTAATATTTTTTATATAATTGTGCCGCTACAATACCTATTATAATACCGCCAAATACTCCTGTTGAAAGTGTTGGAATTCCTAATACGTTTGCAAACTCTGGATGTGCATGACCCACTGTTAAATCTAGAGTGACTCCTGAGACAATACCTAAAGTTTTATTCATTATTAAGAACCCAACTATTGCTGCAAGTCCTGCAACTCCTTCGCCCTCGGCTAGACCTACCGCAACCCCTACTGCAAATAATAATGCAAGATTACCAAAAATAACATCGCCAGACTGTTCCATAATTTTAGCTACTAATTGGAACCAATCAGCATTAAATATCGGTGCATTTGCTAAAAATTGTTCACTTTGAAACATATTACCGAATCCAAGCAGTAACCCTGCAGCTGGTAATAGCGCTACTGGTAGCATTAAAGCTTTTCCTACCTTTTGTAAAACACCAAAAGCTTTTTTCATTTATATTCCCCTCTCTTTTGTGGCATGTATCAAAAACAAAAAACATGAGCAAAGTCATTATAATATTATAGCTTCACCTAAATGTAGCCATAATATTATAACAACTTTTGCTCATGCCTGATTGTATCAGTAACACGCAATTTTAATTATTAAATTAGTTTTCAGTGTAAACTTTTACACGATGATTCACACTCATTATCGTCTTATATATACATGATATCATGCATTATTAATTTTTTCAACATTTTTTTAACATTTTTAATAAAAATCAGCTTTTAATGTCCTCTGATCAAGTTATATTAATTTTCTATAAACTAAAAATAAGCTAACAAAGTGATAAATCATTTTGTTAGCTTATTTTTTGCAATTACATCTTTAGTTTTTTATATTACTTCTTATTTAACTGTGTTACCATTTTGATTCTTTTTCTGAGTTTTATCTTTAGTATCCTTAGAACCTGATTTTTTCTCTGTACCTTTTTTAGCTATGTTAATCACCCCTTCAATATGTGTTTATTATATTATTATTAACACTTTATTTAATTTAATACACATGATTGATTAACTAACATAAATATATTTATTTATAAATTTCCATATCCAAAATAGCCTTCTCAACTAGACTATCAATATCTAAAACTGATTCAGATTTAATTATCTCAATTAACCTTGGTTTTGTTTTTGGATGTTTAGGAACAAAAATTGTACAACAATCCTCATAAGGTAAAATAGAGGTTTCGTAAGTTTCTATTTTTCTTGACACATCTATAATATCTATTTTATCCATAGCGATCAGTGGTCTAAACACTGGTCTATCAGAAACATCATCACTTACTACAAGTCCCTCCATAGTTTGACTAGCTACCTGCCCTATGCTTTCTCCTGTAGTTACTGAATTTATGCCATATTTTTCGGCTAGAGCACACGCAAGCCTCATCATAAATCTTCTCATAATTATTGTTAATTCGTCTTCTCTACACTTTTCTATAATTTGCATCTGGATTTCAGTAAAAGGTACAACATACAAAGTCAATTTACCGGTGTATTCTTTTAAAATACTAGTTAATTGCTTTACCTTATCCTTTGCTCTTTCACTAGTATACGGATGGCTATGATAATAAACTGCATGAAGTTCTACCCCACGTCTTGCCATCATGTAGCCTGCAACAGGTGAGTCTATACCTCCTGATAACATAAGCATAGTACTACCATTCATTCCATAAGGTAATCCACCCACTGCCTTTATTCTTTTAGCATAAATGTATGCCATATTTCTTATTTCAACATTTATTGTACACTCTGGATTATGTACATCTACACTTACGTCTTCGTTATTTTGTAATATATAACCCCCTACTTTTCGACTTACGTCCATAGACCCTGGGCTAAATTTTTTGTTTGCTCTATTAGTTTCTACTTTAAAAGTTTTAGCGGCGCTTTCTATCATGTCTAAAAGTGCTTGCTTTTCAATACTCTCCATAGAAGCTTCAACCTGTGTAACTACGCAAACCTCCATTACTCCAAAAACATTTTTAACCTTCTCTATAATTCCCTCCATCATTTCTGAGTATATAAACCATCTTCCTTGATCTTCAACAAATTCGTAATTTAAGTCTCTTATAGCATTTTTTATATTGTCTTTAAGTTTTTTTTCGAATTTACCTCTGTTGAGCCCTTTTAAAAAGATTTCTGGTGCAAATTTTACTAAAATTAATTTTCTCATCTTTTGACACTCCTTCTGTAATGCATTATCTTTTGTTCATCTTTCTTAAAAACTTTAGTGATTTATTTAATTCGATTATAACATAGTCTATTTCATCCTTATTATTGCACTCTGAAAAACTAAACCGTATAGTTCCACCTTGCTCCTCTAAACTTCTTCCAAGTGCCTTTAATATTTCACTACTTTTATGATTTTTAGAAGAACATGCTGAACCTGTAGACACATATATCCCTTTTGCTTCTAATGCATGAAGTAATACTTCTCCTTTAATCCCTTTAAATGAAACACTTAATATATACGGTATAAAATGATCTTCTAGTTTGCTATTAATTATAACATCATCTAACTTAGACAGTTTTTCTATAAAATATTTCTTTACCTCTAAAACACTGTTAAAATTCTCATGTTGATTTTTGCAGCTAGTCTCTACTGCAGTTCCAAATCCCACAATTCCAGCAAGATTTTCTGTACCAGATCTTAAATTTCTTTCTTGTCCTCCCCCATTTATTAAGCTACCCGGTATAAGTCCTTTCCGTATATATGCAAATCCAATTCCGCGTGGTCCATGTATTTTATGTGCACTAGTCGATAGTAAATCAATATTACACTTTTGTACATCAATAGGAATCTTTCCGTAACTTTGTACTGCATCCACATGAAATTTAGCCCTACTACTTTTCTCTTTAATTCGTTTTCCTATAAGCTCAATATCCTGCACTACACCTACTTCGTTATTAACGTGCATTACGCTAACAATTTGAGTATTCTTATCTATACTGTCTATAAGATTTTCTATATCAATTCTACCACTTTCATCTACATCAATATAAGTAACCTTTATTCCTAAATCTTCTAACGCCTTAAATGTGTCTAATACACTTGGATGCTCTATTTTAGTAGTTATTATATTTGAAGATGTTTTAGCAAACCCCTTTATAAGAAAATTATTACTTTCACTTCCTCCTGATGTAAATATTATTTCCTCACTGCTAGCATTTATGCTACTCGCAATATTTACCCTTATCTCTCTAAGTTTTTGCTCTGCCTTAAACCCCAAACTATGTGCTGAAGATGGATTACCATAATAATTTCTCATAGTACTACATACATCCTCAATAACTGCTTCATAAGGCTTAGTAGTTGCACTGTTATCTAAATATATTTCCATGCTTTTATCTCTCTCCTCTAAATATCGTTAAAGAATCCACTAACTGTATATATTAATTCTTACTATTTCGCTCTGTTTTATTTAATTATAAATATGTTAATTATTAATGTCAATAAATAAAAAAATATCCTAGAAAGGGTGAACCTGATATGGAGCTGATGATTATAGAATGGTTTAAGAAAAAAATTGAATTATCACTTATTACGATATAATTTATAGGTTAATGCTTACTTTTATGGTAAAATAAATTTATTGGAACATATAATTTATAAACTGACATTTGAGTAATTTCACAAAATTTAAATCGCTTAACCTTAGTATTACACATACAAATTGAAGGAGTGATAACCATGAAAATTACTGACAAAAAAAAGAGTATCCTTGCCGATATGTCTTTGCTTTTAGTTGCAATTTTTTGGGGCGGTGGTTTTATAGCTGTAAAAGGTGCTTTAGATAGTCTTACACCCTTTTATATTATGGCAATGCGTTTTAGTATTTCTGCGATTATTATGCTTTTAATTTTCAGAAAGAAGGTTAAACTTATTACTAAAAATGAACTTAAGGTTGGTACTTTGGTTGGACTTCTCTTGTTTTTAGGCTTTGCTGCTCAAACTATTGGTATGAAATATACAACTGCTGGTAAAAATGCTTTTTTAACTGGAACTAATGTAGTTATTGTGCCCTTCCTTTATTGGATAATTAGCAAAAAAAAGCCAGATACATATTCATTAATATCTGCATTTTTGTGTTTTGTTGGAATAGGAATGCTAACCTTAGATGGAGGTATACGTATTGGACTGGGTGATGGTTTAACTCTATTATGTGCAGTATTTTTTGCAGCTCATATAGTTTCTGTTGGATTTTTCACTGAAAAAGTTGATGCTATATCACTTGTAATAATACAGTTAGGTGCCGCTGCAGTATTTTCAATTATAGCCGCTTTAATTTATGAACCAATGCCACAATCATTAAATTCAGATACAATATTTGCAATTAGTTATTTAGCAATTTTTAGCACAATGATTGCATTTATTATACAAAATGTAGCTCAGAAATATACCACTTCTACTCATGCTGCTATTATCTTATGTTTAGAATCTGTTTTCGGTTCTATTTTATCTGTTGTAATGCTTAATGAGATATTTACATCAAAAATGATTTTAGGATGTTTAATTATATTTGTTGCAATTATAACAACAGAAACTAAATTAAATTTCTTAAAAATCAAGAAAATATCCGCTACTCCATAAAACAAATATAAAGAGCTCACGGGCAAAACCATTGCCCATGAGCTCTTTATATTTCAATAATATGATATTTAAATGCATTTATAAGAGTGGTGGTGTTATAAATCATTTTTCTATCACCTTTCCCATAGACCAAATGCTGATGAGCGTAAAAGAAATATTTCGGAGAGTATTTATTTAAAATATCGATAAATACTTCAAATCCCTGATGACAAAGATCCTTTCCATCCCCCATACCTTTTGCAGGTGAATGGGTGACTAATATATCAAACCCTTTATTCTTCCATAAACACAATTTTAATTTCGAAACTCTTTTTTGCATTTCCTTTTGAGAATATTGAAAAGGGCCTTTATTATAGTCAATAGATCCTCCAAGGCCTAGTATTCTAATATTTTTATATACTATTATCTTATCATCAATAGGGATACATCCAGCTGGTGGTTTTTCTAAATATGATATATCATGATTACCGTTAACATAAAATACAGGTGCTTTAATCATATTCGCTAGATATTCTAAATAATCTGCCTTTAAATCTCCACATGAAATTACCATCTGAATTTCTTTAAACCTTTCACAATCAAAATGATCCCAAATGTAACTATCTTCTATATCTGAAACTAATAGAACTTTAACTTTAATCACCTACTTATCTTCTGATTATTCTACTCCTCCACCGGAAGTTTTCCTACAACATTGTCTACAAACCAGTCCATATATAACATATCCTCGTAGTTTCCTATATCACCATCATTTATCCTAAGTTGACCTTTTGTATCGTGCACCGGACCAGTAAAAGTGTGGAATCTGTTTTCAATAATTAATTCGCGCATTATAACTACTAATTTTTGAGTTTGAATTGGTACATTATGTTTTGAATATATAATATCCACAAGTCCCGAGTCCATCCCCCACCAAAAACTTACTCGTTTAGATTCAGTACTAAAAATACCTTTAAAACTACCATTTACTATATTTCTAAGTATTTTCTCATAAAACTGTCCCCAATCCCATGTAATTAAAGCATAGTTCACTTCCGGTATCCATTTACTCTCTTTTTCACTATACTTTAGTGAATATAGTCCAAAATCTCTTGACCCCTTACCTAAAGCTGTTAGGTCATTTTGCATTATGAGATCTGCACCGAGCCTTTGAAGCCCTTGAATTAATTCCTTTGAATGATTGATATCCCCTGTTTCATTAAGCCAAGAAATCGTAACTTTCGCATTCGGATTTACAGTTTTAACGCCTAATGCAAAAGCATTAATCCCCGTTATAACTTCTGTTTCATTATAAATATCTATATATCCTATAATATTTGATTTTGTAATAGCCCCGGCAATAAGCCCTAGTAAAAACCTTGGTTCATGAGAACGCCCAAAATAAGTACTTACATTTCTAAAAGCCTTTACGGGAGAGCAGTTAAAAAATTTAATATTGTCATACTTTAAAGCCGCCCTCAACGTTATATTAAGATAAGATGGACATGTAGTAAATATAATGTCATAATCTTTTTCACATAACTCCCTTAATCTTTCATAACTATCACCCTCAGTTTGAAAATTATCTATAACAAAAGTTTCTATTTCACCTTCTAATTCATTTTGTGCATACAGTCTTCCTAGATTATGAACATAACTCCAACCTGATGTATCAATAGTCTTTTCAAAAATAAAACCTACTCTTAATTTTTTATGTGGGCCTACTAAATTTGTAAATGAAGTAATAACATTTTTCCTACGCACATCAAAAGGTTCCGTTTGGATTTCTACTGCATTGTTTCTTGAAAGTATTTTAAGTTCTCCTAAGAACTTACGAACCCTTGATTTTCTCTTTGTTTCTATGAATTCGTCTGAGATTCCATAAATTTTTATATATTTTAAAAACGCATCTCCAGTGGTAGTATTTAATTTATCTCCACCTAATTCGTAAAAGGTATTTCTAAAAGGTGAATAAACATTTTTTAAAAAATGCTCGTATTTATTTGAAAATAAGCTAAGCTTCGGATTATATCCATCCAAATACTTCAAAAGCTCGGTAAAGCTACCCTCCCTGGAAAACCAAATAGCATTTATCCCAGTCTCATTATTAAAGTTCAAAAATTCATAATATATTATGTTATTTAAATCATTCTCATCCTTTTTAGGAACTAGCCTAGTAACATCGCCCTCTATCGCATAGGCATCCACGTATTTTAATACACTTACACGCTTATTTCCCTCCATAACATAAAATTCATTCATATACTCATAAATTTTTACAGGGTCAATTATTCCATCTTTAATGTGATGAGCATAGACCGCTTGCCATTTCATAGAGAATTCGCTATCAATACTAGCTAGAGGAAGAAAGTTCGTTGCAAAATCCCTACTCCTTGTATAAAAATAGGATCCTATTATTTTTTTTAATGGAATGCTTTTTATTCCTAAAGGGACTTCCGCTACTATATCTATTTTTTTTAAAATACTATCTAAGGATAATATATGGCCAGAAGCCCCTCTTGATATGTCCATGTGATATTTAACTTTAGCCAATTTGCTAGCCTTTTTATATTCTTCAACAGATGAAAAACTGATCATACACTCACTCCTTAATTTTTCCAGCTATCCATACCATTACCACAACAGCCTATTATGGTAAATATTCTTTTATATATTATAATATACCAAAATGTATTTAACAACATTTTGATAGATACTGATATGTTTAATAGATTATTAATAAATAACTCTATTAAACATGTTATAATAATATTGTAAGATATCTAACAACCCAAAATATAAATCTTTAAAGGATGGTAAAGTATGAACATAGCATTTTTTCTTACACCTAAAAGTGAACTTGTTTATGAAAAACCAAGTTCTACAATGAGGCAAGCATTAGAACGGATGGAGTACCACAGATACACATCTGTGCCCTTAATAAATGAAACAGGTAATTATGTAGGTACTTTAACAGAAGGTGATTTATTATGGAAACTAAAGAATACTCCAAATTTAAGTTTTAATGATACAAATAAAATTTTAATTGAAGATATCCCAAGGCATATCTCTAACAAAGCAGTATTAATTAGTGCAGATATAGAGAGCTTAATATCACTAGCGAAGGATCAAAACTTTGTCCCCGTTGTAGATGATAATGGCGTTTTTATAGGAATAATTAAAAGAAGTGATATAATAACTTATTGTTATAATTTATTATACGAACATAATGAATTGAAAGCTTTAATTTAATTAAAGCATAAGCATACTAGAATAAATATATAATTTAAATAAAACACCTATACTAGCTTAATATCTAGTATAGGTGTTTTACTTTTATAAATTACTAGCAGCCTTTTTATCTAAAATTATTGTTACATCATTATGAAGCTGCAGAATTGAAGCAGGCATATTAGGATTTATTTTACCTTTAACAGCTCTTTCTATAGCTTCAGCCTTATTTAAGCCGTTAGCAAGTAAAATAATTTTCTTAGAATTCATTATTGTCTTTATTCCCATACTTATCGCTTTTACTGGTACATCCTTTCTTGATTTAAAAAACCTAGAATTAGCTTCTATTGTTTGTTCATTAAGATTAACTAAATGCGTTTCTGCCTCAAAGGTTACATCTGGTTCATTGAATCCAATATGCCCATTTCCACCTATACCAAGGATCTGCATATCTATGCCGCCAACTTCTTTTATTTTATTTTCATAGCCTCTGCATGAAGCCTCAATATCCATTGCCATACCATCAGGCACGTTAATATTTTTTACGTTTACATTTATACTATTAAACAAATTATTAATCATATAATTATAGTAGCTTTGAGGATCTTCTCTATTAATTCCATAATATTCGTCCAGGTTAAAAGTTCTGACCTCATTAAAATCTACTTCTTTTTTGTTATACAACGCAATTAATTCCTTATACATGCCAAGTGGAGTATCTCCAGTAGCTAGGCCCAATACACTATCAGGCTTTAACATAACTTGGCTTGCAATCATCAAAGCAGCTTTTTTACTCATTTCTTCATAATTATCTAAAACTAATATTCTCATATTCGCACCACCTTATAATAATACTCAAAATTTTACTTTTGAGTTTCGTAAACTATTTTGCCTTCTACTATTGTTAAAAATACATCTATATCATCATCAAAAACAACTATATCTGCATCGAATCCAGCCTCTAACCTGCCCTTTTTATTATCCATATTAATAACCTTTGCCGGAACATGCGATGCCATTGCCACTACCTCATAGATTTCTAAATCACTATGATTTAACATGTTTTTAACAGCCTTATTTAAGGTTAAAACACTACCTGCGAGTGTTCCATCCTGAAGTCTTGCAGCTCCATTTTCAACTGTTACCTTCTGTCCACCAAGCTCATAATTGCCACTCTTCATACATCCAGCTCTCATAGAATCTGTTATAAGTACCATTTTATCTTTATGTTTGATATTTATGAGCATCTTAAAAATTGCTGGATGAACATGTATTAGATCCGCTATTAGCTCGCATGTTATATCATTTGTGAAAATTGCACCTACAATTCCTGGTTTTCTATGATTTAAGGGAGTCATAGCATTGAATGTATGAGTCGCATGTGTTATGCCATCCTCAATAGCACGTACAGCCTCTTCATAACTTGCATCTGAATGACCTACTGATAATGTAATTTTAGAATTACTTTTTACTTTTTTTATAAAACTATGATTTTCATCCTTTTCTGGCGCAAGGGTTATAATTTTAATAATATCTAAATAATCCTTTATAATATCATAATTGGGCTTTATAATATTATCCGCCTTCTGAGCCCCTTTGTACTTCTCATTTATGAAAGGTCCCTCCATATGTGCCCCTAGAATCTTTGCCCCTTCATTTTCTAATGACATTGCCTGTCTAATAGCATCTAACGCACTATATATACTAATTGAGTCCATAGTCATTGTAGTAGGTAGATAAGACGTTACTCCATTTTCAGCTATTGTAGTACTTATAACCCTCAATGCCGTAGCCGTTGCATCCATGGTATCATAGCCTCCGGAGCCGTGAATATGAATATCAATAAAGCCAGGTGATACATATTTACCCTTAGCATCTATCACTAGTATTTCTTCCTTATACTCTTTTTTATACTGAAGGAAGTTATCATTATTTATAATGTCTATAATTTTTGTATCGAAAATTATTACACTATCATAAATTATTCTATCTCTCATAATAAGTTTTCCATTAACTATAGCTTTAATATTAATCACCTCATCAAATATTTGAATATAATTATTATAATGTTGCTAATGCCTTAGCTACATTTCCCTTGGTCTTTTCCAAGGCTTCTTTTGCTTTTTTAAGGGTTACATCTTTTTTAATTTTAACAATACACACTTTAGGGTCATATTCGCAGATTTCTAGATTTTTATTCACTAGGGCATCATCCACACCTGTGGCAAGCTTTACTATTTCGCGTACACGTTGTTGTAACTTTTTATTAATAGGTCGTACATTAACCATCAAGTTAGTATAAGTTTTGCCAAGTTTTATCATGGCCACAGTGCTTAACATATTTAAAACCATTTTTTGTGCAGTACCTGCTTTCATTCTAGTTGATCCTAGTATTAATTCTGATCCAACCTCTATAGCTATAGTAACTTCGCAAATATCTTTGATTTTGCCCTTTGAATTACATATAAGTGCTATAGTTTTGCAACCCATTTCTTTAGCGTATTCCATAGCGCGTACAACATAAGGGGTATTACCACTAGCTGTTACGCCGACTATTACATCTTTTTTATTTATATTTACCTTTTCTAAATCTAGAATCGCCAGTTCTGGATCATCCTCCGTATGTTCAAGCCATCCACTTATTGCCTCTTTTCCACCAGAAATAATTCCTTGAACCATAGAATCCGCGGTACCAAATGTAGGAGGACATTCTGATGCATCCATTACTCCTAATTTTCCACTTGTGCCACTACCAATATAAAAAAGCCTCCCACCATCTTCAAAGCTTTCAACTATTAGTTCCACGGCTTTCTCTATATTACTTAGCTCATTTTCAATAGCTATAGCTACTTTTTTATCCTCATCATTCACTTTCTTAAGAATTTCAAAGGTGTTCATTGTATCTAAATTAAATTTATTTTCATTATTTCCCTTCATAAAAAACCTCCTTATTTATCTATGGGGTATATGATAATTCTGGATTATTTTCCTATTATTTTAAGTTTATTTGATATTTATACTTATCACTTCTATATATGGCTTTGGTATATTCAATTGGAGTTTCATTTTCTAAATAGGTGGTTCGCCTAAATATTAGTGCCAAAGCATCATTTTCTTGGTTAAGAAGGGTACTTTCATATTGATTTAACATTGTAGGTTCAATTGTTTGTTTCGCTTTATCCGGATGATGACCATACTTTTGACGAAAAATTTCATATAGTGATTTATCTTCAATAATTTCTTTAGTCATTCCATTAAATAAATAATATGGAAGCCATGCTGTTTCAATTGCTACTGGTTGCTGATCACTAAATCTCAGTCTTTTAATCTCAATAATCTTATTTTCATCTTCAGGCATTTTCAGCTCAAGCTTGCATTTCTTTGTTGCGTCTATTACCTTAAAAGATAATATTTTAGTTTTTGATACCACTCCATTTTCTTGCATTTGCTCAGTAAATCCTTTGAGCCGTGATATTTCACTATTAACCTTTGCAGTAGACACAAACGTCCCTTTTCCCTGTTCTCTATAAATTAACCCCTCATTTACTAAGGACATAATAGCCTTATTTACGGTCATTCTGCTGACCCCTTGAATTTCACACAGTTCTCTTTCTGTTGGAATTGATTCCCCTGGCTTTAAAACTTCATTTTCTATCATTTCCTGTAATATTTCTTTTATTTGATAATGAAGTGGTATAGGGTTATCCTTCGAAATTTTTCTCAAATTTTTCCCTCCTTGATCAATAATATTTTTTGGTAAATTAGTGCACATATGCAATTTATATGTTATTATATTGTTATGTTGTTATGTTGTATATACCAATTATATTTCAAATTTGTTTTTTTTACAACCTATTTGAAACAACAAATTACAATTTAGTATTAATAGCTATCTGATTCGATTATAGAGTCCATAGAAAATAGTTTAGATTTATAAGGCATATTCTCTTTTATTCCTCTATTGTAAACCTTTAACGATTTTTTTATCATGTATATCATGGTGTTAGATTTCTTAAATATTCTTAGTACTGAGTAATACTTAATAATATCTTTTCACCTATATTAATAAATATCACTGCATTTATTCCTATAATTTAATCATGTAACATGCCATGAAAACCACAGGGAAGATAAGAATTAATAATTTTTATCTAATCCAAAAACGAGGAGGTACTAAAATGTCTAAAAACAACAAATTTTCATCAAATCTTCAAAAACTTGGAAAAGCTATGATGATGCCAATTGCAGTTATGCCTGCAGCTGGATTACTATTAAGATTGGGGGCTCCAGATATATTTAATATTGCATGGATGTTCGCTGCCGGAAATGCTATTTTTGGCCATCTTCCTATAATTTTTGCAATTGGTATAGCTATAGGTCTTGCAGATGATAACAATGGAGTTGCAGGTCTTGCAGCTGCAGTTGGCTACTTTGTATTAACTGAAGTTGCTGTCACTTTTAATTCTAAGATAGATATGGGTGTACTAGCAGGTATTATCGTTGGTATATTATCTGGTTACCTATACAACAAGTATAAGAGTATAAGGGTTCCAGATTTCTTAGGTTTCTTCGGTGGTAAACGTTTCGTTCCAATTATAACATCCTTTTACACTTTAATTATAGGTGTGGGCGCTGGCTATATTTGGCCTCATATTCAAGATATTATTAATAATGCAGGGAATGTTATTGCTCACTCTGGTTCTATAGGCGCCTTCTTTTATGGAGTCCTAAATAGATTGCTTATTCCTTTTGGATTACACCATGTTATGAACACACTTGTTTGGGTACAGTTTGGTACCTTTACGGATGCTGCTGGTAAGGTCATTACAGGAGATATGACTAGATTTTTCGCACTGGACCCAACTGCTGGAACATTTATGACAGGCTTTTTCCCAATTATGATGTTTGGTCTTCCTGCTGCATGTCTTGCAATGATAGCTACAGCTAAAAAAGAAAATAGAAAAGCTGTAACTGGAATGCTTCTTGGTATTGCTTTTACTGCTTTCCTAACTGGTATTACAGAACCAATTGAATTCTTATTCATGTTCATTGCACCAGCACTATATTTAATTCATGCTCTATTAACGGGAGCAGCTTTTGCTTTAACCTCTGCTTTAGGAATTAAATCTGGTTTCACTTTCTCTGCAGGTATACTTGACTATGTTCTAAGCTTTGGAATCGCAAGCAAGCCAATACTTTTAATAATAATAGGTTTAATATTCGGTGTTATTTATTTCTTTGTTTTCTTCTTCTCTATTAAGAAGTTCGACTTAAAGACTCCAGGTAGAGGAGATGATGAAACCTCTCCTGCACTCGCTAAACTAAATACTTCTGAGTTAGGTCTTAGAGCTATTAGTATCTTAGAAGCTATTGGAGGCAAAGCAAATATAGAGACTATAGATGCTTGTATTACAAGAGTAAGATTAACTATTAAAAACAATGCTCTTATCAATGAAACTAGATTAAAAGATCTTGGTGCTACTGCTGTTATGAAGATCGGAAACAATAACTACCAGATTATTGTTGGTACCATTGCTGATCCACTAGTAACTCAAATGAAAATTGCTATGACACGATAGTCCTTAATCACATAAAAAAGGTTAACAAGAACTTTTCGTTCTTGTTAACCTTTTACTATTTTTAGCTATTAACCTTCATTGCTCTCATTGAATTTAACACTGCAATTAAAGCGACTCCTACATCACCAAAAACAGCTTCCCACATAGTTGAAATTCCGAAAACTGCCAATTTTAAAATAACTGCTTTTACACTTAGTGCAAAGATAATATTTTGCATAACAATTGTTTTTGTTCTTTTAGAAATTTTTATAGCTTCAGCAATTTTTGATGGTTCATCTGTCATTATTACTATATCTGCCGCCTCTATTGCAGCATCAGAACCTACACCACCCATTGCAATCCCAATATCTGCTCTTGCGAGCACCGGCGCATCATTAATTCCATCTCCTACAAATACTATCTTCCCTTTAGGCGATTTTTCTTTTTGAAGCAATTCTAACTTTTCTACCTTCTCGTGTGGGAGAAGTTCTGAGTAAACTTCATCTACACCAAGTATTTTTCCAATACTCGTCGCTATATCTTTATTGTCACCAGTAAGCATTACTATTTTTTTAACACCCATAGATTTCAAATCGACTATTGCTTGAATAGAGTCTTCTTTTATCTCATCTGAAATTATAATACTACCTGCATATTTCTTGTCTATAGCTACATATATTATTGTGCCTACATTTCCAGCTTTATTATAGGAAATTTTCTCACTATCCATTAACTTTGAATTACCAGCTAACACATGTTTCCCTTTAACTTTAGCCCTAATACCTTTTCCAGCTATTTCTTCGACGCCTTCAATATCTTCACTACGTATATCTTTGCCATAAGCTTTTATTATAGATGTAGCAATAGGATGATTAGAATTGCTTTCTGCATGAGCTGCATACTCTAATAATTCATCCCTACTTATCTCACCTTCTGTATGCATCTGCGTAACCACAAATACTCCTTTAGTTAGTGTTCCTGTCTTATCAAAAATTACTACTTCAACGCTATTTAATGCCTCCAAGTAATTTCCACCTTTAACCAAAATACCATTTTTAGATGCACCACCTATTCCTCCAAAAAATCCAAGTGGAATAGATATTACGAGTGCACAAGGGCAAGATACTACTAAAAATACCAATGCTTTATATATCCATTGTGAGAAAGTAGCACCAGGTATTAAAAGGGGTGGAAGTATTGCTAGTGCTGTTGCACTTATAACTACAATCGGTGTGTAATATCTTGCAAATTTAGTTATAAAATTTTCAGTTGGTGCTTTTTTGCTGCTAGCATTTTGCACTAAATCCAAAATTTTTGCAAGGGTTGATTCTCCAAATTCTTTCGCAACCTCTATAGTTAATAATCCATTTTTATTTATGCACCCTGCCAAAATTTCATCGCCGCTTTTAACTTCTCTTGGAACTGATTCACCAGTTAATGCCGCTGTATCTACTAATGATTTTCCTTCTATAACAAAACCATCTAATGGCACTTTTTCTCCGGGCTTTACTATTATAATATCCCCAATGTGTACTTCCTCTGGATCTACCTTTACAATTTCATCTTTAATTTTTTTATTTGCATAATCTGGCCTTATATCCATAAGCGCAGATATAGATTTTCTTGATTTATTTACAGCGATATCTTGGAAAAATTCTCCTACTTGATAAAAAAGCATAACCCCAACGCCTTCTGAAAATTGTCCAATAGAAAATGCTCCTACTGTAGCGAGTGCCATTAAGAAATTCTCATCAAATAATTGTCCTCTTAATATATTTTTCACTGCAACTATTAGGACGTCTCCACCAATTAATAAATAACTTATGAGGAATAACGCAAATTCAATTAAATAATCTAATTTAAACAAAACTGCTACGATGAAAATTACTACACCTACAGAGAACCGTATAATTTTATTTTTATTAGTTCCTTCTTCCCCGTGATCATGGTTATGATCATGGTTATGATCATGGTTATGGCTATGACCCTTTTCCTCATGCTTAAATGTTTTTACTTGTTTTACTATAAATTTAACACCAGGTTCTATTCTTTTAACTATTTTTTTTGCATCATCTATAACACTTATTATTTTTTCTTCACTTTGAAATTGAATTACTAAGCTTTTAGTGACAAAATTTATATTTGCATCTAATACTCCATCTATCTTTTTACATTGAGCTTCAATTTTGTTTGCACAATTAGCACAACCTAGACCTTCTAAAATGAATTCTCTTTTTATTATAGTACTCATTTTCTCCCCCACTTTCAAAGTTTTTATTTGCTTTTATATTATAAATTTTTCTTTATGTAATAGAGTATTATCTAAGTTCCTTTATGTGTATAAGTCCTTGGTCAAAAATTTGTTTAACATGCTGATCATCTAAAGAATAGTAGACAACCTTTCCCTCACGTCTATACTTAACAAGTCTAGCATTTTTAAGCACACGAAGTTGATGAGAAATAGCTGATTGAGTCATATTAAGAAGAGCAGCTATATCACAAACACACATTTCAGTTTCAAATAACACACAAAGAATTTTAATTCTCGTACCATCTCCAAAAACTTTGAAAAGCTCTGCTAAGTCATATAACGTTTCCTCACGTGGTATTGATTTTCTTACTTTTTCTACTACATCTTCATGCATATTAGAACATGTACAAACCTCTATGTTTTTTCCCATTTATTCCACCCCTTTCATATGAACACATGAATCATTGTTCATATGTTTATTATATGTTACCAATTAATACTTGTCAACATTCCTGGGAAATAATAGTTCATTAGTTTTATAAAATTTGTAATCAAAAAATTAAAACCCTAATCATGTATTTATTCATGATTGGAGTTTTAATTTATTAATTATTAATAGTGCTTATATTCTTAATAATATCAGTAATAATATCAATTCTTTTAAACGGTGTAATAAGATAATATCCATCTACATAAGGGTAGATTTCTTCCGCTATTTCAGTAGATATTTTAATTGCAAGAACCCTAGCTTCTTCTTTTGAAATGTCCTTATATAGTTCTATAATTTCCTCAGAAACGCTTATTCCAGAAATTTCATTGTTCATAAAGCAAGCATTCTTATAGCTTACAATCGGAATAATTCCACCTAATATCTTAGCAGGTAATTCACTACGTGCCCGTTTTAAATTTTCTACTGCCTGCTTTGTTAAAATTGGCTGTGTTAAAAACATAGTTACTCCACTTTCAATTTTCTTTTTTGCGTGTAATAGTTGGCTACTAAAATTAATAGCATTTACGTTTAAAGCACCACAAATATTAAAAGGTGATGAAAATGTTATATCATTTAGATTGGTTATATAGTTAGCAAGTATTGCAGAATTAAAACTAAACATCCCCTTAACCTCGTCACGCTGGGCTGAGGGTATAGGGTCACCTGTTACCACTAAAACGTTATTTACCCCCTCAATATTTAAGCCTAGAAGTAATGCCTTTGTAGCATTAATATTTCTATCGCGACATGTCATATGTGGAATTGTTGTGATGTCGAGTTCTCTTTTCAACTTACAAGCGAGTAGACTACTATCTACCCTTACTCTTGCAATAGGACAATCTGCAATGGTTATTGCATCAACTCCATTCTCTTTAAGACTCTTAGCACTATTCATAAAAAATTCAATTCCTGTATCAAGTGGTGGGTCTAATTCTACCGCAATAATTTTTTTCCCAATTCTGATTTTTTCCAGGAGAAGGTTTTTAACAATTAATTTCTCAATTTTAACTTTTCCAATTTTACTCGGAACAATTTCGCGTGTTGATAAACCTTTTATTTTTGCAACAGTTTCCCTTATAAATTCTGGAGTTGTACCGCAACAACCACCAATAATAGCCACACCTTGCTTTGCTATTTCTAGCATTTGCACAGCAAAATATTCTTTAGTATTATTAAAAAACGTACGATTATTTATTATTGTTGGATACCCTGAGTTTGGCATAACAGAAATAGTTTTATTTTCTATATTAAGAGTTTTAATATATTGAAGTAAGTGATATGGCCCAGAAAAGCAGTTGAATCCACAGGCATCAATAGTTGGTATTTGCGAAACTTTCTCTATAAATTTTTCACCATTTATTCCAAGTCTTGTAAACCCTTCTGGTGAAACCGCAAGTTCCATCAAAATATATGTATTTGGATTTTTCTCCTTAATATACCTTGAAATCTCAGCAAGATATTCATCACTGCTAAAAGTTTCAAATATAAAATATGTTGCACCGAGATCTAAAAACAAATCTACTATTTCTTTGTATGCCTCCCATAAATCCATCATTTCTAAAAATGGTATTGGCCCAATATCGGCAAAAACTAAAACCTCAGTACCCTTTGTGGCTTCCCTTGCTATCTCATAACCTTTTACAATAACCTCTTTAACCGTATCGAAATTACTTTCAAGGCTAATTTTATTTGCTCCAAATGTATTGGTTTTAATTGCCTTGCAACCAGCATTTATATATTCCTTATGTATATTTAGTATGGTATTTTTATCATAAATATTTGCAAGTTCACATTTGGATAATGGATTTTCACAAACGCTTGCGTAATATGTCCCCATTGCGCCATCAAAAATTAATGGTTTTTCTTTAATATTCATAAATTCCCCCACTGAAGTTTTCTCTTTGTTACAGTATAGAACTCTCACTTATATAAGTTGGAGACTTTCCTTCTGAAATGTCGTTAAAACCATTTGCGTGTTTCATCTAACATTTTAAAATTAGTTAAATCATAATGAAGTGGAGTTACAGTAACATACCCCTCTTTAAAATATATTGTGTCAGAATCATCCTCATGAATATCTATTACCTCACCCTTAATTTCATATTGAGTTTCATTATTTTCTCCAATAGTTTCTATATAACGGTTGTTATACAATCTACTTCCAATTTTACATACTTTAATTCCTTTTATTTCATTATCCCTTAGCATAGGAATATTCACATTTAATACAATATCATTCTTAATGTTATTCTCAATAGCCTTAAGCAATATCTTTCCAGCATATTTAGCTGCCATTTCATAATTTTCAATATTTCGCTTAATTTCCATAGAAACCGCCATAGCTGGTATTTTATAAATAGTTGCTTCTATAGCTGCAGAAACTGTACCGGAATATAAGACATCAGTACCTAAATTTAATCCTTTATTGATTCCGGATACTACCATATCTATTTTACAATCACTTTTACTATCAATGAGCTTATTAATTGCTATTTTTACACAATCTGCTGGTGTTCCATCTACGCTATAAGCTTTTGATTTTAACCCTTCAATTTTTGTTTCTCTAACAATAAGTGGCCTTGTAAGGGTTATGGAATGTCCGCAAGCGCTTTTTTCATTATATGGTGCTACAATAATTACTTCATGATTTTTTTCGAGTTCTTTAGCTAAAGCATATAACCCCTTTGCATTTATACCATCATCGTTTGTAAGCAATAATCTCATTTTCATCCCTCCCATTATTCACTATTTTAAAATTTCAAATAGTATATGTATATATATTATAGCAAAATATGGTTCAACAGGATACAAACCGTCCAAATATAATTCTAATTGCATAGCATTTAAATATTATTTGTAAGAAAGCTTTAAAATACAAAGATAGTCCAAGGGAGTAATTAAAATTACTCTCTTGAACTATCTTTATGTTTCTTCTATCTTTTTTTAGCAGGTACCATATGAATAGCTTCACCTTTTAACCCTAACACTGCTTCTTCAAAAGCTTCAGATAGTGTTGGATGAGCATGTATCATGCTAGCGATGTTTGAAACATTCATATTATTATTTATAGCCATAGCCCCTTCATGAATTAAATCCGATGCATGAGGTCCCATTATATGCACTCCAATGATTATATCCTCAAGCGTTGCTATAACCTTTACTAATCCTTCTCCTTCACCTAGTGCTAATGCCTTGCCATTAGCTCCAAATAAAAATTTACTTGTTTTATACTCCATTCCCTTTTTTTTGGCTTCGTTTTCTGTTATGCCTACGCAAGCTATCTCTGGAAATGCAAAAATACAACTTGGTATTATTTCACTAGAATAAGGAGCAATATAACCCATAATTCTCTCAACCACTTTTTTACCTTGATGCGTTGCTGCATGAGCAAGCATACTTATTCCATTCACATCACCAATAGCATAAATACCTGGAATGTTAGTTTCATAATTTTCATCTACCACAATAGCTCTTCTATTAAGCGATATACCCAAATTCTCAATATTAAGCCCTTCAGTCATAGGCGTTCTACCAACGGATACCAATACATTATCTGCCGTAAACACAATTTCTCCTTTTTTCCCATCGGCAGTTACAATTAGCTGTTCATTAGATTTTTCAATACTAATTACCTTTGTGTTGATACTCATATCTATACCTTTTCTTTTAAGTGAAACACTCAATCTCTTTGTTAAATCAGTATCCACTTGAGCAAGAATACTTGGCAAGAACTCTATAACAGTTACCTTTGATCCTAATGCATTAAATATACCTGCAAACTCCACACCTATAACACCGCCGCCTATAATTGCTAATTTATTAGGCACTTCTTTAAATTCTAATATATTTTCACTAGTAAATACTCCTGGTAGATCTATACCCGGTATATTAGGTATTAATGGAATAGACCCAGTTGCTATAATTATATTTTTCGTTATTATTTCTCTTAATTCTCCATTCTTAAGAGAGATAGAAACTGTATTTTTATCTTTCAAACAAGCTGTCCCTAAAATTACATCTATATTATTTGACTTTAATAATTGTTCTACCCCGTTCACTAGTTGATTAACTATTTTGTCTTTTCTATTTTGAATTTCTTCTACGCTAAAACTGTAACTATCTACCACGATTCCAAATTCATTAATATTCTTTAAAGTATTTAAAATTTCAGCATTTCTATATAGCGCCTTTGTAGGAATACATCCTCTATTTAAACATGTTCCACCAAGCTCACCTTTTTCTACAATACAAACCTTAGCACCCAGCTGAGCTGCACGAATAGCAGCAACATATCCCCCAGGGCCTCCCCCAATTATAACTATATCCTTCTCCATCACTGCTCCTCCTCCTATAAATCAGTATAACTTCGGAATATCTTAACGACATTTCAGAAGGAAAGTCTCCCACTTCTATAAGTGGGGTTACTTGCCCCAACAAATAGAAAACTTCAGCGGGAGTATAAATCTCCTTCTGAAGTCGTTAATACATCTTCTACGAAGATGTTACAGCTCCGCAGGAGATGATTTAACTATCCCGAAGTTATATTAATTAGTATATTTTAAAACTGGATATCTAGCAGCTCGAACTTCATCAAGCCTTCTAACAAGAGTATCATATGGAGCATCCTTTAGTAGCTGTGGATCTTCTATTGCTTCTTCTGAAATATTTATCATAGCTTCAATAAAATCATCCATAGTTTCAAGACTTTCCGTTTCCGTAGGTTCTATCATAATTGCATTTTCTACAATTGTTGGAAAATATATTGTAGGCGGATGATATCCATAATCTAGAAGTCTCTTGGCAATATCTAATGTAGTTACCTCACTTGGTCCCTGCTTTAAACCTCCTAAAACAAATTCATGCTTGCAAACTCTATCAATTGGTAAATAATAATAGTTCTTTAGTTTGCTTTTCATATAATTTGCATTAAGCACTGCCATTTCACTTGCCTTCTTTAGTCCCTCAGCGCCCATTGAAAGTATATAAGAATATGCTTTAACAAGTACTCCGAAGTTCCCATAGAAACTCTTTACCTTTCCAATAGATAGTGGTTTATCATAATTAAGAACAAATTTTTCTTCTATTTTTTCTATTATTGGGACAGGCAAATATTGTATAAGTTCTTTTTTAACTCCTACTGGTCCGCTTCCCGGTCCACCACCACCATGTGGGGTAGAAAATGTTTTATGAAGATTCATATGGACAACGTCAAATCCCATATCTCCTGGTCTTGCTATACCCATAATGGCATTTAAATTTGCTCCATCATAATATACGAGCCCACCAGCTTCATGTACTAGATTTGTTATTTCTTTAATATTCTCATCAAATAAACCTAAAGTGTTTGGATTTGTTAGCATTAATCCCGCTATTTCATCGTTTAATACAGATTTCAAACTATCTAAGTCTACACTACCTTTTTCATTAGATTTAACTTCTACAATTTCAAAGCCTGCCACACTTGCACTGGCTGGGTTAGTTCCGTGAGCTGAATCTGGAACTATAATCTTTTTTCTTTTAAAATCCCCTTTATTTTCATGGAAGGCTTTTATAATCATAAGTCCAGTAAGCTCTCCATGGGCCCCTGCTGCAGGTTGAAGTGAAACCTGATCCATTCCGGATATCTCAGCTAATTTTTCACTAAGTTCATACATTAATTGTAAGGAACCTTGTACCGTTTTTACACTTTGATATGGATGGATCTGAGTAAATGAGGTCATAGACGCCATATCTTCGTTAATTTTCGGATTATATTTCATAGTACACGAACCTAAAGGATAAAAGCCAGTATCTACCCCGTAATTCTTATTAGACAATAGAGTGAAATGTCTTATAACATCTACTTCACTTACTTCCGGAAGGGATATGTCTTTTTTGCTTAGCAAATGCTCAGGTATCATTTCGCTAATATCGATACTCTCTACATCACAACAAGGTAACGTATATCCTCGTCTTCCTTCTTTTGAGATTTCAAATATTAATTTATTATACTGTTTCATTTTATCCCCTCCATTGCAGTTATTAGCTCACAAATTTCTGGTTTTGTTCTTTTTTCTGTTACACAGAATAGTAGAGCATTTTTATGGTCAGGGTAATTTTTCTCTATATCATATCCACCAATTATATTATTTTCTAATAATTTATCGTTAATAATACTAGCCCTTTCCTGTCCCTGAATTACGAACTCCTTAAAGAAAGGTTTATTAAATACTGGCTCGTATTTTTCTAATTTAATTATTTCATTAAAAGCATAGTGCGCCTTTTGAGTGCTTTGATATGCCACTTCTTTTAATCCCTGTTTTCCCATAGTTGTAAGATAAATTGCAGCAGTTAATGCATTTAAAGCTTGATTTGAACATATATTAGAAGTCGCTTTTTCGCGTCTTATATGTTGTTCCCTAGCTTGAAGCGTTAATACAAAGGCTCTTTTTCCATCTACGTCGATGGTCTGACCTACAATCCTTCCTGGCATTTTTCTCATAAGTTTTTTCGTCGTTGCCATGAATCCCAAATAAGGTCCTCCAAAGTTCATTGCATTTCCAAGTGATTGGCCTTCCCCTACCACAATATCTGCTCCTATTTCTCCTGGAGTTTTTAATATGGCAAGAGATATAGGATCTACGCTCATTATTAGAATAGCTTTATTATCATGAGTAATTTTTTCAACCGACCTCATATCTTCAATTATTCCAAAGAAATTAGGGTTTTGAACTATAACTCCTGCCACACTGCTATCTACAAGTTCTTTTAATTTTAGAGTATCAGTAACTCCTTCCTTCTCATCTACTTCTATTAGTTCTAATCCCTTAAATTTTGCATAGGTATGAACGACTTTTCTAATTTCTGGATGTACTGTTTTAGATACAATTATAGATTTTCTTTTTGTATGCTCAGCAGCCATAAAAGCAGCTTCAGCGCAACTCGTAGCACCATCATACATAGATGCATTCGCAACATCTAGTCCGGTCAAACTGCATATTAATGTTTGATATTCAAAAATAGCCTGAAGATTACCTTGGCTTATCTCTGGTTGATAAGGTGTATATGATGTATAAAATTCTGATCTTGAAACTATATGCTTTATTATAGAAGGTATATAATGATCGTAAACTCCAGCTCCTAAAAAACAAACTAACTCTTCAGCGCTTTTATTTTTATTACAAAGTGATTTTACGTGTTTTTGTACTTCCAGTTCTGACATGGGTGAATTTATATTTAGATCTCTATTTAATTTAAGGTCCTCTGGTATGTCTTTAAACAGTTCCTGTACAGACTCCGCACCCACACTTTTTAACATTACCTTTTCGTCTTCTAAAGTATTAGGTATATAAGGAAACATCTTATTTCTCCTTACTGCAATATTCATTATATTGCTCTTCGTTCATAAGTTCTTTTAATTCTTCCTTATTTGTAATTTCTATAAGAAACATCCAATTTTCATAGCAGTCTTCGTTTACTAATACTGGGTTATCTACTACATCATCATTTACCTCTAAAATCTTTCCACTAAATGGAATATACATGTCAGAAGCTGCTTTAACAGACTCAATGACCCCAAAAACATCCCCACTAGTAATTTCTGCATCTACCTCTGGTAGCTCAACAAAAACAATATCTCCTAAAGCATGTTGTGCATAATCAGAAATTCCAACGTATGCCTTATTACCTTTAATTTTTATCCATTCATGATCTTTACTATAAAATAATTCCTTTAATGTTTTCATTTAAAATCCCCCTAAATTTTATTTGTTATAATTTTTCTTATAAAATTTTTTACTTATTACCTCAGCTTTTAATGCTTTACCTCTAATCCCAATTTCAATTTCTGTACCTAATTCTGAGTATTTAGAATCTATTAAAGCAAGACCTATATTTTTCTTTAATGTAGGCGAGAAATATCCCGTTGTTACCACTCCGATTTTTTCTCCGAATGCAGTAACTTCATAACCATGTCTTGGAATTCCCCTATCCTTCATTTCAAACCCTACTGATTTCCTCTTAAGACCTTGTTCTTTTTGCTTTAAAAGAGCTTCTTTTCCTATAAATTCATTTTTTTTAAGCTTTACAAAAAATCCAAGTCCTGCTTCAAGCGGTGTAATATCTTGAGATAATTCGTTTCCATATAAAGGGAGGCAAGCTTCGAATCTTAAAGTGTCTCTGCAGCCGAGCCCTGTGGGCTTAAGTCCTTCTTCCTCACCTATATTAAATAGTTTATGCCATAACTTTTCTATTTCCTCTGGGGAAGTGTATATTTCAAACCCATCCTCACCTGTATACCCTGTTCTTGAAATAAGACATTTTACACCATCTACAAGAACATCTCGTTTACAATAGAAAAATTTAATTTCATCTAAATCTATATCAGCTATTTTTTGAAGTATCTTTTGTGCCTTTGGTCCTTGAATCGCAACCTCTGCTACCTCATTTGAAATATTAGTGAGTTCCATATCATAGGCGCCCTTATTGTCAATCATCCATTGAAAATCTTTCTCTATGTTCCCTGCATTTATAACAAGATAGAAATGTTCCTTACCAAATTTATATATTAAAAGATCATCAACTACTCCTCCGTTTTCATAGCACATAAAAGTATATAGTATTTGATTATCTTCAAGTACTGCTAAATCATTTGTAACTAAATTTTGTACAAATTCGAAAGCCTCGGCTCCTTTTACTTCCACTTCTCCCATGTGTGATACATCGAAAAGTCCAGCAGCGGACCTTACAGCTTCATGTTCAGAAATTATCCCTTCAAACTGTATTGGCATTTGCCACCCAGCAAAATCAACTATTTTCCCACCATATTCTTTATAAACACTATATAGCGGCGTTTTTTTTAAATTTTTCAACATAATTCCCCCCATTTTTGTAAAATATATGCATTGAAATATAAAAAAAAAATGATTGTTTTTTTATTCTCCTTCATGTTTCATTATACTGCCTTTTGGTATATAATTCAATTAAATATATATGTTGGTTTATAATTTCAAATCTAAAGTTAATGCAAGGAGGAAATATAATGATTTATATAAATAACACAAATACAAGTCCCTATTTTAACTTAGCAGCGGAAGAATATTTGCTAAAAAAATTTAAAGAAGACTGTTTTATGCTCTGGAGTGATGAGCCTTGTATCATCGTCGGAAAAAACCAAAATACCTTATCAGAAATTAACCTAGACTATATAAAAACAAATAATATTCCTGTGGTAAGGAGATTGTCTGGTGGAGGCACTGTTTTTCACGATTTAGGCAATTTGAATTTCACTTTTATCAAAAATAGTAGTGAAGAAAATTTTAATAATTTCAGAAAATTCACCTTGCCAATTTTAAATGTTTTAAACTTACTTAACATAAATGCAGAATTTAGTGGAAGAAATGATCTAACCATTGAAGGTAAAAAATTCTCAGGCAATGCACAATATAATTACAAAAACAGAGTTCTTCATCATGGCACCTTGCTTTTTTCATCAAATATTTCGGATTTATCAAAAGCATTACAAGCTAAACCTTTAAAATTTCAAGACAAAAGTATTAAATCCGTATTAAGCAGGGTAACTAATATAAGTTCGCACTTAACACGGTCTCTATCTATCATGGAATTTAAAGAGTTAATTATGAACTATATTATTACAAAAAATAATTCAGATTATTTGTATGAATTCACTCCATATGATTTAAATAGTATAAATAAGCTTGCCACTGAAAAATATTCTACTTGGGAATGGAATTTTGGCCATTCACCAAAATATAATTTCACAAATGAAAAGAAGTTTTCATTTGGAACTGTTGAATGTAATATGGAAGTACAACATGGAATAATAAAAGATATTACGATATATGGTGATTTTTTTAGCAAACTTGATATCTCGGACATAGATGCTGCCCTTATAGGCATAAATCATGTGGAATCTGATGTAAAAAAAGCGCTTTCAGCCTTTAATATATCTGATTATTTTTCAAATGCAAATATAGAAGATATTTTAAGTTGTATGTTTTAAAAAATTCTTCTTGACTATATTTGAATTTGCTAATAAAATATAAAGAAATAATAAAATTTACATTTGGGATTATAGTTATTTAAAATATTTTTATTGGAGCAACTTAGATTATTATCTAATGAAACTTTCAGATAAGAGGACATGTAGTAAAAATGCAGTGCTTTTGCCGCTTTTTTACTTCATGTCTTTATATATTTTAGCGACATTTCAGCTCCGCAGGAGATGATTTGACCCACTTAAATGAGTTTTCTATTATTTTAAGACTAACAAAAGAGAGGATGATTTATTCTGGAAGCATCAAAAGAATTAGATTCTATCAATAATTCACCAAAAACACTAAAGAAAGAAATCGGCTTACTAGAATCCATTACCCTAGTTATAGGTATGGTTATAGGTTCAGGAATTTTCTTTAAACCTTCTATTGTATTTAAAAACGCAGGATCTCCAACCATGGGAATACTTGCTTGGGTCGCCGGTGGCATTATAACTATGGCTTCTGGTCTTACTATAGCTGAAATAGCAGCAGCTATTCCAAAAACTGGTGGTATATTTATATATCTTAAAGAACTTTATGGAGAAAAATGGGCATTTCTATTTGGTTGGGTACAGACGGTTATTTATGTACCTGGTGCCGCCGCAGCACTCGCAATAGTTTTAGCAACTCAAGCTACTAATTTTGTACCTATGAGTCCAATCCAGCAAAAACTATTTGCAATATTAATGATATTTGTTATCACCACTGCAAACGTGTTATCAACAAAACTTGCTAGTAAAATTCAGTTCATTGCAACTGTTGCAAAACTAATTCCAATTTTTATTATTATTGCTTTAGGCCTTATAAAAGGAACAGCTCACAGTTTTTCCTTGCCACTAGGGACTACTGCAGCCGGAGCTGGTTTTGGAGCTGCTATGCTTGGAACACTTTGGGCTTATGATGGCTGGGTAGGCGTAGGTAATATAGCAGGAGAACTTAAAAATCCTAAAAAAGACATACCAAAGTCCATAATTTTAGGACTAATCGTTATTATAACAGTGTATGTTTTATTTAATTTAGCAATTATAAACATAATTCCTATAACAGCTGTTATTAGTTCTAATAAAGTGGCTTCTGATGTTGCAACAGTTTTATTTGGAAAATTTGGTTCATTGTTTATAACTGCTGGCATATTAATTTCAATCTTTGGAACATTAAATGGTTACCTAATGACAGGAGTTAGAATACCCTTTGCCATGGCTCGAGATAAACTTTTACCTTTTGATAAGATCCTCGGAAAAGTTAATCAAAAATATCAAACTCCATTAAACGCTTTTATTTTCGAGGCAGTACTCGCCTCTTTATATGTATTTAGCGGTTCTTTTGATACCTTAACTGATCTTGTTATATTTGTTTTATGGATTTTCTTCACAATGGCAGTAGCTGGTATCTTTATATTAAGAACAAAACATAAAGATTTAGAGAGACCTTATAAAGTACCCTTCTACCCAATAGTTCCACTCATCGGAATTACTGGAGGTATATATATCCTAGTAAGTACACTTTTAACTGATACTTCAAAAGCACTTATAGGACTTGCAATAACCTTAATTGGATTGCCTGTATATTGGTATATTACTAAAAAGAAATAATACGATTCGTATGAAGTTTCTCCTGCATGGCACCAACTAAGAGTTTGAAACGTGAAATTCCATTAAGAAATTCTAATCTTTTGCAAATATAAAATTCTCTAACGTTCACATTCGGCTTACAGCCGGTTCGCTAGCCTTCCTTCCAAGTCAGTCTCACGAGAATTTTATATTTGCAAAAGAAGAATTTTAAATGGAATTTCAATGTTTCTGCTCTTCTTATTTGGTGCCACTTCCGGAAAGACTTCATACTATATCATATTTACACTAAGATGTATCTACTATGGATAGCAGATAAAAAAAGATCAAATCGCAATAATTCCCACCAAAAGTCTTTTGGCCGGTAGGCTGCAGATTTGGTACATATCCTTTAAATTTAATATTTACAAAACAAGAATTTCCAAATGAGATTTTAAAATTTTTCTCTGTCAACCGGAAACTCAACATTAATTCTCAACTTTTAAAAAAGTTATCCACATTGTTTTCCGCAAGCTGTTTCATATATAATAAAAAATTATATTTTACTTTTTTTAAATTTTTCACGGCAAGTAAAATATATATCACTTAAAACACCTGTTAAAATATTCCACACTAAAAACGTCATAATCGTTTCCATTACAATTGTACTAATTGATTCTCCCCCATCGAAATTTATACCTAAAACTGCCCTAATGGAAAAAATAACATTAATTATTGGCAATATTAAACCAAGCCACTTATTTTGTCGTTTTGATAAAAATATTTGTAGTATAATAATCCCTGTCAAAAATATTATACCTATTAAAATAGTGGTGAAAATTATTATTTAAATCACTCTCCTTACTATATCTCGTGCGACATTTTAACATCACATCTTATATGCATATAAAAATCGACTTATCTATTTAAGAAGAGTCGATTTTTATTGTACTTTAGAGTTTTTTTTAAAAAAGTACTGCACTATTTTAATAATACAATACTTAATTATTTGTTATTTTTTGTTTACCGACGAAGTGAATACCTCATCATCTTTAAAAGCGTCAGCCATATAACTTAACCCTCTCCCCATATTGGACCCAGTCTCTTTATTCTCTTCTTTTTGTTCGCTTAATTTCTTTTTTTCATTCAACTCATAACAAGTATTACACACATATTTATCTGAAATAAACTCACCTAAGGAAAACCCAATTTCTACACCACAAATAGCACATTTTTTTGACATACAAAATCGCCTCATTTCTCATATTATTTGATAGCTTCTCATCATTATATTTCTATTTTATATTATTATTCTTTATATTCTAATAAATCACCAGGTTAGCATTGCAATTCACGATAAATAGCTTCAAGTGTAGAAAATCCAAATTTACGATAATTGTAATATTATATTCCTTTAGACAGTCGAGTCGTTTTCTTCTTTTATTTCAATTGCTTTTTTGAATATTTCTGCTAAAGCTAAAGCCATACAAGCTAACACAATATACATAAAAAAACTTCCTTTAAGTGACCCATATCTTGTAGCAAATATTTCTATACCAGCTTGTCTTTTGTAGTTCATGATTGCATCAAAAATAGCTACAGAGGACATATAATATCCAATTATTTTAAATCTTATAACTATAGGGTATACTAATTTCTTATACTTTTACCATTGTATTTCTAATCCTACGCCTACTTCTTTCACAGGCAAAACCTTATGTATTTCTGCACGAACAGCAAATGAAGTACAATGACAAGGATATAACTCCCTTATATTGTTCTGTTTCAGATAATCAATAGTCCTACTAACTTGCTCAGATACTTCAAATAAATGAAATCCACCTATAATACCTAATACTCTATTATCCTTACATACTTTTTTTGCATATTCTACTATATTACAAATTCCACTATGAGAACATCCAGTAATGATATAAATACCTTTTTCACTTTGATATACAAGTGCTGTATCATCCATTACATAATCATCAACAAAAGTTTCGTCAACATTTTGTTTACCAATAGACTTCCTTTTTTCAAAGTTGTTTACCTGCGGTATTTCACCTAAGAAAG
The DNA here is from genome assembly GCF_030585565.1 of Clostridium sp. CM028. Taxonomy (NCBI): domain Bacteria; kingdom Bacillati; phylum Bacillota; class Clostridia; order Eubacteriales; family Clostridiaceae; genus Clostridium; species Clostridium sp. CM028. Next base: position 3,203,991 of record NZ_CP077766.1, on the reverse strand, counting down.
TTATATGTTTACTAACTTTCTTAGGTGCTTTTGAAAGAACTAAATCACACTTTCCCTTCAGTTCTTCTTTTAAAATAGGAGAACATATTTTAAAATTTTTCATTATTTTTTCTTTAAATGCATCTGGATGAGCAAAAATAGATATTCTATTTTTATAGTTTTGTTCAAAATAATATTTCAATCCTCTTGTGTGGTCATCATGACCATGGGAAATAATAATAGCATCTATACTTTGTAAATCTACACCTAATGCATTTGCGTTTGTTATAAATAAATTAGAATATCCTACATCCAATAATATGCGAACCTCTTCATCTTCAATATAATATGAAACTGCAGGTTCACCACAGTAATATCGGTCAATATATGTATTATTATCTACTAAAACTTTTAATTTCACCTTTATACCTCCTTATCCTATTAAAAATAATGGCTATTTTTTTATCAGTTCATTTTCGAAATAATACAATATGAAATGTTTTTCTTTGTTTCAATAACTTGAAACACATTTAATCCATTACGTAAAGTTGCTTCTTCTAATTCTTTAGGTGTATATTTAAAAAAACCATATTGTGTATATTTTATATTATCTAACCACTGTTTTGAATAAATAACATTAATAAAAATTCCATTTGGTTTTAACACTCGCTTAATTTCCGATAAACTTTCATCTAAATCTTCCCAAAAATAAACAGTGTTAACTGTATAAATTTTATCAAAAAAAGAATTTTCAAAAGTAATATCCATTACATTACCTTTTGTTAGATGTACTTTTCCTCGTTTTATTAATTCACTATTGCGTTTACAACCAGTCTTTAACATGTCATCAGAAATTTCAATACCATAAAAATCCCCTTCATTTTTCTTTGCCAACTGTTTAATAAGATACCCGTTTCCAAACCCAATATCCAATACTCTATCTTTTTGAGAACAATTCAAATTATCCATAACAGTCTTGTATTGCATTTGATTCATCCTATTCATAATAAATGTAGATATAATTCCACCAATGCCAGTTGGTTTTCCAAATTGTTCAGCAACATATTTTGTTATATTTATCAATTCCACCCCCATACTACTAATCTTTACTACACATTATTCTTATAATATCTATTGTTTTTTACAACCTTTCAATCCTTTAGAACCACTTAACTTTATAAATAGTTGACTATTATCTATCTTTTAAATCGATCGCCTGTATTTGAATAAATTATTGTAAATATTAGTGCAACAAAAAATAACATTAGTCCAATATTAAATAGTACTTTCATTGCAAACACATTACTTAAAACAAAAAGTATTATGCAAAAATCAATCATAAACATGAATTTCCCCGTGTATTTACACAAGGAAACAACATTATATTCTTCTTTTTCTTTTTTTGACATTGTATTAAATCCTGCAATCTTTGCCTCTACTATGTCATAAAAATGTTCAAAATAAGATCTAAATAATAAGTATTGGATTTCTCTGAAAGCGACTTGCAATAAGAAATGTAGAAACATTGAAATTTCATTTAGAATTTCTTAACAAAATTTTACGTTTCAAGTTCTTATTGCAAGTCCCCCAGGAGAAATCCAATACTTTTTTATATCTCTTTTTCGAGCATTTCTAATAATTCATCAAATCTTCTTATAGTATCCTCTAAAGGTTTTGGTGACGACATATCTACCCCTGCTTTTTTAAGTATATTTATTGGATAGTCACTTCCACCGCTCTTTAAGAATCCTTTATATCTTTCTACAGCGCTTTCGTCCTCTTCAACTATCATTTTACTGAAAGAATTAGCTGCTGCAAAACCCGTAGTATATTGATATACATAGAAGTCGCTGTAAAAGTGAGGAATTCTTGCCCATTCCATATCAATACCCTCATCTACCACCATTTCAGCTCCAAAATATTTTCGGTTTAAATCATGATAAATTTTACATAAGTCCTCTGGAGATAATGGGTTACCCTGCTCAATATTTTCATGGGTTGTTTTTTCAAACTCTGCAAACATACATTGTCTAAATACTGTAGTTCTTATTCCTTCCAATTGCTGATTTATTAAGAATAGTCTTTTCTTCTTATCTGTCTCATTTTTAATTAAATAATCTATTAGTAAACATTCATTAGTTGTAGATGCTACTTCCGCACAGAATAACTCATACTCTGAATATATATACGGTTGATTCTTCCTTGAATAATAAGAATGAATAGAGTGCCCCATTTCATGAGCAAGCGTAGATACATCATTTAATTGGTGATTATAATTCAAGAGTACGTATGGCATACTGTCATAGCATCCCGAAGAATATGCCCCAGAACGTTTACCCTTATTTTCAAATACATCTACCCAGCCTTCACTAATTCCTTCTTTAAATATATTTAAATATTCTTGACCCAAAGGTTTTATACCATCTAATGCTAACTTAACAGCATCTTCATACTCAATACTATCTTGCACCGCATCAACTATTGGCACATATAAATCATACATATGAATTTCATCAAGTCCTAAAAGTTTCTTTTTAAGTCTTACATATTTATGGAGGGAGTCTAGATTGTTGTTTATAGTATCCACCACATTATGATAAACCTCTACTGGAATATTATTAGGCTTTAATGAGCTTTCTAATGCTGATGCATAATTTCTTGTTTTTGCATTAAATACAAAGTTTTTTATTGATGATGTTAAAGATGTTGTTAACGTATTTCTAAACCCCTTATATGTTCCAAATAATGTTTCAAAGGCATCTTTTCTTACCCTTCTATCCTTCGATTTTATAAAAATACTGTAGTTTCCTTCTGTTAATTCAATTTCATTACCTTTTTCATCTTTTATACTTGGAAACGTCATATCTGCATTTGTAAGCATTTCAAATATATTTCCCGGGGCATTTAAGCAGTCGCTTACAGATGCTAATAGCTTTTCTCCCTCTACACTTAATGTATGAGGCTTTTGACTTAAAATATCTAGTAAGTAGAATTCATATATTTTAAGTTTTGGAATCTTACAAATTGCCTCATCTATAAAGCCCTCTTTTAATGATAATAGTTCAGGGACAAAAAATGCAGTGGCACTCGAAACTTCTGCGGCATATGAATCAATCTTATTTTTAAGTACTTGAAACTCTGCCTTAGCTGTATCCTCATCCCCTCTTAAATGTGCATATACAAGCAATTTTTCTAGAAGTCTTTGAATCTCTACATTGCTTTCTAAAAATGATAATAACTCCTCAGCAGTGCCCAGTTTCCCTGAAAATCTTTGCATTTCTGGTGCTTTAGATCTTAGTATTTCAAAATCTTCTTCCCACGCCGCAGAACTCTTATACATCTTTTGGACGTTCCACTTGTACATGCTGTCAATTTCATCTCTTGTTTTAAGTTTTTTAACTTCACTCACTAAAATCCCCTTCTTTCATATCATTAAATTACATTTTATAAATATATTACCATACGCTTCTAAAAAAATCTATTAAAAGTAGATATTAAATTTAGATATCAATGGAACCTAAAAAAGATGACTCCTGTTTACAATACAGAAATCATCTTCTTAATTCAGCATAGACTTTTTTAAAAATCTATGCTTCTTGTAGCTCTATTAAGTAAAACTATTATTAATTATTTTTACTTTATTCAAATTTAAAGTTTTTGAATTTATCTCCTAATATATCAGCTAAAGTTAATCCAGCTTCTTCTTCTTCTTGCTTATATTGTGAAAAATCTTCATTTCCTCTTGCTGCTTCTCTAATACTTAGGCTTATTCTTCTATCTTTTTCGTTTATTTCACCGATTTTAACTTTTACAACTTCTCCAACTTTTAATACGTCAGAAACTTTTGCTATACGTTCTTCTGATATTTCTGATAAATGAACTAGTCCTTCTACTCCTGATTCAAGTTGTACAAAAGCACCGAAATCCATTAATTTTACAACAGTTCCTTCTACTATAGCACCAGGCTTGTAGTTGCTTACTATATTCTTCCATGGGTTTCCTGCTTCTGATTTAAGTCCTAAAGATATTCTTCCTTTTTCTTTATCAAAATCTAAAATAGTAACTTCAACTTCATCTCCAACTGACACTACCTCTGCTGGATCTTGAACTCTTTTCCATGATAATTGTGAAACGTGAATAAGACCATCAATGCCGCCTAAATCTACAAAAGCACCAAATTTAGCAAGTCTAGTTATAACACCTTTTCTCTTATCGCCCTTTTTGAGTTCATTCCAAATTATATCTTTTTTACCTTCATTCTCTTCTTTTTCTATTACTCTTCTTGATAGAACTATGTTTTTATTTTCTTTATCAAGTTCTATTATTTTAACTTCTAAAGTTTTGCCTTTAAAGTCTTCTAGGTTTTCTATATATGAATCTGAGATTTGTGACGCAGGTATAAATGCTCTAACTCCATCAATATAAGCCGTAGCTCCGCCTTTTACTATGTCACTAACTGTTACTTCTAACGTTTTATTCTCATCTACGATTTCCTGTAATTTTTCCCAAACTTTAACGCTATCTTCACTTTTTTTAGCTAAAAGCACGTCATCAGTATTATCCATCGCATCTTTCATTGTAATTTCTTCACTACTATCTACTGTCATATCTTTCATTATAACTTCTTCTTTATTATCTGTTGTCATATAAATACACTCCTCTTATTGCATAATTGTTACTAAAAATATCTTCTTTATTATATCATACTTCACCTATACATAACGTCATACCATCTAATTTCATCTTATTTTTTATAATCCTTGCACCACTAAGTTCTACACAAGGCTCACAAACAGCTCTAACTCCAATAGTTTTTTCAACGAAATCACTACCGTAAAATTTATGTTGTACTTGCTTTATATCTTCTGCCGTAAATATTTTAAGTTGGCATTTAAAATAATCTACTAGCGCATTTATTGCAACCTCATCTTTTTTTATCAAAATCGTCGTTATAGACTTTATAGACCTAATATCTATATTATATTCTTTAAGAACCCTTAATACAGTTTGTTTCATTTTCTGGGTTGAAAAATCTTTTCTACATCCTATCCCTAGTACGATATTTCTTCTTATTAATTTAAGCGTAGGCACTATATGTCCCTTTAAATGATTATCAGTACTCTCTGAGCTGCAAATGTATAGTAACCCACTAATGTCCTCTAAATTACTACTATATCCAACGGGCGTTTGTACTATCCCTCTTTCATCAAAAAATCCAATTTTTCTTCCCTCTACTAAAAGAGCCGCTATTTCTTTTGCTTTTTTCAAATCTTCAATTATAAGTCCATTATCTTTTGCTATCATATCTGGAGCATAAATACCTAAATTATCTGTAGCAGTAGTTATTATCGCTTGTGATTCGAGAAGCTTACTAACCTTTAATGTAAGCTCATTTGCGCCTCCTAAATGACCGCTTAAAAGACTTATAACATAATTACAAGAATTATCTATAACTAATACTGCAGGGTCCACATCCTTACTTTTTATGTATGGCGCTATAGCTCTAACTGCAATACCTGTAGAACTTATAAATATTACACCTCTATAGTTTTCCATTACATTTCTACTAACTTCCTTAAAATTAAAATCACTTTGCTTTTTCTTTGAATACAAATCAATGTTAAGGCTTGAAGCTAAAATATTAGCTATTTGATCTCCCTTTTCTGTAAATGTAATAACTGCATATTTCATTTTGTCACCATTCCTATTATATATCATACTATTATTATACACAAAACATAAAATAATTGTGGACAGTTAACAACTATTTGCATTTGAATAATTATTAAATGTCCCCTATTATGTATCATGTAAAAAAATTCGAGAAATTAACTATCTTTCTTCTCTAAAATAGGGGTTTCCGAGTCCAGCCGGTGGTGAGTTTTTACTAGATTTTTTCATTGATACTATTACTAAAATAATTATTGTAACTAAATATGGTAGCAAATCAATAAGATATTGAGATACTGAAAAATTAGGTAATCCTTGAAGTCTAAAACCTACTATGTCAAGCCCTCCAAAAAGGTATGCTCCTATAATCGCTCTATGAGGTCTCCAAGTTGCAAAAATTACTAAGGCCACTGCTATCCATCCTCTGCCAGATGTTACATTCTCCTGCCATGCTGGAACATAAACAAGAGATAGATATGCTCCTCCAAGACCACAAAGAGCTCCGCCTACTAATGTATTCACATATTTATACAAATTAACGTTTATACTAGCTGCATCGGCAGCTGCAGGATTTTCGCCAACTGCCATGGTGTTTAAGCCCTTAGTAGTTTTATATAAATATATAAACAAAAGCAAAGTTATAATATATCCCAAATATACAAACACATCTTGATTAAAAAATATATCTCCTATAAAAGGTATATCTCCAATTAATGGAATTCTTTTAGGTACGAAAAATGATTTAACCTTATCTGGGGTAACTTGCCCAATCAATTTTTTACCTATCATACTTGAGAACCCTGTTCCAAATATAGTTAGCGTAAGACCACATACAACTTGATTTGCCCGAAGTGTTATAGTTAAAAACGCATAAATTAACGCTCCAAAGGCTCCTGAAATCGCTGCAGCTATCATTGCTATAACAGGATTTCCCGTACTTAAGCCTGCCATAAATCCAATGACAGATCCCATAAGCATCATGCCTTCTACACCTAAATTAAGGTTACCTACCTTTTCAGTTAATAATTCACCTAATGTGGCAAAAAGTAGAGGTGTACCTGCTACAACCGCAGCGGCTAAAAATGTTGTTATACTATTCATTTCTATTTTCCTCCTTTAGTATGCCTTGATAGTTAAAATTTATTTTATATTTAATGAAGAATTCACTGCCTAATACAAAAAACAGTATAATTGCTTGTATTAATTGTGCAGCCGCTTCAGGTATTCCAAATGCTGTTTGAATAAATGACGCTCCTTGTAATAGAGCCGCAAATAGTATCGATACTATTACTATAATGGGTGCACTTAATCCTGAAAGCCAAGCTATAATTATAGCTGTAAATCCTGCCCCACCTGCAACTTGTGCAGACAGTGTCCTACTTACAGCTGATACTTGAATTACACCTGCAATTCCACATAGTGCTCCACTTAAAAATATAGCTATGTACATGGTTTTTCTAATTTTAATACCTGCATACAATGCTGTTTTTTCACTTTCTCCAAGCACCGAAATTTCATAACCCTTCTTAGTATATTTCATGAAAATATACACTATAATCACAAGTATAATTGCGATTATCCATCCCATATGTATACCAAAAACATCTGGAAGCGTTGCATTTGGCGATAAGTTAGGTATTTTAGGGAAACCCATTGCTCTCTTATCCTTCCAAGGTCCATATTGTAGGTATGTAATAAACTTTAAGGCTATGTAATTTAGCATTAATGTTACAATCGTTTCATTAGTATTCCATTTCCCCTTAAGTAAGGCTGCAATTAATGCCCATAACCCTCCGCCTAAAATACCTGCACAAAACATTATTAATAACAATGGTAATTTATCCATATAGGGAAATTTCAATGCAAAAAAAGTAGCAGCAAAGGCTCCCATTACTATTTGTCCTTCTCCACCAATATTCCAAAATTGCATCTTGAAGGCTATCGATATTCCAAGAGAAGCTACAATCAGTAGTATTGCCTTAATAAGTGTTTGCTTAATACTATAACTCGAGCCAAAGCTTCCCTTTATAAGAGACGCATATACGTCTATTGGATTAAGTTTAATTACTAACAAAAACATACCTAGTACCAATAATGATAGGAGGATTGCAATGCTTCTAATTTTAAAATTATCAGTTTTGCGAGTTTCAGCTCTTTTAACAATCTTCATCATCTAATTCTCCTCCATCTGGGCAGTATTTCCCACCATCATCATACCAATTTCTTCTCTTGAAGCTTTTTTCGCATCAACAATGCCAGTAACCTCACCATCACAAAGCACCATAATCCTATCGCACAACTTAATTAACACATCCAAATCTTCTCCAATGAATAATACTGCCGTTCCTTTTTCCTTCTCTTGACTTATTAGGTCGTAAATCGTATAACACGTATTAATATCCAAGCCCCTTACCGCATATGCCATAACAAGAATCTTCGGATACATACTTAATTCTCTTCCAACTAATATTTTTTGAATATTCCCACCTGATAAATATTTTATGGGATGATGTATGTCCGGTGTCTTAATTTCAAATTTCTCAACCATTTTTTTTGCTTTAATTACGACTGGTTTTCTATCTATAAATATCCCCTTTTGCGTGTGGTAATCCTTTAGCAAAAGGTTATCCACCATTCCCATAGAAGCAACAAGTCCCATTCCTAATCTATCTTCTGGTATAAAGCTCATACTTATGCCTTTATTAATAATATCTCTAGGAGATTTCCCTACTAGATTCTCCCCCTCAAGAACTATTTCACCACTTGCTACCTTCTCAATTCCTGCAATGGCCTCACATAATTCCCTTTGGCCACTTCCAGCAATTCCAGCCACGCCAAGAATTTCAGAACTTCTTAGGCTGAAACTAATATTTTTAATTATCTCTGCCTTTTCAGCATTTAACACTTTCAAGTCCTTTACCTTAAGCATTATATCTCCTGGCCCTTTATTTACCTTATTTATAGATAAATCCGCTTTGCGACCCATCATAAGTTCTGTTAATTGCTTTGGAGTGGTATTTTCTTTTTCAACTGTTTTTATAGCTTCACCTTTTCTTAATACAGTAATTTTGTCACATATCTCCATTACTTCATCCATTTTATGACTTATAAATATAATTGCACAGCCTTGTTCTTTCATCTTTCTCATTATTTTAAATAATTTTTCAGTTTCACCTTGAGTAAACACCGTAGTAGGTTCATCTAATACCAAGACATCAGCACCTCTATAAAGTACTTTAAGTATTTCAAGATTTTGCCTCTCTCCTACTGCCATATCACAAACATATTTGTTTACATCCATCTCTAAATGAAATTTTACACATATATCATTAATCTTTTTAATTTCTAACTTGTCATTAAAAAATAAGCCTCTATTTTGACCCAGTAATATATTTTGCTTCGCAGTCATTTCCTCAACTAATTTAAAATGCTGATAAATCATTCCTATACCAGCTTTAATAGCATCCTTTGGAGAAGTAAAATTCATATTTTTCCCATGAATAAAAATAGAGCCACTATCAGGAGTATATACCCCTGATAGCATATTCATGAGAGTGCTTTTACCTGCCCCATTTTCACCTAGTAGCGCATGAATTTCCCCACCATGCACCGTTAAATTCATATTCTTATTAGCTATTACCTTTCCGAAGGTCTTACTAATATTCTCTATAGATACATAAGGGATTTCATTCATATTAAATCATCTCCTCCATATTTTAAAATCATATATTATTTCTCTATTTTTCCTTCTACGCCTTTAACAAACCAATTAAATTGTAGTAATTCCTCATCTGTCATGACTTTACCTTTTTCAATTTTAGTAGTTCCCGTTTGGTCCTTTAAAGGTCCTACAAATATTTTGTTTTCACCTGAAAGAATCTCTGTTTTAGCCTTTTCTACAGCCTCTTTTGCTCCAGTTGGTGCATTTTCTGTGAGCGGCGCAAGACTCACTACTCCAGATTCTAAACCTTTCCAATAACTTCCTGATTTCCACGTACCGGCTTTAATAGCTTTTATTTGCTCAACATAATATGGTGTCCAATTCCAAACTGGCGATGTCATATATGCTTTAGGTGCTTTAGCTTTCATATCTGTATTATATCCAATAGCGGATATTCCTGCTTCTTCTGCAGCTTGTAATGGTCCTGCAGTATCTTGATGCTGGGTAATTACGTCTACACCTTCTGCAATAAGTGCCTTTCCTGCTTCTTTTTCTCTAGCTGGGTCATACCAAGTATTAGTCCATTTTACTTTTACTACAGCTTTCGGATTCACTGATTGTACCCCTAGAGCAAAAGCATTTATTCCTCTTATTACTTCTGGAATTGGGTGTGCTGCTGCATATCCTATTTTATTAGTTTTAGTCTTCATTCCAGCAACTATCCCTGAAAGATACCTTGCTTGATAGATACGTCCAAAATAGTTTGACATATTTTCTGAAGTTTTGTACCCAGATGCATGTAGATATTTAACTTCAGGATGTTTCGCAGCTGATGCTTCCATTCCATCCATAAATCCAAAACTTGTTCCTACAATAACGTTAGCTCCTTGATTAATCATTTCTTCACATACTTTTTCAACTTCTGCTAAATCCTCTTTTACTGATTCTTTATACAAAGTTTTTACAGCTAGCTGTTTTTCAATCTCTTTTCTTGCAACATCATGAGAGTAAGTCCAGCCTTCGTCACCTACAGGTCCTACATATATAAACCCTACGTTTATTTCCTTTTTTTGCGTACCTTTTGTCTCAGTTTTCTTATCAGTGCCACATCCTGCAAGCATTAAAGGCATAACTAATGTAAGTACTATTAATAAACTTCCTATTTTTTTCTTCATTGTTAATTCCTCCCCTATAATAAATAATAAGTCTTAGCTAAAAACTATCTTGTTATCTTGTAAAGATTTTATTATGGCTAATGATTCTACTTTAACACCCTCCTTTTCTATGCATATTCTTCCATTTTGAAATGCTTTTTCGATTACAATTCCCACTCCAACCACTTCGGCTTCAGCCTGACGTACAATTTTTATAAGTCCTAATGCAGCATTCCCATTAGCTAAAAAGTCATCAATTATTAAAATCTTATCTTCTTTTTTTATATATTTTTTACTAGTTCTAATTTTATAATTCTTATTTTTTGTAAAAGAAAACACATCAGCTTCATATGTATTGCTATCCAAATTAGTGGCTTCATGTTTTTTTGCAAAAACTACAGGAATGTTACCAAAGTATTGTGCCACAATACATGCTATTCCTATACCTGATGCTTCAACTGTTAATATTTTTGTGATTTCATGTTGTGCAAACCTTTTTTTAAATTCTTTTCCAATTTCATTTAATAGCACTATATCAATTTGATGATTCAAAAAACTATCAACCTTTAAAATTCCACTACCTATTACTGACCCTTGCGTTAATATTTTAGCCTTTAATATTTCCATAATCTTCTCCTTTATTAACTATATTTTCGACATACGATTCATTGCAAAACAAAAAACTCCTCTATTAACGGCTTAACGCGTTAGCTAGGGAGTTTATAATAAAAAAATTCATTTTAGAATAATTTAACTATTTTTATTAAAACACCCATAGTCAAGTATTTTACGGCTACTTGGTAGAAACGCTTAGTCCATATTTCTAAGCTTATATGAGTTTGCGAATATTAAGTTTTGTTTTTTATTAATTGTTCGTATTTATAGTTGTATATCAATACTACAACATTTTTTTCGTTAAATCAATATGTATTTAAAAAAATGCTGTACTAGATAATAATCTAGTACAGCATTTTTATACAATTATAATTTAATATTAACCGCAGGAATTCCCCAAATTTCTTTTGCATATTTCTCTACAGTGTTATCACTTGAAAAGATACCCGACTTAGCAATATTTGTAATGGCCATTTGTTGCCAAATGGACTTTTGTCTATATAACCTGTCAATTTCTCTATGTGCCTTTACATAAGCATCAAAATCTTTAAGCACAAAATACTCATCATTGTGTAATAGTAAACTATCATATATGCTCATAAATTCCATTTTAGGAGTTTCTAAAAATCCATTTACCAATTGATTCACTATAGTATTTACTCTTTGATCGCTATTATATATATCATAAGAGTTATAACTTTTATTCTTGTAATATTCTATTACTTCTTCTGATGTTAGTCCAAATAATATAATATTTTCTTTTCCGACTGCTTCAAATATTTCTACGTTTGCCCCGTCTAAGGTTGCTAGTGTTATAGCCCCATTCATCATAAATTTCATGTTACCAGTTCCAGAAGCCTCCTTAGATGCAGTAGAAATCTGTTCACTAACATCAGCACAAGGAATAATTTTCTCAGCTAATGACACACCATAATTTTCAAGGAATACTATCTTTATTTTACCGCGCGCTATAGGATCATTATTTATCTTAGAGGCTATTGTATTAATAAGTTTAATAGTTTGTTTTGCTATATAATAACTTGGAGAAGCTTTCGCACCAAATATAAAAGTTCTTGGAACCATATCTAAATTAGGGTTTTCAAGAAGCTGGTTATATAAATGCATTATATGGAATACATTTAAAGTTTGTCTTTTATAGGAATGCAGTCTTTTTACCTGAACGTCAAATATGGAATTCGGATCAATTTCAGTTCCATAGTTGGTTAATATATAGTTTGAAAATTTTATTTTATTATTCGTTTTTATGCTATGTGTTTTTTCTTGAAAAGCGGTATCCTTTGAATAATCCATTAATTTATGGAGCTCATTTGGAGACTTTACCCACCCATAACCTATAGTTTCCGTTATAAGTTCTGCGAGCTTTTGATTAGAATTTAATAGCCATCTTCTATGAGTTATGCCATTAGTTTGGTTGTTAAATTTTTCTGGGAAGAACTCATAAAAATCAGCCAATTCTTGATGCTTTAATAATTCTGTATGCAATTTTGCAACTCCATTAACAGAATGGCTTCCTACAATAGCGAGATACGCCATCCTTATATATCCATCATAAATAATAGACATTTTATTGACTTTATTCCAATCTCCATTGTACCTATGATACACTTCATTACAAAAACGCCTGTTTATTTCTTCTACAATCATATAAATACGTGGAAGTAATTTTTTAAACATATCTACAGGCCATTTTTCTAGTGCCTCTGCCATAATTGTATGGTTAGTATATGCCATAGTTCGCGTTGTAATATCCATTGCAGCGTCCCAAGATAAACCCTCCTCATCAATTAATAGCCTCATTAGTTCAGCCACAGCTACAGCCGGATGGGTATCATTTATCTGCACCGCCACGTGTTTATGAAACTCACTAAATGAAAGTTTCTTCTTTTTATAATTTCTTAAAATACTTTGTAATCCAGCACTCACAAAAAAATACTCTTGCTTAAGCCTTAGTAATTTACCCTTTTCATAGCTATCATCTGGATATAAAATTTGTGAAATAGCCTCCGCTGAATATTTGTTTTCACCAGCTTTTGCATAATTTCCTTGACTAAAGGATGAAAAATCAAAATCTTCCTCCATAGTTTCTGCGCTCCAAAGCCTTAATGTATTTACAGTATTATTCTCATATCCTTTTATTGGAGTGTCGTATGGTACCGCCCTTACACACTCATAATTTTCATGGCTAACTCTTGTTAATCCATTCTCTTTATTTAAATGTACATCTCCACCAAATCTTACTTCTACAGACTTGCTTTCTTTTCTTATTTCCCACGAATTACCATTTCTTAACCAATTATCAGGAACTTCTACTTGATAACCATTTTCTATTTTCTGTTTGAATAATCCATATTTATACCTTATGCCGCAACCATGACCCGGTATCTGCGTAGATGCCATAGAATCTAAGAAACATGCTGCCAATCTTCCAAGCCCACCATTACCGAGCCCCGCATCCGATTCTATATCCTCTATCTTTTTTAAACTAATTCCTAAATCATTAAGAGCATCCTCACAAATATCCTTTATACCTAGATTAACTAGATTACTATCTAGTAATCTACCAATTAAAAATTCCATAGAAAAATAATACACTTGTTTTCCTCTATTTTTTCCATACGCTTTATTACTTTCTATCCATGGTTTAGAGCAATAGTCTTTTACTAGTGCACCTAAAGCATAATATTGATGCAGAGGCGATGCATCAATTTCATCTTCTGCAAACATTGTTTGTAGTTTCTCTACATAGTCCAATTTAAATATTTCTTTATCTATTACTATAATATTCACCACCTAGCAATTTTAAAATTTACTTTTCAGATTAGTATATAATTCCATATAGTTTTCAGCCGAATTTTCCCAACTATTGTTTGAAATCATGGCATTTTGAACTAATTTATTCCAAGACTCTTTGTCTTTGTATAAATCCAGAGCCCTCTTTATAGCATCTAACAATTCTTGACTACTATAATTTTCAAAAGAAAAACCATTACCAATACTAGTATATTTATTATAAGGGATAACGGTGTCTTTGAGCCCTCCAGTTTCCCTGACAATTGGAATACTTCCATATTTCAAGGCTATAAGCTGGCCTATGCCACAAGGTTCAAATAAAGATGGCATCAAAAACATATCTGAAGCAGCGTATATTTGCTGTGCTAGCTCCTCATCGAAAATAATATTTGTCGATATCCTACTTGGGTAAATAGACGCAAAGTATTGAAATATATCTTCATAATATCCTTCACCATTACCAAGCAGTACTATTTGTATTGGAAGAATAAGTAATTCCTGGAGTTTATCCACAATTAAATCCAAGCCTTTTTGTTTCACTAGTCTAGTGGTAATTCCTATCATTGGCATTTCTTCATCTACGGTAAAACCTAGTTTTTCTTGTAGCTTTAATTTGTTTTTCACTTTCTGTTTTATACTTTTTTCATCATAATTGCAAAATATTTTTTTATCCACCCTAGGATCATAGAGATCATAATCTATACCATTTACTATGCCATATATATTTTCAGCCTTTGAGGCTAATAATCCATCTAGCGATTCCCCATAAAAAGGAGTTTGTATTTCTCTTGCATAAGTGTTGCTTACAGTAGTTACTGCATCTGAGAAAACAATCCCGCCCTTCATAAATGATACATTGTCATAAAATTTTAATGCTTCATCATTAAAATATTTCCAATCTAAATCTATTAAATCACCTAGTATCTCTTTGTTGAATACCCCTTGATATTTCAAATTGTGTATAGTGAATACACTTTTTATTTCATTATATCGCTCGTCTTCACTATAATTTTCTTTAAGTAAAGCTGGTACTATTCCAGAGTGCCAATCATTACAATGAATTATATCTGGCACGAAATCCCCCATGTATTTTATAGATTCTAAGATTGCTTTTGAAAAGTAAGAGAATCTCTCTCCATCATCATAATATCCATATATCTCAGGCCTTTTAAAATAATCTTCATTATCTACAAAATAATAAGGCACCTCATCATAAGTCAAATGTTGTAGTCCACAATACTTATCTCTCCAACCAACTTTAACCTTAAAACTAGCTATAGTTTCCATGCAATTTTTAAATGACAAAGGAATTTTACTATATTTAGGTATAATTACTCTTGCGTCAATGCCGAGCTTTCTTAAAGCTTTAGGCAGTGCATATGCAACATCCCCAAGGCCTCCAGTTTTTATAAAAGGATATGCTTCAGAAGCCACAAATAATACTTTCATACTAAACCCCCCATTAAATATATGAAAATAAATAACAAGTAAGTATACTTGTTATTTTGTAAACAAGCTGAACAAGTAAGTATACTTGTTATTTATTTTCATATACCTTATTTTTTAAAATTGTTATGGCCGAAATTTTTTTTCAATAACCACCGGAAAATCTTCATCCCCATTTAGTACTGTATTTTCACTTATAATTGTATTTTTATCAATTATAACATTAGTCAGTTTACAACCTTTTTTAATTTCGCAATTCTGAAATATTATACAATTTTTGATTTCTGCCCCTTCGTGTACCGTCACCCTTCTTGAAATTATACTTTTCTCTATACTTCCTTTTAAAATACATCCATTGGAAATCAAAGCATTACTAACCTTTGATCCATTAAAGTATTTAGTAGGAGCTTCATCTTTACTCTTTGTATAGATTAACCCTTTGTTAAAGAATAATTCCTTGGTTACTTTACCATTTAGCATATCCATACTAGTTTTATAATAATTTTTTACAGAATTTACACATTGGAGGTATCCTTTAAACTCATATGCATTTACATTAAGTTCAGTAATTTCACTACAAATAACTTCTTTCATCGAATTATGATATCCAGTCTGAATGCACTTGTTTACAATAGCTATAAGAGTGCTTTTTTTCATTATATACATTTCCATTGATATATTTAGTTCGTCCTCTGCTCCTATGTTTTTTCCAATGTTCAAAACTTTATTTTCTTCATCAATATATAAAGTGCTACAACTTACATAATGCGTCTTCCCATTATTTGTTTTTTTGTATACTACCGTTATATCGCTACCGGATTCTTCGTGATACTTAGCAGCCTCATTGTAATCCATGTTACATAACATATAAGAAGAAGATATTATTACATACTCTTGCTTAGTTCTATAAATATATTCCATGTTTTCACTTATTGCATCTATATCTTTTAATTGTGATGTTTCTGAGGTAAGATTAAACAAAAATAGTCCATTTATTTTTCTATCTAAATCCCATGGTTTCCCTGAACCTAAATGATCCACTAAGGACCTCGATTTTGTGTTAGTAAACATACCTATATTATGAATACCCGAATTAATCATATTCGAAAGCACAAAATCAATAATTCTATATCTCCCACCTATAGGAATCGACGCTATAGGTCTCGATTTTGTAAGACTTTTAATATTATCTTCTTGCTCATTTAACATTAATATTCCTATATAATTTTTAAGCATGCTCTCACCTCGCAAGTTTTATAATTTAGTTATTTTCTTTGAATCAACCTTAATTTCTCTTCCTTGTTCTATAACAATAATGTCTTCTCCATTGCCAATATGCACATTACGTCTTACGGTAACATTACTTCCTATAATAGCTTTATCTATTACCACATTATTGCCTATTTTAGTATTAGGTAGAATTACGGAATTAGTTATTTTAGTGTTTTTTCCTACATGTACTCCATGAAAAAGCACACAATTGCTTATTTCTCCAAAAACAGTACATCCCTCATTGAGCATTGCATTGTCAATGCTTGCGCTAGGTCCGATATATTGTGGTGGCATCATAGGGTTCACTGTATATATTTTCCATTGATTATCATGTATATCGAGTTCGTTATCGTCAGATAGCAAATCCATATTAGCTTCCCATAAACTTTCAATAGTACCAACATCTCTCCAATACCCTTTGAATGGATATGCATATAATTTTTGATTATTTATCAACATTTTTGGTATTATATTCTTACCAAAATCGTTACTGGAATTTTTATCAAGGTTATCATCTTTTAAAAGCTGTTTAAGAACAGACCATTTAAAAATATAAACTCCCATAGATGCTAAATTGCTTTTAGGCTCTTCTGGTTTTTCATCAAATTCAAAGATGCTGTGATCCTCTCGTGTGTTCATTATTCCAAATCTACTTGCCTCGGCCTTCGTTACTTCTAATACTGCAATGGTAACATCTGCGCCTTTTTCTTTGTGATAATCTAACATTTTGGAATAATCCATTTTATAAATATGGTCTCCTGATAAAATAAGAACATACTCTGGTTCGAAGCTATCGATGTAATTTGTGTTTTGATATATAGCATCTGCTGTGCCGTTATACCAATTTCCACCATCTTGACTTTGGTAAGGTGGAAGTAGACTCACCCCTCCGTTTTTCCTATCTAAATCCCAAGGTGCGCCTATACCTATATGAGAGTTTAAAGCCAAAGGTTGGTATTGAGTAAGAACTCCTACAGTGTCTATATCCGAATTAGAACAATTACTTAAAGAAAAATCTATAATTCTATACTTTCCTCCAAATGGAACCGCAGGCTTTGCTGTGATTTTAGTTAATTGTTTTAGTCTTGACCCTTGGCCTCCTGCCAATATCATAGCTATCATTTCTTTTTTTATCATGCTAGTTCTCTCCTTTCTAAACCTTTACTAATTAAATCATCTCCTGCGGAGCTACAATACTAACTTTTACTAAAGCTAACATCTTACTTAATAAAGATTTTTACACATTTTTACACCTAATTACCTCATCATGTAAAAACACAAAAAAAAATCTTTAGAAAATGCATACATTAATGAGAACAAATACGTTTCATAAAATTTATCTACAAGGTACATAGAATCTTTAGGGATTTTCAAAACAACTAATCAAAGAAAAATATTTGATGGCTTGCCATCCCCAAGAGGCTCATCCACAATTTCGCTTTAAAAATTAGGAATATACCCTCCACTTTAAACATATAAAAATTATAATTTAGTAATTGTATATAATAAATTTTGAATTCTAAAATTTATTAAAACGAAAGCAAAGCCTTATTTAACTGCATTTATTTGAATATTTATAATAATATTTTTATAATGTTTTTATAATTGTATCATAATAATAGGGAAAATATTGGTGGATTTTGCTCCTTATAATAATTATTTATCTACAAGTTTACTAAAGTTTCTTTTAGGATTAGAATATTATTACACTGTTTTAAGTTTCATAATAAAAATATATAAATATTTAAAGATAATTACATTTTTTTTATATCAATAAAATTTTTTTGGGAATAAGTGTTACATTTATAACTATATTACCCGCCAATATTCTGTTAAATATTTACAATTATTTTCTGTATCAGTTTTTATTACAGATAGCTAAAAATCTATAACTCTATAATCATGCTTTATGATAAAGCTCATAATTATTAAGGCACATTAAAATGAATAATTATTCATTTTAATGTGCCTTAGATAAAATTTCATAGAAATTTACTCATTAGAAATATCCATACCATAAAATATTTCGCCCATTTCCTTTTTTAATTTTTGTATAATATCACATTTTTCATCTTCATTTAAATCTTCTTGTTTAATCTCAAATAAATAATTATCAAGCTCAAAATCGTTTAATATCATTTTAGTATGAAATATATTAGATTGATATATATTCATATCAATTAAGTTGTATTTATTTATAGTTTCTTTTGAAATATAATCTTGTATAGAATTAATTTCATGATCTATAAAATGTTTTTGACCATCCATATCTCTAGTGAAGCCGCGAACTCTATAATCAATAGTAATAATATCCGAATCAAAACTATCTATTAAGTAATTTAGAGCTTTTAATGGCGAAATAGTACCACAAGTGGCTACATCTATATCTACTCTAAAAGTGCTTATATCATTTTGAGGATGGCTTTCAGGATAAGTATGTACTGTTACATGACTTTTATCTAAATGTCCCACGATATTCTCACGAATCGGAGTTAAAATTCCTCTATTACAGGTAGGATCCACCACATATAATGGAATTTCTTCCTCTGAAATAAGTAATGTTACGCTTGCTCCTTGGGGATCATAGTTCTGCTTTGCAATATTTAGCACACTTGCGCCTATCGTCTCAGTAACGTCGGTAAGAATTTTTGTTAACCTCTCAGCGTTGTATTGTTCATCAATATACTCTATATATCTTTTGCGATCCTCTTCTGTTTTTGTATAGCAAATATCATAAATGTTAAAACTTAATGATTTTGTTAAGTTGTTAAACCCATAGAGCTTTATTTTATTTTTTTCATTTTTAGCCAACTTTATTCCCCATTTCTATTAGACTTCTTCTAAAGAAAATTATATAACTTATGACTTCATTGTCAAGATATAAATTTATCGTTTCTTTCCATTCTATATAATAAATTGCTTGAAGTATATACTTTTTAACATTATAATTATTTATAATAGCAATATATATAATAGTAGTATATATGTTTTTATGTTTATCATACTATTCCCTGTATAACATGGATATTAATATATTTAAGTGTAATATTTATATTTTTCTACAAATGTATATCATTAGAATCGGAGGTATTAAACAATGTATAAAAAATTAAAAGTTGGATTATTAGGTGGAACTGGATTTGTTGGTCAACGTCTTGTTACACTACTTGAAAATCACCCTTATTTTGAAATAGCTGTTATTGCTGCTAGTGAGAACTCTGTGGGTAAAACTTATTATGACGCAGTAAATAATAGATGGAAACTAGACGTACCTATGCCTGAAAGCGTTAAAAATATTGTAATTAAAAATATAAATGAAGTAGATGTAATAAGCAGCGAGGTAGATTTTGTCTTCTGTGCTGTTAATATGAAAGCTAATGAAATAAGAGAAATTGAAGAGAAATATGCAAAAGCTGAGACTCCTGTAGTTTCAAATAACTCTGCACACCGAGGTACACCTGATGTTCCGATGGTTATTCCAGAAATAAATGCTGACCATTTTGAATTAATTAACGCTCAACGTAAGCGTTTAGGCACTAAAAGAGGCTTTATCGTTGCGAAACCCAACTGCTCAATTCAAAGTTATGTTCCTGCTATAAGCGCCCTTATGGAATATAAACCCACAAAAATATTAGTTTGCACCTATCAGGCTATATCAGGTTCTGGAAAAATATTTTCAGACTGGCCGGAAATCATTGACAACGTTATACCCTATATAGGTGGAGAAGAAGAAAAGAGCGAGCAGGAACCCCTAAAAATTTGGGGTCATATGGAGAATAATAAGATAGTTAATGCTGCGGAACCTATAATTTCAACTCAATGCATTCGTGTTCCTGTGGCAGATGGTCACTTAGCTGCAGTTTTTGTTTCTTTTGAAAATAAACCATCAAAAGAAACTATCTTAAAGCATTGGGCAAGTTACGAAGGCAAACCACAACTTTTACAACTACCAAATGCCCCAGAGCAATTCCTAACTTATTTTGAGGAAAATGATAGACCTCAAGCTAGACTAGATAGAGATATTGAAAAAGGAATGGGCATATCACTTGGAAGACTTAGGGACGATAAATTGTTTGACTATAAATTTGTTTGCCTATCTCATAACACTCTACGTGGTGCAGCCGGTGGCGCAGTGCTTTCTGCTGAACTTTTAATGAAAGAAGGTTATTTAACTTCAAAATAAAGAGAAAAAAAGTATATATTACGCGTATTGCAATACTATTAATGCATTCACTTGACTAAGAACTACTAATTTTATTTTTAATTAATCTGCTAGAAAACATAAACTCGCTGTCGCTCAAACATATGTTTTTCGAAACGCATCTTAATTAAAAATAAAATAAGAAGTTCTAAAGCTTGCTTCAATGCATTATACGTAATATATACTTTTTTTTGCGCCTAAAAATTATTGTTTTGCGAATATAAAATTCTCTGCCTCTGGGTAGTTCTCTTAGGTACATAACAATTATTAATTATTATGTGACCACACTCGACATCCTGCCTCAGGGTCGCTAGCACATCCTTCTGCTTATCTTTTATATTTTACAACCTTTAAGAGAATCCCCAAATTTTGAATTTCCCTTAATTCGGATTAACCCTCTATAAGTTCCAATATTTGTTTAGGGTTTTGAAAAATATAATTTGCATTAATCCCAATTGACGATTTAGCACCCCATAACGCTAATGCAAAACCTATACCAGCACTGAATGCACAGTCCATATCATATTTAGTGTCACCAATGTAAATTGTCTTTGATTTATCTGCTCCTGATAATTCAATAAATTTTAAAATAGGTTCTGGATTAGGCTTATGTTTTTCTGTATCATCTGCGCAAACTACAAATTTAAAGTAATTGGTTAACCCAAAAGGTACAAAGTCATTTATGTACTCTTTTTTAGTCTTTGAAGTAACTATACCTACTGAAATTCCCATTTCATTTAATTTAACTAATGTATCCTTAATATCATCGAAAACTTTCACATGAGAAAGATATTCTTCTAAATATCTATTCCATTTCTCATTAGACTCGGGAAGATTAGTTATTCCAAGTTTATTTAATGTTACCTCTCCTGGAATACCTAAAGCGAATCTTAATTCTTCAAAGCTAAAATTTTTATTAAGTTCTTCAAACATTAATTTTTGGAGTGATGAAAGAACTGCAAATTCGGTATCTAAAATCGTACCATCAATATCAAATATAACATAATTATACATTGTAACCTCCATTGTTAAAATTAAGTAATTTTACATAGTTTACATACCTATAATGATTGTTTTTGCCTAATGAATCCCATATCACATACCCACTTTATCCCCATAACAAATAGAATAATAACAAACTTCTGGATATCCAAGAACTTTATGAATGCTTATGTATTAAATACCCATAATAGTATTTTTGTTTTTTCTTTAATTTAAGACCCTGCCTCTGGGCAGTTCTCTGGGGGGACATAACAATTAGTATTGGAAAAGCCTCAGGCTTAGAGTAACTTTTCTTAATATATGCTATTTAGCACAATTTATTTTTAGCCAAAGAGTTATTTTCTTAATATCCCATCAATTCTTTTATATAGAAACAACATTAAAATCAATTGCCTACGTTAATCAAATAATATCTAAAATAAATATCATAAAGGTTATATTAAAACTCTCAAATAAAATAAAACTAGAGTGTTTTTTACACTAGTTAGTTAACAATATAAGAATAATATTCATTATGTCCGAAATCGCTTAATATAACATATATTATATTTTAGGCTCAACAGTTTTAAATATAAGTCCTAATGTCATTATTACTGATGCAAGCTTATATTTTATCTCAATTGGCACTGTGCTACTCTCAATCATGAAATCTAAAACATACTGTGTTGGAATTTTTGCAAATTTGGCAATAGTATCAGCACTAATCTTATGTACTTCAATTAGAACTCCTAAAAATGCTTTAAACTTAAAATCTGGTTCCTCCTTTGGAATAATGTCTAACATTGCTATTAAATTACCAAAGGAAGAACGCTCTGCAAACCCTGTCGGTACTTCAACCTTGTGTCCATCACTTTTTACGCCCAACAAATGTGATAGACATTCTGTGCTCATTCCATAATCCATCGTCAATGTATCTAATATTGCTCCTATCTCTTTATCTATGTCTGTAATTATCTGAATTTCATTTTCGATTATTATCACCTCTTAAATTTAATTCGTATTTTTATACAGTTTCACAACAGCATATAAGCATAACCGACTATAGTGAATCTATACCTATGTCCGCTTAACCCACTGGATATAGCATATCTAGTACTATCCCTACATACTATATGAATCGTTATTAGCAAAACAATTAACATTTAGAGTCTAGCTCATGGTTTACATATCACCAACGTTTTTCAACTGCAATACGAGTATCTGACAAGAAGCCTATTATTGCCACTATACTCATACAATATTTTTCAAACATTGTACCTAAAAATTGTTGAACAATACCCATTAATCCTAAAGGTAATGTCACCACTAAAAACACCATTAAAAATTTCGACCAAAATTTATTCATTTTCAAAGGAATTATTTTGCTGGCAATAAGTGCAATAATAATATTTAAAATAGTCATATAGATGCTTGATAACGATGTTTGTCTTGCTAATTCAAATGATACTGACCTGCCTCCATTAACTCATGTATATGGCATTATTTGTGTAATAATCAAAATATGAACGATAATATTTATTACCCCTATAGTAGCAGAACATACTCCTGCTTTTTTTATATTTATTTCCCTAATTTTATCAAGCATCTCTTATTCTCCTTATCCGTTTTATTTTACAATTATTCATATATTGTAGAATGTCACGGTAGACGTACTTGTCACCCAGTACACACCCCACAGATCCCAGCGTTTAGTTTTCTCCTACTAGTTCTTCTTTTTATTGTATCTTTTCCTTTAAGAGAAACTCCCCATCGAAATTCAAATCCGAGAAATTCTAAGCTTTTCCCCTCATATTTCCTGAAGCGTGAGAAAGGAAGACTGTTTGTTTTCTCCTCAGCTAGTTCTAACTTGAATTTACCAAGCCTTTTTCCTAGTACTTTGTAAAACCTCTCAGCATCTTTATTCTTATTAAATGCACATATAAAGTCGTCTGCTAGGCGACATAAATATGCTTCTCCATTGCATGCCGGCTTCACAATTTTCTCAAATCATAAATCTAACGCATAGTGTAAATAAATATTCACAAGTATTGTACTTACAATTGAACCCCGTGGACAACCATTTAGTGGATCTATTACCTTACCATCAATATCTAATATACCTGCTTTGAGCCATTTCATTATAAGACTTAAAAATGGCTTATCTTTTATTCTTAACCCCAGCATTTTCATTATCCACTGGTGATCTATATTCAAAAAAAATCCTTATATCAGCTTCCACTACGTAATTGTATTATATTCACTCTTTTTACTAATGAAGCTTTGTACCTTTTGCTTATTATATCCACTATTTCATTTAAACTTAATTTGGAATCTTTTTATTTTTTCTCTTCTTTGTTTCAATCATAATTCACCATTTTTATCCATTTTCTCATGTACATACTTATACTCCTCTTTATACAAATTTACTATTTATCTTTATGCCAATTATAAAAGTTTTTTAGTTCTGCTTTACGTTCCTGTGGCAACGCTGTTTTCTTAACACCATGAATTGCACCTTCCAGTGCTAACAATCTATAATTATGCATTAAATGCCCATAACAATATTTTTTTCTTTAATTTAATCAAGTACAAATGACTTTCTCTTTCCTTTTCTATTCTTAGGATGTTCACGAATACGACTTATATAGTCAATGTTTACCATTTCAGAAGAATTTCCTGTTCTCACGGAAATCCAGTTATTCTCAAACGATTCAATTACTCCTACAATTTGTGTTTGAAACGTATAAATCAAACACTCTTTCCCAATAAAATTCTTAATTATCTCATTCATTTCTATTCCTCCTTCTTTCTTATTCTTTATTTTTTTAATTATATGTTTTTGCCATTCATTTTTGTTTCTTAAGCTTATAATATACCATGTAACTATCGGCATAAATATGCAAATCCAAAGTGCTGGATTCAATTGGTGTCACCTCCCATTATATAGCTAATCCTTACTTTTCATTCTTTTTACAATGATGTATATATAATTCTTTTATGATATATATAACCTATAATATAATCATAACATATTTTTAATATTATATTGAAAGAATTATTTAATAAAAAGCATTGTCAATAAAAATAACATGCTAATTATAAAATTAATTAGCATGTTATTTTTTATTATCTTTTATATTTTACAACCTTTAAAAGAATCTCCAAATTTTGAATTTCCCTTTCTACAGAAATTAAACATATAAAAATTTCAACTATTAATTTACAAAAAACCATGAAATTTTATATAGATTTAGGATTTAAAACTATTTTAAGAACTTTTAATAAAGAAGCAAATGAGCAGGTGCCATTTCTTCAATTTAAAGATATAGTAATTGAAACTAATGAAAGATTAAGGTTCACAATATTTTACAATTCTCCATATATCATAGAATCATGATTGATGTACCATTTATGAACATTCCGAAGCGAATTTCTTAGGTGTTATAATTGAACCCTTCTCCGGCATAGGTTTGCCATCGATAGTTTTAAAATAAAGTGGCAAACCTTCTGCAAAGATTGAATAAATAGTTTTTGTTGGATCTTGCCGTTGATGATGAATATGCAAATGAGGTTCAGATGTGGAACCTGAGTTTCCAACACTTCCAATGATATCTCCATCACTTACATGTTCTCCAGCTTTCACAAGGACGCTACCTTTTTTCAAGTGATTCAGCAGTAAAAATGTCCCCGTTTTATCTATCTTTATGTAAACATGATTACCTTCCATAGATAAAAATTTCTCTGTATTGGGTAGTATATCATTTTCCTTATCATAAGCGGCAATAATTGTTCCTGAAATTGGTGCAACAACCTCTTTATCGTAAATTCCATAGTCCCTAAGATTTTTACTACCTATATTTTCTGGTTCCATAACCAAATCATATGCCCACCTTTCAGCTGACCATCTAACATGTGGCGAATTAGTTTCTATGGTATCTCCACCCCATCCAACAATTGTCCTCTCCTTTAATGGCCATCTTACTGTAATTGAAGGCTTTACTTTATCAATGTTCGCAGGATATTTAAGCTGTAAAACATCGAATAACATAAGAATAGGAAATGCAAGAAAAATAGATAATAGCAATGCAATTACTTTCTGAATAATATTTTTCTTTCTTACTAAGCAGATAATGAGCAGTATCATATTAATAAATACCAATATAACACCAATTGGTGCAAAAAATAACATTGATAGTGGCCATGCCACAGCACCTGCTATTCCATGAATAAGAAAGATACTCCCCCATAAAACAAATAAAACACTAGCCATTATATAATTCAGTATTCTATTAGATTTTCCAGTTTCCAATTTAACGCCCCCAATATATAATATTAATAATGCAACAATAAATCACAAATTGAATTGAGATTGATATACTCCAACAAAGACAAAATGAAACAACCCTATATATTATATAACGATCTTAAAAATCATAATACTTCAACTAATATTTGCTTCGCAGTAAATTACAATGATACATGTATCATTAATAAATAAGTCGTCACAAGTAAAAACGCCACAACCTTTTATTGTTTGTGACGTGAAATTTAACAAGGTTGTAACATTATTTATAAGTTAATATTTTCTATTATTTCATCATAAATATTTTGTAATCTAATATCTTCAAATTTTGTTGTATCTACATCTATATTTATACAATTATCTATTTTTAACTTAAAGTTCTTATTTGTAACTCTTTTCTTAAATTCATCAAGTCCACTTATCTGAATAATATGCCCTGGATGTCTTTTCCCTGAATTATCACGTTCAATATATCTTTTATATAATATTTCTTCTGGTGCATGACAATATAATTGTAATATTTTGTAGTTATATTTTGTTTTTAAGTCAGAGAAAATTTTTGTTGCGAATTTATCTTCAAAATTACCTTCAACAATAAAAGCCTTACCAGTTTGACATAATTTTTCAGCAAGCATATATGAAAGTTCAAAACTTGTTACTCCTAATCGCTTCATCCTACAGGCTAAAAGACTTTTTAGTGGGAATTATTAAGATTTATACTAGGCTACCTGCATAATAGTATGATTTTCTCCGGAAGCGACTTCAAATAAGAGGAGCAGAAACAATTGAAATTTCATTTAGAAATCCTACCGATTTATGCGCAAAAAAAAGTATATATTACCTATAATGCATTGAAGCGAGCTTTAGAACTTCTTAGCAAAGTGAATGCATTAATAGTAATATATACTTTTTATATTTTTTTTCCACTAACAACAAATATAGGATTATTTGCCATTAACATATAGCTCTTTCCTTTTGTCTTACTTACTTGAATTTGTACACATTCTACTTCATAATTTAATGTTTTTAAAGCTTCCATAGCCTTGTACACATTATTTATTGTTATAAAATTTAAAACGATATTTCTGTTTTTCTTAAGCTTACTTCCATACTTCTCGATAATATCAGCTATATTTCCACCACTTCCACCTACAAATATAGCATCAAATTCTCCTGTTATATTAGTCTGTATCTCCATGGCTTCTGAACTTAGTATTTCCAGGTTACTCGTTTTAAATTTTTCTTTATTTTGTTTTATAACCGCTAATGCATCAAGATCTTTTTCTATAGCGATTACTTCACCACTACTGCATATCTGAGCAATCTGAATACTTACTGATCCTGTTCCCGCACCGATGTCTATTACCCTATAGTCCTCTTCAAGCTCAAGCTTTACTACACTTAATATTCTTACTTCTTCCTTAGTCATTGGGCAATTGCCCCTTATAAATTCATTATCTTTAATAAATCTCATGTTTTACACTTCCTTCAATTTTAGAAATTAAGTATTTATTCTTAATGAATGCTAACAAAAGTATATATCGCGTAAAATGCGTTTGAGTAAGCCTTAGTTATTCTTAATTTGTTTTAGTTTCAGATGCGTTAAGAAAAACACATGTTTGAGCGCTAGCGAGTTTGTGTTTTAAGCAACTGTAAATAAAATAAATTTTAGAATTACTTGACAAAGCGAACGCATCTGTAGCGATATATACTTTTCGTTATAGCATACAGCAAGAAAAAATTGATACTTCACATATTGCGCCTGTTATTCACTGAACTCTTATATTTTAAAACTCCTAAATGATTCTAAGAATTTTTCAATATCATTATCAGTATGCTTAACGCATAAGAATATTGCCTCAAATTGAGAAGGTGCAATATTTATTCCACTTTTTATCATATGTTCAAAGTATTTTGCAAATAGCGATGGATCACAAGTTTTAGCATCTTCAAAAGTTTTAACTTCACTCTTCTTTGTAAAGAATGCTGTGAGCATTGAACCACATCTATTAACTACCATAGGTATACCTTTTTCTTTTGCAATTTCTAGTAGTCCCTCTTGAAGTTTTTCTGAAAGCTTCTCCATGTGCGCGTATTGACTAGGATTATTATAAAGCTTAGTTAATGTTTCATATCCTGCTGCCATTACCACTGGATTCCCAGACATAGTTCCCGCTTGATAAACTGGTCCCATAGGAGATAATAACTCCATTATTTCTTTTTTCCCACCATATGCACCACAAGGAAGTCCCCCTCCCATGATTTTTGCATAAGTTACTAAATCAGGAACTATTCCATAAATACTTTGTGCTCCTTTATATGCTACTCTAAATCCACTCATTACTTCATCAAAAATAAGTAGACTCTTGTATTCATCACATAAATTTCTAAGCTCTAATAAAAATTCTTTTTCAGCTGGTATAACTCCCATATTTCCTGCTACTGGCTCAATTATTATACAGGCAATATCATCACTATATTTATCAAACAATGCTTTAACGCTGCTAATGTCATTGTAATTTGCAATTAATGTATGTATAATGCTTTCCTCAGGAACACCTGCTGAACCTGGTATTCCCGCGGTCATTACTCCTGAACCGGCTTCAACTAGAAAGCCTTCAAAATGTCCATGGTAGCAACCTGCAAATTTTATTATTTTATTCTTTCTTGTATATCCCCTTGCAAGCTTAACTGCACTCATTGTGGCTTCTGTACCTGAGTTAACCATTCTAATCATGTCTACACTATCTACAGTGCTACAAATGTGCCTTGCGAGTTTTAGTTCTAATTCTGTAGGTGCACCAAATGCAATAGCACTGGTGCAAGTATTTTGTATAGCTTTTACTACATCATCATCACTATGCCCAAGTATCATAGGTCCCCAAGCGCATACAAAATCTATATATTTATTTCCATCTTCATCATAAATATATGCCCCCTTACCTTTTTTAATAATTGGGGGAGTTACACTTACATCTTTAAACGCTCTAACTGGACTATTAACTCCACCAGGCATATATTGCTTTGATTCATTAAATATATCTAAATTTCTCATCGTAATTTCCTCTTTTCTAAATATTTAATTTCTAATTATCCCTTAATCCATCTACATAAATCAAGTGCATAATAAGTGATTATCATATCCGCTCCTGCTCTTTTCATAGACATATGCATTTCCATAGCTACAGCTTTTTCATCAATTAATCCCATTTTTGCAGCTGATTTTACCATAGCAAATTCTCCACTAACACTATAAGCTGCTATTGGCACATCATGTCTATCACGAGCCCATCTTATTACATCTAAATATGATAATGCTGGTTTTACCATTACAATATCTGCGCCCTCTTCAATATCGCATTCTATTTCTCTCATAGCTTCTCTGATATTTGCTGGATCCATTTGATAAGTTTTTCTATCCCCAGACTGTGGCGTTGAGTTAGCCGCTTCTCTAAAAGGGCCATAAAACGCTGACGAGTATTTTGCACTATAAGCCATTATTGATACATCTTTAAATCCATTTCCGTCTAAAATTTCTCTTATTGCAGCTACGTGACCATCCATCATGTCAGATGGTGCTATCATGTCCGCTCCAGCTGCAGCATGAGATAATGCTATTTCTGCCATATATTTTAAACTCTTATCGTTATCTACTTTCTCGTTTTCTAATATTCCACAATGTCCATGACTAGTATATTGACACATACATACATCCGTTATTATAACTAATTTTTTTGATATCTCCCGTACCTTTTTAACTGCTCTTTGAACAATACCATTTTTATCAAAGGCCCCACAACCTACTTCATCTTTATGATCTGGTAATCCGAATAAAATTACTCCACGTACGCCCACTTCTTCAACTTCTTCAATAATTTCATGAAGTCTATCTAATGAAAAATGATAATTCCCTGGCATTGAAGATATTTCTTCTTTAATATTTTCACCTTCTACTACAAAAATAGGAAATATAAAATCTGATGGTGTTAATATCGTTTCTCTTACTAAATCTCTTATATTACTTGTTTCTCTTAATCTTCTATTCCTTTTGAACACAGTTATCCACTCCTAATTAAATAAATTATCATTTTATCCACAAATTGTTATTAATTCATCACCTGCGGTGCTGTAAATCATCTCTAAATTAACATTACATTTTTACAAGCTTGCTTATAACCCCTTCTGCACTATATTCATCACATATAATAGATTCTATACCATTATCTGAAAGTTCCTTTGCAGTTATAGGTCCTATAGCCAGTGCCGTTTTCGATTTTATAACTTCAATACCTACCATTGTAATCATATTTTTAACAGTCGACGGCGAAGTAAATACTATCAAATCTACATCTTTTATTTCATTTTCATATCTTAATTTACCACAAACCGTTTCATATGTGAAAACTTCATCCACGCTGCAGCCAATACTTCTTAATTCTTCTACCAAATAAGGTCTTGCATCTTTAGATCGAGGAACTAATATTTTATCTTTCGCCTTTACGTATGTATTCATTTTCTCAAACAAACTTTCAGCAACAAAATGATCTGCAACTATTTCTGGCATAATCCCTCTATTTTTAAGAGCGCTTGCAGTGGCTGGCCCTATGGCTGCAATTTTAGCTTTGAGCTTCCTAATATCAAATTCAATATCCTTTAAGTAATCGAAAAAGATATTCACTCCATTTACACTGGTTAAAGTTAAAAAATCATAGCCCGCAAGCTTTGTTTTATAATCATCTAAATTATATGAAGTGTTTTTAAATTCAATGGAATTTATCTCAAGTACTTCTGCACCTAAATCTATTAATTTTTCTCTTAATTCCTTTGATTGCTCTTTTGAACGAGTTATACAGATGTTCTTCCCGAATAAAGGTTTCTTCTCGTACCAATTGAATTCATCATTAAATTTAATTACTTCCCCCACTACGATAATGCAAGGAGATGATATTTCTGATTTTTGCACCTTGCATAAAATATCTTCTAGCGTTCCCACTACCTTCTTCTGCTTTGATGTAGTTCCTCTCATTATTACCGCGCAAAGAGTATCTTTACTTTTTCCATTGGATATAAGATTTCCTGCAATCTTTTCTAGATTTTTAAAACCCATCATAAAAACCAAAGTTCCGCCAAGCCTTGCTACCGCATTCCAATCAATATTAAGTTTTTCTGCGGTCATCGCAGTGAATATATGGAAGCTTTGAGCTATCCCTCTATGAGTGATAGGTATCCCAGCATAATTGAGCACTGCTATTGGTGAAGTTATTCCTGGTATAACTTCAAATTCAATGTTCTCTTCAAGAAGTGCTAAAGCTTCCTCTCCGCCACGTCCAAATACAAATGGATCTCCGCCCTTAATTCTTCCAACTACATGTCCTTTTTTAGCGAGCATTACTAGCATATCATTTATCTCTTCCTGAGTTTTATAATGACAGCCCGGCTCTTTTCCACAATAGTATATTTCACATTCCGCTTTTAAATATTTAAGTATACTAGTACTTGCTAACCTATCATACATAACTGCAGTACATTTTTCTAGCATTCTTATTGCTTTTAGGGTTATTAGTTCCTCATCTCCTGGACCGACTCCCATTAAATAAACCTTTCCCATTAGTATCCCCTTTCTACTTTTTAATATGATTAATTATCTTCTAATATTTTTTTAGCTAGATCAGCACCTAGCTTTATATAATCATTTTTATCTCCTGAAAGTTGTTTTTTCACTATTTTCCCATCAACTTCAAACACGCCAAGCATGTGCATAGTTTCTCCTTCAAAATAAGCATATGCTCCTATACAACCATGGCAATCCCCATTAAGTGTCGCCATAAAGCTTCTTTCTGCGTCTACGCAAATTCTAGCATCGTAGCAATCTAATTTTCTAATCATAGATACTTGTGGATGGCTTTTAACCATTTCAATACCTAATGCACCTTGGGCTATTGCTGGTACAACTTCCGTTGGTTCAAAATAGTTAGTAATTATCTTTTCCATACCTAGTCTTTTTAGTCCCGCAGCCGCTAGGATTATGCCATCTAGGTTTTCCTTTTCTATTTTTGCTATTCTAGTCTGTACATTACCTCTTATAGGTACAATCTCCACATCTGGTCTTAGTATCTTAATTTGAGTGCCACGTCTAATACTACTAGTTCCTATTCTTGCGCCCTTAGGCAAGTCATAAAAACTAATGTTGTTAAAGGCAACAAATGCATCCCTAACATCTTCTCTAACTGGAATAGCCACTATTTCAAACTCCTCTGGTATTTCGTAGGGTACATCCTTCATACTATGTACTGCTATATCAACTTTTTGCTCCAGCATTGCAACCTCTATTTCCTTTACAAAAAGACCCTTACCTCCTATTTTATCTAAAGTTACATTTAAAATTCTATCTCCCTTAGTCTCAATAAGTACCTTTCCAGAGTCAATATTAAATTTTTCTTTAATCATAGCCATAACTGTATTAGCTTGTACTTGTGCAAGTTCACTTCTCCTAGTTCCTATATTAATTTTCAAAATTTATTCCTCCTTTAACTTCAACTTTCAATTCTCAACTATCCCAAATTCAGCTCCATAAAACATTTCTAAAATAGTATTTTGCACTCCCTTATTATAGAAAAAGTAGAAATCTTCACTACATACAAAATTCATAATTTCCTTTTTGACTTCACTCTTCTTTACCATATTTCTCATGCTACATGTATAATTTATAAAACCTTCATACTCACAAATTTTATCTTCTATGACTTTCGACATGAAAAGTGTTGTTTTAGGGCTACCGTTTTTAGTATGTAATGCAAATTTCATATTGGGTGTACTTCTTTGAACTGGTGTTACAAATAACCCTTGTTTATAATCCCCGCAGTGTACATATAGTTTACTTTTTCTATCGCAGTATTCTTTTATACCATCATTTGTCTCTATATTATCTGTAGCAATAATTACAATATGATTCTGATCCACATATCTTTCATCGTATTCACCCTTTATTAATTTTAGGTTATAAATATTTTGTAGTGTGTAAAATTCTAGGCAAAACTCTTTTGATACTACAGTAATATTACAACCTTCTTTTGAGAAAGTTTTACATTTTATAAGAGCTGCCTCTCCCCCACCAACTATAAGTATATTAATCTTATCTGATAGCAGTGAAATCATGGTATAATTTAAACCTGAAAAATCCTGCTTATTATGTCCACGCATTCCTTAGACCTCCCCTTCAAATGTTCCTCCTTTAACACCTCTATAGCTTTGTTTACATAGGCATTTGAAGTACTCTTCAAAAGTATCTCTGCTAATTTTTCATTATCCTTAGTCTCTTTCTTGTGCTTAAAAGTCTCTAGTCTTTCTTTGTAAACACCTTCACCATTGTGTTTTAACTTTTTTATAAAAGGCGATAACTCTTCCATGGTTTTCCACTCTATATACTCTTTTATAGCTTCATCCACAATGTATCTATTATCCCTCATAGAGGCTTCACGTCTTTTGTAGTTGGCATCATGGATATCGCCTAACATATCTATGTCATACACTTCATATAAGGGGTTTTCACTTACTATTTCTTCAATGTCCCTTGGTACAGCTAAATCAAATAATAATAAGTGTTTGCTCGGTAACTCCTTTAAGTGAACCACAGTATGAGGGGCCGTTGTACAAGATATAACACAATCCACCTTTTCATAATATTTATGTATGTCGTTAAACGGTATCATTTTCACCCTCGGATCTTCTATATTAGCCTTATGAATATCCCTAACTGCAATATATAGTAAATTTATTTTCCCCTCTAGTATATATTTTGAAGTTAATTCTCCTACCGCTCCATAGCCTAAAATCATAAAATTTTTGTGTCCCCTATCTATTGCTTCTTTAACTACCATAGAAGATGAAGAAACCGGTATCTCACTTATTTTAGATTTATTTCTAAACTTCTTGCCACAAGCGATAGCATTTTCAAAAAGTCTTTGAAGTTCCTTTTTAGTTGATTTTGAACCTTTTGCAGCTTCATAAGCATCCCTAACTTGCCCTAAAATTTGGTCCTCTCCAAGTAATAGTGAATCAAACCCACAGACCACATCCATTAAATGTTGTATTGCTTTTTCTTCCTTATAATTTTCTACACACTTTATTAAAGACCTATCCCAATTTAATGCCTTAAAAATCTTATCAACAATCTCTTCATCCTTAGATTTAAAATATATCTCTGTCCTGTTGCAGGTACTTAAAATAACTGCCTCTTCGCAAATATTTAAAAGTTCCTCTAAGCACTTTCCTTGGCGTTTTGGTATAATTGAGAGTTTTTCTCTAATTTCTATTTTCACATCATGCTTTAGCCCTATAAGTTGTATCATTATATCATCTCCAAAAATACATCACTATTACTAATATTTCATATATACGCATATTTCATATAACATGCATATTATTATTAAATAAAACATTGCCCCATACATTAATTTTATTGTATCTATTATATGTTCTTTCCCCAAATCGTTTATTTTGTTTCCTATTGTTGGTTTATACATTTTTTCTCCAAAATATTCATTCGTACCACCTAGTCTAACTCCCATAGCCCCCGCTGCTGCTCCTTCTGGATAAGCACAATTAGGACTTTTATGATTTTTTCTATCTCTTATCATCACTTTTATACTGCAAGCAATATTTCCTCGAACAAGTGGTGATGCCAAACAGATTAAAAATCCTGTTATTCTTGCTGGTATAAAATTAAATACATCGTCTGTTTTAGCTGGAAAGAAACCAATATATTTATATTTTTCATTCATATATCCAAGCATTGAATCCATGGTATTTATGCCCTTATACATCATAGCTAAAGGTGCTCCCCCTAATAATGCATAGAGAATAGGGGCTATAACACCATCTGCTGTATTCTCTGCAATGGTCTCCACATCAGCTCTTACTATTTCATACTCAGTAAGGGTTTTTGTATCTCTCCCTACAAGGTACGATAATTTAACTCTTGCGTCATAAATATCATTATTAACTAAAGAATCATAAACCTTCTTACCTTCTTTATGAAGGCATCTAGCAGCTATTGTAGTCCAAAGCAATATTATATTGAGAATATGGTACAACCAAAAAAACTTATTAGAAATCCTCAAAATTATAAAAGGCACTAAAAAACTAGAAAGTGCTACTATAACTACAATAATTCCGCCAAAAACTTTAATTTGACCATTAGTTTTACATATCGTTCTGCCTAACTTATCTAATTTAGAAATAAGCTTTCCTATATAAATCACCGGATGTTTAAACCAATATGGATCTCCAATTAATAAGTCTAACATTACCGCTAAAATTAAATCTATTATGTTCGTCTGAAATAGTATTGCCATTTTAATTCCTCACTATCTTATACTGTTATAATTTTTTAAATAGTTGTTAACTGTCCCTAACTTTTTCTTTTTATTCCTATGATTTTATAGATTGAATCCATATCTACATTATCTCTAACTATATCTGCTAGCTTGTCTAATTCTTTTTCTCTTAGATTTTCATAAACCTTAGATTTTTTAGGTTCCATAGCTTTTTTTACCCTTAAAGTATTAATCATATGTTCTCTAAACTCTACTCCATCAAAAACTCCATGAATATATGTACCCATAACATTTCCACCTGCATTTATTGCTCCATCGAAGGATGACGTATCAGAACCATTCTTATCATAGATTTCAAAAAGTGGTTTTGCATTATGACCATATTTACAAATTCCCATATGTATTTCGTAACCATAAGTTTCTATACTAGTATCCCTAATGTTAATGCTACGAGCCTTTACTCTTGTAGTTATTTTCTCATCTTCAAATATTGTGTCTACGTCTAAAAGCTTCATACCCTCTGTTTCTTTTGAATTTCCCTCTAAGCCATTAGGGTCACTTAAGCTATTTCCTAACATTTGATAGCCTCCACAAATGCCTAATACGTTACCTTGTACACTATATTGCTGAACCGCTTCTGCAAGTCCCGAATTTCTTAAAGAAATTAAATCATCAATAGTATTTTTTGTTCCCGGTATGATAAGGAGGTCTGGTGTGCCCAATTCTCCTTTAGTTGTAACAAATCTAACTGATACATCTTCTTCAGCCTTTAATGCGTCTAAATCCGTAAAATTCGATATATGTGGAAGCTTTATTACAGCAATATCAATAGGTGCAGTAATTTTTTTGTTAAATTCTACTGCACCATCTTCATCTTCGAGTTCCAATCTAAAATAAGGAACTACTCCTGCACATGGAATATGTATAATATCCTCAAGCATTGTAAGTCCTGGCTTTAAGATTTCTAAATCTCCTCTAAACTTATTAATAATAGTGGCTTTAACTCTTTTTTTCTCGGCCTCATTAAGCAAAAGCAAAGTCCCTGCTAGTGACGCAAATACTCCACCCTTATCTATATCTCCTGCGAGTATCACAGGTGCATCTATAAGTTCCGCCATTCCCATATTCACTATATCTCTATCTCTTAAATTAATTTCTGCTGGGCTACCTGCTCCTTCCATTACTATAATATCAAACTTCTTCTCTAATTCTTCAAACTGCTTTTTTAACATGTCTTTGAATTCCAATTTCATATTATGATATTCCATAGCTGTACTATTCCCAAAAACCTTTCCATTAACGATAATTTGGCACTTTTTATCCGAGGTAGGTTTTAATAAAATCGGATTCATATATACCTCTGGCTCCAATCCTGCCGCATAGGCTTGAAGCACCTGCGCACGTCCCATTTCTTTTCCATCCAATGTAATATAAGAATTCAATGACATATTCTGTGACTTAAAAGGACATACTGAAAACCCATCTTGCACAAAAATTCTGCAAAGTGCTGTTACTAATATGCTTTTTCCTACTGATGAAGCGGTTCCTTGAACCATTACTTTAGCCATTACTATTTCTCCTTTCTTCCTGCTTGTATTCTTATTTGGCACACAACAAAAAAACAGCAAGCTTGCGCACCTGCTGTTATGTACAAATTTTTCATTGCACTAACTTGAATTCTACAGTTCTTTCCCGCCGAAAGCTTAATATTACTAATTTAGGCAGGTCTCCTGGCTCTTGATACACTTTCTCTTATCACTTTCCCTTTCAGGTAGTTATAAAAGATTTTCTCTCAATTACAGTAGCGGGGGCTGCTGTGGAATTACACCACATTCCCTTTTCACCTTACTAATCATATACTAAAGTAGCTGCATCCACTTTAGTGGCTGATTAATAATAGGCACCTAAACAAATCTATTCATTTTTAACTAATATAATTCATAATTTTCATTTTTAAAATTTTCAATTTAATACATTTCTATGTAATTAAGTTTATAGCATTATGTTAATCCTGTCAATAAATAAGAATCTAAAATGCTTAAGTCTCATATGGTTATAAGTTATCTCCTGCGAAGCTGCAACAGTTCCACAGGAGATGCATTAATTCGCTAAATTAATTTTGCCTGTAGAAACATAGCTTGTTTGCCTATTTCTGTGAATTTAGCTTCATATTCTGTAACTACGTTATCTTTAAAATCACTCTTATGCAAATCATAGGTTGAAAATAATATTTCAAACCCACACTCTTTGAAATAATCTACCGATTCTTCGAATAACTCTGTATCATCTGTTTTGAACCAAACTTCAGATCCCGGTTTTAAGAATTTCTTATAGCTCGTCAAGAACTTAGTATGAGTTAATCTTCTTTTATTATGTCTGTCTTTTGGCCAAGGATTACAAAAATTTATATAAATTCTGCTTATCTCATCTTTTGCAAACACATCATCAATAAGCATAATGTTCATTGGCATAAGACGTACATTTATGTCTTGTTCCCCTTCAACTTCTCTTACTTCTATAACTTTTCTAAGGGCAAATACCAGAACCTCATCTTTTAAATCAATGCCTACAAAATTGATATCGAGATCTCTCCTGGACTTTTCTGATATAAATCTACCTTTACCGCAACCTAGTTCTAGATGAATTGCATTGTTATTTTTAAACTCTTCATTCCATTTTCCTTTGTGATCATATTGGTCAGTTATTACAATATGACTAGTTTCCAGCTCTGGCCTAGCCCAATATTTTTTTCTTAAGCGCATATATTTTTCTCCTTACATTCTAAATAATAAAAAATCACTATATGATTTTCTTAGCTTTATATTAATATTAAAACATCCCTGCAATATTTAAAAATTGTTTAAATAACCATAACCCTGGCGCTTGCACGATATAAGTAAAAACTGATTGTCCACCAGGTAATATAGGCAATATTAACACCATAAATATTAAGAATTGATACCTATAAATTGTATCTGGTAAATTGTAAAAAAACTTTGGGAACAAATCCCTAACTATATGAGATCCATCAAATCCCGGTATTGGCACTAAATTAAGAAAAAACAAAATACAATTTAGGTACCCTGTAATTATTAAAATTTGGCTAATAATAGTATATAATCCACCATGAATTGGTGGAAATTTCGAAAATAACACAGTAAGAATTGCAAATACAAACCCTAGAATTAGATTAGCAATTGGGCCTGCAACTGAAACTTTCAAATCATCCTTATAATAATTTTTAAATGCACTAGGATTTGTCTGAACAGGCTTTGCCCAACCAAACCCTACTAATATAATCATAAGAAATCCCATTGGATCTATATGTGCGATTGGATTCAGCGTAAGTCTCCCTTGAAATCGTGGAGTTTTGTCTCCTAACCTATCTGCTACGATAGCATGCGCATACTCATGAAAAGTAAATGCTAATAAAATTGCGGGTATCATCAAAATCTTATTTAATATTTGTTGTGTATCCAAATTTATTCCTCCTTATACTCCTACATGGTAGGCAATGTTAATCGCTACTCACCTTGTTAATGCATCTTTGACTTGTTATTTTTTAAGATGTCTACTATCCTATTATAACAAAGTTTATTGTTATTTTGAATTGAATATTCTTAAAATAAAATAATATATTCCCACAACTATATCCTTATGAATTAACTTATATTTTCAGATTATAGAAAAAACCTTATCTTAAAAAGATAAGGTCTTAAATAAACATCATAGTATCGACTACTTAAAAAGAACAAAAGATACTTCTTTATCATTAACCAATGATACTATTCCCTTAGTATACAATTGCAATAATTTTCCTTTATAGCTAGTTTCAGTTCCAGAACTAACATCTTTTATTACAGCTTTCATTACATCATTTTGATAGACCTTACCAAGAGATGTAACAAATAGATCATTTTTTTTAGAAGGTTTTTGTAAATCAATCACTTTCCAATTTTCAGTATTTTCTAATGTTTTCCCATAATAAATTTTGCTTACCAAATTATCTTTTAATTCTCCAAGATACACATTGTCATCATCATCAGTGCCAATTAAAGTAAGTTTTTCTACACCTTTAATATTTATAGGTTCCTCAAGGGTGGTAGAATACATTTTATTATAGACTAATCCCTCGTATACCAAATTATCTTCATGGCGCGCTAATGCCATATTACTCACACTCTTTGGTATTGTATCAATTTTTGTAATCTCTTCCTCTTTGTCACTTCTATAGTCTCTGTCAATTCTATATATACTACTGCTACCACCTTCATTTAAAACCTGTATATAAGTAACACCTGTTAAAATTGATACTTGAATATCTTCTACTTCATCATTTGTACCAGTATATGCTAATTTTCCTATCTTTACTTTTTCACCTTTTGCTACGTCATAAGAATACAATACTAAATTGCTAGACTCATCATCACTTTTTTCTACTAAAAGCATTCTATTTCTATCTGGAAGCCATTTATAAAAAGAAATTTTGCTTCCATCTTCAGCCTCTATATTTTTAACCCTTCCATCCTTACAGTTAGCAATTTTTAATTCTTCATTCTCATAATAGCATAAATGTTTAGCATCATAGGATGCTAATATATTTTCTACGTTTGCTGGCAATGTAATATCAATATTTTTTAATTTATCGCTTTTATTTTCAACAATTTTTTCCGTAACCATTTTTGAATCAGTAGCTAAAAAATAATGATCTATATAAAATAAACCTAAACATTGCATGGATAACGAAAATATTATCCATATACTTATTCTTTTCTTCCAGCTCATAGTTTCTTCTCCTTTAATTTAAAATGTACTATGCTCAAATTTCACTTTATTGCCTACTCTCCACATAAATAATTGAAGGTATAGATCTTTCTCCATAGCTATCGCTAGGATTGTTTATAATTTCATCATCATAAAACAATGTAGAAGAAGAACCTCCATCTAAATTAGTAGCATTATAAGCCCCATAATCATACAATATATCTTGCACCTCTCTTAAATTAGCACCTAAACTACCTATCTGTCTACCATCAATAACTAATAATATTATTGCACCATCTTTCCTTTGTCCAATAGCTGTTCTAGGTGCTATCCCCTGACGTCCGTCACCCGTATTTATAGTTTTATGTCCATTAACTATAAGTGCCGGACCAAAAGATACTGCTTCCATCACTTCAAGCTCTTTCATCTCTTTAATTGAATGAGCTCCAACTAATAAATTTCCCGATTTAGTAAATGCTACAACCTCTGTTTTTTCATTTTCATTTTTTATATCATTAAAAATTTCTTTACCATTAGACATTATAATTCCTGTTGGATTCGCTCCCGTTCCTGTCCATTTTTTGTCACCAGCTTTATCTGTAAACGCGCCAGCATTAACCGCTGCAATTGCATTATTATTTTTTGCAATATCACTAGTTAATTGCCCTTCTTCGCCGAGCTTACTACTATACCCTACTTTTAATCTAGTCGCGTCACTGATTACTAACACATGCCCTTTATATTTTGTCCCTTTAATATCATATCTTTCAATACTATTATCATCTTTATTTTCTACATTTACGCCATCCGAGTTATTTTGAGCTATAGTTTCCACTACTTGGTCCTTCATAATTTCTTTTATTTTTTCATCGGATAAAAATGATGTTGCTAGCCATTGTAATGTAAGAGTGGTCATTGCTGCGCCTACCACTGTAGTCTTTACATTTTTAAACGGACCATAATAAATCATAAATGGGCCTGTAATAGCTGTAAAAGTTAATTCAAATATTATAAAAAATAAAACAAGCGTGCTTTGACTTCTTTTTTTTCTCTTCCCACATTTTTCTATTTTTTTCATCTTTCCCATCCTTTTCTTTATTATGTACTATCATATTATACAATAAAACTATATATTTTAACACATCTTTTAAATGTAATTTTTGTGAATATAAATATCATATGATAAATTAATACAAAAGAGAGTATAAATTTTTATACTCTCTTCTATAGAATTAAATTTTTATAATTTTTTAGAGCCTTCGTATGCTAGGGGCGACCTCTCGCATTCATCATATTTCAAAGTTACTTGATAACACAAGTCACTACCCTTCATTTTTTCAGAGGCATAACACAAACCATTTGACCTTGAATCAAGAAAAGGATGATCTATTTGTTCTGGGTCACCTATAAGAATCAACTTAGTTCCCTCTCCAACTCTAGTTATTATTGCTTTAACTTGTTTCGGCGACAAATTTTGTGCCTCATCTATAATTACCCAATTTTTAACTATGGACCTTCCTCTAAGATAAGCAACAGCTTCAGTAGTTATAATTCTCCTATCAAACAAGTCATTTATTTTATCTAATAGTTGCTTCTCATTTTTGTAACGTTCTTTTTCATCAGATTCCACAAGTATCTCTAAATTATCAAATATCGGCCTCATGAATGGTGATATTTTTTCTTGTTCTGTACCCGGTAAAAACCCTATTTCCTCATCCATAGTAACATTGG
The DNA here is from genome assembly GCF_030585565.1 of Clostridium sp. CM028. NCBI lineage: Bacteria > Bacillati > Bacillota > Clostridia > Eubacteriales > Clostridiaceae > Clostridium > Clostridium sp. CM028. Next base: position 3,162,068 of record NZ_CP077766.1, on the reverse strand, counting down.
GTCTGCAGATTAAAATCCTTCTATAATGTTCATTACTATCCTGTAATATTTTTTGAAGTCCTACCGCTAATGAAAATAATGTTTTAGCTGTTCCTGCAGGTCCTTTTATAATTACGAGTGGTGCTTTTACTGAGTCAGCGCTTAAAGCTTCCAGCATAAATTTCTGACCTACATTTCTTGGCGAAACTCCTGAAGGTTTACTTTCCTTATTATAAAGAGGTACTACATTTTTACCATCATATCTAGCGAGTGCTGTTTGTTTAGGATTTTCCATTGAATGAATTATTAAAAATTGATTTGTGTATAAAAATGGAGTGGTATATTCTTCTGTTTCCTCATCATATTTAAGTAAGGCACCAACTTCCAAATTTTTTTTACTGAAAAACTCCTGAAGCTTTTCTGGAGATACAAATACCTCTATTCTTCCTGTATACTGATTATCATATTCCGGTACAAATTTTTCATAAAAATCTTCTACATTAATATCTACGGCATCTGCCTTTATTCGTTGGAAAATGTCTTTGGTTATTAACCATACATCCTCGCCTTGCTCTTTAAGCCCTTTACATACCTGCAATATTCTATTGTCAGCTTTTTCTTTATTCCAAGAATCAGGAATTTTGGTATCATAATGATTCATCTCTACTCTAAGTCTTCCTCCACTTGTTAAATCAATACCCTCATTTAGTTTCCCCTGCTTCCTAAGTTTATCAATAAGTCTAGCCGCATATCTAGCATTAGCCCCTAAATCACTTTTATCTTTCTTAAAACTATCTAATTCCTCGAGTACCACTTCAGGTATTATTACATCATTATCTCCAAAAGATAATATGGCGCTTGGTGAATACAAAATAACATTTGTATCTAGTACATAGGTTTTTTTCAAAATGTCAGCTCCCCCTTTCTCTATTACTAATATATGTTACTTATCCTATAAATGAATTAAAAATAAAATAAAATTTGAAATTCCTATTAATTCTAAATATATTATTTTTTTGACAAGTAATAGTTTTTATTATATAATAAAACCTACAACAGATTTGATAACATTATAGGATGGTGTATATGGATAACATTACAACAATTTTTAAAGAGAAGAAATTAAAACTTACACCTCAACGGATTGCTGTTTATAAATATTTGCAATCAACAAAAGAACACCCTTCTGCAGAAGTGATTTACAAAGCTCTGCAACCAACGTATCCTACTATGAGTTTAGCTACGGTTTATAAAGCATTAAAAACTCTTATAGAAGTTAAATTAATAATTGAACTTAATGTAGGTGAGGGTAACTTTAGATATGATGGCAATGTGTCTTCACATCCTCACATACATTGCATAAGTTGTGGCAGGGTTGATGACATAGAAGGCATTCGTTTTTCAAATATACGCGAAGATGTAAAGCAGCATACTAGCTATGAAGTTTTAGAGAGTAAAGTATATTTTTATGGTTTATGTGAAAATTGCAAAATAATTAAATAAAGAAAGAAGTATGAAATTAAATTCATACTTCTTTCTTTATTTACCAAATCATTTATAACTTTCTTTTAATAACTCTTCCCATTCTTTAGAGCTATAACCACCACCTAAAATCTTTTTCAAAGCCAAAAGTACATTATTTTTGAGTTTATCAGGTAAATTATATAATATAGGTATATTATTATCATTAGCTTTATATATATGTTGAACCATTATTTTACCAATACCTGTGACTTTATTATTTGCGATTTTATTTCCACTTATAATTCCTTTCTGCACAATTCTTGCTTGAACCTCATCACTGTAAATATATTTAATAAACGCATCGGCATTATCGCCATTCTTTGCATTTACAGGAACACTTAATAAAGAATTAATTATAATAGGCCCATTAGACCCATACTTTGAATTATTCTCGTAATCTCCTATTATGCCTATGTTACTTCCATTAAGTTTAGAATTATAATAAGAAATACATACTAATAATGGAGAATCGCCATTATTAAAACCCGTAATATTTTGTTCATTACCTAATTCAAAAGAGTCTTTAGTAATTCCATTATTTTTTGTTAAAGAATCAAATTCTTTAAATATTCCCTGTACATCTTTCAATTTTTTATAAGATTCCTCACCACTATCATATTTTTCCTCAACGTCATGAATACTTATGCTCTTGCTAGCTATTAATGAAAATAGAAATCCACTCGCATCTACATCTCCCGTTAACACTACAGGAGTTTTCATACCCTTACCATTAATTTGCTTTAGCACATTTAACCATTGTTCTAAATTATTAGGGTTAGATATTTTTAGTTTCTCAAGATTCGCTTTATTATATAGTAGCTCAATAGAATATGGCACAACCCCTATTCCATAGTATTTATCTCCTACTCTACCATAAGAACTCATAATATTATAGTATCTATTATTTATAGTATTATCATCATAAGAATCTTTCATATCACTCAAAACTCCATTTTTACTAAGTTCAATAAGTTTATTCCTATTAGTAAAAATCACATCAATTTCTGTTCCTAAATTAATGGTCTCCATGATATCACTTTTATCACCTAGTGCATCATTTAGTTTTACTTCAACATCAGGGTTGTTCTTTTTAAAATCATCAATTAAAAGCTTAATTACTTTTGAAGAAGACTCATCAGTTGTGTCTAAAAATATATTTAATTTTTTTTCTTTTTCATCCATTTTGCATGATGAAAAGCTAAACACCATAGTTAAAACTATAAGAACGCAACATAAATTTTTTAATGATTTTTTCATAAGTTCACCTCACTTTATTAATAAATATGAATCTTTTTTAAATTTATTTAATATAAATTAATTAAACATACAATTGTTACATATAATTTAGAGGGGGGTGTAATATATGAAATTACAGATACTATTTTTTAAGAAGAAAATTGTCTATTATACTTTAGCAATTATTACCTTTACCATAATGCTTACATTTTTTTTGTTTTTCAGAAAATGTTCAATAAGTACGTTTAATGTTGTTAATGAAAACAAAATGATGCAAGCTGATCTAACAGCAGATGGGAATAAGGATATTCTCTACATAAAAACAGATGCAGATAAATATTATATCCAAATAAATTCAGAATCTAAAAGTTATTACCTAGAGCCTTCTAAAAAAAGTAACACAGTGGGAAATTATTATTCACAGTGGCCGATGCGACTTACTTTAATGGACATATCTAGAAATAATATACCTGAAATATTTACTCAAGCATCAGTAAAGGATGAGGCTATTCAGCATGTATTTCTTTGGACCGGAGAAAAATTTGATGATATATTTTGCAGCACAAACAATATTTTAGGTTTTATAGATAGTAAAAATAATAAAACTCCTAAAGTTATATCTGGAAATATTAAAGATGGTGAAATGAACTTAGTCAGTTATATTTTCATTAAAAATAATTTAAAGTCTTTTAACTATAATTATGCCGATAATTATATGGGTAAAAACACCATGTTAGGTTTTGTAAACCTGATGGAAAGCTTTCCATTATCAGAATTAAATATGTCAAAAGAACTTTTCGCACCTTATTTAAATGGTAATGATATTTCACTATTAGGCGATTTATCAAGCCAAAAAATACATTTTACTTTTCAAGATGCTGTTTTCAAAGATTATAATTGGGACAAAGACGGTAATGCCAGTGAAATTCTATGGACATTAAATTTTAAAGGAACTAATACAAATGATTTAAAAGAAACAAAAAACTATACTATAGACCTAATTGTAAAGCTTATGCCTAATGAGAATAAAGTTTCTATCTTCAAGATCAGCTCTGTAACCCTTAAGTAATAAAGCGATATTATTAAGATATACACAAATTATAAAAGGGACCGTATTATCGGTCCCAAGGGGGATGGGGGGGTACGCATAAAATAATTATTTTATGCTAATGGAGATTTCAACTCCGATTACATTTATAATATTACCCTTTTTACGGAGTTTTATTCATTATAAAATATATTTAATTTTTTTATATAGAATACACATTTATTTGTAGAAATTCTAATGTCTTGAGGTATCATTTTCCTCTACGATTTTATTGAGCACTTCAATTTTTTTATCATCTACTAGATGAGCTAATATAAAAATAAGCTGTTCCTTATCCTCATCCTCTAAGAATTGTAAAATGCTATGTGTACTTTCTTTAGGACTCGTATGTTTAAATTCAACGTCTTTGCTTTCAAAAGAATCATTATTCGATATAGAATTCATAATATCATCAAGATTTGGATTGTTTAAGTCTAGATTATTTAAATCTATTCCAGATAGCATATTTGAAATTTCGCTTAAATCTATACCACCCATACCTGAAAATATATTTGATAACATGTTATCTTGCCCATCTTCATTTGAATTTACTAAATCATTATTCTCATTAAGATCATTGTTTTTTTCATTACTATTACTATTACCATTATTACGATTACTATTACTATTACCATTATTACGATTACTATTATTACTATTATTATTTTTATTATTTTTATTTTGATTATTTTGATTATTATTACCATTTTGATTATTATTATTATTTTTTGCTGAATTCGATGTTGAATTTACATTTCCTGAATAACTATCCGCTGAGTTGCCTCGCATGTTATTACCTTGCCCTCCTAAACTGTCCATCAAATTTCCTAACATATTATTGTCTTGTCCGCCTAAACTGCCAATTAAATTTCCTAGCATATTATTGTCTTGGCCACCTAACCCAGAAATTAACCCTTCAAGCATATTATTGCCCCCGCCATTATTTCCTCCAAGAAAGCTAGTTAATAATCCCATCAAAGGATTTGCAGAATTTCCATTAATCATTTGTGCTAATGGGTTATTGCCAGAATTGTTATTGTTATTATTGTTGCCGTTGTTATTATTATTGTTACCGTTATTATTACTGTCATTGTTATTATTTGCATTATTATTATTTTCATTATTCATATTATTTCTATCATGTTTATGATGTTTTGACATATTTATCACCTCATTTATAAATGGGAGAGCATAAGCTCTCCCTGATTTTTAGAATTAACAACAACATCCTCTCGCTGGTGTTTCAACATTTCTACCTTTACAACAACAACAAACTATGAATATCAATATTAGCAAGAAAGCATTTTTGTTTTCAAGTAGACATGTTCTTTGAAGTATAATTAAGAGTATTAACGCACAACATGGATTTGTACATATACTTGAAAACTGATTTCCATTTCTACATCCACATTCTGATGTTCTATCACAACATCTTCTTACACGACGTCTTCTTTTTGACATATAAAACTCCCCTTCCTGGGCCATGTTTTAATGCACTATTTATTTTAACTCAAGTTAATTAATATTTTAATTTATCTATTTGTGCAATTACAATTATTTATCTAACAATCTTCATCACAGTTATCTAGATTTATAAAATTATTTGTGCATCCTCTGCCTTGTCTACCATTATTGCCACCACATGCGAATATAAGAATTAAGATTATTATCCAGCAACATGCACCGCCGCCGCCGAATCCGCCACATCCGCCACCAAATCCACCAAATCCGCCAAATCCACCTCTACTACTTGAGCCACATCTGCAAAGTTCCTTGCAGTGTTTAGGATCGCATCCGCAGACAGTTCCACTCTCTTGTCCTTGACCCCATCCTCCGCATAAGCATAATAGAATAATGATCCAAATTATTGAGCTTCTTCCGCCGCCGAATCCGCCACATCCGCCACCAAAGCCGCGTCCACAGTCACAGTCTCCTCTGTTGTTACAGTTGCCACCTCCGATGCCACAGTTGCCACCGCCTAAATTTCCTTTGCCACTACTCAAGCCACTTAATAAGCTATTCATATCCATTTACTTGCCTCCTTATTGTTGTTTTACCTTTTAAAATCTTTTTCTTTGGTTCTACTATATACTATTCTTGTAGAAATAAATTGACACAGATTTTCAAATTAAATCATCTTTTCCATGTGCTTAAATCATTACCTGCGATCTGTATATTTTTTACACATGCTAAAGGCAAAAAAAAATAGACCTCATTACTTTATGCACAAAGTACTAGTTTGCACGCCGTAATGTAGGTCTCTTTTATTTTTTATTCTTCTATGTGATCATCTTTAAACATGTTTCCTAGTAACTCTTTTACACCTATTTTCTTTAGTGAGGAAATATTAATAATTTCCTCATTCGCCTCAAGAGCAAATGTTTCCCTTATCAACTTATTATTTTTTACAAGCTCTGCTCTATTTAACTTATCTTTTTTTGTTGCCACTATTACAACTTCATAACCAAAATGTTTAATCCATCCGTACATTAGAAGATCATCTTTAGTTGGCTTACGTCTACAATCCACAAGTAATGCTACCTTTTGAAGTTGTGGTCTACGAATTAGGTAGTCCTCCATCATCTTACCCCATTTAGCTTGTTCAGTTTTTGATACTTTTGCATATCCGTAACCTGGTAAATCAACAAAATAAAAGCTATTGTTTATTAAAAAAAAGTTTATAAGTCTAGTTTTTCCAGGTGTTCCACTAACTTTAACCAGCTTTCGCCTATTTGTTAAAGTATTTATTAAAGAAGACTTTCCTACGTTGGACCTACCAACGAAAGCATACTCTACCATATTATCTGTAGGATACTGGTTAGGTTTTACTGCTGAAATTATGAATTCAGATTGTTTTATCTCCATTATATATCTCTCCAATTAATGCATTTTCAAGCACATGTTCTACTTTACTTGCAATTATAAATTTTAGTTTATTTTTAATACTATTTGGTATTTTTTGTATGTCTTTTTCATTATTTTTAGGTATTATAATTGTATCAATTCCTGCCCTATAAGCAGCTAGCGATTTTTCCTTAAGTCCACCAATAGGCAGCACTCTTCCTGTAAGTGTAATCTCCCCTGTCATCGCTACATTATGTCTTACTTTTTTGTTAGTTAAGGCAGATACCATTGCAGTTATCATAGTTACCCCGGCCGATGGTCCATCTTTAGGCACCGCTCCCTCTGGTACATGAATATGAATATCTTTATTTTTATAAAAATCTTTATCAATATTATATTTGGCTGCATTAGCTCTAACATAGCTGTATCCAGCTTTGGCAGATTCTTTCATAACATCTCCTAATTGACCGGTAAGTTGAAGCTTACCAGTTCCATCCATAGCACTTACCTCTACAGGCAAGATAACCCCACCAACCTCTGTCCACGCAAGGCCTGTTACAACTCCTACTCCATCTTCCTCGTCAGCTTTATCATAGGTATATAAAACTGGACCTAAATATCGTTTAACATGTGAAGTTGTAACATTAACATTTTCTTTACCCTTTTCTACCGTTTCAGTTATTGCCTTTCTTATAACTGAGGCAATTTTTCTTTCAAGATTTCTAACCCCTGATTCCCTAGTATAATTTTCGATAATGCAATTCACCGAAGAATCGGAAAAAGTTATTTTATCATCATCCATATTATGTTCTTTTAACATCTTTGGAATAATGTGATTTTTAGCGATATGGAATTTTTCTTCTGAAGTATAGCCTGACACCTCAATAACTTCCATTCTATCTAGTAATGGTCTTGGAATGGTATCTAATTTATTTGCAGTAGTTATAAATAAAACTTTCGATAAATCAAAGTCTAATTCTAGGTAATGATCCCTAAAAGTTGCATTTTGTTCACTATCCAAAACTTCTAAAAGCGCATCTGCCGGATCACCCTTAGAATCACTGCTCATTTTATCAATTTCATCTAATAAGAATAATGGATTTCTATATCCGGCTTGTTTCATGGCATATATAATTCTACCTGGAATTGCTCCCACGTAAGTTTTTCTATGTCCTCTTATTTCAGCCTCATCTTTTACTCCACCAAGTGACATTCTAACGAAATTTCTATTTAATGCATTAGCAACAGACTTTGCTATAGATGTTTTTCCAACTCCTGGTGGACCTACCAAACAAAGTATAGGACCCTTAAGCGTATTACTGATTTTTTTAACTGCTAAATATTCTATTATTCTTTCCTTAACATCCTCGAGCCCATAATGTTCCGCTTTAAAAACTTCTCTAGCCTTGTTAATATCAATGGTATCTTTAGTCACTTTATTAAAGGGTAGTGCTAATATCCAATCCAAATAGGCTTTTGTTACTCCACTTTCAGAAGAATAACTCCCTGAACTTTTCAATCTATTTAGTTCATAAATTGCTTTTTCTTTTGCCTCTTTAGGAAGCTTTGCCTTTTTTATTTTATTTTCATATTCTACTATTTCTCTCTTATCTTCGTCATCTTCTCCTAATTCTTCTTGTATAGCTTTTATTTGTTCTCTTAGGTAATATTCCTTTTGGATTTTATCAATTCTACCTTTAACCTTGGTTCCAATCTTCTTTTCTATTTTTAATACTTCAACCTCATTTTTTAATATAAATAACAATTTTTCTAATCTTTTAATAACTTCTACTGTTTCAAGCAATTCTTGTTTTGTCTCTGGCTTTAGTATTAAATATGAGCTTACCATATCACAATATCTTCCTGGCTCTTCCGTCTCTTCTAAACTGAATAAAGCATCTGGGAAGTTGTTAACTGATAGATTTATGTATTCTTCAAAGGCTTTATCTATACTTCTAATGTATGCCTTACATTCCTTATTATCTTCATACAGTTCATCTTCAATAATTTCTACTTCCACCCGTACAAAAGGTTCCTTCTCTTTGTACTCAAGAATCTTACCTCTCTTTATTCCCTCAACTAGTACCCTAATTGCATCTCCTGGCAACTTTAATATTTGTTTTACGTTACAAATAGTACCAATATTATATATATCCTTCTCTTCTGGTTCTTCAATTTTTGATACTTTCTGTGAACCCAGAAAAATCTCTTGATTATTTAGCATAGCATCCTCTAATGCAAGTATAGATTTTTCCCTACCAACATCAAAGTGCAATACCATATATGGAAATATATTCATGCCTCTTAACGGAATTAACGGAAGAAGTTTTGTAATTTTATCCATTTTTCTCCCTCTTTTCTATATTATATTAATTTTTTTCTATTAATGTAAAATCAAACTTCTACTTTACAAAGAATAGATATCACAAACTATAAATATTTGATCATTATATTTTTATGTTTTTATATTTCGACTACTATAGTATACCTATAATACAATTATTTTTCAATACTACAAAGTTTAAAATAAAAAAGGTAATCTACTATAATTAAATAGTGATCACCTTTTTTTTAAAATATGATTTATCCTTTTAATGATTCAGCTGCTATAACATCCACATCTTTCTCAAATGCAATTGAAATATTTTTAGGATTCTCCTGAAGTAACGCCTCACGAATTACCTCACTAATATTACTCACTGGTATAATCTTAATATTTTCAATACTTTTAAAACTATCTTGCCAATTATCCCTCGGAATAATAACTCTTGTGGCACCTGCTTTTTTTGCAGCAGCGATTTTAGCATTGACACCGCCTATCGGCTTTACATTACCATGAATTGATATCTCTCCTGTCATTGCAACCATATTATCAACTGGCACACCTTTTATTGCACTATATATTGCAGTTGTTATGCTAACCCCGGCTGATGGGCCATCTACTGGTGATCCACCTGGAAAGTTTACATGAATATCATAATCATCACAATCTATATCAAAATATTTTTCGAGTACTGTAACCACATTTTCTACTGATGATCTCGCAGTACTTTTTCTTTTCAATTTTTTATTGCTACTACTTATTTCTTCTTCTTCAATAATTCCTGTAATTTTAAGAACACCTTTTCTAAGCTTTATTTTTTTTGCACTAGCTTCAATTTCCATTACCGCTCCTATATTAGATCCGTAAACCGCAAGCCCGTTTACATATCCAATTTGTGGTTTATCGGATATCATATTTTCGAACCTTGGGGAGTACTGACCATTTTCTATAACCCACTCAACATCCTCAACACTTACTTCATCTCTATCATCGTTAATAGCCATACCACTAGCTAACTGAATTAAATTAACAGTATCACGTCCATTGCTAGAGTATTTACCAACAAGCTTTAATGCTTTTTCACATATTTTAAGACCTATTTTATTTATTGAATTTTCAGCGATTGTTTGTAATTCTTCTGGTAGTAATGCCCTAAAAAATATCTCTATGCACCTTGACCTTATTGCAGGCATTATTTCTTCTGGATTACGTGTAGTTGCACCTATAAGTCTAAAATCAGCTGGAAGCCCTTCATCAAATACTTCTTTTATATAAAGCGGCATGTTAGGATCTTCTCCATTATAATAAGCGCTATCTAAAAATACTTTTCTATCTTCTAATACTTTAAGGAGTTTATTCATTTCTATAGGATGTAGCTCTCCAATTTCATCAACAAATAGAATTCCGCCATGTGCTTTTGTAACCGCTCCAGGCTTTGGTTGAGGTACTCCAGCCGCTCCGAGTGGTCCGGCTCCTTGGTAAATGGGATCGTGAACGGATCCAATAAGCGGATCTGCAATCCCTCTTTCATCAAATCTAACAGTTGTTCCATCTATTTCTACAAACTTAGAACATTCATTAAATGGAGATCGTTCTCTTTTTTTAGCGTCTTCAAGTACTAATCTAGCAGCCGCTGTTTTTCCTACTCCAGGTGGCCCATAAATTATGACATGTTGAGGATTAGGTCCGCATATTGCTGCTTGCAGTGCCTTAATTCCTTTTTCTTGTCCTATAACCTCCTCGAATCTTGTCGGTCTGCTTTTTTCAGTAAGTGGTTCTGTAAGGCTTATGCTTTTCATTTTTCTTAAATTTTCCATTTCTTTTTTGTTTCCTTTATTAACAACCACCTTACTACTTTGCTGACTTTTTAATGCATTAAAAAAATATAATCCAATAACTATTGTAAAAAAAAGTTGTATTGCCATAAGAAGTTTCATTGTCATATTATTTAAAGTTTAATATTTAATATATTAAACTAATCCTCCTTTCTCATATTAAATTTGCATATTTTAGTAAATATTGCATCATTTATATTATGGTCAAGAAATGAATAATATATTCTTCTTATTCCATATATTATTCAAATTTTTAATTTTATAATTTCCTCAAAATAAAAAAAAGACAGATATATAATCCGTCTTTCTTCTACATTAATATTACACCTGCGTAGGTGATGATTTAGTCTTAGTTTACTATGCTGTTTCTGGGCCTTTTTTAGTTTTAATTTTCTGTGCAATCTTTAATTTTTCTCTTTTTCCACTTTCAGCTAAGACTAATTGTGGGTTTCTAGTTCTAATAGTATCCTCATTAACTATTACTTTAGATACTTGTTCATTAGATGGAATATCAAACATAATTTCCTTCATTGTATCCTCTATAATAGATCTAAGTCCACGAGCTCCAGTTTTTCTTTTGATAGCTTCTTTAGCTATAGCTTTTAACGCTTCTTCTTCAAACTCTAATTCTACGTTATCCATCTCAAACAATTTCTTATATTGTTTAATGAGCGCATTTTTAGGTTCACTAAGAATTTTAACTAATGCTTCTTCATCTAACGCTTCAAGAGTAACTACTATCGGAAGCCTTCCTACAAACTCTGGAATTAATCCAAATTTCAATAAATCTCCTGGCATTATAAATTTCAACATTTCTCCTACATTTGCTTCTTCTTTTGATCTTATTTCAGCTCCGAAACCAACAGATGTAGTTCTAGTTCTTTTTTCTATAATTTTATCAAGTCCATCAAATGCTCCTCCACAGATAAATAAAATATTTGATGTATTTATCTGAATAAACTCTTGATGAGGATGCTTTCTTCCACCTTGTGGTGGAACTGATGCTGTAGTGCCTTCTAATATTTTAAGTAACGCCTGTTGAACGCCTTCTCCAGATACATCCCTAGTTATAGAAGGATTTTCAGATTTTCTAGCTACCTTATCTATTTCATCTATATAGATAATACCTTTTTCTGCTTTTTCTACATCATAATCAGCATTTTGTATTAATTTAAGTAAGATGTTTTCTACATCTTCTCCTACATATCCTGCTTCAGTAAGTGTAGTCGCATCGGCTATTGCAAAAGGTACATTTAAATATTTTGCTAATGTTTGAGCTAGTAAAGTCTTACCACTTCCTGTAGGTCCAAGTAATAATATATTACTTTTTTGAAGTTCAACATCACCTTCATTAACATTTGAATTTATTCTTTTGTAATGATTATATACTGCTACAGCCAAAGATTTTTTAGCGGTATTTTGCCCAACTACGTACTCATCTATATATTTTTTTATTTCTGCAGGTTTTGGTAACGACCCTAGGTCTAGTTCAACATCCCCCTGGAATTCATCTACAATTATTTCAGAACATAATTCTATACACTCATCACAAATATACACTCCTGGTCCTGCAATTAATCTTCTAACTTGTTCTTGGGTTTTACCACAAAAAGAACATTTAAGTTGTTTTTTTTCATCAAACTTTGTCATATTTTCACCTCAACTAACCTTATTTCGTTTAATGTTATTTCTTTTTAGATATAACTTCATCTATTAATCCATACTCCATAGCTTCTTGTGCACTCATGAAGTAATCTCTTTCAACATCATGTTGAATTTTTTCAATTGATTGTCCAGTTCTTTCACTATAGATTTTATTTAGTGTAGCTTTAGTTTTCATAATTCTTTTTGCGTGAATATCAATATCAGTTGCCTGACCTTGGAACCCACCTAAAGGCTGATGTATAAGTATTTCGCTATTAGGTAATGCAAATCTTTTTCCCTTTTCACCAGCATTTAATAAGAACGATCCCATGGATGCTGCCATACCAATACAAATAGTTGAAACTTGTGGTTTTATATATTGCATTGTGTCATAAATAGCCATCCCTGCTGTAATTGATCCACCTGGACTATTTATATATAAATAAATGTCTTTATCAGGGTCTTCCGACTCTAAATACAATAACTGAGCAACAACTAAACTAGCAGTGACATCATTTACCTCTTCTCCTAGGAAAATTATTCTATCATTTAATAATCTCGAATAAATATCATAGGATCTTTCGCCCCTATTAGTTTGTTCAACAACCATTGGCACTAAACTCATATAATTCACTCCTTTACTCTAATAATAGTACTGTTTAACTAGGTAATCTATTCCTTAATTCTATCCCAAGTAATTATTTTTTAATCAATTAATTTTATCCTGTATTTAAAATTAATTGCCAGAGAAATATCTGGCAATTAATTCTAGTATAAATTATGCAGTAACTTTTGCACTATCAACTAACATATCTATTACTTTTTCATTTACAACATCAATTTGTAGATATTGTTTTTGCGCTTTCATAATTAAGTCTGCTGTTTTATCTATTTCTTTGTCTCCATATTGCGCCGCAACTTGTTTAGCTTTTTCTAACAGTTCTTCATCACTAGCTTCAAATTTTTCTATTTTCGCTATCTCTGTTATTACTAAATCAGTTTTAACTCTCTTTTCAGCTGCTTCTTTCATGAACTCCCTAACCTTTTCTTCAGTGTTGTTAGTGTACTGATAGTACGATTCAAGATCTAACCCTTGTTGTTTTAATTTCATTTCTAAATCTTTGAGCATTATATCAGTTTCTCTTTTCACCATAATTTCTGGAATATCCATTGCTACGTTAGAACAAACTGCATCTATTACAGATTCTTCAAATTCTTTCTTTTCTCTATCTGCACTTGATACCTCAAGTGATTTTTTAATGTTATTTCTTAATTCTTCTAAAGTATCGAATTCTGACACTTCTTTAGCAAATTCATCATCAATAGCTGGTAATTCTTTTTCTTTCATGCTTTTAATAGTTACATTAAAAGTTGCAAGTTTTCCATTTAAGTCTTCTCTTCCATATGCTTCTGGAAAATTAACTTTAACTTCTTTAGTTTCTCCAGCTTTTAAGCCTATTAATTGTTCTTCAAAGGTATCAATAAATGATCCTGAACCAATTTCAAGTTCAAAATCTGTTCCTTGTCCGCCTTCGAAAGCTACATCTTCAACAAATCCTTCGAAGTCTATAATTGCTATGTTGCCCATTGCAACAGCGCCATCAAGCTTCTCTTCAACTCTAGCATTTTTTTCTTGCATGCCTTTTAACTGATTTTCAATTTCATCATCTGTTACCTTATATTCAGTTTTCTTAACTTCTAATCCTTTGTATTCTCCAATTTGAACTTCGGGTGCTACTGCAATTGATGCAGTGTATACAAAATCTTTTCCTTCCCCTATTTCAACAATATCAATTTGAGGATAATCCAATGGCTTTATATCATACTCTTTTAAAGCTTCTGGATATGTATCATCACAGCAGAAGTTTATAGCATCTTCAAAGAAAACACCTTCACCATACATTTTCTTTATTATATTCATTGGAGCTTTACCTTTTCTAAACCCAGGTATATTAATAGTCTTTGAGTTTTTTGCACAAGATTTTTTCAAAGATTCATTAAATCTTGTTGCTTCCACCGTTATTTCTAATTTAATAATATTTTTTTCTAATTTTTCCATTTTAATGTTCATTATATTACTCCTCCTAATCGCCACAAATGCTTATTACTTTAAATATTATAACATAACTTTTCATGTATTTACAAATATTCTTAAGCATATTTGCTCAAATAGTCTAATGCTATAATTATAACCAAATTGCTTATAATTTACAAGTTAATTTTGCCAAGCTTTTCTCCTTGCTATAGTATAGAACTGTCACTTATAGAAGTGCGAGGCTTTCCTTCTGAACTATTGTTAAATTTTTCAAGAACAAATTCCTTTGCTTGTGTCAGTTCCTCGCAACTTAAATAATTGCTGCTATAAACTTCTATAGTTCCTTTTCCACTATACTTAACGCTCTTAAGTTTGTTATATATATATTCATAATCCAAATTACCTTTTCCAGGTAAAAGACAAGGGGAATTTTCATCTCTATCATTAATATGAAGGTTCACTATATTTTCACCCATAACCTCAATATACTTTTCTATAGAAACATTGGCTTTATACGCTTGTTTAAAATCTAAAGTAAAATATATTGGGTACTTACATTTAGTAGCCAAAAATGTTAAAAACTTTAAATTTCCCGACATACACCAAGATACATTTTCCTGCGCCAATTTAATCCCCATTTCCATTGCAATATAGGAAAGTTCATTATATGTATCTATAACAAATTTAGTATCAAGCTCATTAAAATCTGCACTGCGCATACCATGAAATGTATAACAGCTTGCACCTAATATCTTTGCTGCCCTACAAACTTTTTTAAAATGTTTTAACATGTCCAGGCGTCTTCTGTCATATTTATCAAAAATATACGGCTCAAATGAACTTGAAAATGCATGAACCGAATTTACGTTGAATTCATAGGTTTCTTTTTTTTCAAGTAACCTCTTTAAAAAATCTTCCTCGTACTCACCCGGTGTATTAAAAAATATTTCACCATGATTAAACCCTAACTCTTTCATCTTTTTTATACTGTTTTCCGTACTCAAATTAGGATAAAAACATGCCGAAGATAATCCTATATCCATGCTTAACCTCTTTTCTCTACTGCGTTACTTCACCTAATAAATTTACATACACTACCTGACCATCTACAATTGTTTCAAGCCCCTTTGCCGTTATGTTTTTAAAAGTAATTTGCTTACCAGATAATGACATTACCTGCGTATGCTCATTATTTTTTAAATTCACCTTCCATATATATTGAACTTCCTTTTCCTTCATCCAAGGTAATTCACTAACGTATGCAATATTATCTTCATCAATGAACTTAGGTGTAATTGACCAAATATATGTTGGTTTCTCTTTAAGCTTATTTACTTTAGGAAAAACTTCACCTTTACTAGATTTATATTCTTTTTTTGTGATGTCTTTAGTGATTTTATTCACATCAATGTATAGCATATCCTGGTTTTTCGTACTCTGCACTACTATTGCTTTCTTACTTGGACTTATGTCATATGATATATCTTTAGTGTTTGATACACCTTTTATATTTTTTTCGCCTGATTTTACATTATATTCAACGCTAATTTTCTGCCCATCCGAAAATGAAGCAGTAAAGATCTCATTTTTTTCAACCGCTTCCGCTTTTAAAGCAGCCTCTGCCTTTGCTGAAGCCTCTGCAGCTTTCGACTTTTCATCATCTGCCTGTTGTTTAACAACTTCTTCTGATTTTTTTTGTGATTCCGCTGCCTTACTTCCCTTATCCTCTGCATTGATTTTTGGTTTACTTAATAAAAAATCAAAATCTGTAGCTAAAAATATGCTCAACCCTATTATAGGTACAATAATCAATAATAATATTGTTTTTCTTCGTTTTTTCACTTCTTTCTCATAATCCTTACTAAACATGCTAGGCTTCTTCATATAATTTACCTCCATTATAATTGATGCAGTATTATTAATTATACATCATTGTAAATGAAAATAATATGGTTTTTTAAAGATGACATATATGTCTCTTTGTTTATCCCATATCATCTACCCCTTTAGCGATATATATTTTCCAAGTAGTCTATATTAAATAATCTTCTGCAAAACTGCAACATCTAATTTGATTAATAGTCTGCATTGATATAATTTGTTAAAGTTTCAAGTAATTAAGCATATTTTTCTATTATAATCCAATCCAGTATGGCCTTGTTTCATTTTAAAAACATCCTGTTGTTTTTCTTCGTTAAATGTTTAACACTTCTAAAGTGTTGTATTTCAACGTTCGCATAGTCATCTGAATATTCTCAATTTTCCAACTTTTATAAAACACTTGAACTGTTTCATTTTTAATATTACAATATATATATCGACATAATCAATTTAAATTACCACTACTATATATCGATTATTTTATGAATTTGTTGTGATTTTATGTAAAACCAATCACTTTAAAAAATATTATAACATTAATGTATTATAAGGAGGAAAACAAATGTTTAAACAATGGACAGGCTTTAAAGGCGACCAGTGGAAAGATGAAATTAATGTAAAAGACTTTATTCAAAAAAATTATACCTTATATGAAGGTGATGATAGTTTCTTAGTAGGAACAACTGATAAAACTAATAAAGTTTGGAATAAAGCTAATTCCCTTATTATAGAAGAAATAAAGAAAGGTATTATAGATGTAGAAACTAATGAGGTTTCAGGCATAGATAATTTTGCACCTGGATATATAGATAAAGAAAATGAAGTAATTGTTGGATTACAAACAGATGCACCACTCAAAAGAATAGTAAACCCATTTGGTGGCTTTAGAATGGTAGAGCAATCACTTGAAGAGTATGGCTACGAATTAAACAAGGATATAAAAAAATACTTCCCTAAGTATAGAAAAACTCATAATGAAGGAGTTTTCGATGCATATTCTGATGCTACTAAAGTTGCAAGAAACGTAGGATTATTAACTGGACTTCCAGATGCATATGGTAGAGGAAGAATAATAGGAGATTACAGAAGAATAGCTCTTTATGGATTAGATTATTTAGTAGAGCAGAAGAAAAAAGATTTAAAAGAATTAACAGGACGTGCATCAGATGATTTAATAAGACACAGAGAAGAACTAAGCATGCAAATTAAAGCACTTGGTCAAATAAAAAGCATGGCTTCAAAATACGGCGTTGATATTTCAAAACCGGCTACCACTGCACAAGAAGCTGTACAAGCAGTTTATTTAGGATACCTTGCAGGAATAAAAGAAAACAACGGCGCTGCAATGTCACTTGGACGAACTACTACTTTCTTAGATATTTATTTTGAAAGAGATTTGGCGAAAGGTTTAATAACCGAAAATGAAGCTCAAGAGATTATTGATCAATTCGTAATTAAACTTAGAATGGCAAGACATCTTAGAACTCCTGAATATAATGATTTATTTGGTGGCGATCCAAATTGGGTAACAGAATCAATAGGTGGCGTTGCTCTTAATGGCAAAGCAATGGTAACAAAGAATTCTTTTAGATTCCTTCATACATTAACAAACCTAGGATCAGCACCAGAACCTAACATGACTGTACTTTGGTCAGAAAAATTACCAGAAACTTTCAAAAAGTATTGCGCTAAAATGTCTATCGAAACTGATGCCGTACAATATGAAAATGATGATATAATGAGACCAATATATGGTGAGGATTATGGTATAGCTTGTTGTGTATCTGCTATGGAAATTGGTAAGAGAATGCAATTCTTTGGAGCAAGAGCTAACCTTGCAAAATCTTTATTACTATCACTTAATGGCGGAGTCGACGAATTAAAAGGCAAACTTGTGGTACCTGGAATTGAAAAGACAACTGATGAAATTCTTGACTACAAAACAGTTAGAAAAATGTATTCAAAAGTTTTAAAATATGTTGCGCAAATGTATGTGGATACAATGAATACCATACATTATATGCATGATAAATATGCTTATGAAGCTGGTCAACTTTCTCTTCATGATAGTGATCTTAAATACTTCATGGCATTTGGAGTAGCAGGACTTTCTGTTGCAGCCGACTCCTTAAGTGCTATAAAATTTGCTAAGGTATCTCCAATAAGAAATGAGAATGGCATAACCGTTGATTTTAAAATTGAAGGAGATTTCCCTAAATACGGAAATGATGATGATAGAGTTGATGATTTAGCTGTTAATCTTATAAAGGAATTCAGCGATAATCTTAAAACACACCCTACATATAAGGGAGCAGAGCATACTTTATCAGCACTTACTATTACATCAAATGTAGTTTATGGTAAGAAGACAGGAGCAACTCCTGATGGAAGAAAACAAGGTATAGCACTTGCTCCTGGAGCAAACCCAACACAATGTAACGATGAAAATGGAGCATTAGCATCATTAAATTCAGTTGCTAAGATTCCTTATAGAAATTATTGCCAAGACGGAGTTTCAAATACTTTTTCAATAGTACCAGCTGCACTTGGAATAGATGAATCTACAAGAATAAATAATCTAGTTTTCCTTTTAGATGGTTATTTTGCACAAAGTGCACACCATTTAAATGTAAATGTACTAAATAGAGAAGTTTTAGTTGATGCTTATGAGAATCCAGACAAATATCCAACACTCACAATAAGAGTTTCAGGATATGCGGTTCATTTTAATAGATTATCAAAAGAACAACAACTTGAAGTTATTAGCAGAACTTTCCATGATAAAATCTAAATAATTTTATATATTATGAGAGGTGCTTATTATAAGCACTTCTCAATTTATATAAAACTAATTGTGGGTTTCATTTTATATTAAAGCAAAAATATTGTTTTTGTTTTAATATGAAATGAATATAATCTAGTTTTGACATTGAAATTTCTTGTAACAAATCTGAAGGAGGAGTATATATGGTAAAAGGTAAAATTCATTCTATAGAGAGCATGGGCCTGGTTGATGGTCCTGGAATAAGAGTAGTAGTTTTTTTTCAAGGCTGCAAACTAAGATGTGCCTATTGCCACAACCCCGATACTTGGAATCTAAGTGGCGGCATTGAAATGACTGCGGAAGAAATTGTTCAAAAAATCATTAGATTCAAACCATATTTTAATAGATCTTCCGGTGGAGTTACTTTCTCTGGCGGCGACCCGTTAGTTCAACCACAATTTCTACTTGAGTGTTTAAAATTATGTAAACAAAATGGTATCCATACCGCCATAGACACAGCTGGTTTTGGTGATGGTGACTATTCAGAGATATTAAAGCATACAGATTTAGTTCTTTTAGATATAAAGCATACAACTGGTCAAGGTTATGTTAATTTAACTGGCAGAGATTCAACTGATGTTAATACATTTTTAGAAGCGTTAAGACACTCTAAATCTAGAGTTTGGGTAAGACATGTTGTTGTACCCGGAATTACAGATTCTGTGGAACATATAACTAAACTCGCGAAAATTATTAGTAAAGAGGTTCCGCATGTTGATAAACTAGAGCTTCTTTCCTATCACGTTCTTGGAGTAAATAAATACGAAGCTTTATCTATCCCTTATAAATTAAAAGGTGTAGAACCAATGGATAAAGTTAAAACTAAAGAACTCCAAACACTAATAAATAATTTACTTAAGATCAAATAAAAATACGAAATTTTTCCTGCATCACTACAAATTAGAGTTTGAAACATGGAAATCCATTAAGGAATTCTAATGTTTCTACTCTTCTTATTTTAAGTCACTTCCGGAGAAGGTTCATGCTATTATGTATATGACGTCGCAAGCAAAACCCATATCAATTATGATGTGGGTTTTGCTATATTAACATCCTGAATATAATTTAAGGTACTAATTGTATAATAAGTAACGATTGACTCAGTTGAATTTTTGCAGTAAAATAATAAACGAACATATGAATATGTGAACATATGAATATATAAACAACTACATATAAAAATATAGATTTTGTTATTGGAGGTTTTCATTTACTTAATCCCTCATCCCACAAATATAAAACTATAGAATTTATAATCTATATAGGAAGATATTTTAGTACAAATCCAAATATTATTAACTCAATAAGGGAGGAAAGTATGCATTTACATTTACAATATAGGATTATTTCAAAATTTTATGATTTAGTAGACGTTTTCTACTTTAATTGTACAAAGACCAATCCAAGAGAAGGTATATTGGACTTTATATCAGAGCAAAAATCAAAAGTATTGGAAGTTTGTATTGGAACGGCTACCAACAGTATTATTATTGCAGATAACAGAATAAACACTGAAATAGTTGGCATTGATTTATCTAAAGAAATGTTAGCACTTGCCAAAGAGAAAATAGAAAAAAGGGGAATCCGAAATATCGAAACCCTTGTTATGGATGCAACAAATATGAACTTTGATGACAATTATTTTGATGTCGTCTTAATTTCATTAGTTTTACACGAAGTTGATGATAACATAAGGTATAAAATAATGAAAGAAGCCAAAAGAGTATTAAAAAACAAAGGCAAAATAGTCGTTGTTGAATGGGCTCAACCTAAAAAACTTATTCAAAAACTTCTATTTTCAATTATTAAACTATTAGAACCAAAGGGATTTAAAGAGTTTTTACAATTGGACATAAAAGAATATGTTGAAAAATTTTCTCTAAAAGTCTTGAGTGAGAAAAAATGTGATTATACTCGAATATTTGAAATTACAAAAGAAGAATAATTTTAGTAACATAGTGCGTTATCTTCTTAAACAACTATTAGCAACCCAATTATATCTTTTTTCTTAGAGAATGCTAATAAAAGTATATATTGCGTAGAATGCGTTCGAGCGACGCTTAGTAATTCTTAATTAATATTATTTTCAGTTGAGTAAAGAAAAATGCATGTTTGAACGCAGCAAGTTTGCATTTTTTAGCAACTTAAAATAATATTAATTTTAGAATTTCTTGGCAAAGCGAGCGCATTTCAGCAATATATACTCTTCATTACAGCATTCTGTGAGAAAAAAAGATTACATTTATTTTATATTTCTACTACCAGGTTTTATGTAAGCTGTTCCAGCTTTACAAAGTGGGCACTCTGATGGATCGTAACTTTCAATATCTAGTTTTATTGAGCTATAGATAGGATAATCAATAGTGCTACTTCCTCTATCTACTATGCAACATATCCCAACTACTTCTGCCCCAAGTTCTTTTAAGACTTTTATTGTTTCTAAAGAAGACTTGCCAGTAGTTACTACATCCTCTGTAATTAAAACCTTTTGTCCCTTTTTAATTTCAAATCCACGTCTAAGTTCGAAGGTGCCGTTTACTCTTTCAGTAAATATAGCAGGCTTTCCTGTTTGTCTACCTACTTCATAAGCTACTATTATACCACCCATCGCCGGGCCTACTACCACATCAAAATCTATATCTTTAATCTTTTCTACTACTACACTTAGTACCTTTTCAGCCTTGTCTGGATACTGAAGCAATTTTGCACATTGGCAATACCTATTGCTGTGTCTTCCTGAAGATAACAGAAAATGTCCCTCAAGTAGCGCACCTGATTCTTTTAATATATCTAAAACATTAATATTCATAGTATCTCCTCCTATATAATCCCTCTAATTTCACTTAGATCTTTAATACCTTCTTTTATCATATACTTCTCAATTCCGTCGATTATATCATTGCAAATATCCGGTTTTATGAAATTGGCAGTTCCAACTTGAACCGCCTCTGCTCCCACCATTATAAATTCTATAGCATCCTCAAAGCTAGTTATACCACCCATACCTACAACTGGTATATTTACAGCTTTACATACTTCATGTACCATTCTGAGTGCCATAGGTTTTATAGCTGGTCCTGATACCCCTGCATATATATTATTAAAAATCGCTTTTCGTTTATGTATATCAACTGCCATACCTTTAAACGTATTTACTAAAGATAATGCATCTGCTCCAGCTTCACAGCATTTATATGCCATATCTACTATGTCCTCTGCATTCGGTGAAAGTTTAACCATAAGAGGTTTCTTGCAAATACTCTTAATTTCTTTCACTGCTTCATATGCTACCTTTGATTTAATTCCAAAAGCCATACCCCCACATTTTACATTAGGGCAGGATATGTTTAATTCGACTATATCTATAGCCTCATTATTTAATTTTTCTATTGCCATTATGTATTCTTCTATACTACCTCCACCAACATTTGCAATTATAGCTGTGTTATATTGTTGCATTTGCGGAAGTTGTGTATTTATAAAATTTTCAATACCTGGATTTTGAAGTCCTACACTATTTAGCATTCCCCCACGGGTTTCATAAATTCGTATTCCATCATTACCTTGCTTTTCATTTATCGTAAGACCTTTACTTGATATGCCGCCAAGTCTTCCAATATCGTAATACTTACTATACTCCTCGCCAAATCCAAAAGTTCCAGATGCAGCTATGACTGGATTTTTTAAATGCACACCGCATAATTCTACTTTAGTCATTAAAAATCAAATCCTTTCCTTCAAAGACTGGACCATCCTTGCAGGTTCTCTTATTTCCACCCACGGTTTTACAAGTACATACAAGACATGCACCTATTCCGCAAGCCATATGGTTTTCCATAGACACATATACTGGCACTTTTTCATCACAACACATATTTACAACCTTTTTCATCATAATTTCTGGTCCACAGCAAATAACAGTTTCATATTCTTTTACATTTATTATGTCTGTTACGTATCCCTTATGACCAATTTTACCACTTTCTGTGGATAAGTTAATTTTATTTACATATTTTTCCACAGAATCCACAGAATAATCCACAGTCCTAAACCCTGCATACAAATCTATTTCACACGACCTAAGTTTTTTGATCAGATAAACAAGTGGCGCTATTCCAATTCCTCCAGATACAACAGCAATTTTCCCTTTTATTTTTTCCACATCAAATCCATTTCCGAGTGGCCCCATTATCTGAAGTTCATCATTTGCGCAGAGTTTACTAAGATATTTTGTACCTTGACCTACTATTTGGTATAAAAAACTTATTTTCTCATCATCCACATCATACACACTTATAGGTCTTGGTAATAATGGCTCCATTTCTTTTACCTTTAACATAAAAAATTGTCCTGGTTTTACGTTAAACTTGCCCTTTATAGAAAGCTTATACACGCCATCACTTATTTCAACATTTTCATATGTCTTTTCTACTGAACATATCAAATAAACCCCTCCAGCATTTTAATAAAGAATATATCTTATTTTTTGTTTGCGGCTTTTCTTATTTCGTCTCTCATTTTTATAGCTTCTTCGCGAGCACACTGTTCAAAACGAATTTGACCATTATCTGCTTTCTTGTATGCAAGCAAAATACTTCTAGATGCATTTACTACTCCACCATTCCCATTTTTCAAATATATGGCTACATCTTTCGCTGCTCCACCTTGTGCTCCATACCCCGGTATTAAGAAAAACATTTTTTGAAGATCATTTCTCATCTTTAACCCTTCATCTATATGCGTGCACCCAACTACTCCACCTATGGAGCTATATCCACACTCTCCAATAAATTCACTTCCGATTTTTAATAACTTTTCCCCCACAATATCATAAACCTTTTTATTTTCTTTATTCTCTATGTACTCTATATCTTCTGCTCCTTTATTGGAGGTTCTTACTAGTGAGAATAATCCCTTTTCCTTATTTTTTAAATAAGGAAGATATGGTTCAATACTATCCATCCCCATGTACGGATTTATAGTTATAAAGTCACTTTCAAAATCCCCTTCAAAATGAGCTTTAGCATACATTTGTGCAGTTTTTGCAATGTCTCCTCTTTTAATATCTGCAATCACTATGCCACCTTTGCTTTTTATATAACTCAAGGTGTCTTTGTATACTTTTAAACCTTTTAATCCAAGAGCTTCATAATATGCTATTTGCACCTTATAGCAAGCTGATACATCAAAAGTAGCATCAATTATCATTTGATTAAATCTGTATAACGCGTGCTCCTCATGCATAAACTTATTCCTAAACTCTACTGGTAAATATTCTAAATCCGTATCAAGCCCAACGCATACATGACCGTTTTTTTCTACACTTTTAAATAATTTATCTATAATCAAAGATTATTCCGCCTTTACCATTTTATTTACAAATCAACACTTTGTTTGTTTCTACTTATCTTTATAAATTATTCTCCCTGCCTTAATAGTACACATTACCCTACCTACTACAGCCTTACCCTCAAATGGGGAATTGTGTCCTTTAGATAAAAACTGCGAAGGATCAATGTTATATTTAGATTTAGTGTCTAACAGTACCAAGTCTCCATCATAACCTATTTTTATTTCGCCCTTGTTAAATCCCATAATTTTAGCTGGGTTTTTTGACATCAATTCAGAAAGTTTATTTAAAGTAATATGACCTTCTCCTACCAATTTAGTGTAGCATACAGGAAATGAACTTTCTAGTCCTGATATACCAGGAGCGCCCTTTATTTTATCCTCAACACTATGTGGCGCATGGTCAGTAGCTATAACATCCACAAAGCCATCTTTTATAGCTTGTATTAAGAAGCTTACATCCTCAACTTTCCTCATAGGTGGATTTACCCTATAGTTTGTTTCTTCTGTTAATGCTAGATGATGCGGCGTAACTTCACAGGTTATTCGTCCCCCCTGCTGTTTTCCTTTTATAATATCTAGCATAGCTTCTTTTGTACTAACATGAGCTAAGTGAAGTTTACAACCTGTGAATTTTGAAAGGGCTATATCTCTCCATGTCATCATATTTTCAGCAAGCCTTGTATCAACTTCTACTAACTCTTCATTTTCAGCATGAGATATTACTGTTAAATCCTTTTCTTTAGCTTTAACCATTGCCTCAAGCATTATACGACTATCATAAACCCCTTTACCATCATCCGATATAAATCTTACTGCATTGGTTAACTGACCTAGGTGATCTATAGATTTCCCCAATAGATCCTCTGTAATAGATGCACATTGATGAATGTCCAAGAGATTTATTTCCCTAGATTTTTTGAGCACCTTATCTATTGTATCCATTGAGCTACATACTGGTTTTGTATTTGCCATAAGGTTTACCGCAGTATATCCACCCCGCACTGCGGCCTGGCTTCCCGATAGTATATCTTCTTTATATGTATACCCCGGTTCTCTAAAATGACTGTGAAGATCTATAAAAGAAGGGGCTAAAATATATCCCTCTCCATTTATTACCTCACAGTCTTTTTCTAGTTTTTTTCCTATTTCATATATTGTTCCTTTATTTATATAAACATCGCCAATAAAATCCTGTGATGAATCAACTACCCTTGCGTTCTTAATTAACAATTCCATAGTTCTACCATCCCTTCACACTGTATTACGATTTTTTTTGTACGGTCTAAGTCACAATTTAAACCGTACACTTTATATTAATAATTATGTGTTTTATTACGATACAGTAGTATGGTTATTAATCTCATCACAATATATACATCTATACTCGCCCTTTTCACTATTTGCTAAGTAGAAACTATTCAAAATTTCTTGCTCTACAGATGTTATGCATCTTGGATTATTGCATCTTATAACATTATCAATTTTATCTGGCAGCTTTAGTTTAACTTTATTTTCAATTTTTTCTCCAGTTATTATATTTATTGTTATGTTAGGGTCTATAAACCCCAACACTGTAAAATCTATATCAATCTCGTTTTCTATTTTAATTATATCCTTTTTTCCGAGCTTCCCGCTATGTGCATTCATAATAAGCGCCACTGTAAATTGAGCATTATCAAGACCTAAATAGTTGAATATTTTGAGTCCTACACCCGCTTTAATATGATCTATTACTATTCCTCTTTTTATGCTATTTATTGTTACCATTACTTATCCACCCCCAAAAGTTTAGCAATAAGTGCCATTCTTGCATACATACCATATTTTGCTTGTCTAAAGTAACATGCCCTTGGATCAGCGTCGATTTCCACAGCTATTTCATTAACTCTAGGTAGTGGGTGAAGAATTATCATATCTTTCTTAGCTTTTAGCATTTTTTCTTTATCCAGTATATAAATATCTTTAAGTCTTATATAATCTTCCTCGTTAAAAAATCTTTCTTTTTGAACTCTAGTCATATATAAAATATCTAAATCTCCAATAACATCCTCTAATTTTTCAACTTCAAGGAACTCCATATTATTTTTTTCCAATACTTCCGATTTAATGTATTTAGGAATTGTTAATTCATTTGGTGAAATTAGTATAAATTTAATGTTTTCATATCTTGACATGGCTTTTATTAATGAGTGAACTGTTCTACCAAACTTTAAATCACCACAAATTCCTATGGTTAAGTTTGATAATGACCCTTTAATATTTCTTATGGTTAAAAGATCTGTTAATGTTTGAGTTGGATGTTGATGCCCACCATCACCGGCATTTATTACTGGCATTTGAGAGTGCATAGATGCAACTTTAGGAGCTCCTTCTTTGGGATGTCTCATGGCTGCAATATCTGCATAACATTCTACTGTCCTTATAGTATCTGCTACACTTTCCCCTTTTGCTGCCGAACTTGATTTCGCCTCAGAAAAACCTAAAACCTGACCTCCAAGTCTTAACATTGCCGCTTCAAAGCTTAATCTTGTTCGTGTGCTTGGTTCATAAAATAATGTTGCCAAAACTTTCCCATCACATATATGAGAAAAATTTTCAGGTTTTTTAATTATTTCATCTGCATAATCAAAAATCTCCTCAAGCTCTAATATTGTAAAATCCATTGGTTCAATTAAGTGTCTTCCTTTTAGCATATTACATCCACTCCTTCTCAGCCTCTCTGAGCTAAATTTAAAGGTACTATAAGTACTTTTAATATTACATTTACTTCTAAACAAAAAACGCCATCTCTTTTATGAGAAGGCGTAGTAATATCGCTGTAAAACATCTACTTCCTTCTCAGCCTCTCGGGCAAAATTAAAGGTTCTTTATTCTTTTACCTATAATACTATACATTTTAATCCCTGTCAACATAATTTACCACAAAACCATAGCTCATAAATTTCTAGTTTTAACTTTTTTAATAAGTTAAATTTTAAATATCAAGACTTTTTCAGTTGCCTCATTTCAATGACCTTTTTTTATGTAGTTATTTATATGCTTCAGGCGATATCTCTGATGATGCTTGAATAGTTTTATAATAAACTTTTGTACCATCTTTATTTAAAATCTTCAAATCCCCCTCTTTGGCTCCTTGCTCTAAATTATTCTGCAATTCCTGTTTAACCTTATTCATATCATCATTAATATGCTCTTCTGGAGTATCCGCAAATACATTTACTGAAAATAGTGATGCTCCTGATATTACAAGTAGTAATGCTCCTGTGATTATTCCTTTTTTCTTTGATTTCAAATTTAACATACTCTCAATTCTCCTATTCATTATATTTTTATCATCATTAAAGGGTGATATTAAGCTATTTGATAATTTAAACTGATTATTAAATTTCATTGAGTTTATAAGTGTTAAGGCATAATTTTTTCTTTCATCTATTCCTAGTGATTTTAAGAGCTTTTCATCACAGGATAATTCACAATCTTCATTTAAAATACTTTTTAACTTATAAATTAAAGGATTAAAGAAATGTAATGATATAACTAAAATGCTTAGAAGTTTATATATCCAATCTTTTCTTTTAAAATGAATCAATTCATGTTTTATTATCCATTTTAAATCTTCATCTTCATATGTTCTTTCTGGTAATATAATTGTTGGTTTTACTATACCTATAATAAATGGTGTTGAAATACTACTGCAAAATTTAAGAGGAATATTTCTTTTGATACCCATTTCTTTTTTCGATTTGCTATATATTCTCATGATTTTTACATTGTATATATTTCTTGAAGTCTTTTTAATACTGCTATTAAATTTTTTGTTACATAAAATAATAAATAAAAATATTATTGTAGATGTTATGAAATAAAGATATGGAATTATACTTATAACATGACTAATTTTAGCCATGTTATCATAGATACCACTAGGAATTACATTATCTTTTACCATTAACACATTCTTAGGAACATATATTGAAATTTTAAGGGGCAGAACCATTTTTAAAATTATAACTATACAAATATAGTAATTGAAATTTGCACTATATTTACTAAGTACCTTTTTTCTAAATATTAATAGCAATAAAATCCAAAAGGTTCCTATTAATGAGGCTTCTATAATGTTTTCAAACAATGTTTTTAGCATATTATCACCTATTTTTTATCATTCTATCTAGTTTTTCTAAATCCTCGTCTGATAATATGTCCTTAGTATCATGTAACATTGATACAAGGCTAGTTAAAGAATTACCATGAATATTTTTAAGGAATTCCTTTGTTTCTAAAGACTTATATTCTTTTTCTTCTACCTTTGGAAAATAGTAAAACTGCTTTCCTCGTTTTTCTGCTGAAAGAAAATCCTTTTTTATTAAACGTTTTAGAAGTGTAGCTGTTGTTCCAGCTTTCCATCCCTTTTGAAGAGTGATTATCTCAGCAACCTGGTTTGTTGATAAAGTTTCTTCATTACTCCAAATTAAATTCATAACTTCCAATTCTGTTTGTGGAAGTTTTTTTAAATCCATCATTAAAGCCTCCTTTAATTTAATAATACAAACGTATTATTAAATTGTCAATACATTTGTATTATTTTCTTTAATAAGTATAATTACAACTATAGCTATTTAATCTTTATTATATTAATACCTGACGATTTAAGTCATACCTATGCTACTCTCCTATTTGAGCTAAAGAAGAGCCCAAAATAGTACAAAGTCATCTAGGTCATAGTAATATTTCTATTACCTTAAACACCTATACTCATGTACTTGAGATTATGAAGGTGAAGGCTGATACAAAACTTAATGACTTGTATAATTATATGGGGTCAAAATAACCCTCATTTTTTCATAAAATTTTATAAGGGTCAAAAGAGGGCAAAAGTAAAAGCCTTACAAACTTAGTGTTTGCAAGGCTTTGGTGGTGCGCCCAGAGGGAGTCGAACCCACGGCCTTCAGATTCGAAGTCTGCCACTCTATCCAACTGAGCTATGGGCGCATAATAAAATAATTTTTAAAAAGTCTTTAGTATAAATACTAAAGACTTTTATTGGAGCGGGTAGAGGGAATCGAACCCTCGTAATTAGCTTGGAAGGCTAACACTCTACCATTGAGTTATACCCGCATGTTTGGAGCGGGAGACGAGATTCGAACTCGCGACGTTCACCTTGGCAAGGTGACGCTCTACCACTGAGCCACCCCCGCATATTGTTGTTTTTATAAATAGTATTTGGTGCAGGTGAAGGGAGTTGAACCCATACACCCGAAGGCGCTAGATCCTAAGTCTAGTGCGTCTGCCAATTCCGCCACACCTGCATATTATTACTATTTTGGTGGCTTACCGGGGAATCGAACCCCGGACACCATGATTAAAAGTCATGTGCTCTACCAACTGAGCTAGTAAACCTTATTAGTTAAATTCAAACCTATACATCTAAGTAAAGAGTCCGATGCCTTACGGTTTTGAAAGGCATCCCAATTTTAAATGGGGTGGACGATGGGACTCGAACCCACGACAACCAGTACCACAAACTGGCGCTCTACCAACTGAACTACGTCCACCGTATTGGGAATTTTAAATTTATTAAGGTTATATTATTTTCTAATACAATACCCTTTATTTGTAATTTTATTTTTAAATGGGGTGGACGATGGGACTCGAACCCACGACAACCAGTACCACAAACTGGCGCTCTACCAACTGAACTACGTCCACCGTATGGTGCGTCTTAAGGGATTCGAACCCCTGGCCCACGCCTTAGAAGGGCGTTGCTCTATCCAACTGAGCTAAAAACGCTTATATGTTAATGCTCAGTTGAACGTTAACATATTTGGAGCGGGTAGAGGGAATCGAACCCTCGTAATTAGCTTGGAAGGCTAACACTCTACCATTGAGTTATACCCGCATATTATATTTTAATGGTCGGGGTGACAGGGATTGAACCTGCGACCTCATGGTCCCAAACCACGCGCGCTCCCAGCTGCGCTACACCCCGGCATATATTAAAAAATGGTGCGACATCGGGGGCTTGAACCCCGGACACCCTGATTAAGAGTCAGGTGCTCTACCAACTGAGCTAATGACGCATATTGGTGCATCTTAAGGGATTCGAACCCCCGGCCCACGCCTTAGAAGGGCGTTGCTCTATCCAACTGAGCTAAAGATGCTTGTATACTTAAACTAATATGTATAAACATATTTGGAGCGGGAGACGAGATTCGAACTCGCGACGTTCACCTTGGCAAGGTGACGCTCTACCACTGAGCCACCCCCGCATATTATTGTTTTTATACATAGTAATTCATTTGTAAATAGTAATGGTGCAGGTGAAGGGAGTTGAACCCATACACCCGAAGGCGCTAGATCCTAAGTCTAGTGCGTCTGCCAATTCCGCCACACCTGCATATTATTACTATTTTGGTGGCTTACCGGGGAATCGAACCCCGGACACCATGATTAAAAGTCATGTGCTCTACCAACTGAGCTAGTAAACCTTATTGGCTGGGATAGCAGGATTTGAACCTACGGATGCCACAGTCAAAGTGTGGTGCCTTACCGCTTGGCGATACCCCAGCATTAAATGGGGTGGACGATGGGACTCGAACCCACGACAACCAGTACCACAAACTGGCGCTCTACCAACTGAACTACGTCCACCGTATGGTGCATCTTAAGGGATTCGAACCCCTGGCCCACGCCTTAGAAGGGCGTTGCTCTATCCAACTGAGCTAAAGATGCTTGTATATTAGTGTTTAAATAAACATTAATATATTTGGAGCGGGTAGAGGGAATCGAACCCTCGTAATTAGCTTGGAAGGCTAACACTCTACCATTGAGTTATACCCGCATATAGTGGTCGGGGTGACAGGGATTGAACCTGCGACCTCATGGTCCCAAACCACGCGCGCTCCCAGCTGCGCTACACCCCGCTACCCATTAAACTTTAAAACCATTTAATGTCCTAAATTAATCCTGACCTCATAACCATTTAAATTCAATGATTTTTTCTGACGACATGGATTATTCTACACCATATGTTTTAATACGTCAATACTTTTTTTAAAACTTTCTCATTTTAATATTAAAATAAATCCTATCAACCTGTTATTTTTTATTTTAACTTATTTTAGTCTGATTAAAAAAACTAAAATTTTAGAAGTTCACATTTAAAATACCTAGCTATAAACAACTAGAATCTTATCAAATTTGGCTCTATGCATCCCTGGTTGATACTTATAATAGCAAAGCTCCGAGCTCCATCTCTTGGTAGTGACGCACTTCCAGGATTTATATACCATATTCCTTCTTCAAAATCTATTTTTCCAATATGTGTATGTCCATACAAGACTATGTCAGCCCCCGTTTCTAAAGCCTTATATCTTAATTTAGCCAAACTCTCTTTTACACTATATCTATGTCCATGAGTTAAAAAAAATTTTTTTAAGCAAATTTCTTTTACCCTGTCATTAGGTGTACTTGTAGAAAAATCACAATTGCCTTTAACATTAATTATTTCTCCATTATAATGCTTTCTTATAATGGATATGTCGTCTACATTATCGCCTAAGTGGATCAACACATCTAATCCCTTTATTTCGCATCCTAGCCGTTCTATGCTGCTAATAATGCCATGTGTATCGCTTATAACACCTATTCTCATTTAAAATCACCCTCTTCATTAATATAACATATGCATCTTAGACTTTTTTGAGATGCCTAATAATTATACATCATATATTAATTTTTCAAGCTCACCTTTTAGTTTATCTAGTGCCCTTCCCCTATGACTAATAGCGTTTTTTTCATTACTTTCCATCTGTGCAAAAGTTTTATTGAATTTTTCCACAAAAAATAGCGGGTCATATCCGAAACCTTCTTCACCTCTAAAATCTGCTGTGATTATCCCCTCTGACTCTCCTTGTACTTTTACTATTTCATCTTTATTAATTATAAGTACCATTGCGCAAATGAATTTAGCTTTTCGCTGTTCTTCTGTTTTGCCATCTAAAAGGTGCAATAATTTTTCATTATTCGCTTTAGTATTTCCGTGTTCCCCCGCAAACCTCGCTGAAAAAATGCCTGGAGCTCCATTTAATGATTCTACTGCTAATCCCGAATCATCGGCAAGTACCATATCCCCATGGGCTATTTTGAAAATTTCACTTGCCTTTATATCTGCATTCTCCATGAAAGTGCTTCCTGTTTCCTCTACATCAATGTTAATATTGGCTTCTTTTAAAGATAGTACTTCAAAAGGAAACCGTGATAATATTTCTTTTATTTCCTTAATTTTATGGTCATTATTACTAGCAACTATTAATCTTCTCATTGTATACTCCTCACAACTCTCTAGGGTAGATAATAATTAGTAATCATTATCTACTCTAAAAGTAATCTATTTTAAAAATTATATACTAAATAACTCATCTCTAGTAGGGGGCAAAACATCTTTGCAAGTTTCATCTTTTACTAATATCCCTCTAGACGCAGTCATTTTTCCTATTACCGTAGCTTGTACTCCATTGCTATTTAATTTATCCACCAATTCTTTCCCAGACGCCACCGTTATTAGCATGCTTCCAGAAGATATAAATTTCAAAGGGTCAATATTAAGTCTTTCACATATTTTATATGTAATATCACTAATTGGCATTTTATCACTATACGCCTTAAACCCTAAATTGCTAGCCTCCGCAACTTCCCATAATGCTCCTAGAACACCACCTTCAGTTATATCATGCATAGAATTAACCCCGAACTCTCCTGCTATACGTCCTTCATTAACCACACTAATACTACTAATATAGTCTTTAGCTACTTCTATTTCTTTAGGAGTTAAAACGCCTTGTATCCTGTCTAAATGATCATTTACTATAATTGAAGTTCCTTCCATACAAAGCAGTTTGGTAACGACAATTTCATCTCCGATTTTTGCACCTGAAGTTGCCACAGCACCTTGTGCTTTCCCTTTTCCTATAGCAGTGCATGAAACTATTATTTTATTTACAGCTTCTGTAACCTCAGTATGTCCACCTAATATCTCCACATTCAGTTTTTTTGTCTCTTCATCAATTTCACTCATAATATTTTTTATATCTTCTATCGTCGCTGTTGGCGGTACAAGAATTGTAACTAAAATGCCTACAGGCTCAACTCCACAAGAAGCTATATCATTGCAATTTATATGAACTGCTAATTTGCCCATATTTTTATCAGCTCCGGTTATTGGATCTGTAGATACTACGCACTCATATTCGCCAAAATTTATTACACTGCAGTCTTCGCCTATTCCACTTCTAATTCTTACATCGCCCCGGACAACACTTTTATTGTTGTCAATTATTTGTTTTAAGTCATCCCAATTTAATTTTCCAACTTTCATTTAAATTCTTCCTTTCTAATTTCATAAATCTAGCACATTTTAACAATTGTAATCATATTATCTATATAAGTACTAATTATATGGTGGTGTTATGTTGAATTTTCTAGGACCTTTTTTAAAAACCAATACATTAAACAAAACTAACATAAAAAATCAATTTTTCTACTTATCAAAAGAATCATTAAAGGATATAGTTTTCGATTCTAAATGTGGCATATATATTCCCTCACGCGATTTAAAATCTAAATCCTTTTCTAAGATTGATATTAACACAATTAATTTAAATTCTCCACTTTTATGTGTTTACAAAAAAGCAGATGCTAAATTAAAATCGAAAGAAGGCATGTTAAATTGGAATGAGAACAAAGTAAAGAAAGAAATAACTGTTAATAGTAATGCATTCATGACTTTATCACTACTGGAACTCGTAGACTATTATAATAACTTTAAGGACGTCGATGATACAAAATATGATCTAAGCTCTATTTACCTTAAACTTTGCAAAGAACAATTAGAATTTTATGCTTCTTATTTTCGAAATAAAGATGGGCTCTTTGTTGACAAAAAAGATTTAACTAATCCATTAAACCAAGAATTTAATTTTGAAGATAAAAACAACAAATTCAAATTTTCTGATCAAGCCTTTATGATGTCTGCTTACTACAAATATTCTACTTATAATAACGTAAAACAAGAGCATGAATATAAACAATTTGCTCTAGATATCCTAGATATGTTTTCTCAGTATAAGGAAGAAATTTACAATGTTTCTTTTGAGGAACTCAATAAGATATGCTTAGCATTAAATATTTTTTATAAGTACTCTGGCTTAGAACTATGCGAAACCCTATTGCTAGATTTTTTAGATTTGCTTATAGATCAATATAATGCTAAGCCATCTTTAATTGTTAATGCTAAATTAGATCATTCCTGTATGCTTTTTATAAACTGTACGCTTATGTATAATAATACATTAATTCTTAAATTTAAAGATACTAGTGACGATTTATATGAAAAGCTTACAGACTTATACGATGCCGATAAAGGTATCTTGCTAAAGGAAAGTGCTGATAAAGAGACAAATTATACTTGTGATGAGCTCTTATTATACATTTACAGCCAAATCATATATTCTGATTTTAACAATATTGAAGATAATTCTTTCATGCTTCAGGATATTTTCAAACATCAAATTTTGGATTCTGGTATAATTTTAAGCTGGCCTGAGTCCCCCTCTTTAGATAACGCTGAACATTACAGGGATTTTTCACTAAAATCAGAGGATTTGATACAAGAGGATGATTTTAGAATGCCTGAAATCCCCACACCTGAAACCAATGAATTAGCTTCTATATTCATTAAAAATGTGGTATACAATAAACGAAAGGAGAGCTTTAAGCAAAGTAAGTTATCTTTTGATAGCAGCAAAAATATGTTTATATTCTTCTTAACAATATTTTTCCACACTCACTAATATTAAGAGTTAATAATTTTCTCTTATATTATGCTATAACAAAAAAGTATATATGGCTAAAATGCATTCTACGCAATATATACTTTTATTAGCATAGTATAAGAAAAAAAGCTTAATTTTATTTGGAATCAGTCTTAGCCTCTTTATAAGCATAATCAAACACTAAATTCCCACTTTTAGTTAAATAGATATCTTTAATATTTTCTCTTTTACAAATAACTGTATTGCCTATATATATAGGTATACATGGTAAGTCTTTTGCTAATATAGATTGTGCATGATTATAAATTGTTACTTTATTTTTATCGGTTTTCTCCATCAATGCTTTTTCTATAGTTTTATCATAATCCGAACTCTTATATCCATAAATATTATCTTTTGAATATGATGTCCATCTAGTAAAGAATTTATAAATGTCTCCAAATTCCTCATCATTTTTTGAAAATACTATGTCATAATTTCCCTCTTTAAGTACTTTTTCGAGTTCATCTTTTGTGTATCCAGTGCACACTACCTTTATACCTAAATATTCTTTAATATTTTTAGCTATTTCCTTGCTTATTTTAGTATCAAAATTTTTATTTTCATATACCATAACTAATTCTTGTTTTTCTTCATAATTACTACTTTTTTTTAAATATTCTAAGCCTTTAATTTTATTCTGGGATGCATTAAAAATCACTTTACCACTATTGTCATTAGACCTAGTAAAAGGTGTATAATTTATTGTTGGAACCGCTACATCTTCTGATATAGTTTCTATAATTAACTCCCGATCTATAATTGAACCAATTGCATTTCTAAAATTTATATCCACTGAATCTCTTTTTTCTAGTATATTTTTAGTTTTTAGATTGAAATTCATATAATACATACTCTGCGATAGTTTAACTTCAGTTTTATTTTCCGTGCTAAGGGCACTTACTTCACTTATTGGTGGACTTACAAGTACATCAATTTTTGAGGTATCACTATACTGCGAAGTTTCAAAATTTGCTAAAGCTTTCTCTTCATCCTTTATAGAAGTAAATAGCATTTCATTACTAACAATTTCATTGGCTCTCCAATACTTTTCGTTCTTTACTAATTTTATTTCTCCATCTTTGTTTACCTCTTTTATAATAAATGGACCACTATATTGAATTTGACTGTAGCTATCTTTCCAGTTCCTTGTATCCATATTATTTCCCCTTAAAGTGAAAACTGGATTGCTAAGGATATTTATAAAGTTCTCATTAGGATTATTTAGCCTTATCTCTAATGTTAAATCGTCCTTTGCAACAATACCAACATTTTCAAAATCTACTTTTCCTGCACTAAAATCCTTAGCCCCAAATATGCAATATAATTGCTTAGCAAAAATATTTCCTTTTTCCAATAAAATGTTGTGAAAGAACCTTTTAAAATCATCAGCTTTTATAGACGTTCCATCGTTATAATGTAGATCTTTTCTTAATTTAAAGGTATACCCTATTTTGTCTTTACTAACCTCAATTTTTTCTGCCATGGCAGGTACAATTTTACCATCTTTATCTTCTCTTACTAATCCTTCAAATAAAACTAATAACAAGTCTTTTTCGCGAACACTATCATTATTTGTCATAAGCAAGTCTGCCGGCAATTCTCCCAAGTTATAAACTAAATATTTTCTAGATGTTGTTGGTTTTACTTTCTTTTGAATACATCCACTGGTTAGCATCGTCATAAAAATCAACATTATACATAATAACTTTTTCATAATTACCCCCAATATGTGTATTATTAAGAGTATTAACTTTTCATATATGAAATAATCAAATATCCAATAAAAAATAAAAAAGTATATATTACTATTAATGCATTCACTTCGCTAAGAACTACTAATTTTATTTTCAATTAATCTCCTGAAAAACATAAACTCGCTGTCGCTCAAACATATGTTTTTCTTAACGTATCTTAATTAAAAATAAAATAAGAAGTTCTAAAGCTTGTTTCAATGCATTATACGCAATATACACTTTTTTTTTGCGCTTAATTCTGTAATATATTTTAACTATATATTATATAAATGAATACATATAATCATTATACTGTGTAAAATTGACTTGTTATTTATCTTAATGTACATTATTATATTAATATGTACTTACAGATTTTATATATGTAAGTATTTAGGAGGCCTATTCCATGTTAATCCTGACTATAAGAATTTTTTCTATATTTTCCATGTTAATTTTTATGCTTACATCGATATGGGGCTTTATTTTATTAATTAAAATATTTAATCAGTTAAGATATAAAAATTATTTACTGGAAAAACTTCTACAAAACGCCTCTAGCTCATCTTCAAAACAGAGACACAAGGAATATCCTAAAGATGATTTTAAAGTCGAAGATATTTCTAGTCCAGGTGAAAAATAAATATTAGTAGCGCAACATAAAGAAGACGTCATTTGACGTCTTTCTTACATTTTCCACACTATTTTAACATATTTACTAGTTCTTCTTCAGATATGACTGTAATTCCAAGCTCTTGAGCTTTGGTAAGCTTACTTCCGGCATTCTCGCCTGCTAAAACGTAACTGGTTTTATTAGAAACAGAACCTGATACTTTTCCTCCATGATTTTCTATTATTAATGTGGCATCACTACGCCCCATTGACGTAAGGGTTCCAGTTACTACGAATGTTAACCCGTTAAATAGATTATCGACCTGATTTGAGTCTTCTACGGCCATATTTACGCCATACTCTTTTAACCTATCAATTATTTCTCTGTTTTTATTATCTTCAAAAAATCTTAGTACACACAAAGCACTTATTTCACCTATATCAGAAACCTCTATTAGTTCATCCAATGTTGTATTTTGCAAACATTCAATAGATTTATAATGCTTCATTATGGATTTCGCTGCTATCTTACCAATATTAGGAATTCCGAGGCCTGTCAGCAATCTTTGTGCTTCATTTCCCCTTGATTTGTCTATAGCATCTAGTAATTTATCTGTATTCTTTTCTTTTCCAATTATACCTTTCTCTATAAGCTCCGCGCGGTAATTAAACAGTGAATATACATCTGCTACATCTTTAATATATTCTAAACGGATAAGTTCCTTAATATAAGCCGTACCAAACCCTTTTATATCCATAGCATTCCGACCAACAAAATTAATTATGTGTCTTTCTAATTGAGCCATACAGTTAGGATTTGTACATTTGATATCAGCCGTATCTTTTTCACGGACAGTGGGGGTTCCACATACCGGGCATCGGTCTGGAATTTGGAATCTATTTAACTTCTCAGAACGTTTTTCTTTGACTACAGCCTTAATTTTCGGGATAATCTCTCCTGATTTGTATACAACAATTATATCTCCAATCCTTATATCTAAATCATTGATAAAATCTTGGTTATGAAGAATTGCTCTAGATACAGAAGTTCCGCATAAACGAATTGGCTCAAAAATTGCTGTAGGAGTAATTCTTCCGGTTCTTCCTACTGATAGTTCAATATCAATCAATTTTGTTTCTTTTTCTTCTGGAGGGAACTTATATGCTATAGCCCATTTGGGAACTTTTGAAGTATTACCAAGCTTTTTTCTATCTTCCAAGTTATCAATTTTTATAACAACTCCGTCAATATCGTATGCTAAATTACCTCTATCTTCTCCTATAGCCTGGATAGTATTCCACACTTCATCAGCTGTTTTACATTTCACATAATTCTCAATAACTTTTACACCCTGTTTTTTTAACCATTCATAGCCTTCGGTATGTGTTTTAAATTCAATTCCTTTGGCGTCTTGAATATTAAAAATAAACAGAGATAATTGTCTTTCCTTTGTTATTTTACTATCTAACTGCCTCAATGTACCAGCAGCACAGTTTCGAGGATTAGCAAATATCTTTTTCCCTAATAGCTCTTGCCCCTCATTAACCTTATCAAACGCAGCACTTGCCATATATACCTCACCACGAATCTCGAGGTATGGCACTTGCTCTTTCAGTTTCCGCACGACATCCCCAATTACTTTAGCATTTTCAGTGACATCCTCACCTTGAATGATTCCATCACCGCGAGTTACAGCTACTGTTAATTTACCTTCTACATAACGTAGTGACATTGACAAACCATCAATTTTAAGTTCAACAACAAATGTTGGATCACTAAGCTCTTCAATCATTTTATTTACATAGGCATAGACTTCTTCTTTTGTAAATACGTCTTGCAAACTGAGCATTGGTACATTATGTTTTACTAATACCCCAGCTTTTCTTTTAGCGTTTCCACCTATGTTTTGAGTCGGGGACTCTAATGTGATAAGTTCTGGATATTCTTTCTCTATTGCTTTAAGCGCAAGCATCAATTGATCATATTCATAATCTGATATTTCCGGATTATCTTGGTTGTAATATCTATCACTGTGATATTTAATTGTCTTTTTTAATTCTTCAATTTCATCTTTTACACTAATTTTCATAAACTACACCCTTTCCCACGAAATCAACGTTCATCTGCTAGGTATATGAAATAAAATAACTAGCACACTCACTAGCTATTTTATCCAAAATGCCTTAGCGCATTCAAATAAATAGCAAATCAGTATGCTAGCCCTATTTTCATGTGCCTTATAACATTTCTAAAGGCGCTTTATCTAATATCAGCTTTTTTATTCCCATGTTATCAAACGCTATTGAAATCATTGTATCATTATCAGAACTCGATTTTGACACTATGGTACCTATTCCAAATTTAGTATGTCTAACTTTCCTACCTACCGTAGCTTCTCTATTCATAGCATTCTCACTATTGACACTTTGCTGCCCTGGATCATTTCCTTTCGCTGTAGCTGATGCATAATCTTGAGGCGAAGTTTTACTTAGTAGTCCATGCGGATTATAATTTTGTGAATTTCCAGTGTTTTTTCTCTTTAATACCTGCACAGTCCTATTCTTAGCTCCCCCGATAACTTCTTTTAAATCCGGAGAAATTTCACTGATAAAATCAGAAGGCTGATACCCAACATTTCTTCCAAATACCATTCTACTCTCGGCAGATGTTATGTAGAGCTTCTCCTCCGCCCTTGTTATAGCAACATAGCACAGGCGCCTTGATTCTTCCATTTCAGTAAAGTTGTTAAGCGAAGACATGCCGGGGAATATCCCATTTTCCATACCAACCATAAATACTACTGGAAATTCTAACCCCTTTGCACTATGAACAGTCATCATTGCCGCAGTCTCTACTGTTTCATCAGGGTCATCAGTGCTCGAACCTAAACTTACTCCTTCTAAGAATGTTAAAAGCGACTTATCTTCTGAAGTTCTTTCAAATTCTACAGCATCTGATACTAATTCCTTTATATTCTCTACCCTGCTCTCATCCTCTGGTTCCTTAGAAAGTTCTAATTGCTTTAAATACCCTGTATCACTTATTATAGATTTAATTAACTCAGAGACTGTTCCTGTTTCATTTTTGGCCATAAAGCTATTCATAAGACTTACAAACTTATTTATAGATGCTTTATTTCTAGTTGTCAATGTAGGTATAAAATCTACATCTAGAATAGCACTATACAAGCATTGATCTATACCTGTTGCAAATTCTTGAATCTTTTGAATAGTTGCATCTCCTATACTTCTTTTAGGCACATTTATAATTCTTTTTAAAGCGATATCGTCAAGTGGGTTATTAATAAGCTTTAAATACGCCATTATATCCTTTATTTCTTTTCT
Source organism: Clostridium sp. CM028 (assembly GCF_030585565.1). Classification (NCBI taxonomy): domain Bacteria; kingdom Bacillati; phylum Bacillota; class Clostridia; order Eubacteriales; family Clostridiaceae; genus Clostridium; species Clostridium sp. CM028. Next base: position 3,120,940 of record NZ_CP077766.1, on the reverse strand, counting down.
ATCATAGAATTTTAATCCTCCCACTATTCTATATGGAATCAAATTTTTTCTGAAACTCTCCTCAAAAATACGTGATTGAGAATTCATCCTATATAAAATTGCAAAGTCCTTATAGCTTCTATTTTCCTCAGTCATAATTCTCTTAATTTGACTTGCTACAAAATTTGACTCGTCTCTATCTGTAAACGCTCTATATAAATTAATTTTCTCTCCACAATCTTTTTCAGTCCTTAGAGCCTTATCTTTTCTTTGAGAATTATTCCTTATAACTTCATTAGCTGCCATAAGTATATTTCCGCAAGATCTATAATTTTGCTCGAGCTTAACAACCTTTGCCTTTGGATAATCTTTTTCAAAATCTAAGATGTTGGTGACATCCGCACCTCTCCAAGCATAAATACATTGGTCATCATCTCCAACTACGCATATATTTTCACGCTCATCTACTAAAAGCTTTATAAGCTCATACTGTGCTTTATTTGTGTCTTGATACTCATCAACCATAATGTACTTGAATTTTGAATGATAGAAATCCAAAACTTCCTTATTATTTTTTAAGAGTTCAACTGCTTTAAAAATTAAATCATCAAAATCTAGTGCATTGTTACCTTTTAGTCTTTTTTGATAAAGAACATACACATCAGCGATTTTGTTTTTTCTATAATCGCTTTCATTTTCTTTTTTAAATTTTTGTGGACTAATAAGTTCGTTTTTAGCACTCGATATTTTACCTAAAATTTCTGAATCTGTTAGATCTTTTTCATTTATTTGAAGTTCCTTCATACACTGTTTAATCAAACTTTTTTGATCATAGCTATCATAAATAGTGAAATTCTTATTATATCCCAGCCTATCTATCTCTCGCCTTAAAATCCTAACACAACTAGAGTGAAAGGTAGAAATCCACATATTATCCGCTATATTGCCTACTAAAGAACGCACTCTGTCCTTCATTTCACCAGCCGCTTTATTTGTAAAAGTTATGGATAAAATTTGAGACGGATATATAGCTAAATCCTGAATCATATGCGCAATTCTATAGGTCAAAACCCTAGTTTTCCCAGATCCCGCTCCAGCTAATATTAGCAATGGGCCATCAACTGTTATTGCAGCCTCGCACTGCTCTTTGTTTAACAAACTTTTCAAATCCATGAAACCACTCCTTATATATTATATTAACCGTCCCTCTCTATCCGCATCTAAAATGTCGTTAAAAATGAATACACTTATTTCGCTAATTCCAAACGCTCTAATATAAGTTTATACCCATCACTACCATAATTTAATGCTCTGCCGATTCTACTTATTGTAGCAGTACTTGCCCCTGTTACACCTGCTATATCCAAATAGGTCCTTTTATCTGCTAACATTCTTGCTACTTGAATCCTTTGCTCAAATGCTTTAATTTCATTTATAGTGCATAAATCTTCAAAAAATCTATAGCATTCTTCCTTTGTTTGAAGGCTTAAAATGCCATCAAAAAGGAAATCCATATCATTACTTTCTAATTTAGAACTGTATTCACTCATCATCCTTCACCTCTAATAATCATAGATTCATATATACTATTAAATCATCTACTGGGTCTCTACTCATCACCTGAACACTTAAAAATCATATAAAAAAATGCAGCTTATTAAATTTTTTTAAATAAACTGCTGTGAAGTATAAAATATTTATTTGATTGTACCTAAATTATTACTTAGATAAGTATATTATTTAACTAAATTTAACATCACTGTAGTTATAGCAAAGAAAATTGCTGAAACTACTGTAATTCTTACTAGTACTGATTCTGCTGTTTTTGTTTTATTTTTTGCAAAAAAAGTTTCAGAAGTTCCTCCTATAAGGCCACTTAATCCATCTGATTTACTAGGTTGCATCATAACGGATACAATTATAGCAATTGAAGTTATAACCTGTAAAACTACTAGAAAACTATGCATGTGTACACCTCCAATTCATCGAATACATAATTATTTTAGCATACTCTAAGACAGTTTACAATGAATTGTAAAATTTAAGAGTATAGCCTGTAAAGACTATACTCTTAATTAATTATCTATTTATGTTATAGAATGCTTTTAATCCTCTGTACTCAGCCATTTCTTCTAATTCTTCTTCTATTCTTAATAATTGATTGTATTTAGAAACTCTTTCGCTTCTAGCTGGGGCACCAGTTTTAATTTGTCCTGCATTCATAGCTACAACTAAGTCAGCTATTGAAGTATCTTCTGTTTCTCCTGATCTATGAGAAACTACTGCAGTATATCCTGCCCTTTCAGCCATTTCTATAGCATTTAGTGTTTCAGTTAATGTACCTATTTGGTTTAATTTTATAAGAATTGAATTTGCAGTTTTTCTTTCAATTCCCATTTTTAATCTGTCAGTGTTGGTTACAAATAAATCATCTCCAACTAATTGAACTCTATCTCCTATTTTATCAGTTAAGTACTTCCAGCCTTCCCAATCTTCTTCAGCCATTCCATCTTCAATAGATATAATTGGATATTTGTTTACAAGTTCTACATAGTAGTCAGCCATTTGCTCTGGAGTTAATATTCTTCCTTCTGAAGCTAAGTTGTATTTTCCATCTTCAAAGAATTCAGAAGCTGCTGGATCAAGAGCAATATAAATATCTTTTCCAGGAACATATCCAGCTTTTTCTATAGCTTCTATTATGATTTTTATAGCTTCTTCGTTTGATGATAAATCTGGAGCAAATCCACCTTCATCACCAACACCAGTCGCTAGTCCTTTAGTTTTTAATAATGCTTTTAATGAGTGGTAAACTTCTGCACTCATTCTTAAAGCGTCCTTAAAAGAAGTTGCTCCAACTGGCATAACCATAAACTCTTGTAAGTCTACATTATTGTCAGCATGGCTTCCACCATTTATAATGTTCATCATTGGAACTGGTAAAACCTTAGCATTTACTCCACCAATATATTGATATAGTCCGAGTCCTAATGACTCAGCAGCCGCTCTAGCACATGCAAGAGATACTCCAAGAATTGCATTAGCACCTAGTTTAGCCTTATTAGGTGTGCCATCAAGATCTATCATTGCTTTGTCAATTGCTATTTGATCATATACATTCATTCCAACTATCTCTTCAGCTATTAGATTGTTTACATTATCAACGGCTTTTAAAACTCCTTTACCGTTATATGTATCCTTGTCTCCATCTCTTAACTCTACCGCTTCAAATATGCCAGTAGAAGCGCCTGATGGTACTGATGCTCTTGCTATCGTTCCATCTTCGAGTGTTACTTCCACTTCAACAGTTGGAAATGCTCTTGAGTCCAGAATCTGTCTTGCATAAATATCAATTATTTCAATAAAGTTTTTCATGTTATCTAACCTCCAAATTTTTTCTCTATGTTATTATATCCTAAGTTAACTTAAGTTAATCCTATACTTTACGGAAACTTAAGTTAATCTTAGCTAATACATTATTCAATTTAGTTTTCTTTTAACCTATTTAATTAAAGATTTTCCTGTCATTTCACTTGGTATACTGAGTCCCATAGCTTGGAGCATAGTTGGTGCAATATCCGCCAATATTCCACTATCTTTTAGACCATTACTGTGATTTGAAACGTATGTGAATGGAACTAAATTTGTAGTATGTGCTGTCATTGGCTTTCCAGACGAATAATCAAGCATTTGTTCAGAGTTTCCATGATCTGCAGTTATAAATACGCTACCGTCCTTGCCTAGAACGCACTCAACAATTTTTCCAAGGCATTCATCCACTGTTTCTATAGCTTTTTTAGCAGCTTCAAAAACGCCTGTATGACCTACCATATCTGGGTTAGCATAGTTAAGTATAATCATGTCGTATTCATCTGTTTCTAGTCTCTTTAATAATTCTTCTGTAACCTCTTGCGCACTCATTTCTGGCAATAAATCATATGTTGCTACTTTAGGTGATGGAATTAATGCTCTATCTTCATTTACATTCGGAGCCTCAACACCTCCATTAAAGAAGAATGTAACATGGGCGTATTTTTCAGTTTCAGCTATTCGGAGCTGTTTTTTACCCATTTTACTAACATATTCTCCAAGCGTATTAGTGTAACTTTCTGGCGTATACGCTACATCAACGTTTTCTATAGTTATATCATATTGCGTAGTACATACAAAGTTCAAATTTAAAGTTTCTCTTTTAAAACCATTAAATACTTTATCATTTAATGCCCTAGTAAGTTCGCGAGCTCTGTCCGGTCTAAAGTTAAAGAATATTACACTATCGTTATTACTTATAGCTGAAACAGGCTTATTATTTTCCATTATAACAGTCGGAAGAACAAATTCATCTGTCTTATTATCATGGATAGCTTTTTTAACTGCCTCTATTGCTGAGGTATTTTCCTCACCCTTAGATAAAACCATAGCATTATATGCAAGTTCAACTCTTTCCCATCTCTTATCTCTATCCATAGCATAATATCTACCACATACAGTAGCAATTTTACCCACGCCTATTGTATTCATATATTCTTCGAGTTCTGCTATGTATTGTAGTGCTGAACCTGGTTGCACATCCCTACCGTCTAACAATGCATGAACATAAACATTTTTAGCACCTTTATCCTTAGCAAGCTTTATTAAAGCTTTTAAATGATCAATATGAGAGTGAACTCCTCCATCTGACAATAATCCTAAAAGATGCACGGTCGAATTTGCCTTAATAGCTTTATCTATAGCTTTATTAAAAGCAAGGTTTTCAAAAAAGTTTCCTTCTTCAATTTCTTTTGTTATTTTCGTAAGTGCTTGATATATAATTCTACCAGCACCTATGTTTAAGTGGCCAACTTCTGAATTTCCCATTTGACCCGCTGGTAGTCCTACCTCTAGGCCACTTGCATTTAATTTCGTACTTGGATATTTCTTTATTATTCTGTCATAGTTTGGTTTACTGGCCGCAACTACTGCATTTCCATCTACGTTACTTGATAACCCGAATCCATCTAAAATCATTAGCATTACTGGTTTTTTTGACATTTTTGTTCCCCCATCCGTTGTTTCTAAAATCAAAATACATGTATATGTATCAATAGTTCACAGTTATAATTAACTAACTAAAGTAGATTACTCTACTAAAGTAGCTAAATCCACTAAAGTGGCTGCATCTACTAAAGTAGTCTAGCCACATTAGTGGATTCATTTACTATAACATCTTAATAATTTACTATTCCTGCGAAGTCTTGTGCCTTAAGGCTAGCTCCTCCGATTAATCCACCATCTATATCTGATTTACCCATTTGTTCTTTTATAGTTGTTGGTTTAACAGATCCACCATATTGAATTCTAACTTTTTCTGCTACTTCTGCTCCGAACATAGCTCCAACAGTTGCTCTTATAAATGCAATTGTATCATTAGCCTGATCAGCAGTTGCAGTTTTACCTGTACCTATTGCCCAAATTGGTTCATAAGCAATAACCAATTTTTCCACTTGTTCTTTTGTAAGTCCTTCTAAATCTAATTTTACTTGACTAGCTAAGACTTTTTCTGTAATATTTCCTTCTCTATCACTAAGAGTTTCCCCTACGCAAAGTATAGGAATAATACTATGGCTATAAGCAGCTTTAATCTTTTTGTTTACAGTTTCATCAGTTTCATTGAAATATTGTCTTCTTTCACTATGACCAATTATAACATATTCAACGCCCATATCTTTTAGCATTCCTGGTGCAATTTCACCTGTAAAAGCACCATTTTCTTCAAAATGCATGTTTTGAGCTCCTACCTTTATATTTGTACCCTTACTTGCCTTTATTACTGCGTCTAAACATAAAAATGTAGGACAAACTACAACATCACATTTTGCATCTTTAACTAACGGTTTCATTTCCTCAATTAAAGTTACAGCCTCAGCTACAGTTTTATTCATCTTCCAATTTCCTGCAATTATACCTTTTCTCATCAAAAAACCCCCAAGTATTCTTTTATTGTAAGTAATAATTATTAGTATTGTTATCTGGACAACAATTAATGTATATTAAAATATTTAAAATGTCTTATTTAACTTTAACTATTTATTTGTAAGAGCTTCAATTCCTGGTAATAATTTACCTTCTAAGAATTCAAGAGATGCTCCACCACCTGTAGATATATGAGTCATTTTATCTCCAAATCCTAATTGATTAACAGCTGCTGCACTATCTCCACCACCTATTATAGTAGTTCCATCAACTTTTGACATAGCCTCAGCTACTGCTATTGTTCCCTTTGCAAAATTCGCAAATTCAAATACTCCCATTGGTCCGTTCCAAACGATAGTTTTAGCAATGCTAATAGCGCCTTTATACATCTCACAAGTCTTAGGTCCAATATCAAGTCCCATAAACCCATCAGCAATATTTTGACTTTCAGTAACTACTGGCTCTGCTTCAGCTGAAAATCTATCTGCAACAATATTATCTACAGGTATTAAAAATTTAACTCCTTTTGACTCAGCTTTTTGCATCATAACTTTAGCATATTGTACTTTATCTTCTTCAACTAGTGAACTTCCGATAGAATATCCACCAGCTTTTAAGAATGTATAAGCCATTCCTCCACCAATTATTAAAGTATCAACTTTTTCAAGCAAATTTTCGATAACATTTATTTTATCAGAAACCTTAGCTCCACCTAAAATTGCTACGAAAGGTCTAACAGGGTTCTCTATTGTATCCCCTAAAAATTTTAATTCCTTTTGAATTAAATACCCACATACTGAAGTCTCAATAAATTGTGTTACTCCAACTGTAGAGCAATGAGCCCTATGAGCAGTTCCAAAGGCATCATTTACAAATACATCTGCAAGGGATGCTAATTCCTTTGAAAAGTTTTCTGTATTTTTAGTTTCTTCTTTTCTATATCTTGTGTTTTCTAATAATAGAACATCTCCGTCTTTCATTTTTGATACGGCAGATTTTACATTATCACTAACTACATTTGGGTCTGCTGCAAAGACTACTTCTTTTTTTAACATTTCGCTTAATTTCTTAGCAACTGGCGCTAAAGAAAGCTCAGGTTTTGGTTCTCCACTTGGTTTTCCAAGATGTGAACATAAAATAACTTTTGCACCTTTTTCTATCAAATAATTTATTGTTGGCATTGCACCTACTAATCTATTTACATCTGTAATTACCCCATCTTTTAATGGTACATTAAAATCGCATCTTACTAAAACTTTTTTACCTTTAACCTCAATATCCTCGATTGTTTTTTTATTGAATTGCATACACATTCTCCTCCCATATGGTTTATAATACAAGTTTCTTATAATTTAATCACATTCATATAAATAGACTACCCTACTATCTTACTATTTACTACTCTCTTACTATTTATTTGAATGTACCTTGTATTAATAAAATATAAAAAGGTCCGGTTCCATAGACTAACTATAAAACCAGACCTTAATACTATACTTACAGTTTCCTACAGTTTTATAATAAAATTAAATTTTATAGTCTGTCTGCAACATATTTAGTTAAATCTGCTAATCTGTTTGAATAACCTGCTTCATTATCGTACCATGAAACAACTTTAACCATATTTCCTTCGATAACCATAGTTGACATAGCATCAACTATAGAAGATCTTTCGTCTCCTTTAAAATCAATTGAAACTAAAGGTTCTTCACAACAACCAAGTATTCCTTTCATTTCAGTTTCAGCCGCTTTCTTAAATGCTGCATTTACTTCTTCTACAGTAACATTCTTTGAAACTTCGCAAACTAAATCTGTACATGAAACTGTTGGAGTTGGAACTCTTAATGAGAATCCGTTTAATTTTCCTTTTAATTGTGGTAAAACTAATGCTACTGCTTTTGCTGCTCCTGTTGTAGTTGGAATCATTGATAGGTTAGCTGCTCTTGCACGTCTCATGTCACTATGTGGAGCATCTAATAATCTTTGATCTCCAGTATATGAATGAATTGTAGTCATTAAGCCTTTAACTATTCCAAATTCTCTGTCTAAAACTTTAGCAAATGGTGCTAAACAGTTTGTTGTACATGATGCATTTGATATTACGTTATGTTTTGCTGAATCATATTTTTCTTCGTTAACTCCCATAACTATTGTAATATCTTCATTTTTTGCTGGTGCAGATATAAGAACTTTTTTAACACTTACACATAAATGATCGCTTGCTTTAGTAGCATCTGTAAAGAATCCTGTTGATTCTAATACTATTTCTACTCCAAGTGAACTCCAGTCAATATTCTTTGGTTCTCTTTCTGCAAATATTTTAATTTCTTTTCCGTTAACTACTATTGCACTTTCTTTAGCTTCTACAGTTCCGTCAAATTTTCCGTAAAGTGAATCATATTTTAAAAGATGTGCGAGTGTCGCAGCATCTGTTAAATCATTAATTCCTACTACTTCTAATTCTGTTGAATAATTTTTTACTAGTGCATTAAATACATTTCTTCCTATTCTTCCAAATCCATTAATTCCTACTTTTACCATCTTGGCAAAACCTCCTAAATTTTATTAACCTAATTATATGTAAATATATAATTTTTTCATTAATCAAATCATTATATAGTTTACTCTCTTTTCTCTATAATATTTACTATTTCTTCTGCAGCCGCTTGATCAATTATTAAAACAGTGCTTAAGCGGTTGATTTCAGTAGCGATGATGGCTCTAGCTTTATTTTTTCCAGCCGCTACTGCGATTAGTGTTTTGCTGTCTGTAACATCTTCATTTTTCACCCCAATAGTAGGTGTAGAATGAACTATTTCTCCTAATTCATTATAGTATTGACCAAATGCTTCTCCTACTGCACCTAATTCTTCAAGTTCCTTTATCTCTTTTTCAGGTACTTCTCTTTTCATAGCCATATCACTGGCGATACCTATTCCATAAATAAGAATATCAGCACTTCGAATCTTATCAATTATACTTTTTATACTTTTTTCATTTACTATAGTTTTTAAAGCATCATTGCTCAAATTATCAGGTACATGTAGTAATTCGTAATTTCCACCAATTTTATCTGCTAGCCTAGCCACTAAAGTATTAGCTTGAATTTCTACATTTCTGGCCATACCGCCCCTGGCCGGAAGCACTAAAACATTGGTATATTTGTTATTTTTAGATAAATTGTCTACAACTTCCTTAACTGTTGATCCACCTGTTATTGCAATTATACTGTTATCTTTAATAATATCCATAACATAAATTGCAGCTACCTTCCCAACTTCTTTAAGGACACTTTTATCAATTTCAACGTTCCCGGGAACAACTATAACTTGCTGTAGCTTCAAATGTTTCTCAATAAATTTCTCGATTTTAGACAACCCTTTTATCTCATGAATAAATCCTTTTAACTGATCTAAAATTTCTTCACCATCAGTTGTTATAAACATACCCAGTGCATTAACCTCAATCAAGTTTTGGGACTTTAGAAAGTTTATTTCATTTCTTACTATTCTCTCGCTTATGCACATCTGATCTGCTAAAATTCTTCGTCCTATAGGTTGATTATAACATATCATCCTTAATATATCATGTCGTTTTTCAAGAAGTTCTATTAATTCAGGCACTATTTTTTGTTGTAATTTTAATATACTCTCCACTTGAACACCTTTCTGGACTTTTTAAGTCCCAGCTTATATTTTTTGCTCCCACAAACATTATAGATGAAATACCAACTTTTTTAAATTAGTATTTGCAAAAAAGATGTTAACATTTTGTTAACGGCATGATTAAATCATCTCCTGCGTAGCTGAAATATTAAAATCTTTTCCGCTTACAAGAACTTTTAATTTCAAGTTCTTCCCTATATTTTGCTACAGTTCTTCTTGAAATATTCATCCCTTCTACATTTAATCGATTACAAATAATTTGGTCTGATAAGGGCTTCTTTTGGTCCTCATTATGCACCATTTCTTTAATAGTTTTCTTAATATTAGTTGTGGATACATCCTCACCACCTACAATTGACGCAATGCCATTAGTAAACAAGTCTTTTATTTTAATGACTTTCCCGTTATTTATACTAACATATTTCTCCCTAATTGCACGGCTTATAGTAGATTCATGCATTTCTAAATTGTTAGCAATCTTTTTAAGCGTCATTGGTTTTAAATATTCAGCGCCTTTATCGAAATATTCCTTTTGAACTGCCAAAATATCTTCCAAAACTCTATATACAGTGTTTTTCCTTTGTTCAATACTTTTAATAAGAAACACTGCGCTATTAATTTTATCTTTTACATATTCTACAGCTTCTATATCATTTTCATTTTTAATAATTTCTTTATACAAACTATTTATATTCAATTTAGGAAGTACATCTTCATTCATAGAAATAAAATATTGGTCATCAATTTTATTAATATAAGCATCAGGCACAATATACTTAACCGTCTCACCAGTATAAAATCCTCTTGACGGCTTAGGCTCTAAAGTTTTTATTATATCTCCATATTTTTGAACCTCAGAAATTTTAACATTTAGTTCCTTAGCTATATCATTGTATTTATTTTCTCCCAATAATTCTAAATACTTATCAATGATTATATAAATATTTTCATCATCTATCCCCAGATTATGTAATTGAATCCTTAAACATTCCCTTAGGTTCCTAGCTCCAATTCCTTGTGGCTCTAAAGATTGGAAAATTTCAAGTGCAATTTCAGCATTCTCGTTTGTTATTCCGAGCTCCCTACATATATCAGATAAATCTTCCGATAAATAACCTTTGGTATCTAAGTTCTCCACCATATATTTGCATATTTCTAAAATTTCATACTGCTCCGTTAGTTCTCCTATTTGCTCTTTAAGATAATCTTTAAGAGATTTTTCCTCTGCAATATAATAAAATGGCGAAATTTCCTCATTTTCATTCTTTGCAGCATAGCTCTTTACTTTATAATCATCCTTGCCAAGATATTTAATTATTTCTTTATAATCAAATTCATTATTGTTATTACTTTTGTGGTTTTGCAAGTCTTTTTCCTCCAGCACTGGATTCTCTTGCATCTCTTTATTTACATATTGTCCTAGCTCATACGCTGACATTTGAAGAAGTTTAACAGACATTTGCATTTCTTGAGTCATTATTAATTTTTGTTCTTGAATCAAATTTAAACCAAAATTAATGTTCATTTTATTATCACCTCATCTTTGGTTGCTATTTATTTTCATGTACCTCTCATATTATAAATATTATAACATAGCTAATGATATAAACCTAGATTATGCATTAAGCTAGAAATAAAAATAAAAAATCTCAGCACAAATTTCTACAACAGCAGAAAACGTAAGCTAAGATTTTTTATTTTTAAAATATTATCTAGATCCTTTAACATATGGTTTACCACTCGCAAGGGGGCCTGTTGTTTTTCCAACAAATCCTGCAAGTGCAATCATGGTAAGTACATATGGAATAACATCATATACTTCTGTAGGTAAATTCCAGCTAAGTCCCTGTGCAAAAATATTAAATGCACTACCAAAGGCAAATAACAAACTAGCCCCAAGCGCTCCGAAAGGTTTCCAATTACCGAAAATAACAGCCGCTAAGGCAATAAATCCACGTCCTGCAACCATTCCTTCTCTGTAAAGTGGTGTTATTCCCAGGGATAATGCTGCTCCACCGAGCCCTGCTAGCATTCCTGATAAAATAACACATAAATATCTTATCTTATAAACATTTATTCCTAAAGTATCAGCCGCCTTTGGATGTTCTCCTACAGCTCTAATTCTAAGTCCTAAAGGTGTTTTATATAGTATATAATGCGAAACAAATACTAAAATAATCGCGAGTATTACAAACCAGTTTAGCTGCGATATTAAATTCCCTATTATTGGTATATTTTTAATCCAATCCGGTATGTTATATGAAAGTCCTGTTACTATATCTGTTTGGCCACCTTTACCACCAAATAACTTAAATATTAAGAAACTCGCAAGGGCAGTAGAAAAAAGATTTATAGCAGTACCTGAGATTACTTGATCTGCACGCAAATGTATGCTCAGCACAGCGTGTATTAATCCCAAAACACCCCCTGCTATCACCCCAAAAAGTATTCCCATTGCTGGACTTCCAGTGGTGTAACTTCCATATACCGCAAAGAAAGCGCCTATTACCATCATACCTTCGAGGCCTATATTAACCACACCTGATTTTTCTGAAAATATACCACCCAGTGCTGCAAAAATTAGAGGCGTAGCTATTCTTAAAGTTTGCGCAAACAAATTAATTAAAATAACACTACTCATTTGTAATCGCCCCCTTCTTTTTCTTCTCAGAGAAGTATTTAACAATATAATCTGTTGCTACAAATATAATAATTATAGCTTGGATTAAATAAACTATTTCTTTTGGTATTCCGTTTAATTGAAGGGTTCTAGAACTACTATTTAATGTTCCAAATAATAAAGCTGATGCTATACATCCAATAGGATTGCTCTTTGCAAGTAAAGCAACTGCAATTCCATCAAACCCATAAGAGGGAAGTGCCATGAAATCTTTTGCATTATGAAGCACGCCTGCAACATGCGTTGCCCCACCAACTCCGGCTATTGCACCAGAAATCACCATAGCCAAAACAGTATTTTTCGCTACATTAATCCCACCATATTCTGCAGCATGTGGATTTATACCAACTGCTCTTATTTCGTAACCAACAGTGGTTTTCCATAATAACCAGAATATAAAGATAGCTACTGCTATGGCAAGGAATATACTAATATTAGCTCCACTACCGCTAACAAACCTATGAATTTCTGCACTCTCTTGTATATTAGGAGTACTTGCTTTACCTTCCACTCCAAAACTAGTTCTTAAAATAATAAAATTGGCTAAAGCCATAGATATATAATTCATCATAATTGTGTTAATAACTTCATGAGTGCCTACTTTAGCCTTTAAATATCCCGGGATTGCTCCCCATACTCCTCCGGCTAAAAGTCCTGCTAAAATAACTAAAACTATATGAATTACTGGATTTAGTCCTGGCAATGTTCCAACAACAGCAGCTGCCATCATTCCAAGTATAAATTGACCAGCAACACCTATATTAAATAATCCACATTTAAATGCTACAGCATTTGCAACTCCTGTAAATATTAATGGAGTAACTTCTGAAAGGGTAACGAAGGTTACTCTAGTATTACCAAACCCACCTTTATATATAAGTCCAAATAAATCACCTAAAGCTGAAAAGTATTGTATTATAGAATATCCTTTTGCCCACATTACAAAGAATACAGCAACAAATATAGAAACGATTATAGAAAAGAAAGGGAAAGCAAGTGTTTTAATGATATTTTTTGCTATACTTACAAAATTACTATTTTCACTTTCTACTTTATTCATTATCTTTAGCTCCTTCCGGTGTTTTATTTAGATTACCACCAGCCATAAGTATACCAAGTTTTTTCTCTGTTGCATCACATCTATCGAGTATATCTACTATTCTGCCATCATACATTACGGCAATTCTATCTGATAATGCCATTATTTCATCAAGTTCTAATGATACTAATAAAATCGCCTTACCCTTATCACGTTCTACAACTAATCTTTTGTGAATATATTCAATTGCACCAACGTCAAGACCTCTCGTAGGTTGTGCTGCTATTAATAATTCCGGATCTTTTGAAATTTCTCTAGCTGCTATAAGTTTTTGTTGATTACCACCTGATAATGATTCCGCATTTACATCTGCATTTGGGGTTCTAATATCAAATTCGCTAATAAGTTCATCACAGTGTTTTCTAATTTCTTTGTAATTCATAACTATGCCTTTACTGAAGGGTGCATTTTTATGAATTCCAAGCACTGAGTTTTCAAATAGAGAATAATCTAATATAAGCCCTCTTTTATGCCTATCTTCTGGTATATGGCCAACACCTACTGACATAATATCTCTTGGTGACTTACCATATGTATTTTTACCGTTTATTATAATGCTTCCACTCTTAGGCCTTTGAAGTCCAGTTAAAACTTCTAACAATTGAGATTGACCATTTCCATCAACACCAGCTATCCCAAGAATTTCTCCACCATATACTGCTAAGTTTAAATTTTGTACTGCAGGTAATCCTCTGTGATCACTTGCACAAAGATTTTCAATTTTCAATATTTCGCCGCGAATTTGAGCAGGATTTTTCTCTACAGTTAGATTAACTTTTCTGCCTACCATAAGCTGCGCTAATTCGTCTATACTTGTTTCTTTAGTCTTTACTGTTCCAGTTACTGCACCTCGCCTAATTATAGTAACTCTATCACTCATACTCATAACCTCTTTTAATTTATGAGTTATCAGTATTACGGATTTTCCTTCTTTTTCAAGATTTTCAATTATGATTCCGAGTTCCTCAATTTCCTTTGGTGTTAAAACTGCTGTAGGCTCATCTAATATTAAAATTTGTGCACCTCTATATAGCGCCTTTAGTATCTCTACCTTTTGTTGTTGCCCTACAGAAATATCTTCTATAACCGCGCTTGGGTCTATTGCGAAACCGTACCTTTCTGAAATTTCTTTAACATCATGTATCGCTTTGCCCATATCAATTTTGAATCCTTTTTTAGGTTCAATACCCAACACAATATTTTCCGCAACAGTAAAATTATGTACAAGCATAAAATGTTGATGAACCATTCCTATACCTAACTTGATAGCATCATTTGGAGTAGATATATTCACTAGGTTACCGCTTACATAAATCTCGCCTTCTTCTTGTTTATATAGACCATAGAGAATATTCATAAGGGTTGTTTTTCCTGCGCCATTTTCACCAAGAAGAACGTGTGTTTCGCCTCTTAATAGTTCAAAATTTATGTTGTCATTGGCAATGGTTCCTGGAAAAATCTTTGTTATGCCCTTCATTTCAATTACCTTTTCCATTGGATTTCCTCCTTAAAAAGATTATTCATCACCTGTAGGTGCTGACATCACCTGTGGTGCTGACATCATCTTCACCCAAAATTTTCATTATTCTTAGAAAGAGCTAGATGTAACACATCTAGCTCTTATTGTATACTAAAAACCATAAATCAGTAAATGAAAATTTATATTTATTGATTTTTATTTAAAATCCATTGCTCCTTTTCTATTTACTGGAACAACTGTTTCTCCAGCTATAACTTTATCTTCATATTTTTTAACTTCATCCAAAACATCTTTTGGTACGTTTTTATTAGATGTATCAGCTATTCCTACGCCTTTTTCTTTTAACCCAAGATTAGTAACTGTACCGCCTTTAAATTCGTTTTTAATTTGAGCTTTAGCTTGATTGTAAGTTGCTGTATCAACTCTTTTTATCATACTTGAAAGTATAATATCAGAATACTGTGGAACTGTTAAAGATTGATCCATATCAACTCCTATAGCCCAAACTGTCTTCCCTCCATCTTTTAATTCTTTAGCCGCTTTAAATAAACCAAGTCCAACTCCCGCTGCTGCATGATAAATTACGTCGCAACCGCCTTGATATAATGATTTAGATAATTCATAACCTTTTGCTGAATCATTGTAACTATCTGCATATTTTACAGTTGTTCCTGCACTCTTACCATCTATGCTCAATAATCCTTTTGCAGCTTCTGGATTAACTGCTTTAACACCAGCTGCAAACCCAACTTCAAATCTATTTATTAATTCATTATCTTTTCCACCAATAAATCCAATTTTATTAGTTTTAGTCATTTTCCCAGCAATAATTCCCATTAAAAAAGATCCTTCTTGCTCTTTAAAAGTAATTGATGCTACGTTTGGAAGATCAACAACTGAGTCTATAATTGTAAAGTTTTTATCAGTATGAGTTTTAGCAACCTCTGTCATTGCATCTGCAATTTGATATCCAACAGCAAAAGTTAGATTTGAACCCTCTTCGACTAATGACTCTAAATTTGCTGAATAATCCTCTTTCTTTTGAGCTTCAAGAGCATGGTACGTGAAACCGTCTTCAGATTGCGCCTTTTTAACCCCTTCATCTGCTGATTGGTTAAATGCCTTGTCGTTTAATCCACCCTCATCAGTAGAAAGTCCTACAACTACAGTACTTTTTTGTGTATTTTTTACAGCTTCCTTCTTAGTTCCACAGCCAGCAAACAATGTTGTAACTATTGCCATTGATGTAAGTACTGCAACTATCTTTCTTTTATTCATAATAAATTCCTCCCTAAGTAATTAACTAATTAATTAAACAATATTATTGCTTCGCAGTATGTATTCTATAAACATTAAAAAAATCCTTTTTATTTTAGAATATTTTTATTTGTAATCTTTATCTGATGCTAAAGTATATTATATGCTATATATAGTTTTTTATTACTTGCCTATGTTTTTATTTAAACCTAATTATTACAATTTTAAAGTATTTTTTTAGAAAGGACACTCATAACTGAAATTATGGGTATTCCTTCCGAATTTACAAACTAATTAAATCATATTTTCAATGTAATATTCAGCATGGGTAGATGCTATTGCCCCATCTGCTGCTGCTGTAATTATTTGTCTTAGTAATTTTGCTCTTATATCTCCTGCAGCGTATACTCCAGGTATATTAGTTCTCATTTCTTCATCAGTGATAATTTCGCCTCGTTTATTCATGGTAATCTTCCCTTTAAACAATTCCGAAATTGGAAGGTATCCTACAAATACAAAACATCCATCTGCTTTTAAATCGTGAGTTTCACCAGTTTTAATATTTTTAAGTACTAATCCCTCCAAGCTTTCTTCGCCCTTAGCCTCCGTAACTACTGTATTCCAAACAAACTTTATTTTTGGATTATTAAAAGCTTTTTCTTGAAGTGACTTAGCAGCTCTGAGCTCTGCTCTTCTATGTATTACCGTAACACTTTTCCCAAATTTAGTTAAGTATATAGCTTCAGATATAGCTGAATCTCCGCCTCCTAGCACTGCAATGTCTAAATCTTCAAAGAAGTCAGCATCACAAGTTGCACAATAAGAAACTCCTTTCCCTCTTAATTCTATTTCATTTTTAAATCCACCAAGTCTTGGGCTCGCTCCTGAGGAAATTATAATTGTTTTAGCCTTGTAAGTTTCTCTCATACATTTGATTACCTTAATGTCGCCTTCGAGCTCAACTTGCATAACCTCTTCTTTAACAAATTGTGTTCCAAATTCCTTCGCTTGCTGTTTCATTCGCTTGCTTAATGATGCTCCTGTACAATCTTCAATAGAGCCTGGGTAATTATCTATTTCATTAGTTGTAGCAACCTGTCCACCAAACTCTCCTCTTTCAATAATTAAAGTGTCCATTTTTGATCTTGATGCATAAATGCCAGCAGATAATCCTGCAGGTCCGCCGCCAATAATTATAGTATCATAAATATGTACCATACGCTTAACCTCCTCACTTTTTATTCACTTAGTAAAAATTTTAATATTCTTCAACGTAAAAAATGCCACAGGCACCTTCACCTGCATGTGTCCCCACAACGCATCCAACCGAGCATTCTATAAAGTCCATTTCACGTTCACTCATATGAGACCTCAAACTCCCTAGAATATCTCGGTCACTAGCTTGCAATAGAATACTTGTCTCTCCACTTCTAGTCCCTGTTTGCTCTAAATTTTTCAAAATAGTTTTTATTGCTTTTTTGCTTCCACGAACTTTATCTATTACGGCCATTTCACCATCTTTTACAGTTAAAATTAATTTTATCCCGAGTAGCCCGCCTATCGCTCCAGCAGTTTTAGACAATCGACCACCTTTAACTAAATTATTTAATGAATCAAAAGCAAGCGCACTTTTCACATGAGGTATTGTTTGTTTAACTTTTTCTTCTATTTCAAATATATTACATCCCTCTTCTTTTAATTTACAGGCTTTTAAAACCAAAATTCCAAGACCTGATGTAACATTATAACTATCAATTGTGATAATATCTTCTGATGATAACATGCTTTTAGCCATACATGAAGATTGATAAGTCCCACTCATTTTTGAAGATAAATGAATAGAAACTATCTTATATCCCTCATCTAAATATTTTTTATAGCATTCATAGAATCTATGTGGGTTTACCTGAGTGGTCACAGGGAACTGCTCAGAATTATTCATTTTATATAAATATTCTTGTAAACTAATATCCTCGCCATCCCTGTAAGTTTTGTTTTCTATGTTCACGAGTAGTGGTAAAACTTCTATATTATACTTATCAATAATGTCTTTATTTAAATCGCACGTACTATCTGTTATGATTTTAATCTTTTCCATTCCTATCTCCTTGTTCGTCTCTTGGGGATATAACAGTTGTTAATTGCTATGCACCTTATTTCATATTCTTAAACCCTATTTGCCTAAGTGCTTCATATGTCACAATAGCTACTGTATTGGAAAGATTAAGGGACCTAGTTGTGCTATTTATCATAGGCACTTTTATACACCTTTCAGGATCGCTACCACGAACATTATCTGGAAGGCCTGATGACTCTCGACCAAAAATTATAAAATCCCCGTCTTTATATTTTACATCTGAATATAATTTTGAAGCTCTTGTTGTAGAATAGTAGAAAGTTGACTCTTTATATTTTTCTCTAAGAGCTTCATATGTATCATGTATCTCTAAACTCAAATAAGGCCAGTAATCGAGTCCCGCTCTTTTAAGTTGCTTCTCCTCTAAACTAAATCCTAAAGGTTTTATAAGATGAAGTTTGCAATCAGTTAGTACGCAAGTTCTTCCTATATTACCAGTGTTTTGTGGAATTTCCGGTTGAAATAAAACTATATTTAAATTCACAATAAATCCTCCTTACCCTTCTTTTTCAGTATAAAACATATAAATATCTAAAACCATATTACCCTAAGTATAGCTAATAGTAAAGATGCAGCTAGTCTACATTCTCTGGGTTATATCATCACCTGTGGTGCTACTATAATAATTTCTCTATGGTCTCAGCTCTTTTAAACGATCTAGATATTATTTTCTTTGGATAACCCATGTACTCTAAAAGTTTTATAGCATTTCTTGTTTGAGAAACTCCTTTTTTTATCTTATAATCAAAACTTAATCCTTTACTCGTATCAACCTTTTCACTAAAATAATAAAACTCATAATTTTCTTTTAGAATGTTCACTAATTCTCTATCATGAGTCGCTACAATAGAAACAGATTTTCCATTGTTTATGTATGTTAGTATTTCCGCCGACATTGAAATTCTCTCTATTGGGTTTGTACCCCTAAATATCTCATCTATTGGGCAAAATACAGCTGCATCCTTTTCTAGCGCTTTGATTATTCTAAGAATTGCTTCCGCCTCTGCCATATAGAAACTTTTTCCCTTTGTTAAATCATCATTAGGGCTAATTGATGTAACTATGTTAAAAAAAGGAGCTTCGTAACTCTTAGCCAAAACAAAATTAAAGCATTGAGCCAAAATTATATTTACCCCTAGCATTCTTAGAAAAGTCGACTTCCCTGCCATATTTGTGCCCGTAAGCACAATACCTCCATTTTCTATGTTAATTGAGTTTGCAACAGCCTTGTCTATAAGAGGATGTATTCCCTCTTTTATAGTTAACTTAACCTGCTTTATAAACTTAGGTTTTACATACTGCTCACCTAAATTATGCTTATAACCCGCGATAGAAATTAAGGCTTCTACTTCACCAACTGCACCGTAAAGGTCCATTAAAACTTCTTTTTCTTCTTTTATCCTATGAGATATAGAATAATAAGCAGTTTCTTCAAGGAGAAATATAACAGATATGAATTCAAACAATCCTTGCCACATATTTATAAATCCTATTAATCTTATGTTTCTATCTATATCCTTTACAGATTTAAGCATTATCGTTATCTTATCTTTATAATAAACAATATCTTTATTATTTATGCTTACAATTTTTTTAGCTGCCTTAATATTTTTTTGCAGATAAAAAATGCCATTAGATTTAATTTGCCTTACTTCCGAAGAGTTTATTAGCATATTAATAGACGCGATTCCAAACAAAACTATCATAAATTTAATATTCACAAATATCGCAAGCAAGATCGCTATTAATGGTAATATCTTTCCAATAAAAGTATAAATATAATATTTAGTTTTATTTATTATAAGGTCAGTTTCAATCATATCTAGAAAACTATTTTTTATATCACTACCTAATTCAAGGAAAATGCACTGAAGGCTTTCTCTTAATCTGTCATTTTCTTTAAATGACTGAATTAGTTTCCCCCTTTTTTTCAATTTTTCTTCCTTCATTAAGGGATTTCTAAGCATTGTGTATAAAGCGGCTTCTCCAGGGCTACTATATGCTCTATCCAATTTTTCGTACACCTTATTCATATCTAAATCGTCCCATGTTTGATTATCTAAGGTATATTCATCTTTTTTATGTATACTAAAAAACTTCTTAATCTTCTTAAAATCTCTTTTCTTATCCATATCTCCCTTATAATCACTTCTTATTGAATGTAAATACCTATTACTCATAGTAAAATACTCCTTTAGTTTTTTTAAACTATTTCATCTAAACTACATTATAGCAAAATCCGATACATATTTCCAATGTTTATTATAAATAAATAAGTTCTGAACCCTTGATAATCAAGAGTTTCATAACTTTCATATACACTTAATCCTATATATGTAGAAGTCTTAAAATAATTTTGCTATAGCAGCAAATCTTTCAGCCTCTTTATAATTTTTCTCACACTGGTTACACTCCCCTATTAATCCATATATCTTGCCGTTGTATGGATTAATATAAAGTGCAGTTTTTAAACTTCCTAATGCTTGAGTACAATTACCTTTAGCCATTTGATTTTCAGCTTTATTAATATAATAGTTTTCATCCTTAACCCCTTCTATAAGTTCGGGCTTTATTTTAACTAAATCCTTTAGCAGTGAATCTATCCTTTTAACAGAAAAGGGTTTTTGAAGATAAGTTACAGCACCAAGTTTTGTACAATCTATAGCATTTTTCACTGTGGCAAAGGCTGTCATAATAATTACTGGACAAGATATATTCATAGATCGTATTTGTCTTAAAACCTCTGTACCAGTCATTTCTGGCATTCTAATATCTAAAAATATAAGATCTAAATCTTTCTTTTCTTCATTTATTATTTCAAGTGCATTTTTTCCATTACCTGTAGATATAACCTCACATCCTCGTGATTCTAAACATGTTGTTAACAGCACCCTTATATTTTTTGTGTCATCTGCAACTAAAATTTTACTTTTCATAACGCACGCCCCTTTTTATTTCTAGAAATAGGAAGGGTAAATGTAAAGATACTACCCACATCAAGTTCACTTTCACACCATATAGTTCCCTTATGGGCATCCACTATTTCCTTGGCAATAGAAAGTCCAAGACCTACGCTCCCAGACCAATAATCATTACTTTTAATTTGCACGAATTTCTCAAAAACTTTATCTTTATATTCTGTTGGCATTCCTTCACCAGTGTCTTTGACAAATAAATGAACCATATTGTTTTTCAAATAAGAACCTATGGATATCACATCTCCTAAATTAGAATGTTTAAAGGAGTTTGAGACTAGGTTATTTAACAGCCATTCTAATTTTTCCTTGTCACCAAGGACAAGAGGAAGTTTCTTTTGTTCATAGTTCATTTTAATACCCAGAGATTTTGCTTGTGCCTCATAGGATTTACAACAATTTTCTATAATATTTTTAATATTACAAGGTTTAATATTAAAAATAGTTCTATCAGATTGAATACGAGATAACCGAAGAAGATTAGTCACTAAATCTGAAAGTTTTTCACCATCTTCTTTTATGGTGTCTAACACTGTTACTTGTTTTTCATTGAGCTTGCCAATATGTTTATCATGAATAAGTTCAATACCAATCATAATTGAGGTAAGCGGAGTTTTAAATTCATGAGATACAGTATCAATAAAATCTATCTTTATTTTTTCTAATTGTTTTAATTCAGTAACATTTTTCATCAAAATAACTACACCATCTATTCCTAAACTACTATCTTTAATTGGATTTACTCTAGTATTAAAAAAATATGTTTTTCCCTTTGTAGACACTTTTATAGTTTTCTCTTCATTTTGCAAGTTATTAATTACTGAAAAAACATGATCATAAAGATCAAAATTTCGAATACTATCTAAAAAATGTGTGTTAACCACTTCATTTTCTTTAATATTAAAAAAGTTTTCACAGGACTTATTAAGAAGCATGATTCTAAAATTCACATCCAGCACTATTATTGGATCAGGAATACTTTTAACTATAGTAAGAGATCTATTTTTCTCTGCCATTAAAGAACCTTTACTACTTTTTTCATATTCAAAAAGCTTTCTAGTCATTTCATTAAATTCAGTAGCAAGCGTTCCTATTTCATCGTTATAAAATACGGGAGCTTGAGTGCTTAAATCCCCATTTTTAACGGATTGAATAGTACGGATAAGAGCTCTTATAGGCTTCAGTGCCCGATTTATATAAAAAATAGATATAATAAAGCCTATTATTATTATGGGAATAGATAATAGATTAACGCAAATACAAAAAAAGCTAACCTGCTTAACTTTAATTTTATCTTTAATTATAGTTTTTTTTCTAATTTCAACAATATCTCTTAGGTCTTTTTTCACATCATTAGCAGATAAAATTATTGATAAATTATGAGTTTTAATAGAATCAACGGTATTGGTTTTTGTATCAATTTGAGAATAGAGTTTTACAAATTTAAGATAGTTTGTATTGATTTTATCCATTAATATCTTCTCATTTAGATTTGTAACTCGGGCACTTTCCGTATTAAAATACATATAAAATTTTTGATTGTTGTCATAAAATAAATTAACGCTATTTTGGTAATCATTTTGAAATATTGCTTTAAGTTGATTATCAATGCATTCATCCATATTATTTGATGAATCTACAATTTTGTAACTATCCAGTTCAACATTATCTATGGATCTTCTTACTTCAAATATATTATAAATTGATACAGCACTAACTAAAGTAATAATTATAGTTAGAACTATGTAAAACACTGCAATTTTCCCTCTCAAAGTCTTAATAGAAAATCCCTCCCAATCAAGCAACTTTTTAGTGATTCAATGTATTTTATGGTTATATTTGTGAATTAGTCAACTAACACTCTACACATTAAATTGGATTAATTCTATGTAAAAGTAAGCATGCCCTCTGTGAAGTTCATATTTTGAACTATAGTAAGATAAATATTCTTAAAATATAAATTTAACAAACAACTAATTTTCAACTATACTTCAATGCATACGGAATAAATATCCATTAGTTTATGATTTTCAATAGTAAAATAGGAGGGTACTTAATGAGTAAATATAATTATTTTAAAGATTTTAGAAGTAATGTTATAAATCAATATGAGCAATGCAGTGCATATAAGTTGCTTTGTGACAATGAATCATATAATCCAAGCAGAGATCTAAATACAAAAGAGGATATTAATCATGTTCCTTTTATTGCAACTACCCTTTTTAAAAAGTCATCAGGGCTATATTCTAATCTTCTTAGAATAAATACAAAGAATCTTGAAAAGTGGACAGTTTCTAGTAGTACAAGCGGAGATCCTAGTGTAGTTGGAAGAAATCTTCCAGATCTTTTAAAAATCCAGGAATTGATGCGTTGCGATAAAAAGACACTTCGACCTCGATTTGATTATGAATGTGTTTTTTATCCAGAACCAGAAGTAATGAGAATGCATAATAGTGAGAATTTGTGTGATAAACCAACAGAGTCCTATATTGGAAACCTCCTTGATTTATTTGATTTTGGTAAAAGTACACTTTTCTTATTAAAGCCTTTTGAAGGTAATTTCCAAGTAGATATAGATGAATTTGAGAAGTTTATTACTAATCATAATAATAAAGAAGATTATCTTTTAGTTGGAGGGTCCACCCTAATATTTTATAATACTATTCAATATTTAATTGATAAAATGGAGCCTGTTAACCTTGGAAAGAATGTTTTAATTCATACTGGAGGAGGTGGTTGGGATGGTAGAAAGGGATCTGTAAATATTGGGAATAAAATTGAGAGATGGAGATTTGTAGAAACTGTATCACGTTTTCTCGGAGTACCGGAAGAAAATTTTATTGATTCATATTCTTTTACAGAAAATAGTTTCGTTATAACAGGTCATTATTCAAAGAAGCATAAGGATTACCTCTTCCATGTACCTAGCTGGGGAAGAGTAATCATAAGAGATGTAAAGACTCTTAATCCATTAAATAAAGTTGGAAACAAAGGATTTATTCAAGTACTAAATGCATATGGTACTGATACTTTTGCAGGTGCATCCGTGCTTGTAGATGATATTGGAGAAATAGTTTCTACAAATAGATGCCCAGATTGTGGCAAAGATGAAATGACCATAAAGATTCTTGGAAGAGTTAAAGGAGCAGAGGCTAAAGGCTGTGGTGCAACACTTAATGTATCAGGAGGTAAAAAATGAGAATTGAATATACAGTAGGAAAGACAATTTTAGAAAAAGATATAAATGGGTTAAAGCTAGAATTAAATTGTACAGATGAAGAACAGATAATTAGCGAGATAAAAAGACTTAATTCAAATAAGAAAGCCGCTCATGATATATCTACAGAAAGAACTATAGAAACTTTAGATAAATGTGCTAAACTATGGCTAAATAGAGAATATTCTCAGAAACATATTGATGCTTTGGCTACAATAACCAATCAAAGTCCGCAACTTGTAGCCTATGAACTTGAAGGAAGTATGTCAATGCTTTTAAGAGAGAACATTGAAAAAGAAATTTCAGAAGAACTAGGTGATAGTGATGTACTTGATAATTGGGCAGAAACAAGCTATGGGTATTGCCATAGACAACCTAGAGGATTAATTTTCCATAACGTATCTGGTAATGCATTCATCGTAATACCTGTAAGTATCTCTATGGGCTTATTATCAAAGAATTGTAATATAGTTAAAGTATCAGGAGATGAACCATATTTTGCATATGCTTTTTATCAAAGTCTATGCGAAATTGATAGCAGTATAAAGGATAGACTTTCAGTAACTTATTTTGATAGTTCCTCCTCAAATATATATGAAACTTTAGTAAAAGAAAGTGATTGTGTAGTACATTGGGGCGGAGCATATTCTGGTGGAATAATGGCTGGATTATGTGCTAAACATCAAACACATCTTATTATGCATGGTCCTAAAATTAGTTTCGAGGTAATAGATGAAGAAAAAGACTTGGAAGTTGTTGCCCAAAATATAGGAAGCGATATTGTATTTTGGGAACAAAAGGCTTGTTTATCTCCAAGAATTATTTTTATAAATAAAGATATAGACAGGATTTTTTTTGCTTCTGAGCTTGCTAAGTCCCTAGAGAATTTATCAAGTGTTTTACCTAAAGCATACTTGAATCCATGGAACTCAGTAAAAACAATACAAGATAGGCAATATTGCTTATTGAAATATGGCCTGAAAAATGAAACAAAAGTATATTCTTCAAAGAATGCTGACTATACAGTAGTTTTAAATGAAACATTACCAGATAAAGAAGATATAGATAGATGCTTTAATAGATTTATTTTTGTTAGCCCTTATGAAAGTAAGGAAGAACTTTATAATTATGTAGAAAAAAACATTAAAGATTACCTTCAAACTATGGGTTATAATGGATCTGATATTGAAATTATTGAAAACATGACTCAACTTGGAGTAAGCATTGTAACTAAGCCAGGTTTTATGTCTAGGCACTATCCAGGCACATCTCATGATGGAATGTTTAATTTACAAGAAATGACTTATGTAGTAAGCAGGCAGCTGTAATGACAATTCTCTATATGGAGGTAAACTAAATGAATTTTAAAGATAAGAATATTATACTCACAGGTGCCTCTTCGGGTATAGGCAATGAGGTATTAAAAAGATTAAGTGTGTATAATGCAAATGTAATAGCAGTTGGTAGAAATGTAGAAAAAATAAATAACTTCGGAGCCTATGTAATACCCTATTCCTGTGATGTATCTAATAAGGAAGAGATGGATAAGCTGTTTGAATATGCAATAGCTACTTTAGGTCATGTGGATATATTTATAGCTAATGCAGGTTTTGCCTATTGTGAAGAAATACTTGAGCCAGATTGGGGTCACATTGAAGATATATTTAAAACTAATGTAATTTCCCCTATTTATGCTTTTGAAAAAATGAAAAAACTCAATAAAGGAAAAGAATATCATGTAGCCATTACCTGTTCAGCTGTTAGTAAAGTCCCTTTACCAGGATATTCCTTATACTGTTCTACCAAAAGTGCAATAGATGGCTTTGGACGCGTCCATAATTATGAAATTAGAGATAAAGGCAGACTTTCACTAATTTATCCTATTGCTACAAGTACTAACTTTTTTAAAAGAGCTGGAGATAAAGCACCAGTACCTTGGCCAGTTCAGACACCAGATAAAGTTGCTGAAAGCATAATAAAAGGTATTGAAAAAAACAAAAAATCTATATATCCATCAAAGGCATATGCAGTCACCCTTGGCCTTAATAGAATATTACCCTTTTTATATCCCATTTATGCTAGAATTCAAGCAAAAAAATTTATTAAATGGATAGAAAATAAAGCCTAATCATTGAAGTTGACTGGAATAACTTCCTACAACTCAAAATTAGCCTTTCATTCCACTCTTTCAAGGATGGAATGAAAGGCTTACCATTACACTTCTAGCACAAATTTCTCAATAACCTTCGCTACTCCATCGTTATTATTAGTATCAGTAATATATTTTGCAGCTTCTTTCACGAACCCATCTCCATTTCCCATAGCAACTCCAAGTCCTGCAATTTTAATCATAGATAAGTCATTTTCACTATCTCCTATACAAATAACCTGTTCACGATTTATTCCATAATAATCAGCTAAAATCTTAACCGCATTTCCCTTTGATACTCCCTTATTTGTTACTTCAAAATTATCGAAATGAGAGCTTACCACTTCAAAATTATCCATATCTCTTAATGATATTTTTGCTTTTCGGATTTTTTCTGTATCCTCATCTACCCCTATACCTTTAAAAATTTCAGTTTCATATTTCTTAAATATCTCATTCCACTCCTTCACGAGCACTACTTTTATCTGCTTATCCTTTGGTAGTGTTTTATTAACTCCCGCATAAAAAGATGTAGAATATGTTAAATTTTCCGTAAAAATCATGTCTTTGGTATAAAAATGCGGATAAATCTCATACTTTTTAAACACAGATAGCAGTTTTTCGCATTTTTCCACACCTAACGCTTCATTGTAAACTACTTCATCTCTATCTTTTTCCCTAATATAAGCACCATTCGCAGCTATTACCGGTGATTTAACTCCCAAGAGATCCGAGAAAAAATCAGCAGAGGCAAAAATTCTTCCCGTACATACCGCAATCTTTACGCCCTTTTTATTAGCTAGCCTTATAGCGCTAAGATTCCTTTCACTAATAGTTTTTTTATCATTTAGAAGTGTACCATCCATATCTATACATATCAATTTGTAATCCATATTTTTCATTCTCCTTCTTAAGTTTTTTTTATTAAATCATCTTCTGAAATGTCATTAAGAAGAGAACATAACGTTAATTAAACGTTATGCTCTCTTCTTAGTACCAACTTTTATAGTTCCATTAATAACGTTGAATGTATCATTATTTATAACCTGTGTACCAATTAGCTTACCATTTTCGTAAGTTTTTCTATACACTTTGACTTTAAATCCTGCATAACCCGTCTTAACAATTTCTTTTTCATCCTCGTACTTAGTTGGATCTTGTATTGTTTCGGTATTTGGCTGAGTAACTTCCAATACTTCACTTACAATTTCATAAGTTCTTTTAGTTAATGTGGAATTAGAATAAATGTTAAATGAGAGATTTCTGTTTGATATAACACCTTCAATGTATATTGGATACTTAAATGTGTTTTTAAACTTATAATCTAGATTGCCATAATCAACTGTAGCATCTTGTCCTTTTGGGATATAACCCGAAGAAATTGTATGATGAATTCTTTCTACAGAAAGAATTTCAGTTGTAAGCATTGCATTATACAGAGTAGATGAAACCTGGCATATTCCCCCACCTAACCCTTGCTCTAATCTATCTCCAACAATTACCCCTGCGGTTTTATATCCTCTTGCTGCAGTTCTCTCTCCTACAATTCCATTAAAGCTAAAGACATCTCCTGGCATAAGTAGTGTCCCATTTATACTTTCAGTAGACAACTCTATATTTGTAGCTCTGCCTTCTTGTGAACTTGCAAAGTTCGTACTATAGCTTGAAATTTTTGTATTTATCGCATTTAAGGAAGCTTCCGTAACTTTAGGATTTAATTTCTTTACTGGAGCCGTGATACTTATATCATCTCCCGAAAGAAGACCATTTATTTTACTTTTAATTTCTTTTTTCAATTTTTCTGATTCTAACTGCTTTCCATAAGCGTCACTTGTAACACTAAAGTTTCCACTGCTAACCATAGTTATAGTTGCATTTACTGGCTCTTTATTTATATCTTTTGACATTTCCTCTAATATTTTATCAACAGCCTTATCATTATATTCAAAGGTCAGCTTTATTTGCTTATCATCAGGATTTTTAATAGCTTTATATCTTTGTAACATATTCATGTCACTTCCATAGCTCATTGCCTGCTTTATAGCTTCATCAATATTATATTTTGCGTCTAGCATTGAATAGTCCAAGGTATATTTTTTATCTTCATTTACTATTGTAATTTTTTTCTTAATCACCTTACTTGAGTACTTTTCCTTCATTATTATTTGGGCTTGTTCCTTAGTTTTACCTGTTAAGTCTTCATTTTCTATTTTGATTTTAGGCAAAATCAAAGAATCCCATTGTTTTACTTTAAAATAAGAGTAGCTAGTAAATATAATTGCACCTAACAAAACTAAAATTCCTAATACTATAATTGCTTTTTTCTTCATATGTAATCTCCTTTTCTACTCAAGCATATTATACTACAAAGAATCTAATATTCCTATACTTTCCCCCTATTCACTCTTGCTTATTTGTTAACTTAGCTTACTATTTCAGTTCCAATTAAGTGCCTTTTATGGTAAAATTAAACTTATACTGATTCCATTTTAAGGAGTGATAATATGAACTATAATGAAGATAAAATTAAATACTATTTAAAGAACATTTTATCAATATCTAGTCCTTCAGGTTATACACAAAAAATTATGGACTATATAAATGATGAGCTTAATATTCTAAACGCAGCACATTTCATTACTAATAAAGGTGCAATTGTAATCACCTTAAAAGGCAAAAATAACGATTACCAAAGAACACTTTCTGCTCATGTGGATACACTTGGTGCAATGGTTAAAAATATTAATTCCAGTGGTTCTTTAGCATTAGATCCTATAGGTGGATACATGATGAATTCAATAGAAGGCGAAAATTGCGCCATAGAAACTATTGATGGTAAAACCTTCACCGGAACTATCCATTGCACAAAACCTTCAGTGCATATTAGTGGTAATGATGCTCGTGAACTTAAAAGAACCCCTGAAAACATGGAAGTAATTCTTGATGAAAAAATTTCTTCAAAAAAAGAAGTGGAGGAATTAGGCTTAAGCGTCGGTGATTTCATTTGCTTTGATACGAGAACACTCTTTACCGAAAAAGGTTTTATAAAATCTAGGCACCTAGATGATAAGGCTTCAGTTGCAATTCTCCTTTATGCTATAAAACACATAGTGGAAAATAACATTGAACTTCCATATAC
This sequence comes from Clostridium sp. CM028, assembly GCF_030585565.1. Classification (NCBI taxonomy): domain Bacteria; kingdom Bacillati; phylum Bacillota; class Clostridia; order Eubacteriales; family Clostridiaceae; genus Clostridium; species Clostridium sp. CM028. The sequence continues at coordinate 3,091,211 of NZ_CP077766.1, read as the reverse complement.
AACTAATATATTTATTAGTAATTATGAAGAAGTTGGACATGGAGCTTCTGCATCAATTCCAGAAAATACTAAAGAGTTTGTATCAGTAGATATGGGTTGCCCTGGTCTTGATCAAAATTCATCTGAGTATAGTGTTTGTATTTGCGCTAAAGACTCATCAGGCCCTTATGATTTAGATCTAAGGAAAAAATTAACAAATATATGCAAAAAAGAAAACATAGATTATAAAATAGATATTTATCCACACTATGGTTCTGATGCTTCTGCTGCTCTAATAGCTGGATGGGATATTAAGACAGCTTTAATTGGTGCCGGAATTTTCGCTTCACATGGATATGAAAGGACTCATATGGATTCCATATTATGTACTCTAGATCTAATAATTAAATATTGCACACAAGAATAATTCATATAAAATAGTAGTAGAAATTTTCTACTACTATTTTATGATTATTCTAGCTACAAAATCTATGTTTACCAATTACTTTTATAAGTGTGCGTGACCATATCCACTTATTAGTAGCCGTTGCGGGATTAAAATAGAATACTGCTCCATCTGAGGGGTCCCATCCATTTATTGCATCCCTTGCAGCCCTTACTGAACTTTCTTCAAGTTTTGCATTTATTTGTCCATCGACTATAGCTGTGAATGCCCCTGGTTGATAAATTACTCCCGCTATTGTAGCCGGGAATCTTGCATCTCTTGTTCTGTTTAAAATTGTTGCTCCAACAGCCACCTGACCTTCATAAGGTTCTCCTCTAGCCTCCCCATTTATGAGCATAGCTATTAAATCCACATCCTTATTATTTGTTACGTTTTGGCCGGAAGCTGATCCACCAGGAGTTGATGTACTAACCGAAATACCCATGGCCGCAAGTGTTTGTTTTCCTGCAATTCCATCTGCATCTAATCCATTACTACCTTGAAATGCTTTAACAGAAAGATATGTATTGTAACCATATATTCCATCAACACTATCCTTATGGTATCCCCATTGTTTTAGTTTAGTTTGAATTTGTTTAACTTGTTCACCACGCGCGCCATATTTGTAAACCTGTGCCATAACTTTCATACTAGAAATATTAAGGTAAATTTCATTTGCAAAATATGTAATTAAAACTATCATAACCACAGCACTACATCTTTTAAATAATTGCTTTTTACTCTTCAAATTAATTCCTCCTTAGAAAACAATCTATAAATTTCATTAACATTAATAGTTTGTTCTAAATTCCAAAAAAAATACACTATGCTACTATAATCTAATTAAGTAACACAGTATATTTTTAGAATTAAATTTCTGCATTATAATATTTAAAATACTCTAGTGAGTTATCTTTTATTATTACCTTAAAATGCTTATTTTCTCTTAAAATTCGACATTTTATAATCACAATCTAACATTTATAAACTTTTACAGTTCATATTTTTCAATAGTTATGTTAATATTATTAAATACAGTTAATACAAGACAACTAGCTTTAATTTGAGAGTTGAAAATTGAGGGTTATGGTTGGTTTTTATGAAAACCTGAAAAATATTAAACTATATTTTAAACTCGCAACTTTCTACTATCAATTCTCAACTAGTCTATTAGGAGGATTAAATGATATCAAATAAACAATTTTTACCTATTAGCATGAATGATTTGAAAGAAAGAAATATATCTCAATTAGATTTTATAATAATTACAGGGGATGCATATATTGATCATCCCTCCTTTGGAACTGCTATAATCGGAAGAACCTTAGAAAGAGAAGGCTTTACTGTAGGTATTATCGCGCAGCCTAATTGGGAAAGCGTTGATGATTTTAGAAAACTTGGAAAACCTAAATATGCATTTATTATAAATTCAGGTAATATAGATTCTATGGTTAATCACTATACTGCAGCAAAGAAAAAAAGACACACTGATCTTTATTCACCAGGTGGCAAGTCAGGTCATAGACCAGATAGAGCAGTAATTGTGTATTGTAATCGCGCTCGCGAAGCTTTTAAAAATGTTCCAATTATAATTGGTGGAATAGAGGCCAGCCTTAGGCGGTTTGCCCATTACGATTATTGGGCTAATAAAGTAAGACGAAGCTTATTAATTGATGCTAAAGCAGATTTACTAATCTATGGTATGGGAGAAAAAACTATAGTTGAAATGGCTAATCTTTTCAAGTATGGCATGAGTATTGATAAAATGACTACCCTTCGTGGAACTGTCTACGCTTCAAAAGATATTAGTGAACTTAAAGACTTTATAGAGGTACCTTCTTTCGAAACTGTTTCCACTGATAAAAATGCTTATGCAGAAAGCTATAAATTACAGTCTTTGGAACAAGATGACATAAGAGGAAAAGTAGTAGTACAAAAACATAATGATCGATATGTAGTACAAAATGCTCCTCAAATTTCTTTAACGCAAAATGAAATGGATATAACTTATGGTTTGCCGTACACTAGAACATATCATCCTATATATGAAGATAAGGGCGGTATTCCTGCAATAATTGAAGTTGAATTTTCTATAACCAGCCATAGAGGTTGTTTTGGTAGCTGCTCATTTTGCGCTTTAACCTTTCATCAAGGTAGAGTTATTCAAAATAGAAGCCAACACTCTATTATAGATGAAGCGAAGCTTTTAACTACCTTAAAAAATTTCAAAGGATACATTCATGATATTGGTGGGCCTACTGCAAATTTTAGACATAGAGCTTGCAAAATCCAAGAAAAAGTAGGTGTATGCCGAGATAAACAATGTATGTTCCCAACTCCATGTAAAAATCTTATTATCGACCACACTGAATATTTGGATTTATTAAGAAAAGTTAGAGTAATTCCAAACATTAAAAAAGTTTTTATTCGTTCTGGAATAAGATATGACTATTTAATTTCTGATAAAAACCCTAAGTTTTTTGAAGAATTGTGTGAACATCATATTAGCGGACAATTAAAAGTAGCACCTGAACACATAAGCGACAAGGTACTAGACCAAATGGGAAAATCAAAGCAAGAAGTATTTGACCGTTTTGTTAAAAAATATTCGCATACAAATAAACAATTGGATAAAAATCAATTTTTAGTTCCATACTTTATGTCAAGCCACCCTGGTTGTGACTTAAATGAATCAATTAAATTATCAGAATATATAAAAGAAATGGGATATACTCCCGAACAGGTCCAAGACTTTTACCCAACACCCGGGAGTTTATCTACCACAATATTTTACACCGGAATTAATCCTTTCACGAATGAGAAGGTTTATGTTCCAACTGAGCAAAAAGAAAAAAATATGCAAAGGGCTCTGATGCAATTTAAAAATCCAGATAACTATAATATTGTAAAAGAAGCACTAATAAAAGCTCATAGGGAAGATTTAATTGGTTTTGATAAAAAATCATTAATACCGCCAAGACCTATGAAGGCAAATACTAATGCCAAATTTAAAGGGAATAAAAATTCAAAAGTAAATCCTTTAAAGACCGGGTCAAAACCCGTTTCAAATACTATTTCAACAACCGTTTCAAAAACTGACTCAAAAATTAGTCCTAGCAAAAAAAGAACTAGAAAATAAAAAAGCATATATGGCTACATTTTTTTGTAGTCATATATGCTTTTAAAATTTTCACCTGTGGTGCTATAACATTAACCATTTTGCCTTTTCTTTTTAAACTTTATTAATCCATAATCTATGGTTATAATCCAAGAAATATCGCCTAGCAATAACCATGGGAGATTTCCATTTATTGAAGTTAGAATTACTGAAATAATTGTAACAATAGAAGATATTATTATTATTGCTGATCCTAGTTTATTAGAATATGTTTTGTTAAAAAGTTCTATACCTTTAATAATAAAAACTGAATTTATTATAAGTAGTCCAATATAACAATAACCTTCTAGTTGTAATTCTATAATGTATCCACAAAGGATTGATACATTAATATCTGAAGCAGATTTATATATCATAATGCAGTATACTACAGACAACATTAAGCAGATAAATAAAATCTTTTTAAGTTTAATTTTATTGTTTCTTGCAAATATAAACACTGAAATAACGCCACATATTGGTATGCTAAGTAAATTTGTGAATACCAAAGGTTTTAATAAATATAAATAATTTTGATTTTTTATAACGGAAAGGATTATTAAAGCTATGTATCTAAACGTCATTAAAATTAAAGCAATAAGACTAATTATTTTAATTTTTTTAGGTGCATAAATCAAACTAGAAATTATACCTTCATACAATAAAAAAAACACTATCAACAGCAGTAAAAAATATATACTCATTCATATACTCTCCTAAAATTGCTACTATTAATATTTATTAATTTATGTTTGATATTATGCTTAATTTACTTTATTTTAGTACCTAATATAGATATTCCACCTTTTTCACATTCTATAAGGAGTGGGAAATCGGGTCCTCTTTCTCCATCTATATCTGTACCAATACCTTCGAAGCATTCTATTTCTAATCTATCAGTTTTAAAATAAACAATTCCTTCTATATTTTCTAAATGCTCATTTCGAATCATTTTAATAAAAATATTTAAGATATTCTTCATGTTTCCAGCCTTTATTATAATTACATCTAAAAGTCCATCGTCCACCTTAGCTTTATATGCAAATTTTAAATTTCCTGCAGTTTGTCCATTGAACACTAACATTAAATACATATTTCCATCAAAAGAAACTTCATCTGAACTAACTTTTATTTTTAGTTTTCTAAAATTAGGTAACTGTTCAATTCCTTTTATATAATATGCAAGTTTTCCTATAGTGTTTTTTAGATCCATATCCATTTTTTGTGATATATCTGTAAATAAACCTGCACTCGCTACATTCAGAAAATATTTATCATTTATTTTCCCTATATCTATTTTTTTTGCATCGCTTGTTAATATTTGATTGCATGCCTTTTCAACATCTTGAGGCATTCCTATATAATTTGCAAAATCATTTGCAGTACCTGCGGGAAGAATTGCTATAGGTAAATCAATATTCTTTTTTTTCATCTCATTTACTACAGTATCTAAAGTTCCATCTCCACCTGCTATTAAAATGTATTTGTAATTTTTGTCTATATCAAAAAAAGCATCTGATATAGGATTTTCATTGCATATTCTATATGGCACTATCGTGTGCTTATATTTTTGATGAATCATTATTATCTTATCTAAATCTGATGCTATAGTATTTTCTCCAGAATATGGATTATAAATAAATTTTACCTTGTTCATTACATTCTCCCCTATTTCCGTTTAAATTTAATATGTTATTTATAAACATTATACCTCTTTAAAAATGAATCCACAAGATTTACCTTTCCTGTGGATTTTTAGTTAATAAAATAAAAGTCAATAGTAATTTAACATATAATTGCGCTAATAAATTACATTTTTTATTTATTTTTTAACATTCTCATTAAATATTCTGTGTGCATGGGATAGAAATATCACTGAGTACGTCCCTAGCCTCTTCATGAAGCTTTGGTTCTAATGCCACATCCCCTAGCGAAACCATCCCAACTAATTGATCCTTTGCCGTTATTGGTAGCCTTCTTATTTGCCTTTCACTCATAATCCTAATAGCATCATCCACATTCATATTTTGATCTCCTACTACTGGGTTAGAAGTCATAATATCTCGAACTTTTTGCGTTTTTACATCCTTCCCTTCTGCCACGCATCTAAGTATTATATCCCTATCCGTTACAATACCAATCACTTTCTCCTTTGTTTTTACAGGAATTGATCCTATATTATGTTCTTTCATAAGCTCGGCTGCATGCTTTGCAGTATCATCTACAGATAAACTTAAAACGTCTTTAGTCATTATTTCAGAAACTTTCATTTTATATTCCTCCTTCTTAATTTTTTATGTTAGATAAAATTACTAATATTTTTATTTTAACCATAAATAAATGTTAATATTAATATTTTTTTATTATATTTTTCCTTGACCACCAAATAATAAAATTTATGATTTTCATACTTAAATGTTTCTATAATATGATGTATAATTTAAAGTATGATTTTATATTAATATATTAGTGAAATTTTATTATTTTAGGAGTGATATTTAGTGAAGAAATCCTCTATACCTAATATTCTTACTTTTGGAAATTTAATTTTTGGTTTATTATCCTTGCTAATGACTTTTCAAGCTAATTACAAATTATCTGTAATTTTTATATTATTAGCTGGTTTTATGGATAGATATGATGGCCAAGTAGCACGCTTTTTACAAGTATCTAGCGCTTTAGGAAAAGAATTGGATTCATTAGCTGATCTAGTATCTTTTGGCGTTGCACCTTCTTTGCTTATATATAATTTATATAATTTCATTTCCTTAGGCTATTTGGGTTATATTTGTTTTTTAGTTTTCCCTGTAGCTGGTGCATATAGACTAGCACGATATAATAACTCTAAATTTAATAATGTTTATACTGGTATCCCTATTACTATTTCTGGAATGCTTTTAGCACTCTATGCTTTCGTGACTTTAAATTCTCCACACAATTTCCCTCTTACTATTATTATAATATTTATACTCTCTTATCTTATGGTAAGTAAATTTCAAATAAAAAAAGTGTAAGAAATATAATATTTCTCACACTTTTTTAACGACATCTCATCTCAGAAGGAAAGTCCACAATTTTATAACAGGAGATGCTTAATAGCTCCGCAGGAGATGCTTAATAGCTCCGCAGGAGATGCTTAATAGCTCCGCAGGAGATAATTAATCTTTTAACCTTAGCTCCTCGTCAATCTCTGTTTCTATATACTCTGTTTGAATCTTGCAGTTCATAACCTCGGTCTTAATTTTGCAATAAGACATATAACTATAACCCGCATCGTCTAGCACCTTTATTGTTTCGTCTATAATATCCCCCAAATTATCAGCTCTTTTTAATGCATCCTTAACCTCACTTTTTTTAGATAGTGCAATTTTATTTAATTCATCTGCTCCACCTATTAATAGCCTATAAGAACTAACTAGTTTAGTTAAAATATCTGCTAAATTATTTACATCATCGTAATAATTCTGAATTACTCTTCTATGTGCCAAATAATCACCTTTTAGTTTAATTATATTATTATATATAACTATTTATGCTTAGGTGCATTAAAATAAATAACAAGTCAAAGGTGTGACTTGTTATTTATCTGAATTTACCTAGACAATATAATAATATGCTAAAGTAATTATGATATAGGTAGTAATTAAAATACTTCCTTCTAGCCAATAGGTTTTCCCATCTTGAAAGACTAAAAAAGACATACCTACAGCTATACTACACATTATTATGTGAAAGGTTGGAAATAGAAGTGTCATATTTAACCCCATAAAACAAGAAAATATTACAAGCACAGGGGTAACAAAAAGTGAAATTTGGATGCTTGATCCTATAGCTGTTTCTAAGCTCATATCTACCTTATTTTGCATTGCACACATTATTGTAGAAACATTTTCTCCTATATTCCCCAAAAGTGGAATTAAAATTATTCCTATGAACTCTTGGGATATATTATAGTTTTTAGTAAACTCTCTAATATTATAAATTAGCTTATCACTTATAAAATAAAGTAATACAGATATACAAATTAAAATCATTACACTTTCAATAACTTTTTTATTCACGACAACTTTTTTTTCTTCTTTATCCACGCTTACAACAAACAAATTGTTATGAGTATACAATGAGAATATTAGTCCTAAGATATAAATACCTATCAGTAAAAAAGCAACTTTCACACTTATGGATATAAGTACCGAGTCCTTAACTACAGAGTATCTATTTAATGTTGCTATAACTACCATGGAGGACAAGGCCAATAGTAACATATTGAAATTTGTTCGTGCTATTATCCTATTGAAATTCTGCTGCCTGAACTTAAATCCTCCAAACACTACCGCAATTCCAAGACCCAAAAGCATATTGTTTACAATTGACCCAATTAAAGAAGCTTGAACCATAGGTATCATTCCATACTTTATTGACCATATTCCCATCATCAGCTCTGGAACATTGCCTACTGTAGCAGCTAAAAGCCCCCCTTTTTTTTGCCCTATATAATCTGAAATGCTAGTGGTTTGATCTCCTAGTAGAATAGCTAACGGAACTATAGCTATAGAATATATTATTGTATTTATTAAACTTGAAGAAGTGCTTATAAACATTAATGCAATTACACCGATTATAAAAATATAGGTTTTTTTCATTCACAACACCAAACTATCATTATTTTGCACTTTCATTTACGTATTCTTCATCAATCCCCTCAAAAATATCTTCACTAATATTTCTGTATGTGTTATACACTTCATTTTCATCTGTATCGTACCACTGCATTTCTATCCCTCCCTTTAATTAGTTATCTCCTTTATTATTCTATTCATTATGATTTTAAAGGTTACTTTACTAAGTGATGTGATATACAAAAAAGAGGGACACCCCGTTTAGGATATCCCTCTCTTAACTTCCAACAATATATTTATTTAAGCGAACCTTGTTTTAATAATATTTTTTTTGCAAGTTCAAGTCCTGTAGGAGTAGTTGCAAGCCCGCCCATAGCTGTTTCTCTTAATTCACAAGGTAATTGTTTTCCCACCTTATACATGGCAATTACTGTATCATCAAAAGGTATTCGACTTGTAACCCCACTCATAGCCAAATCTGCAGTAGTCAAAGCACTTACTGCACCAGCTATATTTCGTTTAGCACACGGCACCTCAACCAACCCTGCGACAGGGTCGCATACTAGTCCTAATATGTTTTTTATAACAATAGCAGCTGCATTTAGTGCCATAGCGGGAGTACCACCCATCATTTCCACTACAGCTGCTGCGCCCATGGCAGCGGCAGAACCACATTCAGCCTGACATCCACCTTCAGCTCCTGACATTGTAGCATTTTTAGCTATTATAATTCCTACTCCAGAAGCTGTGAATAACGCATTAATTAGCTCATCTTCAGTTTTATTTAACTTCTCTCCTGCTGTAATAATTACTGCAGGAAGTATTCCACAAGACCCCGCTGTCGGCGCAGCGACTATTTTTCCCATGGCTGCATTCACTTCTGAGCAAGAAAGAGCTCTCGCCATTGCTTTTATCATAAATTCACCTGTCAGTGTATTTCCCCCCTGCGCATACCTATTCAGTCTAATTGCATCCCCACCTATTAATCCACTTATAGATCTAGTTTCATTTGTAAGCCCATATTCCGCAGCTTCTCTCATTATATTTAGATTTTTCCTCATCTTTTCAACAATTTCACTACGCGTAAATCCACTTTCTTCTTGTTCACACCTTATTGTATATTCCGAAATTGGTATATTTTTCTCTTCACATACACTTAAAAGTTCTATCCCTTTGTTTACAAACATATTATTTCCTCCTCGCTGTATTACGACCGTTGCACTGGTGATATTTCTCTTATACTGTAAATATCCTCCATAGACTTAATCTTACTTAATACGTTTTCAGTTACTATGGTATCTGTCTCAAACACCATGGCTGCTTTTAGCCCTCTACTATTTCTATACACATTCATAAATGCTATGTTAACATTTCCATCATATAACAAGGTACTTACTTTTGAAATCATCCCTGGAATATCTTTATGGCTAATTATAATTGTTGGATAGTTACCTGTAAATTTAACTGGTTGACCATCAACTTCAAATATCGAAATATTTCCTCCTCCAACAGACGACCCAACAACTTCAACTATTTTCTCATTTTTTTTTGTTATAATAAACTTTACTGTATTAGGATGAACATCTCCCAAATCGTCCTCAGCAAACTCTATTTGGAGCCCTTGATTTTTAGCTATAGCTAATGAGTCTTTAAGTCTATCATCCCAAGGATCCATCCCTAAAATCCCTGCTACTAATGCTCTATCCGTTCCGTGGCCTTTATACGTTTTAGCAAAAGAACCATGTAAAACAAATTTTACTGATATTATATTTTTCCCTGAAATTATAGCGGCAATTTTACCAAGCCTTGCAGCCCCCGCTGTATGTGAACTTGATGGCCCTACCATAATTGGACCCAATATGTCAAAAACACTATAGTTTTTCATTTGTTTCCCTCCTTGTAAGCATCTGCACAGTATAACGTGATTATTTTATTTCCAGGTGCTTTAGTATTTATAAAAGCAACTTCCGCCAGTAAATTCTCTTATTATTGAATTATCTGGTACTAAATCTTTATCTACATCTTTAAAAAAATTAAGAAAGCTTCTTAATCTACTTGCCTCATAATATACTGGACTTTCTTCCCCAACTTTATTAAGTTCGGCTAATGCAAATTTCTTAAGCACACAAAGCTCATATACTACGCTAGAATTAAACATTGCATCTGCCTGCTCTTGAAATACAAAAATATTTTTTTCCTCTCCACGTTTTATAGAAGGCCACATTTTCAGTGTATCTTCAACGCCGTATCCTCTTGATAAATAATCTCTAACTATTCTCCTTGTCATTCTTACGTCTGTTGTAGAAATCCTGTTGTGATCATCTAAATTAAGCTGTGTTAAAGGACTTATATATATTTTAAATTTACTATCCTTAGATATAGATGAAGTTAAAATCTCATTTAATCCATGTATTCCTTCTACAATCATAACTCCATTTTCGGGCATTTTAATCTTATTACCATGCCATTCCCTTTTCCCTGTTTTAAAATTAAAACTTGGTACTTCAGTCTCTTTGCCTTCCAGTAATAATTTTAAATCCTTATTTATAAGTTCTAAATCTAAAGCATATATAGATTCAAAATCATATTCTCCACTTTCATCTCTTGGAGTGATTTCCCTATTAATAAAATAATCATCTAATGAAATAAATATTGGTATTAAGCCATTTACCCTCAATTGAATCCCTAATCTTTTTGAAAAAGTAGTTTTCCCTGATGAGGACGGTCCAGCAATAAGAACCAATTTCACCTTTTCCCGCTTATAAATCATATCCGCAATATATGCAATTTTCTTTTCATGAAGTGCTTCTGCTACTCTAATTAAATTAACAATATCGCCATTTACCACTTCATTGTTTAGTGCACCAACACTTCCAACACTTAGTATTTCTCCCCATTGCGCTGCTTCATAAAATACTTTAGCTAGTTTTTCGTGTTTATAAAATTTAGGGATTCTATCTGGTTCATCATTTGTTGGATATCTTAATATAAACCCCGGCTCATAGTACATTAAATCAAATATTTTTAATATTCCTGTTGAATAAGCCATAGGGCCATAGAAATAATCATATCTCCCATCTAGTTCATAAAGCTTTATCTCTTTTCCTGTTACATATTTTAAAAGCTTAACTTTATCTTGCATATCATACTGCGTAAAAATTTCCACTGCCCTCTCTTTTGAAAATGCTATCTTTCTTATAGGAATATCTGCTTTTATTATTTCGCTCATTCTGCTTTTTATATCATATATGTCATCAATATCTAGTGCAAGAGTCTTATGAATCTCACCAAATAATCCCTTACTTAAAGAATGTTCGATAGAAATTTTAGCTTCAGGGAATAATTCAGAAATTGCTTTTATTAGTACAAATTGAAGGGTCCTAACGTACGCCATCGTTCCGATTCTACTTGTAATATCTACGAGTTCAAAATCACCCCCATGCGCGATAGTACTTCCTAGCTCATAAAATTTATTGTTGATTTTACCTAAAACTACTGGAAAATCGCTTACTAAATTATTTTTTTTAATAATATCATTTAATATAGTTCCCTCTGGAACTATAATGTTTCTACCATCCTTAAGTCCTATATTGAAACTACGCATACAATCATCCCCTATTTTTAGTAGTTATTACTATTATACTTTAGTTTTTAAAAAATGTATCCTTTCCCCCTTATAATTTTTGAGTTTAAAGGAAACATATACATCATATGTTAAAGAGGTGTTACAATGCTTATTTTAGTAATCAGAACTTTTGTCTTATACTTTACAGTAATATTTATTATGAGGATGATGGGTAAAAAACAAATAGGTGAGCTTGAACCTTTCGAACTTGTGATTGCATTGATGATTTCTAATCTTGCAACCTTCCCCATGGAAGATATAAGAATACCAATTATACATGCAGTTATACCAATATTCACTTTGTTATTTCTCCAAATAGCCACTTCCTATATTGAACTCAAAAGCGAAAAGGCTAGAAAAATTTTAACAGGTACTCCGAGCATATTAATAAAAAACGGCAAAATTGATATTGCAGAGCTCAGATGTCAAAGATTTAATATTAATGATTTATTCGAAGAACTTAGATTAAAAGGGTATTTTAATTTATCCGATATCCAATATGCTATTTTGGAGACTAGCGGTGAGCTATCCATATTGCCTAAAACTAGTATTTCTAATGCAACTAAGGATGATTTAAATATATCCATAGCTCAAGAGTCTTTGCCTATACCTTTAATTATGGATGGCAATATAAATTATAAAAATTTAAATCTTTTAAAAAAAGACATAACTTGGTTAAACAATATATTAAGAAAAAATAATATTTTATGTGCTAAAGATGTTTTCATAGGAATGATTGACTCTAAAAATAAGTTCTATTATCAACTTAAAGAAGGGAAAGATAAGAAAATATGAAAAATGTTATTGTAGCCTTCGGCTTATTTTTTACAATGATTATAGGCATATTTGTATCTATTAATCTTATAAATTATAATTGCGCCCATTTACAAAATTTGAATTCTTCCTTAGAAAGCTATATACTTAAAGAGAACTACGAAGATGCATACAATTTATCACTAGATTATGTAGCTGATTGGAAAAAAGCTTCTAAATTTTTAACTATATATATACATCATGAAGATACAGATCATATGGACAACGAGCTTTTAAAATTAACTCAATATATAAAAATGAAAGATAAGTCTGAATGTTTAGCCACTGTACATAGTATGAAATATCTTATAGATCATATAATGTCTCATGAAAAAGTATCTATAAGCAATATTTTTTGATTTTTTAAATTTATGGGTACAATTTATAGTAAAGGGGTAGAAAATAGTCCAATTATAGCTTATAATTATAACATATCATAAAAGTCCCGCAGGGACAATATATGTCCCTATTACAAAATTTGAAAGGTGGAATTAACATGGCTTTAGTTACTACTACTAATATGTTTAAAAAAGCTTTAGAAGGCAATTACGCTATTGGAGCTTTCAACATCAATAATATGGAAATAATTCAAGGAGTTGTCGATGCTTGTGCTACTCACAAGTCAGCTGTTATACTTCAAGTATCAGGCGGCGCTATGAAATATGCTAGACCTACTTACCTTAGAAAAATGGTAGAGGCAGCTGTAGAAGACACTGGTCTTGACATTGCTCTTCATTTAGATCACGGTTCAGATTTAGCACAATGTAAACTTGCAATAGCTTCTGGATTTACTTCAGTAATGTATGATGGTTCTCATCTTGATTATGAAGAAAATGTAAGAACAACTAAAGAAGTAGTTGAATATGCTCATTCTAAAGGTGTTGTAGTTGAAGCAGAACTTGGAAAGCTTGCTGGAATTGAAGATGATGTTAATGTTTCCGCAGCAGACGCAACTTATACTGATCCAGAACAAGCTGTAGATTATGTAACAAGAACTGGTATTGATTCTTTAGCTGTAGCTATAGGAACAAGCCACGGTGCATATAAATTCAAAGGCGAAGCTAAACTTGATTTTGAAAGATTAGCAAAAATCACAGAAAAATTAGAAGAAGCTGGAAAGCACAATTTTCCAATAGTTCTTCACGGAGCATCTGCAGTTGATCAAGATTACGTTACTATGATCAATGAATTTGGTGGCGAAATGAAAGGCGCAAAAGGAATTCCACTAGATATGCTTAGAAAAGCAGCGTCTATGGCTGTTTGTAAAATAAATATGGATACTGATTTAAGACTTGCTATGACTGGTTCAATAAGAAAAGTACTTACAAAAAATCTTGGCGAAATAGATCCTAGAAAATATTTAGGCGAAGCAAGAACTAACATAACTAAATTAGTTGAAAGCAAAATCACTAACGTTTTAGGTTCTTCTAATTCTTTAAAATAAATTAGATTAAATTCATTTAAATCTAAATTGTTAAAACAAAAATACCCACAGTATATTCTACTGTGGGTATTTTTGTTTTATTTTTTATTATATAGGAAACTATAATGCTTTCATGCGCAGAAAAAAGTATATATTACGTATAATGCATTAATCGTATTGCAATACGCGTAATATATACTTTTTTCTTATCTATTTTTCAACATAATTGCTTACATGTTTAATAACCATATTAATTGTGCCATCACCATTTCTTTGTATTTCAAAGCGACTATTATCATGATATGTTTCTTCATTTACGTATAAATCTATATCTTTATCAATTTTTAGTCTTACTCTTTTTAGCTTTTTGTCTATCCACTCTTTATCAAGACTAATATTTTCTGAAACTCCTTGTTCTGTTATAAATTCAACAAATTTTTCTTTAGTATCATTATTTTCAGAAAACATTTCCTCAGACAATTCTTTAAGATCAATATTATCTTCTTCTCTAAGCTTTCTTTTTATAGTACTTCTAACAACTTCTGCTTCATCTGCATTTTCTGCAAAGTTGTTTTGCGTGAATTTTTCAGCTGCCTTCACGAAGTTTTTAGTAACATCTCTTTCATTATCAATAATTGTGCAACCTAAGAAATCACTTATAAAGTAGTTTGAGCCATATTCCTCATCTTCTTTATTCTTGCTTTTTTTATCGATAACCATTAAATCAAAATTATTTTCATCTCTAATTGGTTTTAAAAACGTACATTTCTGTATTCTTTGAGAACTACCAGGTAATCCTGTAACCTGCGATACTATATCAATGCCTAATTTATTATCCACAAATTCGATAGTGTGCACATAGTTTTTAATATAATCCATTTTAAATATCCCAAGCATTGGTCCAAACTCTGTGGTAAAAGATACTATTACCAAATCACAGGAAGGAACGTTCCCAATAGATCTCATTAAAATAAACATCTGCCTTGCTAGGTCCTTAGATACCGCCAGTAAATTATTCTCACCATTCAAGTATTCTTGTGATAAATCTTTTACTATATTTCGATCGGAATTAAAGACTCCATACTTTAATTCTTCATCCTTTAAGCACTTCTGGATATGTTTCAGTAAATAGTTATATTTTTCTTCATCTAAGTCTAATGCATATTCATTCAAGATAGGTTCATCTGCATTGTTATCTAAAACATGAATAATAGCCTCATTTATATTAACTTCTTTTATATACTCCAAAAAAACACCACCTTAATATTTATCTAAGGCGCATTTAAACAAATAACAAGTCAATAATGCTAGTCCATTTATTTAAACGTGCCCAATTATTATACTATGTATCGTCACTTATAACAAAGTCATATATTGCTATTATCCTTAGTTCTTAACAGACTATTATTGTGACTACCTATTTTCCTGTATTGGAATTTGTAATTTTAAAGCAATATTAATGTTACTTTACTTAAGTTATGATATAATCACAATTAATGGTATAATAAAGAATTAATGATTAGATGTATAAAAATAGAAGCATAACAATTAATAACTGTTATGTTCCTAAGAGTGACAAGGAGGAACTACTTTGAGAGAAATAGAACTTAGAATTATAGATATTGATGTACAAGAAATCCGCAAAAAACTATTAAACATAAATGCTATAAAAGTAAAACAAGAAAATCAAATAAATAATATTTATGATTTCTCGGATAAAAGGTTACTAAACGGCAAAGGCTATGCAAGAATACGAACAGTGCATGATGAACTAACAAATTCCACAGTTCATTACATAACCACGAAAAAACTCATAAGCCAAGAAAAGTATAAAATTATGGATGAACACGAATCAGAAATTAAAGATGCAGCTGCTGCCAAGGGTATATTCGAATCCTTAGGTCTAGAGCTTATACAATCTATTAAAAAATATAGAGAAAGCTATAAATACAAAAATACTCTTATTGAAATAGATATAAATGAGAAGACATTCTGTCCTTTTCCTTACATAGAAATTGAAAGCGAGGATGAATTCGAAATTGAGGAAGTTGTGACTTTGCTCGGTTACCGATTAGAGGATACAACGGCTAAAAGCATTTATGAAATATTAAAATCAAAAAAATCATCAAAGGAACTATAATGTTTGGATATGTAACTCCATGTAAAATGGAAATGAAGATAAAAGACTACGAGAAATTCAAAGCTTATTATTGTGGCCTATGTAACTCTATTAAAAATAATTTTGGAAACCTACCAAGGCTTACTTTAAATTATGATATGACTTTCTTGGCAGTACTTTTGGATGCACTTTCAGAGAATAAATACAATTTTATTAAATTCAAATGTATTATGCATCCACTAAAAAAAAGGATTATGATTAATAATAACCAGGCAATAGATTATGCCGCCTTTTGTAACATTACTTTAGCCTATTATAAGATAATGGATGATGTTTACGATAATAAAACAATGAAAAGTAAAGTTTTTTCAATGTTTTTAAAAAACTATTTATCAAAATCAGATATAGCATATAATGATGTAATGAATTATACAAAAGAAAAGCTTTTATTACTAAATACCCTCGAAGCGGACCATAAGGATCTATGCATTGATGAGCAGCTATCTATAGATGAGCTTTCTCATGTTTTTGCTGACCTTACAGGCTTTATAATATCATTTTATTATAAGACTGCTTCCTTTAAGGATGATTTATATTGGCTTGGGTATAATTTAGGTAAATGGATATATATTATAGATGCTTATGATGATTTAGAAAAGGATATAAAAAGTGATTCTTTTAATGCTATAAATTCATTGTTTAATACTGATAAATTAGATTTTAAAAGTTTTAGTATATCGATAGCACCCCGAATTGATTTTTTATTATCTACCTGCGCGCAGCAATGTTTAAACTATCTAAATAGATTACCTTTAATAAAAAATGAAGCCATATTATGTAATATACTAGAACTCGGACTCATGGAAAAAATGGATAAGGTTTTTAACGACATTTCAGAAGGAAAGTCTCCCACTTCTATAAGTGGGAGTAACATACCCTAACAAGTAGAAAACTTCAGTGGGGGTATAAATCTCCTTCTGAAGTCGTTAATATTACATCACCGCAGGTGATGATTTAATAAAGAATGTAACATTAATAATTTAAAAGGAGTGGAATATAAAGATGATAAATCCCTATGAAGTACTTGGTGTAAGACAAGGCTCATCTAAAGAAGATATTAAAAAAGCCTATAGAGAGCTAGCAAAAAAATATCACCCTGATCAGTATGGTGATAATCCTTTAAAAGATTTAGCAGAAGAAAAAATGCAGGAACTAAATGAAGCCTATGATTCACTTATGAAAAATACTAGTTCTTCAAGTAGCAATGGTTCTTCTAACAGTTACAATTCGTCTAATAATTATGGTTCTAATTCAAATAATGACTATACTAATAACAATATATATCAATCTATAAGAATGGATTTAAATAGCGGAAATATCGCTTCCGCTGAGCAGAAATTAAATTCCATGAATACTAAAACTGCCGAGTGGAATTATTTAACGGGAGTGCTTCACCTCAAAAAAGGTTGGCATGATAGTGCTTATAATTTTATAAGCCGCGCTTGCACGCAAGATCCTAATAATATTGAATATAGACGAAGTTTTAATGAACTAAATTCGCGTACTTCAAATTATAGAGATAACTATTATGGCAAGCGTAACAATGATTTTGGCATGGGTAATCTATGTCTTAACTTGTGGTGTGCAGATAGTATTTGTGAATGTTTAGGCGGAGATCTTATATCCTGTTGCTAATTCTATTAATTTAGGAGATGATTTTTATGAAATCTAATAATATTGCTAAGGGTGGAATATTCGCAGCACTTAGTTTAATATTACTATATCTTTCTTCTATTTTCCCTACAAATAAATTTTTTATGTTAGGCATTGCTTCCTGTATTATTCCACTTTCAATTTTAACTACCGGAATAAAGAATACCATTGTAGTATATAGTGCTGTCTCCTTGCTTAGTTTATTTATTATACCTTCAAAGCTTATAAGCATTGCATATATACTAATTTTTGGTTCCTATGGCTTTGTGAAATATTTTATAGAAAAATTAAGGAGTATGATTTTAGAAATTGTGCTTAAGTTATTGTATTTTAATATAGCCTCCGCTATACTTATATTTATTTATAAATTATTTATATTATCAAAACTTCCTAATATAAATATATATTTAACAATAATTGTTATGGAGTTTGCCTTCATAGTATATGACTATGCGCTTACTGTATTTATATCCTATGCAAATAAAAATCTTGTTATGAAATTTAAGTAAATCACATAGCCTTGACACAAAATTCTATTTAAATTATAATGAATAATAATACAATCTTAAACAAATGATACTATAATAAATTGCTTTTATTAGGAGTAGTAGTATTTATAGCATTTTAAAGAGAGCTGCTGTTGGGTCATTAAGATAAATAATGTCCCATAGGTGTGAAGCAGTAATGATATAATATGAACTTGCCTATGAGCTTATTTTTAAGTAAAAGCTTACTTGTGAAAACAAGTACGGTTAAAACCGTTATATTCTTAAGTGAGGCGTAATGCCTAATTAGAGTGGTACCGCGGAATATTACTTTCGTCTCTTTGTTGAGATGAGGGTTTTTTTTATTTTCTAATTTAAAACTAAGTGGAAAAGATTAATAATTGTTTTTAACCTATAGATCATAATAAGGAGGAATACTAATGGCAAAATATACTACAACTATCGATGAAAAATGGCAACAAATATGGGAAGAAACTAACCTTTATGAATTTGATGAAAATAAAATTGATAAGAAGTTATATGTACTTGAAATGTTCTCTTATCCATCTGGAAGCCAATTACATGCGGGGCATTGGTTTAACTATGGCCCTGTAGATTCTTGGGCTAGAATGAAGAAAATGCAAGGATACAATGTATTTCAGCCAATGGGCTTTGATGCTTTTGGTCTACCTGCTGAAAACTACGCAATAAAAACAGGAGTGCATCCAAAGGATTCTACGAAGCAAAACATTATTAATATGGAAAAGCAATTAAAAGCTATGGGAGCAATGTTTAATTGGGATCATGAAGTTGTTACATGTCGCCCTGATTATTATAAATGGACTCAATGGTTATTCTTAAAACTATTTGAAAAAGGCCTTGCTTACAGGAAAAAAGCACCAGTAAATTGGTGTCCTAGCTGTAGTACAGTACTTGCAAATGAGCAAGTAGTAGATGGCTTTTGCGAAAGATGTAACACTGAGGTTACTAAAAAGAATTTAACACAATGGTTCTTAAAAATAACTGACTATGCTGATGAACTACTAGAAAAGCTTGATACCTTGGATTGGCCTGAAAAAACCAAATCCATGCAAAAACATTGGATAGGCAAATCTACTGGTGCTGATGTTACTTTTAAAGTAGTTGATTCTGATGTAGACTTTAGTGTATTTACTACAAGAGTAGATACTTTATTCGGTGTTTCATATGTAGTCATAGCCCCTGAAAATGAACTTGTAGATGTCCTCACTAAAAGTGAATATAAAGATGCTGTTGAATCTTATAAATATGATGCTAGAAAACAAACTGATATAGAAAGACAATCTATTACAAGAGATAAAACAGGTGTATTTACTGGTTCTTATGCTATTAATCCTATTAATGGACGCGAGGTTCCAATTTGGGTAGCTGACTATGTTCTAAACACTTATGGAACTGGTGCAGTAATGGCTGTTCCTGCTCATGATGATAGAGACTTCGCATTTGCTACTAAATACAAATTGCCTATTGAAAGAGTAATTATTGGTTTTAAAAGTGTAAATGGAGAGGGCGAAAATCTCCCTTATACTGAACATGGAAAAATGGTAAACAGTCAAGAATTTGATGGTTTATCTACCATCGACGGGAAAAAAGCAATTGTAAAAAAATTAGAAAGTATAAGTCTCGGCTGTGAAAAAGTAAACTTTAGACTTCGTGATTGGTTAGTTTCAAGACAAAGATATTGGGGCGCTCCTATTCCAATAATTCACTGCGAAAAATGTGGGGCTGTTCCTGTACCTGAGGATCAACTTCCTGTAGAACTGCCGTACAACGTAGAATTTGCACCAGACGGAGAATCACCACTTGCTAAATGCGAGGATTTTATGAATGTCCCTTGCCCAGTTTGTGGCGGCGCAGCTCATAGAGAAGCTGATACTTTGGATACATTCGTTTGTTCTTCTTTCTACCAATTTAGGTATGTAGATAACAAAAACAATGAAAAAGCTTTTGATAAAGAGTTAGTAAACAAAATGCTTCCTGTAGACAAATATGTAGGCGGACCTGAACATGCATGTGGTCACTTACTATATTCAAGATTTATAACCAAGGCTCTTCGTGATATGGGATATTTAGACTTTGATGAACCATTCTTATCTCTTACTCACCAAGGTTTAATTTTAGGACCAGACGGAGTGAAAATGAGTAAATCAAAAGGAAATACTATTTCTCCAGACATGTACATAAAAGAGTTTGGCGCAGATGTATTTAGGATGTACCTAATGTTTGGTTTCGGTTATATTGATGGTGGAGCTTGGAGTGATGATGGTATAAAAGCCATTGGGAAATTTGTTGATAGAATTGAAAGAGCAATCGACACTGGAATCTGCATTATGTCAAAAGACCTTAATAACAAAGACTCTCTAGGAATAGAAGAAAAAGAATTAAACTACTGGAGACATTTCGCAATAAAAGGTGTTACCGAAGATACAGAAAAACTTCAATTTAATACCGCTATTGCAAGACTTATGGAGCTTACAAATGCTATATTAAAATATTTTAATGTAGACAATATAAATAGTAAATTTTTAAAAGAAGTGCTTGTGGATTACCTTAAGATTTTAGCTCCCTTTGCTCCTCACTTTGCAGAAGAGAAGTGGGAAAGCTTAGGTATGGGTTACTCTGTATTTAATCAAATTTGGCCTAAATTTGATGAGTTTGCTCTTATAAAAGATGAAGTAGAGCTAGCTATTCAAATCAATGGTAAAATTAAATCCAGAATAACTGTATCTCAAGATTTAGATGAAGAAAGTATAAAGGAAATTTCTCTTAAAGATGAAACAGTAATCGCTACCCTAGAAGGTAAAACTGTTCGTAAGGTTATTATAATTAAAGGACGACTAGTTAATATAGTAGCTTCTTAGTAAGAACTACATATAGTTTTTACAGTTTAAATTCGAATTATTATAAAAGGAGAGTAGAAATTTTTAATTTCTACTCTCCTTTTCAATTTAAACTCTATACATATCTAATGTTTTTTGAGTTGCGCGAAGTAAGCTACTAATTTCATAAACTTCTCCTTCTTCTATTAGCTTATTTAATTGTTCTCTATACCTAGCTGCATCCGTTGACTTTCCAAGCGACGAAAGCACAAGTATATTATTCATTATATCCGACACCAAATTAGATTTTACCTCAAACAATTTTTGTGCATCTTTAATTTCATCTTTAATTTCTAGCATCTGTTCATCTAATTGAAAAGCAGCATCTGCAGCATTTTTAAGTTTTGCCCTTATATTCTCTGGTATATCATGCTTATATTTATAATTTAGAGAATGCTCTACTGTAGCCCAAAAATTCATTGCCAAGGTTCTAATTTGAAATTCTGCTAGTATTTCGGTTTGACCATCAGCTAAGTTTACAGGATACTTTATAATCATATGATAGCTTCTATATCCACTACCTTTTACATTTGCAACATAGTCTTT
Organism: Clostridium sp. CM028; assembly: GCF_030585565.1. Lineage (NCBI taxonomy): Bacteria > Bacillati > Bacillota > Clostridia > Eubacteriales > Clostridiaceae > Clostridium > Clostridium sp. CM028. The sequence continues at coordinate 3,069,369 of NZ_CP077766.1, read as the reverse complement.
TTCATAAACCATCTGCATATCACGTCTTTCACGGATTAGATTCACCACTTTATCAATATCATCTACAAACTGACACATTATCCTTATACCTGCAATATCTTCCATTTCATATTCAATTCTATCCAGAGGGATACCGAATTTATTAGCTTTCTCAAGAATACTAGATATTTCTTTAACCCTCCCGGTAACAAACTCTATAGGTGAATACTCATTTTTTCGTCTATATTCTCTTCTTATACTTTTAAATTTTACTTTTAACTCTTCTACACCCTGTTCATAAGGAATTAAAAATCTTTTCCACTCTCTTATTGCCATATACTCAGTCCTTTACATAAAATTTCATATCCACATTGTATTAACTTTTGATACTATTCTAATATTTTTAAAGGATCGAAGTTTAGATAATCACAAGAAGTAACTATATATTCTACGCCTTCTATATTTCCTTCATATAGCCTATTTAAAGATGGTCCATGTAAATGACCATATATTACCTTGCATACATTATATTCTTTTACTATTCTTATAAGTTCAGTCTCCTCAAACTTATCATTAGTAGGTGGATAATGAAGCATTACAATAAATTTATTATAACCCTTTTTCACTGCCTCATCGAGTGAAATTCGAAGCCTTATTAACTCTCTATTATATATTTTTTCATCATGAGTTGTAAATCTTGTATTTCCTGGGCAATTCCATCCCCGTGTTCCGCATATAGCAAAATCTTTGTAGTTAAAAAAGTTGTTTTGGATAAAATCCATATCCGCGTAGAGAGCATTAAGCTTCGTGATACCACTCCACCAATAGTCATGATTTCCTTTTATAAGTATTTTTTTACCTGGAAGCTCATGAATCCATTCTAAATCTTCCACACCCTCAGAAATATTCATGGACCATGAAATATCCCCTGCAATTAGTACAGTATCATCCGCTGAAACTTTGCTAAGCCAATTTTCTTTAATTTTTTCATTATGATTACTCCATTTATCTCCAAATATATCCATGGGTTTATCTGAATTTATAGATAAATGAAGATCAGATATTGCCCACAACGCCATAATATACCTCCTTATTAATCGTTTAGTTTTTTTCCATTAATTATCTATATCCGTTACATAAGCAATAACCTTATCTATTGCTACACTCATTAGTGCTCAAAGTTTAACCTTAGTCATTTTTTTAATGTCTCTATGCTATTATACCTTTATATTGATTGTATTAAAACTTCTATCACTAAAAAATTCTCCCCAACTTGCCTTTAACCCTTCTCCAGCTTCAAAAGATATTTTACTAAAAGCTTTTTACCACTAAAAGAAAAAAGCAAAGTTAAAATATTAATTTCAACTTCGCCCTTTTTAAATAATTGCTATTCTATAGTTAAAGAATAGTATTTTTTCTTTCCTTTTTTAATAAGTACACAACCATCTTTAAAATTTTCTTCTAAAAGTGTTGCATTCTTATCTTCAATCCTTTTATCGTTAATAGTTAATCCGCCCTGCTCAATTAATCTTCTAGCTTCTGCTTTTGATGGCACCACTTTAGTGTACACCAATATATCCATTAATCCCGCATTCTTCATGTCGCACGGTATAGATACTTTAGGCACGTTACTCATATTAGTTCCACCACCAAATAATGCTTCTGCCGCTGCCTGAGCTTTGATAGCTTCTTCTTCTCCATGAATAAGTTTTGTAACCTCAAAAGCTAAAACTTTTTTAGCTTCATTTATTTTTTCATCTTTTAAAGCACTTAGACGCCTGACTTCATCCATTGGTACAAAAGTAAGTAATGATAAGCATTTTTCTACATCTAAGTCTCCAATGTTTCTAAAATATTGGTAAAAATCATAAGGAGATGTTTTATCTGCATCAAGCCACAGAGCTCCATTTACAGTTTTACCCATTTTAATCCCTTCGCTATTTGTAAGTAGTGTGCAAGTCATTCCATAAGAAGCTTTACTTTCTTTTTTTCTTATTAGTTCTATACCAGCAATTATGTTAGACCATTGATCATCTCCACCTAACTCCATAGTACATCCATATTTTTTATTTAACATTAAAAAATCATATCCTTGCATAAGCATATAGTTAAATTCAAAAAAAGATAAACCTTTTTCTAACCTCTGTTTAAAACACTCAGCAGCTAACATCTTATTTACTGAAAAATGTACTCCTATATCTCTTATAAAATCTACGTAATTTAAATTTAAAAGCCAGTTTGCATTGTTTTCAAGGATTGCTTTACCATCACTAAAATCTATAAGTTTTGAAAGCTGTGATTTTATACAAGATATATTATGATCAATTTCTTCTTTTGAAAGCATTTTCCTCATATCTGTTTTACCAGATGGATCACCAATCATTGTAGTTCCACCACCAACTAAGGCTATGGGTCTATGCCCTGCTCTTTGCATATGTGCCATAAACATCATAGTTATGAAATGTCCAATATGTAGGCTATCCGCTGTTGGGTCATATCCTATATAAAATGTTACCTTTTCCTGTCCTAATATTTTCTTCATTTCATCCTCGTGAGTAAGTTGTTTTATATACCCTCTCTCTAAAAGCGTATCATATACATTTTCCATAATTTATTCCTCCTTATTTTAACGACATTTCAAAATGAAAGTCTTCCTCTTCTATACTATGGCATCCCATAGTATAACAAAGAGAAAAGTTCAGTTGAAACCTAAGTCTCCTTTTGAAGTCGATATACTTATCTTCTGCGAAGCTGTGAGCACCGCAGGTGATGATTTAATACTGTGTTATTTTTTGAAATAAAAAAAACGCCTCCTAAGAAAGGGACGAAAAAATTCCGTGGTACCACCCAAATTGATTTAACAATCCGCTCATTCCTTATAACGTAAGGTTAACCCGTCTCAGCTTACTTTTTAAAAGCTTATTTCAGCTTAAAGCTCCAGAATGTATTTCACTATATTCCTTAACTAGTTCACACCTACCACTAGCTCTCTTAATAATTCCTACAGTTACTTTTTTCTTTCATAGCCTTTTAGATATAATTATTCATGTTATTAATTATATATGTGTATTTATAATATATCAAATGATATATTTGCTTGTTATAATTGATTAAAACCCTATATATACTATTTACGTTTATTTTCAACTATTTTCTCCATATACAATAAAAGCAGGGCTGAAAACCCTGCCTTACATTCACATAAATAATATTCTATCTCTTTATGTGATATAATTCTTTAAAAATTGTGGTGGATTTAAGCATTCGCAACCTACATTCACATAAAATTCCAAGTTATACTTATTAGCTAAAATATCCATTTTAGAAAACAATTGTGCCGTATGCTCAAGTTTATCATCAATAATATTAAATACACCATCAACAAAGATGGTATCAATATCATAATCTCTAGAAAGCATACCGCACAAAAACCCATAAAAATCATCATGACTTTTTAAATTGAACTCATTTATTGCTACAAGTCTCATTTTTGTACTTAATTGCAACGTAGCTTTAGTATCATCATCAATATATACTATGTTTCCTTTAACTTTATCAACGGACTGGTTGGCTAATTTAATCAGAGCTTTAGTTTTACCTGAACCCTTTTTACCACAAAATACATGAATCATGTTAAACGCCTCCTATTTTATCTAATATAACCAGATAATTATTAAATAGGTCTACTCGTACACAATATTTTTATACATATTATATGTTATTCGTAATATATTCACAATATTATAGTTTTAAATAAAGTTCTTAATCCCTGGGAAAATCACCTTAAAAGTATTATCATCTTTTGAATCTACAAATATTACCTTACCATATTTAAAAAAATCTTTTTTCATTCGTGCAAATCCTCTTCCTGATTTTATAAATCTTTTTCTATCATCTAATGCTATTAACTTATCATATATCCACATATTCCTTTTTAAATAATTATGGGTATTAATTTCAGTTGAAAATAATAGGTTGCCTGGACTAAATACGCTTACACTGTTATAGCTTACCACTATTTCAATTTCCTTATAAAATATAGTATAATCTCTATAAAGTATTGCGTTTTTTACAGCCTCATACACTGCAGCAATAGGATAATTTACTGGAAATATATTTTTAAAAAATTCTTCTGTCCTATCTAGCATATCTAATAAATTTCCTTGCACAATTATAACCTCATCAAAGTTATCGTTTACCTTATTTACTATCTTTATCATATTATGCGGTAAATAGATACTGTTAATTGAAGAAAATACCAATAATCCCCCTAGTGTTACTACTCTCTTATTATAATCTCTTTCAATAAAAGTTATTCCTGCATTGTCCATAAATCCTAATCTACTGTTATCATTTACTAAAATGCCCTTATTTAAAAAGTATTTATTAATTATATTAAAATCTAAACTACTAATACCACTATTTACAATAGGTATAGTTTCGATATTGAGACTTAAATTTTCTTGTAAACAAGAAATTAATTCTTCTTTTCTCATAGTATCTGTTGTGGAACCTCTCCTAATGTAAAATGCACCATTCTCCCTTAGTTGATAGGGCTTCTGACCACCATCATATATAGTTATAATTGCCAAATTTTTGCTTTGGTATATTACAAAATCTAGGGATACTGGAATAGGCGGTTCACATCTTGAACTTATAATTTGTTGTAACTGTTCTTCTTTAAAGTCACATACCTTAATACCTATGATTTTTTTCGTTTTATCCTCTACTCCAATAACAAGGTATCCCCTTCCTCCACGGGAGTTGGCTATAGCACATATATCTTTAGCTAATTCTCTTTTACCACTTTCTATTAATATATCAATTCTTTGCTTGAAATCTAATTTTGTACCCTCATCCCTCTTTAACAATATGCTAATTTTTTTGCTATCCATATATTTCACTCCAACCGCGCTATAGTGATATATTATGCTTATAGTAGTTCAATGTTTCCAAAGTATTATACCTTACAACAAAAGACGATGGAATACCACCGCCTTTTTATTAGAAGTTTTTAACAATCCCTGTGTTCATTATTTTCACTTCAACTTCAACTTTTAGCTCAGTTTTTTTAATAATATCATCATTTTTTATCTTTGGATACTTCGCATGAAATTGCTCCGTTATATCAAAAATATCCATATTTAATGCCTTATATTTTGCAAACAGATTATTGCAGGCTTTCAAAATATTTTCTTCTGACTGCTCCTCAATTTTACTGATATTTTCTTTTGTGAGTGTAATTTCTTTTTGAGCTTCTGCTAAATCCACCTTAACTTTAATTTTCTTTTTTAAATGAACAATATTATCATCATAACTGATTTCTGTCTTAGTTTTACTTTTTAATATTTCTAATGTTACAAATTTATTAGTATCACAGGGATTAGTTACTTCTAAAGTACCACCTGAAATAGTGTTCATTAAAAAGTTAAAGCCTAACCCTTCATCTCTTTGTAACACGCCAACCATTTTATCGTCTTTAATTACAGCTCCGCCATTTACTTCTAAAGTTCCCTCTAAACTATCTTTTGGGATATCTATTATGGTTACTACATTTACTTTATCTCCAATTTTTCTTTGACTGTAAAACTCATTTAAACTTAGTTTTACAGCCCTTGAAGATGCTCCAATATTTTCTATAAGTTGCACTACAAATGATCCAATGTATTTATCTTCAGGCATATTTAGCTTCATAAGTTCCTGTGGATCTCCTTGATATACTGTAATATACGGTCTTATAAGAAATTCTTGATCACGATCCATAAAATCTATGAAATTATCAACACCGAATTCTGCAGCCTTTTGAGTAAATATTATGGCACTATTCTGTGTATAGTTTAATTTATAACTAGAAGTAGCATTCATATTTCTGACAGCTTCAAACATTGTTTTTCCTGTTGCTTTAAATAAGATTCTTTGATCCGCTCCTTGAGGTGATGTTCCTCTTACTCCCTTAAACGCTTCAGCATATAATATAGGATTACCGGTATTATCTGCATCTATTACTAATGCAGAAATAAATAAAACCTTATTAATATCCTTATAACTAAAACATGATGTCATAGTAAAACAATTCATTATTATACATATTATTACTAATGTTTTTTTATACTTATTCATTATAATCATCCCTATCAAAAATACTATTTGATATCTTGCTAAGATCTTTTCTATATAATATATCCTTAAATTTAAAGCTTTCTAGTGTACCTAAAGGGAATAAATATGGATATCCACAACTCTCTAGTCCCGCCATATGTGAGATAAAAATAAAAAATCCAATGTAAAATCCTGGTAATCCAAGCACTGAGGAAAACACAATTATAATTATATTCCATATGGATAGAGCACCATAAAGCTTAGGCACTAAAAAAGAAGAAATAGAAGAAATTGCCACAATCACTATAGTGCTTTGTGATGCTAAACCTGCTCCCACTGCAGCATCGCCTAAAATTAAAGCTCCGACAATGCTCATCGCCTGGCCTATGAGTTGTGGCAATCTTATTCCTGCCTCTCTAAGTAATTCAAAGAAAAAAGTCATTAGTAGTAGTTCTATAACAGTAGGCAAAGGTACTCCTGCTCTAGCGACTGAGAGTTTTACAGCAAATTCCTCTGGAATAAGCGAAAAGTGAAAAGTAGTAATCGCCAAATATACCCCGGACAATAAAGTTGCTGAGAAAAAACTAAACACCCTTATAAGTCTTGATATATTAGTAAAATACCTATTAGAATAATAATCATCTGGCGTTTGAAAATTATCCACAAAAAAATACGGTGCAGTAATTACAAAGGGGGTTCCATCTACGATTATTGCCACTTTCCCTTCTAAAAGCTTTGACGCTGCCACATCTGGTTTTTCGGTAGTGCCTATTGTGTCAAAAGCTGTGTTCTTATTTTTTAATTCTTCCTCAATGTAATTTGTGTCTAAGATAAACTCTAATTTTATATTGGTCACCTTTTTCCTTATATAATCAACAAGTTTCTTCGGCGCCACACCTTCTATGTAGCATATTACGGCTACCGTATTAGATTTACTCCCTAAAATTATCGGTTCAAATTTCAAATCCGAATTTTTTATTTTCCGCCTAATCATTGATACATTATCTACAAAAGCCTCCGTGAATCCTTCCCTTGGTCCTTTAACTACATTTTCTGTAGAAGGCTCTCCCACACTCCGCCTCACATATCCCTTGGCCTCACAATAAATTGATTTATTTGCAAAAGAAAATATAAGCACTAAGTCCCCAGATAAAATGTGATCTATAGCCTCCTCATTACTATTAATATCTCCAATGCTATTAGCTGGTAATACTTCTTTTTTTATATACTCTAAATCTACAGTTGTAATTTTATGTTGTATTAGAGGGTTAAATATATATTCACTAATAAAGTTAGAATCACATAAATCATCAATAAATACGCCGAATATTATTCCTATATCAGTCTCTATCTCTCTATATTTGACATCGTAGCTATTTTTTAATTTTTCCTTGATATAATCTATATTTATTTTTTCCATTTTAATCACCCAACTTATTATTTGTAATATTTAAGTTTAATATTCTCAAATTGGGAAATAATACAACTATATTGCAAATTTTATTACAATGCAATTTAGAATCAAAACAAGGAGGAGACAAGAAAAAAAAATGGATAAGCTAAATACAAAACATTTAATGTTCATAATTTGGGGAACCTGCATTGTAGCAATGAAAACTTACCCCAATGTATTCATTATAAATGGAGGTAGAGATTCCTGGATTTCCGTCACTATTGCTTCTATTATTTTATTATTTTATTTTATTTATTTGATTTTTGTTTGTAAAAAATGTAATTGCTATGATATGGACAAAATATACCATAAAGCCTTAGGTAAAACCATGGGAGACATCTTTTTAATTTTATTTATCATAACTTTAATTGTAAGCTTAATAGAGAGTTGCTCTGTAGAATCAAATGCCTTGCATCTAAATCTGCTTTCAGATACTCCTCCTTGGTTTTTTCTCTTGTTTATAATAATACCCGCCGTTTATATTACAAAGAAGGGTACTAGAGCGATAACTATAGTTACTATTTTAGTTATTTGTCTTACTATGATAGCCGGGATAAACCTAGCAATTCTTACAGCTAAATATAAAAAGTTTAGTCACCTACTTCCTATAATGGCGGATGGCGTCACTCCCTCTTTTATTTTATCTATAATAAAGGCCCTTGGATGTTACGGTAGTATAGCTGTTTGTATCCCATTTTTGTCTAGGGTAACTAATAAGTCAAAAATCACAAAACATTGCGTTATTGCAATATTAATAGTAATACAAATGGAGATTTTCGCAAACATAGGCGTTTTAAGTACCTTTGGCGTAGTTAGAGCCTTGGAGATTAACTATCCTAAACTCATACAAACTCAGTTAGTTGATTATTTCGGGTTTATAGAAGGAGGGGAGTTTTATGTAATGCTTCAAATGGTAGGCGGCTGGTTTATAAAATATGTATTAGAGCTAACCGCTATCATGATTTTATTAAAAAAGCTTTCCTTCTCTAATAAATATTGGATATACATTATTACTTTATTCGTATTCATAATCTCCTATTTCATTTCCGCTAAAGTAGTATTATTATATAAATTTTTAAATCTTTACGTCTATTTTTCTGTAATAGGCTTTATGTTAATACCAACAATAATTTTCACTGTATTTTACTTTAAAAGTAAAAAAAGCGCTAGAAACTAAAAAAAGTATATATTACTATTAATGCATTCACTTCGCTAAGAACTACTAATTTTATTTTTAATTAATCTGCTGAAAAACATAAACTCGCTATCGCAAGATATAAATTCGCTAGCACTCAAGCATATGTTTTTCTTAACGCATCTTAATTAAAACTAAAATAGGAAGTTCTAAAGCTTGCTTCAATACATTATACGTAATATATACTTTTTTTTGCGCATAAAATATCTTATATTATCTACTAATTTTGCTTTTTAAAGCTGTTATTAAAGGTAATGCTAAAGCAATACCTCCTACTACTTGAAAAACATTAGTAGGTATGTCCTTTAAAGAAATAATTAAGGCTTGTTTAAGTGCAAATTCCTTAGAAATAAATGTTAGTATAATAGCTCCCCCTAAATAATACATCGCAATCATCCAAATCCCTGCTACAACAAAAGCAAAGATATTATTTGAAAATTTATTTCCATTATAATTTTTTCTATAGGCAATTGTTCCAGCAATATACCCCATTGTACCTTTAATAATGAGTGTAAATGGTGCCCACATGGTATATCCATTTAATAAATCAAATAAACACATACCAACAGCAGAGGATATTGCTGCTTTTTTTCTTCCAAATAATATAGCTGATAAAAAAATCATACTATCTCCTAAATGAAGTACACCCATAAAAGTAGGTATATGTATAACCGAAGCAGCTATAAACGTAATCGCGGCCATTAGACTAATTTGTACTATGTCAATAGTTTTAATTGGTGATATTCTATTTTCCATGTTTATCCCCCTAAAATTAAATCTTTAATATATCCTTAAGCGTCTTTCTAACATCATTATATACAACATTTATCATCTTTTCAAATGTATGCATACACTTTACACAAATATATTGCATATACTTTGCTAAAATAATAAATACTATATATAAGCCACTTTAGTAGATAACGCTACTTTAGTAGATAACGCTACTTGAGTAGATAACGCCACTCTTATGGGTTTTTAATCTTATATTAAATTGTAATTTTAATAAGTGGAGGTGGAAATATGACCTTTTTACGTTGGTTAGGTGGATTTGTAGTGTTATTTTGGTTAATGGGAGTTCTTTTCAGCATAGGTGGAAGTTTAATTAATATCCTGCTAGTAGTTGCTGCGATTGTATTTGTAATTGATGTTCTATCTAGCAGAAAAAGAAACATGTAAAAACCTTCTAAACGTGAAAAAATCTCTTGAAATTAATTCAAGAGATTTTTCTTTTATTTTTTATTTAGTCCTTATCTTTACCAATGTCTGATAAAATCAAGCCTTTATTATGCTCTGTCGCCCAGCTAATACCCCACTCATTTTGGAATACTAATAGGTTTCTGTCCTTAAGGTCTTTAACTATCCTAGCATCACTAGTCAAGTTGAGTTTTTCTTTATCTATATCTATATTACACTTTTCAATCCATCTTATATGTTTAAATGCTAACCTTTCTATCTTAATATCTACATTATATTCATTTTTAAGTCTGAACTCTAATACTTCAAACTGAAGTACTCCTACAACCCCAACTATGATTTGTTCAATCCCTATATGAAGTTCCTTAAATACTTGGATTGCGCCTTCTTGAGCTATTTGTGTAACGCCCTTTATAAATTGCTTTCTCTTCATGGTATCAACAGTTCTCACCCTTGCAAAATGTTCTGGCGCAAAAGTTGGTATTCCTTCGAACTCAAATTTATTTGAAGAAGAACATATGGTGTCTCCTATGCTAAATATACCTGGATCAAAAACTCCAATAATATCTCCTGCATAAGCCGTGTCCACTATTTCTCTCTCTTGTGCTAAAAATTGTTGAGGTTGTGCTAATTTTATTTTATTACCGCCTTGTACATGATAAACATCCATGCCCTTTTGGAACTCTCCAGAACAAATTCTCATAAACGCCATCCTATCCCGGTGAGCTTTATTCATATTAGCCTGAATTTTAAATACAAAGGCAGAAAAGCCCTTACTAAAAACATCAATTTTCCCTATACTTGAATTTCTTGGTAACGGCGCTGAAGTTAATTGTAAAAAGTTATCTAAAAAAGGCTCAACTCCAAAATTAGTTGAAGCACTTCCAAAGAACACCGGAGTAAGTTCTCCTTTAGCAACTTTGTCCAAATCAAATTCATCCCCTGCTACATCTAAAAGCTCCATATCTTCCATAAGCTTTTCATATAATGTTTCACCAATAAGTTCGATTGCCTTTTCATCGTTAATACTTATTTTTGTCTCTTTAGCTTCTATTTGGCCATGCTTTCCATCATCAAAAACAATGATTTCCTTTGTACGTCGATCATAAACCCCTTTGAAATCTACCCCACAACCTATAGGCCAATTTATTGGATAAGATCTAATTCCAAATTCATTTTCTATTTCTTCCATAAGTTCAAATATATCTCTAGTTTCTCTATCCATCTTATTAATAAATGTAAAAATAGGTATTTCTCTAATGCTACAAACATGAAATAGCTTTCTTGTTTGTTCCTCGACCCCTTTTGCACCATCAATAATCATTACAGCACTATCCGCTGCCATGAGGGTTCTGTAAGTATCTTCACTAAAGTCTTGGTGACCTGGTGTATCAAGTATATTTATACAAAAATTATTATAATCAAATTGCATAACTGAAGATGTAACAGAAATACCTCTTTGTTTCTCTATTTCCATCCAGTCAGAAACTGCATGTTTAGACGCTTTTCTAGCTTTAACTGAACCTGCAAGCCTTATTGCGCCCCCATATAATAATAATTTTTCCGTCAGTGTAGTTTTACCAGCATCCGGATGGGAAATTATAGCAAATGTTCTTCTTTTTTCAATCTCTTTTATGTAATCCGCCAAGGTCATCACGCTCCTTTTATTTTTTTACATGCACATATATATATTCTTACAACCACTCTCTGAACTGCTAGTGGTTCTAAATTTCACTTTTCATTTCTCTACCTATCAATTCTAGCTTTAATCAAGAAATCTGTCAACTAAGGTTGTACTACCAGCTGTGAGCTATATATTATAGTATGAAGTTTCTTATTACAAGTCCCCCTGGAGAATTTTATACTTTATCTTGGTATAAATCCTATTTTCTTTTGCATTTTCCTTAGTGTCTTATTAGCCACATAGTTAGCTTTTTCCGAACCCTTTTTATAAATTTCTTCTAAATAAGCTTTTTTCCCTATGTATTCCTTAATCTTTATCTGTATAGGTTCAAGTTCTGCAACTATTGCTTCTGCTACATCTTTTTTAAATTGAGCATAACCTAATCCTTCATATTTTTCTTCTATTTCACCTATAGAAATACCAGTTATAGCCATTAATATAGTCATTAAGTTCTTAACGCCTAATTGTTCGTCGTTATACTTAACAACCCCTAAGCTATCTGTAACTGATCTGTTTACTTTCTTTCTTATAACTTCCGGTGGGTCCATTATTAAAATGAATCCATTAACATTCTCTCCTGATTTAGACATTTTTTTAGTTGGTTCTTGTAGATCCATTACCTTAGCCCCCGATTTACCTATATATGGTTCAGGTATTACAAAGGTATCACTATAGGTTTTATTGAATCTTTCAGCTATATCCCTGGCAATTTCAAGATGCTGAGTTTGATCTTTTCCTACAGGCACTAAATTAGTTTGATATAATAAAATATCTGATGCCATTAGCACCGGATATGTCAATAATCCTGCTCCTACACTCTCACTGTTTTTAGATTTTTCTTTGTATTGAGTCATTCTGCTTAATTCTCCCATGTAAGTAGAACAAGTTAAAAGCCAAGCAGCTTCACTATGTGCGGATACATGTGATTGAATAAACATAGTATTTTTCTCAGGATCAATACCTGAAGCTATGTAAATAGCCAACATTTCTAAGGTTCTTCTTCTCAAATCCTTTGGTTCTTGCTTTACTGTAATCGCGTGTAAATCCACCACACAAAAATAGCATTCATATTCTTCTTGTAATTTAACCCAATTTTTTATAGCTCCTAAATAATTTCCTAGTGTTAAGTCGCCCGAAGGTTGAATCCCACTAAATATCACCTTTTTATTTTCTTCCAAAATAATCATCTCCTATAATAATAATAATAATAATAATAATAATAATAATAATAATAATAATAATAATAATAAATGAAAATCATATATTGATCCGAATGCTAATTCTTGTTCATATGCTTTCTAATCAATATCTTATTTTTTCATTATTCTAAATGTGCTAAATACAAAAAAAGCCCTATGGATAAATCCATAGGGCGTATATACACGGTACCACCTAACACTTACAAGCTACATTAAAGCTTCTACTTAAACAGATACACTTGTATATCCTACCTTTATAACGTAAGGCTTACGTCAAGGACTACTGCATTTCATCCCGAGTCTTAGAGATCCATTCAATTTAAACATAGTTATCGTAATTCCACCATCAACGACTCTCTGTGAATCTGTTTTTAAATTTACTTACTTCTCATCAAAGACTATAACATTATAAGTTATTTAAATTATATTATGCCTATTCACTTAAATTGTCAATAATAATTTTAAATTTTATGCTTTCCAAAGTCCGTGTAAATTACAGTATTCTCTTACGAATACCACTTTTTCTTCTAACTTAAATTCTGCTTCTGGTTTTTCACCTAGTTTTAAGTATTTTCTGTACACCTTATTTTCTGTGTGTACTTCAATAAATTCAATATGATGTTCTTCAAGCATTGGGTGCTCAACTGCTCCAACCTTAACCCTAATTCCACCTTCTATTTTTTCAATTACGGGAACATGTTTTTCAGCTGCTGCATCCTGAGTATTTTCTACTTTAAGTGTCATTGGTTTTCCACAACATACTAAAGTTCCGCCAGCGTTATGAACAACTTCAACTATATTTCCACATACATCGCATTTGTAAATTTGTCTTAATTCAGTCATTTTTATTCCTCCTTTAAATTTGAAAATCTATAAAATACTTATTATATTTTTTCAATTTATAACCGTTATCTATTGATAGTAATTAGATATATATTATTCTACATTTGTTTGAAAATTACCTCTTTTTTTTGAATTTTATTTACATATGTATTTTATGCTAATTCAATTCATTATATGCACCAATATGATTTAACGACGTTTCAGAAGAAAAGCCTCCCATTTCTATAAGTGGGAGTATAATTCGCCTTCTGAAGTCGTCAATTTATCTTCTTAGAAGCTATGCATCTTCTACGAAGCTGTTGCAGCTCCGCAGGAGATGATTTAACTAATATTACCTTCATTTTTTTCTCTCTTTCGTGGAATACTATATAATACAATATAATATAAAAGGAGGTATGAACATGGCTAAGGACCTTAAGAAGCAAACAAAAGTATATGCACCCTACGATAGAGATTTTTATGAATTAGAAGAGAAGGAGATAAGATCTTACTCTGAAAATGATTCTACTATGCTACCAAACCCAGTAACTGATCCTATAGTTTCTATGAATATATCTAATGTTGAATTTGACTATACCTATAATGGTGGCCAAGAAATTCCAGATACAGAAGACTAACTTGTTTTAAAGCTATAAAAACAGATGACTTCTTATTAGAAGTCACCTGTTTTTTTATATTATAACTTCAACTTTATGCACTCCATCAATAAATGGAACCAATCCATCTTCGCATAAATTACCATCAAGCCAAATTCCTTTGTTTCCCTGGCGCTTAACCTCAATCACATATTCGAATTTATCTTTTTTATATATAATCTCATACTGTGGCCATTCCTCTGGCACACAAGGTTCAATGGTAAACCCTTTTCCCTCCTTTAGTTTAAACCCTAAAATCGCCTCTATTCCCGTTCTATACATCCACCCTGAGGTTCCAGTATACCAACTCCACCCTCCGCGTCCTACATGAGGTTCTTTTCCATAAACATCAGCAGTCATTACGTAAGGCTCAGTTTTATATCTTTCACACTGAGGCAGTGTTTTTGTATGATTAATAGGGTTTATCATATTATAGAGCTTTGCCGCCATGTCACCTTTGTAAAGTTTAGCAAAGGCAAGAATTACCCAAGTTGCAGCGTGTGTATATTGTCCACCATTCTCTCTAACTCCCGGCACATAGCCTTTTATATAACCTGGCTCCAAAGTAGATTTATTAAAAGGAGGAGTTAAAAGCAAAATCATTCCATTATCTTCTTTTATTAAATAATGCTCTAATGACTTCATAGCCTCCTCTGCCCTTTCTTTATCTGCAGCTCCTGATATAACTGCCCATGATTGAGATAGGGAATCTATCTTACACTCCTCATTTTGAGATGATCCTAGTGGCGTGCCGTCATCAAAATATGCTCTCCTATACCAATTACCATCCCATGCGTTTTCCTCTAGATTTATCCTTATATATTCTTGCATCTCCTTGTATTTCTGTATTCTTTCATCATCGTTTTTATATGTGCAAGCTTCAAAGAAATCTCCTAGTATATCATATAAGAACCAACCAAGCCATACGCTTTCACCTTTGCCCTTATTCCCAACGGTACTCATTCCATCATTCCAATCTCCACTACCCATTAGTGGAATGTTATGAGGACCGAATTTAAGGCTTTTATCTATAGCTTTTATGCAATGTTCATATATACTACCTGTAAAATCTGCCCTTCCAGAAATATTATATCTTTCATCTTCACCGTCTGTTAGTGGCGTATCCATTAAATACTGAGCTTGCTGATCAAGAATAGAAAAATCCCCTGTGTTTTTTATATAATCCATAGTGACATAAGGTAGCCATAATAAGTCATCGGAGAACCTTGTTCTTATACCACTATCTACAACCGGATGCCACCAATGTTGCACATCACCTTCAACAAATTGCCTTGAAGCACTGTATAGAATCTGTTTTTTAGTCATACTTGGCTCAATCATGCCTAGTGACATAACATCCTGAAGCTGATCTCTAAAGCCATAAGCTCCACCAGATTGGTAAAAAGCAGTTCTCGACCATAACCTGCACACTATAGTTTGGTACATTAGCCATCCATTAAGCATTAAGTCCATACTCTTATCCGGAGTCTTAACTTGCAACGTATGAAGTAATTTGTTCCAATAGTTCTTTACATTTTCGAGTTCAGTATCCACTCTCTTAAAATCTTCAAATTCGCCAATAGTTTTAGAAACATTTTCCAAATTTTCATTTTCACCAAGCATCGCTACTAATTCAATCTCCATATTAGGTTCTATATGAATTTTTGAAGTGACTGCAAGACATGGATCGAGTCCTGCTCCTACATTGTTTGAAAGTCTTACTCTCTTTAGTACCTCAGGTTCCTCTACACTTCCTCCTCTGCCTAAAAATTCACTTCTATTGCCAGTAAAGCTTTGTTGCCCGCCTCCAAATAATCTTAAGAAAGCATTTATTTTCCCAAAATGCTGACTATAACAATTTGTAGCATATATATATTCCTTCTCTTCATTCAAATGAGTAACAATATGCTGAGCAGTATGCTCTCGTACAACCCCCATCACAAGTTCTGCGTAGTAGGTTATACTTATATCTCTTGCTATATCACTATTATTTCTAAGTTTTATTTTGCATAGCTTAACGTTATGCGACCTAGGCACAAACATGGTTACTTCACCCATAATTCCAAAAGCTTCATGCTTGAAATTTGAATATCCAAAGCCATGCTCAATTAAGTATTCTCCACCATCCCTTATTGGTTTAGGTGTAATGCTCCACACATTGCCATAAGCATCATCTCGCAAATATATAGCTTCTGAGCATTCATCGCTTACCCAATCATTAGACCAATTAGTAATTTTATTTTCGCGGCTATTAAGGTACCATGTATAAGCTGATCCACATTCTGATACATGGAATCCAAAATCACCATTTGAAATTACATTTATCCAAGGTGCTGGTGTATTATTAAAATCCTTAAGTAGAATAGTATAGTTTTCACTTTCTACATTAAAGCCTCCTAAGTCATTAAAGTACTCTAACGGTTTCATATTAAACTTGTGCTCTTTCCATTTAAATTGATTTTCTACAATCTGTAATAATGGTTGTTTTTCTATTTTCTTTAAATTGTTCTGAATTTGAGATACTAACATTCCCTTGCGGGAATCTATAACTATTCTAGCTATAGCTATTAAAAGCTCTATATCCTCCTCCATAATAGTAGCCTTATTAAGTATAAAGAGCCCTCCAGGTTTATTTTCTTTATCTCTTAAATGACTACTGCACACAAAATCCTTAATATCAGTTTGTAAAGGCTGATCATATGAGGCTTTTTGAAGATTTATTATTACCAAATCAACTCTTAACCCTTTAAGGCTTAAGTATTCATGGGCATTTAAAAGTTGACGAACGAGATCTTTATCTTTGCTCTCACGAACTATAAGTAGAATTATAGGTAAATCTCCTGAAATACCATATCCCCAAAGCGTAAATTGTCCCTTCTTTACATTTTTTATATTTTCTTCTCTTTGTTTAAAAGTGGAATTTAAAAATAATATTTTAGAAGCCATTACTTGGTATAAATTTGCTTGGCTAGATTTTATACCTAGATATTTCATGTCTACCTGAGTTTGGCTCCACGCCAGTTCAAACACCGCATTTACATTGTGAAGTTCACTATATTTCTTAGCTAAACTTATTACTTCCACTTTACTATCAGCTATCGAAGTAGTGAAAGCTATAATGCACGTTTCACCAGGTTTTATATTTACTCTTCTCCTCATACTTACTATAGGGTCAAGCACCGCCCCTACAGTATTGGATAAAATTGAGTCTTGCTTCATTGCTATAGGGTGTATTGTATTTTCACCACGCCCTATGAAACTCTCTCTGCTAGTCTCATATTGAACAGTTCCTACGGTAGTTCCCTCCGTTGCAACAGTTTGCATAATCCAAGGTTGATTTTTACCCTTAGCCCTAGGTCTTCTCGTTGCCAGGATGCAGCTAGGATTATCTATATACTCTGTTTTTACAAATAGATTCCCAAAAGCTGGATGGACTATGTCTGCATCATAATGAGCTAGAGTTACTTCTAAATAGCTTGTTATTTCTAAACTTTTACTTACGGTACCATGATTTGTAATGGATAATCTTCTTACCTCTGAGTCATCCTCTGTAGACACAGTGATTTCCGTGCGAGTAGTAATATCACCATCGTCCCTTGTAAATTCAGCTTTGTCTAAGGCGAATGTTACCTCATAACTATTCCCTACCTTTTTACAAGGTTCATAAGCTGCACTGAAGTATTCATGTTCATCCATATCTTTGATATACACGAACATGCCTGTATTGTCCTTAGTGACATCTTCCCTCCATCTATAAATCATAGTTCTATCTCGCATAGCATACCCTGACCCGCTATTAGAAATCATTAGCGAATAACTTCCATTAGAAATTAAATGTGTTTCTGGAGTTTCCGTTTTAGCTGTAATATATTTTCTAACTATAATCTTTTGTTTTCCTATAGTAGTTCCTGATATATTAAATTTATATTTTCTATCATATACCACTCTCTTAGAAATTTTCTCTTGAAGCAATAGCTCTGTAGCTTTGACCTTTGGCAAAGTATGAAATCTTTTTTGAAGAATATTATTTAATAATACATTGTCTATTGCCATTAAGCTCATACCTTCATGATGAATCATGAAGCACTTAATAATAGCCTTAGGTTCCTCCTTTAACATTCTATTTTTAGTATAATCTACCGCTTCATAAAAACCATAAGTTCCTTCTAATCCTTCCAAAGCAAGGCTCTTAAGATTATCATAAGATCCTCTAAAATCAGTTTGCAGTGCCATAACAGTAGCGTATGGCGCAATAACCAATTCATCTTCGAGTCCTGACTTGAGTCCTACTCCTGCTACCCCAAATGCCTTGTATTGGTAATTTGAATTTATGTCGAAATTATAAAATGCAGATTCAGATATTCCAAAAGGCACCCCTCTTTCATTACAATATTTCTTTTGTGCCCCAATTACAGCTTTATAAGTTTCATCTAGCATTGTTTCCGGATAATTTTTCATTATAAGTAGGGGCATCATATATTCAAACATGGTCCCACTCCAAGAAACTAATCCCTTACTTTTACCCATAAGAGTCATAGACCTACCAAGCTTAAACCAGTGTTTTTTAGGAACATCTCCTTTTGCTATGGCAACAAAGCTAGCCTGCCTTGACTCAGACGCAAGTAAATCGTAATAGCTCTTACCTAGACTATCATTCTCAACGTCATATCCAATTCTAAACAGTTCTCTTTCTTCATCATACAACATTTTAAAATCAGTAGCTTCTGCCATTGAATTTAGTCTTTCTTTTAAGCTCTCAATGCTACTAATAACCACTTGAGCTTTTTCTTTTGTATTTTGCAGTAAATCTTTTAATTTCTCTAAAGATTCATCACTTTTTGACATGCCATTTAACATATTTAATATGTTGGTGGTTTTTTCTGGAATACAATTTATTGCTGTGTTTTCGATTAAGCTTTTTAAAGAATTACTAATGTCTATATCAAAGTTTTTTTCATGGATAAACTCAAACCAAGGGAAAAATTCATTTATTTCCTCTAAGAACTTATCCACATCACCTTTGAGTTTTTTATTCCAATATGGCTCCTTGCCTTTTTGTACTTCCGTAACCCTTGATGCTAAATCTACAAGCACAGTTCTCCAAGAATAAAAATCTGTTTTGTCATTGCCTAAGGTGACAATCACTTGATGATATAATTCTTTCATTTCTTTGGATTCTTCTATTTCTTCACTAGCAAGCCTTATTGTGTCTTGCAAACCCTCCACTTGCACAAGATTAAATATTGGATTACACAAATATTCTTCTAGTGATTGAGAAACCAACCAGAGATAACCAACTAAGTTCCCGCTATCCACAGTGGACACATATCTAGGATAAAGTGGAGTTTTAGTTTTAGTATCATACCAATTATAAAAATGACCTTTATACGTAACCATGTCCTCAATTGAAGTCATAATTTTCTCTATTCTTTGTGTTACTTCCATTATGCCTATATACCCTAGATCATAGGCAACTATATTTGACGTTAATTCCATACCCATATTAGTGGGTGAAGTTCTCTGGGCTAATCCATTAGGCGGATCTTCTTGATAATTATCTGGTCCAAGCCAATTATTTTCGTCATTGACAAAATCCTCAAAATACGCCCAAGTTTTCCTACTTAATTTCCTTAAAAAGATCTTTTCTTCAACCATCATTTTAAAAGTTTCTAAACTTCTATCGCGACTTATAACATATGCAATTACAGGGCTTAAAAACCAAAGCACACAGGACGGTATACTAAGAAACCCAATACTCAAACTTGAATTAAATGCTAAAAATAAAATCAAAAGTGAAATTGCACTTTCAATCCACATAAAAGCTATGAAATTTTTAAGTTTTTTCCCTAGTTTCACCTCTACGTCTGCCGCTGTCTGCCACTCTAATAAATTTTTCTTGCTTATCATTATTCTATATAATGTTCTAATTATGGCATCCAACATCATATACGCTTGAAAAGGTATAAAACAAATAATCAAAAATATTTGTTCTATAGCCATAGACCCATTTTGAATTTTACCCGATAAACTTATACCTGCAGCAGGAGAAACTACAGCTTCGGATACATCAAAAAGTATAGGTGCTAAAACCGCAACAAATGCTGCAATAACCCATTTATCCGTCCCATTAGGCAATATTCCACCTAATGCAAGTATGAGCAAAATTGTAATGGAGGGTGCGAGTAAGCTCCTCCTTAAATTATCAAATATTTTCCATTTAGATATTTTATTTATTGGCGAATGTTTTGTAATCCAAGGTAATAATTGCCAATCACCTCTAGTCCACCTGTGTAATCTCATACAACTAGAATTGTAATAAGCTGGGTATCCATCTATGAATTCCACATCAGTAACTAATGCAGTCCTAACATAGCAGCCCTCTAACAAGTCATGGCTTAATACAGTATTTTCAGGTATTTCATCTTTTAACATATAATTAAATACATCTACATTATAAATTCCTTTTCCAGTAAAAATCCCTTCCCCAAATAAATCCTGGTATACATCAGATACAGCAGTAGTATAAATATCTATACCCGTTTCCCCAGAAAATATCTTTGAAAATAGAGTTTTGTTTGCGCTAAGAATAGACACTCCTACTCTCGGTTGCATTAAACCGTAACCTCTATCCACTTTCTTTTTAGTATTATTTATGACAGCATTGTTTAGTGGATGAGCCATAGCACCTATAAGTTTTTTTGCAGAGTCCCTTGGAAGCTTCGTGTCCGCATCTAATGTAATAACATATTTAACCTTTCTAAGATTCAGAGGATTGCTGCTTATTACATCGTAACTAGTATTCTCGTTACCTCTTAAAAACTCATTAAACTCCATAAGCTTTCCGCGTTTTCGTTCAAATCCAATCCACTTGTTTTCTTTTTCATTGTACTGTCTATGTCTATTTAGAAAGAAAAATATCTTTTTATCAGGCTTGCAATACTTTTTATTTAAACTTTCTATGGCTAAAAGCCCAACATTAACTATTGACTTATCTTCTACTTCCTCCTCAGTATCACTATCTTTAAAGTCACCCAGTAATGCAAAAAACAAATTTTCCTGAGCATTGGCTAAATAGTATACTTCTAAATCATTTATTAATTCGACTACCCTACTAGGATTATTTAATAGTGTTGGAATTACTACAACCGTACTATATTTTTCTGGTATTACTTCTTTAAAATCCATTTTAGGAATAAAAGAAGGAGTACTCAGAACACTTACACTCCAGTTGAAAATCGATATTACTATTTCGCTACAGGGTACTAATATAACAATTATGGCAAGACAATATCTCCATAAATCTTTATTACTATCATTTAATAGGCTACTCGCAATAATTAGACATATTATTATCGTTGTAAATATAATAATAGTGCCTATATAAAAATTCTCTACATTCTTCTTTATGCTGTTTTTGAGCCTCTCTATACCAGTATTCTCATATCCTATTTTTCGCTTTAATTTATTTAGTCCCTTATCTATCAAATAATATCCAACATGTTGTTCATAGGTATTATTTTCTGAAAATTCACTTTCTTCGCAACATTCAATAGCTTTTTTTGCTATATATGATTCTGGAAGCTTTATATTTTTAGATATTTTTTCTATTTCGTGTCTATACTTATCTCTAGATTGAAAATCCATTTCTCTATAAATATGTGAAGGATCTTCTCTCAAAATACCCTCTACAGCACTTAGCTTTTCAAAATAATTTTCCCAATTTAAACCTTCAATAACCCTTATACTATTAATTGAATTTGCCATAGATATTTCAAAATTAGCTTCCATTTGATGCTCTAATACTATAATTTCTTCTAGGCTTGTTTCCTGCGCTCCAAGCCTTTCATCTATATAATCATAAACCTCTTTAGAATCAATACCATTATCCCTTAACAATTTCAATAATCTTTCTGTAAAATGAGAATTGAATGTAAATTTCTCATTTTCTAATAAATATATCTCTTTGACAATTTTATCTTCATTAAAAGCATTGATTAAACGCTCTGCAACTTTTTCTGCTTCTTTTTTATCTTGCTTCGCTTTAACAATTTTTTCAGTTATCCTACTAATATTTTGAATTAATGCTATTCTTAACATTATAGGAATAGCCCAAAGTTCACCAGACGTCAGTACAGCACTCCTTTGATAGGCCCTAATAAAATTTTCAATAACTGTTTCATCCATCCTACCATCGGTGTGAGATGCTATTTCTATAGCAATATGATAAACTCTTGGATAGCCCTTCATGAAACCTTTGTATATCACCGGTAAGTCTTTATAATAATTTTGTGGCATGTTATATTTTATACTCTTATACTCCTTCTCTACCAAGTAAAGATTATCCAAAAGCCATTCAGAAGCAGGCAATACATCTTTTTTATTTTTTTCTTCTTTATCCATGCTATCATAGCCATTTAAAATCATTTCATAACTTCTATCTAAATTACTAATAAGCTTTTTCTTACAATTAGTTTTTTTCACATCAGCATAATGACGTGCCATTTCGAAAGCATGTTTCTCTAAATCTTCTCTATTCACATTTATGGTTGGAACATCTTTTAGTAAATTTTCCTCTTCATAATAATTCAGATTTTTTCTTATCACTATGTAGATTAAAATACTTATTACGGCTATTGCCCCTAATGTAGCATATGGCATTATAAACACCCTTTCAACACTTTTTGTTAATAATATTTGTAAAGTTTTAGACCTAGTTGAAATTATTATCTCCAACTAATTGTTTAATTATTAGCAAAAACAACAAAAAAAACTCACAATGAAACATTGTGAGTTCTTTTTAAATGTGCTTAAGTTATCTTTTTATTAAATTTTATAAAATTCTTCAAATGATTTCGTAACATAAGTATGGTCTATTACTCCGCCTAGTTCTCTTATAGAATGCATAGCTAGAGTTGGGCTTCCTATATCTACCGAGCGTATATTTAAATGAGTTGAAGATATTGGTCCTATAGTTGACCCACCACGTGCATCAGAACGATTAACAAATTTTTGCACCGGCACCCCTGCTTTTTCACAAACTAATTCATAAACTGCATCAGAGTTACTATCAGTTGTGTAGTTTTGATTAGCATTAATTTTTATAACTGGGCCTTTGTTCATATAAGGCTTATTTGTTGGGTCATTCTTTTCTGGACTATTAGGATGAACAGCATGTGCATTATCCGCTGATATCATAAAAGATTTAGAAATTGATCTTAAAAAATCCTCACGATTTTTATCTAAAGATATTGTAATACGCTCTAATATATTAACTAGCATATTTGAGTCCGCACCTTGCTTTGTTGAGCTTCCTACTTCTTCATTATCAAAACAAACCATTACATTTGTTGCCTCTGCGGCTGGCGCTATAGCTAGTGCTCTTATTCCTGCATGTACCATTGCTAAATCATCTAATCTTGAGCTTGATATAAATTCATTGTTTAACCCGATAATTGAACCCTTTTCGTATTCATAAAGGAATAAATCAAAATCTATAATTTGTTTATGATCTACAGATAATTCCTTTGCAATGGCACTCATAAGATAATTATCTTTTTCTAATTCGTTGCTCACCATTGAAAGTAGTGGCAATGTATCCTTTTGCTTATTTAGTTCAATTCCAGTGTTTATTTCTCTATTCATATGAATAGCTAAATTAGGAATTATCATTATAGGCTTTTTAATATTTACTAACTTAGTTTCTGGATATAGAATATTTTTGTCTCGCAAAGCTACCCGTCCAGCTATTGCAAGAGGCCTATCCATCCAAGTATTTAATATAGGTCCGCCATAAACCTCTGTGTTTAATCTTACATACGTATTATCTACTACCATTTCTGGTGCTGGTTTAATTCTAAATGTAGGCGAATCTGTATGAGCGCCAATAATTTTAAAGCCATTTTCTTCGATTTCTCCCTTTCCAACTACAAACGCAATTAGTGCGGAGTCATTTTTAGTCACAAAATATTTCCCGCTTTTTTTAAGGTTCCACTTTTCTTCTTCTTTAATTTCCACAAAGCCTTCTTTACATAAATCTTCTTTAACCTTTGCTACAGCATGATAAGATGTTGGACTATCATAAATAAAATCAATAAGATTTTGGGCAAATTCTAATTCCTTATTCATATATATTCCTCCAATGAGTGTTAAAGCACATAATTACTTTGCTTATCCCCTTCTCTATTATAACAATTTTTTTAATAAAATTTCTATAAAATCCAAATAAATGCTATAATTAATTATCGAATATATGTTTAAAATTAACTTTTTAAATTATACTATATAATCAGAGGTGAAAAATATGTTATCAAAATTTTTAATTTCAAAATTCGTAAAAAATTCGGAGGATGTTAATAATAAAAAAGTAAGAGAAGCTTATGGTTACCTAGGCGGCTTAGTTGGAATTATAGTGAACTTAGTTCTTTTTACTACAAAACTAATTATAGGAATAATATCAAATAGTATAGCAATTACTGCAGATGCCTTTAATAATCTTTCAGACGTTGCTTCTTCTGTTATTACAATTCTAGGTTTTAAACTAGCTAGTAAGCCACCAGACAAGGAGCATCCATTTGGTCACGGAAGGCTTGAATATATTTCCGGACTTATAGTTTCCTTTTTAGTAATACTAGTAGGTTTTGAATTTATTAAAACCTCTTTTGATAGAGTAATTCATCCCTCAAAAGTAATATTCAAACTTATACCCTTTGTATTAATATTAGCCTCTATAGGATTTAAACTTTGGATTAGTGGATTTAATAAGACCATGGGCAAGGCTATAAAATCTTCAGCCCTTGAAGCTTCTTCAACTGATGCATTAAGTGATGTTGTTAGTTCAAGCTGCGTTGCACTATCACTACTTCTGTCTATTTGGATCGACCTTCCCATAGATGGATACATAGGAATCCTTGTATCCTTTATCATAATATATGCTGGCTACAAGCTTATTCGCGAAACTATGAACCCGCTTCTTGGTGAAGCTCCTGATAAGGATTTAGTAAACGGCCTTAAGGAAAAACTGCTTACCTATGATCATATTACCGGTGCCCATGATTTAGTTATCCATAACTATGGTCCAGGTAGATGTATGGGTTCTATTCACGCTGAAGTTCCTTGTGATATTTCTATAGTTAAAATTCACGAAATTATCGACACAGCTGAAAAAGAAATTTCTGAAGAATTTAACATTTATCTAGTTATTCACATGGACCCTATAAATACAGATGATGAAGATGTTAATGCCTCTCGTTTGGAACTTTTAGATGTATTAAAGTCTTTTTCTATAATAAAATCAATTCATGACTTTAGAATTGTAGGCGAGGGCGAACATAAAAATCTTATTTTTGATGCTGTAATTGATTTTAACCCAAGCTTTACAGATGTTGATGGACTTAACCTAGAAGATGAAATCAATAAAGAACTAAAAAAATGCTACCCAAATTATAATGCCATAATGACCTTAGATAGAGATTATTTAGGAGTCCAATAAAATTAAAAAAGTATATATTACTACAGATGCATTCTCTTCGCTAAGAACTACTTCAATGCATTTTACGTAATATATACTTTTTTTGCTCATTAGAGTATTCTATCGCTGATGGATCACTACATCTTATATCCATGTCTATTAACCCCTCCGATTATATAAATGAATTTTATTGCACAATAAAATTACAATATCGACACAAAACATATATTCTTTTCTTACAGGATATTAAGAATATGATGTTAACTTAATCAGTTAATTTTTTTGCCTTTATAAATAAAAACTGGGGGTTTTTAGTTAATTTATCATATATATTAGGCTCTTCAGTTTTAAATTGTTCTACCGGCATAGGTTCCAATAGTTTTTCTATTGTAAAACCCGACTTAATTACTGATGCTATGATTTTGCTTAAAGGCCTCCTATAAAATTGAACTTTTACTTTTCCCTTGTTTGTGGTCCACTCATCATCTAATAATTCTGTCAAAAAGTAATTTTCCTTACTAGATAACTTAAAATCCATAAACGGATGATGGACGGAAAAAACCAGTTGCCCTCCTTTCTTTAGAATTCTATTAAATTCACTCATTACCACCTCCCAATTTTTAATATAGTGAAGTGTCAATGATGATAAAATAACATCTATAGATTCATCATCAATAAAATCTAATGGCTCATTCAGATCTGCCCTTATGATTTTAGCTTTATTCCCAACTCTTCTTTTAGTCATTTCTATCATGTTTGGACTGAAATCTAATGCAATTACACTTGCACCCTTATCTAATAACAACTTGGTATACCACCCCGCAGCACAACCTGCGTCTAGAACTTTCTTTCCTTTTACATCTGTAAGCATTGATACGGTTGCAGGTCTTTCATAGTAGGCATTAAATGGTTTTGTATCTACATATTTAAAATAATGTTCAGCCATTTCTTCATAAGCATTAAGCGAAACTGAGTCTTTATTTATAACTTGCTTCTGCTGTAGTAAATTTTTCAATATAATTCCTCCTCACTAATTGTAGCACTAACCATTGAGTTCTATAGAACCCTAGCTTATGTAAAAAAAATTTCTCAAATAACTTAGGAACGCATAATAGTTATTAATTGTTATGTGTTACTAAGGAATATTCTATTCTTACTTTCTTACTATTTAAAACTATATGAAGTTCCCGCCGTTTTATAACCAGTCTTTTTACTAATACATAACTTTTCCCTACTGTTTTTCAAGGAATTGGATTTTCCTTTAAAAGACTTTTATTAGTAATATATCTTCTCACGTCGCTTTCTTTTGTTGAAAACATTTTTTGTTTTTTTTGCAAAGCATGCTTGACATTTAATGCAAAGTACACTATGCTTAAAATGCAAAGCAAACATTGCAAAGGAGAGCTGAGATGAAAACATGTATTCAGGAACTACGAAAAAAACATAAATTATCTCAAGAAGAACTAGCATTAGCAGTTGGTGTTACAAGGCAGACAATCACATCCCTAGAGCGCGAAAAATATACAGCATCACTTGTTCTTGCATATAAAATAGCAAAATATTTTAATTTGAAAATTGAAGAAGTTTTTAATTTTTCAGAAGTGGAGGAATTATAAAATGGAAGAATATCGAAAAGTAGTAAAGAAAAAAATAGGACTTATGGCAACATTTAATGTGTTGGCAGTTGCCTTCATTACATTAATTGTAAACTTAGAAAATATGACAGCAATAATTAATGAACCTATTACTGATTTTATACATGGGTTCCAATTAGGTATCTTCATATTTTTGCAATTTGTTATGGTAATGTACATTACGAAATATGGAAAATCATTGAAAAACGAAGATAAATTAAAGAAACTATATATAGTGGAACATGATGAGAGAACAACACTTATTAAAAATAAAATTGGTGGCGTAGGTTTTAACTTTTCCTTAGGCGTAATTGCAACTGCCGCAATTATGGCTGGATTCTTCAATCAAATGGTTTTTGTCACTTTACTTGGTGTTCTAATTTTTATGTCACTCGTAAAAGGATTCTTAAAAGTATATTACAGAAATAAATTTTAGGAGGTAGATTTAGTATGAAGAGAGGACATTCTAATAAGTATTTAACCATTGCTAGTTTTTTTGGTTTCATATGTTTCATAGGACATTTCATTCATTTGCCCTGTATTATTGTGGGTTTCTGCTTTGGTGCTTTGATAGCATTCTCTACCATTGGTTTATATGCTTTAAATCATGATATAAGTAAATTAAAAAACTTTAAAAGGAACCTTATTAGAAGAATTGCTAGTAATTAACAATCAAATA
Organism: Clostridium sp. CM028; assembly: GCF_030585565.1. Lineage (NCBI taxonomy): Bacteria > Bacillati > Bacillota > Clostridia > Eubacteriales > Clostridiaceae > Clostridium > Clostridium sp. CM028. Next base: position 3,041,305 of record NZ_CP077766.1, on the reverse strand, counting down.
GTGTGTATTTTACTAATAGAGAAAGCATAAGGCTTAAACACAGCCTTATGCTTATCTTTTATATTCAAATAAGCAATCTCTTTTAAATTTGTTTACATTCCTTATTTTATAAACAAACTAAACTATTGACTATTTATTTTAAAATTTTTAGCAATATTACATATTTAACTAACTAATATAAAATACTAAGAAAAATAATAAAAACTGTATAATATAATTAGATAATTCTAAATTAAATGCTTTAACTTCACACAAGACTCACAATCATACTTTATAATTAACGGAAGAGGTGTATATATGAATGAAAAAATACTTGTAATTGAAGACAATAAAAATATAGCAGTGTCAATAATTGTAAAATTAATTTCAGTTATTAGTTTTATAATTATTTGGTTATGATTTTTATAGGAACGGCGGTGATTTAGGGGCGACACCGATATACGCATAAAAACCGGCGACTTGATGTGAAAAATCTACATTGAGTCGCTGGTTTTTTTATTTGCAAATTAATTCATACTCATTAATGTTTTGTTGCCTTATCTTAATCTCTGGCACAAAATCAATGATTATTTTGTACTTCTAATTTTTCATAACCATGTTCTTTTTCTGGTTCTTTCCTATATTTATTTTTAGTTTTTCAACTGAAAATGGGTTCCCATGTGCTGGGAATATTCTCTGGCAATTTTCGGAAATTATTTTTCTCCAACTCTCATAATATTCATCAATATTGCAAATAAATATTACACAATACTTTGTTCCAGCAAATTTGAGCATATTAGCAGCGGCATCTCCTACTATACAATCACCGTTATCAAACAATACTGAAATAGAATCTATAGTGTGTCCAGGTGTTTTCAGTATTTTCCCGTTTAAATTAATTCCAATATCTTTGAGCCTTATTTCTTCTTTAACAAGAATATCATTTACTCGTACCTTATAGGGTGGAAATTTAAGATTGCTTTTTTTGTCTATAATTCTTTTTAAATGTATCCCAATATATATCTGCTTAAGGGAAACCAATTGTTTTATGCGTTTGTTTATGAGTCCACCACCATGTGTTAGATCATTTTCTCCCTTTAACAATAAATCTTTTGCAAGATAAGACATTACTACTTGAACACTACTATTTTCTTTCAATATTCTATTTAACAATCCACAATGATCATCATGATGATGCGTTAGTATAATATGACTAATATCAGATAATCTAACACCAACTGATTTTAATCTTTTACAGAATAAATCCCAATCATATTCATATCCTGTATCAATTAAAATATATTTGTTATCAGTTTTTATTAAAAAGCAATTAGTCACACTAAGCTTTAATTGGATAATTTCCATTTTGGTACCCCTCCATTATTAATATAATTTTGAAATCCCCTCTAAGTTAATAGATGCTATCAAGGTTCATAATCCTTATTTAATTAGTATTTTCAAATATAAATCTAACTTTACTCTCCTTAGAAAAAAACTAAACACTAATATTGAATAAATTATATAATTAATTACAGTTGCTATTGCGGAGATGCAATATTAATGACTTCGGAAGGAGATTTATACTCCCACTGAAGTTTTCTATTTGTTATGGCATGTAACCCCCACTTATAGAAGTGGGAGACTTTCCTTCTGAAATGTTATTAAACCAAGTGATTTTACCGATTGGCGACCTATAACTGTTAAAGGTTGGTCGTAACTGAATGACACTGTTTACACGGATTCGCCCCTAGAATATGATATGGTGGAATATCTTTTGTTACTACAGAATTAGCTGCAATAATGGCACCATCTCCTATATGTACACAAGGCATTACGGTAACATTTTGTCCAATCCATACATCATTACCAACTACAGTATCACCTTTTAGAGGCATATCTTCAAGACTAGGTGTAGCTTTTTCACAATATTTCCCATAATATTAAATGGATATGTTATAATATTTTTTGATTTGCATAATAAGAAGATTATTCACTTATGAAATGTTCAAACCCCTCAGCATATTTTGTAGGCGAAAACTCAATTATTTCGTATTCGGCAATTTTATTAATATAAAATGGATCTTCTTTAATTATTGTTTTAACTTCTTCCCTATTCTTTGCATTACAAAGAATTACTCCACCTACCCTCGGATTTCTTCTGCCTGAACAAATAAACTTTTGTAATGAATAATATTTCTCTAAATGTTTTATATGTGGTTTTAATTCTTTTTCAACTTCCTCAAGTGGCTTTATATACTTCAATACTAAAATAAACATTAATATTCCCCTCCTAAAAACTATTTTTAATCAACCTTATTATACGATTATGACCTAACTATGAAAACTGTCGTTAAATCCAAGTAACATCTAATGGGTTACGATCTACCAGTCGCTTATAACCATATTGGGGATACCCAACCATAACTGCACCTGTTAATACTTTATTTGTTGGAATGTTAAACAATTCCAGCAACGGATAATAATTATCAAACGCACACATTTCAAAGAGTCCGGCCCAACAACTGCCTAACCCAAGGGTAGTTGCAAACAGTTCCATGTAGGCAAAGGAAAAAATCGTATTTTCTCTACCATTTCTAATTTCTTTTGGAGCCATTGCTAAAATTAGATTTGGAGCATCACGTAATACTTTATCTATCCCAGTTTCTCTGTAATCACGAACATGATAAGGAAAACTCCAGTGGTGCAAAGGATTTTCAATTTGTGCTTCCATCCATTCTATGACAACCTCAGTAGCTTTTTTCAGTATTTTTTTATCTTCTACAATTATATATGATATTCCTTGCTGGTTACTGGCAGTAGGTGCAAAACGTGCAATATTAACTAATTTAATTAATTGTTCTCGTTGCACGGCCATGTCTTTGTAACAGCGAATTGATCGACGAGACCTAAGAAACTGTTTAGCAGTTTCTTCATTTACAACCGGGAACTTTTTTAGATCGGTCTGGTTATTTAAAGGTGTTTTGATATTGTCAATTGCACTGTGAGGGCATATGGCAACACACTGCCCACAGGCTATACATGCTTGTGGCTCAATTGCTACAGGACCATTTTCTCCCATACCCAAAACTTTTGGTGGGCATACTTTCGTACAAATTCCACATTTAATACACTTTGCTTGGTTTACTTTAATTAATTCCATTGGTGTTCACCCCTATTTTGTATATTCATAATTTCCATAATGTACTTGCAACGGTATAATATTACATGATAACATCGTTATTTACAAGTACACACCTATTAGTAGCATAGTATCTATTTACATACTATGCATTTAAAATCAATCAAATTTAATTGATTAATCAGAACTAATGCGAATTATATCTATTTTACTGAGGATAATGCTCTTTTTTTTATCAACATGAGTCACAGTGATTTATAAAAAATTATATCTAAGTGATTTTCTTAAATCGAAGCATCACTATTTTTTATTAATGTTTACTTCTAATTAATAAAGTGGTACTATATAAATATAGTACGAAACTAGAACTATACCAATACGGTACTATAATTCAGAGGAGGAACTTATATGAAAAGCAATAAAAATGTTTTTAAGGAGAATTCAAAAATAAATTTTAATAAACAAGCTGAATCTTACGATAAAAGTGCTAATGGTAAATTCGTAGCTCCGATGTATAATGAAATTATTAACAGAATAATGCTTATTAAGCCTAAAAAATTACTAGATGTTGGATGTGGCACAGGAAATGTATTGATGAAATTAGTTGAAAATAGTAATATAGAATTATATGGCTTAGATATTTCAGAAAAAATGATTGATATGGCTAAAAAAAATCTTGGTAATAGCGCAGATTTAAAAGTTAGCGATTCAGAATGTATGCCTTGGAAAAATAATACTTTTGATGTGATTGTATGTAATGCATCATTTCACCATTATCCAAACCCAGATAAAACATTATTGGAGATGAAGAGAATATTAACATCTAATGGAACATTAATTATTGGAGATCCAACCGCACCAGTAGTTATTAGACAAGTATTAAATTTATATTACAAAAGAAGTGATACTGGTGATTATAAAATATATTCTAAGAAAGTAATTGAGGACCTTTTAATAAAGACTGGATTTAAGCCATTTAATTTTAAAAAAATAAACTATAAGACTTTTGCTATTAATGCTAATATAAAAAAATAAGCAATAGATAGAAAATAAATTTTGGGGTGAAACTATGGATAAAGAATATAAACGACAAGTGGATGAATTAAATAAGTTATCGCATTCTATGCTAGCTGAATCTAATTATAAGGATATAGAATCAAAGTTTTTAAGGATACGAGGATTGAGCACTAATGAGCTTTCAATACTTAGAATTATTTCTGAAAAAGAAGATGTTATTATAAAAGATATATTAGAAATATTAAGTGTACCTAAAAGTACATTAACTAGCATAATTGATAGATTAGAAAAACGCGATCTTATTGTTAGAGCTATTAGTAATAAGGATAGAAGATCCTATAAGCTAGAACTTACTGAAGAAGGTCACATGGCACAAGAAGAACATCTTAAATTTGAAGAAGAGTTTTACGCAAGGATAATGATTTCTTTAGATACTTATGAGGATAGAGAAAATTTATTAAAACTTATAAGAAAGATAGCATACAATATTTCTAACTAATATCAGTAAATTATCGTGAAATTTTAAAATTTAATGCTAATTATTAATTGCCCAATTCTCTAAAAAATTAATTGTCTCATTCCATGCATCAATATTTGCTTTTGCCCAACTGTCTATATCGACTCTGGATCCTTTTAATGATGGCATAGACTGAAATGGTACTGTTAGCATATGACCTGACTTTTCATAGGTGATATGTTTATATTCATATTTAAAATTTGATTTTTCAAGCAACTTCATAGCCATTTCTGAATGCATTTTTGAAGGCCATATGGAGTCTGATTCAGAGGATATCATTAGGATAGGTCCATTTATTTTATTAACGGCGATTGTGGCTTCGTCAGTATTGCCTTCATCAATCAGCTTTTTGTACATCCATGACAACGCACCCTCTTTATTTTGCAACATTTTTATTACTAATTGCAATATAATAGAACAACTGAATTTCAGACAAGAAATTTCTTCACCTTTATACATCCATGAAGAATGGTGTGCTGGCAGTCCACCCTTTTTTATCCCTTCATATGCATAGCAGCTAGGCATATTGGCAATAACACAGGTAATATCCTTGAATAAAGAGGCTGCCAAAAGAACCATTTCTCCACCCTTAGACCTTCCATACATTGCTATTTTGTCTTTATTAACAGTATCTTGTTTTTTTAGCCATGTTATAGCATTTTCAATATATTCAAGTGGTACACAATTAAGATTTTTGGGTGTTCCTTCAAGTCCAAAATAACAAACTGCTAATGCAGAATATCCCTTCATAGCTAAGATTTCAGCAATTGCCTGTGCTTTTTCTATTCTTCCGTCGCTTCCACTTACAACAATTACTGCTGGCCTCTTCATATTGTTTTTTGAAGTAAAATATCGTGCCAATAGATTCTTTTCTACTACATCTACGCTTTTAATCGTTTCATCGCAGAATATTCTTATATGCTCTTTTGATGTAATGGCTTTCCCATTCCTCTCCACCGTGCATGTAATGGTATATTTTCTATTTTCACTAATATCGCTTAATTTTTGCATTAACTTACCCCGATGATTTGGTTCATCTGCCCTTGACATTTTTGGTGTAATCTTTATTTCACAATTATTATTATTATTACATTCGTTTTGCTATAAACATATTTAAAGATACTTTAGAAACTTTAGTAGTCATGATAATAACTCTTTTTTAAAAATAGACAGTATATTGACAAGTTTTACATGTTCTGCTATTATTATTTTAGACAGTATAATGTCTTAAAGGAAAGGGGCATATTTATGGATAATTACAGAGATCTATTTTTAATGCAGCAAACTTACGCTACACTTTTTTCTCTTAACAATAAGCTTCAGGTACAAGGCGATAAATACTTTGAGAGCTTAACGTCAAGACAGTTTATGGCAATGATTGCAATTATTCATTTGGCGGAAGATGAAACAACAATCAACAATATTGCGAGAAAGTTAGGTACCACCAAACAGAGTGTTAAACAAATGATAACTATTATCGAAAATAAAGGTTACATTATCACGATGCCGAGCCAGAAGGATAAGCGTGCAGTGAACGTTAAAATTACGGAATCCGGAAAACAGATCATGATGGAATGCGGTGAAAAAGGAATAAACTTTTTCGCAGATGTTTTTAAAGACTTTACCACGGAAGAAATGGAAATATTGTGGAGCCTATTAAAGAAACTGTATCGTTTTGACGGTGAAGAGCAGGATGGTTTTGAAGAAGATGCTAGTTTAAACGCGGAAGAAGAAGTAAATGACGCTCAAACGATAGTATTAAAGGAAGCTCAAGCGAGGGCATTAAAGGAATTTGAAAGACGAAGAAATCATTCTCGAAATGAGAGGAGAGATAAAAATGAATAATATTGTTACAGTTAAAAATTTAGAAAAAAGTTATAATAAGAAAAAAGCTGTTGATGGAATAAATTTTGTAGTAAATAGAGGTGAAATTCTTGGACTCTTAGGTCCTAATGGGGCGGGCAAGAGTACAATTATCAATATCTTGGCCACTATATTATCACCTGATAATGGCGAAACAACTATTTTGGGGCATGATTTAAAAAAAGATGTAAAAGTCATCAAACTGCGAATTGGAATAGTTCCTCAGGACCTGGCCATTTATGAAGAAATTACTGCCGAGAAAAATGTACGTTTTTTTGCAAGTCTATATAAACTCAAAGGAAAGCAGCTGGAAAAACAGGTCAAGGAGGCCCTTGAACTCGTAGGTCTTTACGATAGGAAAGATGATAAGCCAAAAACCTTTTCAGGCGGCATGAAAAGAAGATTAAATATTGCTTGTGCCATTGCCCATAAGCCAAAGCTTATTATCATGGATGAACCCACAGTTGGTATCGACCCCCAATCAAGAAATCATATATTGGAATCGATTAAAATCCTGAAAAATGAAGGTGCAACAGTTATCTATTCCACGCATTACATGGAAGAAGTGGAAGCGATTTCTGATAGAATCATTATTATGAACGAAGGAAAGATTATTGCTGAAGGTACAAAAGAAGAATTAAAACAGGAAGTGAATGATAAAATCACATATTCCTTTCATGTAAATAATTTAAATGAATTAAGCAATAATCATTTTTCTGGAATTGATGGCATAACAAAAATTAAAATCACTGAAAATGTGATTAAAATAACTGCCGAAAAGTCAAAGGATAATCTCAATGAAATCATATCCATAATCATAGCAAAGGGCTGTAAGATTGAAAGTATGAGCAGTAAAGAGGCATCTCTAGAAACTGTATTTTTAGAACTTACCGGAAAGAATCTAAGGGATTAGGAGGAAATACATGAACTTTATAAAAATAGTCAAATTTGATTTTATGAATATTATTAGAAACCCAACTCTGCTAATGTTTAACACTGTATTTCCAATAATAATGATTGCGGTTATGGGTTTTGTGACAAAAGGTAACTATGGTGCAGGGCATGTAAGTTCCTATGATTATTATGGAGTCACAATGATGATTTTTACAGCGTTATTCATTGCCATGACAGCTTCCAATACATTTATGGAAGAAAGGGTAAAGGAAGGTAATACTCGCATAGTATATGCTCCGGTTTCAAAAACAGAGATATATCTATCTAAATTGATTGCTACTTATATTTTGGGTACGGTTTCATACAGTGTTTTATTGCTTGTAGGACAATATATTTTTCACATTAACTTTGGAGGAAAAAACATTCTGTATATTATGTTGTTAATCAATATATTTTCGTTATTTGGCTGCTCTGTCGGCACCATGTTCTGCTGTATTTTCAAAAGTGAAGAAGGAGCAAATTCTGTAATGCAAATATTTTTGTTTTTGTTTATATTTTTGGGTGGCTTGTTTTTTTCTGTAGCTAGTCTTGGAACTATAGTGGAAAAAACATCTTATTTATCGCCAGTCAAGTGGGTTACAGAATGTGCATTTAAGGTCATTTATGATAATGACTTCAGCATATACCTCCCTACTCTTCTCATTGTGTTGTTTAGTAGTATCATCTGTATAATAATATGTCAAATCACTTTTAAACCGGAGGAATATGTATAATGAATGTGCTCAATCTATTTAAAAATAGTTTAAACAGGATTTTAGCAAAAAAAGAGATAGTTATAATTGCAGTGGTCATTGTACCACTTATGATTGGAGTTGCTGTATTTTTTTCTGGAAAAATGGAGATGAGGCAGCACATTGCTTTAGTAACAAATCATGCACAGAGCATTCCCAAAAATGATAGGATTAAAATTGATGTAATGAATGAAAAACCGGCTACTTCGAATCTACTTTTGGGTAAATATGCTGCCGTTGTGGAAGAAAAAAACGATGGAACCTATGAGGTAACAGGTATAAAAAGCAAAGCTGATAAGGAACTCATAGAAAACTTTTTTAACTTCGGTAAAATTCCCAAAATTGATCAAAGTAGACAAGCTAAAAGAGGTGTTGGAACAAACATTTTAGGGTTTATTCTAATGATTGTTTTAATGCAGGGGGTTGCTTTGACAATCCTTTATCCAGAAGATAGAACCCTTAAAACATTTAGGCGGATATTAACGACACCCGTAAGCGAAAAGCAATATATTTTTGCACAGGGAATTTTTACATTTTTATGTCTTTATATACCCACCTATCTAGTAATTGTTATCACAAAGGTGTGTTTTAATATAAAGATTGGATTTGGCCTTTTAATGCTAGCAATGTTAATTGGAATTCTTACTGCCCTCTCAACATCACTTGCTTTATTTATTTCATCAGTGCTAGAGAGAAACATCTCTTTAGTGGCCAGTGCTATATATGTAATAACTTGTATATTATCAGGCTGTTTTTATTCCTTTACGGGGAACAATAAAGTTCTTGATACCATTTGCAGTATCATCCCACAAAAATCATATATGACGCTGATTCAAGGGATAGAAAACGGGAATGGAATGTTAGAATTTAAAGGACAACTCATATATTTACTTATTTGGATTGTTGCACTGTGGCTCTTAGGAAGTATTATTACTAAGCGGAAAATGAGGCAAGGCATCTATTAACGCCTACAGTAAGTAGTAGAAATATTAATTGGTAGAAAAATTTGTTTGTAAAAATTTGAAATAAAAGCATACAACATAACGAAAATGTCACATTCGTTAGTTTAATCATATATATCTTACTTTAAAATATTCAAAGTAAGATATATATAATTGTGCTAAATATTTGAAATTTATGTTAGTATTTAGTATAATTTAAAATAAACAATGGTTGATTATTAATAATTATGAATGTGAGGCAATTCTATGAAAATAATGATATTGGGACTTGGTGTTATCGGTACAACCTATGGCTATGCTTTTCAAAAATCGGGTTATCATGTTGAACACTTTATAAGAGAAATCAAAAGAGACAATGCACCAAAAACTCTTGACATAAAAATGCTCGATGGCAGATATAACAATAAGGGCGAAAATAAGAAAGACACATATAATGTTACTCTTTCACAGCCCAACAGTAATTACGATTTTATTTTAATTAGCGTATCTGTGGGTAAATTGGATAGTGCAGTAAAAACACTTAATGAAAACAATATAAGCGGAACAATTATTCTTTTTAATGGTATATGGGAAGAACGAGTCAGCGTCGACAAAATTATGGGTACCCGGAAATATATTCTTGGTTATCCAATTGCAGGTGGTAGTATTAAAGATACCCTTTTAGATTGCGTACTATTTGACCATATTATGATTGAAAGTGAACAGAAGGCAAATATAGACAACTACTCAAACCTTATTCAATTGCTTGATAGCGCTGATATTAAAGTGGAAGTTCCATTTGATATGATAGAATGGATTTGGTTACATATGGCAATCAATTCTGGTGTTATCACCACTGCTTCAAAGTACGGTAATGTGTCGGATATAGCCAAATCCGCAAGAAATATTATGAACAGCGCATCTGGTTTAAGTGAAGCTGTATTGACAATTCGTGAAGCAGTCAAAATTGTAAAGGCAAGAGGTGTTGCACTTAATCATTACAATAACGAATTAATTGCATACAAAATTCCGTCAAAGCTTGCTGGGATGATTATGAAGCGAATGTTCAAAACAAATGAACTGACAAGGCGTATTATGGAACTTCATTGTAATATGGAGGATTTAATTTATGTATGTAAAAGCGTTTATGACTCCGGAAAGGAGCTTGGAGTAATTACTCCATTACTTTGTGAAAAATATGAAAACTATATTATTAATTTGCACACAAAATAAACATTATAGCTTCTTAAAATTTATATTAATGGAATTATTTTGACCTTACATTAATATAAATAAAAATCATTCAACATAATAAGATAAAATGTTTATCTCCCCTGAATTAGTGACTTGCAACAAGAAGCAAAAAAACATTAAAAGTTTACTTTGCAAGGCGCTCAGAAGGACTTTTTATATTTATAGATTAAATTCCTCTGCAACAACCTTTATAGCCTTTAATTTATCTCCAGTTTTAATAGCACAAGTAATTCTTATTTCTGATGTAGTAATCACTTTAATTCTGGGTTAAGCAAATTTAAAATGGAAGCTGCTAAAGATGTAGGCGTTAATCTTTCAGAAGGATATAACGAGATTTAACTTCAAGAAAAAATGGCTCTGTAGGCGGACAAATGGTTAAAAGAATGGTTGAATCTTACGAAAAGAATTTATAATTAAAAGGGGGCCAATTAGCTCTTCATTATCCTTAAGTAAACTATAAAGTAAAGCCTCTATAAGGTTACTATACAATCATTTTCCGCTTCTAATATTAAAATAATTAATTTCTTAATTAAATAGGATCATAATTAATGCATTATAAATAAATGTGGTTGTTGTAGATGATCCTGTACAATTCTTAGAACTTCACCGAATCTTTGATAATGAACAACTTCTCTTTCTCTTAGAAATTTTAACGGCTCTATTACATCTGGATCATCAGCCATATTAATTAGATATTCATAAGTAGCCCTTGCCTTCTTTTTCAATTTCTTCAAGGCTTGAGCATTTCATTAGCTGACTAACCATACTAGCAACCATTTCCATGAGCTAATTCTTCAGTATTTATTGTTATAAATTTAATTAAAATATATTAAATTTATAACAATAGATATGTCAGAATAGAAGATAAAAAAGTTTTCAAATTTTACTATTTTAGCATGCTTTTTTTATTTTGGTTTTCTTATGTAGACAAGTTATTGTAATACAAAGCTCCAATATTTAAATTTACAAATTATTCCAAGGTTTAATTGTTTATTAAATGCACATAATAAATCGTAAAAATTATAAATTTGGAGGTATTAATATGAGAAAACTTTCAGAGGGTGAACTATTATCCTTAACAACCTTGTTAACTATGGAAAAAGATGGGTTAGCCGTGGCAAAAGTTATGAAAAATCTAATTAGTGATGAAGATTTAAAAAGACAAGCTGAGACTGGTGTTTTAGCAGCAGAAGGAAGAATAAAAGGAGTACAACAATTTATCAATGAAAATCAAGTAACTATAGGCGGTGTAAAATAATATGGGAATAATAACGGATAATATTGTAAAAAACAACACAGATATTAATGACGAAGTAATAGTTGGAACTATGATTAGTTCAGCAAAAAGTGCAGCAGATGCGTATCTAAACGCAACTATGACCAGCGCTACCCCTGAATTAAAAGCTATATACTCCTCTAGTTTAAATCAAATAATAGGCGGGCATTCAGCATTAACAGAGCTTGCTGTAAACCGCAAGTGGGCTTCACCTTATGATGCGCCTGCGCAACAACTAGCTACGTCCTTTAGTAAATCTGAAACTACAGTTAAGGCTAGTAAATAAAACCGTTCCAAAACAAGAATTGAGCGTAAACTTGGAGGTTAAAATGTTTAAACACGAGAAACAACTATTAAGAGAAGTAAAAGTAGAAAAGCCTAATCCTCAATATGCTGTATTAATGCAGGAGCAAATAGGAGGAGGTAATGGAGAATTAAAGGCAGCTATGCAATACTTATCTCAAAGTTTTAGGGTAAAAGATCAAACCATTAAAGATTTATTTCTTGATATAGGTTCGGAAGAGCTAAGTCATATGGAGATGGTGGCAGAAACTATAAACTTATTAAACGGACATGATGTAAATTATGAGAAAGTTGAAGCTGGAGAAATTCAAACTCAAGTTCAATGTGGTTTAGCACCAGTTTTAGTAAATTCATCTGGTGTCCCATGGACTGCAGATTATGTAACCGTTACTGGAGATCTAGTTGCAGACCTACTTTCAAACATAGCTTCTGAGCAGAGAGCAAAAGTTGTATATGAATACTTGTATCGTCAAATAAATGATAAATTTGTAAGAGAAACAATAGATTTTTTGTTAAATCGTGAAGAGGCCCATAATGCTTTATTTAGAGAAGCACTAAATAAAGTAAAGGATACGGGTTCTAACAAGGACTTTGGTATAACTGAAGATTCTAGATTGTACTTCGATTTATCAACGCCAGGTAAATATTTTGATGCACCTAATCCAACAGCACCAAGTTTTGAAAATCCAAGAAAATAAAAAATATATATAAAAAAGAACATCGTAATGGTGCCCACTGAAAAACTAAATTTTAATAACAGTATTAAGACTTAAAATGGATTTTCCATTTTAAGTCTTATTTTTTATATAAGAGCATCCATAAGATCCCCACATTAATATTTGGAATTTCATTTCCGATATAATTTGCTAGTTGTGAGTTAGTAGCTACCAGAGGAATTTTTAGTGTTAATGGAAGAATACTTATACTACTACCCGGTGAAAAATAGAAATAATAGTTGCCAGTATTAGACTACATGAAATTTGCTCAATGCAATTATTATCTAGTGCTTTAAATATTAGCTACTTTTAAATCAACCATTTATTTAACAAACTTTATAAATATATATGTGACGGATTAAGTAGTACTAAATATATTGTAACAACTCAAATTCTAATGAATAACATAGTACAAAATATATTATAATTTCAAATATCGAGTTATTAGTAATATAAAGATAAGCGTTTAGATGATGAAGATGTAGTTTAATTATGCAACTATTATTAGATTTTTAGATCAAGGAGTGATTTTCGCTTGAAATATTCAATACTTCGGAGATATTGAATAAGTGATAAAAATGAGGAGCGGTAAATATGAAAGTAGTTATATTATGTGGAGGTAAAGGGACCAGATTAGGGCCATCTACAGAAACTATTCCGAAAACATTAGCTTTAGTTTCTGGGAAGCCTATTATATGGCACATTATGAATATTTATTCAAGCTATGGCTTTAATGACTTTATTCTTCCATTAGGTTTTGGTGGTGATAAAATAAAAGAATATTTTTGGAATTATGAGTGGAAAAACTCTGATTTCACCAAAGAACTAGGCAGTAATAATATTTCTTTTTTTAATAAGCCTGCCAACTGGAAAGTGACTTTTGTTGATACAGGAACTGATACAATGACTGGTGGAAGAATTAAAAAAATTGAAAAATTCATTAATGAAGATACCTTTATGTTGACCTATGGTGATGGATTATCTGATATTAATATAAATAATTTACTAAAGTTCCATAATGAAAAAGGACAAGCGGTAACAGTTACTGGAGTAGAAAGAAAGAGCCAATATGGAATTCTAACTGAAAAGGATGGTATTGCAACAACCTTTGACGAAAAATCAAAATTGGATGGCATAATAAACGGAGGTTTTTTTGTAATGAATAAAAAAGTTTTTAATTATATAGAAGATGACGATAAATGCATTTTTGAACAGGGTCCATTGAGAAACCTTGTAGAAAGTGGCGAATTGGCGGTTTATAGTTTCAAAGGTTATTGGACAGCAATTGATACTAATAAAGATCTAATTTATGCAAATGAGACATGGAAGTGAGTAAAATAAATAAGGACGATATGGACGCAATTTATGCATTTTTTTCTAAGGGGAAATCTCGGTTTAATAAACATGAAAATGAAAATCATGATATAAAAAAAGATAATAAAAAGGATACAAAAATCAAAGACAAAGATAGTAAAAAATATAAAGAAGAATATGAAGAAGAAAATAAAGAAGAAAGTAAAGAAGAAGATATTGAAGACTATAGAGAATCAGATATAGAAGAATACAAACAAAAATGTTCCTTTTGTACAATAGTTAGCAAGGATTATTTAATAAAGACCTTAACTTTTTACTATTCACTTGAGAGGAATAGTGAAAATTTTCATCTATGGATTTGCTGTATTGATGATATTATCTATTCATCCCTTTCAAAGATGAATCTCAAAAATGCTTCTCTTATTCATTTGAATACAGTAGAAGACCAGCAACTGCTCGCTGTAAAAAACACGAGAAAAACAAATGAATATTGCTGGACATTGAAAGCAGCTGTTATTCGCTACGTGCTTATGAATTACAGCGTAAACTCAATAATATACTGTGACAGTGATATATTTTTCTTCTCAGATCCACAGATGGTATTTGATGAATGGGGTGAATCTTCAGTGTTTTTATGTCCCCAAAGGGATCTTGAATGGGTTCACAAAATATATGGAAAATTTCAAGCAGGATTCATAGGTTTTAAAAAGGATATACAAGGATTGAATTGTCTTAATTGGTGGAATCAAAAATGCATTGAATGGTGTTCCGGGGAACCTGACTCTGAAACGGGACGATGGGGAGATCAGAAATATCTTGATAAAATCACAGAAATGTTTTCAAATGTAAAAATTTCAAGAAATCTTGGAATAGATGCTGCACCATGGAATACAATTTATAATAATAATTTCAATATTACCTCAAAGGATAATGAAGTCTTTATTGAAGGTGATAAGTTAATAGCATATCACTTTGCATGTCTTTCAATATTTAGCGAAAATGACTATGACTTATGGACTTTTAATTATTTAGAAATAAGTTCTGCAATTAAGTCCAATATTTATATCCCATATATTGAAAGTCTAAGGAATACAATCAATGTTATAAGAAACAATCTTAATGAAAAAGTAGAGGGTTTATTTAATAAATCTGATTCTAAAGAAGCCCAGACATTATTTAAATACTCAGATCTGACGTTAGCCATGGCCCGCTATAACGATTTTTATAGCTTTTGTACTATAACTAGTAAGGCATATTTATTGCAAAGTATGTCACTTTATTCCTCGCTGAAGGATAAAATCGATAATTTTAATTTATTCATCTGCTGCATGGATGAAATTTCTTTTTCTGTATTAAGTAATCTGAAGCTTGAAAATACGATTATTATTAATGTTAGCGAAGTAGAGGATATGGAATTACTTCATGTTAAAGAAACCAGAAATATGCAGGAATATTGTTGGTCGCTTAAAGCACCGTTGGTCCTTTATATTTTAGAGAAATATGCTATAGATTCAGTTATTTATTGTGATGCAGATATATTCTTTTTTTCTGATCCGATGGCGATCTTCAAGCAATGGAAGGATTATGATACACTAATTTGTCCTCAGAGGGATTGTCCCGAATTTGAAAAGGTACATGGACATTTTCAGGCAGGCTTTTTAGGTTTTAGAAACAGGAAAAGTAGTCTAGCTATTTTAAATTGGTGGAAGAAAAAATGTATAGAGTGGTGCTCAGATAAACCTGATATTATAATGGAGAGATGGGGAGATCAGAAATATCTAGATAAGGTTCCAAATTTATTTTATAGCATAAAAATATTAGATGACCTAGGTATAGATGCAGCTCCATGGAATCTAATTATTAACAATGATTACAAAGTTTACAACGATAATAATACTGTTTTAATTGATGATCGAGAACTTATGGTTTATCACTTTGGCAGTATGAAAATATTTGATGAATCTGTCTTTGACTTATGGAAGCTAGATCCTTTGATTTTTAGCAAAGAAATAATCGATAATATATATATTCCATATTTAGATGCTTTATGCAAATCAATGGAAATATTAAAGTCATCAGGCCTTGTGGATCTTAAAGAATTATTTAGTAAAGAAGAGGTCACTAACGCTAAGAACCTGTATAGATTTCAATCGTAAATGTAAACCTTTCAACCTGGAGGTATAGTATATGGAAGAGGTTAGTCTTGCTGGTAAGAGGATATTGGTAACTGGTGGATTTGGATTTATAGGCTCTCACCTAGTTAAGAGGTTATTGAATGAAGGTGCAGAGGTATCTATTATAGGAAGACAGAGCAGCCAAACCTGGAGACTGGAAGAGCAGTTAAAAAATATATCAATCTATGAGATTGATATAACTGACAGTAAAAAAATTGAAACTTGCATCAAGGATATATGCCCTGAAATAGTATTTCATTTAGCAGCTTATGGTGTAAACTCAGCACAAAAAGAATATATTAAAGCTGCAAATATTAATATTTTAGGAATGATTAATATTTTAAATTCATTGAAGGACACCGACTGCAAAAAATTCATTAATATGGGTAGCTGTGCTGAATATGGAGATAGGAAAGATCTTATGAAGGAAGATATGTATCCAGAACCTGTGAGCATCTATGGAAGTTCTAAAGCTAGTGCAACTATAATCGCTCATCAGATTGCCAGAGAAAATAATATAGATATTATAACCTTAAGGCCCTTTGGTATTTTTGGGGAGGGAGAAGAGAGGCATAAGATTTTTTGTCATATAATACTGTCAATACTGGAAGATAAGGAGGTAAGACTAACATCTGGTGAACAATTACGTGATTACTGCTACATTGAAAACATAATTGACGGATTGGTTATGTCTGCTAAAAGCAGTTTAAAGAGCAATATTTTCAATATAGCAAATGGAAGTCTTTTTCCTTTAAAATACTATATAGATCTTATATTTAAAAATATTAAAACAGATAGGGTCCCCTTATATGGGACAATAAAATACAGAAAAAATGAAATGTGGTCACCTGGTGCGGATATAAGTAAGATCCATACTGAATTAGGCTGGAGTCCTAGAATAAGCCTTGAGGATGGAATTGTTAAAACAATAAGGTGGTATGAAGAAAATAAAGATATGTGGATTAAGCATTTACCATAGGATGTGAAAAAATGTTAAAAGACCTTGAAAATAATTATAAAAATAAAAATGTTTTAATAACTGGTCATACAGGTTTTAAAGGATCATGGCTAGCTATTTGGTTAAAAAAATTAGGAGCAAATGTTATTGGTTATGCACTAGATCCCGTCAGTGTCAAAAGCAATTTCGTTTTATCTGAAATTAGCAATGATATTGTTGATATAAGAGGAGATATAAGAGATAGCAAACATCTTAATGAAGTTTTTATGACCTATGAACCAGAGATAGTTTTTCATCTTGCAGCACAACCACTCGTTAGGTACTCCTATGAAAACCCTAAAGAGACCTATGAGGTGAATTTTATGGGCACTGTAAATGTATTGGAAGCGGTGAGGGCCAGTAAAGAAACAAAAGCTTTAGTTATTATCACTAGTGATAAATGTTACGAAAATAGTGAATGGATGTACAGCTACAGGGAAATAGATCCCATGGGTGGTTATGATCCGTACAGTTCTAGTAAGGGTTGCGTTGAACTTTTGGTTTCCTCATATAGAAATTCTTTTTTTAATACAGCTGAGTATAAAAATCATGAAAAAATAATTGTAACAGCACGGGCAGGTAATGTAATTGGAGGTGGAGATTGGGCCATCGATAGAATTATACCAGACTGCATCAGGGCACTAGAAAATGATGAAGAGATTTTGCTTAGGAATCCAGGTGCTGTAAGACCCTGGCAGCATGTCCTTGAACCATTATACGGATATTTACTTTTAGGAACAAAAATATTAAAAAAAGATGTGGAGTTTTCTGGAGCTTGGAACTTCGGACCTGAAGCTCAAAATGTCATTACGGTTCAGGAGGTTGTCAGAAGACTTGTCAAAGAGTGGGGCAATGGAAGCTGGAAATCTTTAATCCTTAAGGGAGATTCATTCCATGAAGCAAGCTTACTAAGTCTTGACATTAGCAAGGCTAGATTCTGTTTAAATTTTAAGCCTAGGTGGGGCATAGATGAGACAATAGAAAAGACTGTAGAGTGGTATAGGCAATATAAGGATGAAAAGGTGATTGATATATGCGAATCTCAAATTAGTGATTATTGTAGATAGAGCTCTCATTCTAGGTGCATTAATATCAATATGGAGTGAAACTTAGGGTTCTAAAAAAAGAATAAATAATCTTTCCAATCAGATAATATTTATAAAATATTACAATTTTTAAGAGAAGTCCAAAATGGCTTCTCTTAAAAATTATTATCAGGGTCGTACTTTAAAGAGCCTTTAGGTAAATTATGTTTAATACTTAACTATCGTCTAACATGTTATATTTATAGATTAAATTCCTCTGCAACAACCCTTATAGCCTTTAATTTGTCTCCAGTTTTAATAGCACAAGTAATTCTTATTTCTGATGTAGTAATCATTTTAATTTCAATATTGTTTTTGTTAAAAACTCTAAACATTCTAGCCGCTACTCCAGAGGTTGTCTTCATGCCTAGCCCCACCACTGAAAATTTAGTTATCTCTTCATCAACTATAACTTTATTATCTGCTATTAAGTTATCTATAATTTCTAAACTATCCTTTAAGCCTTCTTTAGGTATAGTAAATGATACACTTACCTTTCCATCTATAGGTGATGTTTGACTTATCATATCTATATTGATTCTTTTACTTCCTATAGCTTCAAATATAGTAGACAATATATTCACATCTTTAGGTATACGCTGAAGTGTTACTGCAACATCCTCATCACTAGTTGCTATTCCTGTTACTGGCTTATTTTCCATATTCATATTTTTTACCTCCTTAATTACAGTTCCTTTAATATCACTATTACTAAGCCCTACATATATAGGTATGCTATATTTTTGAGCAAGTTCTATAGACCTTGAATGCATTATTTGAGCTCCCAAACTTGCTAGCTCGAGCATCTCCTCATATTCTATTTCATCTAATTTTTTAGCTGCGCTGTATGCTCTAGGATCTACACTATATATTCCAGAAACGTCCGTATATATTTCACATCTGCCATTAAGCTTCACAGCTAAAGCAACTGCAGTAGTATCAGATCCACCTCTGCCGAGTGTTGTAATATCACCTTCCCCATTTATTCCTTGGAAGCCAGCAACTATTACGATTTTGCCTTCTTTTAAGCTTTTTTTAATCCTGCCACCGTGTATATCTTCAATTAACGCTTTACCATATTGTCCACTAGTCTTAATCCCAATTTGGTATGCGGTATAACTTATGGCATCATATCCAAGTCCCTTAATTGCCATGGCGAGTAGTGCGCTTGAAATTATTTCACCTGTTGATAATAGAACATCTAATTCTCTCTTATCTGGTTTTTCTCCTATACCTTTTGATAGAGATAATAAATCATCTGTAGTGTCGCCCATAGCAGATACTACTATAACTAAATCTGTATCTTCATTTTTCCTCTTTACTATACTTTGTGCAATTCCTTTAATTTTCTCTGTAGTTCCTACAGATGAACCTCCATATTTTTGAACAACTACTGCCATAATTAAATCACTCCTATTATTTATCACCTTCGGTGCTATTATCACCTTCGGTGCTATTTATCACCTTCGGTGCTATTTATTATCTTCGGTGAAATTTAGAACTTTATATATTGCTTCCAAAAAAAATAAATACAGCAAAGGAACACCTTTGCTGCATAAAATACATGTTTTTATACAAACTTCGTGTACCTTGTAGCTCACCACTGAAAAATCAGTGACAATTTTACATATATTATATGCAATCTCAGAAAATAATTTCACCAAATACATTTTCTTCGGCCATAGCTCCTTTTCTTATTCATCTTAGCCTGTCAGCTCCGAACAAGTACTCTTAGATACAGCACCTCTACCCTAGGTAGTTTACTTATTAAATTAGTTATTATATTATCACAGTATGTTTATAAGTACAAGCATTAATTACAGATGTTCTTACTAAAATGTCTACCTCCCCTCTCAGGCAGTATTGCAACAATGTTCCCACCTTCAATGGATTCTCCAAGTTTTATTGCAGATACTATGGCAGTCCCTAAAGAACTGCCTACAAATAGCCCCTCTTTACATTGTATCCTTAATTGATGGCTGCAGTTTTGCGAAGATATTTACACCTTCTTTTACACCCAAATTATTTAGCTTAATAAGTGGTGTATTTCCTATAATATTTAATATACTATTTATATATATCACTGCTAAGACCTCTACTTAGAACTAATTTTGCATATTCTTTTGCACCATCTAAGGAATGATCTCTATAATTTCCACATTGAACTTCATTGGCTGCCGGGATTTCCTCTGTTTCTATCACCTTTTTCAATCCATAATTTAGGGCTTCTATAACCCTATCTACACTGACATCATTCCATACGATCATGTAAAAACCTGTTCTACATCCCATAGGTGAAATGTCTATAATTCCGTCCATTACTTCTCTCATATATCCAGCAAGCAAATGCTCTAAAGTATGGATAGCTGATATATTCATAAACTCCTTGTTTGGTTGCATAAATCTTAAGTCAAACTTTGTTACTTTATCACCCTTTTCGCCTATCTTTACCTCACATTTTCGTACAAAAGGTGCCACAACCTTTGTGTGATCTAATGAAAAACTTTCAACCTTAATCATTTACCCTTACCTCCTTATTTGCTACTGCAATGAAAATGCCAGTTTCAGTATATTCGCCTTTGCTAGAATAACCTTTGCATCTTAAATCTGTATTCTCAATGTTTACTATATTAAACCCTGCGCCAGTTAACCACTCTTCCATCTGATTATTTGAAAAACCAAGCCATTCGTCAAACATTTCAGTCCTTGCCCACTGCCCATTATGCTCTTCTACATCCGATATTATTAAAGTCCCACCTTTTTTAATTATTCTGTGCATCTCTTCAATAGCCTTTTTAGCATCGCTCACATGGTGAAGAGCCATATTAATGAAGACCACATCTACAGATTCATCAAACAAAACCAAGTTGTCTATGGAGGATTTTATTGGATATACATTATCGAATTTTTTAGTTTCCATTAATTTTTTGGATTCTTTAAGCATATTTACTGATTGATCTATAGAAAACACAATGCTTGCATCTAAGGCCAGCGCTAAGGATAAAAATCCAGCGCCGCATCCAAGATCAGCCACTACCTTATCTTTTATACTTACTTTGGATAATACCTTGTACTTTAACCTTTCATCAAAATACTCACTTCTTATTACGTTCCAACTTTTAGCTATTTCGTTAAAATAATCTAATGAACTCATAATATTACCTCCATTTATTTTTTTTAAGTCTAAATTTTACATTTTATACTTAAAAAATAGTGTTAAGGCCAAGTTTTTTTTAAAATCCAAATATTTTTGGTGTCAAAAAAACACCGTCTCATTTTATAGAGGCGGTGTTATTACACTCCGCGGTCCACTCTAATTAGATATAGAATCTCACTTAAATCCAAGCACAAAATGCTTTATCGCTTTAACGGGCGAACCCGTAGTACCCTACTATAATTTCAGGTCCATGCTCCAAAGGGCACTTCATATATATTTAGGTAAAAGCTTCTCAGCATCGCTTCCTCTCTGTACCCATGCAATATACTACTTTCCTTTTTCATTGCATTTCCTAGTATTCATATTGGAATGGTTATATTTTTATTATATGCCATATTTTATTTTTGTCAACCTCAATTTAAAAATAATAATTTACTATTATTCAGAATATATACAAAATATTTTCAACAAAAATATAACATAATTATAATCAATTTCAACATCTATGAATAGTATGTATTGATATGATGAAATGGAGTGTGATATTATGCAAGGTACTATTAAAAATTTTTTCCCCGGTGGCAATACTTCAAGAGGATTCTATTCCTACTATAGGTATATACTAGGTCAAGATGAAGCAAGAAGAATAATATGCATAAAAGGAGGCCCTGGAACAGGTAAATCATCCTTAATGAAGAAAGTTTCTAAATACTTCAATGAAAAAGGCTACGATATAGAACAACATCACTGTTCTTCCGATAATAATTCACTAGACGGAGTAGTTATTAAAAAACTTAACGTTGCAATACTTGATGCAACAGCACCTCATATAGTGGATCCTATAAATCCAGGAGCCGTAGATGAAGTTCTAAACATGGGAGATTGTTGGAATGAAGAAGGCTTTAAGAAATATAGGCATAAAATAATTGGCATAAATAAAAAAGTTGGCAAAACTTTTAAAAGGGCCTATCGATTCTTTGGAGCAGCTAAATTAGTTTATGATGATTGGCAAAACTATAATGATGAAGCCTTGAATATTAATAAATTAAACATACTGAAAGAAAATCTAAAAGAATCTTTATTCACCACCCCACCATCTACTATAGGCTATGATAGACATTTATTTGCTACAGCCTTTACACCTAACGGTATTGTCACTTATATTGAAAACTTAAGCGCAGGTTATAAAAATATTTATGTACTAAAAGGCGGACCTGGTACTGGAAAATCAGATGTACTAGAATTTCTATCCACCGAAGCCTTAAGGCGTGGCTACAATGTAGAAATTTTTCATACCCCACTTATCCCTGAAAAAATTGAGCATATATTGATTCCTGACTTAAATGTTGCCATTTTGACCTCTAATGAAATAAATAATTCAGATCTTCCAGGTATTGTAATTGATATGGAGGATTGTTTAAATCTAAGTACACTTGAAAATAACAAAGATGAAATAGAATATGATGCAACTGAGTTTTACACGCTATTAGACAAGGGTTTAGCTACAATAAAAGAAGCTAAATGTCTACATGACGAACTTGAAACTTACTTTATACCAAATATGGATTTTTCTAAGGTGGATGCAGTATTCACAAAGATCATTAAAAAGATAAACGAGTATGAAGAAGATTATTTAAATGATCCGTATACAGATTTTTAGTTAAATCGTATATGATAAATTCATAATCCTCATAAATACAAGTAAAAAGAATATCTATGAAAATAATCACCTTTATATAACTTCCCTATATGAAAAAAAGATGCTCTACTTTTTTTGAAAGTAGAGCATCTTTTATATATATATTTTAATTTTTTCTATTCTTCTTTGTTTAACTTGCTCTATTTTAAATATTACATTCCCATATTCAATAGTTTGGGTTTCATTTTTCTTTGGAATACATCCTATAAGGCTAATTAAAAAACCTCCTATAGTATTGTAATTCTTCGACATTAAATTTAAATCAAGATGATCATTCAATTCGTCTAAAGAAAGTAATCCATTCACTATATAAGTATTATTATCAACTTTTCTTATATCAGGTTCGTCATCATCATATTCATCTTCAATATTTCCCATAACTTCTTCTATAAGGTCTTTAATAGTAACTACCCCTGAAAATCCTCCATATTCGTCTATAAGTACTGCCATATGATTTTTAGATATTTTTAATTCTCTAAATAATTCATCTATATTTTTACTTTGATAAACAAGGTAAGGAGAATGTAATATATTCTTAATGTTTACATTTTCAAAGCCCTTAATGCGAGCCTCCATTATAAAATCTTTCATGTGAAGTATTCCTATGATATTATCAACATCACCGTCATATACTGGCACTCTTGAATACTTTTTCTCTAATAACTCATCTAAGAACTGTGTAACATGATCATTTATATCAATCAAAAACACTTCAGTTCTTGGAGTCATAACTTCTCTAGCTGATTTATCATCGAATTCGATAATGTTATTTATCATCTTTTTGGCAGTTTCGTTTATAGCGCCGCGCTGTCGTCCAACTTCTATAAGTGATTTCATTTCCTCTTTTGATAACTTCTCCTCTAATTTTTCACTATTAAGACCAGTAATCTTAACTAAAACATCAGTGGCTGCTGAAAGTAGCATTGCAAAAGGAACCAGCAGCTTAGATACATAGAAAACAGGCACTACGCAAAACATTGCAATAGCTTCTGATTTTTGTAGTGCTACTCGCTTTGGAAACAATTCACCAAACACAAGTGTTATATAACATAGACCAATTGTTATGCTAGCTAAAGCAATTTGCTTACTATAAGGTACATTCAAATTGTTTAAATATCCTGAAAAATGATTAGATATTCCAGTAGCCGCAGTTGCAATAGAAAAAAAACCAGCGAGCATAATTCCAATTTGAACAGCCGATAAAAACTTTGTTGGCTCCTCAATAAGTTTTACTAATAGCTGTGCTTTTTTGTTATCCTCTTGCGCAAGATGCTTAATTTTATTTTTGCTAAGTGACGCTATTGCCATTTCCGCCGATGCAAAGAATGCATTTATCAGTGTTAAAATACCAATTGTTATAAATTGCGCCATTATATTATTGGGCGCAGGGTCAGGGTCTGAATCCATTAAAATTCCTCCTCTTAAATAAAAACTTTTCATACTACAATAATATCACAAATATTGTATTCTTTATTGATAATATGAAAATTAATATTTAATTATATCTAATTTATTGCAATTATTTTAAATAAAGTATGTTTCGATCTATACATAAAAAAAACAAACGCATACTGCAATATGATATAATATTATAATCAAATGAACCAACCCAATAACATTATGATAGAAATCATAGGAGGTAAATAAATGGATAAATCAAAAGTATACTTTACAAACTTAAGAACAAAACCAGGATGCAATCTATTAGATAAACTTCAAAAACTTGTGGTAGAAACAGGTATAAAAAATATTGATTTCAAAGATAAATTTGTAGCTATAAAAATTCATTTTGGAGAGCCAGGAAATCTTTCTTACATTAGGCCAAATTATGCTGCAAGTATTGTTAAGCTTGTGAAAGGACTAGGCGGTAAACCTTTCCTTACTGATTGCAATACACTATACACAGGAAGAAGATCTAATGCTGTAGACCATATTGAAGCCGCTATGGAAAATGGTTTTAATCCGATTTCAGTTGGATGTAACTTAATTATAGCTGATGGATTAAAGGGTGGGGATTATAGAGAAATCCCAATTAACCAAAAACATTGCAAAACTGCTAAAATAGGTTCAGCCATTGCTGATTCAGATATAGTTATTTCTATGACTCATTTTAAAGGCCATGAAATGACTGGATTTGGTGGATCATTGAAAAATTTAGGTATGGGCTCAGGCTCTGTTGGCGGCAAGCTTGAAATGCATTCTGCATCAAAGCCATTTATGAAACATCGTAAATGTGTAAGCTGTGGTCAGTGCGTTAAAAATTGCCTACATGAAGCAATTACCTTTAATGAAGATAAAAAGGCAACTATAGATTATGATAAATGCGTAGGCTGTGGTCAATGTGTTGCCGTATGTCGCTATGGCTGCGCAACAGTAAAGTGGAATGAATCTGCTGATAGCGCTAATGAAAAAATTGCAGAATACACCTATGCAGTTATTAAAGATAAGCCACATTTTCATATTAGTTTCATTATGAATGTTTCCCCTAATTGTGACTGTTCACCGGAAAATGACGTTGCAATTGTTCCAGATATAGGAATAGCTGCATCCTTTGATCCAGTAGCCTTAGATCAAGCCTGTGTTGATATGGTTAATAGTGCAATTGCATTAAATGCAACTGAACTTTCAGATAACCACTATCATGATGGAGACGATAAATTTTCTACTATACATCCTGATACAAATTGGAAAGTTGGACTCGACCATGCAAAAGCTATCGGAATTGGAACTGACGAATATGAACTAGTAACAGTTAAATAAAAAATAAAAAGGTATATATTACTATTTAATCAATGCATTATACGTAATATATACTTTTTTTGTGCATAAAAATATTTGTTAGCAAACTTCGTAAGTTGAGACTCGCTTGTTTTGTGTTGTATTAATTTTTATATCTCCAAAATCGTTACAACGAGGCTTATTCTACACTTTTAAGAGAACTAACCATATCAATATCTTTAACTTTCTTTGAAAACATAAGGTTAACAAGAATAGATATCAAAATTGTTCCGAAAATACTGTAAAACAATGATTGAACAGATATTATGGTCATCATATCAAAGGTATCACCCATGAATGAAATCATATAGCTAATAAGCCATTTTCCGCAAGGTATCCCAATTATAATTCCAAGGGTTGTAATCCAAATGGTTTGTGTAAGAAGTAGCCACCTAATTCTCTTTGTTTTAAAGCCTAATACCTTTAGCGTGGCAAGTTCTCTTTGTCGCTCTGTAAAGGATAATATGCCGAGATTGTAAAGCACTACTATGCCCAAAATAGCAGCTCCTAAAATAAGTATATATACCATAATGTTCATGGCTTCTGTCATGGTTTCATAACTTTTAGTTAAATCTACCCTTGACCAGATGCGCGTTACACCAGTAACATTAGAATTTATTTTTTTAGAAGTTATGATAGAGGTAGCTTTAAAGTTGTATCCCAGCCTTTCAAAATTATTTTTTGTCAATGTGATGCCTTGGGATATGGGTGTACGGTAAATTGCCCCGATTGTTGATGTAACGTAACGTTCATCACCATAAATGTGAAAGGAAATTTCATCGCCTACTTTAACTCCTAAAAGATTAGCCATTTTATAGCTTATTGATACTTTGTCTTGTGGTAATTGAATAGCCTCACGCTTGGCATTTTGAGGGTTAATAAGTGTTACATTTTCAGTTACAAGTAGCTGCGCAGTTTTCTTTTTATCCTTTGCTTTAATTTCGATAGTACCTTCCATTATTGATTCTCCAGCATAGCTATTTTTAATTGATGAAATTTCTTTTTTGGATACTTTTTCAGAAAGTGTCAACTTTGTTTCATAGTGGTTAATATCCGAATACTGCCAACTAATAACATCCTTTACGCTATCTTTCATACCAAAAGCACATACAAGCAGTGATGTACATCCCATTACACCGATTATAGCCATAATGGAACGAACTTTACTTCGAAACATATCCCGTAAATTCCACTGTGTATTGAACCCAATCTTTGCCCATAACTTTGTTTTTTCAAAAAAGCCTTGTTTCATAATCCTTGGAGCCTTAGGCAAAAGCAATTGAGATGGTATATCTTTTAGAACTTTACGGCAAGTAAGGTAAGTTGCCAAAGTACATGCAATTACAGAAACTAGAGCCATTATAAATGAAGAGACTGAAACTTCCGGTTTCCAAACAGGTAAGGTGTATGCTGTTTTTAATGAATCGTAGAAAAGATGTGGCAGAATAAGTGGGCCTGCTACTAATCCAATAACAGCACCAGCAATGGAAATCCATAAGCCATAAGAAACATAGTGGAATAATATGTGTTTCTTCTTGAAACCTATCGCTTTTAATGTGCCGATTTGCGTACGTTGATTATTGACTAAACGCGTCATAGTTGTAATTATTGTAAGTAAGGCAATTGCAAGAAATACAATTGGGAAGACCTGCCCTATCGCTTTATGCTGCTCGATTTCTTCCTGAAACATTGCATAACTTCCAAAATTATTTCTTGTTAAAAATACACTGTACTTACCGTCTAAAGCGGTATCAATTTTTTTTTCTAACTTTGAGTAATCTGTCCCATCGGTAGTAACCAAAAGGTCTGTGTAGAATATTGGTATTGATTTTGGTAAAGACTTGTCGGAGAGATAAGCAAATCCAAAGTTTTCATGGTTTGGAACAATGTCATTATCGCCTGTTGCATACACATATTCAGGATTTAAAACTGTTCCTAGTATTTCTTTTTTCATAGTAATACCATTGAATGTTGTGGATATAGTATCTCCAAGGGTGAGTCCCTTTGCTTTAGCGAATGCGTCGTCCAGCCATACACCATCTTTATCAACAGAAAATTCCTGCCCATCAATAAGCTGGCACTTTGAAATCTTGTTTTCATTTGTAAAATGTAGTGTTATCTTTGGTTTGTTTTCAAATCTCGCAACACTGTCTATTGTGAGCCTTCTTTGTACGGAGGTAACACCATTAACTGATAAAACCTTATCAGCATCCGATTTCGTAAACCCACTGCCATAAATCCAGACATTAGCAAAATTAGTATCCCGGTAATACTCATTTGATGCAGTTTGCAATCCATACCATTCACTGTTTATACCTACGTATATAAAAACGCCTAAAATAGACATTATAAAAATTGAAATGAATTGAGTTTTGTTTAGCTTCATATCTCGAATCATTTTGAGAAAAAGCATTACCAGTTCACCTCCTTTACATCAACGGGTGCAGCATTAATACTTATATCCCTCACTTTGCCGTTTTTAATTCGGATAACCTTATCTGCAGCCTGAGCCAGTGCTGAATTGTGTGTAACAATAATAACTGACTTATTTTTCTCTCTGCTCATTTTCTGTAGTAAGGAAAGAATAACAATACCTGTTTCACTATCTAGTGCACCTGTTGGCTCATCGCAAAGAAGCATGGTTGGATTTTTGCATATGGCCCTTGCTATAGACACTCGCTGTTGTTCCCCACCTGATAGCTGTGATGGAAATTTATTTAAGTGATCACCTAGTCCAACTGAGGTCAGTATTTCGGCAGCATCCAATGCCCCTTTCACTACATCCTTTGTAAGTGCCACATTTTCAAGGGCAGTTAATGTTGGAATGAGGTTGTAGAACTGAAATACAAAGCCCACATTTTCTGCTCGATATTCCGTCAATGCATCATCTTTGTAATTCGCTATATTTTTACCATTAATAATGATTTCTCCATTTGTAGCAAAGTCCATACCACCAAGCAAATTAAGAACTGTAGATTTGCCGGCGCCACTCGGACCTAATATAACAACAAATTCACTATCATTAATAGTAAAACTGATATTATCTGCAGCAAGTAGCGTCTTTTCGCCTAAATTATAAGCTTTTGTAACATTTTTAAATTCAATTGTATTTTTCATAGTCCCCCCCTATAATCTGAAACATGTTTCAGATTATATTATACCAACCCGCCCCTTTGTTGTCAATATTAACCTGAAATATATTTCAGTTTTGTTGACTGCTTCACTTAAACTAGTTATAATTAAATTAAAATCTTAGTCTAAGGGAGGACACCATGAGTAATAACTCAATTAGAGAACCTAAACAAAAACGTTCTATTGAAAAGAAAAAAAAGATAATTGAAGTTGGATTTAAACTAATGTGCGAAAAGGGCTACCACAATACAAACTCAGTGGAGATTGGTAAAGCTGCTGGAGTATCAACTGGTATTATATATAACTACTTTACAGACAAAAAGGATATTTTTATTAGCGCTATTCAAGATTATTCTAACAGTCTAACAGCACCAATGTTTGAAAAAATAAGTACACTTAAAGAACCTATTGATTTGACAGACCTATTAAAGCAATTTATTGATATTTTTATACAGTCACACTATATTTCAAAGTCTGCTCACGAAGAAATGATGGCTATGGCTCATTCTGATAAAGATGTAGCTAAGTTGTTTTACCAGTTTGAAATTGATACTACAAACACCCTTATTGAGTTAATGAAACAAAAAGGTATTACACCAACAAACCCTAGAGAGAAAGTTCATATTTCTATTGGGCTAATTGAAAACCTTTGCCATGAAAGGGTGTACCATAAACACGAGTCTATGGATTATATGATTATGACAGACGAAGTTATAAATCTTGTTATTAGTATGTTAACAAATTAAATATTTGTTAAAGTAGTGTAACATCTTTATTTTGCTTTTAGATCCAATATCCACTTAAAGCAAGTAACCCCATATCATTAGATATGGAGTTACCTGCGACGAAATATAAAGAAGATTGTAAAGCAATGATTCACTTTATTTTAATGCATTTTTTAGCTTTTTTAGAAAAAATAATCATTTTAAAAATCATTTCTTAAACCCATATATACTTGAGGTAAGACCAATTACAACAATAGTGAAGCCTATTAGATTAGAGTAAAAGATCTCATTAGACGAAAATCCACCCCCACCGATTGCTATGATTGCTACTCCAACAATAGTAACTTCTATACCTATTAACATTATTTGTATTGGAGTCTTATTCTTTGTATGTTTATCTAAAATAACTATAGTTAAAAGTATTGGAATAAGTAAAATAACAATCAAAATCAAAGCTGCCATAAAAACACCCCTCAGTCTATATTTGTTTATACAAATGCTTTAATAATAGTATTTTCTTTTTAAACTCATCTTCTAAAATAATATTTTTTTGAAATGAGTAATAGACTCAATGTGAATGTAACTCGATTGGCATTGTATTACATTTACTATAGAGTATGCTTATTTTACTCTTTGAGCAATTGGATGGTTCTCTTTAAATTGAACTAAATCCCATAAGTTTCCGTATAAATCTTTGAATACTGCAACTGTACCATATGATTGTTCTTTAGGTTCTCTAACAAATTCTATACCTTTTGCTATCATTTCGTTATAATCTCTCCAAAAATCATCTGTTCCAAGGAATAGGAAAACTCGTCCTCCTGCCTGATTTCCAATAAACGATAGTTGTTCAGGTTTAGAAGCTCTTGCAAGTAATATTGTAGTTCCTGACGAACTTGGTGGAGACACTACCACCCAACGTTTATCTTGGTCTTCTTGGTATGTGTCTTCTATTAATGTAAAATGAAGTTTCTTTGTGTAAAATTCAATGGCTTCATCATAGTCTTTGACTACTAACGCAATGTGTACAATAGATTGTATCATTTTATTTGCCTCACTTTCCTTACAAAATATAAGTAATATTATTGTGTCGTCTATTTTTACAAGTTCCTCATAAATATTTATTCAATTATACTACTATTGCCTTATCCAAGAGTAAGCATAATTCCCAATATGTTTAGGAACATTATTCATATCTATAGAGCAATCTTCAATTATTAATAGTTTCTTTTTTTTAAAAATATTCCACCTTAATGTTATTCTCCCCCCTCCTATGTAATCCTTACCTAATAATACTATGACATTATAAATAGCTAAACTTTAATTCCCCTAGGGAATACAATATAATATGGATGGGAAAAGAACAAATAACGTGAAACCAAAATTTCACGTTATTTTATTTTATAAGTATTTATAATGTTTACAAAAGGCTAAAGTAATAATAGACATACTTATTTACACAAGAAAGTAATCCCTAATACTGTTGTACAAACTCCAATTAACAATAATAATATAAAACCGATTATATTTTGTTTTTTAAGTTGCAAAATACTATAAAGTAAAGTATCGATACCAACGCAAACCATTACTAAATTCAATAGAGATTTATCATCTATACCATTGTAGGAATTAAATATATGAATAAAAAACAATATAAATATGGCCACAGAAACTATTTTACGTGAACTTTTATAAAATAAAGAATTTTCACTATATAGATTCATAAGCATATAATAATTGTTATATTTTTAGTTGAATATATCTATTTTTACTCCTTCATAGAAATATCTCGTTGAAGTTGAATCCATAAATATAATCCTATTATGCAAGTTAATATTTCTGTTATAGTCATCGACCATATAACTCCATGTAAACCAAACGTATATTTTCCTAAAATCATAATAGGAATTAATAATGTTCCCTGCACTACAGACATTATGGTTGCATCTTTACCTCTTCCAGCTCCTTGGAATATTGCTATAAAAAGACCAGTAATGCCAGCAAACAAAGCTGAAATAAGCATAGCTAGCAAAATGTATATCCCAGTGTTTATTACGTAAGTATTATGGCTAAATAAATGTAATATTGGTTTTCTGAAGATAAATATTATCAATGAAAAGGCCATAGTTAGGATTGCAATATAGGCTGCAGTAATATTTATAATACTCTTCATTCGTTTTATATTGTTAGCTGCATACGCATAAGCAATTAAGGGAATAACTCCAATATATAACCCTTTAGCAGCAAATTGAGCAAGTTGGGCAATTCGCAGAGATATTCCAAATGCAGCAACAGCATAGTCGCCATAGTATGCTGAAAAATTATTTAACAATAAAACGGAAACAATCAAAAATGCATCTAATAGGAAAGAGGATATTCCTATCTTAAAAATATCTTTCAACATGCTAAGCGTTGGTTTGAATGTACTTATGGAAACTGTCAAAGTAGAACTTTTGTTTTTAAGGTAATAAACATAGTACAATACTGCACATGTATTCGCAACAACTGTTCCAATTGCTGCTCCTACAATATTTAAATGACATGTAAAAATTAATATGGGGTCCAAAACAATATTTATGGTAACACTTATAAACATACCATTCATCGAGACTTTTGATGATCCCTCCGCTCGTACTACTTGTCCTAATGCAAAGTTAGAAATTACAAATGGACTTCCTAAGATAAGAACCATAATAAAATCTTTGGTGAACAAAACCGTATCACCTTTTGCCCCTAATACTTTTAGAATAGGATGAATTAAAGGTATCGCGAATAACATAAAAATAAATCCAGCTAATATACTTAAGAAAAAAGTAACTGATGAAACTTTTTTTGCATCTTCTAATTTTGTTTCCCCAAGTAACCTAGATATATAGGTTCCACCACCTACACCAAAAATATTTCCAATTCCCGATAATATGATTGTAAAAGGTAACGCTAAGGTGACAGCTGTCATCATCGATGTGTTATTTAGCATTCCAATAAAAAAAGCGTTAATAACATTATAAATCATAATAACGGACATCCCCAACATCATAGGCACTGCCATGTGTGCAATCGCTTTTGGTATAGTTGCTTGTTCAAAATAATAATTTTCTGTATTTTCCATATAATGATCCTCCTTAAATTCTCGGTAGTGTAAATTTTTTATTTCTTATCAACGGTTTGTTCTGTATATTGTGTATTGATTTTAAATTTACACATTTAAAATTCACCTCTCGCAAAAGAATATTTATGTTTCCTCGGCAACATAACTATTCTATCACTTTATTGTTTCCTTGTCAATAATAAAGGAGGCTGTATCATACGCTGATGTTTCAGCGCTTTGAAACAGCCCGCCTTAGGCTACTTTTTATACAACTCCATTATTCAGAACCATTTCGATTTGTTATATCTACACCTTGCTTCTTTATTTCTGCATCCAAATGCCTACTATGCTTTTCCACGAAGCTAAGCATGATATCAAATTGTTCCTCGGTTACCTGTTCAGTTCTGAATGTGACTCGATTGGCATTGTATTACATTCAGAATACCAATACACTTAATAAAGTAAACCCATATCTAGTGATATGGAATGCCGTGATTAGTGACACCGGCTCTTTTAGTAATTGGGTTAATAACAAAATAATGCTAACAGTAATTAAGGTTATTCATGACAAATATGGTTAATAATGATATCATAAACATAACAATTTAAGTTTAAAATTTCAAATGAGGTGGTAAAAAAATGAATAAATCAAAAGTAGAAAAAGTAAATTTTTATAGTGATGTCCTTGGTAAAGAAATGCCAATGTTAGTGTATTTACCTGAATGCTATAATAGTTTAACTCCTCTACCGGTATTATATTTTCTACATGGAAGAAGTGGGAATGAAAATTTAATGTTTGAAATGGATATAAACGCTAAAGCTGATCGAATGATAAAAAATGGGGACATTAAGCCTATGATAATTGCATGTCCAAGAATTGAAAACAGCCGTGGTTTTAATTCATCCTTAATCTGTAAAGAGGTGCCTGATCCTGGAGATAATAATAGAATCATAAATTTAGGAATGTATGAGGATTACTTTATGAAAGAAATATTGCCTTTAACAGATAAAACTTTCAATACTATAAAAGATAGAAAAGGAAGATATATTGGAGGGATATCTGCTGGGGGTTATGCAGCTCTTCACAATACATTTCGACATCAGCACATATTTTCAAAAGTAGGAGGGCATATGCCTGCCTTAGAACTGAAACTTGAAGAGGAAGACAAGCCATATTATAAAGACATGGATGTATGGGAAAAATATGATCCAATATATATTGCAAGAAACAATAATATTTCTTCTGGTATTGATGTATATCTTGATGCTGGAGATAAGGATGAAGGTAGATTTTATGAAGGCTGTTCAATTTTACATAAAACATTGAACGAAAAAGGCATAAATTCTCAAAATCATGTATTCCCTGGTAATCACAGTGCTGAATATATACAATCAAATATTGAAAAATATCTAAAATTTTATGGATGTTAATATGTTGTGTACAAGCCTTGTGTAATTTATACAAGTATAAAAAATAATAAATGTAGATTGCAATATAAAATGTCCGAAATTTTCAAGAAAAATATAATGTTAAGTTGTAATGGTTTTCTGTTCCATCATATTGGCAGATAAACCGTTGAAAATCCTTCTTGGATAATTGTTGATCCAGTGCTGTATTTGCATAATTTGTTTTTTAGAGAATGCTGAAATATCCACACCTTTTGGGATAAATCGTCGTATCATTTTATTGATATTTTCGTTTGTGCCTCGCTCCCATGAACTATATGGGTGAGCATAATATACTTTAGTTCTCTTTCGTTTATTTCTTACTGAGTTCTCAATACCCTCGAAATCAAGGTTCTCACAGCCGTTATCACAGGTGATTGTTTTAAATGTTTTCGAGAATAACATTCCCATTTTACGCTCCAATTTGTCCAATTCTTTCACGACAGCCGCCTGTGATTTAGATGGTATTTTAAAGACTAACTCCTTACGAGTTACTCTTTCACTTAACACCATCAAGACAGTTTTTGTACCCTGTTTGCCAACTACAGTGTCCATTTCCCAGTGGCCTATCTCATCACGTGCAGCTACCGCTGCAGGTCTCTCCGATATGCTAGTTCCTTTGGTATTGTTATACGCTGATCTTATTTTTTTATAGTTTCTCTTTTTAGCATTCTTTTTAACAGGCAGATCTTTGTTACTTATATTTAAAAACAAATTATTATCCAAATAGTTATACACAGTTTTGAAGCAAATAGTTGTTTCAAATTGTAGATCTTTATTTGTGATATTTTGAATAGCTGCATACGGAGATTCGCCATCTATACCAATAGCTTTTTCTAAGTACTTCACCAATTTATGATCTTTTCCTATTTTTAATGCAGGACCTTTAGCGGTACCTTGTTTGTCATGCTCTGACTGCCCAATTTCTGCGCTATATTCCATTCGAGTGGTTAAGTCACTATTCAATAGTTCTACAATTCCTTTAGCAATTTCACGCCTTATTGTACGTTCTGAGCGCCCACCTATTTGCTCCGCAATACGAGTTGAATTAAGTCCCATTTTGTGTAAAGCTTCTAACTTTATGCGTTCCTCGTATGTTATGTGTTTACCTTTTCTGCTCTGTGTGATAAAATCTAATTGACTCATTTGAAATCCTCCCGTATATGTTGGTTTAGTCACTTAACATTATACAAGAGTATTTCTCTTGAGTCTTTATTTTTTGTTACTCTTCGGTCATTTCATTATACAACTTACCATAAAAAATAATAAACCACTTTCTGTAGATGTATAATAAAGCAATAGTAGGATAGTTTTTAATAAAGCTAAGAACTATTTTATATAATAGGGGTTGAAAAAACAAATGACGTGAAAATAAAATTTCACGGACATTTGTCTTTTACCTCTATACGTCCTATAGCTCATAGTTACTTTAATGTACGTAATAAACCATCATGTAATTGATATTTTTAGCCTCTAATTGAGAATATACACTACTTTTTTGCAGGATTTACCCCTTTTTATATTCCAAATTCTTACCATTAATCTGGCAAAAACTATATTCACTTATGTAAGCTAAAATATATGCCACTATAGCTAAAACTTTTAATCCTTTTGAATCAAAATACTTGTAACTTATAACTATTGCAAATAGTACAATTAAATCTGTCACCATAGTTATACAAAATGTATTCCATATTAAGTTATTTTTTTCTTTTTTCCCCATTTTATTTATAAAATTCAAAGAACTAAACTCAGTATTAATATTTAATTTGTATAACAGAACAAAACAAAAACAACTAATTATAGCAATAATAAATATATACATAATTGGTAATAAAGTAACGCCATTTAATAGGTTCAAAATTATTATTAATCCGAGTACAAATACCGCAAGTATTAGAGTAGTTTTTAGCGCAGTAAATATTAATAAAATTTCCCGCTCGTCTCTTTTTCTAGGAAACAATATATTTCTTGCCATATTCCATATAATCAATAAAGCAATGCCCACTTCACCTATAATTTTTATATCATTCAAACTTAATCATCCTCCCTAATAAATTCAAAAACATCATCAATTTTCTTGTTCAAATAGTTAATAATTTTAAAAGCTAATTTTAAAGATGGATTAAATGCTCCTCGCTCTATTTCAAGGATTGTTCCTCTCGAAACACCAATTGCTTCAGCTAATTCCTCTTGGGTTATTTCTTTTTCAGCTCTTAAAACTTTAATCTTAGTTTTAAACATTTTTGTCTTAGTTAAATTTTAAGGCACCTCCCTGTTAACCAATCTACTATAATATAATTATAGTAGTATATATAATATAAAATATCAATATTATATTAGTTTGAAAATAGTAATGGGCATACAACATAATAAGTCTTGTATTGAGCCAAAATAAAGACCCCTCTGAAATAATATAATGTATCCTATAGAGTAGACATTAAAAAAA
The DNA here is from genome assembly GCF_030585565.1 of Clostridium sp. CM028. Classification (NCBI taxonomy): domain Bacteria; kingdom Bacillati; phylum Bacillota; class Clostridia; order Eubacteriales; family Clostridiaceae; genus Clostridium; species Clostridium sp. CM028. Next base: position 3,004,571 of record NZ_CP077766.1, on the reverse strand, counting down.
AGTGAACTGCCCCCTGTCAAGTAGACAGGGGGCAGTTCATTAATACTTCTAACGCTGAACCTATATCTTCATAGGAGTTGGTTCTGTTAAATAACATAATATTTCTCCGAAGTAACCTTGCACTGAGTGCTTTGCAACAAGAAACGAAAAAACATTGAATTTCCATTTAGAAATTCTTGTTTTGCTAATATAAAATTCTCGTGAGACTTCCTGGAAGGAAAACTCGCATACTTTTATTTAATATTCAACATTTCTTAGAGATAATCCTTTTGCTTTTGCCATCGGTATATACTCTGATGCTGTTTCTTCATTTAGTAATTTTTCTATATCCATTGCCTTAATTTTTCCTTTACCCACTTCTAAAAGGCTTCCTATAATAATTCTTACCATATTCCATAAGAATTCATCTGCATTAATTTCTATTTCAATAATGCCTTCTTTTTCTGTTATATTTATATAATTGATAGTCTTAGTAGTTGATTTAGTATTTGTAGATACTGTCGCTAAATACTTAAAATCATGAGATCCAACTAAAGACTCTGCCGTAATTCTCATTTCTTCTAAATTAAGATTCATCTCAGAGTGATAAACATATTTTCTATTAAATACATTTCTTAGTTCATTATTATTTATTTTATACACATAAGTAATTGATTTTATATTATACCCTGCATGAAATTTTTCACTTGCATCCACCATGGATTTCACTACTATGTCCTCTGGTAAAAATTCATATAAACATTCTCTCATCTCATCTATGCTTAACTCACAATTAGTATGAAAGTTTGCCATATAATTTTCAGCATGTACACCTACATCAGCTCGCACGCAGCCTGTAACCTCTATAGGTTCTCCTGCCATTTTAGATAATGCACCTTCTAGTTTACCTTGAACCGTTAAATCGTTATCTGATTGTTTTTGCCATCCTTTATATCTACTTCCATCATATTCTAATATCATTTTTAAATTTCTCATATATATCCGCCTTTAACTTTTTTGATTATTCATGTTTTAATTTTACCCAATGAACATTTTAATTATAGCTTTTCTATTAAAATAAAGCTAATATATTTATCATTATTTAATTTCATATACCCTAGTTTCATAAGGTCTTAATTTTATATTCACACTAGCGGCGTAACCTTCCACCACATAATTTGATAGCAATAATTTAGCCTTTTCATAATGGATATGCTTTGGAAATTCAAATATTGGTTCATTTCCAAAGAAATTAACTATGATTAAGATCATCTCCCCCTCTAATTGTCTTAGATATGCATATATTTCCTCATCTTCTCTATTAATTTCCTCAAAGCTTCCATATACCAATACAGCCTTGTTTTTTCTTAAAGCTATCAATTTTTTATAATAATTTAGTATTGAATTTGAGTCTTCTATTTGTTCATCCACATTAATTTTTCTATAATTTGAATTAACTTTTATCCAGGGTGTGCCAGTAGTAAACCCTGCATTTTCACTATTATTCCACTGCATTGGTGTTCTTGAGTTATCCCGTGACATATAGCGTAGTCCCTTTAGATAGTTTTCTTCACTCACTAACCCGCCCTTAACTAAATCTTTGTGTTTATTAAAAACAGCCACATCTCTATAATCTTCTAATTTAAAGTCCCAAGCATTGGTCATTCCTATTTCATCTCCATAATAAATAAAAGGAGTTCCCTTTTGAGTTAATTGAAGACAAGCTAACATTTTTGCAGATTCTTTTAAATAATTCTTCTCTTCTCCTAGTCTTGATATAGTTCTCGTAGTGTCATGGTTCGAGTAAAACAAGGGGCACCAACCTTCTTCTTCAGGCCTTCCTTGCCATCCACTCATATTTTCCTTTATATCTTTTATTAAGTTTATAGGTTTCCTTTCCCAATCAGTTTCCCCTCTACCCACACTATGCATATCAAAATGGAAGGTAAAGTCTAATTCACCTTTATCTTTTCCTGTATAAACATAGGCATTTTTATAGTTTACTCCACCCGTTTCACCAATTACTACATGATACCCAGTGTTAAATACCTCTTTTCTTAATTCTTTTAAATAATCATGAACTTCAGGTAGATTTTGTACATATTTTATAAAATCACCATATACATTGCCTTCTTCTATTATTCCATCTGGAAAGGAATGATCTTTTCCGAGATGATTAATAGCATCCATTCTAAATCCATCTACCCCTTTTTCCATCCAGTACTTTATCATGTTCTTTATTTCTTCTCTTAATTTTTCATTTTCCCAATTTAAATCTGGTTGTTTCTTAGAGAAAATATGAAGATAATATTCTTCTGATATCTCGTCATATTCCCAAGCGCTGCCTCCAAAAAAAGACCCCCAATTATTTGGAGGGTTACCCTTTGTACCTTTATTCCAAATGTAATAATCTCTATAAGCATTATCTTTGCTCTTTCTACTCATTTGAAACCAAGGATGCTCATCAGAAGTGTGATTTATTACCAAATCCATCACTAACTTCATTTTTCTAGAATGAAGTTCTTTAACTAACTCATGAAAATCTGCAAGCGTCCCAAATTCATCCATTATGTCTCTAAAGTCACTGATATCATATCCATTATCGTCATTAGGTGATTTATTTATAGGATTTAAATACAATATGCCTACTCCTAAGTCTTTCAAATAATCTAGTTTTTCTATTATCCCTTTTAAGTCACCTATTCCATCACCATCTGAATCCTTAAAACTTCTAACATATGCCTGATATGCCACTGCTTCCTTCCACCATTTTTTATCCATGGTTATCCCCCTCTTCAATTTTTTAGTTTTAAGACTTATGCGTAATTGCTATTTCTATACACGGTTGGAGAAACCCCCACTATAACTTTGAAAGTTCTACTGAAATGGCTTTGGTCATAAAACCCCAATAAAATCCCAATATATAAAATGCTTTCATCTGTACTGAGCAGTAGATTTTTTGCCCTGTCTATTTTTATTTCTTGCACATATTTCATTACTGAAATACCCATCTTCTTTTTAAAGCAATCGCTTGCATAACCCACTGAAATGTTTAAATCTCTAGCTAACTTATCAAGCGAAGAGTGATTTTCAATATTAATATGTATGTATTGAAGCATTTTATTAATCATAAAATTATCAGTGACTTCAATATCATTTATTAAAATATTAAAATATGCTGTGACCATGCTTATTTCTAAAGCTTGTAACTCAATTAAATCAGTAATACCTTGGACTTTATCATAGAAATTATTATATAGAGGATGCAGCGCACTTTTTGATACGCCATTTTTTATAATTTCCTTTGTGTATATAGCATTCCAAATAATTAAATCATTTTTTTTATTGCGAGCGGACTGTCCATTTTCTTTTTCCTGTAGATGTTTTTCTTTTAGGGTACTTAATACTTTTGGTATATTTTTTGATTCGACGAAAAATGATATATCATTATTAAAAATATAAATATCTGATTCAAAGGTCTCCAGCATATTTTCACCTCTTTATTTTAATAATCACCTGCGGTGCTGCAATATTAAAGACTTCCGAAGGAGATTTACCACCTTGAGTTATTTAGTTGACTCTCTCTCAACTAATTTTGTATCAATAATATAATTGGTTATATATTCTTTCTCATCTTCCAATTTATTTATTAATAGCTTAACTGCAAAATAACCTAATTCTTCAGAATTAATATCAACTGAAGAAAGTGTAGGCTCTCTGTATGCAGTTAATGGTGTGTTATTAAACCCAACTATTGAAATATGGGTTTTGGACATTTCGCTTATTGCTTTTGATGCACCAAAGGCAATTAAATCGTCAGTGGTGACAACAGCTGTAGGGCTGGATTTTTCTAAAATTCTTTTCATAGCATCATAACCACTACTTTCTGTAAACTCTGCTACTTGCACCATATTTTCATCTATTTTCATCCCAATGTTTTCCATGGATTTCTTGTAACCTTCTAACCTATTTATAGTTACATTAAGTGTAGCTGGTCCTCCTATAAATGCAATTTTTCTCTCACCCTTTTGTATAAGATAATTAACAACACTATACATGGCGTGAAAGTTATCATTATCAACCCATAAAAGTCCTTCTGTATCTTCTGGTTTTCCTATTACTACGAAAGGATAATCTACTTTTTTTAAATAAGTGATGCATTTGTCATCCTTTTTTACAAATGGCAAAATAATTCCGTCAACTCTTCCACTGTTTATTAAATTTGCTATATACTCTACTTCTTGATCCTCATTACTACTGTAAGCATACATAATATAATATCCCTTTTTTTGAGCATAATGGCTTATTCCCCTCATAATCTGAATGAAAAATGGATTAGAAAATAAATCTTCATCAGTGCTAGGTAAAATAAGTCCTATAGTTTTGGTTGTTTTACTAACTAAGCTCCTAGCTATTGCATTAGGATGATAATTGATTTCCTTCATTACTTTATAAACTTTTTTCTTTGTTGCATCACTAATTGTAGAATTATCCGCAATAACTCTTGAAACTGTTGAGGGTGATACATTTGCTAGCTTTGCTACTTCCCTTATAGTTATCGACATGAAAACTTCACTTCCTACTTTCTAAAAATATTTATACGAGTTATATTATAAAACTTGATTTCTGAAATGTCGTTAAAGTTTTAGACATCATCTAAAATAACTAATTAGTATGTTATTCTAGATGATGTCTAATTATAAAACTAACCTTTAGTAGCACCAGATGCTAGTCCTTCTACAATGTGCTTTTGTAAATATACAAACAGCAATGTAATTGGAATAGCAACTAAAATTGCACCTGCGGCGAACATTGTAAATTGGGTGTTTTGTTGTTTTTGAACCCATTCAAATAATCCCATCGCAAGTGTTTTCTTCTCACTGCTTTTTAATATTATTTGAGGAAATATAAAATCAAACCAAGGTCCCATAAAGTTTGTAAGTGCAACTAATGTAATTATAGGCCTTGCCAAAGGTAATATTACCTTTACGAAAATAGTCATATTTGAAGCCCCATCTATTTTTGCAGCTTCATCTAAGCTTCTTGGAATACCATCGAAAAAGCCTTTACATAACCATGTATTATATGGTATTTGCCCACCTGCATACACAAGAATTAAACCCCAATGACTGTTTAATAATCCTAACTTACTTATTAGAATAAATACAGCAGTCATAGCTAAGAAACCGGGGAACATTTGTAAAATCATCATTGCCATAAGCCCTTGTTTTCTACCCTTAAATTTAAATCTAGAAAATGCATAGGCAGAAAGTGTTGTTAGTATAACTGACAAAACCATATTAATTATAGCAATTTTAAATGTATTCATATACCATTTTGGAAAATCAGTTTGTGTAAACAACTCTTTATAGTGGATTAATGTTGGATTTTTAGGAATTATAGATGAACTAAATAAACTTGTACCACTATTGAATGAGGATAAAACAATCCAAATTACCGGCGTCAATATTACTATACATAGTAGCACCAATATAGCATATATTATTATTTTTTGAATTACATCAGATAAATTCACCTTTTTATTTTTTACTATTTTTTTATTCATTACATCATGTCCTCCTCTTTGAAGGCTTTGGTTTTACTAAAGCTATATGCTGAAATACTTGCAACAAAAATAAATAATATAATGGTAATTACAGATGCCATATGGTATTGATTCTGATCCTTTGTCATCTTATAGATCCATGAAATTAAGATATCAGTATCTCCTGCATATTGTAAATTTCCATTAACTGGATTACCGTCTGTTAGCAAATAAATCATTCCAAAGTTATTAAAATTATAAGCAAAACTCATTGTTAATAGTGGCATTGTTTGAAAAAGCACTAGTGGCAATGTTATTTTATAAAACTGTTGCCACTTAGTTGCGCCATCAATCTCAGAAGCTTCATATAAAGACTTGTCTATATTAGTAAGTATTCCTGACATAAGTGCCATAAAATAAGGTGATCCTAACCAAACCGTTATTATTAAAATCATTATTTTCGCAATAGTGGGATCTGTAAAAAAAGGTATTTTTCCCATTCCAAAGGAAGCTAACATATTATTTACTGGACCTGGTCCACTAAATGCTAATCTCATTATAAGTAAGGATATAAATGCTGGTATAGCATAAGGCAAAAGAAAAATTGTTCTAAAAAACTTTTTGAATCTTATTCCCTTAGCATTAGTTATTAGTGCTAAGAATAATCCAACAAAAAAGTTACAAGTAGTGCTTACAACAGCAAATATAAGTGTCCAAATTCCTACTTTTAGAAAAGTATTATTCCACATTTTTAAATTTACTAATTGTTTAAAGTTATCAAGTCCAACCCAGTCAACTAAGTTCCTTGGTGGCAAATGATTAGGACTTGAATAGTTAGTAAAGGCAACTACTACGGTGAACATAATAGGAAGCATAATAAAAAATACAGTAAACAAGAATCCAGGTGTTATCATGATATGAGGAAAATATTTTTCCCACACATAACTTAAGAATTCTTTTGTATTTAGTGGTTTATTACCTTTTTCTATACTTTCGCCTCCTCGTTTTGCATCATAGATATTAAGTATGTATACTGAAATTACAAGAAATAAAATTATAACAGCTATAAGACCTTCAATCATTAAGAAAATAGAATGATCTCCTGTTGCTTTCCCATTCACAAATTTCACACCAGAATCTCCTAGTGAAATTAGACCCTTTATTGATGTTGAAAAATATCCTATATTAAATAATGCTACTATTTCTATAATTGCAAGCATAATTCCTTTGAATATTTCTTTGTTATATATTTGTCCTAGACCCATAAAGAGCACAGAGAAAAGAGTTGCTTTTTTTGATTTTTTCATTTCATACCTCCTAAATCAGATAGAATTTTATTTTAAATTAGTCATTTGCTATATAGCAAATGACTAACTTCTATTTACAACTAATTATTTTTGAGCAGCTATTGCGTCTCTCACAGTTTTAGCTGCAGTTTTAAGTGCTTTTTCAGGAGCAACTCCATCGTTCCACATTGATGAAAATGCTGCTCCGTATGGAGTCCAAACAAGTCCCATCTGAGGAATTGATGGCATTGGTACAGAATATTTTATTTTCTCTAAAAATGGTGCAACCATTGGATCATCTTTAATTTTAGCGTTTTCCATTAGTTTTGTTACTGGTGGTATTTGTTTAGTTAATTCATATCTTTTTAATAACATTTCATCAGATGTTGCTAAACTAGCGAACATTTGAGCTGCTATTGGATATTTTGAATAAGAACTAACAAATAATGTTTTTATTCCTGATAAACTTGATTGTTGCTTTCCATTAGTTAATTTAGGTAATGGTGCTATACCAAAATTAACGCCAGCTTTTTCTCTACCTGATACTGCCCATGGTCCATCTATCATAGCTCCTATTTTTCCTTCATCAAATAAACCTTCCACAATTATATTAGTTGAATCTGCTGCATTAATTGGTAAAACTTTTTTCAAATCCATTAAACATTTTGCTCCGTCAATTGCTCCAGCTGAATCAATACCTACGTCTGTTTTATCAGTTCCATTTTTAAAAATATAACCGCCGCCTCCTGCTATAAAACTATGAGAGAAGTAAGCATTTCCAACATCCCACATAAATGCATATTTGTTTGTTTTTGCATCATTAAATGTTTTGGCTTTTGCGATTATCTCTTCATAAGTTTTTGGTGCTGTTTTGAATACATCTTTATTGTAAAATAATCCGTAAGTTTCTACTGCTGTTGGATATCCGTAAACTTTACCCTCATATGATACTGCATCTAAGGCTGATTTTAAATAGTCCTTCTTAACTCTTTCTGCAAATAGGTTATTTTCTAAAATTAAACCTGATGATACAAGTTCTCCAGTGTGATCATGTGGTGCATCAAATACATCCGCACCTACTCCAGCTGGCCCATCTGTAGCCATTTTGGCTTTAGCATCAACAGCTCCAACTTCTTCGTATGTAACTTTTACTCCGTATTTCTTTTCAAACTCAGTACCAATAAGTTTCATATAATCTGTTTCAACGCCTTTAGCCGTCCAAACTACTAGTTTAGCTCCTGATTCAGGTTTCACTTCAGTTGCAACTCCTTCTTTAGCTGCTGTTGCTTCTACTGCTACTTTTTTAGTACCACATGCTGCTAACGATACAGTGCATGATAAAGCTAATAATAGACTTAATACTTTCCTTTTCATATTTAATCCCCCCAAAATAGTATTTTTATAACATCTCTGCAAGCGTTTGCATATTTTTATTGTAAACCGAATTTTCAGAACTGTCAAATAATCTTTTTACTAAATTTTTTTAATTAACTATAGTAAAATACTATGTAATATTATTATGAAATCAATTTCAAAATCACTTTGAGCCCTTATAATCTCTAGTTTAGATTCTCTCAATAACAATACTGCTTTACTTTATTACAACAATATTCTAAGGAAATTTTGTACAAACGTATAAGCAAATGCACAATTTTATATTACAATTCAATAAATACAAATAAATTAACATAGTGTATATACATATTTTATTAAGTATATACAATCATCACTAAATGCTTATGATATAATTGCACCCATAAATATACTAGGGCATACAGGAAATATCCATGATAACTTCCACTATTTACTTTTTTCATATGCCTAGAATAAACATAAAAGTGAGGTAGATTAAAATGAATAAGCATGCAATATATCATATTACTGAAACACCCTATGCCTATGGCAGAGATTTAAACACTCTAGTGCTGCGTTTAAGAACAGCAAAAGATGATGTTAAAAAGTGCAATTTATATTATAAAGATAGATATAACTGGGATGATCCATATGATGTTATAGAAATGAAAATTACAGCTCAAGCTGACTTATTTGATTATTTTGAAACAGAAGTATCCGTTGAGAGAAACAGATATAGATATTACTTTGAGCTAATTGATTGGGATAATAATATAATATGTTTTGATGAAAGAGGCTTTAGAGATAAGACACCAGATCTAAAAGAAATCACAGCTTTTCAATTTGCCTATTTGGCAGAGGGCGATTTATATGAAGAAGCTCCTTGGTTACAAGAATCAGTTGTATATCAAATTTTTCCCGATCGTTTTTATAATGGAGATAAACGTAACGACCAAGAGAATACTTCGAAATGGGGCAGTGTAGTAAACACTGAATCTATGTTTGGTGGAACTATTAAGGGAGTTATTGATAAGTTAGACTATCTAGAGGAATTAGGCGTTAATTTAGTTTACTTAACTCCAATATTTAAATCCACTTCAAACCACAAATATAATACAGCAGATTATTATGGCATAGACCCTCAGTTTGGGACCTTAGACACAGCAAAAGAGTTAATAAAAAAATGTCATGAAAAAGGAATGAAAATTATTTTTGATGCTGTATTCAATCATTCAGGAAGTGACTTCTTTGCCTTTGAGGATTTACTAGACAAACAAGAAGCTTCAAAGTATAAGGACTGGTATTTTATCGACAGTTACCCAGTTAGTACTGATACTGTGAACTACTATACTTTTGCTGATGACGTAAGCACAATGCCGAAATTAAATACTCATAATAGTGAAGTAAGAGAGTATTTATTAAAGGTGGGAGAATATTGGGTAAAAGAAATAGGAATTGATGGTTGGAGACTGGATGTTTGCGATGAAGTTGACCATGATTTTTGGAGAGCTTTTAGTAAAGTAGTTAAAGCAGCTAATAAAGATGCGGTTATTGTTGGTGAAATAATGCATGAAGCAAACTCCTTCTTAAAAGGAGATCAACTGGACAGTATAATGAACTATCCTTTTAAATCTGCTTTAGTTGATTTTTTCGCTAATAGAAGCATAGCTGCAGAAGAATTTGACAATATATTATCTTCTAATAGAACTCTTTATATGAGTAGCATCACAAGGCAACTCTGGAATCTAATGGGTAGTCATGATACTAAGAGATTTTTAACTGAATGTGAGGATAATATAGACAGAATGAAGCTTGCAATCGCCTTCCAATTTTGCTACCAAGGAGTTCCATATATTTATTATGGAGATGAAATAGGTCTTAATGGTGGTGAGGATCCTCAGTGCAGAAAATGTATGATTTGGGATGTAGAAAAACAAAATATAGAATTATTTAACCACTATAAGACTATGATATCTCTTCGGAAAAATAATAGTGCTTTAATTTATGGTGGCTACAAAAAACTCTATTGCAAGGACAATGTATTAGTTTTTGAAAGAAGTTATGAAGGTGACTCTCTATTAATTGCTATTAACAATAGTGATGAAGAGTATAATGTTAAGCTATCTTTAGATAACACCGCTATAGATATTTTCACATCACAGGAAACAAAATTAAACAATGGATTAATATTAGACCCTATGGAATTCAAAATATTAAAATTATAGGAAATAAGAAAGCGGGGCAGTCATTGATAAAAGGCGTGCCCCTTTTTTAATATATACTTTTCGTTATAGCATAATATAAGAAAAAAGATCCTAATATATTGGTTCATGATGATTCATAGAAAAACCATCAACCATTACATCTAACCTCTCCGAAGTATCCTCTTTTATCTCTACAGGTTTTAGTTTTTTCACAATTCCAAGAGGCTCCTTTAATGAAAGTTTATCGGTGCGTCCTGATATAACCCACAAAATTTTATACCCTTTTGGCATTACATCCAGTTTTTCTTCACCCTTTCCATCTGTAAAATATATTAGTATATTGGTATCCGTATTATTTACATACTTAACTACCGGTGTAAATTTTGTACCACCGCGCGAACTACAACGCTTTCTTATACTATTAATAGACTTAGCCTTATATACCTGCCTTATTTGCGAATCACATTCAATCAAGGTTATTTCATGCTTATAAGTTTTTACAATATTAAAAACTTCCTTCATTGCTCCATGAAACTCCTCATCACTTATGCTACCGCTTATATCTATAGCCAAGGTAATTTTAGCTGTATGCCCTCTTAGTTCTCCCCTTAAATCTAATCTATTAGGTTGACGTCTGCTCCTTCTTGACACAGTCTTTTTTTTATCACTTTCTAAGGTTCCCATTATTTTTTTCAGATATAAATTCCAAGGAATTTCACCTTTACTCGCTTTTAATCCTTTGAGAATTCCCTCTAAATAAAGAGGAACCTTGCCCTTTTCTGCAAGTTTCGCAAATTTTCGCGTAAAATCTTTAAGGGTCTCCTCATCTGTCTCTATAGATTCTTCCCATAAATCATGAGTTTTAGATGCATTAAATTCTTTTTCTATGTGCTTATCCTTAGAGTCATCTTTTTCTCTCTCATCTTCTTGTTCTAATAGATTTAAGGCTTCTTGAATTGTATGCGCATAATACTCCATAGTCATATAATGTTGCATCTTTAAACTATACTTAAAATTTATACTGTCTATTGTCGTGGCATAGGGCGGCAAATAATCTATATACTGGTTCACTACTATATCCATTGCCATATTAATAGAAAGGGTACTATATTTTGTTTTAAGACTCCTTGCACGATTCAAATGGGAGGATAATATGTGATAAATCTCGTGTTTAATAGAGCCCATCATCTGCCTCGGTGTAAGATTTAAAAAGATATAGGGATTAAAATAAATAACGTACCTAGATAATTTAAAGTTTACAGCCGTGGGCGAGGTTATGTCATATTTTATCTCCCTAGACATTTGAAGCAGAAAATACCCATAAAAGTTTTCGTTATCTTCTATGAGCATAAAATTAACCTTTTGCACAAGTTTCAAAAAGTTTTCCACAAAATCCTTTGGCATTTCTTCAATGCTTTTCACATTAGAAATTTCATCATAAAGCTCATTTTTAAGACTTTCAAAGTTTTTCACCATAATTTCACCTAGCCTTTTATTTCATTGTAGGCCTTAAAATACATTTCAACGAAATCCTCATTTTCCAAACATAATTTATAAACACTATTATGACTTTCTTTAATATCCTGCATAATTCCTACCCCTAGGTCCACAGGGTAAATCTCTAGGAATTCTACAAGTCTTTGTATATCACTATTTAAATTTTCTTTCTTATCTAAGATACATAAGATATTATTTGCAATCAAATATAATCTAGTATGACTTTCCTCTTTCACCTTTGCAATTACATCTTGTTGTAATTGCATGCCATTAAATACCTCCTCATAAGAAATTAGAGGTTTATTATCTTCCTGTGAAAATGCCATAAACTCATGAGCTATTCTATTGCCTAAATTCCCTTTTAATATATTTAAAAATATTCTTTTATGGATTGTCTCTTTATTTTCCTTGTAAATCCTATAGCTTTTAGAAACCCGTTCATAACTTCTGGGGGTTGCTCTTACTTGCTCATCCTTTTGGTTATTAAGTAAATATTCTGGGAAAGTAGATATAAATTCTATAACCTTTTGCTCTATTTTATTCTCAATAGCCCATGAAATCCAAGCTAATGAATCACATTCCATTTGTAGCAAAACAAATCTATTTTCTTGCGCTGCATCCATATCAACTACTTGATAATCAAAATCTTCCCCGTATTTACTAGAAGGATTCATTGCAGCTAATATTTTAACTTTTTCATTTAGCTTGTACCCATTTATCTCCCTATTTAGTATAAGATTCATAAGCTCCTGCTGCACCGTATGTTCACAACGATTTATTTCATCAATAAATAAAAATACCTCTTTACCGCTAGATATCAAATTATCTATTTCTTGTAGCTTTGTGTGAACCGCGTAAACAGTATTTTTCTTACTAACAGTCTTTCCTCTATCATCTTTAAATCTATAATCCTCAACTGTTGGAAGACCACCTATTTCTCCTTCTTTCAAAAGGTTTCCATCTATAATAACTAGGCTCCAGCCTTTAATTTTTGAAAGTGTCTTCGCTAAGGCAGTTTTTCCTATACCACTCTCACCTATAACTAAAGGTACTTCATCCGTTTGTATAACAAGATCTACACTTTGCATTGTATCTTTAAAATTCATCATTCACCCTTCTTACATCATATTCAGTTTTTCATCAACTGCTATTTTTTTGCAGACTTTACTACCATATTTATAAATAAAAATTATTTTATCCATAGATATATTTCCATATTTTTCATTTATACTATCGCAGTTTATAAAATCTCTCACGTATTTTTCTGATATAGTTTCTTTAGATAATACATCTTTGAAAGCCAGCTCCGTAGCATCCATTGGTAGGTCATTAATGAAATATTTCATTACCAAGGCATTGTGCTTTAAAAATGACATTTTTTTATTTTCATCTATGTTTGAAATGAACTTTATTGCAGCTTCATTTTCGCAAACAGCCAAAATTTCTGCATTTAAGGTTGCATTTTTTATATACCTTAACGCATTATAATTTATTTTTATAGCCAAAATTTGTATTTCTTCATTTGGGTTGTCTATATATTTTATAGAGTCATAATCTTTTTCTATAGCTAGTTTTTGCAATAAATTGCTTGGTTCTTTTGCATATTTTATTGCATAGCCTTTTTGATCAATGCCTATTTTTATCAATTCTTCGCAGGGATTTTCAATAAATTCCAAAGTATTCCATAGCTTTGACACAACATATTTTTTCATATCATAACTTGGATTTTCTACAAACTCAATTGACCGTGGATTACTTCTTATTGCTAGCTCCTTCATTTCTTTTGTAGGGTTTCTTATATAACGTAGCATTACCCCATCTTTCTTTATAGCCATTATCTTCATTTGATCACTAGGATTTTCAATATTTCTTATAACAATTGGATTACTCTCTATCATCGCAATGACTTTATTTTCTATCATAAAATTGCACCTCGATACTTATTAATTTAAATTAATTATAACATGAAAAATGAATTTATTATTTCTTGGAAATAAAAAAAAAGAGATATTTCTATCTCTTTCATAAACGATCTAAAATTTTATATTTTATATTCCAAAATACCGTTGCCCCAATTTTTACACCTATCTTTTCGATAGGTGGGTGTCCTCAGAGATGTTTAATAGTCCTTGCCACTTAAAATATTGGTCTTATAGGCCAAATCCACACCTAGATCTCGAACTCCCGTATTAATACTGTAGGTTGAAAATAAGAGCTTCACGAATACCTCAGAAATACAAACTTATAAAATCAATGAATACGTTTAAGTATTTCTTATTAAATTTATTATATCAGATTATAAATAAAATTCAATAGTAATTTATAATTTCTTTAAAAATTTTTTTTATGCAATAATGCCTTGTTTTTTTAAATACACTTTTGAGTTTTTATCTGCTTCTGCAGAAGTATATTCTCTTTGCATTTTTTTCATGGTCTTTAATATAACAGCATCTGCTGTACTCATACCGTCTATGGATAAAACTGCCAAATTTTTAATTGTGTCTTCTGCGGTTTCTGCAACAATCCCATTTCTTGCAGGTATAATAGAATTATTTATAGCCAAAATTGCTGATTGTACAGCGACTGATGCAGAAGTTGAAAGCTTTAATGCACAGCCTTCCTTTGCCCCATCGCATATCATCCCACTGGTGTTTGCAATGGTATTTTTTATAACCCCATCTATTTGGTCATAACCAGCACCCATTAACCATGCTATAGCAACGCCAGCCCCGGTTCCAGCTGCAACACCACAAGCACACAGTGCTGATAATCTCCCTATATAATGTTTTATATAGCTGTTCGTAATATGACTTATTGCCACTGCCTTAGCCAATCTATCATCACTTACATTAAATTTATTTTTATATGCAACCAATGGCAAAATTGCCGTAAGCCCATTGTTTCCGCTTCCGCTACTACTCATAACAGATAAATTCATCCCTGACATTCTCGCATCACTAGCTGCTGCTGTGAGCATCATTGAAGAGGTCATTAAGTCTTCTGACAGAATCCCTTTCTCTATGCTTTTCTTAAGACTAAACCCAACTCCCATGCCCATTTTCTTTTTAAGTCCTACCTTGGCTATATTTTCATTCATCACTATTCCTTCTAACATAAAAGCGATATCCTCATGAGGAATTTTCTCAATTTCTTTTATAATGTCTCTTATTCTCAAATTATATAAAATATTCTTTCCCTTATTGCTACTCTCATCCTCATTTGTTAGATCTATTAGAACTTCGCCTAATCTTTCAATATAAATAAATCTATTATGTTTTCCGCTTATAATTACACTACAATTACCTTTATCTGTTACAAGATTTACTTCTACATAGACTTTATCTCCAGTATCTTTAATGTCTAGTCTTAATTTCCCACTATATAAAAACTCTTTTGCAAGTTGAACTTGCATTTTGTTAATTCCTTCAAGTACCCTTAAATCCTTTTTACTTTCTCCACCAATAAAACCCAGTGAAGCTGCAATCGAAAGCCCAACCTCCTGCGTATTTGGTATACCAACTGACAATCCATTTTTATATATGTTAGGACTAACAAAAACTTCTGCACTTACTATATTATTAAAAGTTATTAGTTCTTTAGCCTTTGCACATGCAAGAGCAACAGCTACTGGCTCAGTACATCCCATGGCAGGGACAACTTCTTCCTTAAGTGTTTGAACTATAAGATTTCTTAATTTCATGAAAACACTCCCTCAACGAATTATTCTAAGACATACCTATAAAATTAAATACATTAAAAACTTATGTAGCTTTTATTAACATTTTTTTAAATATGCCTTATACATATAATAGCAATACTCATGCCAACAAAATTATACTGAGAATAAACGTTTCAGTGGTGTTTTTTCTCAAAATGATAAAAAAATCAGTATCAAAATGAGAATTAATTCTCATTTTGATACTGATTAATGATTTACAGCTTTGAAAAAGATGATTTATAGCTTCGAAGAAGATGATTTGATCCCATATTCTTTTATTTTTCTATATAAAGTTGCTCTACTTAATTCTAAAGCCTCAGCAGCCTTTGTAATTGACTGTTTACTATGTCCAAAATACTCTAGAGCTTTTTCAATTTCTTTTTTTTCTAATTCCTTAATAGGTATAATCTCTAAATTCTTATTCGACTTTAAAGTGCTCTCGCAACCTTTTAACCTCTTCGGCAGATCCGTACATTTTATAACACTACCACTGCACATATTTACAGCATATTCTATGGTATTTTCAAGTTCACGTACATTGCCAGGCCACTTATAATTCATAAAAATTTCTAAAGAATCATCATCTATTTTATTTATATGCTTTTCTAGCTTAGAATTACATTTGTCTAAAAGATAATCCACAAGAACTATTATATCATCTTTTCTATCTCTTAAAGGAGGTATATTAAGTGGAATTACATTTAATCTATAAAATAAATCTTGCCTGAACTCTCCCTCTAGTACTTTTTTTTCTAAATCTTTATTGGTAGCTGCAATTATTCTTACATCTATGGGAATGGATTCTTTTCCACCAATTTTTTCGATAACGTATTCCTGTACTACCCTTAAAAGTTTAGTTTGAAGATGAATAGCCATGTCTCCAATTTCGTCCAAAAATATTGTTCCCTTATTTGCTAATTCAAATTTCCCTGCCTTGCCACCCCTTCGCGCTCCTGTAAAAGCACCATCTTCATACCCAAAAAGCTCACTTTCTAGCAATTGTTCTGGAATAGCCGCGCAATTTATAGTAATAAATGGTCCTTTCGCTCTATTACTATAAAAATGAACAGCCCGTGCAAATAGCTCTTTTCCAGTTCCACTTTCTCCCTGAATAAGTACTGTAGAGGTAGATTTCGCTGCTTTTTCCGCCTCTAATTTAACTTGTTCTAAGCAGTAACTACCACCTATAATGCTGTCAAAAGACGTAACCATAGTCCCTGTGGTAATATTATTTACTGTTTTTAATAAATCGGAAATATTACTAAAGGAGCATACTATACCAAAGTTTTTATCACCGATACTAATAGGTTTCGCATCAAGTACTCCTCTGAAATGATGACTACTACCATTATAACTAAAGTCTTTATTCTTTAAATTCTTATGTTTTTCGATAAGTTTATTGAAATCTAAGTCACCAATAAGATTTTTTATATTTGTATTTAAAATTTGGTTTCCATGAAGTCTAAATAGCTCTAATGCTTTGGTGTTATAATGAAGAATATTTCCTGCGTGGTCCGCTGCTATAATTCCTTTATCTACAGCGTCAAGAACTATCTCAAGTTCCCCTGCCAAAAGCTTTATTTTCTCTGTATTTTCCTGTTCTAATAGCTTTGAGGATATTAAATCCGCCATTCTATTTAAAAAGTTCATTAGGTTTACTTGATTATTTATAATAGCATCCCTTTGTTCTTCTTCAAAAGCAATAAGCCCAATAACTCCAATAGTATCATTACCAACATGAATTGGGCAACAAACCTCGGCAAACTCCTTGCAACTGTAAGCATTATCACACTTTAAGCATGCAAAATGTTTTCTAGGATTTTCAATAACGAAGCTTTCTCCCTGCGTCAGCGCAAATCCAAAAACAGATTTTTCATTTACTTTTTCTCCGATACAATTTCTATACCTTCCTGTCCCTGCTATTCTATTATAATTATTATCTACAACCGTCACATCTACTCCTATAACGCTTGATATCGCCTCAGAAATCTTCTGAACATTTGAAACTATTTTTATCAAATCCATACTTATCATCCTTTTAATTTTTTACATAAATCTGAATTTATTATACCATAGTTAAATAATATCCTGGGTCGCTGAAATGTCGTTAAACATCTGAATATATATCAGAGAATTCTATATTAATTCTTTCTGTACTAGTTTTATACTGAAATTCATCATCTACATAATGCTTTGTTAATGTTTTTGTTGGAAGTTTAATTATAGCCTCACTTCCTATGTTAATCTCACTTTTTATTTCAATGCTTCCTTCATGCATTTTTACAAAAGATCTTACAAGGGACAATCCTATACCTGCCCCTTCACAAGGACGTTTTAATGTTTTATCTATTTGTGCAAATCTCTCAAATACAAATTTTAACTTGTCCTCTGGTATACCTATACCTGTATCCTTTACAGAAATGAGAATACTATCTTCCTTATCAGTCAATGCCACTAAAATTTTACCACCACAATCAGTATATTTAATGGAGTTAGATAGTACATTAAGCATAATCTTCTCTATTTTATCCGGATCAAAGGTCATTATCTTTTCTTCTACATCTGTATCAAAAGTAAGTTGAATTTGCTTACTTTCCACGTAGGACGCAGCAGATAAAGCTATATTTTCAATCACGCTTACGATGTTAACCTCTACCATGTTTGGTTTAAGTAACCCTGAATCTACTTTCGTAATGTCTAAAAAATTATTAATTAACCTCATAAGCCTGAAACAATTTTGTTTCATTACAACTAGATATTCATCTTTTTTCTCCCAAAATTCTTCTGTATTGTTATATATACTCAATACCTGAATAGCCGAATATATAACATTTAAGGGAGTCTTTAATTCATGAGAGATATTTGTAAATACCTCTGTAATCAATTTATTCAATTTAATAGTTTCATTTAATAATTGAAGATTTTTTTCTATGTCCAATTGCAGTTTTTCAACCTGCTTTTCAGGAGTAATATCACGTATTATACTTAATATCACGGGTTGTCCTGCATATGTAAAATAAGTAGAGGTATTTTGCACATTAGCAACTTTACCATCCTGCTTAAATATTTTTCCTTCAAAATTTACAAGTGTGCTTTGCTTATTGTATATTTCATCAAACTTCTCTTTAATATTTTCACTCTCATCTATATCCATAAAGTCTAAGATAAGTCTCCCAATTAATTCATCTTGGGTATTTAAGCCCACTAATTTTATAGCACTTTCATTCACAAAAATCACTTTATCATTTCTATGAACAAATATAGCTTCTCTTGAATTTTCAATTAGTAAGCTATGGCAATCTTCATTTTTCAATAATATTTTTTCTATATATATACGTTGATTATCCGTGTCCTTTAATTCATCATTAAGTGCTTGAAGTTGTAAATTTTTTCTGTATGAATTTTCTTTTTCAATTTCTACGTAATGACCTAATGGCCATGCAGTTAAAATAAATACTGCTGCCATAATTAAATCATTTTGAAAATATAAATTAACACTAGTATACGGTGCATAAATCAAATCTATAACTAGTATTATCCCTGATGAAATAACAGCCGTAGTAACACCATTTTTCATACCTAATTCTAATGTGGAAGTAACAATTATAAATAGGAACAATAATTTATATTGACTAGTACAATTATTCGATAAAATAATTGTAATTGAAAAAATCATAATAAAAACTAAGTTCTCAATAATTTGTATTAACTTTACATATTTACATTTAAATCTTCTTATAGAAAAAAATGACCATAACCAATAAATACATATACTACTTACTGATAGTAGTGCCGTTGGAATTATATTAATATACCCACTTGAGTTTTGAAGAATCTTATTATTTGATATAAGAAGTTCATTGTATATTACAATTCCACAAAATAATAAGGAAATTAATTTAACAATAGATATAATATCATTTATTTCTTTTTTTCTGCCTCCGTCAATATTACTCATGTTTTTTCACATCCAATTAAAGCATTTATATTTAACAGCAATATAAGGATCATCACTGATCCTTATAACCTTTTTAAGTTCTTATTTTCCCCTAAAGCATTTTGATTTTTCAGCTTTTACATTTTAATACATATATCGCCTAAATTCACTTTATTTCTAATATTATTATATCTTTCTCCAATCATTTTAGCATCAATTTTCATGTTTTAAATTATGTCAATTTTCTACATAGAATGCAAAATACCACAAACCTCCTCTAATCTAAATATAAATATAAATATAAAATATGGATATACTATCATTGAAAGGAGATGGTATTCATGAATGAAGGTCTAATAGTACTAGCGAGAGGAATCATCGGATTTTTCACCTTATTAATATTTACTCGTGTTCTTGGAAAGCAGCAGATTAGTCAACTAACTTTTTTTGATTATGTTGTAGGCATAACTATAGGCTCCACTGCCTCCACTCTAACTACAGATTTAACTAGTAGGGCATGGCCTCATTGGGTAGGCTTACTTACTTGGACTGTGTTATGTCTTGTTTTGCAATTAATAACTGTTAACTCAAAGACTGCTGAAAAATACCTAGATGGTGAACCTACCATTATTATTATAAACGGAAAAGTACTTGAGAAATCCATGAAAAAATTTCGTTACACCATAGGTGACCTTTTATCACAGTTAAGAGATAAAGGTGTTTTTGACTTAAGCGACGTAGCTTATGCAATACTCGAAAAAGATGGACAATTGTCTATCTTAAAAAAAACTCAATGTGATACTGTTACAGCAAATGATTTAAAAGTTAAAACTACCCCTGCTAGTATTGATTTTGAAATAATTTACGATGGATCTATTTTGCAAGATAACTTAGATAAAATTAATAGAAATGAAAAATGGCTAATGACTAAACTAAAAAAGAAAGGTATTAATGATGCTTCCGAAGTATTTTTAGCTATCTATAACGCAACAACCGGTTTACATATAGATCTTTATAAAGATGATATAGAAGAAAATAATAAATAGTAGATAAAGGGGCTTAAACTATGAAAAAATTTATATCATATGCTATACCAATAGTTACTTTAACAATTTTCGTACTAATAATGTTAGGAGGTAATTATTTAAAAAAGCCTCGCACTCCTTCAGAAGACGTAGTTTCTTTTGTTGAGCTATCTATAGAACATGCAAAATCTGAAAAGTGGGATATGCTTCAGCAAGATATCGTCAGTATTGATACTGCCTGGAAAAAAATCATACCTCGCATTCAATTTAGCGTTGAACGAGATGAACTATATAATATAAGTTTAAACATCGCCAGTCTTCGCGGTTCAATAGCCAGTGAGGATAAAGCTAGTACCTTGATTGAATTAAATCAAATTATTGAAAATTGGGATGAACTAACAAAATAATACCTAGTGACCTAGGTATTATTTTTGTTAGTTTATTATTTTTTTCTTTTTAAAATTTAGAATGAACTTTTCAAAACTACATGAAGTTCGTGTAATGCTCTAGTTGCCATTACATACCTAAGTTTATCCTCTTGCTTATATTCCCCCTGCAAACCTTCTGTTTTAAGTCCACAAGGCTCATCTAATATCATGATAACTGCATCAAACTCAAGTCCCTTAGCAAAATATGATGGAATCACAACAATTCCGCTATGATACACTGCGTTTTCTTTATTTATAATCTTAACATTAGCATCCTTGTTAATTAAATCAAAGATTTTTTCTGTTTCACTTATATCTTTACAGATAATCGCAATATTTTCATAAGTCTTACTTTTGAACTCAGAAATTTTTTGGTTCATAAAACTTTTAAGTTCATCCTTATCAGAAATTAATTTCTCTTTTACCACTTCACCATTACGTACTACGGGAACAATAGGATCTGCATGCAAATATTTATTAGCATACTCCATAATTTCCACTGTAGATCTATAGCTGGTACTTAGTCTAAACTCCTGAGTATTACACCCTGGAAGTATATTCTTTATATCATGCATAGGTAGCTTCCCGTCATATGGAATCAGTCTCTGATTGCTATCTCCAACTATCGTTAAAGAAGAACACTTTGTTAATTCCTTTATTACCATGAATTGAAGTTCATTATAATCCTGAGCTTCATCTATTACTACATGTTTTATTTCCTCAGAAATCTTGATCCCTTCTAGCTTAATTTTAAAATATAAGATACCACCTAAATCATTTTCTGTTAATGCTTTATATCCATTTATTTTGTTGTATAAATCAACACAGTTTCCATTTTCAATCCAAGTAAGGTTTCTTTTTACTGCTAATATCTCTTTAATTACTTCTCTAATTTTGAGTCTTCTATTAAAATCTAAATCATTTATTTTAAAATCCTTTTCTTCCTCAGGTAACTCTACCACACTTTTTTCATATTCTTTTTGTATAAATCTAACTTTTTCATCTCTAGCGTCTCTAATCTTAGAATAAATAATTCTTTTAATTTTCTTACTTCTTCTGAATAAAGGCATAGTTTTATAGTGATTATAAAACATTTCCATTATTTCTTTTTTAGATAATACTATCTCATTCATAAATAATAAATCTTCTATTTTAAAGTATTCGTTATCTAATTTTTCTACTGAGGCGTCAAGAAAGTTTTTATACTCTGTAGAATTTTTATACATAATATCTCTAGCAAATTCTTTTTCTCCACTAAGTACTTTTTCCATGTACTCTTTTAGACTCATTACTTCCATAGGACCTAAAATGTCAAAGGCAAAGTCTCTAAATGTTGTTTGCTTAACTCCCGATTCTCCAAGGCTTGGTAGCACTAAAGATATATATTCCATAAATACATTATTTGGCCCTAATATTAGAACCTTGTCTTGGAGTATTTTTCTATAATTATAAAGCAAATATGCTACCCTATGAAGAGCAATAGTAGTTTTTCCACTACCAGCAACGCCATCCACTACAATAGTTTTGGTTCTTGGTTGCCTTATTAAATCATCCTGTTCCTTTTGTATTGTCATTATTATATCTTTGAGCTTTTCTGACGCATTGCTACTAAGCACCATTTGAAGTATCTCATCTTTTACATCTAGCGCTGAGTCGAACATGCCTTTAAGCTTTTCTTTTTTAATAATAAATTGCCTCTTAGCTAAAATGTTTACTAGTATCTTTTCCTTAGGAGCATCATAAAAAGCTTCCCCTAAAGCCCCGGTGTAAAATAAAGATGCAACGGGGGCTCTCCAGTCTACTACTAAAGGTTCATAAGTATTTTCTGGAGTAACTCCAAACCTTCCTACATACATTTTATTAATACCGTAGTCTTCTTCAGAAAAATCAACTCTTCCAAAATAAGGAGAGCTCTTAAGCTCAGTTAACTCCATTACTCTTCTATCAATAGTTTTAAATGCTTCTTCCTTTACATATACCTCATGATCAAAATATTCTATTACCATATCTTCATCATCTCTATAATCTTCAATCACTTTTTTCCTATATTCTAAAATATATTTTGTGATTTCCATTCTCTTTTGAATATATTTTAGAATTTCTTCACTAATGATTTTAATAATGCCATTTAATTTTTCTTCTTCTATATTAAATTCTAATTGTTTCTTTAATTCAACTTCTATTAAACTAGCATCCATATCGTATTTATTATTATTCAAAACTACCACCCCATTTAACGATTATATTTTTTCGTACAATTCGCATTCGTATATTTAAAAAATTTCATTCCATCCAATTATATCTATAATCCCGAGACCTGGAGAATCATTAATAGTTATCGTATTCCCTGTAATACATGCACCACCAACTATTGAATCATGTTCAAATAGCAACATAGTATCTAGATCAGCTTTAATCATATTGGATTTTGACGCTGCAAAACTCGTTGCTGCTGTAATGCCTATTCTACTTTCTAGCATACATCCCATCATACATCTTATACCCATATTTTCTGCCATATTATACATCTTTATTGCATTATTTATACCACCGCATTTCATAAGCTTTATGCTTATGAGGTCTGCCGCTCTTTTTTCAATGATCTTAAAGGCATCTGATGGACCAAAAACTGCTTCATCTGCAAGAATTTTTGTTTCCACATTATCTGTTACATATTTTAGTCCATCTATATCCCAAGCATTAACTGGTTGCTCAACAAACTCAATATCTAACCCCATATCTTCGAACTTTCTAATAGTACTTACAGCTTCCTTTGGGCTCCACCCTTGGTTAGCATCTACTCTTATTTTTATTCCACGCCTTACCGCTTTTCTTACTGCTTTTACTCTCTCTATATCACGAGCCATATCATTTCCAATTTTCACTTTTAAATATGTATAACCATTTATTACAGCTTCTAATGATTTTGTCACCATTTTTTCCACTGTATCATTTGCTATTGTAATATCTGTAGTTAATGAAGTTTTATATCCACCCAAAAATTTGTAAAGTGGCACTCCATATTTTTTGCAAAGTAAATCATATATAGCAACATCAATAGCTGCCTTAGCACTATTATTTCCGTGCATAGAACCATGAATTACTTTCATAATTTCTTCAATATTATCAATATCTAAACCTATAATTTCAGGTTTAATATACTCTATTGCTCCAATAATTGAACTCTGGGTTTCCCCAGTTATTAAAGGTGTTGGGGCTGCACTACCATATCCTATTTCTCCTGTATCTGTAACCATTTTTATAACTATTTCATCAGAAAAATTAAGAAGTCTCTTCCCTACTTTATATGGTTGTCTCAAAGGAGTATTAATTTTACCTATCCTAATATCTTGTATTTTCATAATTATCCCCCACTAAAAGTTTAATATTTTAATAGTATTTAACTTACTTAACCTATTTATACAATAAGAAGTAAATTGTTAACAGTACAATATTTCATTATACCTCTATATCTACTTTAATTCTATTACTTTTATAAAATTCTTTACTAATTATTTTTATAAAATTTAACCCTAAAAAAACTAAGGTCTATATCTTATAAAATAAGATATAGACCTTAAGGTTATTCTATTTTTATTTACTTTGCAAGTTCATATAGTGCATGAGCATATATCTTAGCATTCGTAATTAAATTGTCTATTGTGATATATTCATTTTTTTTATGAATAGTATCTGGTTCCCCTGGGAACATTGGTCCAAAGGCTACAGTATTAGGCATTTCTTTAGCATAAGTGCCTCCACCTATGGATAGCAATTTAGCTTCTTTTCCAGTCTGCTCAGCATAAACCTTTTGAAGTGCCTTAATAATTGGACTATTTGGTGAAAAATATAATGGTTCTTGATGTTCAAACTTTTCTACCCTTATTCCAGTTCCATCAATTTTACTATTAAATGGAGTCATCATATCCTCTAATTTCTTTGTTACAGGATATCTTAAATTTAAAGTCATTGTAGCTGAATTTTCATTCATATCTACAACTCCAACATTAAATGATAACTTACCTGAATTCTCATCTTCAAGGCAAACACCAAAAGACTCTCCGTGTGTTTCCATACCTATGTTTTCATTTAAAAACCCTACAAATTCTGACGCATCATTCGATCCAAGGTCTAATGTTCCAACGAAAGCAAATAATTGCATTATAGCATTTTTACCAAGTTCCGGTAAACTTCCATGAGCTGCTTCGCCTATAGATTTAATTATTACCATATCTTTATTAACTACTGCAGAAAGCTTGTAATTATTATCTTTTATAAAAATCTCCAACGCTTTAACAATGCTTTGTGCGTTAGTAGCCACGATTCCTGCCTCACAATAATCAGGTACTATGTTAGATACTTGACCACCCTTAATATATTTTATAAAGTTTTCACCCTTATTCTTGATCTTAAAATCTTTTACAATGTTAAAAATAGTTATACCTTTTTCTCCATTGATTATTGGATACTCTGCATCTGGAGTAAATCCAGCAACTGGTGCTTTTTCTTTTTCTAAGTAATATTCAAGTTCCTTGCTTCCGGTTTCTTCATTAGTTCCAAATAGAACTCTAATTCTTTTAGATATAGGCAATTTCGCATCTTTAATAGCTTTTAATCCATAAAGTGTTGCCATTATTGGTCCTTTATCATCTGTAGTTCCACGTCCGTACATTTTTCCATCATGAATTTCTGCAGCATATGGTGGATGAATCCATCCTTCACCTTCAGGAACTACATCTAAGTGACCTAATGCTACAACATAATCTTCACCTTGTCCATATTCTGCATATCCAACATAACCATCTAAGTTAACTGTATGAAAGCCTAAATTCTTTGCAGTGTTTAAAGCACATTCTAGTGATTTAGCTACTCCATCGCCAAAAGGCATTCCTGGCTTAGCTTCACCTTCTACACTCTTAATTCTTATTATTTCTTGAGTAGACTTAACAATATCCTCTTTCATAACGTCAATTAATTTATTTAATTCCATATTCGTTCCCCCCCACTTATAGTCTACGTACGTAGCTTTATCTACATTCGTAGCTTTGTCTACATTCGTAGCTTTATCTACATTCGTAGCTTTATCTACATTCGTAGCTTAGTTAAGATATCATATTATTTATTATTATTTTTCAAAGGTAATCCATCCTTTTTGAGATAAATACCTTAGAAACATAATTAACCTATTAATAGCATTCTGCTCAGTATCATCAAATTTTTGAGCCAGAGCTAAAGCTATATCATAAACTGTTTTAGTGCCATCACAAAGTTGCCAAACCATAGAACCCATTTCATCGAGCTCTATATCATTAACTTTTGATTTTTTTATGAGCCATCTCACAAATTTTTCCACTGGCTTATTATGGTTAAAAAATAGTTTTACTTTTTTATCACTTACAGACCATTGTTCAATCTTTCTTAATGGCCTGTAAATCATAAAATTTTCTTGTGATTTTTCTTTGTTTTTTTTATTAAACATATATTTCTCCTACAAAGAAGTTAAGAGCCATAGTGGCTCTTAACTATATTTTTTCTTTATTTTTCTTTAAGTTAAATTTTGTTTACCATGTCTAATTTTAACATTAAACAGTAGTTTTGTCCACTTTTGTAGCAAACATGTAGATCCATAATCCTAATCCCAAGAACATTATTGCAGCGAATTCGGGGCTTGCGGATAAAGCTGGGAATAACTTCGCTCCAAATCCTATGTCAAGCTTCGCTGTTGCAACTCCTGCTACAACTATACCCATTAAAGCATCTCCTGCAACAAGTCCTGATGCAAGAAGTATACCTTTTTCCACTTGTACCTTTTGTTTTTCTTCGTCTTTCTTGAATTTCTTTTCAACTAATATTCTAATAATACCACCACAAAGAATAGCTGAGTTTAAATGTATTGGTAAATATATTCCAAGTGCAACTGGAAGTATTGGAATTCCTGCCATTTCACAGAATATCGCAATTGTAACTCCAACAAATACTAGAGCCCATGGAAGTTCACCAGTCATTACACCTTTGATAACCATTGACATTAATGTTGCTTGAGGTGCAGCAACGTCCTTACTACCTATACCGTATGTGCTATTAAGCATTAATAATACTCCGCCAGCAACTGCTGCTGCTGCAACTATTCCTAAATACATACCAATCTGAACACTCTTTGGTGTTCCACCAATAACGTAAGTTGTTTTTAAGCTTTGTGCAGTACCACCAGAAACACAGATAGCAACACAAACTATACCACCTACAATAACAGCTGCAATCATTCCTTTATCACCAACGTTACCTGTAAGCTTTAATATTGATGTTACAAATAACAATGTAGCTATAGTCATTCCTGAAGCTGGATTATTTGAACATCCAATTAAACCAACCATTCTAGCTGATACAACTGCAAAGAAGAATGAGAATACAACTGCAAGTATTCCACCAACTATACCCACATTAATTATTGGTAACAACCATGAAAGTAAGAATACTAATACTGCTGCGCCTACAACCCAAGTTATTGGTGCCTCAATATCTGATCTTTTTTGGGTATTTGCCCCACCTGCTCCAATACCAGACATAGCTGATTTAAAAGATTTGATGATTGTTGGAGCTGATTTTCCAAGACTTATAAATCCACCTGCTGCAACCGCACCAGCGCCTATATATCTTATATAATTTTTCCAAATATCCCATGCTCCCATTTCACTAATAAGTTTTACTGATGGGAATAATGGTGCTTGCAAACCATGCCCAACATACATTATTAATGGCATAAGTCCAAACCATGCTATTAAAGAACCTCCAAACATATAAAGTGATGCTTGGACTCCAACTATATAACCGACACCCATAAGAGATGCTAACGTATCAACACCAAATAATGTTGATTGCACTGGTTTGATAGTCCATTCAGCTTCTTCGACCCAGAATTTAAATCCACCAGAGAATAATTTGAAAACTGCTCCTCCTATAAGTCCTGTCAATACTGCCTTAAATCCTGAACCCCCTTCACTACCAGTTACAAGAACTTCAGCAGCTGCCATACTTTCTGGATATATAAGGGTACCATGTTCTTCTACTATTAAGAAGCGTCGTAGAGGTGTAACAAATAGCACTCCTAAAAGTCCTCCAAGTAATGTTACAACAATTATAGTAGAGAGTTTTAATTCCATACCCCAAAGTATAATTGCTGGAAGTATAAATATAATTCCACCTGCTAATGATTCTCCCATAGCAGCAATTGAAGATACCATATTAGCCTCTAATATGTTATTTCTTTTAAATAAACCTTTAAGTATTCCTGTAGCCAAAATTGCTCCTGGAATACCTGCTGAAATTGTCATACCTACTTTAAGTCCTAAATAAGTGTTTGCAGCCGCAAATATCATTGCAAATACCATACCCATTATTATGGATATTGCCGTAAGTTCTGGCATTGCCTGACTCGCTGGTATAAACGGTAAGTAATCCTCACCTTTAATACCACCGTAAGCTGTATGAGACAGTTTTTTTGATTCCGCCATGATATATCCCCCTCTTGATTATATATGTTAATCATCTATTAATATAATTCATAATACCATATGTTGTAATAATAACTAATATGAAAATTTATCGTATTTAACCAAATTTTCTCATTTTAATAATTTTTCAGTTAAATCCCTACAAAATGCTCGTTTTAGCTTAATATATCACTATAATTTTATTCTTAATATGGCTTTTGAAACCGTACAATTTTTTTTATTCATTTTCAAATATTTAGTTAATGTTGATTTAAATTACATCTTAAAGTACAAAAGAATATTGGTGTTTTTTCATCAAATAAATTGCCAGTAAATGTAAAGCTTTACCATGGTTTTTTTATTGCAAAACCTTTTAGCTAGAGGGATACTAAATTCAATTATTAGACTATAATATAAATTCCTAACTAATTAATTTTCAAAAAATGAAAATAGCAGATATATAAACTTGCATTTATATCCTGCTATTTTATTATTTTAATTTTCCAAATCTACTAAACGGACTAATTATAATTCCTGCCTTACCCATTATATCTTTTTTAGGTATAAAAGGTTTATCCCAATATCTTGCATCTAGAGAATCTACTCTATTATCACCCATAAAGAAGTAACTATCTGCTGGCACTTTATATTTCCCTGTTTTACCACCTGGATATACAACATAACTTTCATTTATTTTTTTATTATTTATATATACAGATCCATCTTCTTTAACTTCTACTATATCATTTGGAAGTCCAATAAGCCTCTTTATTAAATCTTCACCCAATTCATCAGAATGAAATACTACTATATCTCCATGTTTAAGGTTATTTTTGTTATGAACTATTGTTACTAAAATCTTATCATTCAGATGTATTGTTGGTAGCATAGATCCAGTCGGAACAGTTACATTAAAGAAAACAACCTTGCGTATTACAAATGCTATTATAACGGCCACTACTATAGGTACTATCCAATCTTGAAATATTTTTTTAATAAAGTCCATAATTATCTCCTCCGAAATCTAACACATTAATATCTTATCACAATATTTACAATATATCAGTAATTAAAATTTATTTTCTTGTTAAATCATCTATTGCGGAGCTGCAATATAATTTGGTATATAAAGGTGAAAAGAGAAGCCGACCTATTAAAAGTCACTTCTCCAAATTTGACGGAAATATATAAAATTACTGTATGTACTATTCCATGCGATGCGCAAAATGTTCCATGATTTTTGCCCAAATACGTTGTGTTTCGATGAATTCAGCATAATGTTTTTCCACATTTCTATTGTATTTCTCGAGTTCTGCCAAGACATTAATAAACTCAGGCTTTCCAAAATAAGCACTGATTTTAGGCAATGTTACTCTCAGCTGCTCTTTTATCTCTCTAATCTTATCCGTGTAGTGATCTGGCTGAGTTATATAGAGCAGTAATGGCTTATAACGAATCCAACCTATACATGCATTATAAAAGCGAGTTTTAACCTTGTCCGTATCAGCTTTGATAAACTTCAATCGAATTGGGAGAACGCCTTCTAAAAGGTGATTATATGTAGAAAATCCGTCATGGAATGTGTAACATGGCACCCTCAAAACTTTTCTCTCACTTAGACATGTGCTTAAAAACGTATCCTCCCCTCTAGCTCCTGGTGGATTGTAAAAAGGGAAAATACGCTTAGGCTCAGTTAGGTTAATACACAGATTAGCACCTGAGATGAATTTAGAATGATTTATTTCTTCTACCTCTCTGGCCTCATGGCTAGTCAATGTCTTTGTATCTGCATATGTTATCCCACCATTTTTCATAACAGATTTTAATTTATCCCACTTAATAATATCATTACTAATAGCCTCAATAAAAGACCTAAAATCACCTTCGGTCATAGTGTCATTGAATTCCATATATGGAATTGGAGATATATAACCACAGTGATGTCCGTGAGTGATGTCTGCTTCAGTGATATTATTAAGATGTTCTGCCAAAACAAACTGACCTCCCCAAATTGCAGTATCAAGCGTATTAGTTACTGCCATTGGGTATTCGTCATCATCCAAAAAAACAAGATAATCCATTTTGTTTTTTATAGCATTATATAGCACAGCATTACGCTTGGCTGCATAGCCTTTGCCAAAAATTTTTTGAGTCTCCTCAAAACTAATAACGTTTTCTCTAATTAAATAATCAATTTCTTCTTTTATAGCAACGCTTCCAATAAATTTACTACTATCAATTTGCTTTACCAAATCGGGATGTACATTTGTGTAATCAGTTATTTCAGTTTTATTATAATGAAGATCATAGGCAACAAAAAGGTTTAAACTTAACCTTTTATCTGCTACCAAACCAGATTCCTTCCAATTGCTTATGTTAGTTCTCAGCACCTTTTGAAAACTCTTTCTTCCCGTCGCAAAACCTATTCCGACTTTAATCTCTTTGACGTTCGGCATTTAATCACTCCCTTTTATGAAAACCTTATGGTAAAGTCTTTCTCTATTGTATATTATACCATAACTAACCCATAAAATCACAAATAGCATTTCAGACTAAATACTACATTTTTCTTTGTCCAAATTATATTTTAATTAGACATTATTTATTATATATTGCTTTTTTTCTTGCAAAAATAAAGGGAGTCGTGAAATTCATGGATTTTCAATTTAAGTGTTATGACCTCAGGGACTTCGGCTTCCTGTTAATCGAAGCATATTTTCTAAACAGAGGTCATATAATGATTTTGTAATACTATGAAAGGATTAGCAATATGTATAATGTTTATGACCCATATCCTTATGGTGTTAATACACCTATGTATAACCCATACAATATGTATAATCTTTATAGAACCTATCAATGTCCTTATTACATTAACCCATCAATGCATACCTCAACTGATGAAATAGAGTATGATTCAATTCAGTTAAAGGATTATGGACCAGAACCGTTTGTAGTTAATATTAATGAGGCTACTAAGCAAAACAATACTTATCGTACCGCTTTATGGACAGGAAGCCATTTGCAACTTACCTTGATGAGCATCAAGGTTGGGGAAGATATAGGTTTAGAGGTTCATCCAGATCTTGATCAATTTATACGTGTTGAAGAAGGGCAAGGGCTTGTTAAAATGGGTGATAGTAAATATAACTTGGATTTTCAAAAAAACGTCTATGATGATTTTGCATTCATCATACCTGCTGGTAAATGGCACAATTTAATCAATACAGGTGACATACCACTTAAATTGTACTCTATTTATGCACCACCTCAACATCCACATGGTACAGTTCATGAAACTAAAGCAGATGCAGAAGCTGCTGAAGAGAACCACGACCACTTATATCAAAAGGGACAAAGAGCTCTTAGGCAAAACAAGGAATTTACCTTAAGTGAACTTGCTCAGTATGATGGTACTATGGGAAACCCTGCTTATGTAGCAGTTAACGGAATTGTATATGATTTAAGCGCTAATTCAAAATGAAGCGGTGCTACACACTATGGCTTAACTGCTGGTAAAGATTTAAGCTCTCAGTTTGAAAGCTGCCATGGAGTATCAAGCAAACTAGCTAAGCTTCCTAAGGTTGGTGTGCTTAAAGTATAAGCAAAAAAACTATAAAATAAAATGAGATAACTTAAATACTAAGCTATCTCATTTTATTTTTATACTCTAGTAATAGTAACCTCTTGCTATTTTTGTCTCTCTTGATAAACCAAATGCGGTCTTCCGGGCTATTGTTCGCATTTTGATTTTAATTCGTTAAATAAGAATATTATATATTAACAAAACTAAACATTTAGTATTTCATTTGAAATTTCTTCAAATCTTTCATCAGTTATACCAAGTTTTTTCTTAAATATTTCATCTTCCATTCTTACAGTAATTATCTTGTTAGGAGATATCTCCTTAATAATATTTTTTATCTTCTGAATTGATTCTTCATCATCGGTATAGCCCTTTAGAATAGTTACTTCTAATATAAATTTGCCTTTATATTGCTCTCTAAAAGCTTTCATATTTGAAATATGATTCTCAAAAGTATACCCTCCAATTGGCCGCTGGATTTTTTGAAAATCTTCATTTGAAATAACCTTTATTTCGCCAATAACTTCCTCACACATGTTAGCAATCTCTTTAAATTCTAGCCAATTTAGAATATAACCGTTTGATAGCAGCTTAACTTGCAACCCTTTACCTTTAATAATATTAATCACATCAATAATTTTTTCATTCACTAAAGCTTCACCTTTTGAGTTAATAAAGATTACTTCTGCTTTTGTACTTTCTATCATACCTTCTAGTACAATCAATGAACTATCTGTTTTATCAAATGATTTTTGGGTATCTACTTTATTTGGCGACCTTCCAATAGGACAAAATATGCAGTCAAAATTACAATGCTTTTCAGGCAGTATATTTACTTCCAGTACCCTTTTACCATCTTCAATATAAATCTCTTTATAACTAAACCCACCCATTGCTATATCCTCCTAAAATTACTCTATTACTACTTCCTTATTATTGATATCTAAAATTGAAATTTTGCTTGTTCCACCTAAATTGTCTTGTACTGCTTTTGCTAGTTCTTTTAATGCGTCCTGAAATTCTATTAATCTACTTTCATCAGTTAATTCAATACATAAAAAAGCATTAGTTGTATTTTCAGTAAGCATTGTTCTTACTGCTTCACGCCAATTCCAGCACCTGCAAATTGCTCCCTCATTATCTTTATATATTATCTCACCTTCATATGGTGGTTCACTTTTATCCGTTCCTAATGTAATAAAATTTTCATTTCCAACTGCCTTAGTCAATCTTATATCAGAAGCAAATGTATCGATATCCTCACCACCGCAGGGCAATGCATATCTTAATGAAATAC
Source organism: Clostridium sp. CM028 (assembly GCF_030585565.1). Classification (NCBI taxonomy): domain Bacteria; kingdom Bacillati; phylum Bacillota; class Clostridia; order Eubacteriales; family Clostridiaceae; genus Clostridium; species Clostridium sp. CM028. Next base: position 2,971,226 of record NZ_CP077766.1, on the reverse strand, counting down.
AGTTGTAAATATCAACTAGTGGATTAATAGTCCCTAAATGATTTCCATTATTCACTCTCTTTAGTAACGCTTCTATTGATGCCCTTGCACCCTTCTTTGTTTTAAACTTTTGAAATGCCTCTCTCCATACTTTTATAACTTCGTTACTGCTAAATTCTGCATTCTGCAAATATTTTAAGGCTTCCTTTTCTGAATTTAAAATCATTTCCTTATATGTTTCTTTATCTTTTATAGTGTTATCTATTCCATAACAAACAACAACTCCGATCCGTGCACTGGGAAATAGGCTCCAAAAATCATCTTCAATGACAAACTTTTTCATTAAAATTCCTCCTTCATATTAAAATGTGATAGCTACATATTTTACCCTTATCACTTTTCTTTAGCTAATAGTCTACTTATTTTTTGCTATTTCTAAACTATATACGATACCACTCTCAACAATTGCGATAATGGATTGATCATCATCTATAAAAAATTGCGGGCGGATGGATAAATTGTATTTTTTAATAAAAGAAATGGTGTCTACATTATAACCTTCTCGTTGCAAAATAAAGGGCTGATCCCTGATATCTTCAATGGTAACATATTTAGAATGAACAGGTTTGAAATTTTTCGGTGTAATGCATAAAAGTCTATCGATATACAGCGGCGTTTCTACCAAATCTTCCTTAACAGGCAAAGTAGAAAGGCCAATACCTACAACACCCGTTTTTGCCCAGAAAAGAACATCTTCATAATCACCTTGCATAATATTGATATCAATATTGGGACTCTCGTCTGAGGGAACATAAAACACACTATATTAAATTACTCAAATCCTCTAACCCTTTGCTACCAGCCTATTTTCTCTCTATCCTCGCAACGCACTCTACATGAGCCGTCTGTGGGAACATATCCACAGGTTGAATTTCTAAAGTTTTATATCCAAGTTCATCTAAAATCCCAAGATCTCGAGCTAAAGTGCCTGGATCACAAGAGACATATACTATAGTTTTAGGCTTCATGCTACTAATTGCTTCTAAAAGAGTTTTGTCACAACCCTTTCTTGGCGGGTCAACTACCACAACATCAGCTTTTACTCCCTGATGAAGAAGCTCTGGAATAATTTTTTCTGCCTCGCCTACTATAAATTCTGTATTAGATATATTATTTTCTTTTGCATTTATTTTAGCATTTTCAATGGCCTCGGGTATTATCTCTACTCCATATACTTTTTTAGCCTTCTGAGATAAAAATAAGGATATAGTGCCTGTACCACAATAAGCATCAAGCACCACTTCTCCACCACTTAAATTTGCATACTCTAGTGCTTTACTGTACAGCACTTTTGTTTGTATTGAATTAACTTGAAAAAAGGATAGTGGAGAAACTTCAAATTTAAATTCCCCTATGTAATCTGTTATAGTATCTTTTCCCCATAGAGTTACGCATTTCGCTCCTAATATTACATTTGTTTTTTCACTATTAATATTTTGGATTACACTCACTAATCCTTTGATTTTTTTAGTCATTAAGGATATAAATTCTTCTTTGTAAAGAAGTGTTTTACCATTAGTAACTAATACCACCATTACTTCTCCAGTCTCAATCCCTTTTCTAATCATAATATGTCGAAGATTGCCTTGGTGATTTTCCTCATTATAACACTCGATATTAAACTCTTTTATCCATTGTCTTGTTAGCTTTACCACAAGATCTGCAACTGTATCTTGAATATGGCAATTTTCCATATTTATTATGTCATGACTTCTTTGCGCATAAAACCCAATATTCACTATAGAATTTATATTGCTAACAGGTAGTTGAACCTTATTTCTATAATTATAAGGACGCTCCATGCCTATTGTAGAATGTACTATGACCTCTTCTAATTTCCCTATCCTATTTATAACCTGTACTACTCTATTAGTTTTAAAATCCAATTGAGCCTTATAGTCTATATGTTGCACGTTACAACCGCCACAGTTCTTGTATATACTGCAAACTGGATCTATTCTACTTGCTGATTCCTCAATTATCTCTAATAGTTTACCAAAAGCAAAGTTTTTAGAAACCTTAACAATTTTTATTTTTACCACTTCACCTATAATTGCACCAGCTACAAAAACGGTAAAATTATCTATTTTGCCTACACCTTCGCCCTCATATCCCATATTATCTATTGTCATTATATAATCTTCATTTTTTTTAACAGGAATAATATAATCATCAAACTTTCTCTTACTTTTCATTGTTTTTCCTCCCTAATTCTACCTTTATCCTCTTTACTAAAGCACATGAAAATAAATAGCAAGCAAGCTATGCTCGTATATTTACTCCCATGTGCTTATTAATTTTGATTTTATAATACCTAAAAAATGCCTACATCACAATTAAAAAAAATTCTATTATTCTTTAAAAGTCTCACATTGTGTTTTTTCAGTAGTTAAAGCACCTGTACCATTAACCATAATATTATCTGCAGCACATAAATTTTCTCTATTGTGTATACAATTTTTAGCAATGCATCTAATATTCGGACTCATCTCTATAGAGTCACTATTAAATACTTGTTTAAATTCACCAACTACATTCATATTAAGTACATTAGTTAATGAATTCTTTAATCCTTTTTCAGCAAATGTTTCACACTTCGTTGCCTCACTACTATGAGCATTTGACCCCGAGACATTGATAGTACTAGCTGAGCAAATTCCTGACATATTATTGACGCAATTTGTTGCGCTGCAACTTAGAGTTCCGCTCATGTTTATCACTCCCACTACTTATTTCTTATTATAATCTGTAGCTTTAGCTTTTATTATACTATAAAAATGAAAAATAAGTATAATAATTATTATTTTGCGAAAGCTGTTTCTTATATAATAAAAAAAAGCACCATGTAGGTGCTAAAAAAAAAATCAGTTGCCATGTTGTTTTGTTTACACTTATAACTATATCCATATTTGTTTTCAATATACATGTCTATTGAAATTTTAAAAAAAGATTGCCAGTTAACTGACAATCTCTTGAGCTATAAACTCATTTTTTTTAGTTTTTTACATTAGCCCTACCACTATACACAATGCCTCTAGCTGCATCCATTGTTATAAATGAACCAGTTTTAATAACTTCTTCTGCTCCTATTGCACTATATATTATTGGAATTTCTCTTGATGTACATTCAATAACAACACTTGAACTTAATTCATCTTCTTCTACAATAATTCCTGAAACTCTATCTAATATGTCAATATATTCTCTATTTAATGTTTTCATTACTAAAATGTCTCCATCTCTCATAGTGTCTTTAGCTTCTTTTGCACTTTTTACATAATAAGCTGTACCACAAGCTGAAGCACTTATATTTCCCTTACCTTGAAGTAATATATCACCAACAATATGAACTTTCATCATATTTGTACTACCTACATAATTTGCTGGAATTCCAGCAGCAATAACTACTAAATCTCCCTTTTCTACATAGCCTTCTTTTAAAGCAATATTTACAGATTTATCTATAAGTTCATCTGTAGATTCTACCTTCTCTTCACATATTGCAACTACACCCCAGTTTAATGCAAGACTTCTAGCTATCTTTTCATAAGGAGTAACAGCTATAACAGGGCATTCTGGTCTGTAAGCTGAAACTTTTTTAGCTGTACTACCACTTTGAGTTGCAGTAATAATAGCTGAAGCCTTAAGTTCCATAGCTGTATTGCAAGTAGCTAAACTAATGGCATTTGGTACATTAGGAATGTGATATTTGCCCTTATTCTTTAAATTCTCTTCATAATTAAGAGCATTTTCAGCAGCTTTTGCTATTTTAGACATTATAGTTACTGCCTCTACAGGGTATTTACCATTAGCAGTTTCACCACTGAGCATTATAGCATCTGTACCATCGAATATTGCATTTGCAACATCTGATGACTCGGCTCTAGTTGGTCTTGGATTTCTCATCATAGAATCTAACATTTGAGTAGCTGTTATAACTGCCTTTCCAGCAGCATTACACTTTTGGATAATCATTTTTTGAACTATTGGAACTTCTTCAGTAGGGATTTCAACTCCTAAATCTCCTCTTGCAACCATAATACCATCAGAGAATTTAATAATATCATCAATATTATTAACCCCTTCTCTATTTTCGATCTTAGAGAAAATTTGTATATCTCCGCCACCATTTTCGTTAAGTACACATCTTATATCAAGTACATCTGATGCTTTTCTTATAAAAGATGCTGCAACAAAATCAACACCTTGCTCAGCTCCAAATTTTAAATCACTGATATCTTGCTCTGTAAGTGCAGGTAAGTTTATTGAAACACCAGGCACATTAACTCCTTTATGGTTACCTATCATACCAGTATTTGCAACCTTGCAATGTATTCTTTTACCTTTTACTTGTTCTACAATAAGTCCCACTAAACCATCATCTATTAGTATAGTATCATTCGGTTTAACATCTTCATATAATTTATTGTATGTTACTGAACAAATAGTTTCATCTCCAACAACTTCTTCACCACAAACAACAGTAAATTTTGCGCCTTCCTTTAATTCAACTTTACCAGCTGCAAAATTTCCTGTTCTGATTTCTGGTCCCTTAGTGTCTAGTATTATAGCAATATGTTTATTAAGCTCTGATCGTAGCTCTTTTACTAAGTCCATTCTTATCTTATGTTCTGCATGATCTCCGTGAGAAAAATTATGCCTTGAAGCATCCATTCCCGCATCAATTAAGCTTTTTATAGTTTCACTATTGTCACTTGCTGGCCCTACTGTACAGATAATTTTAGTTTTTTTCATAAATTACTCCTCTTATTGTTAGTTTTTTTTATTTAATACATTATTACGTTGTCTTATATTTAAATCCCTTAGCAGATGCGCAACTCTGAAAGAGATGATTAACAGCTCTAAAAGAGATGCTTAACAGCTCTGAAAGAGATGCTTAACAGCTCTGAAAAAGAGATTATTAGTAAGAAAGAATTTTTGAAATATGATAAAGTCTTTCATTAAATTTTCTTGGTATTTCTAATGCTTCATTGATGTCTTCATCCATTATTTTGCCATCTTTCATACCAATTACTCTTCCTGATTTACCTTCTATAAGAACTTCTACAGCTGCTACTCCCATTCTTGAAGCAAGCATTCTATCAAAGGCACTTGGGCTTCCACCTCTTTGAATATGGCCGAGTATTGTAGCTCTTGATTCAATTCCTGTTGTTTCTTCTACTTGCTTTGCAAGTTCATTTGCTCCGCCTACACCTTCAGCAAGAATTATCAGATTGTGCATTTTGCCTCTTAGTTTACCTTCAAATATAGTTTTGCATAAACCATCTATTTCATACCCTTTTTCAGGAATAATAACTTCTTCAGCCCCTCCGCCAATACCAGCGCATAAGGCTATATCTCCACAATTTCTTCCCATTACTTCAACTACACTAACTCTTTCATGAGAACTTGATGTATCTCTTATTTTATTTATAGCATCCAGTACTGTATTTAGTGCTGTATCAAATCCTATAGAATATTCACTATAAGGCAGATCATTATCAATAGTTCCAGGTATACCAACCGTTGCAATACCTAAATCTGATAAAAGTTGTGCTCCTTTGAAAGAACCATCTCCTCCAATTACTACTAATCCATCAATTCCAAATACCCTTAATACATTAACTGCCTTTGCTCTTCCAGCTTCTGTTTTAAATTCTTCACAACGGGCAGTTCTAAGAATAGTTCCACCTCTATGTATTATATCCGAAACAGAATGTCTATCCATATCAAAAATTTCACCGTTTATAAGGCCACTATATCCTCTTTTTACGCCCATAACTCTTATGCCTTTAAATATGCCCATTCTAACTACTGCTCTAATGGCTGCATTCATTCCCGGTGCGTCGCCTCCACTTGTTAATACCGCAATTGTTTTCATAAAAATAACCTCCTTGTTGTTCTCTGTCTAAGATATCAACTATTGATTGTTACCTTATTGTACCAGCGGGGCAAGTATAGTCCCACTGTAATTATAATATATTTATGTTTCCAAACAAAACATTACTACTAATTTTAAAATACCTTTATAGTCTAATATTATACAAATTTCTCGAAATATTCAACATTTTATATGAAAAAAAATATTTTTTTATTAAATGTTATAGTATTAACACTTTGTAAACCTTTTATTGAATAAAAACGGGAGAAAAAAAACATTGCTCCCATTATTTTACCATTATGTGGTGTTATTTATTGCACTTTTATGTTATTTTCCCCAAATATACTTCTCAGAAGTATCATAGTATCTGTTTCTTCACTTAACCACAACCCTTTATCTACAGCGTACATTTTTCTTGGCTCTTTTGTACAAAGATATACAGGAGTATTCCCTCTGTAAATAGCTAAATTCTGTTTTAATTTTTTTAGTGCATCCTTCATCATAAGTTCATTTTCTATTAGGATATAAATTTTTTCACTGTTAATCTTTAGGAGTGGTTTAATATCTTCACATAATATCTTTGGTTGCTCTTCTTCCCTAATGCTAACTCTACCTTTTAGTATTACTATTTCATCCTCTTCCATTAATGATTTATATTTTTCAAATGTCCTCGGAAAAACTATTACTTCCACACTTGCGTATAAATCCTCCAAATTAATAAAAGCCATCATATCATTATTCTTTGTAACTTTCTTATTAACAAATGATATTATACCACCAATAATAACTTTATCACCATCTTTAAGTTTAAAGCTTTCACCTAACATGTCATCGCCTTCTTCAAGGCTTTCCTCTGCTACAATATCAGAAATTCTTGTATTAGTTTGTATTTTAAGTGTCTCTTCATATTCATCCAGTGGATGACCAGATAAATATATCCCCGTCATTTCTTTTTCCATAGCTAAAAGATGTTTCTTTTTAAATTCTTTAATATTAGGATACTCTATTTCAAAATTATTATAAGTATTTTCAAAATCTAAAAATAAATTTATTTGCCCCTCAATATTTCTCTTCCTATCATTATTTACTCCATCTAATACTTTTTCATAGATTGCTAGTAGTTGTGACCTGTGAATTTTGAAATCATCAAATGCTCCTGCCTTTATAAGACTTTCTACTGCTCTCTTACTTACACAGGAAGTATCTATTTTATTACAAAAATCCATAAAACCGGTGAAATCACCTTTTTCTTCTCTGTTTCGTACAATGCTATCTATCACATTTACCCCTACATTTTTTAAAGCTGTAAGACCAAATCTTATAGTATCACCTTTTACAGTAAACCCCGCAAAGCTTTCATTTATACTAGGAGGCAGCACTCCAATGTTAATTTGCACTGCATATCTAGTATAGAAGGCTATTTTCTCACTACTACCCTTTACACTATTCAGCATAGCAGCTATAAATTCTGTTGGATAATAACACATTAAATATGCTGTTTCATATCCCACAACTGCATAGGCTGCCGCATGAGATTTATTAAAAGCGTATGACGCAAAATCCATCATTTGATCAAATATGCGGTTTGCTGCCAACTCTGTAATACCATTTCGAAGACAACCTTCAACTTCTATATTGCCAGCCTCGTCCACTATGCCATGGATGAAATTATATCTTTCCTCTTCCATAACTTTATGCTTCTTTTTAGACATTGCACGACGGACAAGATCAGATCTCCCCATTGAATACCCAGCAAGCTTTCTAACAATTTCCATAACTTGTTCTTGATATACCATTACGCCATATGTAACGCCTAAAATTTCTTCGAGTTGTGGAGTTTCATATTCAACCTTATCCATGCTATTTTTATTTCTTATATAACGTGGAATCTCAGCCATTGGGCCCGGCCTGTACAAACTTATACCTGCAATAATATCTTCTAAATTATCTGGCTTTAGTTCCTTCATAAAGCTAGTCATTCCTGCAGATTCAAGTTGAAATATCCCTACAGTCTTTCCTTCTCCGATCATCTTGTAGACCTTGTGGTCCTCAATGTCTAAATTGTCTATATCTATAGATACATTCCTATTTTCTTTAACGAAGTCTACACAATCCCTCATAACTGTAAGTGTACGAAGTCCCAGAAAATCCATTTTTAAAAGACCAAGTTCCTCAAGGGTTCCCATAGGAAATTGTGTTACTATCATTTCATCATTTTTCTGAAGAGGAACATAACTTACTAGAGGTTTTGACGCAATAACTACTCCTGCTGCGTGAGTGGAACTATGTCTTGGAAGTCCCTCTAATGCTTTTGCTACATCTATAAGCGCTTCAACTCGATTATCATCTTCATATAATACTCTGAGCTCTGCATTCATTTCAATAGCCTTATTTATAGTTATACCAATTACAGATGGTATCATCTTAGCAATTCTATCTACCTCTGCATAGGAATAGCTCATAGCCCTTCCTACATCTCTTATGCATGCTCTAGGAGCCATTGTTCCAAATGTTATAATTTGTGATACGTTATCTGATCCATATTTTTGCACAACATAATCAATTACTGCTTGGCGTCCCTCATAACAGAAATCAGAATCTATATCTGGCATTGAAACTCTTTCAGGATTTAAAAATCTTTCAAAAATAAGACTATATTTAATAGGGTCTATCTTGGTTATGTCCAAGGTAAAAGCAACTATTGAACCTGCCGCAGAGCCCCTGCCAGGACCTGTCGGAATATCATGCTCTACTGCAAACTTTATAAAATCCCATACTATAAGAAAATAATCTACGTACCCCATTTGTTTTATTATATTGAGTTCATATTCAAGTCTATCTACGTACAACTTAGCGAATACATTTCCATCCGCTATTTCATTTATATATTCTATAGAAAAACCATTAATCATTACGTCACTAAATACATCATACCGCGTTACCATACCTTTGTAGCAGTTTTCTCTTAGGTATTCGTATGGTTCTACCCCAGGAGGTAATGGAAATTTTGGAAGCTTTGACACATGAAATTCATAATCAAAGTTACACTGCTCTGCAATTTTGACTGTATTGCTAAGCGCTTCTGGGACATATGCAAAGTTCTTTTTCATTTCCCCTGGAGCTTTTAAATAAAATTGATCTGAAGGGTATCTCATTCTGTTTTCTTCATCAACAGTTTTCGCTGTTTGGATGCAGAGTAGCACATCATGAGCCTTAGAATCCTCTTGCTCAATATAGTGAGTATCATTAGTACAAATTAATGGAATCCCTGTGTCTTTTGACAACTTAACTAAAAGCTCATTTACCTTAAACTGTTCCTGCATACCATGATATTGTAATTCTAAGTAGAAACCATCTTTGAATATTTCACTATATTTTAACGCTATAACCTTTGCTTTTTCATAATTATCTTTTAGAAGAAGGCTCTGAATCTCACCACCAAGACAAGCGCTACTTGCAATTAACCCTTCACTATGCTTTGATAAAAATTCAAAATCAACTCTTGGTTTATAATAAAAACCCTTAATTGATGCAGCCGATACTATCTGCATCAAATTTTCATACCCCAATAAATTCTTGACTAAAAGCACTAAATGATGAGTACTATTATCCCTATCAGCTTCTTTTATATTCATAGATTTAGCCGCTACATATATTTCGCAACCAATAATAGGCTTAATTCCCTGCTCTTTTGCCTGCTTATAAAATTCCACACATCCATACATTACTCCATGGTCTGTTATAGCGATACTCTTCATGCCAAGCTTCTTGGTTTTAGAAATAAGATCTTTAATCTTTCCCGAACCATCCAGCAGGCTATACTCTGTATGCACATGAAGATGCACGAAACTTCCTAAGTCCTCTTTTTCTTTTATAGCTAGTTCTTGGTTCACATTTTCACTTCCCTTCAACTTTAGAATTATTTACAAAATACCCTTGCAGAAATCATAGCCTTTGCCACAGGTTCCTTAAATGCATTGTACATACTAATTTCAACCTTAGAAAAGTGTCTTCCTTTATCCACAATTTGTGCATATATATCAATATCACTACCCATTTGTACAGGCTTCATAAAGTATGCCATAATACTATCTACTGAAATATTAATATTATTATTCTGTCTTAATGCCATTATACCCATTGTTGATAATAGCATATTAAGTGAACTCCAAGAAGCAGTACCAAAATGGTCTAGCATTTGAGGAATAATCTGGCCATTAAAGTGTAAATCATCGCCCTCATGTAAACATATGAAATTTCTTAAAATAAGATCTTCTATAGTTTCCGCAACTTGTGGCTGCCTTAATGCAAACTCCATCGCCTTTATAACATCTTCTATACTTAGAACTCCTACTAGTTTTTTCTTATTAAGTACAGGACAAATCTTTATACCATCCCATCCCATAATATGAGCAGCATAAGCTACAGTTGTTTTCGGTGTTACACTTATAGTATTTTTATTCATAACCTTATGTATTAGTTCATTTTCATCATCATGCCCTTGCAAATCTCTTAAAGTAACTATGCCAATAAGCTTCATATTCTCGTCCACCACGGGATATCTCTCATGATTAGTTTCAAACATTAATTTTCTCCAAGTAGCAATAGTATCGGTCCCTTTTAAATACTTAACATTAACTTCCATTACATCTTCAGCTAAGATAATTTCCTTCTTAATCATACTCTCATAAATAGCTTTATTTATCATACTTGCTACTGTAAAGGTATCATATGTTGAAGATAATACAGGAATACCTTTTTTATTTGCCAAGGCCTTTACTTTTTCACTACAATCAAACCCTCCAGTAATTAGCACCGCTGCCTCATTTTCAAGGGCAAGCTGTTGTGCTTCTTCGCGGTTTCCAACAATAAGTAAGTAACCTGGTCTTATATATTTGCTTATTGATTCAACATCCATTGCCCCTATTATAAATTTATTTAAGCTTCTATTTATTCCTTCTTTTCCGCCTAAAATCGTTGCATCAAGGATGCTTATAACTTCAGCATAAGTCAACGTTTCAATATTTTTTTTATTTACTTTTTCAACTCTTACGGTTCCAACCCTTGGCACGGTATTAACAATGCCTAAGTTTTCAGCTTCTTTTATAGCTCTATAAGCTGTACCCTCGCTAAGCCCTAATATACAACCGAGACCCCTTACTGAGATTTTAGTTCCAATAGAAAGGGAAAGAATATAGTTAATAACTTCTTCATGCTTTGACATTATATAATTTACCTTCCTTCTTTCCTTAGTTCTTCAGCAATTTTCTCTATTCTTCTTAATCTATGATTAATCCCAGATTTACCTACTGGCGGCTCAAGTATTGCGCCAAGTTCCTTTAGTGATTCATCTGGGTATTCTAGTCTTAACTCAGCAATTTCCCTTAAATTTTTAGGTAATCTTTGAAGCCCTATTTCCATTTGTATTAATTTAATACTTTCCACTTGTCTTACTGACGCATTTACTGTTTTACTAAGATTCGCCGTTTCGCAGTTCACAAGCCTATTTACATTATTTCTCATTTCCTTCATTATTCTTACATTTTCTAGAAATAATAATGAGTTATGTGCACCAATTATATTGAGGAGGTCTACAATCTGCTCACCCTCTTTAATATAAATTACGTAACTGCTTTTTCTTTGTATTATTTTTGATAATAGTCCATAGCTATTAATAAGAGTGCATAGTTCCTCTGCATAGTCATTATCATGCGTAACAAACTCTACATGATAGTTTTTCTCTGGATTACTAATACTTCCACCACCTAGAAAAGCTCCTCTTATATATTTACGCTTGCACTCTTCAGCATCAATTAGTCTTTCAGGTATAGTATAATCTATTGAAAAAAAGTTCTCATCCTCGAGGACTGCCACTTGCTTTAATAAATCTTTAACACCCATTTCTTCAGTAATTATAACCACATAAACATTCTTTTTCTTAAGTGAATTACTTCTCTTAACTAGTAATCTAGGATGAATATTAAAATGTTCCTTTAATAACTTAAATATAAGTCTTGCTATTGCAGGATTCTCAGTAGTTATTTGGAAATTAACTTGTTTATTTGAACCAAGTCCAATAGTTCCACTAACCTTCATTATAGCAGCCAGCTCAGACACCGCTTCTTTCTTACTCATTTCTGTAAATCTACAAATTTCATTTTTAACCTTAGACGAAAATGACATTATACTACCCCTTACTGCGTTTATTTTCTTTAAGCCTTTGTGATAAATAAACATACTCTACTATTTTCTTTTTATCATTAAATAGCTTTTTCTCCATAATTGTTTCTACCAAAATGGTTGCAAGCTTATCTTCATCATGCCTTATATACCCTTTTCCAATTTTAACAAAATCACTCTTAATTACCTCTATGCCTTGCTTTGTAATTTCATCTTCATTTATCTTAACCATATTGGAATTATCGTTAAGATATTTTTGTTCTAAATCACTACCTATTTTCCCTATATTTACTAAAACGCAATCAATAACCTTGCATTTAGCATGTTGATGTATAGCATTTATATGGTCTTTCACACCAAAGTTATCACTTTCCCCTGGCTGAGTCATGATATTTGCCACATAAATTCTTAAGGCTCTCGTTTTATCTAATGCATTTCTTATTTCCCCTACTAACAGATTGGGAATAATGCTAGTATATAGGCTTCCCGGTCCGAGTATTACAGCATCCGCCTCATTTATAGCAACTAATGCTTCTTTAATTGCTTTCGCGTCTTTAGGTTCTATAAAAACCTCTTCAATGGCACTATTATTTTCAAGAACGCCTTTTGGTATATTTGATTCTCCATCAATTATCATTCCGTTCTTAAGTTTTGCTTTTAAAATCATATTGTCTAAAGTAACTGGGATAACCCTTCCAGTTACAGCCAGGACTGAACTCATTTTCTGCACAGCTTCTTCGAAATTATTTGAAATTCCATCCATCGCTGCTAAAAATAAATTACCAAAGTTTTGGTCCTTTAATCTTCCATCTTTAAATCTATAGCGCAATAATTCGTCCATTAGTGGTTCCGTATCTGCTAATGCTAATATACAATTCCTAATATCCCCCGGGGGAAGAATCCCTAAATCTTCTCTTAAAACCCCTGATCCCCCACCATCATCTGCTACTGTAACTATTGCAGTTATATTATTGGTATATTTCTTTAATCCTCGGAGCATAGTTGATAAACCAGTACCTCCTCCGATTACTACAATTTTAGGTCCTTTTATAAGTACCCTCTTTTCAAATATTAAATCCCCTAAGCCTTTTGAACTTATAGCTACATCTAGCTTTCCTGTATTTACTAGTATAATAAAATATTTAACAATTTGTATTATAGCTACATATATCATCAACGACCCAATCACTATGAAAAGCATCGGAAAACTTATACTTCCCACAGAAGAATGTCCTTCATTTATAAGTTCAACAACACCAAAAACTAATAACAAGACACCCATAATCCCTAGAAAAATCCATCTTTTTAAGTTGATTCCAGGCTTCAGAAAATCACTCAACATCATAGCTTGTTGCCGCCTCTACTCACGTCTTCATTTATATCCCTGTGATCTATATTAGCGTTATAACCATCTTGTTCTAACATTTCATGGATTTTATTTGCTATAGCTACCGATCTGTGTCTTCCCCCAGTGCATCCTATAGACACTATGAGTTGTCTTTTTCCCTCTTTTTTATAATTTGGAATAAGAAATTGTAGCATATCTTGAAGCTTCTCTATAAATACTTTAGTCCCCTCGCACTGTAATACATAATCTCTAACAGGTTGGTCATTCCCTGAATACTGCTTAAGTTCTGGAATATAATATGGATTTGGCAAAAACCTAACATCAAATACTAAATCTGAATCCACAGGTATTCCATATTTAAATCCAAAAGAAAGCACAGTTATAATAATTTTAGTTTCTATCTGACCTTCCTCTGCATAAATATTATTTATTTCTTCTGTAAGCTCTCTTGCTGAAATTTTCGTAGTATTGATTATATGGTCAGCACGCTCACGTATATCCTTAAGTGTTTTCCGCTCAGAAGCAATTCCATTTAAAACCCTTCCCTCTGGTGCTAGCGGATGCTTTCTCCTTGTCTCTTTATATCTTTTAACAAGTACTTCATCTGTTGCTTCTAAAAACAAAATTTCATATTTATAATCTTGTTCTTTTAAAAAGGTTAAGCTTTCAAATAAATCATCAAAAAACTTTCCACCTCGAATATCTATAACTAAAGCAATTCTATCTATATTCCCGTTAGATTGGTAACACGCCTCCGCAAATTTCGGAATCAATATAGGTGGCAAATTATCCACACAAAAAAATCCTAAATCCTCAAGATTTCGTATTGTTTGTGTTTTTCCAGCGCCTGATAACCCTGTCAATATAACAAATCTCATTTAAAAACCCCCCTATATAAAAAAAGTAATAACTACTACAATTGTTAATATTTTAATATTAATAATAAATTCGCTTTAAAGGCTCATTTACTGCATTGTACTAGCATAGTTTCACTTTTTATTATAACACATGGAGCGTTTATAGAAAGGTAAACATAAAAAAGAAAAAAAGTATATATTACTATTAGTGCATTCACTTCAATGCATTATACGTAATATATACTTTTTTTTGCGCATAAAAATATTTGTTATCTATTTATAAAATTTCTTTTAAAGCTTTTATAAATAACTCATTTTGTTTTAGTGTACCAATTGTAACCCTAAGCCATCGGGGCATACCTAATAAATGTCCTGGTCTTACAATAATACCTTTTAAAAGTAACTTATCAAAAACTTCCTTATCATCAATTTTTGTATCCACCATAAGAAAATTAGTGTTCGTTTCTATGTACTGCAGATTCATTAACTCAAATTGCTTATATAAATACTTTTTTCCAGCTATATTGGTTTCAGATACTAGTTTTAAAAACTCTTCATCCCTAAGTGCTGCCACCGCTGCTTTTTGTGCATATAAATTAACATCAAAAGGCCCAATAACTCTATTAAGATATGAGCATAATTCCTCGCTAGCTATTCCATATCCACATCTTAGAGATGCCAATCCGTAATATTTAGAAAAGGTTCTTAGAATAATCATATTAGGGTAATCATTTAAATATTCTAAAGAATTCGGGAATTCTTCTGAAGTTACATATTCATTGTAGGCCTCATCCATAATTATTAATACATGGTCTGGTATTTTGTTTATTACTCTCGCAAATTGTGCTTTAGTAAATATAGTTCCTGTAGGATTATTAGGGTTACAAAACCATATGATTCTTGTTTTCTCAGTTATTGCATCTACCATTTTTTCTATATGTATTGCATTATTATCCATAGGTATTACGATACTAGTAGCTCCCATAAGTTTTGTCGAATCCTCATACCTAGAGAATGTAACCGCCGCCGTTATAGATTCATCTCCTGGCTCTAAAAAAGTGTTTGCAATTACTCTGATCAATGAATCGGAGCCTGTACTGCACACAATCTGTTGGGGATTTACCCCTAGTTTTGCGCTTATTACATCCTTCAATTCGTGATTTGATGCATCTGGGTACATATGAGTTTCCTCTACTAATTCTCTTAATGCTTTTTTTACCTTTGGCGAACATCCTAATGCATTCTCATTGGACGCAAGCTTTACAACCTCCGCAAGCCCCAATTCTCTCTTAACTTCACTTATAGGCTTGCCTGCCTTATAACTCCTTAAACCCAAAATTTCTTTACGTACCATGTATTCCATAATTTCCCCCTATATGATTGTACTTACTCCTCCTTGGAAGCTCGTTCGTCTTCTCCCCATATCTTTACTTCAGTAGTAAGCTTTACCTCAAATTTCTCATAAACTACATGCTGCACAAGCTTTATCAAATCCAAAATATCCTTAGCACTAGCATCTTTTTTATTAATAATAAAACCAGAATGTTTCTCAGACACTTGAGCATCCCCAACGCAAGTACCCTTTAAATCGCAATCTTGTATAAGAACACTTGCATAATGGCCCTCTGGTCTTTTAAATGTACTCCCCGCTGATGGGTATTCTAAAGGTTGTTTATCACTTCTTTTTTTAGCAAGGTCGTCCATCCTTGCTTTTATAATCTCCTTATCTCCTTCTTGGAGACTAAGGGTAACACTTATTACCGTATATCCGTGTTTTAGAATAGCGCTACTCCTATAAGAAAGCTCCATTTCGCCTTTTGCTAAAGTTAATAATTGTCCATTATTATCAAGGGCTAATATACTCTCCATAACCATAGACATTTCACCATTATATGCTCCTGCATTCATAGCTGCCGCACCACCAATGCTACCTGGAATTCCATTTGCAAATTCCATACCTTTAAGTCCTTCACCCAGTGCCACCATTGTAACATCATATAAACTTGCTCCACTTTGAGCGATTACTTTATTTCCTTTTACCTCAATTTTATTAAACTTACATAGCTTTATAACTACTCCACGAATTCCACCATCACGTACAAGTAAATTAGAACCATTTCCTATTAAATAATAATTCACATTATTATCTTTACAAATTTTTATTATTGACTGAGCTTCCATCACATCTTCCGGAGTCACTAAAATATCAGCTGGTCCCCCTACTTTAAAAGAAGTATGATTTTTCATAGGCTCATCTATCTTTATGTTTGATCCTCTAGTAACTTTATCTATTTGTTTAATTAGTTCCTCATATTTTTTCATATTCTACTCCTTGAAAATATTAATATATTTACATAATTCCAGAGCATAAAGCATATAATATATGCTTTATGCTCTGGAATTATATAGTGCTTTTATTTTACCCTTTTTACTAAGATATTTCAACAATTTAACTAATCATTATTAATTATTAATTTTTCTGACATATTTGATTATTATTTCAATATTCTCTATTTAGTCTTTTTAAAATATTCTAAAACACATTCCGAGGCCTTACTGTCCATAGAGGGAGTCTCCATTAGTTCCTTAACACTTGCACTTTTTATCCTATCAATGCTACCAAATTTCTTTAGTAGCTCGCGTCTTCTCTTTTCCCCTATATTAGGTATATTATCTAATATAGAATACAGAGTTCTTTTATCTCTTAAAGTTCTGTGATAAGTAATAGCGAATCTATGGACTTCATCTTGTATTCTAGTAATCAAGTGCATGCTTTGAGAATTGCCTCTCATAACTCGCTCTACATTATTATATATTAACCCTCTAGTTTTGTGCTTGTCATCCTTAACCATTCCACATACAGGTATATTAATATTAAGACTATTCAAAACCTCAAGGGCCACATTGACCTGCCCTTTTCCACCATCCATAAGAATTAAATCAGGAAATATACAGAACTTTCCTTTACTTAATTCTAAATTTCTTTCTTTTATTTTTTCCACTTCGTCTAGTCCACGAGTAAACCTTCTCTCTAGTATTTCTCGCATACTATCATAATCGTTAGCTCCTATTACTGATTTTATTTTAAACCTTCTATAATCACTACTTTTAGGCTTTCCATCTTCAAAAACCACCATACTACCTACAGAATCCACGCCCATTATATTTGAGATATCATAGGATTCAATTCTTTCAGGTATTTCATCCAGTTCCAATAAGCCTGTAAGCTCCTCCAGTGCAATTTTGTGAATTTCCTTATCCTGCATATCCTTTAATTTAAATTGTTCAAGGGTTATCTTAGCATTATTTTCTACCATCTCTAATGTCTTTTTCTTTTCTCCCTTTTGAGGAACCTTAATCATAACTTTTGATTCTTTTTTGGAGCTGAGCCACTGCTCTAGAATCTCACCCTCATTTATGAACGGCACATATATTGTTTTAGGAATAAAGGCTGCCCCTCCATAAAATCGCTTTATAAATTCTTCTATAAGCTCATGCGCTACCTGGTCCGCTTCATCATTTAAAATAAAATGTTCACGTCCTACTATCTTACCATCTCGAAGAAAAAATACCTGAAGGCAAACATCTTTTTCATCAACATATAGATTAATAAAGTCTTCATTCTCGCAATTTCCTATTATAATCTTTTGCTTCTCATTTATTTTATCTATGGCCATGATTTTATCGCGAAACACCACCGCTTTTTCAAATTCTAAATCTTCCGATGCATTTTCCATTTTTCGCTTTAGCTCATCTTTTATATTCCTGTCTTTTCCTGCAAGTAACTGCATTGTACCTTTTATGATTTCCCCATAATCTTCTTTACTAATAAGCCCTGCACAAGGGCCTTTGCACAGCCCAATATGATAGTTCAAGCAAGTCCTAGTAGGGGGCAGTCCCTCTTTAATAGTTCGTCTACACGTCCTAAGTGGGTATATTTGTTTTATAAGTTCAATAATGCTATATACAGCTGCTGAATCTGTATACGGCCCAAAATATTTTCCGCCATCATTTGCAATGTTTCTAGTTACAAAAACACGTGGAAATTCCTCATTTATAGTTATCTTTATAAAGGGATAGTGTTTATCATCCTTAAGCAAAATATTATATCTTGGGCTATATCTTTTAATAAGATTACACTCTAAAATAAGTGCCTCCATTTCCGAATCCGTTACTATATATTCAAACTCAGATATATTTTTCACCATAGCCTTTACTTTTACAGAATGATTTTTTGAACCCTTAAAATATTGCCTTACTCTATTTTTTAATATTTTAGCCTTACCCACATATATTATTTCACCAAGATGATTACTCATAAGATACACTCCTGGTGCATCTGGAAGAATCTTTAGTTGATATTCAAAATCAAACACATTAGCACCCCTTTAAAAATGTCGTTAAATTTCCTGGGCAATATACTACAAATTGCTCCATATATCATGTAGCTATCTTATTTCTAATAAGAAAGCCAGATATTATTTCAATATCTGACTTTCTTTACTATTATATGCATATATTTTTACGCTTTATTTTAAATAACTTTCAATAAGATCTCTAGTTACTTGGGCAGCTTTTTTACCACCAACTCCACCCTCTTCTACAATTACCGATATGGCAATTTCAGGATTATCATAGGGTGCAAATCCAGTAAACCAGGAATGAGCACCTCTTTGTGCACTAGCATCAGCTTTATGATCTGCAGTACCCGTTTTTCCACTAACCTCAATGCCTGACACAGCTGCATTAGTTCCTGTACCTTCAGTTACAACGCCTCTCATTAAATCCTTCATGGTACTAGCATTTTCCTTTGATGTCACTTCTCCTAGTTGCTTCGGTTCTATTTTTTTTAAAGATTTACCTTTGCTATCCAATATTTCTTTAACAAGCATTGGTTGCATCATGATACCATCATTAGCAACAGCGCTTACAACTAATGCCATTTGCATAGGAGTAGCTAAAACCTCCGCCTGACCTATAGCACTTTGAGCGATATTACCTTTCTCATAGCTTTTATAGCTTGGGAATCTACTATTCTCTATAGTTAACCCTTCAGATGGGATATTCTTGTTAAAATAAAACTTTTCTGCGGTTTCCTTTAGTGCTTTATTTCCTAAATCAATACCTAAAGACCCAAAAAACGCATTACTAGAATGTTCATAAGCAGATTTAAAATCTAAACTTCCTAAAACCTCGCCATCATAGTTTGTCAACAGTTGTGTTCCATTGACAACTAATTTACCATTATCCTGGTATCCCTTATTATAAACATTAGTGATATTTTCTAAAGCGCTTATCGCCGGAATAGTTTTAAATACAGACCCTGGTGGATATAATCCAGATGTCGCCCTATTAAGTAGTGGTGTACCTTCTTTATCTGCATTTAAATCTTTCATATCTCTTTCTAAATTATTTGGGTCATAAGACGGATTAGATACCATAGCTAAAACTTCTCCAGTTTTAGGATTCATCGCCACTATCGCACCTTTACATCCTGTATCCTTTAAAAGCTCATAAGCTTTGTTTTGAAGCTTTGAATCAAGAGTAGTTCTTAATCCATTTCCAACTTTCTCTTCAGTATCTTTACTAAAGAAAACAAACTTTGGAATTGCTGTCTCTCCAGCCCCCATAAGTTCTTTATCGTATTTTTTTTCAAGACCAGCAAGATTATATACGGTATCCATATACCCTATAGCATGTGCAAACACTGGACCCTTTAAATATTCCAGCTTTTGAGTAGTTTCACTTGTTTTCGTACTTTTTGTTAAAGCTTTCATATCTTTATCGTAAATTGTTCCCCTTAATACCTTATTTCTCTCAGCCGAAGTTCTCCTATTATATGCACTATCTAAAGTCTTTTCGCTCCTAAACATATATGAATAAGTTATGTAGGAAATTAAAGCAATAAAAAATATTAAAAACACCAACATGACTTTTTTTATATTATCCACAAAATCATTCATAACTTTGACCGTCCTCCGAAATTTTTTGAAGTATACCTAGTGCAAAGAAAGTTATTAACATAGAACTACCACCGGAACTAACTAATGGTAGTGTTATACCTGTTAGTGGAATAGCTCCAACTACCCCTCCTACTATAACCAATACTTGGGCAGCTATCATTGTGCTATAACCCACCGCAAGTAGTCTTGTAAATTTATCTTTGCTATAAACAGGTACCCTCATGCATCTATAAAACAGTAAAAAATATAAAATAAGGATAGCAAAGCCAGTAAGAAGGCCCATCTCCTCAGCAATAGCGGAAAAAATAAAATCTGTAGTGACTACAGGAACCATTCCAGGGTGCCCAAGCCCAAAACCCGTTCCAAAAAGACCACCGGAAGCTATAGAAATTAAAGATTGTACCACCTGATGGCCTTCATTGCTACCATATTTCCATGGGTCATTCCAGATCATGACCCTTACACGAACATGTCCAAAAAGTTTATAGCTTATAAATCCGCCTATAATAAAAAGTCCTAAACATACTAGAACATATTTAGAATTTGAAGTAGCAATATATAACATGGTTACTGAAATAGCAAAAAATAAAAGTGCTGATCCTAAATCCGTTTGCTTTACCATGAAACCAAGGGATATCATAACTACAATTCCAGGCTCAATTAAGCCCTTAATTTTCATAAGCTCTGACTTTCCCTTAAGATTTTCTCCATAATTCTGTAATGATGCTGCTAAATATGCTACCAAAGATAATTTAGCAAATTCTGATGGTTGAAAAGTAAATCCACCAATAGATATCCAGTTTTTAGCTCCATAAAGCGACTTCCCAAATATACTTCCCAATGACATAAGTATAATAGTGCATACCAAATAAAAATATTTGTACTTTCCAAACTTAGATAAGCTAGGAAAAAGCACTACTACTAAGATGAATATGGCAATTCCAACTGCATAAAAAATAAGTTGTTTAAGTGCAAGAGATGAGTCTAACCTATATAACATGGCCATACCTATAACCGCTAAAACATTTGAAAACAGCAAAATATATTTGTCACCATCCGGGAAAAATCTTCTTATTATAAAATGAGAATACGCAAACATTAAGCATATTATTGCGCACATTATTATTGCGCCTTTGTCAAACTCATTTTTACCAATAAGAAACATATTAATAAATAAAACTATGCATAGAAGATAAGTATACCTTAGAAGCTTCCGCTCCTCTTTTATCTTTTCCATACTATCACCTCTCTCGCACTCATAATTTACCCTATAACTTTAAAAATTGAAGTTCCTATTTTAATTTCATCGCCCTTTTTTATGATTACCTTGTCCGTTACTTTTTTGTTGTTTTTAAGGGTTCCATTAGTACTTCTCAGGTCTTGCAAAATATAATCTGTGTTTTTAAGATATATTCTTGCATGCTGAGATGACACGTATTTGTCCCCCAAAATTAAAAGATTATCTCCCTTTCTGCCTATGGTAAGCACATCGTTTAGAGGAATAACCGCACCGATTCTTAAATTAAAATTTTCTCCTCTTTCTATAACCTCAAGCCCCATAGTTTTCTTAATAACTGGTTTCTTCTTTGCACCACCTTTTATGTCCTTATACATTATTCTCAAAGCAAATATTATTATAATGTAAATAATCGCTATAATTGCATATCTCAAAAACAAGCTTATATTAGCCATAACTCACTTTCTCCTCTTTAAATCATAATCAAAGACTAGCATTAAATCATCTCCTGCGTAACTGCACATTTTAGCAGTAGATAAATTGGCGACTTCAGAAGGAGATTTACCCCTTTGTAGACCTCTAAAGGGGATACCAATTATTAATCGCTATCCCCTCACTTATAAAAATTGGGGAGTTCCTTCTGAAATATCGTTAAATTAGTATGCTAGCTTATTATGAATTATAACATTTTTTTAAGATATTGTCCTGTATATGAATTCACATTTAAGGATATTTCTTTTGGAGTACCACTGCACAAAATGCTACCTCCCTTATCTCCACCCTCCGGACCTAAGTCTATAACATAGTCCGCGCACTTTATAACATCTAAATTATGCTCAATTACGACTACTGTATTCCCTGAATCTACAAGTCTTTGAAGTATTTTGATAAGTTTACTAACATCATCAATATGAAGTCCTGTAGTAGGCTCATCTAAAATATAAAAGGTCTTGCCAGTGCTTCTCTTAGATAATTCAGAAGCAAGTTTAATTCTTTGAGCCTCGCCACCAGACAATTGTGTTGATGGTTGACCTAGCCTTACATATCCGAGTCCAACATCCATCAGTGTTTTAAATTTGCTAGAAATTCTAGGAATATTTTCAAAGAACTTTACAGCTTCCTCAACAGTCATATTTAAGATTTCATCAATATTTTTCCCTTTATACTTAACCTCTAAAGTTTCTCTATTATACCTTTTCCCTTTGCAAACCTCACAAGGCACATACACATCAGATAAAAATTGCATTTCTATTTTAATTATTCCATCACCCTTGCAAGCCTCACATCTTCCGCCCTTTACATTAAAGCTAAATCTACCTGGCTTATAACCCCGCATCTTAGCTTCTGGACTCATTGAGAAAACATCTCGAATGATATCAAATACTCCTGTATATGTAGCCGGATTAGATCTTGGAGTACGCCCTATAGGACCTTGGTCAATATTTATAATTTTATCTATATTCTCATATCCTAAAATATCTTTATGAAGTCCAGGATTCTTCTTAGATTTATTCACCTTTTTATTAAGACCTTTGTATAGAATTTCATTAACTAAAGTACTCTTTCCAGAACCTGAAACACCAGTGACTGCAGTGAATACACCTAGCGGAAAGTCCGCGCTAACATTTTTAAGATTATTTTGCCTTGCATTAAGTATTTTTATACTATTTCCATTAGATACTCTCGTCACCTTCGGAACATCTATCTTCTTTTTACCACTTAAATATTGACCCGTAATTGACCTTTCACAGTTTTTTATATCCTCAATTGTTCCGGTAGCCACAATTTCTCCACCATGTTCGCCAGCCGCTGGCCCAACATCTACAATAAAATCTGCTGCCTTCATGGTATCTTCATCATGTTCTACCACAATTAATGTATTACCTATATCTCTTAAATGCTTTAATGTCTTTATAAGTTTATCATTATCCCTTTGATGAAGACCAATACTAGGCTCATCTAAAATATATAAAACTCCCATAAGGCTTGATCCTATCTGAGTAGCTAGCCTTATTCTCTGCGCTTCTCCACCAGACAATGTACCTGCCGCTCTAGCTAAATTCAAATAATCAAGTCCTACATCCCTTAAAAAATTAAGTCTATCATTTATTTCCTTAAAAATTTGATTAGATATAATCTTATTTTTCTCTGATAATTTGATATCTTTTAAAAATATAACTTCATCTACAATAGACATTTGACAAAACTCGCTTATATTCTTATCCCCAACAGTTACGGCTAGTGCCTCTGGGCTTAACCTTGCCCCCTTGCACTTAGGGCATGCATTATCACCCATATATTGTTCAATTTCTCTTTTTATATAATCTGACGAGGTTTCAAAATATCGTCTTTTTAAATTGTTTATAATTCCTTCATAAGAATGATTAAAAGTACCTGATCTAAACTCCTTAACATACTCCACCTTAACTTTTTCTCCATTAGTTCCGTACAGTAATATTTTAAGAATTTCTGGTTCATAGTCTTCTATAGGCGTATCTAAGCTAAACTTATATTTTTCACTTATTGCCCGAAGCACCGAAAAAGTCCAGGAATCCTCCTTAAGACTACCTTCCCCAAAAGACATAATGGCGCCGCCTTTAATACTCTTACTTTTATCTGGTATTATTAAATCCTCTTCAATTTCCATAAGAGTACCAAGGCCGTCGCAAGTATCACATTTACCATATGGAGAATTAAACGAAAACATCCTCGGAGCCAATTCTCCAAGGCTAATGCCGCAATCAATGCAGGCAAAATGCTCACTAAAAAGAATATCTTCACCACCAGAAATGCTAGCAATTGCAGTCCCCTCTGCTAGTTTTAATGCACTCTCTAAAGATTCAGAAAGCCTCCCTCGAACTTCTTCTTTTACAGAAATTCTGTCTATTACTATCTCTATATTATGTTTCTTAGTCTTTGCGAGTTTTATTTCCTCTTCCAGAAGCTCTACAGTAGTACCATCTATCCTAGCGCGAACGAAACCATTTTTTTTAATATTTTCTATTATCTTGACATGTTCACCTTTTTTTCCCCTTATCACAGGAGATAAAATTGAAATCTTAGTTTTCTCTGGCATATCCATTATTCTATCCACCATCTGGTCTACAGTTTGCTGAGAAATCTCCTTACCACATTTAGGACAATGAGGCGTCCCTACTTTAGCATAAAGAAGTCTCAAATAATCATAAATTTCAGTTACAGTACCCACTGTGGAACGTGGATTTCTGTTAGTAGTTTTCTGATCTATAGAAATAGCAGGAGATAACCCCTCTATGTACTCAACATCTGGCTTATCCATATTACCTAAAAATTGCCTTGCATATGCAGATAATGACTCCACATACCTTCTTTGCCCCTCTGCATATAATGTATCAAAAGCAAGTGAAGATTTACCAGACCCTGAAAGTCCAGTAAACACTACAAATTTATCTCTCGGTATCTCCAAATCAACATTTTTTAAATTGTGAACCTTAGCACCCTTTATAAAAATTTTATCCCTCATATTTTCCTCCTCTGTTACAACACAATTATATATTTTTAATCTGCTTCTTGAGTTTATAAATTATATCGCGAAGCTGCGCCGCTCTTTCAAAATGTAAATCCTTAGCTGCTTGCTTCATCTCATTTTCATACTTATCCATTAACTTTTTAGTTTCATCGTAATTCGCATCCATCGCAGCTTCAAGGGTTTCATATACCTCTTTATCTTCCGCAACTGTTATAGATCCGATTACTTCTCTAATATCTTTTACAATAGTGGTTGGCACTATATCATGTTCTTCATTATATTCCATCTGAATTCCTCTACGCCTTGTAGTTTCATCCATAGCCTTTTTCATAGATTTTGTAATTTTGTCTGCATACATTATTACCTTGCTCTCTGAATTTCTTGCAGCTCTTCCTATTGTTTGAATTAATGAGGTTTCAGAACGTAAAAACCCTTCTTTATCTGCATCGAGTATTGCAACAAGAGCTACTTCTGGAATATCTAATCCTTCTCTCAAAAGATTTATACCTACTAGCACATCAAAAGTACCTAGCCTAAGATCTTGGATAATTTTCATTCTTTCTATGGTATCAATATCCGAATGTAAATATGTAATTTTCATATCCATTTCTTTAAAGTATTTAGTCAAATCTTCTGACATTTTTTTTGTAAGGGTCGTAACTAAAACTCTAAAGCCTCTTTTTATTGTTTCCTGAATGATCGCATATAAATCATCTATTTGCCCCTTAACAGGCCTTATAACTATTTCAGGATCCAATAATCCTGTAGGTCTTATTACTTGTTCTGCCACATTCTCACTATGTTCTGCTTCATAAACGTTTGGAGTTGCACTTACAAAAATCGTTTCATTCATAGTACCCTCAAACTCCTGAAAAGTTAGCGGTCTATTATCATAGGCTGACTTAAGTCTAAATCCATAATCAATTAAATTAGTCTTTCTTGATTTATCCCCACCAAACATAGCTCTAACCTGCGGAAGAGTTACATGGCTCTCATCTATAAACATTAAGAAATCCTTAGGGAAATAATGCATCAATGTTTGAGGTGCTGTTCCAGCAGCCCTGCCATCTAAAATTCTAGAATAGTTCTCTATACCAGTACAGTAACCAACCTCTCTCATCATTTCAATATCATAGTTTGTTCTTTGCTTAAGTCTTTGTGCCTCTAAAGCTTTATTCTCTGAAGTAAGCTCCTTTAACCTCTCCTCAAGCTCCTGCTCTATTTGAGCTATGCCAAGTTCCAATTTATCCTTGGATGTAGCAAAATGGGAAGCCGGGAAAATAGATACATGTTTTAGGGTTCCAATAATTTCTCCTGTAAGAGAATCAAATGATCTAATCCTTTCTATCTCATCTCCAAAAAACTCTACCCTAATTCCTTCACTTGACGATGAAGCAGGGAATATATCTATAGTGTCACCTCTCACTCTAAAGGTTCCGCGAATAAAATTAATATCATTTCTTTCATACTGTATATCTACTAACTGTCTTATTACTTCATTTCTATCCTTTTCCATGCCAACCCTTAATGACACTGTAAGTTTTTTATACTCCTCGGGGTTACCAAGTCCATATATACATGAAACCGAAGCCACCACAATAACATCGTTACGCTCTAGTAATGCCGATGTAGCTGAATGTCTTAATTTATCAATATCATCGTTAACAGATGAATCTTTTTCTATAAATGTATCCGTCTGTGCAATATAAGCCTCTGGCTGATAATAATCATAATATGAAACAAAATACTCAACACAATTATCAGGAAAAAATTCTCTAAACTCTGAGCAAAGCTGTGCTGCTAAGATCTTATTATGAGCAAGCACCAATGTAGGCTTTTGAACTCTCTCAACAATATTAGCCATGGTAAAAGTCTTACCTGACCCCGTTACTCCTTTAAGAGTTTGAAACTTTTTACCTTCTTCAATTCCGCGCACAAGACTATCAATTGCCCGTGGTTGATCTCCAGTAGGTTTAAACTTTGAATGTAACTTAAACTCATGCATAAAATCACCGCCTTGTATTCCTTCTTCTGAACATTTGTTCGTTACTTCTATTTTAACTATAAATTTTTAATATGTCAATATATCCTATACTAATTCACAAAAACTATTCACCTACTATAAATTAAAAAAATCTAAAGATTATAATTAACACCCTTCATAGTTCTTTCAACAATATTTCTTGCTAATTTACCGTTAAAAATTTTCATTAGTTGCATTTTATTCTAAATTATAAATATAGATACTATATATATATATATAATCACCTATTTGCATCTAGACAAAATTAACGATTAATATTAGTTGATTCTCATTAAATAATAATATACTGCATAAAAAAAATATTTTAAATGGAGGAATTGTTGTGAGTATTATGAATTCTGTAGAAAAAGGTGTAAAATCTAAAATCATGGAGACTTTAATTAATTATCTAGAAAAGAACCCAGAAAGAAATGTTGACAAAATTTTTGATACTATAAAAAAACTAATAAAAGATGAGTCTCAACTAAAACAAATAGATTTTGTCTATAGTTATTACAAGAGTAACCCACCAACACATGAATATATACAAAATATATTAACTAATACAGACACAAAGTGTCTTAAGAAATTGGTTACTAATTTCTTTGCAAATGCAAATTGGTATGCTGGTGCAAAACGCAACAAATTCTTAACTGACGAAGATACAAAAATACCATTTGTTTTGCTAATCAGTCCATCTATGAGATGTCCTTTGCACTGCGTTGGATGCTATGCATCTAATTATAGTAAAGATACTGATATTCCACCTGTAGAAGTAGAGAGATTAATTAAAGAAGCAAGAGATTTGGGAATATACTGGATAATAATACTTGGGGGTGAACCTTTCTATAATGACTATCTGCTCGATATATATGAAAAATTTGATGACATGATGTTCTCCCCGTTTACTAGTGGCATTCTTATAACTGACGAAATTGCCAATAGGATACAAAAATGTTCAAATGTATTCCCAATGCTCTCGATTGAAGGCTTTGAAGAAGATACTGAATCAAGAAGAGGAAAGGGTACATTCGCAAAAGTTATACATGCTATGGATATGCTTAAAGAAAGAGGAGTTTTATTCGGAGTTTCAACATGTGTTACAAGAACTAACATAGATGATGTATTATCTGATAAGTTTACTGATATGCTAATTGAAAAAGGTTCTAAATTAAGTTGGTATTTCTTGTTTATGCCGGTAAGTTCACATCCACAGTTTGATATGATGCTTACACCAGAGCAGAGAATAAGACTTGGAAGAAGAACTAATGAAATAAGAACAACAAAACCATATTTTACAATTGATTTCTTTAATGATGCTCCATTAGTAGGGGGATGTATAGCCGGTAAATACTTCTTTCATATCAACTCGAAAGAAGACGCAGAACCATGTATATTTGCACATTTCTCAACAGTTAATTTAAAGGGAAGACCATTAATTGACGCTTTTAGGGATCCTTTCTTTAAAGAATTAAGACATAGACAGCCCTATAACAAAAATATGTTAAGGCCATGTATGATGATAGATAATACCAATGTAATAAGAGATGTATGTCAAAAGGTTGGCGCTAAACCAACTGATGCTGCTGGAGATGTTATGCTTAATGATAAAGAATTCCATGAAAATATTGACAAGGTTGCAAATGCTTTCACACCTTACGCCGATAAAGAGTGGAAGGAAACTTTTAATGAAAAAGGAAATGATGAATTATCAAAAGGTTAATTATGAACTTTCTCCTGCGTGGTTTGAAATAACAGGTTGAAACGTCAAAGTTATCCACATTATTTTTCGCAAGCTATTCCTCTATAATAAAAAAGAGAAAAGTATATAATACTTATTAATGCATTATAAGTATTATATACTTTTTTTGCGCATAAAAATATTTGTTAGCAATCCTGGTAAGTTGGGATTAGCTTATGAAGGAATTTAACGACATTTCAGCTCCGCAGGAGATGCGTTAATACAAAATTTATAGAAAATACACAAAGCAAACAAAATAGACATTATATTGACACCTCGTTGACACTCGCAATTGCTATGATTAAAAGATAGAATCGATAAAAATAAATTAATGAGGGAGATATTAAAATGAAAATTATATCTATAAAAACCAAAATTCTATCTGGCTCACTAACAGTTGGAATACTTTTATCATCTGCGAGTACAGCTTTCGCAGCAACTTCTAACCCATTAAATATTGGTAAAAAAGCGCCTTTCACAAATGAATGTAAAAAAATAGACACTAAAATAAAACAGGGTTTAGGCGCAAATGTTGAAAACCTTGTAACTGCTAATACTATAACTCAAACTGATGCGAATAAAATTAAAGCTGTACTAAATAGATCTGAAGGTTCAGAAAAAACTAAAACTATTACTACTCAAGAAAATAAACTATATATGGATAGTAATAAGATAACTCATATAAATCCTTTAACATCCCTTGTAAGCAACGGAACTATAACTCAGGATCAAGCCGATAAAATTGTACTGAAGCAATTACATCTATACCACACTAGGGTGTTACATAGTTTACTTTAAAAATCCACTCAATATGAACTTTCTCCTGCTTGACTCCAAATAAGAGGTTGAAACGTGAAATTCCATTAAGGAATTCTAATCTTTTCGAATATAAAATTCCCTGGCGCTCACATTCGGCATCCTGCTTCAGGTTCGCTAGCCTGACTTCCTGTCAGGCTCACGAGAATTTTACATTGGAAAAGAAGAATTTCTAAATGAAATTTCAATGTTTCTGCTTCTCTTATTGCAACGCACCTAGGTGCGAAATCACTTCCGGAGAAAGTCCATACTATTATGCATATCTATATCCACAGGTTGGATGAAATCCAAGGGCAGAAAAAAAAGTTATCCACATTATTTACCACAAACTGTTTCCTATATAATAGAAAAGGGGCTTGCCAAGGGTATTCCTAGCATGCTCCTGATTTTATATTTAAAGATTTATTTTCAATCATTAACCATATAGAAAATATAATTTCAAATAATATCATAACTATTGAAACCACCACCGCACTAAACATAATTCCGATAATAAGTGTAGTCAGAGATATAAGTACAGACATCACTAAATATGCCTTTGATTGATATAACCATCCAAAAGGCAGCAAATGTGCGCCGAAGATAATTGCCAAAACCATTACCATTTTATCTGGAACTGTTGGGTATACCCACATAGCAATTAGTATATATAGAAATTGATTACATGAAAATAAAACCCCTAATTTATTTAAAGGATTATCACTTGTTGAGAACTCTGCTTTTATTATCCTTGAAATCATATATGAAAGTGAATCTAGTTAAGTTTAATTAAATCCAGTTAAATATAGTTAAATTTAACTAACTGCTTAACAACACGTATAAATCAACTCTACAAAACAAAACATTCACTTAATTATACTATTATTACCGTAAATTGGATATAGTAAAAAGGAATGTAGTGTTTTACCCGAAACCCTCAATAACATCATAAAGACTATTTATATGTATTTTGTTAAATATTTGAAGTTAATATTGATATTCTGTATACTATAGTAAATGTCTCAATAGTATACAGAAGTTAATTACTATTAATGGCCTTTATAGGGGGAGTAAATATGAAAATATGGCAAAGACATGTATTAGGAATAGCTGTAGTTCCAATAATTTGGGGTATAATAGTTGATTTAAAATATGGTCACATTGCTTCATTTATAACAAGAGTAATAGGTGTAACTTTAATTGCACTTTTGTTAGAAACTGTATATGAAAAAGCTTCCAAATAAATTTGAACTACTTTATAAAAAGGAGATTTTATTTTGATTAATAAAAAAAACATATATTATATTATATTTTTTGCATCCTTATTTTCAGTTGGATTATTTACTTTTATAGCAGCCCATTTAGATAATATTGGATTTGGAATTATATATATAAAAATCCTAAGATCAATTGGTAACACATTTATTGTTATTATCGCAATTTTAGAATTTAATAAACATAAACTTATAAATAAAGATAAAAATATTGTAGTGTCAATTTTTATTTTATTTGTTTCAATTATTAATTTTATAATTATTTGGTTTTTATAGGAATAGTTCCTTAGAAGATATTTTTTATTTATTTATTTTAAAATTGATAAAAACCCCTGTAAAGTATGTATATAATACTTTATAGAGGTTTTTATACTTATTTTCCTTTTAAGTTGAAATCCAGAACTTTTGACAGCGAATTTATGTCTCCTTTAAATGGGAAACAAAGTAGTTTGTTTTCATTTTCAAAAACCATAAGAAATGGTGCTTCACTTTCGGGTATAATTATATAAACTTCATTTATAAGTGCGTTTAAACATTCTCTCTGTACCTTTACAGGTGGATCAAGCGGGATTTTAATTGCATAACCATCATCTGTAAGAGGGTCACTTTTAGCATAGATATTATCAACATTCTTTATAAAGTTTGCAACCATATTATGAATTTCTGGATTTAACTGAACTACTTTCACCACCTTTCCTTGCTTTGGATCAAAAATTTCAGCATATTTTAATCCTTCAGCATGAATCACTGTTGAATTCAACAGTATAATAAATAAGAACATAACTGACAGTGTTTTTTTAATCATAAACATCACCCATTTATTAATGTTCCCATAATGAATTGTAGTTATGTTACAGGGATTTATTTAATAAAAAATTTTTAAAATTTATTTATCTAAAATCACCGCTTTTGAATATTTAAGAAACCCCTCATCCATATTTAAAACTATCATTCCTGTTTCATTCAAATATTCAACATATGACCTAAGCATTCTTACTATTGTTGTATATCTATACTTGCTTTTTACATTAATATTAAAGCTTATAATAACAGCCTTTAGAATATCCTCCATTGTCATAGTACCATCTATGACATTATATATTCTTAATGCTCTATCCTTATAAAAACTTATATTGTCAGCAATAAGTCCTGTAATATCATCAAATATACCTTTGTGTGCCACGACATATTTGCTATATTTTAGATCATAAAGTTTTAATTTACTTAACAAATCCACACTCAGTATATAAGCGTAAGGCATTTTAGCCCCCCTCATGACTTCATAGCTTATGAGTGAATCTCCCAAATATGCAACATCATCAGGAGTAGTAATGCATATATGTGCAGGACTGTGCCCTGGTGTATGAATAATTTTAAATTTAACACCACACACAGTTACGCTATCTTGGTTGTCCAAAATCATAATATCTGTTTCACAAACCATATCTCCAAAATGCTCTAGAACATCGGATAATGTTTGGCTACTGTAATAGAGCTTTAGATTAACCGTTGAACTGCAAATAAGAGCTTCATAGGATGGCATAGCAATAATACAGTTATATTTTTCCTTCAAATATGCATTATTTCCTACATGGTCTATATGAGCATGACTGCAAATTATGGCGACTACCTTAAAGTTGTTTTTTAAAAGAAGTTCATCTATTCCTTTTCTTTCTCCTTGTGCCCATCCTGAATCCAACATAATAATTTCTTCATGATTAATTTTATAAAAAGGTATGTATGTCATTCCAGTATCAATACAAAATGTATTTCCCTTTATTTCTTTTATCTCCATATATTCACTTTCTTCCTTTTATACTCATTTATGTGATTACCTATTAATGGCTATGTATCTAATATATAATGTAATTGAAAACATTATAACAAAATACCTTAGATTTCTCTAAGTCATTTTGTTATTTTATAAACTATTATTTTACTAAAGTAATACGTTCCAGTGTTAAAAAACTGTATGGTGTTGTTTTATCATCATCAATATAACCAGTTTCTTCTTCTCTAATATTCCACTCCAAATAATTCAGCTCTGGGAAGAATACCTCAGCATCATATTCCTTATGCACTTTTGTTAAATGTATTTTATTACAATGGGGCAATAATAACTTATAAATCTCTCCTCCCCCTATAACAAAATATTCTTTACTGTCTTCTAAAGACTCTAATAATTCTTCCTTAGAATTTAAAACAGTAACTCGTTCATCATTTACTACAAAATTCTTATTTTGAGTAATAACTATATGGTGTCTTTGAGGAAGAATACCCGGAAGAGACTCAAATGTCTTTCTTCCCATTATAATAGTATTTCCACTTGTAATCTGTTTGAATCTTTTTAAATCTTTTGAAAAATGCCAAAGTAATTTATTATTTTTCCCTATAGCAAAATTTTCTCCAATAGCAACAATACACGTAAGCATTATACAGCCACACTCCCCATATTTATTTTCCCAAGGTGTTTATAATCTATTAGTTTAACATCTTCAGGTGTAAAGTCATAAAAGCTTTTAATTTCTGGATTAATCCAAATCTTAGGTGCTTCTAAAGCTTCTTCTTTTCTTGAAATCTGTAATTTTAAACCTTCAATATGATTTTCATATACATGTGCATTATTTATAACATGAGTAAATAATCCTGCTTTGAGTCCTGTAACATGTGCTATCATATGAACTAATGATGCATATTGACTTGTGTTAAATGGAATTCCGAGGGCCGTATCTCCAGACCTTTGTATTAACATACAATTCAGCCTTCCATCAGTTACATCCCACATAGTTAAAAAACAGCAAGGTTGAAGCGCCATTTCAGGAAGATCTTCTATATTCCATAAGTTCATCATCATTCTTCGGTCTTGAGGATTCTTTTTTAAAGCCTCAATAAGTGTATCAATTTGGTGATACTTAGCTATTTGAAAACCATACGCCTTCCCTATTGTGCCATCTTCCAAAGCCCATTCATCCCATATATGTACATTTTGTTCTTGAAGTTTTTTAACATCATTAGATTGGTCTTTGAAAATCCAAAGCAATTCTTTTACCGCAGTTTTAAATGCAACAAATTTAGTCGTTAATATTGGAAATTCTTCTTCTAAATCAAATTTCATAATTTGGTGAGGCAGTTTTAAAGTTGCAACCCCAGTACGATTTTGGTCATAATATCCTTTTTTAATAATTTTCTCTGCCATTTTAATATATTGTCTATCCATTTCATTTGACATAATTTATCATTAGTGAGAAAGTATCCATTAAGTATCCAAGCCCACTAAATATTCACTTCCTTTCTATATTTCTTTTTTATTATATAGCTCAGCCTTTATTTAGACTTTTTTAATATTAACGACTCTTTTTTCCCATTCCATTCTATCTTAACTAACATATCCCTATCAGTAGCTTTTGGAAGTCCTGCCGTCAGTTTCAATTTGCCAGCATGCACCTTGCTATTATGATTTTTAAATTCGCCACTTTCTCCTTCATTATACGTATCTATAGAGTATTTAACATCTTTTACCAAATTACCATTTATCCCAGTGTACTTAAATGTATAATATGTGTCATGTGAGTTTTCATTACCATCGATTTTATACCCTACATCCCAATTTGGACTCTTACCTTCATACTTAATTAAAACATCTTCAATGTCTAAACGTAAATTACTTGCAAGTCTAGAAAGTGCTTTGCAATTACTTTTGTCATTAGGATTTATAACTATATAATGTAAATAATTATATATAAGTTCTCGCTTTTCAGTAACAGCTTTCCACCTACTATTAGTTGTATTATTTTCTGATATACAGGAATTAAGTTCATTTATCGCGTTAAATAATTCATTACTATTCTCAACATTAGCATACGAAGTCGAATTTAATATATTCAAAGCTGTATGTAGGTTAGATGCAGCCTTTATATAGTAATATTTTTTTTCATTCTCGTTTAGTTTACTGTAGTCCTGTGCAAAACAAGTTTGGGTTTGAGATAAACTGGATATAAATAATTCAGTCGCAGTTTTTTCTTGCTGCTTTAAACTAAGAAAATTATAAGCCCCAAATATCAAACTAATTATTAAAGCTATTATTAATAGATGCTTTTTCTTCATTAGAATTTCACCTTTCATACAAATTATATTTTATATTTTAGAATCTAAACAAAAATTTTTTTTTTAATATTATGATATATTAAGTTACAATTGAGTTTTAATTATAACATAAAGTATGCCTTTATATCATACATACTCTTCCCTCATCAAAACAACACACTTGTCATTTTTTTATAAATAAAAATTGTTGATTCGTGTTTTTAAATTTTATTTTAAATTGCTTTGGCTATAAAAGATATTATATGTGCTGCTGGAACTAATAAAAGCTGAGCTAAAATAGTACCCACTATTAATCCTCCAACAATAAAAATTATACATCTATCAAATTGCAATTGACTACATTCTCCTTTTAGTACATCGTCTGTCAGAATCGATATATATGGATCTACGAATATAACCATAAGTATTGCTGCCATGCCCGTTATCACACCTGATAATGTACTGCATGTACTTCTTAGTTCTGGGTTTAAACATCCTGCATACAATGATGCTAAAACACCAACAGTTGCTATTGAAAAGGCTATGGTGTTAATTAAAACTATTTTCTTAGGTATCATTTTAAAACTTTTAAATTGTCCCAAATTTTCTTTTCTAGGTTTTGTAACACTACTTTTAAACTGCTCTATTCCTGATTTTGAAAACGAGTGTAATAACAATTTAGCTATAGAACGATTATAACTAAATGATTCTACAAGTTTTCCAAAAATTTTTATAAATGTTGGCATGAGTGCTGCGCCAATAATTGTTGCTATTGTTGTAGAAAATAGAATCCATCTAAATGTAGATAATAAACTTTGAGGGTCCCCGGCTTTTATAGTCTCTTCAATCCTTTTAGCTAGTAATGGTGCTTGTACTGTATTTGCAGTTCTAGAAATTAACGAAAAAATATTAAACACCGCAAAAGATACCGCTATTCTTCCCGTTCTTACACCAACACTTCTTACAGAATAGGCCAGTGTTGAAATTATAGAAATGATAACCGTAAGAATTAAAACAATTATTACTTGTTTAGACATATACTCCCCTCCGTCTTCCTTAATTTTTCTTAATATACTATTACGTCTTTGTTTCATTATATCGAATTTCAATAAACATTTCCAATATCATTATCATTAAACATATATATATTCATGATATAATATCTAAATGTGTCTTAAAATCATAAATAGGTAAGGAGATATACATTTGGAAATTATAAAGTCAGTTTTCTATTTTGTGCTAGCAGGTATATTTGAAATAGGCGGAGGATATCTTGTTTGGTTATTTTTACGCGAGGGTAAAAGTCTTTGGTATGGAGTTGTAGGCTCGATATTATTGATATTATATGGCATTATTCCTACACTACAGCCTCAAAATGCTAACTTTGGCAGAGTATATGCAACTTATGGGGGAATATTTATTGTCCTTTCAATCTTGTGGGGATGGAAAGTTGATAACGTACTCCCAGACAGATTTGATTTAATTGGCGGAGGCATTGCACTAATTGGGGTTATTATCATTATGTATGCTCCAAGAGGATAAAAAAAATTATTGTCTTTTTTAATAAGCATCAAAAAAATTAGTGCAGTTTCTTATTATCTTAAATTTTTCTTTTGAATTCTTTAAGGATATGAGAAACTCCAAGCCCCAAAAACCCACCTGCTGTTGCCCACATAAAATTCCCTGTAACACATCCAATGGCTGTTCCTAACATCATACAACCAATCATTAGCCTATCATATTCTTCACCTTCATCTTCATCATCTACACTATCAGTGCACCCTATATTTTTATCCTTTACTAGATCATCTAACGTTATTTCAAATAAATCACTCAATATTATCAGTTTATTTATCTCTGGATATGTTTGCCCAGATTCCCATTTCGATATTGACTGACGAGATACATTTAATACCTCTCCAAGTTGTTCTTGTGACAAACCTTTTTCTTTTCTTAACGTTTGTAATTTTTCTGAAAAACTCAACTTCATCACCCCACCTAAATAATACCCTAACATCAGCTAGCATACTAGCAATTTCCATTTGCTTTCTTGTCAACTTACGGTTGCAATTACTATAGCAACCTAAAAGCGACTGTTTGTTAATATAATTACTCTTCGCTAATACCGTTTTTCTCTTACTCTCTTCATGGTAATAATTACTCAAAAGTAACTGTACCCACTAAAATTAAAAATGGAAAGAGCATAATGTGGATTTTTAGACTTAATTCTTTTTCTTAGAGAATGCTAACAAAAGTATATATTGCGTAGAATGCGTTCGAACACTTAGCGACGTGAGCGCATTTCAGCAATATATACTTTTTGTTATAGCATTCTCTAAGGCTCTGAAATTTTTAAATTATTAATGTGCAATCCCTGAATCAACCTTTTGCTTTGAATTAATGTAAATACTAAGGTCTTCTATAATATATTCTCTTCCAGTGGTATGCAAAGCTTCATAGCTCGCATCAATATAATCAAAAACACGATATCTGTTAAAAAACTCTAAAGCTTCCTTGCCTTTTAAACCTTTTTCATTTTTATAATTTTCTATACAATATACTAAAAAGTCTAATTTTTGTTCCATTTTATGCCTCCTCTGGAAAAATAATTTTACCTGTTTTTATTTCTTCAACATAGAGACTATAAAGGGTAGGCACACTTAAATGCCAAACTTTCGTCTCCTCTTGCTCCAGCTTTTCATAAAGCTTTGATGAATAAAAATTATTTAATGCATCCTTATCAGAAATATTCATCTCTTTGGCAATTATTTGTACCAAGCGAGATACGATCACTTGTAAAATAGCTTGAAATTCTTTCGATTCACTCATCATATATCCTCCTCTATATCAGTATTTAACTGACCAATATAATGCAAATAGGTCAATGCCTTCTCTGTACAAAAGGTAACTTGATCATATAATTTTTTAATCTTCAATCTCTTGAGAGTTTCTTCTCTATCCAAGAGTCCTGCTTCATACAAACTGAAAACCCTATATATAGTATCATCAGCTACTGCTCCAATTATCACATCATACTGTTTTCCGCTATACATACCCTGTCTATTAGAAAAAACAAAATCCAGCCAGTCTCCATCAGGCTCGTCGAATTTTAGCACTTCAACTATATTTTTTATGTTGTCAAAATCAATCTCATACATACTAACTGCTTAATGTTGGATTATACTTATCATTTTCTATAGCTATAATTGTTTGGCGAGTAACCCCTAAATTATTAGCCAATTCCTCTTGCGTTAATTTATAACTTTTACGATGTTCTTTGATGCTATTTTTCATGATATTTCTCTTTGAAGTTGTGAAGTATTATCCCTTTAGTTATGTTATAAATAATGAATACCACTCCAATTATTATAAGAGGTAATCCTAATTTTCCACTAATGAAAATGTCAATAACAGCCCATATGATAAGAAATATATTAATATAAAGAAAAGTTACACTGATAGCTTTATCTGATACTTTCCGCTCCCTTTCATCCATAAATCTGAATCCAGCAGTTCCACTAATTAATGCTTCCCTCTTTCCTCCAAAACGCTTATTGAATATTGCTTGAGCAGCAAACATAAACAAAATTTGTGTATTCACTATAAAGGCTATAAGTGGATCAAGTGAAATTGAAACATAAATAGAAGAGTTAAATAAATATAAAGGTGGCAGCAATATTAAATTCTTATACATAATTGATAGAATACATAAAACCGATATGCCCAGTATTTCAAAAAAATAAGTATAGCGAACTGCAATGCGTTTAGAATTTTGTACACGCTCATCTTCTCTTAAAATCATTTCTATATCCCTCCTAAATGTTAATACATCTTTACATTTATTACCTTTAACAACATTTCATAAGGAAAGTCTCCCACTGCTATAATATATTCTCATCCTGCATATGTGTCATTAATTGCAGTGGAATTGAGAATTTTTAAATATTAGAAATTCTTTTTTTTTAAGTGGTTGGAGGTATGTAAAACAGTTCTAATAATATAGAATTTGTTTTATTTAAGTCTCTCTAATTGTAACGGAAGTACTGCTTGGACTTCCGTTACAATTAAAAAAAGCCTATTTTAAAGGCCTTTCAAAAAATTCTCCTTTAAAATAAAGCTTAACTTAGTACCACCAACAAAATATAGATATTCATTTTATCTATAAATCACCATATAGATAATCAAAGATAAAGATGGTAAAAGTAAAAGTATATTTATTATATTAAAAATATAATCTTTTTTATTTTCATATTCTGCATTTTTAAAAAATTTATTTTTTAGTAACGAATACACAACTACGAATACAACAATTAAAGTAGTATGGTTATATTGAAATTGTTGCCAGGTGGAAAATAAAATTAACAATAAACATACTATTGTGCTGATTTTTTCAAAATAATATTTTTTTTTCATAGTCACCTCACTAAAATCAGTATCTATTAACGATTATAGACACCTAAATTAATTTAATTTTAACTAATTTTAACATATTTAAAGTATTTATTCAATATCACTCTTTTGAGATCATTTTTATCATTCAGGCTTTACTAAGAGATAAAATAACAAGTATGAAATTCTTCTTTTGCGAACATAAAATTCTTGTAAGCTTGCACAGGAAGTGCAAGCTAGCGAACCTGAGGCAAGACGCCGAATATGAGCGTTAAAGAATTTTATATAAGCAAAAGATTAGAATTTCTTAATGTAATTTCTAGTTTTTAGTTCGTTTGCAAGGCACGTAGGAGAAACTTCATACTTTTTCTATTTCTTATCCTTTTCTTTATTTCTCATTTTGTTCATCACATCTTTAAAGGTTTCATTATCCACCTTTACTATAGCAGTATCTTTTGGTAACTCCCTTGGTACAATAACTACTCCTAGTCTTTTGTCTCCAGCCATACTGCTATAACTAGTATCTTTTAGTTCTCCGGAAGGTTTTTTAATTTTAAGATTTATTGAATTAAATTTCCCTTTAACTATGTTAATAAGTTCTTCTTCATTCTCTATTTTACTCTTGTTCATCTGCACTATTAAATCTCCACTTTGAATCCCCATTTCAAAAGCAGGAGACTTAGGCGCTACTTCCAGTACCATAATTCCCTCTTCACTACTCATAAATTTTGGTTTTAAAGTGAGCTCCATGTACTTTTCTAGTCGTAGCATTGCCTCATGCAATATAGCTGCAAATATCAAAATAAATATTTGAAAAACTGACCCTAATACTGGTAATTGAGATACAGCTGTTAGCGCTATACCATAAGTAAGTACTAATGCTCCCGAAGTAAGCGCCTTCCTTTTCTTAAGCTTTGTAAATGTAATGCTGCTATATCCAATAACTCCATACAGTGCCATAGATGCTATAACCGAATTTTTTACAATCCGATTGACTATGTCCCCTTTTATTAAACCCTTCCACTCAGTCATCATGAAGTTCTGCCCAACCGCTAATTCTGATGAAGACGCACTTAAAAGTATAAGTAAAGCAATTGGTAGTGCCCAATATCTTTTTAAGGCGAACCCACCTATAATTTTTTGATCTCTATTAGTAAACACAGGAATAGCTCCTCTTGAGCCATCTATCATGACTAAGATTCCCTCTATAATATGTAATATTCCAACCAGTGTCATTAAGGTCAGAATATCTATGTTTATAATATTCAATTGTGGCATATGTAATGTACTGGATGCATATTTAAACACCAGGCTCATTATTCCCAGAACTGCACCAGAATAAGAAAAACTAATATATCTAGGCTTAACTGCCATAAAAAATAACGACACCATAAACAATAAATAAATATTTGAATTTTCATCAAAAACTAACCCTGAAAATGTAAATAATAGACTTGCCACAGCACCGGCAAAAATTCCTATTACAATTTGAGATATAGTTAGTTCAAAAGGTGAATCTAAACTTTCTCCCATTATCATTTTCTGCATAGCTGCAGTCTTCTTATTTTTATTATAAAAAATTATTGCAATTATTATTAAAATAAACGAATTTGAAGGGTCAACAATTGCAAACGCAACTGCTCTTAAAGTATGTATTGCAATTTCCATTGATTAAAATTCTCCTTTCATATCACTATGAAACACGTAATATTATAAGCTATTAAAATGTCGTCAAATCATCACCTGCGGTGCTCAATATTAACGACTCCAGAAGGTGATTTATATTCCCACTGAACTTCTATTTGTTATATTATATAACTTACGATTATAGAAGTAGGAGACTTCCCTTCTGAAATGTCGTTAAAAACCAAGTATCTACCAAATTTATTGGTAGATACTTAAATAGATACTTTTATTTTATTATTTGATTTTATCTTTAGCTATCTCTAAAGCTTTTTTAAACTGCGGATCCAAAGTTCTATCATATGGTTTCTCTTTAAGTGCTTGTGGATACACAACTGGCACTTCCGGTTTTATTCCAATATGATGTATATTCTCACCACTCGGCGTATAATATTTTGATATAGTAATTTTTAATGCTGTACCATCATCAAAACCATCAACGCTTCTGTAAAACATCCTTTGAACTATGCCTTTACCAAAGGTTTTTTCTCCCACTAAAGTACCAACTTTGTAGTCCCTTATAGCACCTGCAAAAATTTCTGAGGCACTTGCTGAACCTTCATCTGTTAATACTGTTAATGGCATGCCTAATGCTAGGCCTCCCTTAGATTTATCTTCAGTTTTTCTCTTATTCTTATCTATTGTAGATACAATAACCTTTCCTTTAGGTACAAAGTTAGATGTTAAATCTACAACCTGATCTAAAAGTCCGCCAGGATTTCCTCTTACATCTACTATTAGACTCTTCATACCCTTCTCTTGTAA
Organism: Clostridium sp. CM028; assembly: GCF_030585565.1. NCBI lineage: Bacteria > Bacillati > Bacillota > Clostridia > Eubacteriales > Clostridiaceae > Clostridium > Clostridium sp. CM028. The sequence continues at coordinate 2,929,460 of NZ_CP077766.1, read as the reverse complement.
TTCTGATAATTTCTTTTCAAAATTCTTAGCAGTATTCTCATCAAACATTGTAAGCTGAATATATCCAACCGTGCCTTCTAGCATTTCGCCTTTAACTGTTATCAAATCGATCTTAGCACGTTTCATACTAATGTCAAAACTACCTTTCCCTTTTCGATTAATAGTTAAGGTAACTGACTCATTTGCCTTGCCCTTCATCATTGTAACAGCTTTTTCTAGTTCTTTTCCAGAGACTTCTGTTGAATTAACCTTTTCTATAACATCTCCAGAAATTAATCCTGCTTTTTTAGCTGGTGATCCATCAAAGGGTGCAATTACAACTATCTTATCGTCTTTAACTCCCACTTGTAATCCAAGGCCAGTATAAGCTCCTTGTGTTTGAGAATTAAAGTCTGAAAACTCTTTCTTGTTCATAAAAGTTGTATAAGGATCCTTTAGGGAATCAGTCATGCCCTTTATAGCTCCTTCAACTAAAACATCATCACTAATTTTGCCATCATAGTACTCATACAATTTATTTCTGACTAAAAATAGTTTTTGAAACTTTAATACCTGGTCATAAGCTTCTCTTCCAATAGCCACTTTTCCATTTGGAATACCTAATGAAATTTGAGTTGAGACAAATAAAGTTATGGTATTAGTAATAAGTACTAAAACTATAATCCATATAATACACTTCATTTTCTTTGCTTTGGGTTTTCCACTACCATTTTCTAAAACTCTAAATTTTTCAGGCTTATTTTCATCGCCCATTTTATACACCTCTTTATTATTCTCTATATATTATTCTCTATATATTATCTATATATTCTCTATATATTATTTATGTAAATATAATAAATTTATAACACTGATAAGAAAATAAATAAATTTAATGACATTTCAGAAGGATAGTTCTCCCTTTCTATAAGTATATGTTACATTCTATAATAAATACAGAAATTCAGTGAAAGCATAGATCTCCTTTTGAAGTCGTAAAAGCATCCTCTGCGAAGCTGTGCAGATTCGCAGAAGATGCTTTTATACTATACAACCAAGAATTTTCTTATAGATATAGAACTTCCTATGGCTCCAATAACTAAGCCACCCAACATAAATTGCCATAAAGTAGTACTTAATATCATATGAGGGTTTATAAGAGTAGCTCCTAATAATCCATTAGTAATCTTTAAGAAAGCCATTTTATAAGCATAATATAGTAATCCAGTAGAAATAAGTGCTCCTGCTAAACCTAAAATCATGCCTTCAATAATAAATGGCCATCTTATAAACCAATCCGTAGCACCAACAAATTTCATAATACCTATTTCTTTTTTTCTAGAGTAAACTGTAAGTTTAATTGTGTTTCCTATTAAGAATAAAGAAACAGTTATTAAAACTGCAAATAATGCAATTCCTATTATTTTAAGAGTATTTGTTATCTTTACAATTTTATCAACATATTGTCTGACATCTTTAATTTCCTCTATGCCTTTTAATCCTGTAGCATTCTTAACCACATCATTTATTACTTCAGGTTTGGTAACACTTACAACGTATGCAGTCGGAAAAGGATTTCCCCCTTTACCTTCAAATCCTTTTACTAAAGCTTGGCTATCTTTGCCAAATTGTTTCTTTACTTTTGCTAGTGCATCGTTCTTATCCTCAAATCTAACATCTGTTACTCCCGGTGTTTTGCTTAAAGCATTTTCAACAGCTGATTTATCTGCTACTGTTATATCATCCTTAAGATAAATTCCCACCTCTAACTTAGCTCCTAGTTCTTGAATTCCTGCGTTAACATTAAAAACAATTAATAAAAACACCCCTAGAATAAATAGAGTAGCAGCCACCGTAGCCACTGACGCTATACTAACGGTTTTATTTCTTTTTAAGCTTTTTAAAGCATCCATAACAAAATTTTTAATTGTACTAATCTTCATAACCGTATCTTCCCCTTTGCTCATCTCTAACTATAACACCCTTTTCTATAGCTATTACCCTCTTTTTCATAGAGTCTACTATATTTTTTGCATGTGTTGCCATAACTACTGTGGTACCAGACTTGTTAATATCTTTTAAAATATCCATAATACCTAATGCAGTTTCAGGATCTAAGTTTCCTGTTGGTTCATCTGCTATTAGCAAAGTAGGATTATTTACTATAGCTCTCGCAAGAGAAACTCTTTGTCTCTCTCCACCTGAAATCTCATGAGGAAAAGCCATATATTTTTTTGATAATCCAACTAAATCTAAAACATAAGGTACTTTTTTCTTAATATCCTTTGCAGAACATTCTGTAGCCCTTAGTGCAAACGCCACATTTTCATAAATATTTAAAGACTCAATTAATCTAAAATCTTGGAAAACCACTCCAATTTTTCTTCTATGATAAGGTACCTTTTTTCTAGGTAATTTTGTTATATCCGTATCATTTATAATAACACTTCCCGTAGTTGGTTCTACCTCTTTTAAAAGTATCTTAACAAAAGTAGATTTTCCTGCTCCACTAGGACCTACAATGAATATAAATTCCCCTTTTTTAATAGTTATGTCAATATTCGACAAAGCCGTTACATTATTATCATAAATCTTAGTTACTTTTTTAAATTGTATCATATTAAACTCTCCTTACCATACTTATGTAATTTGTTTCATTAAATTCATCACTAACATTATAACATACTGATTAAGCCTGTAATAATTTATAATATAAAATTTCCGTGAATATTATAAATATTATAAATAAATCGCTCGTTATGATTTCCTAAAAAACAAAGTTTATTATAGTTAAACAATATTATCCTATAAATTATTTAGAGACTTTTATACATACGTGCATAAAAGTCTCTAAAATTATTTTAAGGAAAGACCCTTTTTGAGAGCTTTAACTATTTCATCTGTAGTTAATCCATATGCTTTTAAAAGTTCTTCTGGCTTACCACTCTCACCAAAGGTATCTTTAACTCCAACTCTCATAACTGGTACTGGATGATTAGTCGTAACAACCTCAGCTACTGCCGATCCAAGTCCGCCTATAATGCTATGTTCTTCAGCGGTAACAATTAATCCAGTTTCGCGAGCTGCAACAATAATTGCCTCTTCATCAATAGGTTTAATAGTGTGTATATTAAGCACCCTAACCTTTATTCCTTCCTCAGCCAATATGTTATAAGCTTCCAAAGCAGCATCTACCATAATACCTGTAGCTATTATAGTTGCATCATGTCCTTTTCTAAGCGTTACAGCTTTCCCCAATTCGAATTTGTACTCAGGATCATCATTTACTGTGCAAACACCTGATCTTCCAAGCCTTACATAGCAAGGTCCGTGGTACTTTATAATAGCCTTTATAGCAGCTTCCGTTTCAACATCATCACTAGGGCTTATAACTACCATATTTGGTATACTTCTCATTAAAGCTATGTCTTCTATTGCTTGATGAGATGCTCCATCTTCTCCTACTGTGAGTCCTGCATGCGTTGCGCAAATTTTAACATTTAATTTTGGATAACAAATAGAGTTTCTTATTTGTTCAAAAGCTCTTCCTGCTGCAAATATAGCAAAAGTACTTGCAAAAGGAATTTTGCCACAAGAAGCAAGTCCTGCAGCTACGGACATCATATTTCCTTCGGCGATACCCATATTAATAAATCTTTCTGGAGCCACTTTTTTAAAGTCTGCAGTTTTAGTGGATTTAGATAAATCCGCATCTAAAACAACTATATTTTCATTTTCTAATCCTAATTTGGCTAAGGCTTTACCATAAGCTTCTCTTGTTGCAACTTTACCCATTATACAGTACCTCCAATTTCGTCTATTGCTTCTTGGCATTGTTCTTTATTTGGAGCGCTTCCGTGCCAACTAGCTTCATTTTCCATGAAGGATACACCTTTACCCTTTACAGTTTCGCAAATTATAACTGTTGGTTTTCCTTTTGTTTTTTTAGCTTCTTCTATAGCACTTTTAATTTGTACAAGATCATGTCCATCGATAGAAATAACGTTCCATCCAAAAGCTGCAAATTTAGCATCTACTGGATCAGAACCCATAACTTCCGAAACCTTACCATCTATTTGTAGTCTATTATGATCTACAAAAGCGGTTAGATTATCAAGCTTATAGTGTGCAGCTGACATAGTTGCTTCCCAAACTTGACCTTCTGCAAGTTCACCATCTCCAAGCAGTGAATACACTCTGTATCCTTTTTTATCTAGTTTTCCAGCTAATGCCATTCCTACTGCAGCAGAAATCCCTTGGCCTAAAGAACCTGTAGACATATCTACCCCTGGAATAGTATTCATATTAGGATGTCCTTGAAGCATTGATCCAAGTTTTCTTAGTCCCATTAATTCACTTTTATCAAAGTATCCCTTTCTAGCAAGCACGCTATATAATGCTGGTGCCGCATGCCCCTTTGAAAGTACAAATCTATCTCTGTCTGGATCATTCTTATTTTCTGGACCCGCATTCATCTCATTAAAATATAAAGTAGTTATGATTTCCACAGCAGATAACGATCCACCTGGGTGCCCAGACGCTGACTTTGTAACCATAGTTACGATATCTTTCCTAACTTCTTTAGTAATTGCTTTTAATTGTTCTAATGTTTTCTCCATATGTCTCCTCCTAATATTGCTTTGGTGTAGATAAGAACCAATAGTTGTTATCTACCTGTATTCCTATTTATCTTATTTAATTATTATAACATAATTTTTAAACCTTTTATAAAATACAATAAAAAAGAAAAAGTATATATTACTATTAATGCATTCGCTTCCCTAAGAACTACTAATTTTATTTAAAATTAATCTGCTAAAAAACATAGCCTCGCTATCTCGCTCAACCATATGTTTTTCTTAACGCATCTTAATTAAAAATAAAATAAGAAGTTCTAAATCTCGCTTCAATGCATTATACGTAATATATACTTTTTTTTGCGTATAAAACTATTTATTATTTATTTTATAACCCTACACTAATTAAAAGCGCAGTATCTACTTTTTTCATATCTCCATCAGTCATATGACCAATTTTTTCTTTTAATCTTTTTTTATCTAATGTTCTTATTTGTTCTAGCAAAACTACAGAATCTTTATTTAATCCATACTCTTCTGAAGAAATTTCAACATGAGTAGGGAGTTTCGCCTTATTTATCTGGGAAGTAATAGCTGCAATAATAATAGTGGGACTGTACTTGTTACCAATATCATTTTGAAGTATAATTACAGGTCTAATCCCGCCTTGTTCCGAGCCTACAACCGGGCTCAAATCAGCATAAAATATATCTCCTCTTTTTACTATTGTTGTCATTTGACAAATCACTCTCCGAAAGCTTAACTTCGTATTCTTTAAAATCTTTAATATCAATTTCAAAACCCATATTAGCCATTTCTAAATTTAACTCAGCCATTTCTAAATATCCTTGTTTCATTTCATCTATATATTTAAGATTTTTCTTTCCCTCGATATATAGTATTATAGCTTCCCGAATAAATTCACTTCTTTTTTTACAATCTTTCGAAAGTATCTTATTAAATTCACTGTAAAGTTTTTTTGAGAGGTTTATTACTAATTTCTTTGAAGTTGACATAGAAAATTTAATACCTCCTAATAAGTAAAGCAACAATATGTATGAATATATTATAATTCAACCTACGTCAATCTGTCAAAGAAATTATTCGCGTTTTCGTTTTTTTTCGACAAGTAATTTTATGTTTAAATGGTTCATTCTACATATAATGCATGAATATTATACATATGTTTTTATCTTTACAACTCTACCTTCACTAACATAAACTCTTGGAACTCTTTTTCCAATCATGCAGATTACTTCGTAGTTTATCGTCCCTATTAATTCTGCTACTGTGTCTGCTGTAAATTTATTATTTTCATCCTCACCTATTAATATTACCTCATCGCCAATTTTGGCTCCATCAATTTCAGTAACATCAATCATGCACTGATCCATACAAATTTTACCTATTACTGGAGCGAATTTCCCCCTCAATATAACCTTTCCCTTTTGAAATAAGAGCCTTGTATACCCATCAGCATATCCAATTGGAAGTGTAGCTATAATACTTTCCTTCTCTGTTTTATACTTTCTTCCGTAACTCACATATTCTCCAGCAGGTAGTGTTTTTATGTGCACTACATTTGTTTTTAATGTCATTACAGGTTTTAAACTTATGTTTTCCTTATTTACCTCGCCTGACGGATAATAGCCATATACTATTATCCCTGGCCGCACTGCCTCATAATGAGTTTCTGGCAAATCTATAATAGCAGCACTATTAGCAATATGCCTCATTTTTATGTACACTTTTTTCTCTTTTAACTTTTCATAAAAAGCGTCGTATTTTTTTACTTGATCATAAGTATAGGTCTTATCTTTTTCATCCGCTGTAGAAAAATGACAAAATAACCCTTCTATGATTATGTTAGGTAGCTTGCTGATATTATATACCTCTTCAGCGCTTTCCTCATTTGGTAGATACCCTATCCTCCCCATACCGGTGTCTACCGCTATGTGAATTCTAGCTACCTTATTTTTCTTTTGAGCCATCCTCGAAAGCTTGCTTGCAAATTTATAAGAGAATACTGTTTGTTCAATATCATATTTCAATAAATTATCAATTAAATTTGGTGGTGTAAACCCCAAAATCATTATTGGGCATTCTATACCTGACCGCCTAAGTTCCACCGCTTCACTTTGCTCTGCTACAGCTAATCTATTGGCACCATTTTTAATGAGTACCGGTGCTACGTCTACAGCTCCATGCCCATAGGCATCTGCTTTCACAACCGCTATAATATTCTCACTTCTAGCTACCCGCCTAATTTCTCTCATATTATGAGCTAACTTATCTAAATCAATCTCTGCCCACACGGGTCTTAAGTGTTTAAACATGCCTTCACCTCATTTGTTATTTATAGCTAACACTACCGAACTGAAAGCTCTGATTGTTCAATTTTTACGTTAGGAAGAAAATCCTTATATTTTATCTCAATTTTTTCTTTATCATTGATATCATAAATAACCATTCTAGCTGGCAACATACTTTTAGTATTAACATAGAGCAATGCCTTATTAATATTTTTATTATTACCAGGGATAAATAAGTTAATTACTGTGTATTCAATACCATTAATGGTTTTGATATCATATTCTATTTTCTCATTAGTATATAATAATCCTATGTATTCGCCGATAAAACTTAATTTAAGGACTTCATCAAAATCTTTGCTCTGTACATACTTTGTTCCATTGTTTTTGTCACTAATATAAATTTTATCATCAGCTTTAAAAATAAATACTCTGTTTTTGTTTAGCTCTAGCTTGTATCCGCTTCCCCTTAAATAGGTTTGTCTTGCCTTATAATTAATTGTCTGTTTATCATTCTTTACATCCATATTCATTTGTGTAGTATAACTTTCCATGTTTTTTAAAAATGTTGTAATATCATTAGTATCCTTTGGTTTCTTATAGCATGAAGTTAATAATAGCGAGCTTAAAATCAGCAAAAAGCTTAAAATTAATAGTGAATTTCTTTTCATTGTTATCCTCCTAGCGTTTCTCTAAAGATGCAAAAGAATTTTCAATTGTTAGATATCTAACGAAATATTCTACTATTAATCTATTACTAATAGTTGCATACTATTACTAAAATAACTAATTCCAATGAATAATGCCCGTCTCTACTTACAAACTTCTTCAATCTTTTTTGTAGCTTCCACTATAGCATAAGCCACAGCACTGTCTTCCCCATGAGATATACTAAGGTGAATATTGTATTCTCCTTCTTTTTTAGCTATTAACTTTGCCTTCCCTTTTAAGCTCACTACAGGCTTTCCAAGAGTTGTCCTGTCAATTTCAATATCTTTAAAATCAAATCCTCTAAATCCTGTCCCTAAAGCTTTTGCTACTGCTTCTTTAGCAGCAAACCTTCCGGCCACATATTCTGCCCTTAAATTTCTGCTTTTAAGATATTCTAATTCAACTGTTGTGAAGATCTTCTCTAAAAACTTCTCATTGCTCTCCATAGCCTTTTTTATCCGTCGTATTTCAACAATATCAGTACCGACACCAAGAATCATAACCATCACTCCCACTCATTGATCTATATTTATAAGTTTAGTTTTTGTATTTCGTAAAATACAGCTGTTAATTTTATCATTAGATATCTATATATAATACTCCTACTACAACAATAATATAATACAATTTTGATTATTTATTGTACTAATTGATCTATTATTTTATTTTTACAATAATTATAATATTGTCATCATTAAAAAATTGTTATACTAAGAATATATAGTTTTCAGCTGCATTGTTCTTTTGGAGTAATTTTATAACAGTCTCATAACTTTCCATTGTAAACCAAAAAGAGGAGCATTCTCCTCAGGAAGAGGTTCAGTTTCCTCATATGTTAGACTAATTAAATATTAGCAAGTAGCTATATTTTTCAAAATCTCATCAAAGTCACTAGTATATTCATCAATATAATCACCCAATATGTCAATCATGTGAATAGGTGATACCGTATTGTCATATAACATTTTTAAAAGATTCTTAACTTTATGTCTTTGTGGGCTTATGTTTTCTACGCAATCTCTTTGTATACCTACCACTGATCCATCAACTATGTCTTGTCTTTCTATTTCAATACCATAAGCTTGTATTTCAGTAAGTTCACCATACATTGAAACGGAAATTTGACTTTTTACTAACCTATAAAAATAATTATGGTTTACATCACCATCTGTTACTTTTCTTAATAAATTCTCTATAACTACCATATATGTTTTCCCCCTATACTTATGTTATGAGAATACATTAACATTACTTTTCAAAATAATCTGTCACTTTATGAAATGCGTTTCACATATATTATCTCTTTAAAATGACAACTTAAACCTTTTCCACCCATAATGCCACGATTAATAAAGAATAGTAAACCATCCACATATATATGAGCTAGATTATTTTGTCGAAATTATAATAAAAATAACTAAAAGTTTTTAATATAAAATAGAATATTTTTTAACAAATTAGAACTATTCTTTATAATCGCCTTCATTATTATGAAAATTATGATTATAATGTAAACATTTGTCATGATAATCAGGCATTCTATTCACTATTTTCTCTATTCTTTAATTTCATTACGTTATTTGTATTTTTTTCCTTTATTCTCTTAACCATTTTATATCTATAAGCCCCAATTGATTTTCATAAATATTCCAATATTTATAATGCTGTAATAACTACAGTACACTCATCTTTACTATAATCCTCAATAAAAATAAATAACCCCTTACCAATAGGTAAGCTACCTATTGGTAAGGGATCATAATTTATAGCATCTTTAAAAACGCTGGGAATGCTACAGATAATCCTGTAATAATAAGTCCACATAGAAAAGATCCTACAACAGCACACATGACAGATCTTTTAAAATCCAACTTTAAAAAAGCAGCTATCGCAGTCCCTGTCCAAACGCCTGTGGTAGGAAGAGGTATCGCTATAAAAGTTATAAGCGCTATTTCTTCAAACTTTTCAAATTTAGATTTGTTCTTGCTTATTTTTTTATCAATTAGGTTATATATTCCACTAGTTAACTTATATTTACCTAACAATTCAAATATTTTATTAAAACATATCAATACAAAGGGAACCGGAAGCAAACTTCCAACAAAACTTAATAGGAATACTACTATTGGATTCATATTGTACACATTTATTCCAAGAGGTATAGCCATTTTCTGCTCAATAAGAGGCACTGCGGATAACAATAATACATTTAACCAATTCATATAAACTCTCCTTATTTATAAATTATCTTCGTAATTATTTTTCAAAATTTTAAATATCTATTACGTGATGTTGTCTGCTCTCACCGATGAAAAACACTGCCAGAGCCCCTGGGCCACTAAATCTTCCAACTACTGGTCCGATATAATGAATAATTACTTCTTTAACCACAACCTTTGCGAGTATTTCCTCTTTAAGTCTTACAGCTTCATCATAACAATCTGCATGACAGATAGCTATAGTTTGAGTTTCAGGATTTTTAATCTTCTCCTTCACTATTTCTGCAAGCTTAGTTAGAGATTTTTTACGCCCTCGAACCTTGAGTACTGGCATTACACGTCCGACCTGGTTAATAGTAAGTATAGGCTTTATATGTAGTACTAGCCCTAGGGTAGCCGCTACATTAGATATCCTTCCACCTCTTTTTAAAAAATTCAAATCCTGCACAGTGATGTAAGTATTTAAATTTTGTATGTTTTCTTCTATTTGGCATACAATCTTCTCCAAAGTGTAGCCTTCATTTTTCATTTCCACGGCTTTTTTAACCATAAGACCTTGACCCAGTGATGCTGTTAACACGTCAACAATATATATACACGAATTAGGGAACTCTTCTAATATAGCAGTTTTACCAATATTAGCACTGTTATAGGTGCCACTAAGGCCTGAAGACACTCCAATATAAATTACATCCTTACCATTTTCTACAGCTGATTTGAAAATTTTATAGAAGCTTTCAGAATTTGCTTGAGAGGTATTAGGTAATGCTCCCTCCCGAAGGTCATCAAAAAATTGTTTGTGACTTAGGCTTTGTCCTAAATCATCTAAGTACTCTCTACCATTGTAACTAAATGGCAACATAGCAAAAGGGATATTATTACCGTAAATGTATTCCTTGGGCAAATCACAGCAAGAATCTGTCATAATAACAAAATCTCTCATTTGCATTCCTCCTACGTTTTATATTAATCATATTCTGGCAACCTTTAAGAAGGAAAATACATCTTTTTCACATAAAAAAATGTTTTGCCATTTTTCTTTATAATTCTTCAAATTTGTTACACAATCATTTAAAAACTATAGCATAAAAAGCGTTTACTGTAAAATAAAATTGCTCTAAATTGGTAAATTGTTATTGCTTTCTAAATATTCCTATACTATACTTTATAGCAATAACTATTATTTTCGAATAGTTATTAAAGGAGCGATATAAATGAATGCATTAGAAGTGACAAAGGATATTTACTGGGTAGGTGCACTAGACCCTAATCTTAGAATTTTTGATATAATTATGTATACCCCTTTTGGTACTACTTATAACTCTTATGTAGTAAAAGGTAGTGAAAAAACTGCAGTATTTGAAACGGTAAAAGAGAAATTTTTTGATGAATATCTGGAAAGATTAAAATCTTTAGACATTAATATAGAAAACATTGATTATATAGTAGTAGATCACACTGAGCCAGACCATGCAGGCTCAGTAGGAAAACTTTTAGAAATTGCTAAAAACGCTAAAGTAGTAGGATCACCTGCAGCAATTGGATTTCTTAAAGAAATCATAAATAGAGATTTTGAATATATAAGTGTAGGAGATGGGGATAGTATAAGTCTTGGAAATAAAACCTTATCTTTTATTTCAGCACCTTTTCTTCACTGGCCAGATTCAATTTATACCTATGTTGCACAAGACAAGCTACTTATCACTTGTGATTCCTTTGGAAGTCACTACGCAAGTGATGCGATGTATAATGATTTAAACCGAAACCAAGAAGATTATTACGAAGCCTTAAAATATTACTTTGACTCTATTATGGGACCCTTTAAACCTTATGTGTTAAAAGCTATAGATAAAATAAAGGACCTGCCAATAGATATAATATGCCCAGGTCATGGTCCTATTTTAAGAGAAGATCCCTTAAGTGTCGTAAATCAATACAAACAGTGGAGCCTTCCCGAAAAATCACCCCAAGACGAAACACAGGTTACCTTATGCTACGTTTCAGCTTATGGTTATACTGAAACTGTAGCTAAAAAAATAGAAGAAGGTATAAAATCCAATAGTAATTTCAAAGTTAACATGTATGATGTTATCTATCATGATATGAATGATATTTTAAAAAGCATAGGTAAGTCTGAGGGAATAATTTTTGGTTCTCCTACCATAAATGGAGACGCTCTAAAACCTATATGGGATATTTTAGTAAATTTAAATCCTATAGTTCATGGTGGAAAAGTAGCCTCCGCATTTGGTTCTTATGGTTGGAGTGGTGAAGCTGTTCCAAATATAGAGGATAGATTAAAACAAATTAATCTAGATTTATATCCTTCTATGAAATTTAAATTTAAACCTTCTGAAAAAGATTTAAACTTTGCCTTTAAATTTGGAGAAAGTTTTGCGGAGAAAATAGCTGAAAAAATTAAAATAAAAAACAGTCCCGCTAAACCTTCTACGGAGAAACGATGGAAATGCATCGTTTGCGGCGAAGAATTTGATGGAGAGAAACCACCTGAAATTTGCCCTGCTTGTGGTGCAAGTGCTGATCAATTTATTCAAGTATCAGAAGATGTAATTACCTTTAGTTCTGATAAAAAAGAAAAATTCTTAATTATTGGTAACGGCGCTGCTGGATATTATGCTGCTGATGCCATAAGAAAAAGAAACAAACAATGCGTTATAGAAATGATATCTAATGAATCACAATTAACCTATTACAGGCCTTCAATTTCCGATGGCATAAGTGAAGACCTTAAAGATGATACTTTCTACCTCTCTCCAAAAGAGTGGTATGTGGATAACAATATAAAGCTTACCTTAGGAGTGCAAGTTCAAAGCTTAAACCCTGAAGAAAAGCAAATATTACTTGAGGGTGGTACCGCTATAAGTTACGATAAACTAATATTAGCAAATGGGAGTAAAAACCATATGATTCCTGTAGAAGGAGTAGATAAACAAGGAGTATTCACACTGCGAAGTCTAAAGGATTTAGAATCCATTAAGAATAAGATGAAGACCTCCAAAAGCGTAGTTATTGTAGGTGGTGGACTTTTAGGTCTTGAAGCTGCATATGAAATAAAAAAGGCTGGCCTCAAAGTTTCAGTAGTTGAATTTAGTGATTCCCTACTTGTTAAGCAATTAGATAGTGAAGGTAGCCTTATACTTAAAACTGCAGTTGAAAACGAAAATATTGAAATTATATTGGGAGATTCAGTAAATCTTATAAACGGTGAAAACGGTGTTACATCAGTTACACTCAAAAGTGGAAAAACATTAGATGCAGACTTAGTACTATTTTCAACAGGTATTGCACCAAACAAAAACATAGCTGATAACACTAATATAAAAACTAACAGAGGCATACTAGTCAATGAAAATATGGAAACTAATATTAGTGGCATATATGCCTGCGGTGACATTGCAGAATTTGAAGGCACCGTATATGGAAATTGGCCTGCCGCTGTAGACATGGGTAAGATTGCAGGTATAAACGCAGTAGGAGATAATAAATCCTATGTGCACGCACTTGGTGTTATATCCTTTAACGCCATGGGCCTAGAACTATTATCTGTAGGTGAGATTTCAAAGAATCAATTTAAAGCTATTAGCTCGAAAGATAGTGAAAACAACCTATACAAAAAATTGTTCTTCAATAAAGACATCATAACCGGTGGAATTATAATTGGAGACAACAAATCCTCCGCCAAACTAATAAGTGACATTGAGGAGTCAAAATCACTTGAAGAAGTAATGAAGGAATCTTTGATCTAATAAGACAAAAAGGCACATATGACTTTACGGTCTTATGTGCCTTTTTTATTTTATTAATTATACTTTTACTTTAGTGCCTGATCAATACCCTCTGCCAATGCCCTTCCTATCTTATCTTGGTAAGAGTCACTTGCAAGCAATTTATCCTCAGAAGCATTAGATTGAAAACCCATTTCCACTAAAATAACAGGTACCTTAGACCAATTAAATCCTGTCATATCATTTCTTTCCACAACGCCTCTATCCTTCATACCAACCTTATTAATTAAACTACTAAAAACTATCTCTCCATATTTTTTACTTGTCTTATATATGGCATTTGTATTTTTAGTATCTGCAGGTACAAGCATTGATGCTCCTTTAACAGATGAATTATCATCTCCATCCGCATGGATTCTTATAACTAAATCCGCCTGATTATCATTGCCGAACTCAGCCCTTGCTTTACTTCCCATAACTATGTTGTTTTGCGTTTTAGTCATTTTTACAGTATATCCTTTTTCCTGTAGTACACTTTTGAGTTTAACTGCTACCGCCATATTAACCACGTATTCAGGAGTTCTTGTATTAACACCCTGAGCACCACCCGGTTCAATTACTTTCATTGTACTTGAACCTGGATCTTGTTGCTCTTTTTTGCTACTAGTAACACTGCCATGTCCTGGATCTATAACAACAACTTTTTGAGAACTTCCAATTGAGCTTTTCTTATCTTCATCAGTTTTAATCTGTGATTTTTTCTCTATCAAAGCTTTTGCTTTTGCTTCTTCGTTTGCTTTTGCTTCTTCTTCTTTTTTCGCTAATTTTTCTTCTTTAGCTTTAGTTAATGCTTCTTCTTTAATCTTCATAGTTTGTACAGATCTTTCATGTTTTTTTACGGCATAGTTTGTACTATATAATGCACCACCCAAAATAGCTAACCACATGAACGCTAATATTATTTTTTTCTTTTTTAACATTTTAAATCCCCCAGCCTTTCTCTGCATACAACAAAAAATATTATTGCTTATTTCCCCATTTACTTATTAACATAACCATAATTATATCAGATTAGCAGCTAAAATAAAAAAGCATATGTTCACTGTTATGTTTTGTACATTATATTCCAAAAATTTCATAGTATTACGACGAGCTAAAAAGCCTAAGATAATAACATTAGTAATCAAATTTTAAAAAGGAGGAATTTTAATGCCACACAAAGACGATATATATTACGATGAAGACCGTGATAAAATAGAAAAAGCTAATAAAATAGAGGATCTCCAGAACTTAGAAAAAGTCCTACTAGAACCGAGCGATGCCTTAACTAGCACTATAATATTGCATCATTAGAATAGGTCAGTAAATCAAGAGAAAAAACTGAAATATCTATACAAAAAAATAAAAAGCTAGCAAAATTAAATTTTGCTAGCTTTTTTATATTTGTTTAAATAAAGGGATTGGGTTCTAGCATTAACTTAGTCTCTTCCTTGGGGGGATAAAGATTATTAGTACTATATGTATTAGAAGTTTCTATAGTTTTATTGTATATTAATTTTGCCTATTTGTCAATAATTATTATTATTTAATATCTTTTATATCGCGAATTCTTCTTCGCCATTTAAAATGAACTTATTAATAATATGTGCAACCCCATCTTGCTCGTTAGTTTTAGTTATAAAATTTGCAGCTCTTTTAACTTCTGGGAATGCATTCCCCATAGCAACTCCTAAGCCGGCATATTTAATCATATGAATATCATTACCTGCATCTCCTATGCATATAACCTCTTCTTGTTTAATATTTAGCTCCTTCGCTAGAGCCGCTACCCCTGTACCTTTATTAACTGATTTATGAAGAAACTCTAAATAGAAAGGTGCACTTCTAACTATTGTGTACTTATCACTTACTTCTTCAGGAATTCTTTGCATTACTTCATCTATAATGTCTGGCTCGTCCACAAACATAACCTTAACTATAGTAGTACCTTCTTCTACATCCTCAACAGCTATTACCTCATTAGAAATATGATTCATTTCTGCTTCATTTCTAGTGTATTTAGTATCCTTAGGCGAAATTACCGTATTCTCTGTTAATGCATGTATATTCACCTTTAGCTCTTTGCTTAATTCATACAAATATTTATAATCTTCAATAGTTAATGTTGTTTTAGCTATCGTTCTGTTACCTTCAGTATTTTGAACTAAAGCTCCATTAAATGCTACTGCATAATTATCTTCTGAAATTAAGTTAAGTTCTTCTAAATATCTTTTAAACCCAACTAAAGGTCTTCCTGATGCTAGTACAACTTTTATTCCATTTTTTTTTGCTTGTTGTATTGCGTCAAAATTCACTTGTGAAATTTGTTTTTTATCATTTAATAATGTTCCATCCATATCTAGTGCTATTAATTTATACATTCAATTACCTCCGTGTTAAAAACATTTCTTAGACCAGTTTAAGTATAACATATAATTTTATAAGTAATGGATTTCATTCTCTATAAATTCTCCGGTAATTTTATATTCAAAATAACTAAATTCATATATTTATTATGAATTAAAGCATATCATACCGTTAAGTTTCATATAAAATAATGTCATTTTTACTATACTTAGGTAATATAATGACTATAATATGTAAAATAGCACACTTACACTTATAAGGAGGTTATATATATGATGCTAAAAAAAGAAAAACCATTGATTATTACTCTATCTATCCTTATTTTAGCAGCATTATTATATGTCGTTTTCTCCTTAAATAAATTGGCTACGCCCAATGCATCTTCAAATATTCCTTCACAAAAAGGAGTACTTGAACTTACAAATTGGGATTTTCATAAAGATGGATATACTTCCCTTGACGGGCAATGGCAATTTTACTGGCAGCAATTACTATCGCCAAAAGATTTTACTAATAATTCTCCCCTTCCCTCTTATATAGAAATGCCAATGCCTTGGAATAAATATAATAAAAATTATGATTCTAATGGTTATGCTACATATAGTTTAACAATAAATTTAAATTCAAAATATAAAGATACACTTTTAGGCATAAGTGTTCCTCCCATGTTATCTTCATATAAATTATGGATTAATGGACAGCTCTTTTCATCTAATGGTATTGTTGGCAAAAGTAGTTCTTCCGAGCTTCCTAAATCTCCTCCAATTACCAGCTATTTTATGAATAATAATGACAAAATACATTTAGTACTTCAAATTTCAAATCATAACTTTAGAGAAGGAGGTACCCGTGGCAATATTTATCTAGGATTGCAGTCCCAAATGGCGAATAAAAGAGATGCATCAATTGCACTTGAATTTTTTTACTTTGGTATACTGCTTATAATGGGCTTATATCACTTATGGTTATATGCTTTTAGAATAGATGATACTTCTAATCTTTATTTTGGTATTTTTTGCATAATTGCATCTTTAAGGGCCTTAACTGTTGGTAACAATTATTTTTTAACCTTATATGATAACGTAAGCTATAGCCTAGCTCTTAAACTGGACTACTTAACTTTCTATGCAGCAGTTTATTTTATACTTATTTACACATGCGTAGTTTTTAACCTAAATTACTCAAAAAAAATTATAATAATCTATAACTTTTTTTTCCTATTCTTTATAGTTACTACTGTTTTTATTTCCCCACTAATTGCTTCAAAACTCCTTAGGATATTTCAAATATTCAATAATTTAAATGACTATTCTTTATTAGGATTTTTCATTATCGTACTTTTAAATACTTTTATATTGGCAATGAATCATTCTAAAGCATATAAAAAAATCGAAACTTTATCTAAGGAAAATGAACAGTGTCTTTTAAGAGAGAAGCTTAGAGAATCTACCTTTCTTCTAAATTCAACCTTGAATTTAGAAGAAGTTCTAGATAAATTATTAAAAAATTTAAAACAATTAGTGCCTTATGACAGCGCATCATTTTTCATGGAAGAAAACAACCATTTCAATATTATGGCGGGAACTGGTTTCAAAAACATAAATGAGGTATACAAAATTCACATAAGTAAAAAAGATGATAAGCTATTTAAAGAAATATATGAAACTAATACTACTTTATTAGTTTCGAACGTTAAACAAGATCCACGTTTTACGCATTATATAGGTCTACCCAATATTGAAAGTTGGATGGGCATCCCTATAATCTTTAAAAATAAAATCATTGGAATCTTAACATTAGATTCAGTTCAAAAAAACATTTATACTAAGAATCACTGTGATATAGCCTTATCCTTTTCCCACCATGCAGGAATGGCTATAGAAAATGCTACCTTGCATGGCAAAGCTAAAAAGCTAGCTTGCATTGACTCTCTAACTAATTTGTACAACAGACGAAGTTTTTTTGAACTTGCAAATATAAGCTTTGATAAGGCTAAATTATTGCTACAACCTATTTCATTCATCATGATTGACATTGACGATTTCAAAAAAATTAACGATAGCCTAGGCCACCATACTGGAGACTTAGTTTTAAAACGTCTATCGAAAATTTGCTTAGAAAATCTAAGTGAAAATCATGTTTTAGGTCGTTTTGGGGGTGAAGAATTTATTATATTATTACCTAACACCTCCTTTGAAGGCGCTGAAATAATCGGAGAAAATCTGCGCAGTGCTATAGAAAATAATCCTTTAATTATTAGAACATCAGATTCAATACCTATCACCTCAAGCCTTGGAGTTGCTACACTTACTCCTACTGTTCAAGATTTGAATTATTTATGCATAGCAGCGGATAAAGCCATGTACCGAGCAAAGGCTCTTGGTAAAAATAAAGTTGTATCAATAAATTTGGACTCTAAGAGTAATTTATACACCGCTGAGTGAATTAGAAAAAAGTTATCCACATTGTTTTCCGCAAGTTGTTCCTATATCAGCTCAACAGACTCTTCATCTAACCCATTCATAGGTTCATTAAATAATCAAGATTTTTTATAAAGTTCATAACATTTTATCTACTGCTATACCAATTAATTATTTAACCATCAAACTTTTCTCCGTTTTTTTAGTAACAAATATCATACGTCCTTCATATTATGCATAATAGTGGTTTAACGATTAATAGTTGTTACCTACAACTAACTCACTACAAGGAGGGTTAAAATGTACGGAAATCCATATATTACGTATGATCCAAATTTATTATCAAACTCCTTAGAAGGTATTAGAGCAGCAGTTCAAGGTGAAAAAGAAGATGAATTGTTCTATGACTACTTAATAAGCGTTGCTCCTACAGACGATGAAAAAAAAATTATTGCCTCTATAAGAGATGATGAACGTGGACATAATAAAATGTTTAGACAAATATATAATAACATCACTGGAATAGATGTACTACTTAAAGACGATGAGGAATTTGTGAAACCTATTTCTTACCTTGATGGTATTAAAAAAGCATTATTTGGTGAACTGGGTGCTGTGGAAAGATATCGAGAAATCAGAAGAGGACTTCCATGTACAATGTATAGAGATATACTTTTCAACATTATAACTGATGAAATAAAGCATAGTGTAAAATACAATTATCTATTTACCTTAAACAAAAAATAACATTTACATGCTATCCCGCGCCCTTTGTCCCAATGTAAGGATTATTACTGAGAATAAAATTAATATGCATCCAATTACAATAGTAAAGGACAGCTTTTCACTTAGAATTATAACTCCAAGTATAATGCTTACTATAGGCTCTAAAGTGCTTAATATCGCAGCACTCGAAGGGCCTATTATTTTTATGCCCTTTAAAAACATCGTAAGAGCTAAAACTGTAGATACTAGAGCGATGCTACCGGAAGCTAAAAAACTATATGGCTTTATATTAAAATCTAATTGTCCATTAATCATGCCCATTATGAAAATTGACAGCGCAGCTATAAACGCTAAATAGAAAGTTAGTACAAACGTATCGATTTTGTTAACTTCACTATGTGCAACTCCAACAATATAATACGCATAGAAAAAACCTGAAATAAGAGCAAGCCAAACTCCTTTAAAATTTAATGAAGCGCTCCCACTGTCCACTAAAAGATATATTCCGAGCACTGATAAAATTAACGCTAAAATTTTACTTAAATGCAATTTTTCTTTGTATAAAATAACTGAAAAAGCTGTTACTATCACAGGGTAAACGAAATGTAGAATAGTAGCGAGTCCCACAGATATATAATTATATGATAAAAACAGCGCATAAGATGTGCCTGTATATCCTATAATCGACAAAAAAATAATGTGCATTAGCTGTGACTTGTTTAATTTAAAATCTTTTTTTGTAACAACTATGTAAAGTAATATTATTAAAGTAGCTATAAAGAACCTAAGAAATAACACTGTTGTTGCATTTGCTCCCCCAGTATAAGCTATTTTTGCGAGAATTGGCATAACTCCAAAAGCCGCTGAAGATACTACTGTATATATTATTCCATCTATCTTTTTCATTTGTTCACATCCCTTTCTTTATGTCTACGTATCATTCTATCACAAACAAAAAAAATAAAACTACCAAAATACCTCTAATGTATTTTGGTAGTTAAGTCTCTAGCTGCGAATATGTTGCAGCCTCCCAGAAGATTATTTAATTAGTAACTTCATCAATTATACTATTAATATAATTTAGT
This sequence comes from Clostridium sp. CM028, assembly GCF_030585565.1. Lineage (NCBI taxonomy): Bacteria > Bacillati > Bacillota > Clostridia > Eubacteriales > Clostridiaceae > Clostridium > Clostridium sp. CM028. The sequence continues at coordinate 2,909,279 of NZ_CP077766.1, read as the reverse complement.
ACTTCTTTCTTTTGTTCTATAGATTTACCTTTTACTTCTTCTATTGTACTCAGAATGTTGTTTGCTTGTTCTTTTTGCGTTTCATTCATATATTTAGTGGCACTTTGTATTTTTTGTTTTGCCGCTACTAATTCCTTATCTATATCTTCGTCGCTTGTCGTGTCAAGACCTTCAGATTGAGTTTTTGTTTCCTTAAATCCAACCGTTCCTATTATTTTATGATTTCTAATTACAAAGCTCTTTATCTTAATAGGAAGTATATCTGTTTTAATTTTTATTAGATTATCCTCAACATAAAAGACATCATTACTCTGCTTGGCAATTTGAGACATTATAAGTTCTTTAGGTAATGTTAGCTTTCCAACTTTAAAATTATCAGCAACGTATGTAATTTCACCATTAGAAACATCTAGCTTTCCCGTGGACGATAATAATAAATTAATATTCTTATAACTGAATGGAGCCTCAATCAAAATTTTATCATTTCCTATTTTTGTGTTAATTTCCTTAATAGTTATGTCTCCCTTACTTATAGGCTTTTTAAAATATAGATTAATCAACGCATTCATATTCTCTTGATTTATTGCAAATTGCCCACTTTTTAACAGTATGTCTTTTTCAAGTTCCTGTATAACATTTGTAGAAGCCGTTTTTTCAACTACTACTTCACCATTATATAATATCGAGCATGCAAAGATTGCCAGAGCCACGAGTAAAATAATTGGCACCCATATTAGTTTGCTTCTCTTTGATTTATTATTTCTAGCCATATTCCCCTCCTTAATCCCCTTTTACTTATATATGTTACCACAATTTCTATAATTCGGCACTTTAAATTAAATAATTAACAAATATTCTCTATTTAATTCTTAACCCTTTTCTTAAATATCTTTATGAAAAAGCATACTCTAAAAAAATAAAACTACCAAAATATCTCTAATGTATTTTGATAGTTCTCTATTTATTTATTCCTCATAGTCCAGAAGCTTTTCTTAATTGTTCAGAATTGCCCCGATTTATATTCCTAAATGATGCATTCTTAACTCTATCCTTAGATTGAATCTTAGGTATTACCTTTTTCTCTTTTGTTAATGAATCACGCTTAATTTCTTTTTGCTTCCCAGATCCTTTTTTCTCTTTCTCACTACTTGAAGATTTATTTTTAAATTCATTCACAGTATTGTTATTATCATTTATTACTTTTTTCTTTTCTTCTATAGGTTTACCATGCGCTCCATCTATGGTATTTAGAGGCTTTCTTTGTTTCGCTGTAGCTAATTGCTTATCTGTCTCTTCTACATTCTTTGCATCAATATTTTTAAATGGAATTCTGGAGCTTTGCTTCGCAGCTGTTCCTGATATTCTATTATTTTCAACTTTTAAACTATTTATCTTAAAAGGAACTACGCTTGGATTAATTTTTATTAAATTGTCCTCAGCATAAACATTCTTATTATCAGACTTTGAAATTTGTGACAACACTATTTTTTTAGGTATTGTGAGCTTGCCAATTTTAAAATTTTCAGCAGTATATGTAAAATTGTCTTTAGTAAAATCTATCTTTCCCTTGGACGAAAATAATAAATTTACCTTCTTATAGCTGATAGGAGCCTTAATTACAAGTTCATCCTTTACAATCTCTATATTAACTCCCTTAAGAGTTATATCCCCCTTAGTTTCAGGCCTTAATAATTTACTTAACTCATCTATGTCATTTTGAGTTAATTCAAATTTCCCGCCTTTTCCCTGTATTTTTTTAAGTTTATCTATAATCTCTGAGGAAGCTGTTTTTTTAAATACTAATCCACTATTGTATAATATTAGGTATGCACAAACTACTGTTGATCCTAATAAAATAGTTAATGTCCCTATAATTATTTTCCTCTTTAATTGCATGTTTTCCGACATATTCTCCCCCTTTTTTCATTAATATTTATATGTTAACACATTTAACATAATTTTTAACTCTAATTCACATAGTTCACAAAAAATTTTTCTCTAACTGCAAATAAAATTGGTCATATTATACTTATCTAGAAAAATTGCGGTACAAGCCTTTTGTATGATATTATATATCTAATAAACAAAACATATTAGGAGGATATTATGGGAACACAAAAAACGCCTTATGTTAATCGAAAAAACCATTACGATACTCTATTAAAAAAGCAAAAACAAACCATAGGTTTTATAAGCTTATTAAGATTAATAGTTTTCGTATCCGGATTGAGCTTTACAATTTTCTTTTATTTACGAACTACTTATTATTTAAGCCTTTTAATATTAGTTACCACCATCATCACATTTATAACTTTGGCAATTAAACATAGCAAGATAAAACGCAACAAAATCAGATGTTCGATTTTATGTAAAATAAATGAAAATTGTCTAAAACGCATAAATAACAATTGGAAAGATTTTTCTGATAATGGTGATGATTTCAGCGATGAAAATCACAGTTACTCGAAAGACCTAGATATATTTGGCAATAACTCCCTTTTTCAATGGATAAACACCTGCATAACTTATCTTGGTAGACAAAAATTGAAAGATTCTCTTTCCGCCCCTATTTATAATACTGATGAAATACATAAAAGGCAGGAAGCCATAAAAGAGCTCGCTGGGAATATTGGATGGACACAGAGATTTGCAGCGGAAGCAATACTTAGCGAGAATAAAAACCATAACCCTGGGGAATTGCTTGAATGGGTAAAGGATAAAAATGAGTTTTTCCTAAAACCTCTAGTAATAACCGTAATAAGGCTGTTACCAATAATAACTCTATCTCTTATGGTATTATCATTTGTTTTCTCTAAAGTATCTTACAGAATACCCCTTTTAGCAATTGTCATTCAGATAATACTTCTTTTAGTTGGATATAAAGAAGTAAGTAGAAATTTGGACACTGTATATAAATATAAGGATTCAATTTTTATATATAATAAACTCCTTATGCATATAGAAAAGAAGACTTTTACCTCAGAGTACTTAATCAAATTGAAAGAAAAACTTGTTAATAAGGACGGAATGAACGCTTCTTTTCAAATTAAAAAACTAGTAAATCTAGTAACAGTAATATCCGACAGAAGAAATATGTATTATTTACCTATAAATATCCTCCTCCTGTGGGATTATCAATGTTTAATTAATCTTCAGAAATTTAAGAAAAAGAGTGGTTCTTCTCTAGCAACTTGGATAGATGTTATAGGTGAAATTGAATCCTTAAATAGTCTATCAATTATATCCTATGAACACCCTGACTGGGCAATGCCAAAATTTAAGGACGGATCCCCTATATTTGATGCTAAAAATCTGGGCCATCCACTACTCGGAAGTAACCGAGTATATAATGATATCCGCATAGAAAGATCACAAAATGTTCTTTTAATAACAGGTTCCAATATGTCCGGTAAAAGCACACTTCTTAGAACTACAGGTATTAACTTGGTTTTAGCCTATGCTGGTGCTCCTGTATGTGCGCAAAGTTTTAACTGCTCTATAATGGACATTTATACCTGCATGAGAACAAGTGATAACTTAGAAAAAAACATTTCATCCTTCTATGCAGAACTTTTAAGAATAAAAAAACTTGTAAATGCTACGAAAAACAAAACTCCAATTTTCTTCTTATTAGATGAAATCTTTAAAGGAACTAACTCTATAGATAGACATACCGGCGCTAAAATACTAGTCGCCAAGCTAAGTACTGAGAATGCACTAGGCTTTGTGTCTACCCACGACTTAGAGCTAGGTGACATAGAAACCACTAATAAAAGAGTTAAAAATTACCATCTTAAAGAATATTATAAAGATGATAAATTATACTTTGACTATAAACTCAGACATGGAGTATCTACCACTAGAAATGCATTATACTTAATGAAAATGGCAGGCCTTGATATTCCACCTGACATTGAACTCCCAAAATAAAAAATAAAAAAGTATATATTACAATGCATTATACGTAATATATACTTTTTTTGCGCATAGAAAAGCGTAATATCATTTAATAATTCGGTTAATCATAAGGTCAATTATTCCATCATATATATTAAATAATGCAGTCTTTTCTTATGGTCAATATAATTAGTAATTTAACCATGTATATGTTTTGGCAATTTCCCTATGTTTCAATAGGTTTTTAATATTAATTTAGAGCAAAATAATATTATAGTAATATCGTGAAAGGAGAAATCTTATGAAAATTAATTTAAATTTAAAAAAATTTATTATACTAGTTTCTATATTCACTTTTTTGAAAGGTTCTTTTTTCGCCGATTTTGCTAGCAAAAGTAAAGACTATGAAGATAAATATGGTGTTTATCTAGTCTTCGCTGAATGACACAATAAAATACATCAAATTTAAAAAAGTTGTATAAGCTAACTAAAGGATAAAATATCCAATAGAGCTTGTACAACTTTTTTATTACCTCTTATTTTTTATATCCCTCAGGATGACTTTCATGCCATTTCCACGCAGTTTCTATAATAGTTTCAAGAGAAGCATATTTAGGTTCCCATCCGAGAATTTTCTTAGCCTTTTCACTAGAAGCTATAAGAACTGCAGGGTCTCCTGCACGTCTAAGAGCCATTTCAGCCTTTATTTCTTTTCCAGTAACTTTTCTTGTTACGTCGATTACCTGTTGAACAGAAAATCCTTGCCCATTTCCAAGATTACAAGTTATACTGTCCTCCCCGCATCGTAGCCTCTTCACTGCTAGTAAATGAGCACTAGCAAGATCAGTTACATGGACATAATCTCTAACACAAGTACCATCCTCAGTGTCGTAATCATCTCCAAATACCATAATCTTTTCTCTTTGTCCGAGTGCTACCTGAAGAATAATAGGAATTAAATGAGATTCTGGTCTATGGTCTTCTCCTATATTTGAGCTTATATGTGCACCTGCTGCATTAAAATATCTTAACGCAGTATATTTTATACCATAAGCATTATCACACCATTTTAAGATCTTCTCCACACAAAGCTTTGATTCTCCATAAGGATTAGTAGGAAAAGTCTTATCTTCTTCAAGTATAGGAATATTATCTGGCTCCCCGTAGGTTGCTGCAGTTGATGAGAAAACTATATATTTAACCTTATGATCTCTCATAGCCTTAAGTAAATTTATAGTAGATCCTATGTTATTTTCAAAATACTTTAGAGGTTCTGTAACACTTTCCCCTACCAATGAATCTGCTGCAAAATCTATAACTGCATCTATAGTATTCTCTGTAAAAACCTTATTAAGTATTTCATCGTCTCTTAAATCTCCACAGTAAAGCTTTCCACCAAGTAGCGCATCATGATGTCCCTTTTGGAAATTGTCTAAAACAACTACCTCTTCACCTTTTTCTAAGAGCTCAGCGACCATATGACTTCCAATGTACCCCGCTCCACCACATACTAAAATAGCCATTAACTAAATTCTCCTCTCATAATAACTTATTATTAAATAATACAATCTTATATATTATTTTAACACAACAACTTCTATTAGTTGTAACTTTATTGTTAATCAAATTATTTCTATACGGTTGACAATGCAGTGCTACCATCATATAATAATTTGAACAAATATATAAGCTTTTCCGTATTATACTAAAAAGCTATTTTTATTGGAGGTACTATCAATGGATTCTGGCCCCATACCGAGGAATTACTATATAAAATTTAATATTATTATAGAGGAAGAATTCATTTACACTAGCGCTTTGACCTAATTATGCACTTTTCTTGCAAACCTTATTTTATTAACAAACCTTCTTCCTCTAAATAAAAGTTAGGAGGGAGATTATGTCTCATAGATTAAACCAAAAAGAACTAACTGAATTTTTGTTAACCGAAACTATAGATGAAATAAATAAACTTATTCAGTTCATTCATCCTGCTGATATTCTAGTAGTTATTAGGCAATATGATGGAGATAAAATAAATTTATTTCAAAAACTATCTCCAAATGTGATTGCAAACATTATTGATGATGCAGAAGATGAGGAGAAATATGACCTCTTATCCATTCATTCCACTATCATTCAAAAAAAAATCATACATGAAATGTCATCAGATGAATTAGTAGATTTATTAGAAGCTGTTTCGGAAGATGAAGCTAAAAGCATCATGAAAAAAATGAATAAAGAAGATGTTGACGAAGTCAACGCATTGTTAACCTACTCTCCAGACAGTGCGGGTGGTATTATGGCCACTGAGTTTATCAGTGTAAAAGAAAATATGACTATAGGTGAGACCTTAAATTATCTTCAAAAGGAAGCTACAGAAGCGGAAACTTCTTATTATATATATGTAATAGGCGAAAACGATCTTTTAAAAGGAGTTATATCCTTAAAAGACATAGTACTAAGCAACTTTGATGTGAAAATTTCAGATATCATGAATAGTAATGCCATGAGCGTCCCTGTTGATATGGATCAAGAAGAAGTTGGGCACATTTTCGAAAAATACGGGTTTTTAACTATGCCCGTAGTCGATGAAGATATGCATATTTTAGGAATAATAACTTCAGATGATATAATGGGAATTCTTAGTGATGAACATACTGAGGATCTATATCGTCTCGCGGGTTTAAAAGGAGATGAAAAGGTTACCGGTTCTCTTAAATCTTCCATCTGCAGTAGATTGCCCTGGCTATTTGTAAATCTAATAACTGCAATCCTTGCCGCTTCAACCGTTAGTTTTTTTGAAGGCACCATTCAAAAGGTTGTAGCCTTGGCCGTCTTCATGCCAATAGTTGCAGGTATGGGCGGTAATGTAGGTACACAAACGCTAACTATTATTATTCGAAGCATAGCCCTCGGAGAAATAGACGCTAAAAATTCCAAGAAAATATTATTAAAGGAATTCGGTGTAGGTCTATGTACAGGTGTTGCAGTGGGTATTGCAGTAGCTCTATTAGGCTGCTTTTGGGAAAAGAATATTGTTTTTGGGATAGTTATTGGTTTATCTATGTTGTTAAACATGATGGCAGCAACCATAGCCGGTTTTGCAGTACCAGTTATACTAAAAAAAATCAATATTGACCCAGCACTTGCTTCTGCTGTATTTGTTACTACAGTAACTGACATTTTAGGTTTCCTCTTCTTTCTTGGGCTTGCAACGTTATTTTTACCTTACTTAATATAATAAATAAAAACTACCAAAGTGTATTATTAAATATAGCATGATACGTATAGGATAGAGAGTAAAAAATATTTACTCTCTATCCTATATTTTTTATTTTTATAATTTAAGCATTAACTTTCCCTAAGAAGAAGCAATTTCCCCTAAGAAGAAGCAATTTCCCCTAAGAAGAAGCACCCCTCCCTAATAAGAAGTAATCCTCTATTTACATTATAAAGGTATTAATTTATACTTGATTAAGAAAAGCAATAATATTACATACTTGATTTAACAAAATATTATACCTTGGAAGGGGGGAATTTATCAAAAGTTAAATATTACTTTTGATAAAACCAAAATGCCAAATGGCTCTGTTTTAAAACCTGTTTATAAAAAAATAGCTATTGATATTGCTAATAGAATTCTATCTGGAGATCTTCCTATAGGCGATAAGCTATACGGTCGCTCTTCACTTGCAAGCCAATATAACGTATCGCCAGAGACTATAAGAAGATCAATAACTCTTCTTAGCGACATGGATATAGTTAAAGTAACAAAAGGTAGCGGAATAGTCATAAACTCAGTAGATAATTGTTTGGAATTCATCCATAATTTCAAAGATATAGATTCTATAACTTCTCTAAAAAAAGAAGTTGTTGATTTACTTGAAAAGAAAAAAGAATTAGATAAAAATATAGAGTCTTCTATCGATGAACTAATAGATTATTCTAGCAGATTTAAAAATAGTAACCCTTTCATACCCTTTGAGTTTGAAATACATTCTGAAATGAGTGTCGTAGGTAAAACTATATCTGAAGCTGAATTTTGGCAAAATACAGGAGCAACAATAATTGGTATAAGACGAGATGAAAAATTAATACTTTCCCCCGGGCCACAAACTATATTTGAAGATAATGACATATTTGTGGTAATCTGTGATGAAACTAGCTATTATAGAATTAAGCTCTTTCTTTATAAAAAATAAAACTCAAAAATCCCTTACATCGCAGATGTAAGGGATTGATTTTTGGTTGAATTTTCACTAAATTAAATAAATAATCTTTAATAATATACTAGTAATTTCAACATACTAGCAAATTTTATAGATTAGCCCATTCTTTACAAAGTAACAACCCAATGATATGATAAAGTTGTTGCTTTTGCAATAAATTGGGGGGTTTTAATTTGATTAAGGGATATTATGTAATTTTATATACATTAAGAGATCAATTCATAGATATGGAGGTAACTGTTAATGAATAGTATAAATTCCTTTATAAATTTCGTAATAAGTAGACAAGCTGAAATATTCAATTTATTTATACAACATATTCAACTGACTATATTTGCAATATTGATGGCTGTGTTAATAGCAGTGCCTCTTGGAATACTTATAGTTAGGTATAGAAACCTCTCGGGTCCTGTCATTGGTTTTACAAATTTAGTTCAATCAATACCAAGTCTCGCATTGCTCGGGTTTTTAATACCTATAATTGGTATCGGCAGCAAACCAGCAATTATTATGGTAGTTATGTATTCTCTTCTACCAATTCTAAAAAATACATTTACAGGACTAACTAACATAAATCCTTCACTTATCGAAGCAGCTGACGGTATGGGACTTACCAATACTCAGGTACTACTCAAGGTTCGTTTTCCACTAGCTATGCCGATTATTATGTCGGGTATTAGAATATCTTCAGTTACAGCAGTAGGACTTATGACAATAGCCGCTTTTGTAGGAGCTGGCGGTTTAGGCTCCTTAGTCTTTACAGGCGTTTCAACTGTTAACAATAATATGATCCTAGCGGGGGCCCTTCCTGCTTGTTTTCTTGCTATTTTTCTAGACTTTATTATAGGCAAGGTAGAAACTATAGTAATTCCGGAAGGAATAAAGATTTCTCAAGGCACAAAAACACTAAAAACTAATACTATCTTTGACAGCAAAAGATTTAAAATCGCAACTTCGGCATTAGTTCTTATAATCATTTTATCCTCAGTATTTACAAGTTTCTTTACAAGTAAGGATACAATAGTTGTAGGTTCTAAAAACTATAGCGAACAATTAATACTTGGAAATATGGTAGCCTCTTTAATAGAAAGTAATACAGACTATAAAGTTGAAAGAAAAATGAATTTAGGTGGATCCATTGTAACGCTTAATGCTATAAAATCAGGTGCTATAGACATCTATGTAGAATACACAGGTGTGGCCCTCGTAAATATAATGAAAAAAGATTCTATAAGCGATCCTGACAAAGTTTACAACATAGTTAAAGATGGTTTTAAAAAGGATTACAATGTAGAATGGTTAAAACCATTAGGTTTCAATAATACATATGAGTTAGCGCTAAAGCAAGATCTTGCTAAAAAATATAATTTAAATACTATTTCAGATTTAGCAAAAGTTAGCAAAGATTTTGATTTAGGATGCACCATGGAATTTGCAAGCAGAATGGATGGTTATCTTGGATTACAAAAACTATACAATTTAGAGTTTAAAAATGTAAAAGGTATAGATGGCGGACTTCGCTATACAGCACTTCAAAATAATGAAACTCAAGTTACAGATGCATTTACTACTGATGGTTTGCTTCAAAGATTCGATCTAAAACTTTTAAAAGACGATAAAAAATTATTTCCACCTTATTATGCAGTTCCTATAGTACGGGAAGAAATACTAAAAAAATATCCTGAAATAAGACCTGTACTACTATCCTTAGAGGGTAAAGTTACCGCTAAAGATATGCAAAAACTAAATTATAGAGTAGACAACGGTGAGGACCCTAGAACAGTTGCAGAAGAATTTTTAAAATCTAAAAAATTAATGGATTAAATTAAATAGGAGGCTATATTTTGATTGAATTTAAAAACGTAAATAAAATTATAAATGGAAAACATATTTTAAAGGATGTAAATATTACTATACAAAACGAAGAATTAGTTGTTTTTATTGGACCTAGTGGTTGTGGAAAAACTACCACACTTAAAATGATTAATAAATTACTAATCCCATCAACAGGTGAAATTTTTTTAGATGGAGATAAAATACAAGATAAAAACACTATAAAACTTAGGCGTAATATGGGTTACGTTATACAGCAAGCGGGTCTTCTTCCTCACTTAACTATAGGTGACAATATTGGTTTAATACCATCCATAGAAAAAATTCCAAAGGATGAAATAAAGGAAAAAGTAATTGAGCTTTTAAATTTAGTAGGGCTAGATCCTGATGAATTTATGGATAAATACCCTAATCAGTTAAGTGGAGGTCAGCAACAAAGAGTTGGCGTTGCAAGGGCATTTGTAATGAATCCTGAGGTAATCTTAATGGATGAACCTTTTAGTGCACTAGACCCTATAACAAAAACGCAACTTCAAGATGAGGTATTTAATATACAACAAAATTTCAAGAAAACCATAATATTTGTAACTCATGATATGGATGAAGCATTAAAACTCGGAGATAAAATTTGTATTATGGATGCTGGCAGCGTTGTTCAATTTGATACTCCAGAAGAAATATTAAAAAATCCTATCAATGACTTTGTACGCGACTTTGTAGGTAAAAAAAGAATATGGAATCAACCTGAATTAATTAAGGCAAAAGATATTATGATAGAAAAACCTATAAAATCAGTTGCAGAGCGAACAATACTCCAAGCAATTGAAATAATGAAGTCTGCAAATGTAGATAGTTTACTTATTGTAGATAAATCCAACATTTTATGTGGACTTGTTACCTTAAAGCATATTAGATCAACTCTAAGAGCGAACCCAGATAAAACTATAAAGATTAAAGAAATAATGCAAAAGGAACTTATAACAGTAAATCAAGAAGATTCTATAATAGATATATTAGAAGTTATAAAAAAAGAAGATATAAATTTTGTTCCTGTAGTAGATGATAACAATAAACTATCGGGACTTCTTACCAAAAGCAGCCTTTTATCTATATTAAGTAATCAATTTATAGACATGGAGGTAGATGTAGATGAATAGTATTAATTCTTTTATGAATTTCGTAATAGATAGAAAATCTGAAATAATAGACTTATTTATTCAACATATACAATTAACTATATTTTCAATTTTGGTGGCAGTTTTAATAGCAGTGCCTCTTGGAATACTTATAGTTAGGTATAGAAAACTAACAGGTCCTATCATTGGGGTTACAAACGTAATTCAATCTATTCCCAGTCTGGCACTTCTTGGATTTTTGATACCTATACTTGGTATTGGAAGCAAACCAGCTATTATTATGGCGGTCATGTATTCGCTTCTACCAATTGTAAAGAACACATTTACAGGGCTCACTAACATAAACCCTGCACTTATTGAAGCAGCTGATGGTATGGGACTTACCAATACTCAGGTACTACTCAAAGTTCGTTTCCCACTAGCTATGCCGGTTATTATGTCAGGTATTAGAATATCTTCAGTTACAGCTGTAGGACTTATGACCATAGCCGCTTTTATAGGCGCTGGCGGTTTAGGATCCTTAGTCTTCACAGGCGTTTCAACTGTTAACAATAATATGATCCTTGCCGGAGCTATTCCTGCTTGTTTTCTTGCCCTTTTTCTAGACTTCATAATAGGCAAGGTAGAAAACATAGTAATTCCAGAAGGAATAAAAGATACTCATAAACCCCCAACTCGAACTACTAGATTCTTTAAAAACAAAAAAACTCAACTTTGGGCTTCTGTCTTAGTTGTTATAATCATTGTATCAACAGTCGCTTCAAGTTTTGTTAAAAGTAAAGACACAATAGTTGTAGGCTCTAAAAACTTTAGTGAACAATTAATACTTGGAAATATGGTAGCTTCTTTAATAGAGGCTAAGACAGACATTAAAGTTACACGAAAATTAAACTTAGGTGGAACTAATGTAGTATTTAGTGCTATGAAATCAAAAGATGTAGATGTATATGTAGAATATACTGGAACAGGTCTTGTAAATATTCTAAAAAAACCTACCATGAGTGATCCAAATAAAGTTTATGATGTGATGAAAAATGATTTCTCGAAAAATTATGATATAGATGTAATGGAACCTTTAGGATTTAATAACACCTATGTAATCGCAGTAAAAAATGATTTTGCTAAAAAAAATAATTTAACTACTATTTCTGATTTATCAAAGATAAGTTCTAAATATAATGCTGGTTTTACTATGGAATTTGCAGCTAGACAAGATGGTTACCTTGGAGTTAAAAATTTATATAATCTAAATTTCAAAAGTTTAAAAAGTATAGATGGTGGACTTCGCTATACCGCACTTGAAAAAGGCGAAACACAGGTTCTAGATGCCTTTGCTACAGATGGATTACTTGAAAAATTTCATCTTAAACTTTTAAAAGATGATAAGAGTTTTTTCCCACCTTACTATGCAGTTCCAGTAATAAGAGCAGAAACACTTAAAAAGCATCCTGGATTAAAGGATGTATTACTCCTTCTCGAAGGTAAAATTACAGATGAAGATATGCGAACTCTTAATTATAGAGTAGACAATGAAGAACAACCTAGAAAAGTTGCAGAAGACTTTTTAAGATCCAAAAAATTGATAGAATAAAAAAATAAGAGTGCAAGACCTATGAAGTTTCTCCTGCGTGGCACCAAATAAGAGCTTGAAACGTGAAATTCAATGTTTCGGCCCTTCTTATTTGGAGTCACTCCCGGAGAAACTTCATACTATTATGCAATCTGTTTCCTATAAAATAAAAAAACGTGATATATTTTAATAATATATCACGTTTTTTTTATTTATTCTTCTGATTTTTATGCTCAAAAAAAGTATATATTACGTATAATGCATTGAAACAAGCTTTAGAACTTCTTATTTTTAATTAAGAAACGCTCAGTAAAACATATGTTTGAGCGATACAGCGAGTTTATATTTCTAGCAGATTAATTAAAAATAAAATTAGTAGTTCTTAGCGAAGCGAATGCAATACGCGTAATATATACTTTTTACCTTATCTCATATCTTTTGCTTTTCCTATTGTGCCCCCAAGTCCATCCCATAGGTAATTATGTTCGTCCACTCCACTTTTAAAATTATTATCTTTCCACCTTTCAAGAAATTGTAACAAAGTCGCCTTATCAGGATATTTACTTTTTGTAACTTTCGCAATTAGTTGGTTGCACTTGTCGGGGGTTATTTGTATCTCTCCCCATATTTTCCCGTCTTGTGCTACAATTTTAGTGTTTATCATTTTATGCATAGTACTATAAAGTGATAACTCATCATCACTTATTTTTTCTACGGTATCATTTGCTTTTATTTCAACCGCCTTATTAGCTAACTCCTTATTTAACTGGACTGCCTGTACCGTTTTTGGACTTTCCGTTTCAGTTAATTTATGTTGTGTAATATAGTAACTTCCTGCCCCTATTATTGCAAGTACCAATGCAATGCTACTTACCACAAGCCATCTACCATGTAAGGGAAAGATTTTGCCGCTTATGGCATGAAATTTATCACTTACTTTATTCTGTTTCATACGATTTTACCCCCTTATATTTACAGGCTTTTTATAGCTAGCCTGAAGCTATTACGTTTTTCAGTTTTTATGAATACGATTTCATATTACTTATTTTCTCTATACCTATTTATCTCTTTCGGAGCTATTTATCTCCTTCGGGCTATTTATCTCCTTCGGAGCTATTTACATTATTACAATCATAAAATAACATCCCCTGTAATATTTTAGTATGTTAGACATTTATAATTATACCACATTTGTAATATTATTCCAACGTTTATTTTAAAAAGTAATATATTGTATTACTGTATAAAATTACATAAATTCCGAGTAAAAATTGCATAATTACATGATTATATATGGCAATATATTTTATTATATGCTAATATGTAATAATAAGTATATTAATTTTGGTAATTTACTTAATTTATGATTATAAAATCTATATTGGGCGTGTTAAAAAAATTGGGGGAATTATGATGGAAACCACCTTTAGTAGCATAATAATAAAACCACTTTTATATTCGTGCGATAATATTATAACAAAGGTTAATAAAGATTTTCTTGATTTAACAGAGTATGCGTTAGATGAATTGTTAAATAGATCGCTCATAGAAATAGGAGAAATGCTAAAAATCAACTCACAAATACTTCTTGATACTATAGATAGTAACTATACATACTATATATTTACAAAATCCAGTCAATCAATAGAAGTTAATATATCACTTTCCCATGTTAAAGGGACGAATGAAAGAATATATACTTTTGTTGAGACCCCAAATTCCAGACTTAATGACAAGCTCATGTTTGTTGAGCAATCATTTATAGATAACATATCGGGTGTAGCTATTTACAGTGTACCCGATTTAATATTACTTAAAGCGAATCAAAAATACCTTAATTTTACGGATTCTCCTTTTAATAAAGGAGAAAATAGTATAGGTAGTCCTATTAGAGAAATTATACCTGGATTTTCGGGAAGCCAAGTTGAAGTTATTTATAATACTGTCCTATGGTCACAAAAGGCAAACTATATAAAAGATTTCAAATTTGATAGCTTTACTAGAGGTATAACTTATTGGGATTCTACCCTAACACCTATATTTGAAAACAATAAGATGAAGTACCTATTTCAGACTGCTACTCAGGTTACGCAAAATACTATTAAAAATCAAATTGTAAAGAGGAGAACCAAGCTAATTGAGAATCGAACTGAATTGGCCTCCGTGCGATGCCGATTTGAAATGCTAAGCAGAGTGATAGACACTTTTGATTTACCTGTTATTAGATTATCATGTCCGGATTTAAACATTATTGATATAAATAAAAAAGCATTTGATTACATTAAATTGCTAAAGCCTGATTTTAAATCAATTAACCTTATACGAAATAATAATGCTGAAATTTTACTAGGACCACTCAAAACAACTGAATATTACAAATGTATTGATGAAGTCTTAAAAGAAAAGAAAACTAAGTATTTGAATAAAAAGAAACATTTGATAAATGGGGACGAGGTATATTGGAATCTTATATTTGAACCAGTGTTTAAATTAAACGGAGAAATCGAGGAAATATTAGTTTTAATAATTGATGTTACCCCTGAAATAAAGTCCAATATAGTGATGGAAAGAGCATTAAAATTGCAGGGAGAATTTCTTGTTAACATATCCCATGAACTTAAAACTCCACTAAATGTTATATTTGCAACAACTCAGTTATTAAATATGTATTGCACTAATGGATCCCTGGACCAAAAGAAGGATTCAATTATTAAATATATAGCCTCAATTAAGCAAAATTCCTATAAATTATCTAAAATGATTAATAACATAGTTGATTTATCGAAAATTGAAGCAGGGTTCTTTAAATTAAACCTATCAAATAATAATATAGTCGAATTTGTAGAGGAAATAGCTATGTCTGTAACAAACTTTACTGACAGCAAAGGATTAAAAATCATTTTTGATACAAATACAGAAGAAAAAATTATTGCTTGTGACCCAGAAAAGGTAGAAAGAGTAGTATTAAATCTTATATCAAATGCGATAAAATTTTCAGATGAAGGCGATGACATATTTATAAACGTTAATGATAAGAATGAATTTGTTGAAATATCAGTCAAGGATACTGGGGTTGGCATTGAAGACAAGTACTTGGATATGATATTTGATAGATTTAATCAAGTAGATAACTCACTATCAAGAAATGCAGAAGGTACAGGTATTGGTTTGAGTTTAGTTAAGTCAATTGTAGAATTACATGGCGGTAGTATATCTGTTGAAAGTGAATTCGGCAGTGGAAGTACGTTTACAGTTAAACTTCCGTCTAAAAAGGTACTTAATGAAGATACGCTATATAATAGCAAAATGAGAAGTAGAAATGAAACCGTGCAAGTTGAGCTTTCAGATGCTTATTCGTAATCTCCATATCCAAAAATAAAAAATAATACTGCAAATATAATCCCATCTTTAATAATATAATTATAGTGACTGATAAAAAGGATGGGAATTATGATAAAAACAAAAAAATGTGCAAATAATAAAACAAGCATAGGATTACTTGTTTTATTATTTATATTATTTGAAATTATTTTCGCAGCAATTACAGGTCCATTTTTAATTTATTATGGTCCATTTAAAAAGGTAAAGACTACAGTTGTAGGTGCAGCTATGACTACTACTTCATTGCAATGGCTAGCAACATCATTTTTATCTGATGAAAAAATAAAACAAATTATGAGTCAGCAAAAGGTAGAACATATAGTTCAAGATAACTTAAATTCTGATATAAAAATAGAGGCTAAAAATGATACTAGTATTGAACGATATGTTATACGCGCAAAAAGATTTAAAGGGTCTATACTAGTAATTAATGACCCCACTAGGCTAAAAGTAGGTTACAGCCGTAAGCTCGGACATGAAGGCGAAGTTACCAGTGAAATTGCAAAAAATAATAGTGCCATTGCTGCGATTAATGGTGGTGGGTTTTCTGATGGAGTTCCTGGATCACTTTGGACAGGAACGGGAGCAAATCCAGAGGGTATTATAATGACTGGTGGAAAAATCGTTTATAATGATATAACAAATGAAAATGAGAAAGGAAATGTTGTAGGATTAACTAAATCGGGTAAGTTATTAGTTGGTCCTCATTCTATTAAAGATATGAAAAAGATTGGGGTAACTGAAGCAGTATCTTTTGGCCCCGCCATCATAGTTAACGGAAAGAAAACTATAAATAGTGGTGATGGAGGCTGGGGCATTGCGCCTAGAACAGCCATTGCACAAAGAAAAGATGGTGCAATAATATTAATAGTTATTGATGGTAGGCAGCTAAATAGCTTAGGAGCTACTTTAAGAGAAGTACAAGATGAACTGTATAAATTTGGAGCTTATAATGCTGCTAACTTAGATGGAGGTTCTTCCTCTACCTTATATTATAATGATGAAGTCATAAACACTCCCTGCGACAGCTTGGGCGAAAGATCCGTACCTTCAATTATATATGTAAAAAGAAAAACAATAACGCACACGAAATTATACCAACATATAGAAAAGTAGTAGTCTTCCATATGTTAACAAAACAAAAACTGCTGAAATAAATATATTTCAGCAGTTTTTTTCCCCTTACTTTGCCAAGGGTTTGGACTTCTATTATGTTACCTTCAATATAGTTTTCCTACCTTTGTCTGTAATTTTCCACATATTTATATTCACATTTGAGCTACTACAACAGCTCGGTTTTTTAGAACTGCTCCCACAATTACATCCGCCTGAGCAAGTCTCCATATCTTCCTTTTCAATATACCCGAGCCTCTGAAGTTGTACTAGCATTTGCTCAACCATACCCTCATCTATTCCTAATTCCTTGGCCATTATATTATTAGAATACCTTTCGCCTTGAACTAATCTTGCAAGTACTTTCATTAACATAATACACCCTCCCTTTTATTTCAAATTTTCTTTTACATTCTGATATTAATATTCATTCTCATGCAAAGGTTAATCTCTGCTCTTTTTATTCAAAATACTACTTAAAGCCTAGAAGACTTCCTATTTGGTATACTAAAACTGCTCCTATCCAACCAATTACGCAAGTATATATTACTGCCATAATTGCCCATTTTCTAGAGTTTGTTTCTCTTCTTATTGCACCTATTGTAGCTGCACAAGGACAATACAATAAAGTCATTACCATAAACGCTAGAGATGTAAGAGGCGTAAATGCCTGTTGAATAGCCGCGGTTAATGATGCATCATTTGATGCTGCATAAACCGTTCCCAAAGTACTAACCACTGCTTCTTTAGCAGCAAGACCTGTTATAAGTGCCACTCCAGCCTGCCAAGTTCCAAAACCTGCCAGTTTAAATATTGGTGCAATAACCGCCCCTACTGATCCAATTAAACTCTCTCTAGTTCCTGGCTCAATTCCCATTGGTAAGTTTGAGAGTACCCAAACAATTATAACTAACCCTAATATAATTGTACTCATCTTTTTTAGAAAATGAGAGGATTTTTCCCACATATGAATAAATACACTTTTAGCTGTAGGTATACGATAAGGTGGAAGTTCCATTACAAAATAAGATTCTTCTCCTTTAAATACTTTCGCGCTTAAAAATTTACCCATTAATATTGCAACTGCAATCCCTAGCAAGTAAAGACCGAATACAATAATTCCACCTGCATCAAAAATCCAAACTTTTCTACCTGCAAAGAAAGCACCAGCAAACAATGCATAAACTGGAAGTCTTGCACTACAAGATACAAACGGATTTATAAGTATAGCCACCATTCTATCTTTTCTACTATCTAATGTTCTTGTAGACATTATCCCTGCCACATTACAACCACTAGAAATTATAAGAGATACCGCTGTTTTACCATGAAGCCCTATTGAATTCATAAACTTATCCATTATATAAGCTGCCCTTGCCATGTATCCACTATCTTCAAGAATAGCTATAAGAAAATACATAGTGAAAATCATAGGTGTAAATACAAATACTGCCCCAAGTCCTCCTATTATTCCATCAGTTATAAATGATTGTAACAGTGCAGGCGTTCCCATACCAGTCAAAATGCCACCTACAAAATCTCCTAGAGCACTAAATCCACTATCTACTAGTCCTCCTAAAAATTCATTCCCAAAGGTCATTGATAGCTGATACATAAGAAACATTACTAATGCAAATATTGGTATTCCAAACCACCTGTGAGTAGTCCATTTGTCTATTTTATCAGAAGTACTTTCTACATTTGATACTTCTTTTTTAACACTATTTTGTACTATTTTACTTATAAATTCGTATCTTTTATCTATTATAAAAGCATCTGGTTCATACCCTATTTTGCCGGTTAATTTTTCTACACTTTTTTCCAATGTAGCATTTATCTTTTCAAGATTTTCATTCTCATTTGTATATTTCTTTATATATTCATCGCCTTCTAAAAGCTTAAGTGATGTCCATTGTACTGGGTATTCTAAAGTAGCTGAAGTTTCTAAAAAAGTTTCTGTAAGCAACTTAATTTCTTTATCTATGTCACTACCATAATCAATTTTAAATGCATCGCGTTCTAATGAATCGCCTATTTTTATTGCTTCGCGTATAAGTTCTTTTATACCCTCGCTCTTAGTCGCAATAGTCGCAACAACAGGTATATTTAATGCTTTTGATACCTTATTAACGTTTATTTCTATGTTTTTATTTCTTGCTTCATCCATCATATTAAGTGCTAAAACCATCTTTGCACCAGTTTCTAAAATTTGCATAGTTAAATATAAATTTCTTTCAATATTACTTGAGTCAATTACATTAATCACCACGTCTGGCTTACTTTTTAATATAAAGTCGCGGGCTACTATTTCATCATCTGAGTATGCTCCAAGACTATAAGTTCCTGGTAAATCCACCACAACTATGTTTCTGCCTTCAAACTTAAATTTACCTTCTTTTTTTTCAACTGTAACTCCTGGCCAGTTACCGACATGTTGCTTTGAACCAGTTAATGAATTAAACAAACTAGTTTTCCCACAATTAGGATTACCAGCTAAAGCTATTACTAAATCTTTACTCATATTGCTCCCCCATAATTTCGCATTATTTTAAACTTCTCGGACCATAACCTTTTGTGCCATAGCTCGCCCCAGAACTAATCGAGTTTCTCCGACTTTCACAATTAAAGGACCATTATCATTTTTCATAATTTTTACTATAGCACCCTTGCTCATGCCCATCTCCATAATTTTCTTGCACATACTCTCGCCGCCTTGTACACTATTAATCTCTGCAAACTTTCCTATTCCAATAAAATTTAGTGGCATATTCATCATTCCCACCTCCATATTATTTTTCACACTTAAATGTCGTTAAATCAATTTCACCATAATATCTCTTGCTTCGCTTTTTCTAAGGCTTAAAGAATACCCTCTAACCTGAAGCTCTATAGGATCACCCATAGGTGCTTTTCCTATTACAACAATTTCTGTACCTTTAACTATTCCCATATCCATTATTCTTCTTCGAACTTTACTTGCTAACGATATATCTACTACTTTAACCCTAGTTTTCAATTCTATTTCTACTAATGATATTTGATTTGTCATAAAATCACTCCTCTTAAACTTTATTGACGATATTGAAATTCATTATCAACTGCTATATAAAAAAATATATTTAATTTCTATGTAATACTCGTAATCATTTGATTTCCATTATCATCATACCGTAATATAGAATATTTGTAAACAACTATATTATATTTTTTACTAGAATTAATCCATTAATCTAATTTAGCTCGTCTACTATTTTTATATATTATTAATCTTAAATTTGTATACATACCAAATATTATTGTATAAATACACAATCTTAACCAGTCCATCTCTTTTCTATATAATAGTTAAAAAAAAATAAGCCCTCTAATTTAATAGAGGGCTTATTTATTTTATTTTCAAAATTATATTATACAGGTCCCATTAACCTAATAGGTATGTACCCTTTTTTCATTAATTTACTTTTAGATCTTACATCTTTTCTTGCTACTGGAATTGGCTCGTAGGGTGTAACTGTAGGTATGTTTTGTTCATACACATTTAAATTATCACTGTTTTTCTTATCTGAATCTATATATAACATAATATGTCCTTTTCCACTACCATTATCTAAAAGCAAAGCATCTGCAGGTTTCAAATCATCCCAGGATATTTGGCTGACAAATTTTTTCCCTGTTTTACTAGTCCTCTTTACCTCATCATAAAGAGTAAGGGTAGTCTGCCTTTTTATGCCCCAAGCTGCACTAACTAAACCAGAGCAGTCATTACCATATAGTCCTTTATTTTTATTAATTTTATTTAGAAAATCACCCGGTGATGAAACTTGATATGGGTCCATACTATATGGTACCCCCTGATATACTTTTCCTTTAATAAAAGTATAAGAGCAACTCTTATCAACCATATTACGCTTAGGTATCCATTTTACTTCAGTCATTGCCTTTGCTTTGTTAAGACTCTCAATTTTTAAATCATCAGACTTACTTTCATCTTTAACTTTAGGAATATCAGAATCGGCTTTGGCATTATAGACTATATCACTATCTTTTAAAGAAAATGGAGAGATTTTCGGTATATTACCTAGGCTTGTACTGATTCTAACCGGATTATGTGTAGGCGTTAATATAATAAAAACAAATAGAAACAAGACTATTGCAGAAAATATATTTATTACTATTTTGGCACCTTTAAACGTCATTCTCATATTTCACCCACTTTTTAAATATATAGTATACTTAATACTATTCTATTCAATAAAAGGTGAAACATTCCAAATAAATAATAATTGTATTATTTTTATAAGTTTATGCATTTATCGTATTATTCCTATAAATTTATACATATTATTTTAATAACATTTATTGCATAATTATACATTTTCTAAGGTGCCATAGCAATGATTTCAAGTCCCCTAGTTTCATCTATTCCAAACATTATATTCATATTTTGCACAGCTTGACCTGCGGCACCTTTTATTAAATTATCTATAGCAGATATTACAATTACTCTTTTTGTACGCTTATCTACTTTGATTCCAATATGACATAAATTTGAGTTTCTTACCCATCTTGTTTCAGGTAATCCATCAATAATCTTTACAAAATAATCTTCCTTGTAGAAATCTCTATATAAATCTATAAGCTCACCTGTAGTTACTTCTTTCAAAAGTGACCCATAACAGGTTGATAAAATTCCACGATTCATTGGTACTAAATGCGGAGTAAAACATATCATTAAATCATCGCATGCAGCCTTACTTAGCTCTTGTTCAATTTCTGGAGTATGTCTATGACTAACAACTGCATAAGCTTTAATTGACTCATTACATTCTGTAAAAAGTGAGCTAATATTCGCAGATCTACCCGCTCCAGATACTCCAGATTTAGCATCAACTATTATGGATTTTAGATCTATTAGATTGTTTTTCAAAAGCGGAGTTAGCGCTAATATAGTAGCTGTTGGAAAACACCCTGGATTAGCTAACAAGTTGCACTCTTTTATAGCTTCTCTGTTTGATTCAGTTAAGCCATAAACAGCACTTGCTAAAAGGCCTTCACTTTCATGTTTAACGCCATACCACTGCTCATATACTTCCTTAGATTTCAGTCTGAAATCAGCACCTAAATCTATCACTTTTACCCCAAGCGACAATGCTTTTTCAGCTATTTTAAAGGCCTTGCCCTGTGGCAACGCAATGAAGAGAACATTTATATTTGATAATTTACTTATAGCTGTTTCCATATCAACGCAAATGTCATCTATATAACTATAGAAGTTATTATAGATGTCACTATAGCCCACCTCTGCATAATTATGAGAAGAATAAAATTCTACATTAACCTCTGGATGCTTGTACAAAAGCCATGTTAATTGTTCACCGGCATAGCCAGTGGCCCCCATTATTCCAGCCTTTATCATAATAACCACCTCTTAATTAAATTTAATGTTAAAAGTGATTATACAATAACCTTATAAAAAAATCAATATTTTATTGAATACTTATTCAAATTGGTGTATAATTATTCAAAAGTTGCAAAGTTCATAAAATTTAATGGAAATTACATATTAAAGTTGGAGGCCAGAATGGATATAACCGATAATCACTTAAATATAAAAGAATTTTTACAAATTAATAAGTATGAGGGAAAGACCTTCGTTATAAAATATGGCGGAAGTATAATGAGTAACAAAGCCGCTAAGTTAGCCTTTGTAGAAGATGTAGTGCTTATGACAAGGGTCGGTATTAAAGTGATTATAGTGCATGGTGGTGGTGCTGAAATTAATAAATGGATTGAAAAAACCGGTGGAGAGCATAAATTTATAAAAGGATTAAGAGTTACAAACAGCGTTACTATGGAAGTTGTAGAGATGGTCCTATCAGGAAATATTAACAAAAGACTATCTTCTATATTAAGTACAAGAGGACTAAATGCCATAGGTATAAGCGGTAAAGATAGTAATCTAATAGAGGCTAAAAAGAAGTTTGTTTATAAAGGTAACCAAAAGTTTGATATAGGTTACGTTGGAGAAGTTGTTAATATTAATTCGCAGTTATTACACACTTTAATTAAAAATAACTATATCCCAGTTATTTCTCCTGTAGGCATAGGAGAGGACGGACATAGTTACAATATAAATGCAGATTATGCTGCAGCCTTTATAAGTGGTGTGCTAAAAGCTGAAAAGTTATTAATAATGACAGATATAGATGGTGTATATACAGATATAAAAGACCCATCAACGCTTTTATCATCAATCACAGTAGCTGAAACTAAAAATTTTATAGATAAGGGTATTGTCTTTGGCGGTATGATTCCAAAACTGGAATGCTGCGTTACTGCTATTAATAAAGGCACTAAAAATGTTCATCTGGTAGATGGAAGAAAAAAACACAGTTTATTACTAAATGTAATCAAGAATTGTGGAACTAAAATTATAACAGCGAAGGAGTAAATAAATGATAGAAAATTGTATAATGGACACTTACGGAAGATATGATGTTACTTTTGAAAAAGGGCTTGGATGCAAGATTTATGATACAAATGGACGTGAATATATAGATTTTCTCTCAGGAGTTGCAGTAAATTGCCTTGGGCATAGCCATCCCGCTATAATAAACGCTATAACTGAGCAAAGCAGTAAACTTATTCATATATCAAATTACTTTTGGAATACTCCCCTCGCGCTGCTTGCAACAAAGTTAATAGATAACTGTGATCATAGCAAGGTATTCTTTTGTAACAGTGGTACTGAGGCTGTGGAGACTGCATTAAAGATATCAAGAAAATACGGGAAATTAACAGGTACAAAAGATAAAAATGTACTTTTATATATGGGTAATTCTTTTCATGGTAGAACTATAGGTGCTCTTTCTGTCACAGGTCAGGAGAAATATCAAGAGGATTTTAGACCTTTAATGGACGGTGTACGTAAAGTAAATTTTAATGACACTTACGATTTAAAAAAGAATTTCGACGAAAAAGTATGTGGCATAATAATAGAACCCATTCAAGGAGAAGGCGGAGTTGTTTCAGCAAACAAAGAGTTTTTAGAAGAAGCAAGAACTCTTTGTGACAAATACAATGCTCTACTAATTTTTGATGAAGTTCAATGTGGAGTGGGACGCCTCGGAAGTCTATTCGCCTATAAGAAATTCTCTGTTATCCCTGATGTAATCTGCATCGCAAAAGCTCTTGGCGGCGGATTCCCAATAGGCGCAACTATTACCAATGTAAAAGCTTCTGCTGCTTTTGTACCCGGTGACCATGGGAGCACTTTTGGTGGAAATCCTCTTGGATGTGCAGTTGCTCTCGCAGTTTTAAAAGAACTCGTAGCTGGTGGAATTATAGATGAAATCGACGAGAAGAGTTTTTATTTATTGGACAGGTTATTAAATATCAAAGCAAAATATGAGATAATAGATGAAATACGCGGTATGGGTCTATTAATTGGTATAAAACTAAAAACTGACACAAAGGAGTTTTGTAAATTGTGTTTTGACAAAGGCCTTCTTGTTATTTCAGCTGGAGATAATGTAATAAGATTACTTCCTCCACTTAATATAACAAAAGCGGAACTTGATGATGCTTTAGATATCCTTGAGTTAGTAATATCTGAAATCACAATCTAATAAATTAAGATTTTTTATATGACAAAAGATGCCACTCACTATTTGAGTGGCATCTTTATGTTAAAAAGATAATTATCTTAGGGGGATATATTATCTTTCTATATGTTTCCCAGTATGTATTTTTTTTATACTCTTTTTAATAAAAGAAATCAAATTATATATAATAATATAAACAGCAAAAACTGCTATGAATCCCCACACTCCTGCCACTATATCAGCAAATTCCATTTGGCCGCGATTGGTAAGCTTCTGCTCCAGTTCGATAGCAAAAACAATAACCAAAAGTACAGTAAATGTATATATAAAAGATAAAATAGAAATGCTATATTTCGCCATAGCCTTAAATGCCATATTAACTACAAAATAAATAAGCATACCAATTATGGCTATGACGATAAAATGAAGCTGCTTATCATCAAGTTGCGTATTAAAACCCGAAGAAAAATTTTCAATTAGATCATGTAATTCATTAACTATTGAAACCATAACTTTTAACATTTCAACCATACCCAGCCTCCTAATCCTTTACTTTTATTGTTTTATCTTATATTACGAAGAAAACTACCGAAATATATTTCAGTAGTTTTCCTTATCTTTTGCTAACTAATATTTAACTACTCTAAAAGAGTGGTGCTTTAGACACAGGCTTTACATTTTCGTAAATAAATCTATGAATTTGATCTGCAGTAGCCTTAAGGTCAGCCTTCAAATACCAAACTCCGCCTATTGTTTTTCCCTCACAGTAGCCATCCACTGGAAATCTCTCCTGCTCTAAAGCAGTTGTCTTAGACGCAATCACTTTTGTCCCAAGGGCCATTACATCCATACTACTCATGCTTGTCTCAGTAAGAGGTAGAAGTTTAGAAACAACAGATGGGAATTCAGTTGCCCCCAGTGACTCAATCTTTGTGAGCATACCTGTTAATACAGTTCTTTGTCTTTCAGTTCTCTTAAAATCTCCTCCAGAAGTATAACGTATTCGTGAGTATGCAACAGCTTGAAGTCCATTTAAAGTCTGCGGTCCTGACCTTGTAATTCTAGTTATTGATTTTCCTTCAATTCCAGCTGTTTCATTCATATAACCATTTATTAAATCAATTTCATCTTGAGCAATATCTATAGTTACTCCATCAATACTATCTATTATCTTTTCGAGATTAAAAAAATCAACGGAAACATAATTTCTAATATTTAAATCAAAATTCTCATTAAGCGTTCTTATGGCAAGCTGTGGTCCACCGTAAGCATATGCATGGGTAATCTTTGTTTCATCATGCCCTTTTACTGCTACATATGTATCCCTCATAATAGAGGACATTTTTATTTTCTTGTTTTTTGTATCCACTGAAAGTACCATTATAGAATCCGAACGAGCTGGTTCCTTCGCAGTTCTTCTATCTAAACCGAAGAAAGCAATGTTTGTGATTCCGTTATCTTTTTCTGCTTGAGGCGATGCATCAGTCTTAATACCTAGAGCCTCATCGGTTTTCGATATTTTTACAGTGTTTATTTTACCGAGTTCATAAAAAGTGTAACCAAAAGCTCCCCCAAAAATTAACACACCAATAATAAATAAACTTAAAATAATCTTTGTTGATTTTCTCTTTTTACTCATATTTTCCCCTTCCATCATATGTTGCATAATCATTCTGAAAATACTAATTTTTTATATTTTTCTATTCTCTAATTTTCCACATATAGTACTCTGATTATTATATCCCCTTTTCTTGTCGTATGCAATATTTATCTAAATGCTATGTATAATCATTTTATCCTGCAATTAATTTGTAGTTATAAAATATCCACAACGTAATTATACTATAATATTTACTATTTTACTATATTTTGCCCATATCCGCATGATATTTTTATACTAATTACAAATTAATTTATCAAACTTTTCAGCTCAAGTTCTTTCCCTATAAATCCGCTATTTATAAACCGGAATATCAAAATATATTAGGCTATTAGGACAAAGCTCTGTTAATTTTTTTATATTAGATATTTGATTATATGCCCATTTAACATCTGTAGCATATTGGTGAGTTCCAGGACTTGCAGGATTCCATCTCATTTTATATAAAGTATTTTGATTTGTACTGGCATTATTTATATAACCCTCCGATATAAAATAAGCACCTCCATTTATAGCTTGTTCTTGAGTAAACCAACCTTGCTTATAAGCATATTCTGACCCGTACTTATTCGCATTCGAGTCATAAGCTCCAATTCCAAATAAGTTATAGGATACCCTTGGAGTAACAGCTTTCCCATCAACAGAAGTTACTAATATACCAGTTGCTAAAGCTGAGGTTCCATTTCCTGTTTCCAATATAGCATGAGATATTAGGTAAATCGGATTAATATTGTTAGTTTTTGCTGAGTTTAAAAACATTTGCCCTTTGTCGCTTAATACTCCTTTTCCCTTTAAAACATTGTTTAAGTCGGTAATTGAAGCACCGTCATTATAACTTAATTTTAATAATTCATATTTTCTATATCCATCATCAATAATATTTGATGGATCAACATATTCCTTTATCATACTGGCATTTGCTGGATCCCATGTCCAAGTTGTTGTGTTGTTATAAACCGCACCAGACGCAAGCTGGATACTAACCATTTTATCTAAAGATGTATTATAGCTATGGTATTCAATCATTCCATATACATTAATACCAATGTTTTGATTGATTATCCTTCCATCATCCCCCACCATCTCCACTCTTATAGTATGATTACCGGGTGTAGTTTTTGAAGTATCTAGATTAAAGTTTAAACCTGATTTATCTCCTCCTGTATATCCAGGGAAGGCTGCATTAACATCTCCTCTTGAACTTCCATATGCTGCTTTACCCTTAAAAATATTATCTAAATATATATTTACTGCTTTTACTCCTGAGGCATTTAAAGCCCACCCAACTATATTAATATTATTTTTGATAATATCATTATTTGAAGGTGTATCAACACATAATCTTTCAGGTAATTTTTTTAAAATTAAATTTTGGTTTATGGTTAAGCTTGTACCATCTTTGCCAATTGCAATAATTTTTAAATTCGCATTTTGTGTTCCTATTGCCAGCAATTTTAATGCATTAAAAGAAAAAGAAAATCCACTATTGCCTCCATTTAAATATCCTGGATATGCAGCATTTACATCGCTTCTTTCAACACCCTCAAAGGAAGTGCCTACTAAATTATCATTTAGGTAATATTGTATTTCTTTAATTCCGGAATCATTTAATGCCCAGCCTTCAATATGTATATCTTTTTGAGTAGTTGAAAAGTTGTCAATTGGAGTATCTACATGCATCATAGGGTCTTTTTTGTTGATAATTATAGATCTATCAATTTTATCTTCACTTCCGTCCTTACCAATTGATACAACGGAAAGATTATGCGTCCCTGGTGATATAGACTTTGTATCTAAGTTATAGCTATATCCACTTTTATCTCCATTAGGATAACCTGGGAATGCAGCATTTACGTCACTCCTGTCTAATTCATAAGTTGCATTAGCAGTATATACATTGTCTATATATATTTTTATTTCTCTTATACCAGTAGCATTCAATGACCACCCTTTGATATTAAAACTTTCCCCACTAATTGATTGAGCCTCGCTAGGTGTCTCAACATATACTCTCGATGGTAAAAGGGTAGTAGCCATTACCGTATTACTTTTATTTGTATACAATACAAACAAAGTCATAGCCATAAACAATAACGTTTTTTGAATATTTCGCTTTCTCAATTTATATTTCACCCGCCCTTATCAAAATAATTATATTAAAAATTTTTTTCATTCATTTTCATTTAATTTATCGGTGTTAATGTATCTTCTATCAGATCCCATTCAAACGCTTTACCGGTGTCAACTTGAACATAATACCATCCCAATGTACTTATGTGATCACTCATATCATCGTATACTCGAAGAACATAGTAATCTTTTCCACCTTTCTTTTGCGTATGGTCATATCCAACCTTTACCTTTTGGTTTTTGTTAATTACGATTTTGCTTACTATTTCAATCGCTTTTTCCTTTGTAAATTCATTCTTTTTAATGTTTTCGTTAATATTATTAGCCTCTTTTCCAACTTCTGCTTTGTCAGCTTTTTTTTGTTCCTCTATTTTTTTTTGATTTTCCAAAAGCCTCTGTTCTTTCAACTTTTTTTGTTCTTCCGGAACTTTCTGCTCTTCTATTTTTTTTTGATTTTTCGAAACTTTCTGTTCCTTTATTTTTTTTTCTTCAACCTCCTTATTCAATTCTTCTTGTTTTTTATTTACAATTTTTCCATCAGCTTTTTTTTGTTGAATAATAACCATCTGCCCTTTTATATCACTTTGATGCTTATTATATATTGAAATAATAAAGATAACCCCAATCACAATAGTTAAAAATATTGCAATTAATCTCACTTCTTTTGATTTAAAACGTTCGCGTATTTTATTCAATAATCTATCCCCTTTAATAATTGTAAATACAATAAATTATATATTCCACCATAATTATACTTTAAAATCACTTTTAAATCAATATTTTACAAAATATCCATAAATTAAATTAACGACGAAAAAACTGCTGAAATATATTTCAGCAGTTTCCTTTGCTGGCTTTCGCCAAGCTCTTTATTAAATCATCACCTGCAATGCTCCAATATTAATATAAAACACCTTTTATAACCTACTTGAAATAATTATAAACTACTTCAGCCATTTTACTCGCAAAAGCATCTTGCTCTGCATTATTCGCAGTTTTAGCTGCCTCTTGTAAGTTACTTATAAATCCACATTCAACCAAAATAGAAGGCATATTTGTATTTTGAGTAACATACAAATTATGGTCACTTTTTCCTCTGTTATTATAACCTAAATTAGCTAAGGCATCTATTAATCGCTGAGCTAGATCAGCACTTTTCAATGCTGCTAAAGTTGGAGTTGTATCATAATTTATACCGTTTTTCGTTACTATACCACTTTTGTCTAGATTGGGTCTATAGGTACTATAATGTGTAGTTATACCACTGGACTCTGGGGTATATGCGAAATCATGGTGAATACTAAGAAATAAATCTGCCTTAGCATTATTTGCAATATCAACTCTTTTTTTCAGACTAGAAGTTTCATTATCATAAAATTTATCATTTTCATTTCTTGTCATTATTACATTAAACCCATACTGTACTAACTTATTTTTTAATTTAAGTGCTAATTGCATATTTAAATTTCTTTCCACATAGGTAACCCCACCAAAAGTTGAGTAGGATCCATCATCTCCACCAAAATTATGCCCTGGATCTATAACAATAGTTGCTTGTATCTTAAAGTGTATACTTTTATAAGCAATAGTATTGTCATAACCCTTAGCGTATACCCCGATTGTATGAGTTCCAAATCCTATATCATCTATGCCTAGTTTATATGCAAACCCTGAGTTAATCGAATATGGATATTTGGGATAGGCAGCTTGAACATCCGATCTTAATACATCAGCTTGAACACTTCCTTTTAATTGGCCATCTAAATAAATGTCAACTTGTTTTACTTTGGAATCATTCAATGCCCATCCCCGTATGTTTAGCTCTTTTCTTTCAGTTAAATTATCATAATCCGAAAAATCAGTATCTATATTTACATTTGGGTTTAATTTTTGGAGGTCAAAGCTTCTTTCAACAGATGCCTCACTTAAATCATTCCCAACTGAAGTAACTTTAACTGAATGCTTGCCAATTGATAAATCAGATAATGAACTAACAAAGTTAAATCCACTTTTTTCTCCATTAGGATATCCATTATATGCTGAGTTCACATCCGGTCTATTTAGGCCATAATCTGCCTTTCCTTTATAAACTCCATCAATGTAAACATCAACTTCCTTCATACTAGACTTATTTAAAGCCCAACCACCTATAACTAATTGTTTATCTTTTGTAAGACTACCAATTTCATTTAAAAAAACTCTAGGTTCTGAACCAACAATATTTAATTGCTTAGATATAACCTGTGAACTACTATCATTCCCAATAATCTCTATCCGCAATAAATGCTGCCCTAACAAAATTTCATTTGTGTTTAATGCATATTGAAATCCAGATTTACCCCCGTTTATATACCCTGGGAATGCTCCATTAACATCATCTCTTGTTAATCCACACTGTGCCATACCTTTTAATTGGCCATCCACATAAACCTTAACATCTCTTACTCCCTCTGCATTTAAAGCCCAGCCTTTAACATCAATGGTGTTTATCTTTGCTATATTACTATAGGATGGAGAATCAATATAGCCTATAGGTTTTTTCTTCTCCACTATTATCTTATTATCTATAGTTTTTTTTGTTCCATCTGCGGCTACTGCCTCTACCCTTAAATCATAATTTCCTGGAGGCGTGTTATTTAGAGGGATTTTATATGTAAATCCACTAAAGTCACCACTAGGATATCCTGGAAATGCCTTATTTACATCTGATCTATCAATTCCATAGACAGCACTACCTATAAATTTGTTATCCAAATACATATTAACTTCTTTTATCTTTGAAGTGTTAAGTGCCCATCCATCAATTAGAATTTCTTTTTCAAATTTTTGGTTATTTAAAGGAGTGTCAATAAATAATGTATTGTCACCTTTATAAACTTCCACTACCATTTGACTCTCAATACTACTTTTATCATTTCCTACAGTAACTACCTTTAAAACATTTCTACCTACAGCTAATTTATTAGCATTAATAGTATAATCAAATCCTGATTTTGAAGCATTATTATAGTAGGGGTAAGCATCCTTTACATCTTCTCTAATTAATCCATAATCAGCATTTCCACACTCGACATCATTCACATAAATTTTTACCTGATTAACGCCTGAGGGGTTTAATGCCCAGCCAGCAATCTTCAAGTCTCTTCCATTTACATACCTGCTTAAGGTTGGATCATCAATATAACTCATAGATTCTTTCTTTAAAATAATATTGCTTTCCTGTATATCTCCATTGTTCCCTACAGCTTTTATGGTAACTGTCGCTGTAGAAGTCTTTATAAGACTAGTATCTAGCTTATACGAAAACCCAACTTTATTTCCATCTGGATAATTAGGATAAGCATCTGCTACATCCGATCTATCTAAATTATAATTAGCTTTACTTAAAAATTGATTATTTAAATATATTTGTACTTCTTTCATACCATTTTGATTAATTGCCCATCCACTTATAATTTCCTCATCGCTGTTTACCACTTTTTGATCTAGAGGCTTGTCTACAATCATTTTAGGCAATTGATGTACTTTTTCAATATTCCTAATTTCTTTAAATTTTGATCCATCAAGTCCTATAGCTTCAACTAATATCTTATGTACACCATAATCTAAATTTGTATTTTCAATATCATAGTTAAATCCAGATTTACTGCCATCAGGGTATCCTTGGAATGCGCTATCCACATCTGGTCTTTCCAATCCATAAGTTGCAGTTCCTATAGCTTTATCATCCACGTATATTTTCACTTCTTTTACACCTTTAGGACTTAGTGCGAACCCTGCAACCTTTAACCCTTTATCTCCATAAACTTTAGGTGAACTAGGAAAATCTAGACAAATCTTATTCTCTGTTGCTGTACTTGGATGTTCTTGTGCTAATGCTAATGCTTGGACATTAAATAAAGGTAAAATAAAAATTACTAACATATTAATTACTATAGCAAGCCTAGTGCTTTTCTTCATATGTTCTCGCTTCCTTTCTAACAATTTAATGCATATCCAACATTTAAATTTTTTTAAGAAATCTATCATCATAAAAACATATCATAATTAAATAATACTGCTATGAGATATTTTTACCATAATACTTCTTATTGTAATATATTTAATACCATATTAATTAAGAAAACATAAAAAACCCAAAAATCTAAAAGCTTTACTCTACAACAGATTTTTTTTCAAATAACTCCATTAAAATTATTAAGAATACAGGAATAAAAAAGCCGTGGGCTCCTGCAAAGTATGGATTAGTTGTACTTGCTACCACTACAGATATTAAACCTATTCCCCACCCTTTTAGTATACATTGCTCAATTATTACATTATTACTTCTGATAATTTTATAAGTATTATAAATTATATGAATAAATCCGAACCCCAAAAATAATATACCTATTAATCCAGTTTTATACCATAATTCAAGATAATATAGTTCAAAATTCAATCCACTTCTCCCTGTTTCTACCTCATATGCATTTATTTCAGCACCAAATCCTGACCCTATTACGACATGTTTTTTGATACCGTTTATTAAGTACTTAGTCTGAATGCTCCTAATATTATTCGAAGGTTCCTTTTGATTAAATTGCGTTGTTGACTGAACTCTTCCAACAATTTCATTAAGAATACTATTCCCATTATGCTTTAATGCTACATATCCTAAAGATACGCATAAGCAGATTATAACAATATTCAAAAGAAACCGCTTTTTATTAGCTATTTGTATAAAAAAAGGAGTTAAAATTACCACTACAAATGTCCCCACCCAGTACCCTCTTGTACCTGTAGCAAGTATACCTATAAGCAAAATTAAAATATATACGCTTTTAACTATTATATCTTTTATATCTTTTATATCTTTTATATCCTTCTTGTTAATATACGCTAATTTAATTAAACACAAAGCTAAAGCCACTTGCATTAGTATCCCATTTGCAATATACACTCTAGCATATTCATTTGAATATAACAGTCCTGTAATTAACCCATAATGAGTTATTTTTTCAAACTTTTCCAAGTATGTTACAGGGTTTATTCCTAGCCCAATTACATTATGACTCCATAAGAAAGCTATAAATACAAGTAGTGCAACAACAACATTGTAGATTATAAATAAATTAATTAAATTAATTATCCTTTTCTTGTCTCCATTTATAAACACTACAAAAATAAACACATACAATATTGATATAAACACGTTTAAATTTGAAATTATATCTTTTAAATTATTACCATTTACAATACCAATAATAGCGCCATAAATAATAAAACAAAAAATAGCTGCCATGTAAAATTTAGATCGATTGCTAAACTTTATTTTATTTTTATAATAATATAACATTGCCACTAGAAGACCAATACCAAATAAAACCATCCTTATTGGTAAGCCAAATAATCTTCCAAGCCCGCCGAGTATTATTTCTGTAAACATGACATATAACAAAATGTCGTTTATATTCAAATTAATTTTTTTTAACATAACTTAACCTACCTTATTAGTCTATTTTAATTTGATTATAGATATTTCTTCTATAATCCAATACTCCTTTTATAATCATCTTATATTTTGATAATTTATTTTTCTCATGCAATTGTATTTTTATTATCTCATTAATAAAACGAAGTTTGTCCTCTCTTACCCACGTTGGGAAATCACTTTTAAATTCTTTCCAACAATAAAATCTATTACGTGTTATATAATATCTTCGTATAACAGAATGATTTGTAACAATTATTTTTTTGCCAAGAAAACTCTTATTAACAGAATCGCCTAAGCTATGTAATAAAATGATATTAGATACCTTTAATATATTATAATTTTTTCTCTTAATCCTTAGACAAAATTCATGATCTACAAAATCTATAAATAATTTTTCATTAAAAAATCCTATTTTATTAAATATTGAAGCTTTAACCAAATTTCCTGAAGTCATTTCAACAATAACATTTTTTAAGTTATCTATATCAAAACTATACTTTTCGCACTTGAAATTTACAGTTTCAGTTTCACTCTTATCAACATAAGTTGGAGCAATTATAGCCACCTTATCTCTTTCATTTTCTGATAAGTTTTCATATACACAAATCATATTTTCAATCATATTTTCAGTAGCCACACTATCGTGATCTAAAGTGAAAATCCACTCATACCCTTCTGATAATGCAAATTTAACTCCATAATTCAAAGCTTTTGCAATACCGTAGTTTTCGTTATTATAAATGATTTTAATATAATCATTTTCATCTAATTTAGCCAATTCATTTATAGTATCTCTATTAGATCCATTATCAATTATTACTACTTTATCAACCTGTCCTTTTATAGCATCTACGCATTTATATATATCCTTGCCAATGTTATAAGTTATAACTACTGCACATACATTTGTATTAGTTCTCATATATACCATATCCTATCGTCAACTTTTTATTAAATCGATAAAATCACATTGCATAGTAACTTTATCTTCAAAAGCCTTATGCTTTAATTTCATCTTATTTTTCAAACTCAATATCTCTTTAATTGATTTCAAATTGAAAGGTTCAAATATTAAAGAGAACATTAAAAATTTTATAAAATTCTTGATTATTTGCCACTTATCTCTTTTAAATGTTTGTTTTGTTTCATTTTTTAAAATCATTAGATATTGATTTCTGAAAGATAATCCTCTAATAAATTTAGATTGTTTTTTTCTAGCATTAATATAATTTTTAATTCCATTTTCACCTTTTCCGAAACCTCTTCCATGGTATGCTATTGCTTTTGGATAATACATACACTTGAGTCCCGCTAAGTTAAATCTCCATGATAAATCTATATCTTCTTTATATGCAAAAAAGTCTTCATCAAAATATTCATTTTCTATCCTAACTTTTTCCAAAGCTGATTTCCTATAAAAGGGAGCTGCACCACAAACTCCAAAAATCTGTTCTGTGGTGTCATATTGACCAATATCCTCTTGATTTTGCCCTCTATCAATGCATCTCCTACTACGAAACATTTCTATCCCAGCGCTATCTATGTAATTCAATTTTTTATCATTCTTAAAATCATACTTTAATAATTTTCCTGACACTGCAGCAATTTCTTCATCTCTTACTGTGAATATATAAAGCTTCTCAACGAAATCTGACTCCATCACAATATCAGGATTAATTATCATAACATATTCTCCATGTGCCATATTAATCCCTTGATTTGCAGCTCCCGAATATCCCAAATTCTTATCATTATTAACCTTAATAAAATTTTCATTTGGGTATTCTTTGCAAAAATATTCATATGAATCATCACTTGAATTATTATCTATAAAAATCAACTCAATATTTTTGAATGTTTGCCGGATTATTGAATCTATACATCTTTTTATGTATGATTTATTGTTCCAGTTTATCACAACTACACTTACGGTATCCTTCATACAACTAATCCTCTTCCTCAACGTAATCTAATATCTAATAAATTTAGTATCAAGCTATTCTTTAATTTTATAAACGAATTGTATATCTAACTCTCTTAATTGTTTTTGAACCTTATCTTTTTCTGATAAAAGTACTTCATCTATTCCATCTAATGGCCATTCTATATTAATATCTGGATCGTTCCATAACATGCCACAATCAAATTCCGGATGATAAAAATCAGTACATTTATATACAAATTCTGCTTCATCAGATGTAACTAAAAATCCATGTGCAAACCCTTCTGGCACGTAAAATTGTTTTTTATTTTCTTCAGTTAATAATACACCATACCATTTACCAAAAGTCTCTGATCCTTTTCTTAAATCCACAGCTACATCAAAAACTTCACCTTTTATTACTCTAACAAGTTTTCCTTGAGTATGCTTAGTTTGGAAATGTAACCCTCTGAGCACTCCTTTTGTAGACATAGATTGATTGTCTTGTACAAACACCATGTCAAGTCCTGCTGCTTTAAATTCCTCATAATTATAAGTTTCCATAAAGTATCCTCTGTTATCACCGAACACCTTTGGCTGTATAACATATAAACCTTCTATTCCTGTTTTAGTAAATGTAAATTGTCCCATAAATATCACCTATACTTTCTTATTAATCTTTTATTCTATTGAAGCTGCTGCTTCTTTATACACGTCCTTATATTCATCAGCTATATTTAATAAATATCTACCATATTCTACTTTGAATAACGGTTCTGCAAGCTTTATCAATTGTTGCCTATCTATAAATCCTTTTCTATAAGCAATTTCTTCTAAACAAGCAACATACAGCCCTTGCCTTGTTTGAATAGCCTCAACAAAATTAGAAGCTTCAAGTAGTCCTCTATGAGTTCCAGTATCAAGCCATGCCATTCCACGTCCAAATAGCTCAACCTTTAGTTTGCCACGTCTTAGATATTCATTATTTACCGCTGTAATTTCTATTTCGCCTCTAGCAGATGGTTTAACATTTTTCGCTATTTCCACTACATCATTATCATAAAAATACAGTCCTGGAACTGCATAATTTGATTTTGGATTTTTAGGTTTCTCTTCTATAGATACTACATTATTATCTTTATCGAATTCTACTACACCAAATTCTATTGGATTACTAACATGGTATCCGAATATAGTTGCACCTACTTCTCTTGAGGCAGCTTTTTCTAATCTTTCACTAAATCCATATCCATGAAAAATATTATCGCCAAGTACTAATGCAACTCTATCATCACCTATAAATTCTTCTCCAATTATAAACGCATCAGCAAGTCCTTTTGGTTCTTCTTGCACTGCATATTGTATATTAAGTCCTAATTGACTTCCATCCCCAAGTAAAATTTCAAAAGTACTTGTATCTCTTGGTGTTGATATAATTAATATATCCTTAATTCCTGTTAGCATTAACACTGATAATGGGTAATATATCATTGGTTTGTCATATATAGGTAATATCTGTTTAGACACAGCTTTAGTTATAGGGTAAAGCCTAGTTCCAGAACCTCCAGCTAATATTATTCCTTTCATCTTTGTTCCTCCTAAATTTTAATTATAATCCTAGAAAACCTTTTTTTCCTTTTTAATAGCATTCATTGTTAAACTTAATCCCCATTTTGAGTAGATACCCAAATATGTTAGTAAATTTACAATTGTATTGTATTTATTTTTATAATGTTTATTATAGAATATAAACATTGATTTGTGAAATTCGCCTATCATTCTTGTGCTTTGCTTCTTACTGCTTTCACCTTTATAATGAACTATTCTTACCTTAGGATGATAATAGTTTTTCCACCCTGCTTGTTTTATTCTATAACACCAATCAATGTCCTCTCCATACATAAAAAAGGTTTCATCAAGAAGCCCAACCTGCTCAATGGCTTCCTTGCGTAGCATCATAAACGCTCCAACTAAAGAATCAATTTCGCTTTCTTCATCCTCATGTATAAATGTAGCATTATATCCTCCAAATTTTTTATTATTTGGAAATAGCTTGTCTAGCTTCATAAGATAGCATAAAGAGTTCCATGGAGACGGGAATCCTCTTTTGCATGCCTTATCTAAAGTGCCATTAACTTTTACCACTTTACATCCAAGGCATCCAATCTCTTTATCCTTTTCCATAAAATCAACGCATTCCACTAATGTACCTTTTGGTACAATAGTATCAGGATTTAAAATTAGAACATACTTGCTCGACCTGCATTGTCTTATGGCTAAATTATTAGCCTGTGAAAAGCCACCATTAATGCTGTTACGTATGAGCTTTACTTGTGGAAATTCACTTTCTACCATCGTAGCACTACCATCTTTTGATTGGTTGTCTACTACCCATATTTCATATTCTATGTTTTCAGTATTCTGAATTACGGAACTTAAACAATCCCTTAATAAATCTACCGTATTATAACTTACTATAACTATTGACAAATCCATACGCTGTCCCTCATTTATCTTTTGATATTTTAATGAGACAATAAAACTTTATATTGCCCCTTCTTTTTAAATACTACAAAAACTGTTTTTAAAGTAATTTTTATATCCATCAAAAAACTTCTTTTATCTATGTATTCCATATCTAAATGGAGCAATATGTTACTATTTTAATTAATTTACGCCATGTCATTAATTCCCTTTTAATACAATTTAATGCATTTTAATACAATTTATATTTATTCCCACTCCGTATTCGAGTATACCATAATATTTATGAAAAGTTAATATTTTTTTTTAATATTTCCAAGTTTTTCATGCTCTTTTCCTAAGCCATTTGCAACCTAATATATACCATAAAATGAAAAAGCAGGTGTATTATCTACTCCTGCTTTTAATTATTTTAAATACTCACTAATCGCTTCCTGCCAAGTCCTAGTTATATCCCCAGTAGTCAATTCCAACATATAATTTCTAAGCACTGAATATTCAGGCCTTTTCGCTGGTCTTTTAAATTCATCAGTTGTACAAGGCAAAACTTCTGTATCAATTCCTTTAAGTCTAAATATTTCTTTAGTGAATTCATACCAGGTACATTCACCTTTACATGTGCCATGAAAAAGTCCATAATTCTTATCTTCTACGAGTTTTATTATAACTCTAGCTAAATCAACTGTACTTGTAGGAGTTCCTCTTTGGTCATTAACTACTTTTAATGTCTTATTAGTTTTGCTTAAATTTATCATAGTCTTTACAAAATTATTTCCATCTCCGTAAAGCCATGCAGTTCTAATTATATAATGCTTAGGATTGTGATTCTTAACTAATATTTCTCCCTCAAGCTTTGTCTTTCCATAGATAGTTTGTGGATTTACGGGATCAAACTCTGTTAGTGATTGATTTACATCGCCAGCAAAAACATAGTCTGTTGATACTTGAACAATTTCGGCTCCAATTTCATTTGCAGCCGCTGCTAAGTTTTTAGGTCCTATTGTATTTATCCTATATGCCATATCTATTTCAGTCTCACATTTATCAACAGCCGTAAGTGCAGCACAGTTAATAATCACATCTGGTTTATTTTTATTTACAACACTATATACTTGATCTACGTTTGCTATATCTAAATCTGATACATCCGTAAGTATTAAATCAATGCCTTTTTTCCCTTTATATTGGTTAGTGAGTTCGCGACCGAGCTGACCATTAGCTCCTGTAATTAATATCTTCATAATTCATTCTCCTTTATATCTAGTTATTTTTTCATAATTAAAACAATAACTCCATTATCTCTTGCGATCTGAGCTTAAAATAAAACTCTCAGAGTTCAATCCCTAAGAGTATCATTTTAACTGCGTTTATAACATAAAATCAAATTATCTATTAAGAATAATGTCACAAATCCTATCGACATCATCTAAACTTAAATCAGCATAAAGTGGCAATGTAAGCACCCTATCTGCTATGTAGTTTGCAACTGGTGTCTTTTCAACATCAAATCTACCTTTGTAGCATTCAAAACTATTCGTGAGGGGATAGAAATATTTACGAGCAAAGATATTCTCTGCTTTCAGCTTCTCAATCACTTCATCACGACTTAGCTTATACTCATCAAATACTACAGGGAAGTAAGCATAGTTGCTCTTCACCCCTATTTGAGGTTTACATACCTTAATTCCATCAATACTCCCTAATCTTTCAATATATCTTTCTACCACAGCTTTTCGATTTTTTATCTCGCCATCAACATGACGAAGGTTGCAAATACCCATTGAGGCTTGGAATTCATTCATTTTAGCATTTCCACCTACATACTCAACAGACTCCGGTCCAGTAATACCGAAATTTTTCAAGTCATTTAATATTCTAGTTAACTTATCATTCTTAAAGGTTATTGCTCCACCCTCAATAGTATTGAATACCTTTGTAGCGTGAAAACTAAACATTGAAGCATCTCCAAAGTTAGCGATACTTACACCCTCTGCCGTTACACCAAAGGCGTGAGCAGCATCGTAAATAACTTTTAGGTTATGCTTATTTGCTATCCTTTCAATCTCCTTGACACTACAAATATTTCCATAAACATGTACTGGGATAATAGCGGATGTCTTATCCGTTATCAAACTCTCCAACTTGTCCACATCTATAGTGTAATCGTCAGGATTCACATCACAAAATACTGGCTTTAAACCATTCCTTACTATTGCATGAGTTGTAGATGCAAATGTGAAAGGCGTTGTTATAACTTCTCCTTTAAGATTGAATGCTGCTATTGCGCACTCCAATGCAAGATGTCCATTAGTGAAAAGAGTAATATTTGGAGTATTTAAATAATGCAGTAATTTTGCTTCTAATTGTTTATGTTTTGTACCCATATTAGTCAGCCAGTGGCTGTCCCATAGGTCTTTAATTTCTTCTGTGTACTCCTCAAATTCTGGCATTGAGGATCGAGTTACTTGAATTGAGTTCAATATACTCACCTCTTTATATTATTTATAAATCTGTTAATTTTTAACCCCTAAGTTCCTCAAATCTATTTAGTTCCATTTCCTTTTTAAAATCCTTTAGATAATCTAAATAGTAATACTGAGGTATGTATCCTAACTCTTCTCTGGCATTTGTTATGTCCATAATAAATTCTCTACTATTAGGTTTATCTGGGCAAGGAATAATTACGGACTTACTACCCTTAGGTGAAAATACTTCAATTACGCCTTCAATTTGTTCTTTTAAAGTTACAGCCCTACCAGTACCTACATTATAAAACCCACATTCTCTATCAACCGTAATCGCTTTACACAGCATTTGGCAAAAATCTCTAACATAAACTACATCTTTTGCTTTAGTCGGTTCTCCCCACATTTCAATTTGTTTACCTGCCATTGCTTGATTCATCAAATGGCGATAAGCAAGCACTCTTTTTTCACCATCAACATAGAAATATTGATTAGGTGTATATGCATAGATAGTCGGGCACCTGAATATGAAGCTCTTAATGTTATACGTCTGATGATAATGTTCTATCATATCTACGGCGGTATTTTTTGATATAACATATAATGCATGATCGCCTTTGTAACTAAAACTTCTCGGGAAATCCGGTTTAATTAAAATTTCCTTCCCCCAGTAACCAGAAAGATCACCTTCCGACTGTGGATATAAAATCCTATCAGCTTGAGTCCTTCTGCAGTACTCTAATACGTTAAAAGCTCCAACTATATTAGTTTCCATATACTGTTCTGGCTTATAGCCTTCCATATATGCTGGTAGAGCTGCAGCAAGATTGATGACAGCATGAATACCATTCTGTGGTAACTTGTTAAACTGACTAGAGTCTGTGATATCAACACTGTAATACTCTATTCCCCTCTTTTGAAAAAATTTTGTTTGTTTACGACCAACAGCTATTATCTCAAATTCTTGGGAATTTAGGTTTTCAATACAATATTCTATTAAATATGCTCCAGTGTTACCTGTTGCGCCAAAAATAATTACTTTTTTTTTCAGCTTCCACACCGCCTTCTTATATTAATTCGTATGTTTCAAGCATATCTTTAATCTGATATCTTGAATTAAACATCATCACATCTATTATTGATAAGTTTGACACAAATTCATTATTAAACTGCTGATATTCAACCGTCCCGGTCTTCAGAAAACTAAGTTTTATCTCTCTATCTGCAAAGTCATCATAAGAATATAGATCTTGTCCTCCTACCGCATTGTAATACTCATCTGCACCAATCACCTTGCATATTTCTATAACTTTGTCCTGACCTTTTAAATCATTATTTTTATTTATTGTTGATGAAACAATAATCTCAGTATCTATAGATAAATATTCACAAATTTGTCTTATGGAAAATTCCAAATACTTTGCTAAATTACTCTCGTCTTGATTAATAATATTCTCAATAACCGAAAAGGCATCTGAATAATATGGCGCTTTTTTATAACAACTTTCAATAGTTTTAAGCAGCTTTTTGTTTTGAATTGGGTTTCCTAATACCTCAACTTCATTAATGAGCTTATTAGGGCTTGCGCCATTCATCTGAAGGTTTATCATTTTACCCTCACCATTCATCAAAATTTTGTTTCTGTTTATCCATCCACCTTTTATAAAGTTAACATCATCATATATGACGTATTTATCTACTGCGTTCATTAATTGCCAATACCCTATGTATGGTAAAAAGTATGGTTGCATTATACCTACCTTCATTTTGTTGCTCCTTTCATACTTTTGAAAACATCCTTATTATCCTGATTTAATTAATGTTTGCTCTTTTTATTTACCTTTTTTTAAAATAGAATTTAACAACTCATACACAGTGTTTAATTCTTCTATTCTTTCAATTTTACTTAAACCTACATATGCCACTACCCCTATTATGAATTGAGCTATAATTTTAACTAAATTATTATTAGGAAGCACTGCGCCACTGAAATAAACAACTA
The DNA here is from genome assembly GCF_030585565.1 of Clostridium sp. CM028. NCBI lineage: Bacteria > Bacillati > Bacillota > Clostridia > Eubacteriales > Clostridiaceae > Clostridium > Clostridium sp. CM028. The sequence goes on along the minus strand of NZ_CP077766.1, from coordinate 2,866,375 downwards.
TTGCCATTATCACTGATGCAACAAATGTAGGCATTATATCCTTGATTTGTTCTATAGTTGAATAAGAAAGCAATTCAGCTGAATAATAGGAGTTTATAAAATAGGCAATATACGAACTTAGAACTGCTGCCCAAAGTAATCCATTAATACCAAATTTAAAAAATAATACTATTACTATTAATATTAAACCTATTGCTTTTTTAATGATCTCTAATCTTAAAAACAAATCAGATCTTCCTTTTACTTGAAGGATATTTAAATTAATTGCATGAAGTGGAAATAACATTCCTGCAAAACATAATATTTGAAAATAAACAATAGAATTCATCCATTTTTGTCCAAATATTAATCTTATAAGGGGACTAGCAACCGCTGCTAATCCTATCATTAAAGGAAAAGTTATAAAAACTGATGTCTTTATAATCTTCTTATAAGCATCTCTTAGTTTGTCCTCATTTTCTTTTATACTACTAAGAACAGGATAGCTCACTTTTTGTACTGAGGATGTTATCGATTGAGATGCAGTATCTCTTAATTTTTGAGCATTCGTATAATAACCAAGCTCTACTGCTGAAAATGATTTCCCTATTATTAAAAAATATAAATTATTATATAATGTATCAATCAATCCAGATGCCAATAACTTCCATCCAAATCCAAATAGCCTTTTAAAAGATTCTACGCTAAAAACTAATGATGGTATCCAGCTATTATAAATACACAATAAAAAAGATTGAATAAGTTGCATAGATAAAGTTTTAATTACAAGACTCCATACTCCAAACCCCATATAAGCGAAAATAATCGCAATAATACCTGATAAAACAGATGATATTAAGCTTATTTTGGTTTGGGTTTTAAAATTTATACTCTTTGTTAACATAGTTCTTTGAATTAATCCAAAGGAATTAATAATAAGGACTATTGCAAGCACTCTTAATATAGCTATAAGTTGGGGTTCTTTAAAAAATCTGCTAATGCCACCTGCGGAGAAAAATAGTACTATATACATTACGACTGCCATAGCAAGATTAAAATAAAAAACTGTTGAATAATCCTCCTGGCTTGGCTCTTTCTCCCTAATTAAAGCATTAGTAAACCCACTATCTATAAATGATTGAGATACTGCAATAAAAACTGTTATCATGCCTATGATCCCAAAATCTTCTGGCACTAAAAGTCTTGCAAGTATTACTAAAATCATAAATTGTATTCCCTGATTTGCAATTAAATCTGAAAAGCTCCAGAATAGACCTGATATTGTTTTTTTCTTTAATGTACTTTGTTCTTGCATTTGTTTTCTCCTAAACTATTTTTGAAATTGAATAGTTACTAATATGTATCGTGAAATAACATCTACCTTAGACTACTACCAGTTTCCACTTGCTATTATTTCTTTTTATATAAACCGGATGATTTTAAAATTTTCTTTAGTAGTTCATAAAAGAATATTCTTATAATCCATACAAACATTTTAACTTTACATATAATACTATTTTTCGGAATGTATTTTTTCATAAAGTCCTTGAGTTTAGGTATATTAAACGTACAAATATAATTCAATATTATTTCACATTCTATTTTTTTTAATTCTGTGTTAAAAAGTTTACTATAATTTGTATCCATATTTAATAAATTAGTTAATGAATTCACCATATCAATTCTATATAAATTCGGATTGTTTTTAGTTTGAGCTGAAAATGATGAACCCGAATCTCTTACCCATCTGTAAGTCCCCATATTTTCACTGAAATATTTAATTTTACCTTTCGTCAATAGCAAAAGCTTAAATGGATAATCGCCAACAATTTCTACATCCTTTAGAAGTTTATTACGTACCACGGAATAATCCTCTCCCCATATATTTTTAAAAACCAAACTAAGAGTAGGAAGATTATTATATTTAAATTGGTCTAAAGGTGTTTTCAAATCACCTTTATAGCTACCAAACGGTGTATCGCTTAATAATTTACGATTTTCATCTATTATAGATACATCATGGGCTGTTGCGATATAATCACTGTTATTTTCTAAAAAATCTATAGACTTTTGTAATTTCGTTTTATCTGTCCAAAAATCATCGCCTTCTAAATATGCGATATATTCACTATTACAATTTTTAGATACTTCTAAACAGTTTAATGATGCTCCAACATTCTTTTCATGCAGGATTAATTTAATTTTATCTGGAAATCTCTGCTTATAGTCTTTTAAAATTTCCCTGGTATTATCAGTAGAACAATCTTCCCCAATAATTATTTTATAATCAAAGTTCACTTCCTGCATTAGTATACTGTCAATTGCTTCTTCAATGTACTTTTCATGATTATATGCCAACATATGTATAACCAATTTAATCAATTATTAACACCTCCTTGTATAATCTAATTATAAGTTTTGATAATAAATTTGTAGTAATAGCAGTAAGTCTATCTGTCTCTCTATTAGCTCCTGCAATTAGTATCTTCATAATCCATTCTCCTTTATATATCTTCTGTATAAGGTATAAAACTATCAGAGCTTAATCCCTAAGCGTATTATTTATATCAATTATTTTTCATACATATTGTTGTAATAATTTTGGTACTCACCTGTTGTAATATTATCCATCCACTGTTTATTGTCTAAATTCCATTTTATTGTCTTCTTTATTCCTACTTCAAATGTAGTTTCAGGATACCAACCGAGCTCGTCCTTTATCTTAGTTGGATCTATGCCATACCTTTTGTCATGGCCTTTTCTATCTTCAACATAACTTATTAGTTTATCTGTTATTTCACTATCTACATTTTCATTTAAATAACTTATAACAGTTTTAACTATTTGCATATTAGTTCGCTCGTTATGTCCACCTACATTATAAACTTCGCCTACCCTGCCACCATTTATAACCATATCTATTGCTTTGCAATGGTCTTCAACATAAAGCCAATCTCTTATATTCATTCCATCACCGTATACTGGCAAATCTTTATGACTTAAGCAATTGTTTATTAGTAATGGTATTAGTTTTTCTGGGAATTGATATGGTCCATAATTATTTGAACATCTAGTTGTATTTACAGGCATTTTATACGTATCAAAGTAAGCTTTTACCATTAAATCTGAACCTGTTTTACTTGCTGAATATGGACTATGTGGGTCTAGTGGTGTTGTTTCAAGGAAAAATCCTGTTGCGCCGAGGGATCCATATACTTCATCCGTAGATACTTGCATAAACTTCTTGCCTTCTTTAAATCCGCCTGGTATTTCCCATGCATTCTTAGTTATATTTAAAAGATTTACTGTACCTAAAACATTTGTATTAACAAATATTTCTGGCTCTTTTATACTTCTATCTACATGTGATTCTGCCGCAAAATTTACAACATAATCAATATCATTTTCTGCAAATAATTTTTCTACTAATTCTTTGTCACATATATCTCCTTGAACAAAAATATAGTTAGTATTATTTTCTACATCTTTTAAATTTTCTAAATTCCCTGCATAAGTTAATTTATCTAAATTTATAACTTTTACATCTGAATATTTGTTTAACATGTAATGAACAAAATTTGCACCTATAAACCCAGCTCCGCCTGTTACTAAATAAGTTTTCATATTATTTATTCTCCTTACTAAACTTTATTTTTAATTCTCTAATTGGTTCTATTATTACCGTTTTACCTTGCTCCCTGTTTATTAACCACAGCTCCAAAAGTCTTAAAAATGATTTTCAAATCCACCCAAACGCTCCTATAATCTATATAATTCATATCGAGTTGTACTCTTTCATCATATGTCGTATCACTTCTACCACTTGCTTGCCAATTACCTGTAAGACCGGGCTTTACACTTAATAGCTTGTCCCCATATATTCCATAGTTCTCAATTTCTCTTTCTATTATAGGTCTAGGTCCAACGATAGACATATTGCCTTTTAAAATATTTAATAATTGAGGTAATTCATCTAAACTTGATTTCCTTAAAAATTGTCCAAATTTAGTTATTCTTGGGTCATTTTCAAGTTTAAAACTTTTCTCAAATTCTATTTCTTGTTTCGGTGTCAATTTCTTTAGTAATTCTTCAGCGTTGGGCAGCATGGTTCTAAATTTATAAACTTTTATAAATTCGCCATTCATACCCAATCTTTTGTGTCCAAAAAAAACAGGCCCCTTTGAATCTATCTTAATCCAAATAGCAACAACAACCATCACTGGACTAAGTAATAAAATCCCACATAAAGCACCTATAACATCAGTTATTCTTTTGATTATAAAATATCCTGCATTTTTTTCATACTCACTAGTAATCTTTACCTGTGTCTCCCTCATATCCGTTTCTAATTCTTCCATTTGTATCCCCCCTATTACTATATTATACAGACTCCTGCGCTCTACTTCGCCCCACATTTATAACAATATCTAAAATTTCTATTTTACTAATTTCTACAAAGTTACACAGATTTATTATATAATTTCGAAGATTTTACGTCAAATTTTGAATTTTATAGTTCAGTACATCTATCGACCAAATATGACATTTTTTTTTAATTTTATTACTTATATGTATTGGAGTATACTTGCTTTTTTTAACTTATTTTATGCTATTAAATAATTTATTAAATATACATTTTAATACAATTTAATACATTTTAATTTATTTTTATTTACAATTTAGTATATCATAATATTTACAAAATGTTTCCTTTTTTTATTATATAACAAATTTAATGGTATTTACATCATTTTTTATCGCTAAGTTGAACTATCCTCTTTATATTATATTCAACTTGTTACTTAAAGATATATGTATTTATAATTTTCAGCTTTAAAATCAAATAAAAGAGGAAAGAATAATTTTAATTATTCTTTCCTCTTTTATTTGTCCATTTATTTCATTGACTAATTATGCATAAAGTAGGCAAACTTATCTGTTGAATAAGTTGCACGCATATCTCGTACATGAGCCTCGCTACCTTGGTTGTCTGCAACATATGCCAAAGTATAATTACTATTAGCCCATCCCATAAATACAAATGTATGCGTTGGGTATCCTCCGCCATCATTAGTTGTAAAACAAATACTTCCTGGTGTAAGCTTTTTAATATTCCAATTAGACTCCCATCCACGTGCATTTAGGTAACTTAAATACTGTCTTGTGTTACATGTTTCTAGTGGAATAGGTACTCCCATTCTTCTCATTACCTCGCTTGAGAAATAAACGCAATTATTCGAAGTATTCCCACCATGTAATGCCACAGCCCTATTTAGTACATTGGTAACATTAGTTGAAGAGTTTAAATAGTTTGCAATCCTAGCTTCAAGCGCTGTTTGATTTGAACCTTCCGCTGCCGCAATTCTATCCACTTCTATTTTAGCAAGTCTTGCCGCTTCTTCTTTAGCCAACCTGTCTGCTTTTATTTTAGTAAGTCTTGCTGCTTCTATTTTAGCTATTCTATCCGCCTCTATTTTAGCAATCTTATCCGCTTTTTCTTTAGTTGTACTATCTCCTTTAGTTGTACTATCCCCTTTAGTTATATTACCTTCTGCTTCTTTAGGTATTCTAGCTGTCTTTACTTTTACTATCCTATCGGTTTCTACTTTGGCTATGCTATCAGCTTTCACTTTAGCTATTCTATCTGCTTCTACTTTAGCAAGCCTGTCCAACTCTGTTTTAGCTAAATTAGCAGCCTTTACTTCTTCTGCTTTGTCAAATGATGCTTTCGCTATTTCATAATTTTCTGCTATTCTAGCCTGTTTAGGCGCATCTGCTCTCTCAGCGGCTATCCTATCAATTTCTTCTTGTTTAGCTTTATTTGCAGATACTTGTGCCAATTTGCTAGCTTTTTCTTTATCTGCTTCTCCTTTTTCCGCTTTATCTACTGCTATTTTTTCCAGTCTAGCAACCTCTTCTTGCTTTGCTAGCATTTTCGCTTGCGCCTCTGCTTCCTTGGCTAATTCGTCCTTTTTAGCCTTTTCAATTACTAGTTCATCGATTTTCTCTTTAGATATCAACTGTTTCTTACTAATTGTTGCCTTTGTACTCGTTGGATTAGCAACTGATGCTGTAAGCGTTACTTCTCTTACTTTCTTTTGGCTTGAAAGAGGAACCTCGCTTTTAACTGGCTCTTTCGCTTTACTTGCAATTGCCCACGCACTAGTACTTAACCCTACCACCGCTGTTAATGCCGTTATTACTACTATTCTCGTTCTCATTTTCCTTTTCTTTCTCATTTCAGTTCTAGTTCTCCGCTTCACTAATCATGTCCCCCTAAATTTGTTATATAAAATTACCCCTTATTAATATATCAATTTAATCTACTTCCCTATTACTTGTCGTAATCCTTTAATTTTCGCATTGCAAATATCGACAAACACTCCAGTATTATCACTTCTATTACCTAATCTGGTTTTCATTTATTCCTCATCTTCTTGGACAATCTTCCTATCTTAGCATCTTTCTTGCCAGTTAAATCATCTCATCTAGAGCTACATAAGCGCTTTGAGTTTTTGTAATGCTTTTTTCTTAATTCTTGCAAATTGATGGTAGCTTTTATCACTATCACAGGCTATTTCTCCTATTGAATCTCCTAAAATATAATATCTCTCTAGCATTTTTCGCTCTAATGGCTCAAGCGTTTCGAGAGCTACATATAATTTTTTCACTTCATCATAGGCAATTACTTCATCCTCTAAGGTAAATTCATAATGCCCTGCAGTATCAAAATCTAGCATTTCATTGTTTGGAACTTCTCTAAAATGCTTTATCTGTCCTTTTAGAAGGGCTTTGAAGTTCATTCTTATAGAATTTATGCAGTAGCCGTTAAAGCTGTTGCTGCCTAGCTTATACATGTCTATGGCTTTTATAACAGAAAGGTAACCATGCTGCACTAAATCTTCTAGTTCATAACCTGGAATGTGATACCTTGAAGATTCCTTGAATATGAGATATTTGAATTTTTCTATTATCGCTTCTGTAGCTCCACTCTCTTTATTTTTAGCCTTTTCAACTAGTTTTTCCATAATAAAAACACCGCCTTTTAAATTTTTTATAGAGAATATTAAAAGAAAACTAATCAGTATGCTTGTCCTAATAGCTGTTTTTCTAGAAGATCGAAATCATATGTTCTTTGATCATAGTCGCAGAAGCCACCATTTTTCACATTAGGGCTTGAGCTGCCACTCTTTTTACTAGCCCACTGTTTTTGATAGGATTTTACCTGCTCAGCAGTTTTTATGCCTTTACTTATCCAGCTATTGAGTACTTTAGTGATGTACTTTATAGTTTTAGCATTATATTCTACAGCCTCATCAATAGCCATAATGATAACTTTGCTACTTACCTGCTTTGCAAAATCTAATATTTTTTCATACACCAAAGGCGTGATAGCATGTACATTTTCTTCAAATATCTTAAGTACACTTTTTAAGCCCTCACCATCAGCAGCAGAATTGTTTCTATATTTTATGACTATTGCTTCTTCTTTAGTTAATGCTTCTTTCTTAGTTAATGCTTCTTCTTCTTTACTTATTAATTCTTGTTCTTTATTTATTAATTCTTCTTTATTACTTCTTATTCTATTACTTGGTAGCCCCTTATAAGGGCCTTGTAAGCCCCTACTAATATCCTTGTTAATTATGAATTCACGTGGCTCCTGAATTTCTTCCTTTTTCAGAAAATCATTATTATCTTGGTCTTCTATATTTTCCATGGGAATTACATCAGAGCTTCTTTCTAAAGTAAGATTTATGGGATAATTGTCCACTTTTTCTAAGTAGCAATTTACAGAAGTTCTATCATCAGTAAAATTAATATCAAAAGATTCCTCTATAATGAGGTTCTCGAAAATTTTCGCTACATCTAATTGAGCTACATCACATTTTTTAAATAAAATTTTAAGAAATTCTTTATTTTTAACCCTGGATAACTCGTGATGAACACATTTAATAGCGTTTATATTGTTAGGTACGTTGTATTTCATCCAATTTAACAGCATAATCTCTTTCGTATCATCACAGTATAGTATTTTGTTATACTCACAGAATCTTTTAATTAGCTTATCTACAGTATCTCTGTTGTACCCAGTTTCTGTAGCTATAAATTTTTTTGATATTTCATAAATACCACACTGCGTTGTTTTGGTATTTGAAATAAGATATAAATAAAAGTATTTTTCCTCTGGTGTAAGTTCAAACACAAAGCTATCACTCCAAAATTCTGTATAAATCTGTCTGTATTTAGCCATTAGTTAATCCTCCTTAATATATCTAGTGTCCCTGCAAATCTACACTATTAACGGCTTTTAATTAAGCCCTATATATAATAGCCACGAGAATTGCAAATCCGAACCCCCTATTATTAAATATTTTTAAGTTTTTTATAAATCTTTTTAAGACGGTTTCTTATAGCTGCTTCATTCACTCCTTCAGCACGAGCGATTTGAGTAATTGATATATCTTGAAAAAACATCTTTTGTACTAATACTTTCTGCTGTGGTAACAGTTTTTCCAAAGCATTATGTAATGCTTTACTTGTTTCTTTTTTTTCAACTATGATATCAACAGCCACACTCTTATCTTCAAATTGAAACCCTTGTTCATTCTTCTTCTCTAATGAATTGTGTCTACGTGTTTCTCTTCGTTCATTGTTATAAGTTTCTCTTCCAATTTCTATTGCAATCTCAGCAATATCCTTTGATAACTCAATCTCTGCTATTTCTCCTGTTACAAATTCATACTTAATGACCATTATTACATCTCTCCTTTAATCTTTTTAAAATTCAGATAGAATCTCTTAAAAGAACAAAAAAATAGCCGGATAACTGCTTTTATTAGCAATCATCCGGCACTTTGAATAAAAAAAATAAGAGCCGTACAAAAGCTTTGTTAAAAGCAATTGTTCGGCTCTTAGGTAGTTCTTTTAGACTCCTTTTAGCTCGAAACACATGAATCTAGTTTTTTTAGGTTATTGTAACTTGGCTTGTCTAATCTCATCTGTGCAACTTGTTTACACTGAATGCACTTTATATCTATTACTCCTGTTGCATCTCCCTCTATATCAAATAATCTTCTCCTACAAATCGGACATCTAACTTGCTCGGTCATAATATATCCCCCTCGTGATTATTTATAGTTTTAATACTCATTTTTTACATAAATTAATTTCATTACTTCTTAAACACATGCATTTTAATCTCCCCCCATATTGTTAACCTAATATTAATGTTATACTACGAATGTATATTCGTCAAGTATTTTTTGTAACCATTTACTTAATTTTGTATTTATTACAATGGAAAGAGATTGAACTTCAATTATCTCTACAAGGTCGCAAATTTGATTGACATAAAATTATGTGAATTGTATAATAATTATTATAAAATAATACTTGGAAGATATATTTTTATATGAGAAATAAGTCAATATATAAATATATATAGAATTTTATGCAATTTTAAAGTAAAAATTTATTTATACTTTTGCATAATATGAATGATAGGGGCGAATTAATGTGAGTGAACAAACTGTATATCAGTATGCAAAATTTGATTTTTTAAAAAAATTTCTTTTTACTTCTAAAGTTAACAAACAACTTAAATATTGCAAAAACATTGAATCATATTTACTTAGTAATGATTATTTAAAAAAACTGGACAGTCGATTAAACTTAATAATCTCCGATGGATTTAGCAGTGAGGTAAAAAATAGTTATTTCTTATATAAGGGCTATACCCAGGATGGGAGTTTAACTCCTTTACAAAAATATACTGTTATTGATGGAGAAGTAAAAAAACACATTGATGTGATTAATCATGGCATTATTATTATAGATTTATATGAAGAAAGCATATACCTACATAGCTATCTTAAAAACAGCAACTATATAACAGGCTATTTAATTAAAGAGGAAACAACCTCTGAAACAAACAAAACTTTAATTTTTAGTAATGAAAAAATTAAAATAAATATCAAGAATATTAATACATCTGATACCATTCTTGTAGTTGATGATTTTATAAATAAATTTATCATATAGAAAAGCCCTCCTATCTGGAGAGCTTTTTTTATATTCTGAATACATAACCCAAAACTCCACACAAAACATAGTAGATGCATATATATTCAGTGAAGACAAAATGAACTGTGCTGTTATTTATATTGAACCTCTGTATATAAGAATGACTTTTGTAGAATACTAAGGATAAATATGAGAAATTATGGAGATGTTATTATTGGCTTCTAAAAAAAATTCATTACTAATTGTGATGTTGTCGTTGATAACATTATTATTTTATAGTTTTCTACCTCTAACTAATATCCAAAATGTTATTGCTACAAATATAACACTAGATAATGAAACATCAAATGAGAAACGAGGAACACCACATTATGATTATATTATAGGAAAGGATCACTGGCCTCATTACCGTGTATTCTTTTGGGTTCCTAAAAGTGCTACCCATTTTACACCTTATGCTGATAGCGGAGTTAATACAAACGTTTCAGAACATGGTGATGCTTCAAAGTGGTCCGTAGTTGTTACACCCGAAGTAAAAGATGATAGAAAATTAGTGTTCATATATGTACCTAAAACTTTTGTTTTTCTATATGGAAATGATTTTGAGGATGTTATACATTTAAACTATTATTAGTTTTTAGGTATTTACTATCCATAGAAGATTACCGCAAGTTATCCTATGGATTTAACGACATTATATTGAAGACCTAATAGAATTTCTTTTTCTTTTTGTGTATTAATTTTATAACCTTCTATGAAATCCATGTTCTCTTTTCTATTTCATTTTTTGAAATTATATATTTACCATAAATGACTAATTTCCTAAGTTTCTCAAGAAACGTTTTTATATCCTCAGGTGTAAAATCTAAATGTTATTTGGTGATATCCTCTCACCAATTCATAATTCTCTTATAACTTGTCTATGCTAAAAGTAAATACCCTTTATCTATCTTCAATGTGAATTCTGTTAATGTCGTGAAACCCACGCTTCACACCGAAAAAACCACAAAATATACACCTATATATATTTTGTGGTTCCCTCCCATGGCTACCGCCAAGTTTTTTTGTTTCTATTTTTTTTAAAAATTTGTCATCTTTTCAACCAAACTTCTTTACCTTTAATCCTCATCAGCTGTCCCATCTTCGCCTAGCTTCACATTCCCATAAACTAGGCGTCTGACACGACCCCTTTCCAACAAATGGATGAACAAAGGAACCCGTTTGTTGGTTGCTAATAGCGTTTGGAAGTGAAATAGGACAAACTTTGTTGCTAATGCCTTTGAGTATCTTTTGTTTATTAACATCTTATTTGGATATAATTTAGAAAGAAGAATATATATAGTAGAATATTTGCTAACATTAAAACATATAATCTATATAATTCTAAATGAAAAAAATATATTAATTATTATTAATAGGGGAGGATGTAGTCTTTATGCTTAAATTTATAATTATTTCAATTATATTATCTATTATGTATATTTTATTAGGTAGCTTAATGCATGCAGCAGGTAAGGATACTCCTGTAATGCGAGATATTAACCATAACGAGTATAAATGTAAAAATAATTAACTTAGGCCTTTTGTCTTAGTAAATATCTTAAACACTTAAATACGTACCTTTACCAGGCCTCGTATTATCTAATATGTAAAATATATCTGGAGTTATTATATATCTACCAAGTATAGCTACAATTGATGTTGGTACCTATACTTGTAGTTTTTCTGACGTTATACTTTTGCTCTATTGAAAGCTCTTTATTCCTTGGTCTTCCTGACTTTTCTTCCTATATATATATATAGTCCTTCTAGACACAAAAATGCTCCCCTTAAAGTAGACAGATTTTTATTTTTTAATCTGTCTACTTTAAGGGGAGCATATCAATGCCTACTCAATAGGTCACATTATAAAAATTATAGCCTAACGGGTATTTATTTTATTTTTTATTAGATAGATCTCTAGTCCCATAGCAGCCCCAGCACTATCAATAATGACATCCTTAACATGAGCTCCCCCGCCAGGCACAAAAACTTGGTGCACTTCATCACTTATGGCATAAAGGATACAAATAAGTAATGCAAATACTAAACTCTGTATTCCTTCTACACTATTTCTTATTAATGCATTTATCATTTGTATTCCAAGAACTAAACAAACAAAGAAGTGGGCATTTTTTCTTACTAAGTAATCAAATTTTACATTACTAATTTTAGTATTATGATTAACTTTCTTTATTGCTTTTATACCAATCTTTATTATTCCCGAGCTTAGATTACCTGAATGCTGTCCTCGCTGGAATGACAACTTAAAAATAAGAGCCACCCAAAGAATAACAGCTATCAAAGATAAAATTCTATGCATTTTGTTACTCCCTCTCAAACCACTAATCATCCCTGCACATATCCATTGCCATAGCGGGTCATGAAGTGACCCAATTTCTCTCACTAACTACTATTCATTACTACAAGCTATTTCTTCGTATAAATCATTAAAGTTATCATTATGCTTTAAAGTTTGAAGGTACTTCATGAATGGGACTTTTAAATTATCTCTTTTTAAAGCAAACTCTACTGTTGCCTCTAGAAACCCTAATTTATCCCCTACATCATATCTTCTTCCTTCAAATACGTATGCATACATATCTTGCTGTGAAATTAATGTCTTTAGAGCATCCGTTAGCTGAATTTCCCCACCTTTACCAGGTTTCGTGTTATCTAATATATCAAATATCTCTGGAGTTATTATGTATCTACCAAGTATAGCTACATTTGATGGTGCTACCTCCACCTGTGGTTTTTCAACAAGGTTATTTACCTTGTATACTCTATCACTAACTTGAATTCCATCAACTATTCCATATTTATCGACATTTCCCCTAGCGACTTCTTGAACCCCTAAGATTGTTGTTTGCTTATCTTCAAAACAATCTATAAGTTGCTTTAAACATGGAGTCTTAGCATCAACTATATCATCACCTAACATAACAGCAAAAGGTTCATTGCCTACAAAGGTTCTAGCACAATTTATAGCATGTCCAAGTCCTTTAGGTTCCTTTTGTCTTATAAAGTGTATATTTACCATGTTTGATATATCTCTAACCTGCTTAAGCATGTCATCTTTGTGTTTATTTTCTAATTCTAATTCTAATTCTACTGATTTATCAAAGTGATCTTCAATAGACTTTTTATTTCTTCCTGTAATAATTAATATTTCTTCTATACCTGCAGCAACAGCTTCCTCTATAATATATTGCATTGTAGGTTTATCAACTATAGGTAACATTTCTTTAGGTAGTGCCTTTGTCGCAGGTAAAAACCTTGTCCCAAGTCCGGCTGCTGGTATAACAGCTTTTTTAACTTTCATATAACATATCTCCTTTTTTCTGTAAGTTGTTTTTCACACCCATTTGAAGATTTTGCACATTTGCACGCTATTCTTATGATAGTCCCTAGTGAATTATATTTATGCTTCAATCCTAATTCATTCTTAGCTTTGTCGCTATAAGTAATAAGTATTTCTATCTCCTGCTCTTCGTTCTGTAATTCCAGCTTTCATTTCATAATCTACAAGTTTTCTTGCCACTTCAATGAATTCGGGCCGTTACCCTATGATGTCTCCAAGTTTTTTTTATATTCTTTCCCCAATCTGTTAATTTTCCCAATTTAAATTTTCCTATACTTAATCCCCATTAAATGTACCATTTTCGCATAACTCCCTTTTTTTAAGTATCTGACACGACCCTGTTGCATATTGGGAGGTATATTGCATACCTTCTGTTTGCTAAAGATATCTTCAGAAGGTTATATTGGTTATTTTCTTTTTACTAAATTCTTTATAAATTGAAACAAGCCGAATTTTTTTAGTAATATTACTGCAGCTCTTTTTATTCTTGCATTTAAACTAAAGTTGGCATATTTTTTTGCAATATAAATAAACCCAAATTTATAATAGTCGTCCCAGAACTGTTCACGATTCTCCGGGCATTTAGTAGGCCTCTCCAAATTTGGTTGTAGACAGTCGTTAGTATTGCTCTGCACAAAATCTATCTTATTCTTCATATGATTAAATATAGATTGCCCTTTAGGAGTATTTACAAAAATTAAAGAAATACCTTTGTCATCATCGAGCTCCGGAAGACTCTTTTCTATACCCCAGAAGTCCCCTATCGTAATATCAGATGGCCGGTGTAAATTAGAAAATCTACAATGATAACAGGATTGCCGTAATGCTAAATTAGATTCGAATATATTTGCATAAATTTTCACATCCGGAGTGTTTATTTTGCTTTTACCATTTTCAAATTCAGCTTTAACATTGCATCCATGCCAACCTTTTTCTTTAGCTCTAAAAGTATATGATTTTAACTTCTTCTTCTTCTGAATAAAGTTTAGATATTTCTTCCAAAGTAAAGGGCTGGGTGTCCCATGACAAATGATGTCATTTAGGATTAATTTATCTGTTTTCACCTTTGATATTTCCATATATTTTCTTAATCCTGCTACTTCGCATGGTGTCCCTGAAAAAAATACTGCTTTATTAGTTGCTAAATCTTCATATACTTGTTTAAATGTTTCTCCTAAATTACTTTGCACATATTTTGATCCTTTAAACTTATTCCGTCCAGCTTCAGTTATTGCCCCTTTGTGTTGAACTATAAATTCTCCACTAAATTCTACTCCATAAAGAGTGCATGATGTACTTAACGCATAATCAGAAATAGCGGTGTACGCACCACCCGATGCACTGGTCATTCTAACATTGTCTGATTTATGCTTGAGTGCATATACTAAAGGCTCTGTAAATCTATCCTGAACATTAATTTGATTTTGAAGAGGACATACCTTTCTGCAAAGTTTACAATCTACACATAATTTTTGGTTAACTTCAGGATATAAAAACCCTTCTTCATCAGCCTTCATTTTTATAGCTTGTGTTGGACAGCTGCTTTTACAAGCTGTACATCCACAACAATCTTGCTTTTTATCAAATACTGTTATCATTACCCAAGCATCCCCTTTATTCTCTTGGATATACTCATAAGAGCATGGCGTTCAAATATAAACCCTGTTAACGCAACCACTAAACAAGCATATATGGCTATCACAGTAGCAGTCGCAAACCACGATATATAACTAAACGGATTAAGTTTGATAAATAAAAATGGTAACCATATAACTACTGTACACACAAAAATTCTAATAATTCTATACGCGGTTTCTCTTATTGGTAGTTTTGTAACATTTCTTGGAATAAAGAATAGCAAATCAACATCTCTATAGATATTTGATAGAATTGATCCTATTAGCACTCCTGCTATACCTAAGAACGGAACTAAAATAATGCCTATGATTACAGCAATTGCGCCCTGTATTGTCGTCTGTAACTTCGTCTCTTTGAACATCCCTGCTGAAATGACAAGCATGCCCTGTGGTGTTTTGATATTATATAAAAGCCCATTTAAAACGAACAAAAATCCAATCAATGGCAAATCATAATTACTATCAGTTACTCCACTAGTATAAATTCTAATAAAAGGCATAATTGTTATGAATGCAGTTGAATAAATTACAGTTATCAGGCTATAGTAACAAAATTCAAATTCTCCATAAACCTTCTGCAAAGTTCTTTCTTCACCTCTAGCGATAACATCACCAAATGATGCGGATAACCCGCTTATAAAAATGTTTAATATTCCATTTAATCCAGCTAAAACCATATTGAAAATCGTGTAAACACTTACTAATTTCAAATTTTTGGTGACTATTGTTAGTATTATAACCGGAGCTCCAATTTGCATCGCCCCTAAAATCTGTAAATACAAGGCATCCCATCTCTTATTTAAAGCAGCAAAATTTGGTTCCTCCTTATAGTTTATAAACTTATATTTTGCTTTTACATAAAACATCAAAATAAAAGATCTTAAAAATATTGAAAACAATGCCGCAAAGCGCAAAACTACTATGTCAACTCTTTGATTTGCTAATACAACAATAATAAGTGTATTAAAAATAATATGAACTATCGAAGCCAAGGATACAACATAAGTTCTTTGATCTGCCGATAACAACACCCTATATTTTGAAAGAGTAAAGAACTCTAAAGAACCATTTACCCCCAAAATTAAAACCAAAATCCCAACATTAAGTGGTGTTACAGCATTCGAATTCACAAACATTGGATATATTACAGCTAAACCAATCGTTAATGATATAAATATGTAACCCGATTGTGTATAGAACTTCTTTGCTGCTGATACTACTCCGTTTATAGCTTTATTGTCACCATCTGCTAAAGGTTTATATAACGCATATATAGCTGCTCCTGAAAGCCCAGCTTCCACCAAGTTAAAATAAACAATAAACTGATTTATTGATGACACTAATCCATTAATCTCTGATCCATAGAACTTAAGCATTATAAAGGGGGTGATAAAACCTGCGATCATAAGCACTACTTGATAAAAAGCGGTTGATATTGAATTATAGAAAAACTTTTTTGTACGATTCATCATTTATCCCTACAATCATTTTTATTTTACTCCACATCAGGGTCGATTCCCTATGATGGCGAGCGATAATTTCCTGTTTATGTATATCGTTAATAATATATACCACATCTTACTAGAATATTAAACATTGCACCTTTGATTTCTCGCCGATTAAGCAACAACAAAACTAATTCAGATAAGACTATAAATAATCCTAATTCTATTCTTTAATAGCTTCTATTAAAAATTTAATAGACTTTTTTCTTTCTTGTTCAATCACATTATTAGCAAATTCAAAATCAATCTTTTCAAAATGCTCTTTTTGTAGCGTGTTTTGCGTGTCATACTTCTGCTCTTCAAGCCTACACATTTTTAATAGACTTTCCATCCTAGTATTCAATGTATCATTAAACATGATTGCAAACTTCTTATTTAATGAAATTGATAACGCCATTCCGTGAAAAGAATTTGTGCATACATATTCAGCGCCCATCAATAACTCTATGAATTCCTCTGGTCCAATATCGCTTTTATCAATAATTGGTGACCCGTTAGGTTGCAATAATGATCCGATTCCAACATATTTAATATGTAAATCTTCTTTTTTCGCAAATTCAGATATTTTCTTAAGTGCTATTTCTGGACTTCCTATTATATACACGAATATATACTTTTGTTTTAAGTCATTTTTGTATTTTGATGCAAAGCTTTCCCATTTCTCTGGTTCAAGTAATAGCGTTGGATCCAGAACGTGCGTAGCATCCAATTGAAGCTGTTCATTTAATATCTTTATGCCTTTTTCTTCCCTTGATGATATAGCAGTAAAACTAGATAAAAGCGGTTTGATTTTATGACAGTCCTCTTCCAGTAATTTTTCAATTCCAAAGCTTGGAGCATAAGCAATCTTTTTTGAATTGCCTTTAACGAAAGATAGAAAATATGCATTTTCATTTCCATTAAAGCTATAATTCCATATCTGATCACTACCACAAATATATACGTTATAATCCAATGTGTCATTCTCTAATTCAACAGTGGTCAAATACGTGCTAGGCGAAAGATTTAAAACTTTATTAATGAAACTATCAAAAGCTTCATATCTTTTGCGACGAACACTTTGTGCGTGCACCAATTGTTTTCGCTTTATAATCTTATATACCTTAGCCCTCTTTCCTCCTGAGATTCTACTTTCTTTGTAATTATCAACGATTGAACTCGATCTAAAATTGATAATTTCTGACTCATACCCCAATATATTCAGTTTTGTCTGCAATGCATACGCTTGCAGAACAGCACCATAATTGTAAGCACAATGATATGTTATTATACCGATCTTAACCATCTTTTTAACCTCCTAATAATTTGGTGTGAATTTGAAAACAAGTTTTCTTATGTCCTTTTAACGATGAAAATAAATTACTTTTCTAATCTGAATTTTGAAATCATTATTGACTTTTTCTTTTGTAATTAACTGCAACAGTTCTGTATTTTATATAAGATTTAATGGGCCATAATTCTTACTGCTTTTAAATTCATTTACTATTTTTCTTAATCTTTTTCGTCACAAATTAATTCTATAAGTGCCTGTTCGCTATCTAATACTACCCCCTTATTGCATTCAAGAACCATTGCTGCAATGTTTCCGATATACTTATTATGTCTCTATGCCAACAGTTGGATTTCTAGCACTCACTTTCTTTTTAATATATATCGTTTAAAAAGAAATTTAATTATAGAATTATTATACGCTCTTAAAATCATTATTAAGTTTTAAATATACTCTTATTTAGCGTTATAATTGTTTATTCTATTAATTGATAAAATAATAGCAGGTATAATCCATAAAAACACTATATAAAAGCAATCTAAAGTATAAATCATCAATGACCATGCTAATACTGCAATAACAATATATGCTGATTCCTTATCTTTAAAGAAATTAAAGACACTATCCCTTATAGAATAAATAATATAGACTGCATAAAATAACAAACCTATCAATCCACTAGATGTCAATAACAAATTGTATGTATTCATCGTACTTAAAGAACTAACTACACTGCTCGTTGTATAGCTCTCAGAAATAACTTTAAACTGCCCAAAGCCTATCCCAAAAAGAAAATTTTTCATCCATACATTATGCGCCAACAAATTAATAGCTTCTCTGGCATAATTACTTCCGGTATCAGCATTATATAAAATTGAAAATGAGCTATTAATATAAGCGGCAGAACCAATCAGTATAGGTATACTTATTAATAGTACATATTTGTATTTATATAAAATAATTAAAACTGTAACAATAGCAAGTATTACCAAGCCAGTTCGTGACAAGGTTAAAATAATTTGAATAAAAATCAATATCTCAGAAAGCTTAAGAATGTGCTTATTTATTACCTTTGTGAAAGCCCTAGTCTTAAATAATACAAAAGCTGGTAACAAAAGAGCACACATAAAATTACTATCTGCAACAGTACTTCCTATCCGCATAATTTCGTACCTATATCTTTCACCTTGTGCCCATTGTGACATAAAAAATGTTTTTCCCACAATAAGTTCAATATATCCAATCGCTACCAATGTTCCTATTGATATAAAGTAAACAAAAATAAGTGTTTTAGCATATTTTAAATCCGATTGCACTAAAATTTGAAATATGATACTCATTAAGAAAAAACAAAATATATATATAATGAGTTGCATGTTAATTTCTGTCTTTATAAAGTTTACTATACAAATATATAAAAACCATATTATGTACACTTTTAATGGGACAATCATTTCCTTAGTATTTCTACTGATTCTTTTTTCAAATAGCAACCCAAGAATACACAAAAATATACATAAATAACTAATTATTTTTATCGAAAGAGAAATTGATGCTATTTTAAACTCAACAAGCCACAACTGATTGTTGATGGCTATAAATAAAATACAGAATATCAAACTGTAAATGTCCCTAGTACATACTACCACGATAGCTAACAATGTAAGGAACACAAGCAATCCCATATAGTTTTGTGAAGTATATATAGCTATCCAGGATAAAGCTACAAAAGGAGTTACAACTAAAAACATTATTATACTGTTTTTGTGATTATAATACCTACTGTTTTTAATTAAACTATTTTCTATAGAACCCATACTTCTATTACCGCCTTCTAAAAATTTCTTTAATATTCATTTAAAATACTTCTGTTTACCAATCTCTACTCTTGCCTAATTTTTTTTACTTTTTACACACAGCACTGACTAATAATATAAAATGTATAGGATATTTTTTTAGTTTTATTATCAATAAGATAAAAAAACATGTGTCAATTTTATCTGTTATACCTATCTTCAAGTTATCTCTTCCGCCATATTAAATATTATAAAAACATCCTAACCTTTATTTACATTCCTTTGTTCCTTCTGCACTTTCGGATTCTTTTTTATATAAATATACGTAGCAAAATGCTTTTTCGCAGGGTTCTTATTTCCAAAAGCTACTTTAAACGAATTTTCGTGTTCAAATACTAAACCCTTTAAACTAGGATTCTTTGAAGAATATAAGGGTTTAAATTTATTTCCTAACTTGAAATTAATCAAGTGCTGCTTTGTCTTATTAATTTCTACAAAAGACGCTATTACATTATCAATTGAATTAAAAATAACCCCATTACCTTTTTCCGTTATCATCGTCGCAATATTACCACTGTTAGGATTAGTAATTATACATGTCCCTGCCATCGATGCTTCAAAATACACATAGCTATATGTCTCAGCACAAATTGACCATAGCACTACATAATCAATCTCATAGTACCTAAGTGCATCTACCATTGCATTACTACCATTTTCAATGGTTGAAATGCTTACATTAGTTACATTTTCTAACTTTTCTTCGCCTGTACCTAAATAATAAAAGTTATAATCCTCAGTAAGAGTTCCTAATTCTTTAACAAAATGCTTCCACTGTATATATCCCTTATTAATAAGTTGCCCTCCAATAAATGCAACCCTAATCTTTTGGGAATCATTGCATTGTCTTTTGTACTCGTATTCGCCTTGATATAGCATATGACTCCTTACTAGTGCTTTATCTATATATTCTGGATATAACGCTATCCAGTTGGCATATACATATTGGGATGGAATAACAATTGAAGCAGTATGCTCCCAAATTTTGTTCAAAAAATTCTTCAGTGAGGAAATATGATCTTTTGAAACACAATATTTTTTACAATACTTACATTTTTCATAACTAGGAAAGTTAAAGCCACAAAATTCACCGGTGCTATCTATTAAATTTACACTCTTACATATTGTATAATAATCATGTATAAAAATTGTACTTGGTAAATTAAGTTTATTAAGCATAACCCCTAAATCCTCTAAAATATAATTTAATAAATGATGTATATGCACTCCAATCGGCCTCATACCTTGTTCTAAATTTAGTTTATACAAAATATTAGGTAGGTCATCAAGACAATAAATCCCCATAAATTTTTCATCAAAATTAACACCAATATATTGTTTTCTTTTTACCATCCTTGTTAGTTTATTAAAAAAAGAAAATATTTGTAGCATGTGAATATCTTTCTCTATCAGCACATCAGCTATTTCTCGCATAGCCTTTTCTGTGCCAGTTGGTTTAATTAAATAATTCGAGTGTGAAATTGCAATTATGTATTCACCTTTATCCACCTTTATCTCCCCTTGTATAATCTAGTTATAAGTTTAATAAGAAAACACTCATAAATATAACGAATAAATTCTTTACTTATCTTTGTTAACGTTAATTTTATTTTTATTCATTCCTTATTTTCATGCTTACCTTTGCTTTTGATTTTTTATTCCTTAGATTCCATTTGGAAACCTACCATTGCTATTTTACAATGCTATAATATCTCATGAATAGAGAAGATAGATGTTTTCCTCCTGAGAGGTATTTTTTTACCTACTCATAAAATATCGTATCGTCCCATCAGTGAGTATTTTGTGTTTTAGCTGGTTGCGTTTCCTGTCTTGAAATTACCCGTGTCACTAGCAAGGTTGCAAACTAACTGATAGAAGCGGCCTCTCTACTCTACCTCAATTTTAATAAAAGGAGATATTTATTATAAATATTTAAATAGTACAGTTATTAGATTTATGTTGATTCAGTATTTTCTTTCACTTCAATCCTTTGTCCCATCGGAATCCAGTTTAGAAAGCCTTTCAATATCTATAACAACTTGTATATCACTATATGTAGCTATTGACAATGAAATTAAAAATTTCATTGTCAGCGATGCTCTTCCACCTACGGTAATGAAGATGTTGAGTTATTAATGTCTCTCGGAGGCATTGGATATATCACAGCTTTAACCATATCTACTGAGATCGGTGATATTAATAAATTATTATAGCCTAATCAACTTGTCGCTTTCTTTGGTGTTGATCCAGCGGTCAATGAATCTGGAAAATTCAAAGGCGACAGAGTTAAAATGTCTAACCGTGTAACTCGTTTTGGTAGAAAAGCACCCTATTCAGTTGCTTTAGTATCTATAAGAAGCAAAAGAAATGGAGAGCCTATAACCCCTGTTTTACTCAAATACTACCAAGAAGCTTACCAGTTAAGATTTTCTAAATTCCCCATTGTACGTATTTTGAAATAGTCTTTTTGTTGTACTATAAAAAATAACTACTTTTAAAAATTTATGGTTGACTTTATTTCGCTTGTCTATATGTTATGCCAAACCTAGCAAAACACGAATTTTAAACGAACGATTTATATTACGCTTTTCGGTAACAGTTGAAGAGCTAAAAATGAGCTTAAATCTACATCTCCAATCTTTTTTATAATTTGCAAAATCCTCTAATATTTTTCTATCATCTTGCTCAATTAATCCACACATATTCTTCAAAATTTCTTCAGCATATCCAGCCATCGAGCAACCATCAGCTTTAACCCATAATCTAAATGCTTGTTTCATTCGTTTTGTAAAACCATTTTGGCGCCCCATAACATTATTTCTATGCTGTCGGTACAACATTCTAGATGTATGGTCATAAACAACATTCCCTGTTAAAATACAAATAATTAACATTGTTTTATCGTGCATAGGTGACTTAGTTATATTAGCTTCTCTAATCGCATCCAGTGCTGGTCTATTAAACACCATAGTACACCCTAATGATGGATTGCATACCATTACTTTTGATAAGCAAACACCGGGAACTTTAGTATGTACATTATAATTTAAAGATTTTAAATTTTCATCTACTACTAGAGCATTTGAGAAATAAAGCAAAGGGCTTAATTGTGATTTTTGCTTTTCTAAAGAATTAACTGCACTTTCAATTTTATCTTTATTCCATATATCATCTTGATCACAAAATGCATAATAATCAGATTCAGGAGCAATTGAAATTAATTCCGAAAAACTTTTTACAACCCCCTTATTTGCACCTTTAATTATTGTTAAGGATAATTTGCACTTCCATTTTTTTAAAATACTCAATGTTGAATCTGATGAGCCATCATCTCGTACCAATAATTTAATTTTACCTGCAAAAGTCTGATTAGCGATGCTATTTAATTGCTCTTCAAGAAATTCCTCACCATTATACGTCGATAATAAAATCGTAATACTATTCATCAAACTCACTCACCTTAATTTTTATATTGTGATTATTTTTCTTCTGATAAATCAATCTGTATTTTTCATACCACGCATTTCTTTATCTAAAGAAATAGTCAAAATCTCTTGTTTACTAAATACTTTCATATTAGGTGGAACATCTTTTTTAATTATTGTTCCAGCCCCAATTATAGTGTTTTTTCCCACAATTACTGGTCCGAAAACACATGCATTGGCATATAGTATGACATTCCCATAAATTAATGGCTGTACTATTAGTTCACCATTTATAATTCTTTCCTTGAAATTGTTTCCTCCCAGAGTAACACCTTGGTATACCTTAACAGGACCTAATGTTTTAACAGCTGCACCTATAACTACTCCTATTCCATGTATTAATACAAACCCACCTGCTAAATCTGCCCGATAATCAATATCTACACTATAAATAACCTTATTAATAAATTTGATTATTGGAGGAATAATCGGGATATGGATTTTATATAAAAAATGGGAAATTCGATATAGTAAAACACAATGGAAATTACTATTAAGAAAGATTGTTTTAATAAATTTAACTTTAGATCCCTTTGAACATGCTTGTATATCTTCTATAATTTTAGACATTAGTCGCCCCCCATTTTAAAACAATTACCTACCCGAATTTAACAAATAAATCTCCTGCAATCTTTTAGCCTCATTTTCTATGTTGTACTCTGATTCTAAAAATACTTCACACGCATTATCTCTTTTATAAGTGTCTTTATATTTTATTATTTGTTCCGCCCAATATAATGGAGTTTTATCTAGTGAAATATATTCCACTTTCCCTGTAATTTGAGCTTCCTGTGTCACAGTATCTGCTACAATACAATGCAGCCCTGAAGCTTGCACTTCAACTAACACAACTGGCAACCCCTCAAATCTAGATGGAAATACAAATACATCCATTGCATGTATAAGTTGTGAAACATCCTTCCTTTTCCCTAATATCAATACATCCTTATCTAGTCCCAAGTCATTAATTTTCTTATCAATATCCGCACGCAAATTACCATCTCCAACAAGCATTAATTTAGCCTTTGGATTCATTTTATGTACTTCAAAAAAAACATCCAATAAAAACTCATGGTTTTTTTGATATGAAAAATGTCCTATATGTCCTAATACAAAATTGTCTGTAATCCCAAGTTTTTTCCTATACTCTTCTCTAATAGAATTATTAAATATGAATTTTTCAATTTGTATACCGTTATTAAGTATTGTGTATGGCTTATTGTAAAGCCAATCTCCAGCTAACTTAGAACATGCCAAAGCAATTGTGGTTTCATTATTTAAAAATAATTTTAATAAATAATGAACTACTTTATTGTTACAAGTACTGTTATGGCAATGCGCTATTCTTACTGGTACTTTAGCACACTTAGCAGCGTGTATATCAAAGTATAAGGTTCCACTATTTCCATGTGCGTGGACAATTTTGTAATTATTTTTATCAATTAGTCTTTTTAATTCTTTAATATATCTAAAAGTTTTCTTTTTTCTTGAAGGAAGCTCATAGATTTCGCCTCCTAGTTTTTCAATTTCTTCCTTCACCCACTCTTCGGCTCCATGTCCTAACGCAAAATCAAATTGAACTTTTGACCTATCAATATTACGATAATAATTCATAATTACGCTCGTAATTCCATCATACCCTAAGTATGTCGTGGTAACAACTAACACTCTTATTTGATTCATTTTTATCTACCGCTCCTCAAATACAATAATAAACCATACCAGCTTATTAATACATTTTTATATTAAAGTACTATTCATATAAGCTTAAATCTATTAGACCATTCGTTAAAATCAATTTCTTTTCCTCAATAAGTTTTCGGATATTTTAAATTTAAAATTTTCTTTTCTGCTCTAAACTAATCTAATGAGTTACTAGGTTATTAGGAAGATAATATGTCATTTTTATATATAGTATTTTTAATGAATTTATAAAACTGTAATTTTTACTCTTATCAATATTGACACTCGCTTTTAATAAAACTTTCAATTGATTCTAAGATGTTTTTAGTATTAGATTTATAATTGTTAAACTTACATTTATTTATTTTATTAAGTGTGCAATCTAATTCTTTTATATCAGATATCCCAATTATATAATTCATTTCAACAAATTCACTTATAATTTCTTCTTGATGATTATCAACATGTTCGTCATATTCTTTTAACCTTGGTACAGCTATCACTTTCTTATTTTTCTTTACCGCACCTATAATTGCTCCTGTACCTCCATGCGTTATTACTATATCACTCTTTTCCATATAGTCCGGAAATTCATCCCTATCTAGAAACTCCTTAAATTTATAGTTTTTGGGTTTGTAATCACTATATCCTATTTGTGCAAATACTTCTTCAGTTATATCGCCTTGCTCTACTAATCTATCTACTTCTATTAATAATCTATTGAATTGAAACTTCTGCGAACCCAATGTTATAAATATCAATATATACCCCCCTTATATATAGCATTTGGATAAAACGCTCTTAACTCTTCCCACTGTATATAAAACTGATCTGCATACTTATAAAGTAGTTTTCCTGTTAATGTAGGTGAGTTTATCTTTGCAAATGACTCTATATATATAAGCTTTTTCCCAAATATTTTTGCTATCATACACATTGGTATAGTGGCTAATACACCAGTTGATACAACTATATCTGGTCTCTTTTTAATGAATATTATTAGAGATAATATTGTGTTTACAATAAACTTAAATATCATATTAAATTCTTTACGATTAATTTGTTTTAAATAGTATTGTTCTATTTCATCTTTTGAAGTGGCATATTGGGTTTCTTCCGTTAGTATAAAGCTTTCGTATTTTCCCATAAGTGGCTTAAGCATCATCAATTGTTCAAAATGACCACCTGAAGATGCAGCAAAACATATTTTTTTCATATTTAGATTCAACTCCCTAACTTCTATAACCAGCTGCAACCTCTTCTAATGCAGTATTATTCAAATTTAATATTTCTTTTCTCCCTATTGAATGATACTCTATTTGTCCTTTTTCTACATCTGATATTTTGTAACAGTTTCTGCCATCAAATATCACTGGAGTATTCATTAATTCTACATATATATTTAAATCTAAAGATTTAATTTCATTCCATTCTGTAAATATAAATGCTACGTCTGCATCTTTTAAAGTATCTTCTGGAGTTTTTACATATGTGATTTCAGTTGGAAATAGTTTTTTAAAGTTTTCTTCTCCTACTGGATCATATGCCACAATTTCTGCGCCTTCTTCCAATAGTCTTCTTATATTAGGTATAGATGGTGCTTCCCTCAAATCATCTGTTCCAGGTTTAAATGTTAGCCCTAAAACTGCCACTTTCATTCCTTTTAAGCTTCCAAATCTTTGTTTAGCTTTTCTAAATAACTTGTATTTTTGATTTTCATTTACCTCTATTGTTGCCTTTATAGTTTTTAACTCATATTCATTATCATTAGCTAACCAATGAAGTGCCTTTGTGTCTTTTGGAAAACAAGATCCTCCATACCCAAGTCCTGCATTTAAGAATTTATCCCCTATTCTTGGGTCATAAGACATCCCTTTTGTTACATCCTCTATATCTGCACCAACAATTTCGCAGAAATTTGCTATTTCATTTACAAATGATATCTTTAATGCTAGAAAGTCATTTGATGCATACTTTATCATTTCTGCACTTCTTCTATTGGTCACAATTATAGGTTGATTATATCTCTTATACACTTCTTTCAAAGTATCCCTAGCCACATCTGATTCAACACCTATTACTATTCTATTAGCATACAGTGTATCTTTAACTGCTGTCCCTTGAGCTAAAAACTCTGGATTAGAAGCAACTTCTATGTGAACATCATTTCTCAAATGTTCCTCTAAAAATTCTTCTATTTTATCATTAGTTCCTATTGGAACTGTAGACTTAACAACAACCAAACAATCCTTCTCTACATTTTGCGCTATTTGCTCTGCAACAGCATATACATAATCCAAGTTAGCGGAACCATCCTCTCTTTCTGGGGTGCCTACTCCAATAAAGACTACATCTGCCTCTTTATATGCCGATTTATAATCAGTCGTAAATTTCAATCTGCCTTCTTCATAATTTTTTTTAAGTAGTTCCTCTAATCCGGGTTCATATATTGGAGATGTGCCTTGCTTCATTAATTCTATCTTCTCTTTATTTGTATCAACACATGTTACATTTAAGCCTAAATGTGATAAACACACACCTGTAACTAATCCAACATATCCTGTTCCTGCTACTACAATTTTCATGTTTATCTCCTCTTTCACACTTACTTTAAATCTTTATTTTACATTCCTTTAGTGTTTTCGCTAACTTATCTTTATCAGAAAGTAACACTTCATCTATGCCATCCAGTGGCCATTTTATATTAATGTCTAAATCATTCCAAGCAATAGATCCTTCAAATTCTGGGTGATAAAGTTGAGTACATTTGTACACGAACTCTGCTGACTCAGATAATACTAAGAATCCATGAGCAAAACCTTCTGGAACATAAAACTGTTTTTTATTCTCTTCTGTCAATAATGCTGAAACCCATTGGCCATAGGTTTTTGAATTAGCTCTTACATCTACTGCCACATCAAAAACTTCACCTTTTATAACTCGTACAAGTTTTCCTTGTGAATACTGAGTTTGAAAGTGTAACCCTCTAAGAACCCCTTTCTTTGATTTAGACTGGTTATCTTGAACAAAAACCATATCAAGTCCAGCTTCCTTGAATTCTTCATAGTTATAAGTTTCCATAAAATAACCCCTTTGGTCACCGAAAACCATTGGCTCTATATTATACACTCCTTCAATGGAGGTTTTCTCAAATTTAAATTTACCCATGTACATTACCTCCTATTTTTTTAAATACATTTCATTATAATATTTCTGATAATCTCCAGATGTAATATT
This sequence comes from Clostridium sp. CM028, assembly GCF_030585565.1. Taxonomy (NCBI): domain Bacteria; kingdom Bacillati; phylum Bacillota; class Clostridia; order Eubacteriales; family Clostridiaceae; genus Clostridium; species Clostridium sp. CM028. The sequence goes on along the minus strand of NZ_CP077766.1, from coordinate 2,838,297 downwards.
ATTCATCCATGAAGTATTATCCAAATACCACTTTATAGTTTTTTCTATTCCAACTTCAAATGTAGTTTCTGGATACCACCCTAATTCTTCTTTTATTTTAGTCGGATCTATTCCATACCGCATGTCATGACCTTTTCTATCCTCTACATGTTTTATTAAGTTCTCAGTTACTTCACCATCTACATTTTCATTTATATATTTTATAACTGTTTTAACTATCTGCATATTTGTTCTCTCATTATGTCCACCAACGTTATAAACTTCTCCAAGTCTTCCATTATTAATAACCATATCTATTGCTTTGCAATGATCTTCAACGTATAACCAATCTCTTACGTTTAATCCTTCACCGTACACTGGTAAATCTTTATGATTTAAACAATTGTTAATTAAAAGTGGTATTAGTTTCTCTGGAAATTGGTATGAACCATAGTTATTTGAACATCTAGTTATATTAATTGGCATTTTAAATGTATCCGCGTATGCTTTGACCATTAAATCAGCACCTGTTTTACTTGATGAATATGGGCTATGAGGATCTAATGGTGTTGTTTCCATAAAATATCCTGTATCTCCTAGTGATCCATATACTTCATCTGTGGATACTTGAAGATATTTTTTTCCTTGTATCCAGCCTTCCTTTGTCTCCCATACATTCTTAGCTGCATTTAAAAGATTTACTGTACCTATTATATTAGTCATAGCAAATAGTTCTGGTTCTTTTATACTTCTATCAACATGAGACTCTGCTGCAAAATGCACTACATAATCTATATCATATTTTCCAAATAAATCATTCACTATGTCCTTATCACATATATCTCCTTGAATAAATATATAATTTGGGTTGGTTTCAATACTTTTTAAACTTTCTAGGTTTCCCGCGTATGTAAGTTTATCTAAATTTATTATTTTTATATTTGAGTATTTATTTAACATACATATTACAAAATTTGAACCGATAAATCCAGCTCCACCAGTAACTAAATAAGTCTTCATCTCTTTATTCCCCTTCCAATGTTGCTGCAACTTGTTTCGATGACATACTATCTTTTTCTGAATCAATTATATTATATAAATATTGTCCATATTCAGTTTTCATAAGTGGCTCAGCTAGTTCCTCCAATTGTTCTTCATTAATATATCCTTTTCTATAAGCGATTTCTTCAATACATGCTACATATAGACCTTGTCTTGTTTGAATAGCTTCAACAAAATTTGCTGCATCTAATAATGATCTATGTGTCCCTGTGTCCAGCCAAGCCATTCCTCTTCCGAATAATTCCACCTTTAATTTTCCTCTTTTTAAATATTCATTGTTCACTGCTGTTATTTCAATTTCTCCTCTGCCTGATGGCTTAACGCCCTTAGCTATTTCCACTACATCATTGTCGTAGAAATACAGCCCTGGCACAGCATAATTCGACTTTGGCTTCTGTGGTTTTTCTTCTATAGATATAACATTATTGTTTTCATCGAATTCAACTACTCCAAATTCCTTTGGGTTACTTACGTGGTATCCAAATATAGTAGCTTCTTCTCTTTCAACAGCTTTTTTAAGTCTTTCTGAAAAACCATATCCATAGAATATATTATCCCCAAGTACTAAAGCTACTTTATCAGTTCCTATAAATTCTTCTCCTATTATAAACGCTTCTGCAAGTCCTCTTGGCTCTTTTTGAATTGCATATTGTATATTAATCCCTATTTGACTTCCATTACCTAATAGCTCTTCAAAACCTGCAGTATCTCTTGGAGTTGATATTATTAATATATCCTTAATCCCCGCAAGCATTAAAACTGATAATGGATAGTATATCATCGGTTTATCATATACAGGCAATATCTGTTTTGATACTGATTTAGTTACAGGATACAGTCTTGTTCCTGATCCGCCAGCTAAAATAATACCTTTCATATTGTTCATCCCCCTTACTTAATCTTTATTTTTAATTACTAATTTTTTAATTACCTTGCCCCCTCATCCCCAAACAGCACTCCCACCGTTTTGAAGATAAGACTTATATCTATCCATGTATTTCTTTCTTCTATATACTCAACATCCATTTCCATCCACTCTTTAAAGCTAATATCACTTCTACCCCTAACCTGCCAATAGCAGGTTAACCCTGGCTTTGCAATTAACCTTAGTTTTTGGAAAGATGTAAACTGTGTAACTTCTTTTGGCAGGCTTGGTCTTGGTCCAACAAGTGACATGTCTCCCTTTAATATATTAAATAGCTGAGGTAACTCATCTATACTTGTCTTTCTTATAAAGCTTCCTATTTTAGTTACTCTTGGATCTTCTTTCATCTTAAACATAGGTCCTGACATTTCATTTTTTGTTTTGAGCTTCTCCAAAAGACATTCTGCATCCATGCACATAGATCTAAACTTATACATTTTAAATTGCGTACCATCTTGTCCAACTCTATCCTGAGCAAAAAAAATAGGTCCCTTTGAATCGAGTTTTATCCAAATGCCAACAATAATCATCACCGGGCTTAGAAGTATTACCCCACATAAAGCACCTATAATATCAATTATTCTTTTAATTATAAAATATCCTATGTTTTTGTCATACTCGCGGACAATCTCCGCCTGTGTAACTTTTGAATTTCTTTCTAATTCTTGCATTTATGTTCCCACCCCCATTTTATTTTCCCAAAATTTCTATCTCCCCAAATAACACGCAAATTGCCAATTAGAATTCTTCCAATTTCTACAAAATGTCCGTGTCTTATTGTATAACTTTGTAAGTTTTATGTCAAATTTTAAACTCACCACTTCATTGATTTACTGTTCGCATACTCCGAAATACATCAAATCATTACTTATTTTACAGTTTTTGAAAAATACAATCACCTTTAAAGTGTTATATATCAATGGTTTCCCATATTACATCTATCGACTTTATACATTATTTTATAATCCTTTCACTTTATATCTTGTAAAAAAACGGTTAATTTATTAGCATTTCTTTTATATGATTAAATCCGCTATTAACATACAATTTTATACATTTAAATGTAATTTAACCACATAATTGATTATACCATAAAATTCACACTGTTTTCCCCACTATTTTCACAATAAAACAAGAATTCTAAGACTTTTAATAAAATCCTAGCATTCTTATTAGCTCTCTTATAGATTCATCCTAAACCGTTGTTACCTTGTCCTTTCTTAGCTCTTTTATATAAATTTTCAAAACTCCGCACAAAATTTCAGGGCAGCATATATATTTAGTGAAAACAAAATAAAAGGAAGGAGTGATCAACATGGCAGTTGTATCTACAAAGGTATCAAGCGCACTAAAACTCACTATGAAAGTAGGGGTTGATATCGATGGTAACGACAAATTCGCAACAAAAACACTAGGTAATTTAAAAGTTACTGCAGTGGATGAGGACATTTTTGCAATAGGAAAAGCTATATCTAACATTAAAACTTATCCATTATTTACACTAGACAGACAAGACCAATTTAGCTTAGTTATGGAATAGTTTTTCTACTTAAAATTTAGAGTTAAATTAAATAATTAAAAGGAGGAAAAGACATATGCATAAATTAGTTATGAGATTTTTAACATCAATAGAAGGTAAATATTTCACTTTAACCGTAGATGACATTAAAGCTGATGAAAAGGGAGTGCCAACTATAAAAGAAGCTGAGGTAAATGCTCTTATGGATCTAGTTATTGCAAAGAACATTTTTGCATCAGCCAGTGGCAGCTTAACAGGCAAGAAAGATGCTAAAGTAGTTACTACTGATACTAATGAAATTGAAGTAGCATAGTAAAATTATCACCTGAGGTGAAAAAGCTTACAAATATATTTAAGAAACCTATAGAAAACAATTAGATAAAGCATATATATTATCTATAGCGGTGAGGGAGGTAATGCACTATGTATGATGCATTTATTAAACTGGTTAATACAGTTGGCTTCCCTATAAGTGTGAGTATATATCTATGTGCGACTTGTTGCTAGACAATACTGAGCGAGGGTTCAGAACAAAACTAGCCTAATTTAGAAATAAATTAGAACTATTATCATGATAGGTAGAATGATAGGGTAACGCCTTGAAATGCCTCCCTAAAACTACGATTAGCGTTTTAGTAGGTGAATACTAAAGGGTTAAAAGCTCGTTGAAGTCGGCTGAGATAGTACCCTAACAAATCCGATAGGATGTTGAGGAATAGCGAACCAGAGGTGGTCGAGTACTAAATAGGCCGGGGGTCTATAAAATATCTATGGTTAGTATGATACTAAGTATCTGACAAAATTGGGAATGTACAGGTCTAAAATATGAATACTCATAACTGGGTATACCACTACAGTGGGATAAGTGAGGACTAGTAAAATTATAGGTTATGAAAATCCTTATAGTGTTAAAGGCACTATCAAGCTTATAGGCTTAATCCAATGACCTAAGGATATATGCAAAGATAATGATAATGGAACAAGGTAAGCTGAGAATACGGAGATTTTACCGTCTTTGAAGTAGTAATAAGGAAAACAGCATAAAGCTGTACAACTTATTTTTATCTCAGTAAAGTGGTGCCACAGTACCGATAAAACCTTGATAATAAGGGGTGGAGGGATAGGCACTAGACAATTTGTTATTTGAAAATTAAATACTGAATAATTCAAGGTTCGGGTAAGACTAAGGTGCGACTTGTTGCTAGACAAAAGTAAGCGTGGGTTTACTACAAAACTAGCCTAATCAGCCAATTAAAACTTGGAAATTAGAACTGTTATTACGATAGGTAGAATGATAGGGTAACGCCTTGAAATGCCTTCACAAAGGTATACGAATAGCGTTTAGCTAAATAAATAGTAAAATGTTATAAGCTCGTTAAAATGCTTGAGAGCTACCGTAAGTAGAAGAAAAATAATCCCTACACGAAATGCGAACCAGAGGTGGTCGAGTAGTGATAGAGCCAGTGTCTATAAAATATCTATGGTTAGGATGTTCCATAAGGAACTGACGAAATCGGGAAGGTAAGGGTCTTAACTTACGATACTTAGAAATGAGTATAACACATAAGTGTAGTAAGTGTGGATAAGTAAAACTTTTAGTTATGAAAGTCCATATAATGTTATAGGCATTATCAAGCTTACAGGCTCATACCGATTACCTAAGGATATATGTAAAGATAGTAATAATGGAACAAGGGAAACTTGGAATACGGAGGTTTTACTACCAATGAAGTAGTGATAAGGAAAACGTAAGTATAACTTATCTTAATCCAAGCGAAAGTGGTGGCATAAAGCAAAGATGAATATTGTAATGATGTTCTAGCAATAGCCACTAGACAAAATGTTGATTAAAAATTAAATACTGAATAATTTCAAGGTTCGAGTAAGAAGAAGAGATATGAAACCGAAATTGTGCAAACAAAGGAGGAAGTAATAGACTTGAAGGAAAGCTTAAAATTAGAGAAAAAGCAAAAACTAAGAAATAATGAATATTACGCAATGCAACCAATACTTGACGAATTGTATAAGAAAGCTTGTAGTAAAAATAAATTTACAAACTTGATGCAGTATATAACGTCTAAAGAAAATATTTTACTAGCATATAGAAATATTAAGAAAAATAAAGGTTCAGCAACAGTTGGAACGGATAAACTTAATATAGATTTCTTTAAGGAAATGGATAATGATGAATTTGTGAAATATATACAAAATAAATTCAAAAATTATTTTCCCAAAAGTGTTCGCAGAGTAGATATTCCAAAACCAAATGGTAAAACTAGACCTCTAGGAATACCATGTATAGATGATAGAATAATGCAACAATGTATTAAACAAATAATTGAACCAATATGTGAAGCTAAATTTCACAAACATAGTTATGGTTTTAGACCGAATAGGTCAACAGAACATGCTATTGCAAGATGTATGAGTTTAATGAATCAAGCTAAATTACACTACGTTGTAGATGTAGATGTAAAAGGCTTCTTTGATAACGTAAACCATAGTAAACTAAAAAAGCAACTATGGAATATGGGAATACAAGATAAAAACCTCATAAGCATCATTGGTAAAATTCTTAAATCAGAAATACAAGGAATTGGAATACCGACAAAAGGAACGCCTCAAGGGGGCATAATTAGTCCATTATTAGCCAATGTGGTATTAAATGAACTTGATTGGTGGATAAGTTCTCAATGGGAAACATTTGTGACAAAACATAAATACTCTAAACCTGAACACAGATATAATGCCCAAAAGAAAACTAATTTAAAAGAAATTTGGTTCGTAAGATATGCAGATGATTTTAAAATATTTTGCAGAGATGCTAAAACTGCTCAAAAAATCTATAATGCTACAAGAAAATGGTTAGAAGAAAGATTAGGGTTAGAAATTAGTCCTGATAAATCTAAGATAACTAATCTAAGAAAGAATTATACAGAGTTTTTAGGTTTTAAACTAATGGTTAAACCTAAAAAGAATAAGTATGTATGTCAAAGTAGAATGTGTGATAAATCTGTTCAAAAGACTATTAATAAGTTAAAAGAACAAATTAAAATAGCACAAAAAAAATGTATTGCAAAAGAAATATCAAAGTTAAACTCCATAATATTAGGAAGTCACAACTACTACAGGTGTGCTACCAATGTTGTAAAGAATTTTGGTTACATTAACTTCTTAGTTACAAAAACCTTAGAAATACGATTAAGGAATTATATATCGGATAAACCGAAACTTTCGGAAACCTATAAACGGTTATACGGTCAATATAAAGGTAAAATAAGAACGATACAAGGAATGACTATATTTCCAATCTATGGTTGTAGAACTAAAGTCGCATTATGTTTTAATCAAGTGAAATGCAATTATACTGAAAAAGGAAGAAAGGCAATCCATGTACAACTTAAAGGTAGTAGCATTAAACTAATAAAATACTATTTGAGCACTGTACACGAAAGTCAGACAACTGAATTGAGTGATAATAGTATTTCACTTATAGCAGGACAACAAGGCATGTGTTACGTTACTGGTGAGCCACTAGAAATTGGAAATATGGAATGTCACCACAAGATGCCTAAACAATTAGGCGGAATGGATGAATATAAAAATCTTGTATGGTTAAAAATGAGTGCACATAAATTAATACATTGCACACTACCCACAACTATTGAAAAATATCTAGGTTTATTGTCCCTTGATGAAAAAGGGTTAAAGCGAATTAATTCTCTAAGAAAGCAAGTAGGAAATTCAGTTATTTAATTAAATAAAAACAAATTGTTGGAACGCCGTATGAGCTGGAAACTCTCACGTACGGTGTGAGGTGGGGGAAAAGTTGGAGATAACTTCAAAGATTTACCTATCACTATAGATATGAACCTAAATTTGTATTTATACAAAGGAGGAAGTAGTAGACTTGAAGGAAAGCATTCTAGAGAAAAGACAGATACTAAGAAATAATGAGTACTACACTATGCAAAACACATTCGATAGCTTATATGAAGATAGTAGTAAAGGTAAAAAATTTACTAAGTTGATGCAATATATAGCATCTGAGCAAAATATTTTATTAGCCTATAGAAACGTTAAGAAAAACAAAGGATCTATAACTGCTGGTACTGATAAACTAAACATTGATTATATCAAGAATATGGGTATAGAAAAATATGTAAAACATATTCAAGATAAGTTCAATAACTATCAACCTAAGAGTGTAAGAAGAGTTGAGATTCCAAAAGCTAATGGAAAAACAAGACCACTAGGAATACCTTGTATTGATGATAGAATAATTCAGCAATGTATAAAACAAGTATTAGAACCAATATGCGAAGTTAAATTCCACAATCATAGTTATGGATTTAGACCGAATAGGTCAACCCAACATGCGATAGCTAGAAGTATGTTCTTGATGAACCAATGTAAACTACATTATGTGGTTGACATAGATATTAGCGGTTTCTTTGATAATGTTAATCATAGCAAATTAAAAAAGCAAATGTGGAATTTGGGAATACAAGATAAAAATTTATTAAGCATAGTGGAAAAAATCCTTAAATCAAAGATAGAAGGTATAGGTATTCCATATAAAGGAACGCCTCAAGGCGGGATTATTAGTCCATTACTATCCAATATTGTGTTGAATGAATTAGATTGGTGGATAAGTTCTCAATGGGAAACATTTGAAACTTCTCATGACTACAGAAGTTATAGAAAATCCGGTCAAATAGATGTTAGTCATAAATATACGGCAATGAGAACCACTAAACTAAAGGAACTTTGGCTAGTGAGATATGCGGATGATTTTAAGATTTTTTGTAAGGACATAAAAACTGCACAAATCATTTTTATTGCAACTAAGAAATGGCTTAAAAAAAGATTAGGATTAGACATAAGTATGGAAAAATCTAAAATAACCAATCTTAGAAAAAATCATACAGAGTTTTTAGGCTTTAAGTTAATGGTTAAACCAAAGAACAAGAAATTTGTTTGTCAAAGTAACATGTGTGATAAAGCAAAAATCAATACTATAAATAAGTTAAAAAAAGCAAATAAGAAAAATACAGAAAAAACCGACACCTAAAGAAGTATGTAAATTAAATGCAATAATACTAGGTATCCATAACTACTATAAAATAGCAACGAGGGTTAGTATAGATTTTGGTGAAATAAATTTCTTAGTAAGAAAAACCTTGAATATAAGACTAAGAGGGTTAATGAGTAATAAGCATAAAAAATCCAAAAGTTATGAAAAATTATATGGAGATTACAAAGGTAAAACCCATTCAATTAGAGATGTGACAATCTTCCCTATAAGTTTTGTGAGGACCAAAAATGCCACAAGCCTTACTCAGAGCATCTGTAATTATACCCCAAAAGGAAGGGAGCTAATACATAGTAAACTAAAAGGATTTAATACTCTTATTAAGTATCTTTTGATAAATATAGATATTAAAAATAGTGTTGAGTTTAATGATAATCGTATATCCCTAATGATTGGACAAAAGGGTAATTGCTATGTAACGGGTAAAAGACTGATAATAGGTAACATGGAGTGCCATCATAAAAAACAGAAAAGTGATAATGGTACAGATGAATATAAGAATCTAGTGTGGTTAAGTCATGAAGCACATAAATTAGTCCACTGTTCAACAGTGGAAACAATTAATAAATATGTGAATGAGTTGGATTTGAATGCTAAAGGATTGAAATACATTAATTCTCTAAGAAAGTTAGTAGGAAATTCAGTTATTTAATAGAATAAAATACAAAATGTTGGAACGCCGTGTGAGCTTGAAAATCTCATGCACGGTGTGAAGGAGGGGAAAAGGTGGAGATAATCTCAAAGCCTTACCTATTCCTATTGGTTAGATTTGAGAAGAAGATTGAGGACCTCAATAAATCTATCGCAGATTTAACTATAGTTATATCCACCGTTATAGGAAAATACGAAAAATAAGGGTACCATTATAGATTGGTATTCTTATTTTTTTATTTCTTCTACTCTAAAATCTCTCCCTGTTCATAACAAACTTTAAGATATTGTGGTGTCATATAATAGATTGCCATATAAATTTTTCAAAACTCCGCACAAAATTTCAGTGCAGCATATATATTTAGTGAAAGCAAAATAAAAGGAAGGAGTGATCAACATGGCAGTTATATCCACAAAGGTATCAAGCGCACTAAAACTCACTATGAAAGTAGGGGTCGACATCGATGGTAATGACAAATTCGCAACAAAAACACTAGGTAATTTAAAAGTTACTGCAGAGGATGAGGACATTTTTGCAATAGGAAAAGCTATATCTAACATTAAAACTTATCCATTATTTACACTAGACAGACAAGACCAATTTAGCTTAGTTATGGAATAGTTTTTCAACTTAAAATTTAGAGTTAAATTAAATTAAATAATTAAAAGGAGGAAAAGACATATGCATAAATTAGTTATGAGATTTTTAACATCAATAGAAGGCAAATATTTTACTTTAACCGTAGATGACATTAAAGCTGACGAAGAGGGAGTTCCAACTATAAAAGAAGCTGAGGTAAATGCTCTTATGGATTTAGTTATTGCAAAGAACATTTTTGCATCAGCGAGTGGCAGCTTAACAGGCAAGAAAGATGCTAAAGTAGTTACTACTGATACTAATGAAATTGAAGTAGCTTAGAAAGATAGTTTCTCGCACTAAACTGGTATCTATAGAACAGACACTTTGAAAAAAGTGCTTGATCTATAGGTGCTTTTTTGCATGTTTTATATGAAGCTATTGTTCCATAGGTTAGAGTTCCATACTATAAAAAAACTTCAGTGAGCGTTTTTTTTAATCGAATATCTAGCATATATCTTATAATATGCTAGATAAAAAAATCCCAAGCCTATTAAAGAACCTCCGAAGTCTATTAACACATCGCTTACTGATGATCCCCTACCTAAAACAAACATTTGATGGTATTCATCAGTTACTGCATAAAATAAACATATAAACATTATACAAAATAAAGCATCCCGTCCTTTAAGTCCAAATAAAAATAAAAAATTTGCAATAATCACTGCTAATATACCATACTCAATTGCATGTGCATTTTTTCTAATAAGTATGTTTATTTTTTTATCTCTTAAACTTTTAGGTAACACGCTGGGTTTCGCCTTAGTTAAATCGTTTTTACCCTCCAAAGTATTCTTATTGTTTCTTATAGATTGAACAATTTCATAACTTCGCAAATTTGACGATGAACCAGGTTTAGAAGAATTATAAAATATTAATCCCATCCATAATAAGCATAATACAATACTTAGTTTTCTCAATATATCACCATCCAATATTCCAATAAAGTTTATTATATCATATTTTAATATAATATTTCTAATTTTAACATTTAATAGCGGCTGTGAATTTAATATTCGCAAAACTCTTCCGACTTAACTCCTAATCCAAATCTATAAAGTATCGCTGCCACTATTCTCTCCGATGCTCTTCCATCTCCATATGGATTAATAGCTTTAGCCATTTTTTGATATTCTGCTTTATTTACAATTAACTCATTGGCCATATTATAGATATCATCTTCAATAATTCCAGCTAATTTAACAGTACCAGCTTCAGAAGCCTCCGGTCTTTCGGTCTCTGTCCTTAAAACTAATACTGGTTTCCCTAAAGCTGGAGCTTCTTCTTGTAAACCTCCTGAGTCCGTCATAACCATATAGCTTCTATCTATCAAGTTATGCATGTCTTGAACATCAATTGGATCAATCAAATAAATTCTTTCCTTATTTCCAATAATCGAATTAACAGTTTCTCTAACTGCTGGATTCAAATGAACAGGATAAATAAATGATACATCTCTATGATCTTCAGCTAATCTTTTGATAGCATTGCATATATTTTCTAAAGGTTCTCCGAGATTTTCTCGTCTATGAGCCGTAACAACAATATATTTACTTGAATTAAAATCAATTTTTTTAAGTATTCTATTTTTAAATTTATAGTCTTTTCTTACAGTATGTTTGATTGCATCAATAACAGTATTGCCTGTTAAATAAATATCCTTATTAATGCCTTCACTTAACAGATTTAACTTATTTGTTTTTGTAGGTGCAAAATGCATCTCAGCTATACTCCCAGTTAGTTTTCTATTCATTTCCTCTGGAAATGGTGAATACTTATCAAAAGTTCTAAGTCCAGCTTCAACATGACCTACAGGCACTTTGTTATAAAATGCTGCTAATGCTCCTGCAAAAGTTGTTGAAGTGTCACCATGGACCAGAACAATTTCTGGTTTAAGTTCTAGGATAACTTCATTTAATCCATTAAGCGCATCGCTGGTTATTGTAGTTAACGTTTGCCTTTGTTTCATAATATCTAAGTCATAATCTGGTTTTATATCAAATATTTCCAACACTTGATCAAGCATCTCTCTATGCTGAGCTGTCACACACACGTAGCTTTCTATTTCAGAGTATCTTTCTAATTCTTTAACCAGCGGTGCCATCTTGACAGCTTCTGGTCTCGTCCCAAATATACTTAATATTTTGATTTTATTCAAGAACATCACCACATCTTTCTATAATTTATAAGCATTATCAAAAACACAAATATTTTTAGTATCAAGAACTAACTTATTCTTGATTAATTTCATATTATCCTTAATATGATTATGAGCTACCATAATAACTAATATTTCTATTTCATTAATAAAATCTTCAAAGTCCATAAACTGATGATCAACAATTCGAGTTTTAACAAATGGATCAAATACTTTTATACCGAATGCTAAATGCTCATCCATTTTCTCTAAAAGTTGTAATGTTGGACTCTCTCTTGTATCATCAACATTTTCTTTATATGTCAATCCATATAAACCAACTTTTGAAATATCCTTAATACCATATTCTCTCATTATGTCTCTAATTCTACCTAACACATGAGTTGGCATAGAATCATTAATCTTTCTTGCAGATAGAATTAAGCTTGTTAAATCAGGATAATCCCCCACTAAGAACCATGGGTCAACTGATATGCAGTGACCACCTACACCCGGTCCTGGTTGTAAAATGTTTACCCTTGGGTGCATGTTGGCAGTTTTAATAATTTCATAAACATCCATATTGTCTACTCTGCAAATTTTAGTAAGTTCATTTGCGAAGGCAATATTTATATCACGATACGTATTTTCAACGACCTTGGACATCTCAGCCGTTCTGATGTCTGTAACTATTATTTCGGATTTACAAAAACTAGAATATAATAATTTTATTTTTTCACCGATTTCCTTAGTATCAGCACCAATTGTTCTTGAATTAAATTCAAGTTCATGAATCATGTTTCCAGGTATAATTCTTTCAGGAGCATGAACTAAGTGAACATCTTTTCCGATTACAAGTCTTCTCTTTTCAATTTCAGGACGAACATACTTATCAATTGATCTCGGCGATATCGTAGACTCAATAATTATTATCGAACTTTTTTCACAAACATCTAACACATTATTTACTGCTGAAATAACATATTTAGGGTCAATCTTTTTACTTTCTTTGATGTATGGTGTAGCAACAGCAATTATATAAGTATCTGTTTTGATATATTCAGTGGTAAACTTGATGCCATTTATTAATGCGTCATCAAATAACTGACCTAAGTCCTTTTCTTCAAAAGTAAGTCTCCCTTCACTTAAAGTTTTTACCAACTCTTTATTATAATCTGTCCCTATTATGTTCACCCCATTTTTAGCAAACATTAAAGCTGTTGGTAATCCTATATAGCCTAATCCAATTATATTAATTTTTGACATGATTGTCACTCTCCTTACTCAATTTATACATAACAATAATCATATTACTATGCATAATCATATATAGTAATGAAATTAATAGTAAGAATTGCTCGATTGGTAAGTTTCTAAAATAGGAAATTAAATATACAGCAAATTCTCCTACAAGCAATATACTTTGTAAAATTAACTCAATATGTTGCTTATTTGATACAATAAAACTTGTTGTGAGTGATTCTGCAATAAGCCTTAAACAAAACATTGGTGCAAGTAATCTCACATACTTCCCGGCTGTTTCCCACTCCGCTCCAAAAAACAAAGAAAATATCCAAGGCGCTAATATAGCCATCAGCATAATCATAGGAATAATAATGATTGATAACACTATTATTGTTTTTCTGAATGTTCTTTTATAATTTCCACATTCCATTATTTCTTTAACTGCGCTATCGAAAAATACCCTTGCGATATTAGCACTAATTACAGAAAAGGGGATACCCAAAACACGATATGATAATGAATATAATCCTAACTGTTCTGTAGAATAAACACTTTTAATAAAAAGATTAATGCTAGAATATATTGAAGTAGTTATTAATGCAGAAGATGCATTGTAGATAGGTTGTTTTCTATGTTTTAAAAAAGATTTTTTAATTGCCTCAAAATCAATTTTTTTAAATTCTCCCATTTTCTTTCGAATATCTTTTGACTGACGGCCTAAACCCACAAATGAACTTACTATTTGAGAACAGATTAAACCCGGTATTCCAACATTAAACAAACCACTTATAACCAGCAAAGTATTGTTAACTCCTGATTTAATCACCGTAACTGATGAAATCAATTTATATAATGAATTTTTGTTGTTGTGCGCAAGTAGAATATTATTTAATCCATATGCTGCTAGCAAAACAGTTATTGCGCAAATACACATCCACAATGAAAAACCAGAATAGTCACTTCCCATAAAAACCATTCCATAAACAATTCCAATAATTACGCTTAATGGTATAAAAAGAAATAGACATAGTTTCATAACAGAATAAGTATCTTTTTCAGTTTTTGCTACAACAATGGCCATATCATATTTCAAACAGATAACAGGCCCAAACAATGATACAGCAGTTGCTACCACTGTATAGGCTCCCAACTGTTGCGGTGTAAACAGCCTAGTTGTAATTGGAGATACAATTATAGAAATAACTTGCGCTATTAAAGATCCACTTGCCAACATAGAAAAAGATAGTAAAAATTTATTCGCTTTAAATCTATTCCAAAGCTTTTTCATTTTAAGTAATAACCTCACTATTAATAATTTTCAGTATTTCACAGGCTATTTTTGAGTTATGCTTGTCAACAGAGATACTTGAAACATAAGATTCAACCCGTTCTTTATAATCACCCATATTATTGCTTACTTTAACAATCCCTTTATAAAAACAATCATCAGACTCTCCTATACCGTACTTTGCACAAAAATCCTTTAGCGGTAAGTTTTCAGTCGTTACAATTGGCAGCCCTTCAGCTAGATATTCATATACTTTTCCTGAAGCACAATACTTGTTATTCAAGTCGTTTTTATGATAGCTGACTATACCAATATCGCATCTTTGAACAATATATCTTAGTTCTGGTAAAGGGGCTTTACTGATTAACATTACATTAGTCAGATTATTTGTATCAATAATGTATTGTATAATTCGCTTATCTTCATCAGTTCCATCTCCAATAATATATAATCCATAATCGTTTGGAAGTTTTGTCATAGCAGAAACAAGTTTATCTGTAGTTCTCAAAACTGATGTTCCTCCAGTACTTACGATATTTACTTTATATTTAAAGCAATTACTATATTTTTCATCTAATGCTTTTTTATCATACTGTCCTGTTAGAAATCTAATATTTTCAAAGACTAGTGGAAATGTTTTTAATTTATATTGTTCAAACATAATTTTCGACCGATAATCATTAGCACATAATACCACATCAGATTTCTTCATTAGAACAGTCTCAAATTTACAAAATAGTCTGCCAGATATGTTTTTTATATCTTTATAAAAATAAAGTTCTCTAACATCTTGCACTATAAATTTTGGTTTAAACAGTTTTCTAATTATTAAAGCAGGTATAGATGCAAAAAGGTTATCGGAAAATAAAATATCAATATTTTCAATTTCCTTTGCAGATTTCAAACAAGTGAATAGAAAAGAAATATACAAGCGCAAACTCAAATATTTTGATTTATTTATATTCACTATGTTTTCTTTAACATTACTACACTTACTATTACCACAGCATACTAATGTAACGTCACCTATTTTTTTTGCCACATTATATATTTCTGTAAGTCGACCATCATACTCTTTTATTCCATATGAAATTAATAATATATTCATTTATTAAATCCCCCAATAGTCTTTATGCACTTTGAGCATTCGTCTCTAATTGTTAACGTTATTCGATTAGAATTATTCTTAAATAACTTTGCTACAAAGTATATTAAACCTGCAGTAAAAAGCATAATGGTAGAGAGGCTAATTAGAGGCGGTGTGTTAGCATAAATATTAGTAACAAATCTAATTAAAATATATCCAACGATATAAGTCATTTCATATGAATTTGTTTTATTAAAATATTTTTCTAATTTAATTGAAATAAATATATTTAAGCATGCAATTATTGGTGAAAATAACGCTCCAAAATAAATATAGCCATAACCTAAGCCAGAGATAACATGACCGTTCGCTTTACTTACTCCATAAATAAATGTGTTAAAGTACTCTGTTGTCATCATCATTTTGTTTTTCAATAAAAAACTAACACCAAATATTGAACGCCCAAAATCATAAAACATATTCATTATATTTAAATCCGTTACCTTTTTTAATTCAATTGTGACTGCTAGATTTTGTGTTCCAAAGAAATAAGCTTGCAAGTTTTTAGAGATAAATTCTAAATTTACATTATTTGCATTCAGTGCAGCTGTATATGAACCATAATAAGCTACAGAAAATTGTTTATATATAGTCATAACAAAAGCAACTGATATTGCAGTTATTACTATATAAGTAATTATTCTCTTTCTATATTTTTTAAAAGCTCTAGTCAAAATAAATATTACTACTAAACAAGTATATAATTGTTCAGATCTTCTACCTCCGATAATAATCCCCACATTAATAATTCCAACAATTATTGCATAATAGACATACCGTTTTTTTCCTTTTGATTCATATCTATTTTTACAGTAACTTACACTCCAAACAAAAAAGAATATCACACCACTTTTTATAATATATCTTAATAATAGAATGGGGGTGCTTGTAATATCAACAAATGCTTCCGTTTTTTCAGTCGAAATGAAGAACAATTTGATTATATTCAAGTTTCGACCAATTAATAAATACAAACTTAAAGCTATGAATATGAATATTAGATAAATGTATTTATTTCCCTTTAATTTAAGTTCATCATTTGGTTTTAATGGAACTTTATTAGATAACACCATAATCCATAAGAAAAAGCTAGTAATAATTAGCTCATACGGCACGAGCCATATAGCTAATTCAATGGACCCAGTAAAAGTTTTCATATATGAAATACCATTATATACACCCGATAAAGAACTCACAATTGGTATTAATACACATCTTATCCATGATAACAATATCGTAAAATAAACTGTTATTTTAAATTTTTTATATCTAATTAAGTTTGAAAAAATCAAAATAAATACAATTAGGAACGTTAGTGGATGTATCCACAATAATTGATATCCATCAGCAACTGAGTTTTTGGGTAATATACAAATAAGAACTCCACTTATAGAGCTTATAATAATTGTAAAATTTATTAGAAATTTTCTCATTTTAATCTTCCTCTATGAAAAGCTTATTCATTAATAAATCTAGCTTTTTATGACCTTTTAATATAACTTTTTTGAACTCTTCACAGTTCTCATGAATTTCGTCTTGATTTAGCTTACGATACCAATTATACAAATTATCACCTAAATTATTAAAGCCATCTTTTTCTATAGCATACCCAAAACCATATTTACATGATATTTCTTCCATATATGTGTTTTTGAATACTAAAATAGGAACATTAAGATAAGTTGCATAATACAATTTAATGGATAATGCAGTATCCAAATTAACCTCTCCTACTCCATATAAATTGTAAATAATATCTGCATCTTGAATTAATCCAGCTGTCTCATAAGGTTCAAATCTTCCAGAACAAAATACATTATTTATTTTTTTTTCTTTAGCGTAATTTACAATAAGTTCAGAACCTTCTCCATAAAAATTAAGTTTAAATCTACTATCATTGCCCAGGCAATCAATCAATCTATAGCAATTATCATATAAACTCATATATCCAATATAAGTAATATTAATTGGCCCTTCCGCGTCTTTTAATTTTGTATGAGGAGCAGAATCAGCCAAGACTTTCATATTCATGCTATGTATTATTACATAGTCGAACTCAGGTAAATATCTTTTAAATCCTTCGGATGACAAAGTAGAAAACGCTGATGAATATACTGCACTTTTTAGTTTAAACTTTACTATTGGATTACCTTGAAAGTAGATATCTCTAATATTTAAACAATACTTTTTATTAAAATGCTTTTTTAAAATATTTGAAAACATAAATGCCGTAAATATATTCCAGGATATAATAAAGTCATATTTGTTTTTAAGTAATATCTCTTTTGCAAATTTTTTAAAACCCCAATAACTAATTAATTTTCTAAAAAAGGACCATTTACGCTCTATATTTAAATCATATTTGTATACATTTGTTGCGTTATTATTTTCTTCAGCATTATACTTATCAATATAGATTAAATCATAGGGTATATTGTTTTTATCTAAAAATTCAGTATACAAACTAACTAATGTCATATGTTTTAAATTTACTGTACTCAAAATGCATATCTTTTTCATGTATATGTTCCTCCATATAATATTTATATATATATTAATTGTAAGATTTAAGTCTTCACCTAATTTCTCTAATATCAGTATTTAAAATTTTTCAGTAATCTTTCCTGAAAATAACTCAATAAATTTAAGGGTATTCGTATTTCTCCCATAATACTTCTTCCCAAATTCATGCCCAATTTTAGCCAAACTTTCACGCTTTTCTTTATTTTTATATAAATCAAAAATTGCATCTGCCACTGCTTTAGGATCATCGTTTGGAGCTGAGATCCCCATTTCATTTTCATTGAACATCTTATAATAATCAGAGTCATCATCCACCGAATTCACAATAGTCCTGCTACATGCCATAAGCAATCCAGCCTTACTTGGCACAGAGTTTCCAATGATTCCTTTCTTCAAAGGAATTAAGCAAATCGAGCAGGTGCTATAGACATCTGAAACCATATCCTGTGGTT
Organism: Clostridium sp. CM028; assembly: GCF_030585565.1. Taxonomy (NCBI): domain Bacteria; kingdom Bacillati; phylum Bacillota; class Clostridia; order Eubacteriales; family Clostridiaceae; genus Clostridium; species Clostridium sp. CM028. Next base: position 2,819,637 of record NZ_CP077766.1, on the reverse strand, counting down.
CGAGTGGATAAAAAACTATATTATCTAACCCACGTTTTTCTTTTTCTCCTATAAAAGCAGCCCTCTTACTACCTTGGCCTATCATCTGGAACTCTATATCTTTGTAACCTTTGAGTAAATCCGCAACATTTAAAACCATTTTGTAATCAAATACATATCCCATTGTTCCTGCATATTGTACATAAAACTTATTCTTTTGAAGATTATATTTCTTAACAAAACGATTATCTTCCCATAGAACTTCATGTACTGTTCGATCATCAAACCAGTTTACTATTGAAAAAATTTTCTTAGGTGGAACCCCCTGCTCCACCACTTTCATTTTCATGTCTTCAGAAATAACTGTTAATATATCACTATTTTTGTATGCTACTTTTTGAATTTTATAAAATACCCATTTAATAAATCTATTGTTTATAACACCACTACTAACAGCACTACCTGGAAACATGTCTTGCACACTATATAATATAGGTTTTCTCATAAATAATTTCAAAAGAACAATTGAAAACACTACTGTGGGGCAAGACTGAACAAAGACTTCATCAATATCTTTCATCTTTATCCATATTTTAAAACATTTGAAAGCATATAAAGCCTCCTCAAAATACCTATGAATAAAAGAATTTTTATTAATTATCTTCCTGTTAATAACAGTCATCTCAAGATTACGTTTATTTTTCAATGTATCGGGTATTTCACTATTGATTTTTTTTCTTCTACTCTGTATTAAATGAATACTAAATCCACTATCGAGTAAGTCTTCTATTAATGAACTAACTAAATGGTTAGATGGACCTGGTGTGTCAAATCCTTCCGTACATATAAACAATATCTTTTTCATCGCTTCCCCCTTTTAGCTAGTCACAACAAGCTTATGCATTTAGAGTTATGTCCTTTTTATTATGAATCATCTGCTTTTCAATTTATCTATTCAAAGAAGCCACTGCTTCGTCCATGAATTCAAATTCCATATCCTTATTAGGCCAATAATGATAAACCGATCTAATCTCCTTAACTCTAAAACCATTTCTCACATAAAAATTAATAGCATTTATATTGTTACTTTGTGTACCAACTCTTATATCTTTAATATCCTTATGGTTATCATATATATATTTTTCTAAATATATCATCATCTCTTTACCTATAAATCCATTTTGCATGCCTTCTTTAACTGAAATTAATTCTATTATTGCGGTATTAGTTTTATGCTCTAATGAAAATAATATATATCCAGCTACTTTTGAATCTATATAACAATTTATAAAATATTTATTTTCATTTAAGAAAGATGATTGAACCCACTGCCCATAAACATTTTTAGCTTTGGCTTTATTTAAATATGGATCATTGAAAAATCTAGAATGCTTATAGGAATTTTTACTTATTTCTAGTATTTCGTTGTTAACCGGCAACTTATTTTGAATAGCTATATCGAATTTATTAGCATGTTTTATAGCTACATTTATTTCTTTAGTGAACTGGAAATTTATATCGGTTACAAATGCTCCTGATAATTTGGATATATATAAATTGTTAATCGAATCATTATTTACATTATCTATGACATTAAACTCATTTTTTTTTAATACTTTGCTTATTATGTTCCACTCTTTGCTCCCTATTGTTTCATCTAAAGTTACTCTTCCACTATTAACCCCAAAGTAATTAGTATCCCATTCTAAAAATTTATAATGAAGTTTGTTCATTTTCATCTCTTCTTTTCTGACCTGTTCACAATTATATATCCCCCGCTTTAATAATATAACAACTATTGTTTTAATAAATATTTTTAAATCAAGTACAAATGATACATTATTTACATAATACAAATCATTCTGTATCCTTTCTTTCCACTCAATAGAATTTCTATGATAAACTTGGTTATATCCGGTAACACCTGGTAAAACATTTAATTTATTCTTTTCATCCTTTGTGTATAAACTAAAATGATCTTCCAAATCTGGTCTTGGTCCAATAAAGCTCATATCCCCCATTAAAATATTAATTATTTGCGGAATCTCATCTATGCTTAGCTTTCTTATGACCTTACCAATCTTCGTAAGTCTAGGATCATCAACTGAATTAAATGTTGAACCGTCATTATTCCTTATATCCGACGCATTTATTTTCATAGATCTAAACTTTTTAATATTAAATATTTTACCATTCTTCCCTAACCTTTTCTGAGTATATATTATTGGTCCTACGTCTTCTAATTTAATAAATAAACCTATTACTATATAAAATATTAAAAATGCAGGTAATATTATTAATGCTAATAAGAAATCAATTATTCTCTTAAAAATCCTTTCATACATTCCTTTTCCCCTCACATACAATATTAAAGATCGTCTTATAATTGATGTCAAACTATGATAAACTAGCTGCTACCTCACCCGCCATAATTTCTTTTAAGCTCTCCACCACATACTCGACCTGTTCGTTCGTTAATCGCTGATATAATGGCAATGTAATCTCATTTTTATACATGTCAAAAGCATTCGGATAATCTATTATATCGAATCCCAACCTCTTATATGCTGTATGCATCGGCAATGGTTTATAGTGTACATTTGTTGCAATATCCTTTTGTGCCATTTTTTCTATTATTCTATTTCTATACACTTCATCTTTACCAATGAACCTTACCAAGTATAAATGACCACTTGATGAAAACCCTTCTCCATAATGCTTCATAGTTTCAACATTACATTCATTTAATGCTTTATCATACATTTCAATAATCTGTTTTCTTCTTTCCAAAATACCGTTGTATCTCCCAAGCTGTGCTAATCCCAAAGCTGCGATTATATCAGTCATATTGCACTTGTAAGCAGGATAAATAATGTCATATTCCCATGAGCCGACCTTTGTTTTTGCCAGTGCATCCTTCGACTGACCATGAAGAGAAAGGAGCATATATTGTCTATAAATTTCTTCATTATCAATCTCATGAATATCACGCCATGTAACTGCACCACCCTCGCCTGTGGTTAAATTTTTTACTGCATGAAATGAGAAACATGTAAAATCTGCTACTTCTCCACTTCGTTTCCCTTTATATGAAGCACCAAATGCATGGGCTGAATCAGCTAATACTACCACTCTACCAAATGCCTTCTGAATGTCATTCGCCGGCCTATAAAGTTCCTTTTTTCTATTAACTATTTCAAATATCTTATCATAATCACACATCACTCCTCCAATATCTACTGGAATGATGACCTTTGTTTTTTCTGTTATTGCTTTCTCTAATTGCTCATAATCCATTTGAAAAGAGTTCTTTGCAGTATCCACAAGGATAATTTTAGATCCTACATGATCAATAACGCTTGCTGAGGCGGTATATGTATAAGCAGACGTAATGACCTCATCTCCTTTTCCTACCCCTAAAACTCTAAGTGTCATTTCCATGCTTGCTGTATCTGAATTTAGGCATACCACTTTTGAGGTGTTCATATACTCTGCCATTTTTTTTTCAAACAATTTTGTTTTTGGCCCTGTTGTTATCCACCCTGATTTCAATGTATCTATAACTTCATTGATTTCAATTTCTGAAATGTCTGGTGGCGAAAATGGTATTCTCATATTTATCCCCCTCTTATTTTAAATATTTATACTCTATTTTACTCACATATGCTTCAGATTGAAGCACCAATATATAAGTTGTTTTATGTTGTATATTTCATATTGTATGTAATTTTCTTTAATTGTGTTCCAAAAACTTACATTTGATCCGCAATGCATCACAAAAAAATAAATAGATAGAATTTGCTGCAGTTCGCAAATTCTATCTATTTTGTGGTATTTATTTTTTTGATTTCTTTCTACTGCTCTTTCCTTTGCTATTATCGCTATATTAATATTGAAAGTGTTAATAGCCACTCTTTTTTAGATCTAATTTATTAATTACTACTCCTAATATTTTTGCATTAACCTTCTCAAGGAGTCCTTTAGATTTAATAACTGAATCTCGTTCCGCTTCCCCTGAAGAAATAACTAACAGACAGCCATCCGTATACTGAGCTAGAATCTGTGCATCCGTAACTAATATTATTGGAGGAGTATCCAATATTATAAAGTCATATATTTCCTTTAATTCCTCAATTAAATTTTTCATTTTTGCAGATCCTAAAAGTTCCGCTGGGTTTGGAAGCTTTGTGCCTGAAGCTAAAATATAAAGGTTTGTTATTTCAGTTTTCTGAATACATTTATTTATGTCTACTTCATTTTTATCTACCAAAATATTAGACAAGCCCTCTGCGTTAGAACACCCGAAAACCATATGTACATTTGGTTTTCTTTGATCACAATCTATTAATAAAGTCTTACTTCCACCTTGGGCCATAACTATTGCTAGATTTGAAGCAGTAGTAGTTTTCCCCTCTCCTGGTCCTGAACTAGTTACCAGCAAGGTTTTAATCTTTTTATCAAAAGAAGAGAATTGGATATTAGTCCTAAGAGTTCTATACGCCTCTGCGATTGGTATATTAGGTTTTTTAAATGTTATTAAGCCTAATCCTTTCATATATTTCACTACCTTTACTAATTTTTTTTTATGAGTAAACGCGTTAATCATCACCTGTGGTGCTGTAATATCATCACCTATGGTGCTGTTAATACCTTCCTATTTTATATATGCTGTCATTTTAGGTATTACTCCTAAAATCGGTAATCCTATATATATTTCCACATCACTTTCGGTCTTTATAGTGTTATCAGAGTATTCGAGTATGAACACAAGTCCCACGGAAATTATTAATCCTATTAAAAATCCGATCGCCATGTTTCTTACTTTATTAGGGCTAATAGGATTGGTTGGCATATTTGCCTTATCCATTACCTGTATCTCTCCACCTATAGGATAAACCTTTTTTGAGGATTCTATAAAAGAAGTTGAAATCGCATTTATAACTTTAAGGGCCTCTTGAGGGCTTTTACTCTTAGCACTAATTATTAGAATTTGAGTTCCAGCTTGGGGAGTAACAGTTATGCTATCTTTGATCTGGTTTAGAGTTAAATTACCCTTTAGTTCGTCCAAAGCTCCCTGTGCTACTAATTCAGATTGAGCAATTTTACTATAGGTTTCAACTAAATCTTGATACATCTTTACATCATTGTATTGTGTAGACCCGCTAGCAGTACTTTGTGGCTTTCCTATTATTACACTTGTTTTTGCCTCATAAGTTGGTTTAATAACATAAAAGCTCATTATACCTGCTATTATAATGGCCGCTACAGTTATAGAAACTATTAACCATAACCTTTCTTTTAGTATTATAAAAATTTCTTTAAGACTAATATCCATTTCTTGATCCATTCATATTTCCTCCCAGTAAATTACTAAAAAATAAAAAGTATACATTACTATTAATGCATTCACTTCGCTAAGGACTACTAATTTTATTTCTAATTAATCTGCTGAAAAAACATAAACTCGCTGTCGCTCAAACATATGTTTTCCTTAACGCATCTTAATTAAAAATAAAATAAGAAGTTCTAAAGCTCGCTTCAATGCATCATATGTAATATATACTTTCTTTGTGCATAAAATATTTGCTCTAATCTACTTTACTTTTTTAAGAACAACACTGTCATTATTCTTTTTCACATAATATAAAGTATCCTTTTTAATGGATTTACTCCCACCTTCAAAAATTTCTCCATAGGTTTTGTTAAACCCATCATTAGTTTTAAATATATACACGTAGGTATACTCATTTTTCAGTTTTTCTGCCCATTCTTTTGCACTTATGTCTTTAGTCCAAATATCACCCTTATAATATGGTTTACCAAGACTCCAACTACCTACGCCCAAATTAGTTTTTATAGGTGTTATATTATATCTGCTAACCCAATAATCAAAACCATTAGTTGCAACAGAAATAAAATACACTTTATCAGTTTTAGGGTTTAATACCCCTTTTATCTTTGTTATAGGCGCGTAAGGTCTACGTTCTTCTATTGTATTTTTTATATTGTAAGGGGCCAATATAGTATTACTTATAACTGGAGTTACATTTGTAATTAACAATAAAAACAATAACATGAAAATAGTACATGATTGCTTAAATTTAGTATCGTATTCTTTTTCTTTTAAACATATGATTACAACTAGAAAAATCAAGACACCTAAAAGATAGGTACTTGTATACCTTGAATAGGATGCTAAATTAGTAGCTTCATACTCTGAATATGTAAACACATATAAAATTAGTAATGATGCAGTGTATATAATACCTCCCATGAATACTGTTATAACTCCTAATGAATACCGACCTTTTTCCTCTTCATTAGAAACAAAGGTTATTAGTATAGTAGAAATTGCTATAAGTATTACTACCCAACCCATTAATGATAATTTAAGTATATAGTTTGTTAAAAAAACCTCTGTAATTGCTTTGAAAAAATTATTTATTGTTACAAATTGGTAATGCAATGCATTTCCAGTAAATAAATCTTTAAGATTTTGTAGACCAACTTCGCTTGTATTCCAGGCTACATTCGTTTTTGTAATTTTAAGATACATAGCCCATGATTTTTTTGATATTATGGCAGCAAATACAGGACATAAAATTAGAACTATTCTTTTTAAAGTATTAATCTTCGTGCCCTGATTAATGTATAACTTTAACTCCTCTCTTTTTGCAAAAAAGAGATCTACAGCAATTACTAAAATAGCTATAATCGCAAGTCCAAATCCCGGAGCTTTTGTGAGGGTTAATATAAATAAGGTTAAACTTATATTAAGAATTTTAAAAGTACTTAGTTTATTCCCATAATGGGTTATGAGTACATTTGCAAACATAACTCCGAGGATTGCATCCACCATTATATTAGTATAAAAATCCTGGAAGAATGCTAAAGGGAGTATTAATATGAAAACAAATCGAATAACTATCTTGCTAAAGTTTTTGTGTTTTACATTAATAAATATAGGCATCATTAATGAAAAATATAATATGTTCATAGCCCTATATAAATTACCCTCTGTAAACTCTCCAGATAGTTTTACCCAGAAGTATTCAAATAATGCGGTTGCAGGAGGATACCCCCTAAATGTGGTAGTTGCCTCTGGATGATTACCAAGAGCATCAAAGATATACATGTTTTTAACTACAGTTCCCCAATGTGAAAATTCATCCCAAGATGTTAGCATTCTTCCTCTTTGTGCCCACCATGCAATTACGAAGAATATCGTGAATATTACAAATCCCGGTGTTAAAACATTTTCTATGAAATTTTGCCTATTTCTATAAATATTATAACAACAAAAAACGATACTAATTAATCCAATTGCAACTACGGTGTATACACCGATTTCTAGTAAGCCTAGCATTGCAAATAAATATAAAATAATAATTATTATAAAAATCCACATTGAGAGAGTTTCTTCAATTTTTTTATTAAATTTCAAGGAAATCATAGCAGCTCCAGAGCATAATAACGCAAAGATGAGTATTAGATACATATTACAACTCCTCTGAAATGTTCATTTTCTTAAAAACCCACTCTTTTTGAATTTTGTAACTTATAAGTGACAAGATACCATCTATTATAACTTTTATAACAACCTCAGAACGTTTGAAAACAAACCAAGTAGCCGATACACTTAGTCCTGACACTAACATAAGTGTTAAACATAACACATAATATCTAACTAAGACTAATTTATCATAAGTTTTATGTTTAAATACTGCATTTTTATTTACATTATAGTTAAATAAGGAAGATATAATTCTGGAAACAATAGTTGATAACAAAATGAAATATTCCGGTGTTAGATTATAAAATAGTTTTGTAAACATCGTAAATAAGCCAATGTCCAAAACAAAAGATAAAAATGATGATGACATAAATTTAAAGAAAACTCCATAAATTTTTATTGAATCTTTTATTGGATTAAAATGGGATGATTTATTTTCTTCTATGTAAATAGTATCAATACATACTTCATCAATAGCAATATTTTTGCTCTTGCATTCAAGTAGCATGTTGGTTTCATACTCAAACCTTTCTCCATTAACACTCATTAAATCTAACGCAAAATCCGATGAAATAGCTCTTAACCCTGTTTGGGTATCCCTTACTTTTATTCCAGCTATGAGTCCAAACATCCTTCTAGTCATTATATTTCCAAACCTGCTTCTGAAAGGAATATTTGATTTTGAAAAGTTTCTAGACCCTAATATTAATTTTTCTGGATTATCTATTAGCCTCTGTGAAACTTTTATAATATCTTCAATACCATGCTGGCCATCAGCGTCCGCCGTAACAATTCCAACGCAATCTTTGCAATTGTTAAGAAAATAATTAAAACCTGTTTTAAGTGCTCTACCTTTGCCCATATTTTTTGCATGAACCAATATGTTACATTGTTTTTTAAGCCCCAATTCATTGAAAATTGGTTTATACTCCTCACTACTTCCATCATCCACTATGCTAATATTTGTAAAACCTGCCTTTGTAAGATTGTCTACTAAAGTTATTAGTTTAGTATCCGGATTAAAAGCCGGTATCAAAATCGAGATATTTTTTGATATATCTATTTTTTTACCATTCATTGTCGCACTCTCCTCATTAATACTTATATTTAAATTATGTCCAAGTAATTTTTAAACAAACAAAAACTACCGAAATGTATTGTTATACAATTCGGTTGTTTTATTATAATTTTTATACTCTATCTTTTTTTCTACTCTTTATCATTAAAAATATGTCTTTAATATCAGCATTAAATAAAATGTATTCTGTAATCATCATACTGATAATAAACATAAACGCTTTGATTAATGATGGAATAGGAATTATCCTAACAATTTGATAACAACACAAATATACTATAAAATGTATTATCTCATTTTTGTGTATTTCAAGTCCCTTAAAGTCAAATGAAGAATATACATACCATACAACTAAAGTAACAAGTGTAGCATATGCAATCATTACGGGATTCTTTAATACGTATGTCGCAAATGCATTTAATATAAATGCTAATGCTACCATTTTAGAGGCTACAATTAAATACTCCTTGCCCCTTTTTCCTACTTTATAAAGATTTGCATATAAAACATTTGTTAAAGAAATGAACGGTATCCCTATTATTAATATTCCTAGCACTTCTAAGGATGGTATATATTCTTTTAGGAAGCTCTTTACTATAAACTCCAGCACAAAATAACCAGCAGGTGCAAAACTACATATTAATATAATGTATTTTTTAACATTTGAGACGACTTTTGCGTCATCCTTACTTCTTGCTAGATAAGGATAAAACAAGACTGTGATTGAATTTATTAAAACTATAAATAAGCTTAGCATCGATACCGCAAAAGAATAAAATGCAAAATCGTTATCTGTGAATTTTATTTTAACAAACCATCTATCCAAAGTAACAAATAGAAGACTTATAGCGTTTGCTATCATTATAGTAAAACCCATACTTGTTATGGATTTTATTTCTGAGCGCTTTATCTTTTCTGATTTTTTTGCTGAGAAAATAATTAACGCTCCACTAACAATTGCTAAAACCATATTTCCAACAACTTGAATCTGCATATATAAAATTGGCGATTTTATAATTAATATAACTGCAAGAATAGATGATAAATTCACTATATTTTGCGCTATTCTTATTACTACATATTTGTTGAATTCACCTGTTGCTCTATATAATAGAGAAACAAATAACACAATCTGAAACGGTAATATATAAAATACAAAGTACCTAAACGCTATATCTTTCATAAAAAATATTGAAACTATAAATAAAATAGCTACTGCAGCTATTACAATCTTTAGCATAACATAGAAATAGCCTTTTATTTTTTCTTTTTTTATGTCTGTTATATCTTTACCACCCAATATTAAATACATTCCGTCTGAGAATCCAAAATGGAGCATTCCTGCATATGTTATATATAACGTAAATGTTTTTAGATAACCATAGGATTGCATATCAAGAACCTTTGGTATCAGTAATCCATTCAATATACCAATCAATATCCCAAAGCATTCTACAAATATTACTCTTACTGATTTTTTTATATTCATTTAATTTCCTCTAATTTCATTTAATTTATATTGCTTTAAAATTTTAAATTTAAAAATTAAAATTTAAAATTCATAATGTATTTTCCAAGTGCCCTATTTTCTGATTCTACTTGGAATACTCTATAATAATCTTTAATTCCATAGATAGGTGCTACCTCTAAAATTAATTTTGAAATATCCGATCTAAAGTCAGGTTTTTTAAGTAGCTCTGCTGCAAATTTAAAATCTTCTACATTGCTTCTTGTAATTCCATAAAATGCTAATCCTTTTTCTAATACCTTTCGGGTATTAATTTTTACGGGATTTTCTGATACACCTGTTAATACCATTTTAGATCCTGGAAGTATTGAGTTAATAATCTCATCAATTCCACTCTCAGACGCAGCGCCACCTATACATTCAAATGCAACATTAATTTTACTTTTCTTAATATCTGAATCATTTGATAGGTAAGTTTGAACACCAACAAATTTTTCTAATTTTTCTTTGTTATGGCCTATCACTATAATGGGACCATTGTGTATCTGCTTTAATACGCTGCATATTATATACCCAAGGATGCCATCACCCCAGATGCCTATAACATCATCCGGTTTTAATACTATTCTACGAATTGCTGTATTTGCCACAGAAATTAGTTCTGAGAACACAGCAATATTCGAATCAATATTATCCTCTATCTTTACAAGATTGTATGCGGGATATGCAATATAATCCTTAGAAAATCCATTGTAACTACTTGAGGCAAATAATGCTTTAGGGCAGTAGTTTTCTCCTAATCTTTTATCACTAGATAAAGCAATATCAAATTCATCTTGTTTATCTTTTGGAATCATTATATTTGGGACTAGTGCAACTTTATCTCCCTTATTAAAGGAGTTTGTAGGATCTTTCACTACTGTACCTATAGCTTCATGAATCAAATTTATTGGATATTTTAAGTTAAGTGTTCGCTCGTCACGACTGCCAAGGTAATACCTTAAATCAGCTTTACATATAGCTGCTGTTTCAATCTTTACCACTACATGTCCTGTACACACTTCTAAATCCTCTATATAAATTTCAAATCTCTTAGATTGAACTATTTTAAATCCTCGCGTTAACATTATATTCTCTCCAGTTTACTCATTTTAATTATGGACTTTAATAAAAGTAAATCTTCCATTGTAGTAATCTTAAAATTGAGTTTATCTCCGTTTACTAGATGAACTTTTTCCCCATAATTTAATACTACCCTACAGTCATCAGTAGAATCTTGAAGTTTCGATTTTGCCGCACTTTTATGAGCATCCATTATAGTTGAATATTTAAAGCTTTGAGGAGTTTGACCTAAATATAACTCTTTTCTCACTGGAATAGATGATATAGTATTCTCGTCTTTGCTTTGAATTATAGTGTCAGTGGCAGGGATAACAGTATCTACGGCGCCGTATTCTTTAGCCCCTTCAATATTATCACCTATTATTCTATGAGAAATTAGTGGCCTTGCAGCATCATGAATAACTACAATATCATCAGATGTTACATCTTCTTCAATTGCCTTAAGCCCTGCTAAAACGGATTCCTGTCTTGTTTCTCCACCATCCACTATCCATTTCACTTTATTAAGTTCGAACTTTCTAGTCCATATCTTTATATCCTCATGCCATTCTTTAAGGCAAACAACAGCTATTGCATCTATTTGTTCATGTATATCAAATGCTTCAATTGTATGTACAACTATTGGTTTACCATATATATCAATAAACTGCTTAGGTTGATCAACTATACCCATTCTAGTACCTTTTCCACCGGCAAGTATAATAGCAATATTCATTAATATCTACCTCCTATTTTTTATCTACAAGATCTAATATTAAACTCCACACTCTTTTGCAGCTATTTCCATCCAAGTAATGATAGAAGTTCTTTTGAGCTGCTTCTCTAATAGCTATATATTCATCCTTTTTGCTCGTATCTTTTATGTAACTCATTAAATTATCAATGCATTTTAATTTAGGACCAGGAGTATCTATATAGCTAGTAAAATCTATAGCAAGTCCTCGTTTTTCTTCATACTGTTCTATATCGTATGGCATAAAACAAATTGGTCTATCTAGTACTAAGTAATCCACATAAATTGAACTATAATCAGTAAGTAGCATGTCAGACACTGCCAGGATACTTTGAGTGGACATTTCTTCATCAAAATCCATTGTTAAAATGTTACTCATATTATCAAAAACTTTATCATCTATTAGCCTCTCTAAATAGTGAGGACGATAAATCATTTTCCAATTTTGCTGTCCCATAAACTCATCAAACTTTATCCAGTCCTCTTCAGTAAATGGGAAAGCTTTTTCTATTTCGTAACCTCTCCAAGTTGGACAAAACAATAAAATTTTCATTCCGAAAGTATTATGTTTTGAGTCGAACTTTTCCCTACATCCAGAGATGTATTCTTTGTCAAACAACATATCATTTCTTGGTAATCCAAGTGGCATATAATTTGGAAGAGGACACTTATCAAGTTCTGTAGATCTTAAAAAATACGTGCTATCTCTTTCAGATAGTGTTACAACATTTTTTATTTTAGTTCTAATACCCTTATAGATATCCATTGTTTTTTTAATATCAAGCTCACTATTTCCTGGAGTATTTTTAGTGCCATACCCATGACTCATAAAAACACCATTTTTAGTTTTTGAAAAAACGCTAGTTGTATAATCAGAAACAACAGCAGAATAATTTTTAAGCATCTGACTTGCTCTTATAATATAGTGTAAGATTTTAATATTTTTATACTTATAAAAACTGCTATATTCCACTACAATGTCAGATCTATTTTTTTTTATGTTTTTTTCATAATAATTGAGTAAAGCTTTTATATTATCTTCAGTCTGAGATGTTAATAATATTCTCTTTTTCAAAGTTTTTCTCCCACCTTAATTATAACCTACGAAGCTATTTATCTTCTGCGAAGCTATTCCCCATAGGTTCTGTATTTAAATGTTACCAGTTTTGCTTTCTTTGTAGTGGTGATCTGCCGCTGATGCAATTCCAAGGCAAAACCACATAATATATGTCGCTTGGAAATTTAAAAGTATAAATGATTGTATCAAACTTATAAATGCTGCTGACACAATCGGAAGTACGCAACAAATCCTGAATTGCAATGGAATATTTTTTAATTTAATTACTACATAATAACAAGCAGAAAATAAACCTGCAAGGTATAATATTAACCCTACTAGTCCCCATCCCATCCAAGTTTCAAGTATGAAATTATGGGCAGGTCGTGGTGCTTTGTTTGCATTGGCTATTTGCTCCTGCATAGGTGTTAATTCTTTTTTCGGTTCTATCTTTTTCGTAGATGTTTTCTCTTTTATAGGCGTTTGCTCCGCAGTTGGTGTTTCTACTTGAGTTTTAGTGGGTATTTCCTTATAAGCTACTGCAAATGTACCAGCTCCCAAAACAGGATTCTTCTTTATTGAAGTCCATGCTTTTGCCCAGAATATGCCACGTATTTTATCACTAGCTTCAGTAGTTGCTACACTATCCTCTTCTGCATCTTCAGGTTTTGGTTGTGCAAGGCCTGGAATTCTAGTAACAATAACAGAAAATGATCTATATACATTACTTTTGGATTTCATAAAATTTAGTGATGTAGCAATTATTGTAACAACAATACATGCCATAGTAAATAATATAACTTTTTTAAGTGAACACCATTTAAATCCAAATACTAATAAAAAGGATACTGTAAGTACTCCCCCCATCATTACCCATCCTGAGCGACCCCCGGAAAGGAATGCAAAAACCATACTTATCCCCATATTTGTATATGCAATTGGTGCAATCCATGATGGTAATCTTTTTTCCTTGCTTTCTTTTATTGCCCATACTGTAAAAGAAATAAACATGATACATATATACATATATATATTGATATTATCTAAAAACTTCAATTTTCGAATATCTGAAAATCTAAAACAATCGATTAATTCTCTTATATTTAATGCAGAATAAAGAACTATTATTCCACTTAAAAGCTGGTTTACTTTTGGTTTGTATTCATCAATTAGAAAAAATATAGATGAACCAAGTATTAATGATCTTATTGGCCATATTGTATCCTTGAATGGTAAATGTAGTATAGTTCGCGCACCAAATAGTATAACGAAATATATACCAAATCCAAACAATATCCTAAATACTTTTTTTGATAATACAGGGAAAATATAATTACGCTTATATACCCCACGATAAATAAACAAGTAAAGAAAAAATCCTATTGCAATTATTTCTGATAAGGCAATGCTCACAGGCCCCATGGGAAATAATACTATAGTTCCTACTATTAATAGGCAGACAAGTGCTATAACCCAAAACCGTTTGTTAAATGATAAAAAAAAGCTCATACTTTCTTCTCCTTTATTACTTTAAGATAATATTTTCTATTCTACCTACAAATGCTTTTCTATTATACTCAGCTAAACATTCATGATAATTTTTCTTAGAATATTTAATATAGTTTTCATTACATTTCTTTATAGCTTCACATATTGAATCTGGATCTTTTTTATTGCATTCCGCTCCATTTTCTCCATCCTTAAATATATCTATTATCCCACCTTGAGTTGTGGTTATAATAGCGAGCCCATTCCCCATTGCTTCTAAAATGGAAATTGGTTGACCTTCATTTGGATAATATGTAGGAAGACAGAATACATGATTATCTTTAAGTAGAGCTGCTTTTTTATCACCTTTAACAACCCCATGATATGTAACGTGCCCCCCAAGTTCTTTACTCATTTCATTAACAGTATTAACTATTTCTGCTTCTATGTTACCTGCTAAATTTAAATGAAATTTGAAATTTTCTTTTTTAAGTTTTATGCAAGCCTTCAGTAAATCTAAAATACCTTTGCTCTGCATTAGGTTACTTAAATATAATATTTTTAATTCTTCTATTTTACAATTATTATTCAGTTGATTTTTTTGTAATTTTTGCGCAAATTCTTTCTCTGTCAGCATATATTCGTCCTGAACGCCATTCTCACAAACAAAAACTTTATTTTTTTCAAGTATTCCATCGAACATTGCTCTTAGTGAATCACCTAGAACTATAACACCATCTGTTTTATTAAAATAAGATGTTAATGCTTTTTGCTTTTTTACATCTACTGAGTCATACATAACGCGGACAAATCCACCATGAAATTCAATATAACATTTGGTTTTTTTAAAATTAGCCACGTTTATAAATGGAGTATACTTCAAAAATCCCAAATAACTTTGTGCAGGCGTAATATATACTACATCAAATTTTTCAAATAATATCTTGTAGCATCCAATAGCTATTGGCCTAACACTATTTAATATTTTTTTAATACTAAATTTACCTTGCGCCTTTAAACTTGTAAAAGTTCTTTCTGCATTACTATCTATAAATTCAACTTCATGGCCATTTTCTAATAAGCCAGCTAAAAGCATTTGATTAGACACAGACATACCTGTTATAGGGTCTGGAAATGGTCCTATCATTAAAATTTTCTTCTTTTTTTCTGGACTCATTATTACTTCCTCCATATAAACTTGTTTATGGCGCTTGTATACCCTTGAATAATATTAACAACCTTTATACCAACATTTATATCTGTATAATCATGAGCTTTCACAGTTTTTTCTCCTAATGATTTTTGCATAGTTATCATTTCTATAGCTTGAGTTATGCTATCAGAAGTTATTCCACCAAGTATTACTGAACCTTTGTCAATTGCTTCTGGTCTTTCAGTACTTGTTCTTATTGAAACCCCTGGGAATTCCATAATGTTCGTTTCTTCCGCAAGTGATCCACTATCAGATAAAACGCAGAATGAATCTTTTTGAAGTTTATTGTAATCATAAAAACCGAATGGCTTTAATTGTTTTATATTTTTATGAAATACTATCCCTTTTTCTTCAATTCTTTTCCAGCTTCTTGGGTGTGTTGAATATATAACTGGCATATCATAAGTTTCTGCTATTGCATTTAACGCATCTGTTATACTCTTAAAGTTTTCTTCATTATCTATGTTTTCTTCTCGATGAGCACTTACCAAAATATATTTACCTTTTTCAAGACCTAATGTTTCGAGCACGGGACTTTCATCAATTTTATCCATATATCTATGGAAAACTTCTGGAAGTGGTGATCCAGTAACAAAAGTATATTCCTTTCTCATTCCTTCTGATAACAAATATCTTCTCGCATGCTCTGTATATGCCATATTAACATCACTTGTAACGTCAACTATTTTTCTATTTATTTCTTCAGGTACATTTTGATCAAAACATCTGTTTCCTGCTTCCATATGGAATACAGGGATTTTTAATCTTTTAGCAGCAATAACACTAAGGCAACTGTTTGTATCCCCAAGTATTACTAATGCATCTGGTTTTTCCTTAACTAATATTTTATAACTCTCAGCTATTATGTTACCCATAGTTTCTCCAAGATCACTTCCTACAACTCCTAAAAAGTAATTTGGTTCTCTAAGCTCTAGCTCTTTAAAGAAAACATCGTTAAGTGTATAATCCCAATTTTGACCTGTATGTACAAGAATATGATCAAAATATCTGTCACAAGCTTTTATAACTTCTGATAGTCTTATTATTTCAGGTCTTGTTCCTAGTATTGTCATTACTTTAAGTTTTTTCATAAGTTCTATACCTCCAAGTGAAATGTGTCTGGTTTTTTTGGATCAAAGCATTCATTAACCCACATTATTGTCACTAAATCGTTCTCACCAATATTTACAATAGAGTGAGTGTATCCTGTAGGAATATCTACTACTTCTAGTTTATCTGCATTAACTTTATATTCAATTATTTTATCTGTTCCTATCTTTCTAAATCTAATAACTCCTTCACCACTAACCACCATAAACTTTTCGTTTTTAGTATGGTGCCAATGATCACCTTTTGTTATTCCAGGTTTGGATACATTTACCGAAACTTGTCCATTTTCAGCTGTTCTAATAAATTCCGTAAAAGATCCTCTGTTATCTTTATTCATTTTTAAGTCATAAGAAAATTTATCTTCTGGTAAAAAGCTTAAGTAAGTACTATAAAGCTTTTTAGTAAGTTCATCACCCATATTTGGCACACTTAAGTCAGATCTGCTTTCCTTAAAGCTTCTTATCTTTTGCGCAAGGTCCCCTAGTTTAATATTATGCACAATAGGTACATAACAATATTCGTCTTTTTTGCTTTCCATGTTTTCTAATGCTCTAATAAATTCATCTAATACATCATCTATATAACATAAATCTAAATCAGCATCTGAATTTGATATCTGTATTTCTATGCCTCTTGCAATATTATGACAGAAGGTAGCTACTACAGTATTATAATTAGGTCTACTCCATTTACCAAATAAATTTGGCAATCTATAAACCAGTACCTTTGCCCCAGTTTCTTTATTGTAAGCAAATAATAAATCTTCGCCTGCCTTTTTGCTAATGCCATAAGGATTTTCTTTTTCTGCTTGCACAGAAGATGTTATAAGCACCGGTGCTTTATTATTATTTTTTTTAAGAAGGTCAAGAAGCACTGATGTAAATCCAAAATTACCTTCCATAAATTCACTTTCATCTTTTGGGCGATTAACTCCAGCTAGATGAAAAACAAATTCACATTCTTTAGTGTATTTTTCAAGAAGTGATTCTTCAGTTCCTAAATCATATTCAAATATATCTGTATAACCTTTATTTTTAAGTTCTGCTATAATGTTTTTTCCTACAAATCCTTTTGCGCCAGTAACAAGTATTTTCATATTTACCTCACATTTCGTCTGTTTTATTTAAACAATTCCACAATACTAAGTATTAATACCTAATATTGTGGACTTCACTAATTTAAGAATTGGTTTTTAATTCTTCTTGTATATAATCAAGTTTAAGTAACTTTTCTTTTATCTGCTCTACATTAAGAATTCCAGTGTTTTGAGAGTTATATTCTTGCTCTGTGGATAGTTTTATATCGCCTTCAACAAAATATTTATCGTAGTTAAGATCTCTTTTATCTGCTGGAACTCTGAAAAATCCCCCCATGTCCTGAGCAACTACAAACTCTTCTTTTGTAAGAAGTGTTTCATATAGCTTTTCTCCATGACGAGTACCTATAATTTTAACTTCATTTTTCGAATTGAATAATTCACCCACTGCTTGTGCTAAATCTCGTATTGTTGATGAATCAGATTTTTGAACCATTATGTCGCCTGCCTTGGCATTTTTGAATGCAAATATTACAAGTTCCACGGCCTCATCGAGGCTCATAAGGAACCTAGTCATATTAGGATCTGTTACAGTTAAACACTCTCCATTCTTTATCTGTTCAATAAATAGTGGAATTACTGATCCTCTTGATGCCATAACATTTCCATATCTAGTACCACAAATAAGTGTCCTATCCGGAGATACTGTTTTAGCTTTAGCCACAAATACTTTTTCCATCATAGCTTTTGAAATACCCATAGCATTTATTGGATATGCTGCTTTGTCAGTGGAAAGACATATTACTTTTTTGACTCCATACTCAATTGCTGCTGTAAGCACATTATCTGTTCCTATTACATTAGTTTTTACCGCTTCAAGAGGAAAAAACTCACAAGATGGAACTTGTTTTAAAGCAGCTGCGTGGAATATATAATCTACTCCATGCATAGCATTTTTTACAGAGGCTATGTCCCGTACATCACCTATGTAGAATTTAATTTTATCATTTTTATATAATTTTCTCATATCATCTTGTTTCTTTTCGTCCCTTGAGAATATACGAATTTCTGCTATATCTGTATCAAGAAATCTTTTCATTACAGCGTTCCCAAAAGAACCTGTTCCTCCTGTAATTAATAATGTTTTACCTTTAAACATGGTATATCTCCTCCAATTTCAAATTATTATTTACTTGTTAAGCTAGTTATTATTTACTAGTTTAACAAGTTATTTTTTAATTGTTATTTAAATATTATTGTTTAATTGTTCCACTACTAAATTTTTTACAAAATATTTATCTATCCTATTTAACAATTCTTGCTTGTTAAAATTATTATCATAGTAATTTCTTGCATTTGCCCCGAGCTTTGTTAAAAGTTCTGGTGATTCATTAGCGAGCTCTATTATCATATCTGAGAGTATCTGCGCATCTCCAGCTGGGCCACAAACACCTGAATTTGATTCTTTGATTATTTTATCAGTCTCACCGTCGGCTGATGCAATAATTGGTATGCCACAAGCCATGTATGACTGTAGTTTAGCCGGAATAGTCATTGAAAACAGTGGGCTACCTGTTAAGCACAAGAAAGCGACGTCACTCGCTGCCATAAACTTTGGAATCCGGGTTCCAGGTTGTTTTGGAATAAAATTAAACATGTCTTCCAACTCACCTTTATGTACAAATTGCATTAATTCTTCTTTATATCGACCATCTCCGATAATGTTAAATCGGATTTTTTTATTTATATTTTTCTCTTTTATAAATGTTGCAGCTTTGGGCAATATATCTAACCCTTGTGCATTACCAATATTACCGGCAAAAGTTATATTAAATGCATCATCATTTGGAATTTCTTCAATGCACTCTTTCTCAAGCGGCACATAAAAATCTTCTGCATATTGTGGCCAGTACTCTATCTTATCTAGTGCAACGCCACGATTGTGTATTGATTTAACAAAACTATTTGATGTGGTGAAAATATGAGTACAGCCGGAATATATATGGTCAACCATCTTGCCTATAGCGCCAATTATCCTTTTGTTAGTTATACCTGTAATTATTTCAA
Source organism: Clostridium sp. CM028 (assembly GCF_030585565.1). Lineage (NCBI taxonomy): Bacteria > Bacillati > Bacillota > Clostridia > Eubacteriales > Clostridiaceae > Clostridium > Clostridium sp. CM028. The sequence goes on along the minus strand of NZ_CP077766.1, from coordinate 2,799,773 downwards.
CATTTTCAGGCCAAAGATCTTGAACATACAAGTAACATGGTATCTTTCTTTTTTTAGCATACCATACACCAGGTAAAGCTTGTGTCATGGGTGATACCTCAAATATAAATACATAATCAGCTTTTATTTTTGTGAACATCTTCCAAAAGAATCCGGATACAACAAAGGACAAATAGTTTAAAGCAAGCATTACTGAGCTCTTCCCTCTAGGTATTAGTGGTATCCTAATTATCTCAATACCATTATACATTTCTTTTCGCTTCTTAAACAGTCCATACCCCTCATAATATTCACCTTTGGGATAATTAGGTATTCCAGTTATAACTGTTACTTTATATCCCCTTTTAACCCATTCTGTACAAATATCATTTATACGAAATTGTTCAGGGTAAAAATATTGCGCTATAACTAAAATGTGTTTTTTCATCTCATTATCCCCCTTCTTTAGTATTTCTATTTTTCCACAACTTATTTTTTTGTATCAACCGTTCCTGTTGTAGCAACTGCCTCTGTTGTGGTAACCGTTTCTGTTACAATGATCGATGATTTCAAATCTCTAATTCTATAATCCTCTTTATAATCAGACATGCTCTTCTCATAAACCAAACTGCCAAATACCTTACTAAATGTTTGGACTTTTAAACCCATAAGACGTAATAAGGGGTTGAATATTTTAGTTAACCTAATTCGCGTGCCATGAGATTCTGCAATAAGCTTCACCATCTCTGAAGTCTTAACGTACTCACTATTTTGTGGAAAGAATAGTCCGCTCTCTTCATTTACAATCATCAATCTAATAAACTCACACAAATTATCTATATGAAGCATACTTCGCTTATTGTCAATGTCAGGGAAAACAGGCAGCTTCTGAGCAAGTTTTGCTAATTTCGGGTAATTCCCTTTAGACCCTTTCCCATAAATCATAGGTGGTCTAAGAATAACAATTTTAAAATCATCACTCTCTAAAGGTTTTATTCCTTTTTCTGCTTGGATTTTACTGTCTCCGTAAAAATTACTGGAAATTAGAGCAGTGTTTTTATCTATGATTCTTTCCCCGTTAACATTGCTACTATCACCATAAACAATAATGCTACTCATAAAAATAAACTGCTTAACGCCAGCTTTCTTTGCTTTCTTAGCAGTCTCTACGGTAAGATCACGATTGACTTTATAATATAACTCTTCCATTTTAGGGTCTGATGAGACGTGCGCTATACCCGCAACGTGAAAGATTACATCATACTGCGTAAAATCTTTTTCTTTCCATGAATCGTCCTTCATATCCAATGTGTCTGTAGAATATTCATCAGAATATTTCTCTAGGTATTTCTCAATGGATGTACCAATATAGCTATTAGATCCTGTTATAAGTATTTTTTTCATCTCAACATCATCTCCTTCTTAGCAGAAAGCTTCATATGTCTCAGCTTACCAGTATCGCTAATAGTCTTAAGCTCTACTTTTTTTTTGCCCATCATCGCGGACACCCTCTGCTTTTAAAACTTTGGATACCGTTTTAAATAATATTTTCACATTAAGTGATAATGATTTATTGTTTAAATAATATACGTCATGTGCTGTTTTTTCAGAATCATCATTCTCATCTCGTCCATTAATTTGAGCCCATCCAGTAACTCCTGGAAGTAGTTTATGAACTCCTGCCTTTGTTCTCATTTCCTTAAGCTCAAGCTGATTATATAAAGCAGGTCTTGGTCCCACAAAAGTCATATCCCCAATAAGTGTATTAATTAATTGTGGAAGCTCATCAATACTAGTTTTTCTTAGGATTTTACCAATGCACGTTATATAACTTTTTGAATTATCAAGTTTATCAGTTGCTACATTAGGAGTTCCAATTTTCATTGTCCTAAACTTATACAATTTGAATAATTCATTATTTTTGCCTATTCTCATCTGGGTAAAAAATATTGGCCCTTTTGAATTAAGCTTTATGATTATTCCTATAATTAAAAATAGCGGCGATAACAACACTATTATAAGTATACTAATTATAACATCCAGAAATCTCTCCATATTATGCCCCCTGTTTTTTTAAAATTACTCTACTTTTTTATTACTCTTCTACACTGGTGTCTTCAATTTCCGCAGTACTTCTATTATATGTCGGAACTATTTCTTCTATTTTTGAGAGTAATAATGTTACATCATCTTTCTCGATAATAGCATTAAGCTCTCCCAATCTATCTTTCATAACATCCAAATCACTAAACGTTGGTTTACCAATAAAAATCTTTTCATGTTTAGTATTAATAAGTCCCTCTTCACTCATTAATAGTTCTTCATAAAGCTTTTCTCCCGGCCTAAGACCCGTAATTTCTATTTTAATGTCTTTGTTTGGCTCAAATCCTGAAAGCCTTATTAAATCCCACGCTAAATCATATATCTTAACAGGTTGCCCCATATCAAGCACAAAAATTTCTCCGCCTTTTGCGTATGCTCCCGATTGAAGTACCAATTGTGCTGCTTCGGGTATTGTCATAAAGAACCTAGTTATATATTTATTAGTAAGTGTAACTGGACCACCATGAGCTATTTGGTTTTTAAATAGGGGTATAACGGACCCGTTACTTCCTAATACATTTCCAAATCTAACTGCCACAAAGTGTGTTTTACTTATTTTGTCCATAGATTGTATAATCATTTCACACATTCTCTTAGTAGCACCCATGACATTGGTTGGGTTTACCGCTTTATCTGTGGATATCATCACGAATTTTTCTACATTAAATTTATTCGCGCACTCTGCCATATTAAATGTTCCAAACACATTGTTTTTTATAGCTTCCATAGGGCTTTCTTCCATTAGTGGAACATGCTTATGTGCCGCTGCATGGAAAACTATATTGGGTAAATACTTTTCAAATACATTCTCAAGTCTTTGTTTATCCCTAACAGATCCTATTAATACTATTAAATCTAATTTCGGATATTTATATTGAAGTTCCATTTGAAGATCATAAGCATTATTTTCATATATATCAAAGATAATTAATTTCTTAGGTTCAAATTTTATAATTTGACGACATAATTCAGAACCAATAGATCCACCGCCGCCTGTTACTAGTATGGTTTTATCGCGAATGAAACTTGCAATGCCTTCCATATCAAGATCTACTGCTTTACGACCCAGTAAGTCCTCAATCTCTACTTTTCTAATTTGACTTAAGGAAACTTTCCCGTCTATTATGTCATACATTCCTGGAATAATTTCTATCTTGCAGCTTGTTTTTTTGCATATTTCGAGTATTTGTTTTTTATCTTCATCTTTTATGGTAGGAATAGCTATAAGTATGGTTTCTATATCCTTATCTTTTGCTATAGTAGGTATGCCTTCTCTACTTCCAAGAACCTTCACTCCCATAATAGTGTTTCCTTTTTTGTAATCTTCATCATCAATTACAGCTATCGGTACATATTTACTTTGGTTACTGCTCTTCATTTCTTTTATAACCATAGCTGCAGCTGCTCCAGCACCAACTATCATTACTCTCTTTCGAGCACCTTTACTAACATTACAATTTACAATGTTTCCGAATCTATCAAAGATTCTAAAGGACATCCTAAGTCCAACTATAAAAATAATGCTAAAAGCGCAAGATACTATGCTTACCCCATAGGCATAATTATGTCCAATAATTCTAATGAAAATTGTAGTAGCAATGTTCCCAGTAAGACACGCACCTATAACCATCATAAATTCATCTATACTTGCATAAGTCCAAAGGCTTTCATAAAGCTTAAAGACAAAAAAGCAAGCTATGTAGATAACTGTCACAATTAACGCTATTTCTTTAAAGTCACTTGAATAGAACTTGAAATTTTTATAATTATATCTGAAAAAGATAGCTAATATATATGCTAAGTTTATTAGCACTGCATCACTTAGTATTAATATTGGTTTTTTCCATTTTCCTAGAGTTTTCATATAATGCACCTCTTTATTTTATATATAATAAAATATGATTGTTTTTTCTAATGTTATCAAAAAATGTATTAATTACAATTTAATACACTTTTTTTCAGTTTCACTGCAGTATTAAGTATACCATAATACCTTTAAATAAGTGTTAATATTTTATGAAACTTGAAATTTCACAATTCAAAGCTATTTTTTAGATCTTATATGCTATCCATTATATCATTATATCATTAAATACTAGCCAATTTCACATAATAACTCTAGTTAAATTATCTCCTATGGAGCTACTTATCTCCCATGGAGCTATTCATTATCTCCCATGGAGCTAATTATCTCCTATGGACCTGAAATGTCGTTAATACTTTTTACACCTAGGTTTTTGTTTGCCTTCTCGCTCAAAGGCTAACAACGCATTAACCTCTCCCCCTAGTAGTATTATTATGGAAATTATATAAAGCCAAAGCATAAGCACTATTACTGCTCCTATTCCACCATACAGACCAGAATAGTTGTTAAAATTATTAACATAATACGCAAAACCTAATGAAGATATTAACCACCCTAAAGTACTAACAATAGCTCCAGGTATTACCTCTATCCATGTTAACCTTCTACAAGGAGTATAATGATATAATGCTGCAAATGTAACTGACATCCCACCTAAAGATACTAGGTATCTTATAATATCCCAATCTAATATAAACTTACTAGATAAATTTAAACGCGTCGCAATAACCCCACCTATCATTTGTCCAAAAACTACTAGGGCTACTCCCACAATAATAGCTACTACAAGCCCTAGCATAAATAATATAGATATAGCTAAGGTTTTCCAAAAAGGTCTTGTCTCTTCCTCATCATAGGCTTTATTTAATCCCTTTATAATAGCTCTAAAACCACTAGATCCTGACCACATTATACCTATTATACTTATGGATAGTAAATTCACATTTCTCGAATCCAGCACCTCTATAACTGTAGTGTAAATTAAATCAAAAGCACTCTTGGGCATTATTTGATGTAGATATATCAGCACATCTTTACTTTCTAGATTACTATAACTTAACATGCTAATTAGTAGCAATAAAAAAGGAAAAAAAGACAACAATAAATCATAAGCCAGTTGAGCTGCCAATGCAGTAATATCATCATCTATAACTCTACATACAAGTTGTTTTAAATTATTTAACATAAAGTAACCACCTTTTCGTTACAATTTATATACTGTTTTCAGTTCAACTGCAAAACACGCAGGAGAAATTCAATGCTTCCGCATTTTATTCTTACTCTGATATAATATGTATTATATGAAGATATTATTAATAAGGAGTCGATACTATGAAATTAGCACTAGCTCAATTGGATATTGTTTGGGAAGATAAAACTAAGAATAAAGAAACCGCAATACAATTTATAAAGCATGCAACTACTGAAAATGTGGATATTATTTTTTTCCCTGAAATGACTTTAACAGGCTTTTCTGTGAACACTTCTTTAATAGGAGAAGATAATAATGAAACCGTAGAATTTTTCAAGGAAATGAGTTCTAAATTTAATATTTTCATAGGCTTTGGGTATGTAGAAGGAAGAACAAATAGTAAAAACAAATACTCTGTAGTGGCGCCTCCGGTAGTACATGGAGGCGTGCCACGAGTAATGCATCGAGACGTGCCCCAAGACAAGACTCTTGTGACTTACACTAAAATTCATCCTTTTTCCTTTGGATGCGAAACTGAATTTTACCAAAGTGGAAATAAAATCAACTACTTCAAAGCTTTTAACTTTACTATCGTCCCTTTCATCTGCTACGATTTACGTTTTCCAGAAATATTTCAGATAGCATCTAAGACTGCTACCTTAATAACCATTGCAGCTAACTGGCCTGTAGATCGACGTGATCACTGGATTACCTTACTCAAAGCAAGGGCCATAGAAAATCAGTGTTATATAGCAGGTATAAACCGAATAGGTGAAGGAAATGGATTAACCTACAGTGGTGACTCCATGATTGTAGATCCACTAGGCAACGTAATAAGCAACTTATATATGGATGAAGGTTTAGTTATAGCGGATATCTCTGAGGAGAACGTAACTCAGATTAGAGAAAAATTTAGACTTAAATCAGATAGAAAAGAAAGTTTGTATTGTGAATTGTTTTCAAGCAATTAAAAATCTTATCCACAATTCAGACAAAGTTATCCCCTAAAGGGGGATAACTTTGTTTATTAGCACGCTAAATAAACTATATTTTGATAATAAATACAGTCTCGTGAAAATTTATTCAATTTTATACACTAGTTATCCACAAATTTGAACTTTACTTGTCAAACTCTTATAACATAATGTTTTATTTGATTTATCATTTAATTTCTTTTTAAATTCAAAGTTTCTTTATAAGTTATTGCCTACTTTTTATATTATATAAGTAGCACGTCACCTATTATAACCTCAAAATAGTAAAATTTCAAGACAAAATTATGAAACTTATAGAACCATGTAAATTTTTGTAAAAATGTGAATATCAGACCGTAACGTAAGTAGTGCTCTTTAATGTTTTCTATCATTATAATATACTTAATATCCATAACAGAAGAAATTTCAAGCTTACTATTTCCAGATAATTTACAATCTATCCACAATTTAAACAAAGTTATCCACTAAAAGAGGATAACTTTTTATAGTATATGCTTTTAAACCGTATTATACTAACAAATACAGTTTTTATAATAATTTATTTAATTTTACAGAATAGTTATCCACAATCTTGAAATAATCATATTGCCTTCTTATGGTCCTTATTCATTCCTATAATTTCCCTTTATTATACCCTCAAAGCGCTAACATTTCAAGGCAAAATTATAAGAATTATATCATTTTATAAATGTATTTGAAAAATACAAACAATTGAACTACAAGGATCAATGGTATTCCTATTACAAACTTGTTATGCTTAGTTTTATGCCTAAATAAACGCATTCCTATAAAAATACCCAAAGCCCCAAAAGCAGAAGCTATAGTGAAAAGGGTGTTCTCTGGAGTTCTCCATTTCCCCTTTTGCGACTTTCTCTTGTCTGAATACATGGCAAAAATACCGTATAAGTTAATCGCCAAAATATAATATAAAAATAATTCCATGTTTTTTCCTCCATTTTAATTGTTTATTAGTAAAAAAACGTTATTATAGCACCTTTTTACTTGATATCTATATAGGGACTCCCACTTATAGAAGTGGGAGCCTTCCCTTCTGAAATGTCGTTAAATCATCTCCTGCGGAGCTGCAACAGCTTCGTAAAAGCTACATTAACGACTTCAGAAGGATATTCATACTCCCACTGAAGTTTTTTATTTGTTAGGGTAATCAACTCCTACTTATAGAAGTGGGAGCCTTCCCTTCTGAAATGTCGTTAAATATATCTATATAGTACTGTACATTTTTACGTACGTCAAAATGTTTTTTCATTCACAAATAATAGCCATTACGTTACTTTCATTTTTTTGACTATATTTATAAATACAAAAATTTGTTAAATTTAAAAAATTTGTAAAGGCAACTTTATATTTGAAATTCGTTGATGTATAATAAATTGTAAAGTTACCTTTACGTGAAAGAGGTGTTTGAATGAAAAATCTTATAAAGAGTTTAAGAGAAGGAAGCAATTTAACACAAGAGGATTTAGCAAAGTTATTAGAAACTTCAAGGCAGACAATAATATCTTTAGAAAAGGGTAAGTATAACCCGTCCATTATGCTTGCTTATAAAATATCAAAAGTGTTTAATAAAAAAATTGAGGAAGTATTTATTTTTGAGGAGGAATAAAATAATGAAAAATCAGAAGCAAGGTGATTCACTAATTATAGGTGCTGGAGTATGGTCAGTTCTTTTTATAGGAATGGGTATTTTTGACCTTGTAACAAAAAAGAATGGCTATTGGTCAGGATTTTTATTAGGCGGCCTATCTTTTATTTATCTTATTTATCTATTATGGAAGACAAAAGGCAACACAAATGAACGATATGAAGATGAAAGAAAAAAATTTGTTAGTGATAAATCTAAAAGCATGAGTTTTGATAAGCTGTTTGTTTTTATGGTTATATTTGAAATTTTAATTAAGACACAAAAAATTAAAATGGATTCTCATTCAGCAATCATGGTAATTATGGGTAGTGCACTTATAATACAATTTATCAGTTATTTAGTTTGCAAATCCAAATACTAATGATTGAAACAAAATGTTCTTAACCTACAGGCATTTTTTTTGTATTAAGAGTTACATCGGCATCCCCTATACAGCTCACGCCAACAAATAAAACGGATATATATTATGGTACATAATGGTATAATTGACTTGAAATTGTTGCGTAATTGTATAGTAGGGCAACTTAGCGAATGGGGGAAGATATATGGAAAAGGGAAAATTAATCGGAGAAGGAAGAACAGCTGAAGTATTCGAGTGGGGACAAGATAAAATTTTAAAACTTTTTAGAATCGATTTACCTAAAACGGCGATCCAAAATGAATATGAAGTTAGCATTGGCATTTATAACCAATTGAATTCAACACCTAAAGTTTATGAACTTATAGAAGTTGATAATAGAAGTGGTATCGTATATGAGCGAATTAATGGAATAACTATGATGAAAGTAGTAGCATCTAACCCCTGGAAAGTAAAAAAAGAAGCACAACGGTTAGCAGAATTGCATAAATCAATTCAGCAAAAGGTTAATTTTAAGCTATCTACTTATAAAACAAGGCTCAAGGATAATATATCAAATACAGCGTTATTAACGGATGATATAAAAATGAGATTGTATAAATATATTGACAAACTTAAAGATGATAACATATTATGTCATGGAGATTTCCACCCAGATAATATACTTATAACAAAAGACGGAGAAATAGTCATCGATTGGATGACTGCAACTCAAGGGAATCCATTAACCGATATTGCGAGGACATCAATAATGTTTAAGTTTGGTGTTGTTCCCAATAAAACATTTCCTGAAAAACAAATTATTAATTTTATTAGAAATAAGTTTTATTTAGAATATATAAGCCATTACCTAAAACTAACAGGAGTTAAGATTGAACAAATTGAACAATGGGAACTTCCTGTTGCTGCAGCGCGACTTACTGAATGGTTACCAAAAGATGAAAAAACGGCACTATTAAATTTTATCGACAAAACAATGGAGACGTTAAAAATCTAAATTATTTAAAATTAGATTTGTTTAGATCTTTAGTATAACACTTCCATTATGCTTGCCTATAAAATATCAAAAGTGTTTAATAAAAGAATTGAAGAAGTATTTATTTTTGAGTAATATACCACACAAAAGGTCTATGTTATTTATGGTGTGGTTCTTCTCAATAGGAGTAATATAGACTTTTATTATTGCTTGGCGTAGACTATGGCTTACATCAGAGAGTCCAAAGAATTGCTCTATTAATTATTTTTAACGACATTTCAGCTCCGCAGGAGATGATTTAACCTATTCAGGATATACCAATTTAAATACATAAAAGGAGATAATACTATGTCTATGATTTATAGTGATTTATACCAATTCAGCAGTTATGTTTCGCCTATTAACCTTTCATTTCATCAATATATTTTGTTAACCGATGAACCAATTTTAGTTCATACTGGTAGCATAGAACAAGCAGAAACCCTAATACCACAATTAAAAGAAATTCTAGGCGACAAAAAATTAAAATATGTTTTTGTTTCACATTTTGAATCAGACGAATGCGGTGGCTTATCTTTACTGTTAAAGAATTTTCCTGAGGCAAAGACAATTTGTTCAAGAATCACAGCAAGGCAGCTAATTGGATTCGGGATTACAGATGAAGCAATAATTAAAAATCCTGGTGAGAAATTGATTAGCAGTGACTATGAACTTCAATTCATTAGTTACCCTTCAGAAATGCATCTATGGGAAGGTCTTCTTCTTATGGAGAACAAGCGTGGAATATTCTTCAGCGGTGATTTAATATTCGGTATGGGAAAATTTAATGGTGAAGTAATATATGGAAACTGGCAGAAAGAAGTAGATAATATCACATTAGAGCAGATACCAAGCACAGAACAAAGAGCAAAGGTTCAGCAGGCTTTATCCGAATTAAATCCAAAGTTTGCGGCTGTAGGTCACGGTCAATGTCTTAAGTTCTAACAGAAAGAAGTATTTATGTAAAGCAACATAACTCTAAATGAGTTATGTTGCTTTTTCCTTACTACACCCAACAACAAATCAGATATCCATGGGCGCTGTGAGCTAGTCAACTTATTCTCTTTTATACTTTCCAGAATTCAAACAAACTAAGATAAGTGGTCTCAATGATTTTTTAAAGTCTACATTAATTACCAAATATCTTAAGCATCTTAATTTATCGTGATTTACTATTATTGAACCATTCAATCGTTGCTTTTCCATGCTCTTCAAGGATCTTATTACTAACTTGTTCATGTAGCCACCCTAAAGTCTTATTATTCAAAAACTGTCTCATCTGGTCTTCTGCTTCAACTATATTCCAAAAGGTTATGCTTTCTGGAATACGTGCTAACTCATATCCCCCATTAACACCTGGAATTGACTTCACAATCCCTGATTTCCTTAATTTTGTATATACTTTTGATAAATAACTTTCTGAAACTCCTTGAAATGCCGCTAAATCTTTAATTCCAACAGCCTTTCCTGATGGAATATCTACCATATATAATAAACAATGCAATGCATACTCTACTCCTATTGAAAATTGCAATACGCTCTACCTCCTAAATAACAAGATAATCTTCACATATGATACTTCATTATTAGTAAAGACGTCCTGGGTTATAAAGATTACCAAGTAACAGGCTTCGCGATTGAAGGTACTGCAAAATACCTTGAGTTAGGTTCAGATTTTGATATGATGAAAGAAAAGTTCTCTTTTTTAAATAGGGTGTTAGAGATAACAGTTACATCAGCAAAGCAAACGCTTTAAATTTTGTATTTTCTTAACTAATTTTAATTCCTTGAATAGATAAGTCGTGATAGATTACAATCTATCACAACTTATGATAATTATACCCTACTTATCATATTCCCCAATCATTCTTATATTCGATTTTTAAGATTTGTTTTTTTATAATACATTTGTGCCTTTACTGCGAAAATAGTATATAGAATAATTAAACAAGGAAAAATCAACCAAAAATACCCCCTCATCATTGCGAAAGGTGTTTCAAATAAGAATGACCCCCAAAAGGACGCTCCTGTCCTTTGCCATAATCCAGGCGTATAGTACAATAATTTCGGATTCAATACTGCAGCAATATCAATAGTTTTTGTCATAACGAACACTATCGATATTGGAATATAAGATACTACCAATGATAGCCACATATTTGATAATTTCTTGTATCTCTCTGCTTTAGAAGAGAGATCAGAAAAAATATCATCACCAGCACTTTCATCTATTTTTTTGAAGTATTGTTTTCCAGATGTTTTTGTACCCGCAATATGTTCCCACCCGCAGTCCTTAAAAAGGATAATATAATTTTGAAAATCGTCCTTTGACTTAAAATTGCGATAATCTATTTTTATAATAGTATTGTTAGGTGAAGTTTTACGAAATTCATATTTTGTATGTTTTTCATCCAATTCCCAACCTCGGTTTGCCATTTCATTTAACCATTTTTCTTCTTTATCGAAGCTGACATAGCACCTAATTTTTTTCATATTGACACCTCTCTCTATTTCAAATTATTTTGAGTAATCTCAATCATATGTTTCATTCTTTCAAAATCAAGAAGTAATACTTTCTTTCCTTCGTCTGTGATAAGATAAACTTTACGCCTGTTGTCATCACTTTCAACAGGTTGAATAAACTTTAATTTCAGCAAATTTTCAATGGCTCCGTATAAAGTCCCTGCCGCTATTCTTACATTCCCGTCGCTTAATTCTTCAGCTTTTTGCATAATTAAATATCCATGTGCTGGTTCAAGTAGAGATAAAAGAATGTAATAAACTGTTTCTGTAAGTGGTAAATTTTTATTTTTTTTCATTTAATTCTCTAACTCCTTCGTTATAAAGTCTAACTATATAGTTATATGATATACAGCTTGACTGTATATGTCAATACTAAAAAACCATATAACAAAAAGTTTATATGGTTAGTATAGTAATAAAAAAAGAAGGCATCTAATTGCCCTCTATATCTCTGTTATTAAATTGTTATTATTAATTTCTTTTACAGGTTTAATATTAAAAACTGTACTAAAATAAAAAAAACCACGCATAAGCTTTACTTAAACAGGATTTTTAGCTATAATTAAATGTGGATATGATTATGTGATAATAAACCCACTATATATTTCATCTTATTATATCACATAATGAACGTGAATGTCAATGATTTTTATAAAAACATGGGAGCGTGAGAAAATGAATGATTATGAGCTAAATAAACAAGAGGAACTTGTATATCTTGAAAGTACAGTTAACTTCCTCGAAAAAGAATTAGGTAAAGACGAATATGAGATAAATTTTAGAAAAAGAGATCTTATTGCTTCAAGAAGAGATATGTGGCAAGAATCTGTTCACTCTTCAAATGATCTTGATAGGATTCCAGAAATGCTCCAACAACTCTCTGAAGTTGATAGTCAAAATTATAATTATGAAAAATCGGTGGAACGAATAAAAAAATATACACGGATTTTAAACTCACCTTATTTTGGAAGGTTTGATTTTAAGGAAGATGCTTATAATGATACAGATCAGATTTATATCGGTCTTTATAATTTAATAGATAATGATACAAGTTCAATTTTAATATACGATTGGCGCTCCCCTATTTCAAGTATGTTTTATCAGTGTGAACTTGGTAAAGGATCATATAATGCGCCCTTTGGAATAATTTCGGGTGATATTTTTATGAAGAGGCAGTTTAAAATTGAGAATTCTGAGCTTAAGTATTTTTTTGATAGTAGCATAACAATTAATGATGATATCCTACAAGAAGTGTTAAGTCACAATTCTTCTTCAAATATGAAAAATATTGTTGAAACCATTCAAAAGGAACAAGATGTAATTATTAGAGATACTGAAAATGAGCTTTTGATTGTACAAGGCGTAGCTGGAAGCGGTAAAACATCTATAGCACTACATAGAATTGCATATTTGCTTTATGTTGGTATGGGATCAAAGCTATATTCCAATAATATTATTATAATTTCTCCTAGTTCTGTTTTCAGTAAATATATTTCTGGAGTTCTACCAGAACTAGGCGAGGAAAACGTAGAGGAAACTACTTTTGACGATATTGTAGTTGATTTTTTAGATAATAGATTTATATTTGAAAGTAGAAAGCAGCAACTTGAAACTTTGATTATTAATGATAATCAACAAAATTTAAATATAAAAATGGAGAACACTAAATTTAAAGGTTCGAAAACATTTGTAACTATTTTGGATAGATTAATACATTATTATGAGCATAAATTAGCGCATTTTGAAGACTTATATTATGATGGAAAAATTATTGAAACAAAACAGCAGCTAAATAATCTTTTCTTAAACGGTAAAATGAATATGCCAATATCAAAAAAACTTAAAAGAATTGAAAGTATGATGCTTAGCAAAATTCATCCTTTAAGAAAAGCAAGACTTGAAAAAATTCAGGGGATTGTTCAAAACGGCATAGGACATGAATTAGAACTAAAATCTTTTAGCAGATTAATGGCAATTAAAGAAGCTAAAGTATTAATGAATCATATTCATAAATTTACTGAGGTTGATTATTCGGATTTGTATAAATTACTATTTAATAAATCCGGACTTCTTTTAAAACTTTCGCAAGGGTTAGAATTACCAAAAAACATTAACCAAATGGTATCAGAAACCATAGAAAGTCTCCATAAAGGCTATATTAATTACGAGGACTGTGCTCCCCTTTTATATATCAAACTAAGGCTTAACGGTAGTCGCGCGTTTTCAGATATACGGCAGGTTGTTATTGATGAAGCCCAAGATTATTATCCACTTCAATACGAAGTCTTTAATCTTCTGCTACCTAGCGCTAAGTTTACAGTACTCGGTGACTTTAACCAAACTCTCGAAAAACGTGGTGATAAATCTATATATGATGATATAGAGAAAATTCTACACAAGAAAAAGAGCATAAAGCTTTCTATGAATAAAAGTTTTAGGTCTTCTATCGAGATTAATGAATTTACTCAGAAAATATTAAATAGCAAACAGGAGTTTGTTCCCTTTGAGAGACATGCATCGGAGCCGCAAATTATATTTAAAGACAATGAAGAGTTGCTTTATGAGACTATAATCCAAGATATTCATAACTATGAAAGTCGTGGTTATGAGTCTATTGCAGTTATTTGCAAAACGGAGAAAGAAACCCTATTGGTTCAAAAAAAGCTATCCAATTTAACTAACATTAAATTGTTAAATACAGAAAGTACTGACAGTATAAAGGGTACCCTTGCTATTCCTTCTTATATATCAAAAGGTCTAGAATTTGATGTAGTACTTGTGTTCAATGTTTCAAAGGACAATTATAACAGTGAGTTTGATAGGAATCTTTTATATGTAGCCTGTACGAGAGCACTACATCAGCTTGCTATTTATTATACAGGAGAAAAAAGTGAGTTTATTTAATGTATAAATCATTCTGAAGAAATCTTAATATTTTTTATTATATTTTAAATTTTTTCAGGGGATTTCTTCTTGTTGTGTTACTAAAGATATGAAAGCCTTTGAAAATATGGTAAATTAAGAGTAATTATACTTTAGTACTACAGATGGTTAGGTGGAAATAGATGATAAAAAATATTTTAAATATGAATAAAGAAAATTTCAAGAAAATATATGAAACAAATTTTAATTCTGTCTATTCTTTTGTATTTTTAAGATTAGCAGCAAACAAAGAAGCCACCGAAGACATAGTTCAGGAGACCTTTATCAGTGCAATGAAAGGACTCATTAACTATAAAGGTACAAGTTCCCATAAAACTTGGCTATGTGGAATAGCAAAAAATAAAATATTAAATTATTATAGAACTAACATTAGAAAAGAAGATTTTGCTTACGCAGAAGAACTCGATTATGTAAAGGATAACCAAGATATTGAATTTATGATTATAAATTTGGAAACTAGAAAAATAATTCTAGAAACCTTAAATAATTTGAAACCTATTTATAAGTATGTCCTTATTCTCAAATATATGGATGATCATAGTGTAAATGAAATTGCAAATTGTTTATGCAAATCTCCAAAGTCTATCGATGGCATATTACAAAGATCAAAAAATAGTTTTAAAAAAGAATTTCTCAAAATATCAGGAGATGAATTATATGATAAAAGAAGATAAACTCTTAAAAGAAATGTTTAAATTCATAGATGTAGAAGTTGAACCTCCAGATGGAACGAAACAAAGAATATATCAAAAACTTTTTTATAATTCAAATCAACGCAGTTGTTGGTGTTTATCTTGTCTTTCTTGGGTTGCAGAAAAATTTTTGAAGTTGTTGATTCAGGTATGGATTTTAATATGTATTTTTATGACTATTTTCAGTCCAACTATCGCATTTTAATTTTCACGAGGAGGTTAAATAATTGAAATTTTTAAAATATTTTATCAAAGAGTGGTTATTCCCCATACTTGTAGCAATAATCTTGGCAATTCTAATATATAAATTCCTATTTTTTAATATTACAGTTCCCTCGGAATCAATGTATCCGACTATAAAGATAGGCGATAAAATTACCGTTACAAGAGTTTATAATAAAGATAACCTAAAAAGAGGTGATTTAATAGTTTTTGATTCTGAGGAATTAAAAATACCATTAATAAAAAGACTTATAGGACTTCCAGGAGATGAAGTTATTATAAAAAATAAGGGGCAAGTTTTTATTAATGGAAGCAAAATTGAAGAGCCATATGTAGTATATATGGAGGATTTAGATAAAAAATTTAAAATTCCAGAAAACAAATATTTGTTTTTTGGAGATAATAGAGCTAATTCATTTGATGCCCGAAGATGGGAAAATCCGTACATAGATGGTAAAGATATAAAAGGAAAAGCACAGTTTATTATATATCCATTTAAGAGATTAGGAAAATTTGTAATTGGAGATGATGCTCTTAATCATTAGAATTATTGACATTTGTTTTAGTATTACTATACAAACATTTTGACCAAACTGAAAGTAACACAATTGATATTGTGTTACTTTCAGTTTATTAATATACACTTAATATGTTAACCCCAACATCTAACGACATGGGGGTACTTTCGAAGATATATAAGAAGAATGTGAACTAAATTTAAAATTAACGCTGTTTAATATATTCACTAATTTCATTTATTTCTGGTGTTTTTCTAAACAAGACTTACATACACAAGCTTTACCCTTTTTATCATTAGGAATCAAATCTAAAATGTACTTAGGAACTTTAACTGTATCACACCAACATCCACCTTGACCATGTTGACAATTATTGTCTTGTCCACAAAGTGGACATATCCTCTCTAATCCTTCTACTCTCACTATTATCACTCCTTCATCTTTTTTTACATTTTAAAAATGCTATTATAAATATAATAACATTATTTTACATGATACTATACTTTAATAAATATCTGTCTACACTACTACTTGTACAAATATAATACATATGAAGAGCTATCTAATGCAATTGCTAAATATATTATTGTTTAGGTTATAAATTCACCATAATATATTACAATTCAGATTTTAAAATAGAATAAACACATTGGTCATACTTACTTTCATTAATCCAATAATGTTCTCTTAACCTTCCATCTATTTTAAATCCATAGCTTTCACTTATACATTAGCTTAAATTTCTACCTTGATTCAATTACAATCTAATTTTAATTATAATGTATTTATATTTTTAATTTCCATATTTGATTTTTCATTTCAACTATGTTTGTTCCAATGCTTTTAATTGAACTATTTTCTTCACTTGCATTGTCAATCTTTACCTCTAGTCTGACTAAATGTTTTTCAATATCATCTAATTTTTTTTCAAGCCTTTCAACCTTATCTAAAGTAATTAATCCCATAAACTCATCCCCTCTTATTTATATGTTATGATTCAAGAAGTCCTCATACTCCTATGAACTATATAAAATATATTAATTTATCATGTTTTGCTATGTTGACATAATCATTTATTTTTAAGAACAAATTATACACAATTTATAAATTTGCATCAATAATCGTCCTTCAAATAAGAAACCCAGTTTCTCAAACTTCATTCGTTCCTACAAATTTGGCACAAATAATTTATTTAATTATACCACAATCACCATAAAACATGTATATTTTACCATTTATAGATGTGTAATAGCATCAAAGTGAAATATAATATATTTAAAAATTATGAGGAGGAAAAATATGAGTAATGTAGAGAGTGATATCAAAGAAAACCTCAAGCTGAGCAAGAGTCTAACAGAAGAAAATGATAGAATATTTACAGATATAGTTTGTTATTTGAGGGTAAGTAATTTAAGTGACGAAGAACAAGAAGAAATTATTAGTGATATATTGAGAATGTTTTTAGATTGGCAAGAGGAAGGTAATACTGTAAAAAGCATGTTGGGTGAGGATTATAAAAAATTCGCTGATAATATAATATCTGCTGTAAATCCTAAAACCCATGTTCTAAAAACAATTAAAAAGTATTTAGGACTTACAATTGAAGGATTTTGTATGATTTTCACTGTAGATTTTATTTTCATATACTTGCCTAAGTTGGCAAAAGGAAGTCCTGATTTTAATGTTACTTATGACTACACATTATCTATGTTATTAAACGGTTTAATTGCAGTTGCAATATTTTCTATATCGATAAATTATATAGGTAAAAATGCTTTTGAACTTTCAAAAAAACATTTTTCTAATCTTGCTAATTTTATATTCGGATGTAGTGCTATGGGTTTGATAATACTTTTGTTATTATCATCGAAATTAAGCCCTATAATAGTCTTCTCCATGAATATTCGCTATATTATAGGTATAATATCAGTTTATTGGGTTTATAAAGGGGTAAAAAAAATAATGAAATCTAAAGTGTTATGGATCCCGGAAAGTTAATAACGCCCTTCAACAATTCGGGATCAATATTAGAATTACTCGCATTTGTTTTAGTATTGCTATTTTAACATTTGGATCAAATGATTTAAGCACCAAATTGAAAAATATTGGTTAATAATACTCTCAATTCTTATAAGCAATTCTACTAGTAGGTTGTTCTTCTGGTTTGGTACATTCTGATCATATTTGTTTCGAACTATTCAGATTTTGTTCGGTAGAAGAAATGAGTAACATCTTACATGTTTTTTTCTCATTTTATTCTGAATCCACTTCTAACGCTTGTAATAATTGTTTTAAGAAAGCATGGCTGTTTTTAATCATGGCTGTTCTTTCATTAGAATCCATCTTTAGTAATGCACGTTCCTCAAAATGAAACAAGTGCGAAAGAATCTCATCAGCATATTGTCGTCCTTCATCCGTGAGCAAGATATACTTGTTTCGCTTATCCTCATCTGCGACTTTTTTTCGGATATATCCTTTTTTCTCAAAGGTTTCCAAAATGGTACTCACTGTTTGCTTGGGAAACAGGAGCTTTTCGCAAATAAACCGCTGTGTGCATTGATTTGGATACTCACGGATGGTATAAAGCGCAAAAAGCGCATTTGATGTAAGCCCGTGTGACTTCGCCCATTTTTCATAGAATGCACTGATCCCGAACCAATAATCATAATAACTTTTTACCTGATCTTTAATTTCGTTGCTCATACAAAATCGCCTCCCTGCTTCTAAATTTCATTGTATGGGCAATAAGTAAAATAGTCAATAGGATCATGGTTAATAGCTGCGCCCCCGGAAGTGCCATCCATACCCCTTTAATCCCCCAAATATGTGGTAATGTAAAAACGCACAATGGTGTGAAAAGAATAGGGTCTAAGTAAACAAGCAAGGTGGAGAAGAGTGTTTCTTCGCAGGCATAAAAATAGGAACTAAACAGCTTTCCAATGCCCATCATCGGAAAAGCAACGCAGATGATTGGCAGTGCCGAATCAATGATTCTTGCAGTTTCTTCCGATGTGGCAAAAAATTGTGGTAGCAGTGTTCGTGCTGGGATTGAAAACAAGAGAAACAAACCACTGAATGTGACAACCGCTAAAAACCCTTTGTTACGTATCTTTTTCATAGCTTTGTAGTTTTTCGATCCATTGCAATAGCTGATTAGTGGTTGCATGCCTTCTCCGATTCCCTCTAATAACAAAAGGACTGAAGCAATTAAGTAGTTGATAACCGCATACGCTGAAACTGCTAAATCTCCGCCATAGGCAAGGCACTGCCAGTTATTAAATATGGTAATGAGCGATGGCATGAGTGATAATCCAAAGGGCGAAATGCCTATTTGCATCATTCGTCCAATCATCTTTTTGTTCAATTTAAATTGAGAGCGCTCGATTTTGTTTTCTTTTTGCTTCCACAAGCAAATGATACTGCAAACAACTGTAATTGCTTGAGCCAAAACCGTTGCAAGGGCAGCTCCCGCAAGTCCCATAGGGATCACCATGGTAAAGCAGGCGTCCAATACGATATTTACAATTAAGCCACCTCCCATAATAATCATTGCCTGCATGGTTTTGTGGCTGTTTCGTATAAGTGGTATTAAACCGGAAGCTATGATTTGCATACTGCCACCGATGGCAATGATACGGATATATGAAATCGCGGCGTCATAAATCTTTCCGGTTGCTCCAATAGCTCTGACAAGGGTGGGACTAAAAATTACGAGAAAATCAGTAACGACTACACTTACAGCAAGTAACGCAAAAAAAGTATTCGCTCTTGCCTCATTAGCCCTTTGGTTGTCATTCGCCCCCCTGTAAGTGGACATAAGGACAGAGCCGCCTACTCCAATTCCCATACCCAATGCAAGCAGTAAAGCAGTAATTGGCCAAACAAGACCAATCCCCGCAAGACCTATATCACCAACTGCGTGACCGACAAATAATCCGTCTACGATGGTATAAAGACCGTTCAGCAACATAGTCAGCATGGACGGGATTACAAATTTAAAAAACTGTTTTTCAATTGCTTTTTGCTCCATGTGTTCACCTCAAATAGTATTAGTCCGTTTTCGGACTAATATTATTTTAACATGCCTTTTCTTTTTTGTCACGTGGTCATTTTTAATAAAACTGATATATCATAATGTTCATTTTTTCTTTCTTACTACTTTTCTTACTCCTAAAATCATCAGGTCTAGTAAATTAAATATCACTCCTAAATTAACTAGTTATTTGTACCCAATAATTTATTTATACCATACCATTATAAAACATATTTTAGGGGTAGGTGAAATTGTAAACATATTATCATTCCCATGTCTTAGAATATATGCACCGTTAGTGGTCCTGTTATTATGACGTTTCAAATATAAATATGTATACAGTTATTTTTGAAACATCTTAATAACTCAATTACACTTATGTTAAATTCAGAATATCAATATACATTTAATATATTAAAACCCACATCCAATGATATGTCTTAACTTATAATTAATTTACCTAATATAATGCTCCTTAGCTTTATATTTTATTAATAACCTTAATTATTTCAACATCTAAATGTTCTCTTAGAATATGCAAAATCGCACTAAGACTTTTCTTTTTAAAAGCTAACTCGTTGGAGCCAACATTATTGTAATATAGAATTTGCACTTCATGTGTTTTATTGTAAATCTCTACTTTTTTCAATTGACTCCATGCCATACAAGCATTGCCATATGCCCAAAATCCATTCTCATAAATACCTTGTTTTAATTTTGAAATAAGATAAGATTCGATAAATAAGCCTAATCCAAGTAACATATCAATGGACTTTTGCCTTTTATAAATCATTAAACTTCCTACTATTGCACCCATAAGAATCACTACACTCCTAAAGGATTTACTATTCTTTGATGGTATACTTCTGATTGAAGCACATTTCTTAAAGCTTCAATAAATTCTTCTTTATTATTACATTCATAATCCAATTTCAAAATATCATCCATTGATTTTTTATCTTTTAAATAATTACACTATACCTATTGGGTAATCATTTTCCGCTCTAATATGATATTACTCCACTGTTATTATAATAATATGTACCCATTACATTAACAACTACATTACCCATATAATGCCACATCGGATTATAAAAAAGCTTTTTCTTTTCTCCATAAACTGTTCTATTACCTTTCAACGCCACCTCTTGACTCATAACTCCATGAAATCCATCAGCTGATACCATCCCATCCTCAAACGGATTCATATTAAAATCTCCTATGACAATAGCATTATTTATTCCAAATTCTTCTTCTTTCTTTTCAATTTCTCTGTTGCACTTAACTGCAACAGAATACTGATCTTGTCCCTTGCTATATAGTTTACTTGGCAAATGAACTCCAAACAATAATATATCTATCCCATTTTCATTTATCTTACAATCAGAATAATATTTATCATCCTTAATACTTTTTAGGTTATATCCAACTTTATGCAAAATAATAATTCTCCCAATATCCAAATTATTTCCTACTTTATAATTTAAATCATTTTCTTTTAATCTTCTTATCATATAATCAACATCAATTTTCTCATACTCACATAAAATTAAAACATCAATATCATGTTCAACACAAATTTTTTCTATACTTTGATATAAAATATTTTTATTCAAATTCCAGAATATTTATCATTTTCCATATATACGCTTACAAATATAAAGAAGCACCGTAACCCTAGTACTTCTTAATATGTGACATAAAAGATTATATTCTATTATACTAGTTCAACACAAAACATTTATTTAATATCACCTGCACTCCTGTGAATGCTATTTAGAAACTTTATTAATCAATTTGAGTCCCTTTCATTTGCTTTTTAAACATACTGACCTTATACCCTTATGGATTCATCCTAACACTTTTCTAAGAGCCAAAATTAAATTTCTTGATATAAAACTAACCTTCTCAAAGCTCTAATAAGATAAAGATTAAAAAATAATCTTTATCTTATTAGAGCGTTAAACCACTAATTTTTCTTCTTTAGCTCTGTATAAACTGGCATATGACCCATTTAAACGTATTAATTCTTTATGATTACCTGATTCAACGATTCTTCCCTTATCCATAACATATATAACATCAGAATCAATAATAGTTGATAATCGATGAGCTATTACTATACGTGTACAACCAATATCTCTAAAATAATTAGATACTTTTATTTCATTTATAGAGTCTAAAGCACTAGTCGCTTCATCTAAAATTATAACTTTTGGATTGCTTAAAATTGCTCTAGCTAATGCTATTCTTTGTCTTTGACCACCTGAAAGATTAAGTCCCATATCAGATACTAATGTAAGGTATCCCATAGGCATAGCTCCTATTTCATCTGATATTTGAGCTATTTTAGCTGCATGCTTTACATCATCCATAGTTATATTTTCTCTATTCATCTTTATATTTTCATATATAGATTTATTAAATAAAGATATATCCTGTGGAACAATACCTAATTGTCTTCTTATTTCTTGTTTATTTAAATCTTTAAAATTTATACCATCATAATATATATCACCCTTTGAAGGCTCATAAAGACCTAAAAGAATTTTGCTTAATGTACTTTTACCAGAACCAGAAGCACCTACAATTGCAACCTTTTGTCCACTCTTTATATCAAGACTTAAATCTTCTATTACAGGATCCGATCCAGTGGTATAAGAAAAGGAAATACTATCTAATTTTATGGATCCTTCAATATCTAATTTCTTTGGATTTTCTGGATTATATTCTATATCAGCATCTGTAATATCACTTATTCTCTCTAAATAAGATGTAGCTAAAAGAAAGTTATTCCATGATTGAAATAAAGATACGCCTGATACAAAGAATGTAGTAGATAATGAATAAAATGCAATAACTCCACCTAGACTTAAATTTCCGTTTAAATATCCATATATACCAAAGATCAATATAATAAAAGGATTTATAGTTTGAGTTAAAGAATTTACTGTGTTATATATATTTAATACTCTATCTCTATAACTGTATTTTTCTACTGATTTTTCATATTTGTCATTCCAATTTTTATATACGTAATCTTCAATACCAGTAGTTTTTATTCCTAAAATAGAATAAACTGCTTCTACTTGTACTGATTGAAGCTTTGTACTTTCAACTATTTCATATTGATTTGCTTGCATTATAATAGGTCTAATACAAAAAAGCAAAATACTTGTTACTAGAAATAACCCTATTGAAACTAAAGTAAGTTGTATTGACTTTTGAGACATATATACTAATATAAATGCAATTGTTCCTATATTTAATATTCCTTGAAGTACTTGCTCTGACATAATATCTCTAATTACATGTAAGCTATTTAACCTAAATAATAAATCACCCTTAGATCTAACTTCAAAATATTTATATGGTAACTTAAACATCTTTTTTATAGTAGTTTTGTTTAAATATCTATCAAATTTTATTTGTAAATCTATAAGATTATTTCCACGTATTAAAGTAACCACTCCATATACAGCAATTATTCCTAAAAACATTAAAATATATTTATGTAATAATTCCGGATTATTTTTGAGTGTAATTTCATCTATAAGATATTGAACCATTATAGGAATTGATATATTTATAAAATAGGTTACTAGAGAAAACATAATTACTTTAAAAAACAATACTTTATTTTCGGCTAAATTTTTTAATATCGGCTTCCATATTTTCTTTTTCTCTAATTTAGGCGCAAATACTTCAGTAGGATTTATACTTAAAATTATATTAGAGTATTCTTTTTTAAAATTTAATGTATCAATTTTCCTTCTTCCCAAAGCTGGATCCACTATTATAAAATAAGATTCAGTAATTTTCTCCAAAACAACAAAGTGTTCATTATTCCAAAATATTATAGCAGGAATAGGGAGTTTACTTAAATTGCTTATACTTGCTTTATAAATATGAGTTTCAAATCCTCTATTTCTAAAATAATCTTTTATTTGGGAAATTTTAAGACCATCTCTTCCAGCCTCAAGATGCTTTCTCAAATCAGATAAAGACTCATTACTTTTATAATATCTTAAAAGCATTGCGGTACAACATACGCCGCATTCGGTTTGTTGCATTTGCTCAATATAGGGCACTTTCTTTTTATGTTTAATATTCACATCAATTTTCCTCCTAACTTATAAAATAATACTCTATATCTAAGATAAGAACTTATTTAATATTCCACAAGTTAATTCTTCAGCTCCACAGGAGATGATTTAATACATTTTTTTATTGGTTAAATAATTCAGATCATCTCCTAAGAACCATTTCGCTGATTCTATTGAATTACCAACTGCCTTAACTGCACTCATTTCATTATCATCCAATTCAATTAACACATCTTTTTCTGTAACAGTATTTATTTTTCTAGATTTTTTAAAAAAATTTAATCTAAACATAATTATTCTCCTTTTATTGATTATTTTAACGACATTTCAGAAGGAAGTCTCTCACTTCTTGCAATAAATATAACATTTAAGTTGATTAAATTTACAATTTTGTAAGTTTCAACGTTTTAAATATAATTAACGCTAAATTTAAATTTAAATTTAGCGTTAATTATATTTAAATAAGCACTACTTTTTTAAGCTTATAAAGTAAATTTTTAACGACATTTCAGAAGGAAAGTCTCCTACTTCTATAAGTGGGAGTACCTACTATAAGTAGGAGTTACTTGCCCTAACAAATAGAAAGCTTCAGTGGGAGTATAAATCTCCTTCTGAAGTCGTTAATGTGCAGCTCCGCAGGAGATTATTTAATGTAAATAAAATTCAACGCTTTTATATATAACAATGATATGAATAAGAAAAAAAACAATCCCCACTGCATAGCAGTAAGGATTGGTTCCATTGATGTTACAATGAATTTATACAAAAAGTCCACTCACTTTAGGTGTGGCAGTTTCAGTTATTTATTACTTACAGTAATTTCTTGAATGAATTGTACATCAGATATTGATGTATCTAATGAAATATTTTTATATTTACCTATCATATCTTTACAATTACTTAGTCCGAGTCCCCTATTTTCGCCTTTGGTAGAGAATCCTTCTTTAAATAGTTTAGATAAAGCAGGGATATCGCCTTTAAAGGTATTTGCTACAACTAGGATTACAGAACTGATTTTGTTTATTAATGCAACATCAATTACTTTCTTTTCACTTTCTAAGGCTGATTCAATAGCATTATCCAAAATTATTCCTAAGCATCTACTCAAATCTATTATATCCATCTTAATAATTGTTATAGGTTCTACTATATCAATTATTATATCTATCCCTAATTCTTGAGCCCGAATTACTTTTCCTGATATTAACCCTTTAATTTGAGGTAATTTTATATTTTTTAACAGACCAAGTTTATAATTATTTTTATTCATTTTGTTATTTAAAGGATAAATATTTTTATTAAAATGTTCTTCTAAACCTTTAATATCCTTTTCTTCAATAAACGCTGCCATAGATGATATTATATTTATATAGTCATGTCTAAATTTACGCATATCCATATATAGATTTTCTAAGTTATTAGTGTACTGCTCCAGATTATCTAACTGAATTTGTTTATATTTGAATTTCGCTTCTTTCTTTAGTACAAAAAATAGAGAGATACATATAATTATCATGATAGACCCATATACTACAATTGGAAGTGTGGTTTTTTCTGATATATAACCATCATCATAAAAATTAACCCAATTATAAATTACATAAAATAAACCAAATGAAAGTACTAACAGTATATTAATTAAAATAAAATATTTTGACTTACCATTTTCAAATATGAAGTCATTATATCGCATTAGTAATTTCCCTATAAATTTACTGAGGACATATACTATTAATGATATAATCGATAAAACACTATAATACACTAGAGTAGATAAAAAAATTTTTTCCCCAAATATTTTTGAGAATACGCTTGAAGTAAAATTATCTACAAATATTATTACTAAACACACTATTATTTGTAATATAAAACTCCTTATTATCTTGTTGTTCTTTTTGTAAAGAAAAAATACAGGTGTAAAATATACCGCTATTTGAGCTAGTCTAGGCTCAAATAAGAATAGCAATATATAAATAGATACTATAGTAACTATCATAATAACATATTCTTTAATATTAAATTTATATGGGCTAATATTTCTAAAGGTAATTAACATTACAATTACTGATAATAGCACCTTAAAATGGTATTCCATTATTATTAACCCCCATTATTTCATAGTAAAAACATACATTTCAATTATAGTCTAAAACATACATAAATTGCAATAAATAAAAAAACACTCACAATATAGGAATAATCCCATGTTATGAGTGACTCAACTAAATAAGTTCATATTTTTCATAATTATTATAACTACTTTTCAATAATTTATATGTACAAGGTAAGATACTTAAACTTTGAAGGAGTAACGCGAACATTGTTAAATTAAATACAACCTTATTTGATAATAATAGATTTATAAATATAAAAACTAAAGCTGTTACTGTTGCCTTAATTTTAAGTTTTTTTCTATGTTCTTTTTTTAATATAGGACGATTTTCAGTATCTGCTGGAGAATATTTATATAATATTACTGTACAAATAATACTTACTATACATGTTAAAGAAATACTTAAAGGATAGTTTAAAGTTATATAAGCACTGCCAATAAAAGTAATTAAGCTTACACTAGTACATCCTAAACTACTTTTCAAATGTATACCAGCTGCTGTTAATCTTAATGCTGCAAACATAATAAATAATATAAGTACTTCTTTTATCATCCCTATAAAAAATGCTACTATAGCTATAATTAACAGCTTACCTATATTTATTAATATAATTATAATTCCTAAATATAGTTTTTCAATTTCAGATGACTTTAAATTTAAATTATTTTTAAAGTAATTTAATAATTTAGTTGTTATAAATTCATAAAAATCAAAATGTAGTTTACTTTTTGTTCTCATTTTATTTATTACTTTTCAATAAATTAGTAGGTATCTTAGGCTCATAAAAAGCTCCTAAAATACATATATTTCCCGCATGAATTTCTCCTATTTTTATAAGACTTTTAGCTAACTTTTTTAAAAAAATACTGTTTTGATTTGAAGTTTTCATAATGAAAAGCCACCTTTCATAATTTAAATTCGTTCTCTATATATTTAGTATAACCTTTTATGTATGCATATTTCAAAAAAAGTAAAAATTACATTTATTAACCTAATAAACGCAATTTTAATCATAACATAAGTAAAATTCGCTTATTTTTTTATAAAAATTGAGCATAACTAGGTTATTTATGTTAAAATATTTTAATAAAGCAAAAATTTGTTTATAAGAAATATTTATTAAATATAATGACAAAAGGGGACAAACCATGCTAAAAATTTTTATTTGTGAAGATAATATAGTTCAAAAAGAGAAGCTAGAAAATATTGTAAAAGACATTGTGTTAATTGAAAATTATGATATGGAACTTAAGTTAAGTACTCATGACCCATATGAAATACTAAATACAATAGAGGATAAGAGCATTTCAGGTTTATATTTTTTAGACGTTGATTTACATTCTGATCTTAATGGAATTACATTAGCTGAAAAGATAAGAGAATATGATCCTCGAGGATTTATAGTCTTTGTAACTACCCATGCTGAAATGAGTTATTTAACCTTTTTATATAAAGTTGAAGCTATGGACTATATTATAAAAGATAATTATACTAATATACAACAAAGAATAAGTGAATGTATGAAAAATGCTCACGATAAATACAAAGCTAAATCCTGTGAACTTCAAAAAGTATTTTCTATTAAAGTTGAAGATAAGATCATTAATGTTGATTTTAATGAAATCATCTTTTTTGAAACATCTACAACTATACATAAAGTAATCTTATATTGTAAAAATAGGCAAGTAGAGTTTTATAGTAAAATGAAAGAATTAGAAGATAGACTAGATGATCGATTTTGTAGGTGTCATAATTCCTTTATAGTTAATAAAGATAACGTTAAAGAAATAGATAGAAAAAAGCGTATTGCATATATGATAAACGGAGAAGAATGTCTTATATCTACTAGAGGTATAAAGACTCTAATAGGTTAAATCATCTCCTGCCTTTGCCTTTTCTGGCCTTCTAATTTCTTCCATAATTTTACCTACATATTTATTTGTTTTTCTTACGTTCGATAATCCTCACAACAATAACTATAGCAATGATTACTACAGTTCCTCCAATGACTGGCGACCACCATTTAATAGTTTGAATAATTCCTTCAGATACTCCTAAATTTAATAAAAAATTTCCCATATTATCCTCTCCTTTATTTTATTTTTTGTTCGATAATAATTTGTTTTGCATTTTCGTAAGTTGCAATGAAGTACACCATATACAATGCGATAATAATTGCAAAACTAGGCAACATATTTGCTCCAATAGACATTTGAAGAGTTAACTCCACTTTCTCTATTACTGATTTAGTAATAAACGTGGATAAGACCATTGACATAATGAGTGGCACAATAAAGTAAATTCCAATCTGTAGAAACAATGTTCTGCGAATCATTTTCCCATCAGCACCTATATT
Source organism: Clostridium sp. CM028 (assembly GCF_030585565.1). Classification (NCBI taxonomy): domain Bacteria; kingdom Bacillati; phylum Bacillota; class Clostridia; order Eubacteriales; family Clostridiaceae; genus Clostridium; species Clostridium sp. CM028. The sequence goes on along the minus strand of NZ_CP077766.1, from coordinate 2,771,097 downwards.
GGCTAATGTTTGATATCGTTCCTTGTTATCTTGCGTTTCAGTTAATTGTTGAAGTGCCAGTACTGCCAAACAAATTATAATAAGCACAAGACCGACATAAGTACATACAAATCCAAGAACTCCATATGTTCCAAAATACGCATTCTCCATAAAATCTTTTGTTATGAAGTAAATTTTCCCATCAATATATTCATCACTCCATACTTTATTCATCTGTTCGTACAATAGATTTCTATTCGCATCTGCCTTATAAATACCGTTTAATAAATATGATTCTGGTATTAACTTTGTAGCAATTTCATCTGGTACAATAATTGTTCCCTTATCATTTGCACCTATGGGTTCAATTAGTGCAAATGTCTTTTTTATAGGCTCTGCTCTTTGTGGTGTTAATTCTTGACCAGAAACTGTAATCTTCCCATTGCTTTTTAAAAAATGATCTACATAAGGCATTGTGTTCTTGTACGTTGCATTTATAAGATATTGGTTTTTAGATAATCTAATTGGCTTCTCCTTTTGAAGGACCATTTGTTTATTAAAGTCCGTCTCTGACATAAAGGCAACTTTAGATTTTGGCAAGTCCTTATCAACAGTAGCTAATTTCACGACTTGCCCCGTAAACATATCTCCATAGGTATAACCCGCAACATATAGAATGCTCTCAGAATAATCCTTCAAATTATCTTGCATATGAATTCCATCTTTTTTGGATTTCTCTAGCGGAGTTACTTTACTCTTATTCACAGGCAACATAATGGTAACATCATAAGGTGTAGATCGCTTCGCTATATTCTTCATTTCACCAATAAGGCTAAACCCTGTGCCAAGCACTACAAGCGAGCACAAAAGCAATCCACTAATAACTGTGATAACAATATAATTTGTCTGAAGCTTGCTACCAATTTGTCTAAATAAGAATGGATTCAATCCATGAAAGTACATACGTTTATTTTTTTGAACAAACGAAATCATTACACTAGACGCGGTATAATAAAATAATAGAATACTAACTCCTATAAGTACCATAACTTTAGGCAGCGTTGTTTGGTTAAGTCCAGTACTTGAAAGTATGTATGCACCTAAAATCATACAAATTGCTGATGTAACAAATAATAAAAATGAAATCAATTTATTATGAACTCGCAATTCTTGATTCTTTCTGTCTGCTGTCAATAAATCAATTAATTTTACTTTAAAAATCGAACGCGTGTTAAATATCATAACAACCACAAAAATAATAGCAAAGTTAATAATTGTATCTTTTATAGCCGGAACAGATATAGACAACTGAAATGAAGACATGTCAGTTCCAAATAATTTTAATGCTATTATTGAAAGTCCTTGAGACAATATCACCCCTATACCTAATCCAATTACTAAGGAAAATATACCAACCAAAACAATTTCCCCCACAAAGATAGATGAAATGCGCCACTTGTTCATGCCAAGTGTCATATACATTCCCATTTCTTTCTTTCTTCTTTTCATAATAAACTGATTTGCATATAGTACAACAAAAGCAAGAATCACAGCAATAAGTTTTGATATAAGTCCTATATATTGAGTCAAAATATTGCTAAACATTTTCATTACAGACGATAATTTGCTTAATCCTGGTTGGGATGCTACTGAATTAAATGCATAAAATAAACTAACCGCCAGGGCCAATGTCAAAAAGTAGACCACATAGTCTTTAATACTCCTACGTACATTTTTAAAAACAAGTTTAAAAAACATCATCAGCCTCACCTCCTAAGACAGAAACAACTTCCATGATGCTATTAAAGAAGGTTTTTCGGTCATGACTGCCTTTATATAACTCATTGAATATTTTTCCATCCTTAATAAAAATGATCCTTTTACAAAAGCTTGCATTATACGCATCATGAGTTACCATAAGGATTGTGGCCTCTTGATTACGATTTAAATCTTCCAAACTTTTTAATAGCATTTTTGCAGATTTACTGTCAAGCGCTCCTGTTGGTTCATCTGCTAAAAGTAAAGATGGATGAGCCACCATAGCACGAGCTGCTGCCACTCTTTGTTGCTGTCCTCCAGACATTTCATAAGGATACTTATTAAGTACTTTCTCTATATTTAAAGCCAAAGCTACATTATCTATTTCTTGTTTCATTTTATTCACAGGACAATGATTAATGGACAATGCTAATGATATATTCTCATATGCTGTCAATGTGTCCAATAAATTATAATCTTGAAATATAAATCCCAATTTTTCACGACGAAATTTGGAAAGCTTACTTCCACTTAAAAGAGTGATATCTTCTTCATCTACATATACATGTCCTGATGTAATAGTATCGATGGTAGAGATACAGTTAAGTAATGTGCTTTTCCCACTTCCACTAGAACCCATTATCCCCAAAAATTCACCTTTATTAACTTCAAAAGAAACACCATTTAATGCATGTGTAACTTTACCTTTATTTCCATATACTTTTTCGATATCTTGAACTTTTAAAATTGTATTCATCTTTATCACTCCTCTTGTTTTATCTCTTATACTACTTTATCATTTTTCTATTTTTCAACTATCGATTAACCTTACCGTAGCATTACCATTTTGTAAGGTTTCATCACCAAATGTGATAAATCCGCTCCTATATATTTAGTATAACTTTGTCAGCATCTATTTTTATAAAAAAGTAAAAACGTTATTCATTCACCTCACAAATGTTATTTGTAACCTATCATTTGTAACATCTGCTTGTTTTTTTGTAAAAGTTAAATAATCTTCTTGGTCGCTGCGATATCAAGAAAAAATAAGGAGTTGTTACAGAATGGTTTTATTCCATTTGCAACAACTCATTTATTAATCTTTATTTTCTATACTAAATTGAAACTGGTTCCAATATTACAGAATGTAATAGGTCCAGACTCTTATTAAAAATAAACTCTAACATTATCTCATCTTTATTAGAGCTATAATTAATTCCACCTTTTAAATCCATTAAATCATCATCTGCGATGCTGCAATCAAAGACTTCAGAGGGATATTTAGACTGCCACTGAGGTTTTATTTTTGTTGTAGCATGTGAACCCCACTTATAGAAGTGGGAGACTTCCTTCTGAAATGTCGTTGAAGCAAATAATTTTGTATTTTTTTGAATAACTTTATCTAATTCTATATAATCTAACTTCATAGAATCATTTAATAGATATAATAATTTTAACATTTCATAATATTCATCATTATATATTTGTTTTTCCTCATCATCATTTACATACGTTAATAAGGAATTTACTGACTGTTTAGTTGCTTGAAAATAATATTTGTTTGCTGTTACCTTCCCAATATATGCAAAGAATATTGCTATATAAATATTTTTATATTTAATAGCTTCTAATCTTTCATCAATATACCCTATCCACATTAACTCTAAACCATTTTCACCAAATCCAATTGTAGCATTTTCAATTAATAAATCTAAAAATTCAGTACTTGCACTAATAAACTCATCATAATTATCTTTACAACATATTACTTTTCCTAATAACTCATTTTCAATGAGATTCTTGCTATATTTTAATTCAATAAATTGAAGTTGTACTTTTAGATCATGGGGACTTAAAAGCTTTATATCTTTAATTAAATTTGAGTGAATATTCTTGGGCTCACAATTTTCCAGAAAATTTATTAAATTTATCTTTTCATTTATAATTGTTTTATAAACTAACTCAAAGCCTTTTTTTAGTTCATTCAAATTTTCTCTAGTAACACTCACAACTTCTATAGGTAAAACTTCTTTATTATATGTTGATTTTAATATTATATCAGCAATAATATTTTCAGATGTTGGTTTTTTCATATAATTTTCAGCTATCTTGTTTACTGGTGAATTTATAATATAAAAGGTTTCTTTAGCATATTTTATATTTTTTCTTTGTAGATTATTAATATTTACAATGAAAAAAACCATAAGTAATTTACCTGCTTCATAAAACATATTATTATCAACTTTAGATACAATCTCTTTACTATTCGTAACTGATACTTTCAAATCCAGCTTACAGTTATTGCTAATAAAGTCCTTTAATAATAATGTATTAAGTAATAAATCATTACTAATTCGTTTTTTCATTTAATCATCTCCTTTCCTATAATCAAATCATCTCCTGGGTTACTGGTATATTAATGATTTTTATTTATCTTATAGTTAATCATACAATAGATTCATATATACTTTTTAATTTTATAATAATTGATTGATTTTTAATAAGAAAAGCCCTGTTTTTTAACTTTTATTGATATAACATCAAATTATAAATATAAAAAGTTAAATTACTTTCTAACGTTTTTAATCATGGAAGCAAGCCTCACCGGAGCTGTCAAATAAATAATCACCCATATTGCTATAATGCTGTTCTTGCAGTAGTATCAATTTCCTATGCTTCAAGTATTCGTATGAGTGCTACTAAAAGAAGTTATTATTGTTTAAATTATAACGGAACTTGGAAAACTGAAATTAGATATGTATCAGATGTATATGCTGATAGAAACTGGAGTAATCATCTCAAAACATTTACAAAAGAAACTTCCAGATAGTTTTGGGGGTGGAAAATAGTAAATACCGCATTATTCAGCAAAATGAATAGTGCGGTATTTATTATTTTTTGCGGTGCCGTATTGCAATAAAAACATGCCATATGGGGTTAAATCTTTTAAATGTCCATTTTGATTTAAATTAAATTTATATTCTCCTAAAAAATTTATATACTTCCATCCAAGTCGTGATATATTATTTAAGAAACTTTTATCAAATCCACCATTATACTTTAGATGATCAATAGCTTTATTTAAATAAACACAATTCTAAATTGTTATTGCATTGATTATACTATTTCGTCTTTGATTGATTCTATTACATTACTTTTTTTAACGCCTGTTGAAGAAATCTCATACGCCAAAAATATAGATGCAATTATAAGCATAGCATACGTTAAAATTGGTACAACTGGAAAAACAGATATAAACTCAGACCATGTGATTAACGTTAATCTTAACATATACCAACAAATAAATAATACTATTGGTATGCTAACAATAATTGGTGTTAATGCAAAAAACAAACCTTCTATCATCAACATCTTATTTAATCCTTTTGGTGTTAATCCTACTGCTCGAAGCATAGCAAATTCTCTTTTGCGCAGTCTAAGATTATTCGAAATGGTAGAAAAAGCATTAATAATGCCTATTAATCCAAACATTATGGCTACAGAAAAAACACCAATAGAAATGGCTTTTTGACTCAGTTTGTCATTATTTTTTTCTTCGAGTAGACTCCATATACTAAAATCTTCGGATCCAAAATAAGAACTGCAAATTCGAGTTAGTTCTTTCTTCACATGTGGGCTAGCCTCATCACCAACCAATAAATCAATTGACATACTATTAGATTCAAGCATGCTCTCTGGCATAAAATTACTAACTATTTGCTGATAGTTTTTCATAGGAACTATATATGCTAAGCTGTATCCACCCATTTCTATTTCAGAGGGAGAAATCTCTGTAACATGGCCCACTTGAGCATTAAATTTATAATTTGTATTCATATCATTTTCTATTTTTTCGTTTATTACTAGCTTATCGCCTTCTTTTATATTTAACAATGGTATTTTTTGTATGGTTTTTGTATTCTCTGATACATAATTTGTGCTATCTAACAATACTCCTTTTGTCACACTATCCTTATAATATGATTCGTCATCAGCACCAATTTTTTCACAATACTTTTTAAAAGATTTATCGCTTAATCCAACTAAATTTGTTATAATTCTATGCTTTCCATTCTTACTATATATATTATGTTTGGAGGGTACCTTAGCAAATCCTCCATATTTAGCAAAAACATCTGACTCCTGTTTTGATGTTACATAAGTTGAAGTACGTACCTGTCTTCTAATGACACTATCTTTAACTTCAGGCAGAGAAGTAACTTCATTTATCATCTTATCACTTGGTTTATCAATCATTTTTAGGCTAATCTTCATATCATGAGTAGGTATTTCAGCGTTTTTAGAATTGACTAAATTGAAGATGGCTATAATGTTCATATACCCCGCTATTAAGATAAAACACATTGAAAGAGACAATACAGCCGTACGCAAAGCCTTTTTGTTAGCTGAAAATTGTGATATTGCTAGTTCACCTTCTATACCAAATATTTTTTTGATTATTAAGTGGGCTTTTTGTTTTTTTAATTTTACTTTGGTACTATTCTGACGTATTCCAGTAATAGCAGATACTTTCATCATTTTTCTTGCAGGAATATATGCTGAAACTAAAATAGTAATCAATGAGATTATGATGGAAAAACCAACTACTACCCATGAAAAAGAAACATATGCATTCCTATAATCTTCTGTAACACTAAGAATTTTATTAACTTTAGAAAACACAATATTACTAAATATATATCCTATCATGATACCAATTGGTAATTGAATAATCCAGAGTAAAAGTCCTTCATAGAGAACAGAAGACTTAATTTGCCTTGGAGTTGCTCCTAAACTTTTCAGAATACTTAGTTCCTTAATCCTGCTGTTAGCAGATAAAGAAAATGCATTATAGATAATAAGAATAAATGACCCCATAACTAGTAACATAATTGTTATTGCCATTGCTATCATCATAATGATTTGAGTGTTTGCACCACTTTTATCGCTAATCCCATATAAAGTTAATAAAGGCGTATTATACCTAACTGGATACTCTCCATGTTCATTTTTGGTTAATCCCGTAGATTTCGCAATCTGCGGTAATGTTTCATAGATTGTGCGAGGGTTCACAAAACGCATATAAACCGTAAGTTCATCTTCCGGCTTGATGCGCGAAGTATCCAAGTATCCCATGGCGATATATCCGGGGTATGCAGAACTCGCGGAAATATCCAATTCTCCAACTATGGTATATATATTAGTTTCTGTTGTCTTAAACTTCTCGCCTGATTGTTTGTAATCATTAGGTCTAATTAGTTCACTACCAAGCATTCGATTACCGGTAGGAAGAGTCAACTTATCGCCAATTTTATATGAAGGATTATCCGCGAAGAATAATTTTGATACAACAATTTCTCCGGATTTTTTAGGAAGTTTACCTTCAGTAAGAGTGTTTTTTAAACCCATGTCTAGCCAAAAATTTGTATTAGCATCTCTCAGTGATAGATACGGACGTTTTGTATTGGAAAGTTTAGCAGTAACCCACTGTCCTTTAATCATCGTGGATTCAACCTCGGGATTTTCTGTGACATATTTTAATTTATCACCAGATATAGGGTCGCCTAATTCCCCATTCCAATAACCTGTATTTTCAATTGTTGTGGTTAATTTTGTTTCCCATTTAGAATGTATAAATATACATAGTGAGCATAGAAGTGCTGAAGCAATTATAATAGCAACTAGTATAGAAATTGTATGTCGCTTATTCTTTTTCATATGGTTATATGTGTATTCATTCATAATTTTCATTTTTTAATTACCTCATCTGACACAATTCTACCATCCTCAATTGTAATCACTCTATCTGCTGATAATGCAATTTTTTCGTCATGCGTAATCAATATCATAGTCTGATTATACTCTTTATTTGAAACCCTCAACATCTCAAGAATAGCTTCTGTATTTGCTCTGTCAAGATTTCCAGTAGGTTCATCTGCTAGAATAATAGACGGTCTATAAATTAATGCTCGTGCTATAGCAACTCTTTGCTGCTGACCTCCCGAAAGCTGATTTGGTAGATGACTAAGCCTTTCGTTTAAACCAAGCATTTTTATAATTTTATCAAATTGTTCTTTTTTAGGTTTTTTACCATCCAGCAGCATGGGTAATAATATATTTTTTTCTACATTTAGTGTAGGAATAAGATTGTAAAATTGATATATTATTCCTACTTTTCGCCTTCGAAATAAAGCTAATTCAGTCTCATTCATTGATGAAATATCAGTGTCATCGATACATATTTTTCCTTTTGTAGGGTTATCCACTCCCCCTAACATATGAAGAAGTGTAGATTTTCCTGATCCACTTGATCCAATTATTGCAACAAATTGTCCTTTGCTTATCCTCAAATTTAAATTATCCAATGCAGTGACCTTTGTATCACCCATTCCATAGGTTTTTGTAAGATTTTCAGTTCTTAATATTTCCAAAATATTCTCCCCCTCTTTAATAAGGCCTGCTATCATAACATTTAGTTATTTTAGTCCTTATTTTCTTCTAACCCCATTATATCTTTGTTAAGTGACCGTTCGGTGACACTGCTTACAATCAATTCATTTCCTTCTGAAATGTAATTAATTTGAATAAAACTTAATTGTGAATCGCGCTCCCCCTGTTTTTTTATTTTCTGCTCGAATTTCACCGTTTTGTTTCTTAACTATAGATTGAGCAAGAGCAAGTCCAATCCCTACACTATCTTTGGCTGAATTTTCGCCTTTGTAAAATCTAGTAAATAAATGTGGTATATCCTTTTTATGAAATCCTTTTCCATTATCTTCAATAATAATTTGTGTGCAAATAGGGTTTTGTTCATACACTATGGAAATTTCACCTCCACATGGTGTATGTTCTACACAGTTTTTAACAACATTTAAGATGACTTCATTGTTCCAATAAAAATCTCCCATAAAAGCTACATCACTATCCTCTTGAATAGAAAGTTGTTGCTCCTTTTTTTCTATCATTAAGATTAATGGCTCAACAGCAGTACATACCAATTCATAAACATTAATCCATTTACATTCTAATGTTAAGGTTCCTACATCTAGTTTAGAAAGTATTAACAATGACGAAACCAAATGATTAAGACGGTATATCTGAGCTGAAATACGCTCAATATACAAAGCATCCTCCCCATTTATAGGCCTATCATCTAATAATTCAATCATAAGTGACATTGACGTAAGTGGCGTTTTCATTTGGTGAGAAATATCTGCAAGGTAATTTGTTAATTTTTCTTTTTCTTTCCTTTCTTTTTCTCTGGTTTCTCTAAGAAGCACAACTGTTTTATATAGTTCATCTTCTAAAATAGAGAATTCGTCTTCTTTCTTCTGAGGATTTATTCTATAATTTCCTTCGTTGATAGCGTAAAGATATTCTGCAAGATTATCGATACGTTTACGCTTTATATGATTTAGACCTATCAGAAATCCTCCAAAACAAAAAAAGAGTAAAGTGATTAAAAACAAAATACCAACCGTAACTATATTAAAACTTTTACGATTATTATAAGAACCATATAAAAAATCTTCACTATATCCATAGTGCTCTAATATTTTTTTCCCTTTATTAATTTCTGTTATATTATTAGTTTTTAGCGATGATATCAATACTTGTTCAATATTAGGATCAGCCTTAACACCAAACGCTATAATCTGTGCGGCTTTTTCATAAAAAATCTTCTCTGTCTGCTTAAAAATGAAATTTCCAAATATAACACAAAAAAATGTTATACATAAAAAACTAATAAACATCCATACAGTAAATTTCTTTTTATTCATATCCCTCTTACTCATCCAACCTATAACCTATTCCTCTCACTGTTTTAATAATTGTATTATTCGTAAGTTTTTGACGAAGACGCTTTATAGCTACTGATAATGTATTATCATTTACAAATTCCCCATCGATATCCCACAGTTTTTCCAATAAAACCCCTCGTGTTAAAGTACGGTTTTTATTTTCTAATAGATGCCTAAATAGATTGTATTCACCAATTGTAAGTTCTATTTCGAGATTATTTTTATATACCTTTGTTTCTGATTTAATCATTTTAATATTCCCACACCATAGAACATCTTCTTGTATCTGCTGTTTTACAGTTCTCCGCAAAACAGCCAATATACGAGAATGCAAAACACTTAATTTAAAAGGCTTGGTTATATAGTCATCCCCTCCAATATCTAGTCCTTTTACAATATCGCATTCTTCATCCCTAATAGTAAGAAAAATAATAGGAATGTCTTTAATTTCTTTTACATAGCGGCAAAAATCAAAACCTGACCCATCAGGTAAATTTAAATCTAGTAATATTATGTCAATGTCTGTTTTAAAAAGCTCTTTCCCTTTTTTTAAATTCTCTGCATGGATAACTTTATAACTATTTCTCAATAAAAATGACTTTATACCTAAAGCAATTGTTTCATCATCTTCAATCAAAAAAATCTTAAGCATTCTCTAACCTCCTTAACCTTTACATTTAATAATCACACTATTTTTCTTTTTAACTTTCAAGTATAAATAATTTTTCTACCGTAGTGTTTAATAGTATAGCAAGGTTCATAGAACATAACAACGCACCAAGAAATTTCCTCATAATAATGACTCCATAATGTAAAATTTTTTTTACAATTTTATTTTAAAAATAACCTAAACAAAATGTAAATAGTTTTATACTTTTGTTGATTGTAGTATAAAAATAATTTATAGATTAAGTGGCAGGATTCCCACCTGTTAGAATATACACCCTGTTGGGACGCACCGCGAATCGGTGCCATACCCCTAGTACATTTTAAAGTTATTATATTATATAAAAAAGCCATTCCCTTGCTAAAAACAAGTTAGTTAAATACATGAAAAAAGAGAGAAAATTAATCTCTCTTTTTATAAAATCCCATAACTTCTGACCTGCTAAATAATGTGCTTTTCTTTGATTTTTTAACAGGAATTAGCTTTGATTCTTTTAGTAACTGGCTGACGTATTGCCTTGACCTCCCAACAACATAAGTATGCCATATTCACTTTGCATATGAAAAGTGAATCGACAAAGTAATTTGTCTAAATAATGTCATAGTCAATTTCTTAAAGGATTATTATATTAAATAGAGAATTACTAAAGTATAATTTATGTATCTAAACTTCAAAAGGAATTGTCAAAGAAACAAAAAGGTAGTAGCAACAGAAAGAAAGCTAAAATAAAAGCAGCAAAATTACATAAAAAAATAGCTAATCAATAGCTGATGCTAGCTTCGCAGAATTTAGAAGAATATTAGAGTATAAAGCTAGATGGTATGGTAGAAAAATAATAATAGCAATGTAATAAAAGATATATTGTTAGAGAGGTTGGAATGACCTTGATAGCTTGAATAAACTTGTAGCATTAGCTATATTGATCAAGAAGCTCCCACCTCTTAGGTGGTGAGTAGTTCACTTGTACACTATATATAAGGAAAATGTAGGGGTGTTTGCAATGAAAGAAAAATATTTAGTACTAATTAACAGGGGTTACGATAAAGAAGACATATTCTATATGGGTGACAGCATCATAATTGCATATAAACGACTTAAAGAATTGCCTTATGCAAATAAAGAGATATTGTTTGCAAATGTTAAAATGGTCACTATGTTTAATAAATATGAATTGATTGAGAGTTATGATGTAATTAAAAAAATATCTTGATTTGGAGTGAGTAAAGTGGAAAAAAGCAAACGAACAATATACAATCAAAATTGGGAAGAAAAGAATAGGAAATATTCTAGTTATCTAAAGAGTAGGAGCAGTTGCAAATCATTTATACGCAATCACGCAACCATGGAAGACCTGGAATCAATAGAGCAGTTAATTTCAGAAAGAAAAAAAATATTATCAGATGAAGGCGAGAACAGTTAGTGTTCTTGTCTTTTTTTTACTATTCTGAATGTTTGCAACGATATATAAGAAAATTAGTCTTAGTCCAATAGAGATTTTATCCTAGGATCATTTTTGGCAAAATCAAGGGTTTTGTCTTTTTTAAATGCCCCTTTTACTAATCTTTCATATTTATCTTTGCCCCAACTGTTGGTCACATTAAATTTCATATGCTTATATAGTTTTGACTTCATAGCATCATCCATGCTACGTGCTTCATTTACCATATTTATAATCATTTCTATAGCTTTATCTTTATCCTGTTTTTCTTTTGCATACCATAAATCTAACTACTGATATCCAATATATCAACTCATCACAATTTGGATATTTTTTAATTAAATCACTGGCCTTTTCAAAAGCCTTTTGGAGTCCCTCTTTTGATGCCATTTCACCTACCTCTTTTGTAAGCTTTTTTACTTCTACATCTGTTAATTCCTCATTAAATGCCAATAATGTATTAACATCAATTTTTAAAACACGTGCAAGAGGTGCTAACAGTGCTATATCTGGGCATGATATTCCATTTTCCCACTTATTTACTGCTGGTGTACTTATATTTAAATAATTAGCAACTTGCTCTTGAGTAAGATTTTCCTTTTTTCTATAATTTCTAATAACCTCACTTATTCTCATAAAATTAACTCCTCCATTTTTTTGTACATTTAATTAAATTAGGACTTCGTTAATTAACTGATATCAAATCTATATAATTTAAACAATTGAAGAATTTTCATCTTTTATTCATAAAAATTAACTATTAGTTAATTTAATTTTCCTAATAAAAACATTTAGAATCTTACTTATGATACAGTATTTCCACTTGCAAGCATAGCCTTAACCATTTTATATCAATGGTTAAAGCTAAAAACAACCTCCGTTACTTATGATACGATTCAGCGTTCCTAATCATAATACTTTTTCGCCGTTAAGTCACCATATTTCTTAACTCAACAATACGCGAGTTAGCTAAAGCATTTGGTGCACACAATCCAGCTTCTAAAATAGCTTACTTTCTCCATAATATTGGAGTAATAAACCGAACGGAAATAGTAGCAACGTATTACCCAAAATCTAAGACGTTTCAAAACTAAATATGTATACAGTTATTTTTGAAACATCCTAATAAATCTACCGAGTATTTACTACTTGGTAGCTTTCTAATATCTTTTATACTTAATAAATCAATAATTTTTCACTCCTGCTTTCCTCTTTTTAATTCACCAAAATAATATGTTTACAAAAAACTAGTGCAAATTCTATTTGCACCAGTTTTTTAAGAACGAAATAGCATCTCCAAAATTTAACATTAGAAGTGAAAAAATAAGCATTTGCATTAAAACTTGTATTAAGTTTATATTTTTATTAAAGTGAGTTTTTTTAACTCCATAAGGGTTTTTGTGAATAAAGACATGGAAAGGGGTGTATAAAAAAAATATTACCACCATACCCATAAGATAATTTTTTGTTACATAGGATGAAGCTAGTATTAATACAAATGACATATGCAACCAGATCAAATATCCATAAAAAACCTGTTCTAAACAGAACCAGAAATATTTTACTATTTTACTTTTATCCATATAGTAAAAATCCCTCCTAACCATTAGTTTAACGTATAAATAACACTCTCTTATATTAACATTATATGGTAAATATTAATATAGTTGTATGTCTCTGCTTGAATTCCAAATATTTCTTAACTATATGTTTAGGCATTAGTTAAGCTCCTGGTGGTCCAGGAGCTTTTATTTCTTGTTCCTTATAGGAGTAGTGCCAACTAAGCTGTCATGAAGTGCAAAACAGTTAAATTTTAGTTAAATTTAGTTAAATTTTATTTAATGGCTATGTTAGACAATAATGATGATAATACATCTAAAATTGGCTTGTCCATTTAATACAAGCCAATAAACTTTTCCCTAATCATTATGAAATATAATATTTTATGATAGCTAAAATATTGTAAAAATACGATTAATGGATTATTTAAGGAAAACACGTATAGGCTACTAAAAATTATACTTATACATTCTGCCATAAAACATTTATTTACTATAACCTACATTCCTATGAATGCCATTTAGAAACTGTTTATTAATCAATTTGAGTACAATTTTCTTGTAAAACATATATCCTATCCAAGCACCGAATGTATTTAATATTATGTCATCAATATCAAATGACCTTCCGAAATTGCCTACATAGTAAGATAAAAGTTGAACAATTTCTATGCCTAAAGAAAACAAAAATGAAATTAAAATTGTATTTTTCATATTATCAAACTTTCTCCATAGTATTGGGAGTAATAAACCGAACGGAAATAGTAGCAACGTATTACCCAAAATATTCTTAATCCAAAATTTAATCATAAAACTTTGCATTTCGGGATTTTGCCTAATACTAGAAACATCCTTTACCGTATTAAAGACTGGTACAACATTTATTGAAACATTACCCTTTTGACCAGTCCAGTTTATAAATAAAGGGAATAAAGTTATTCCTATAAAACAGAGAATATAAAGAAAGAAAAGGTTTAACACAATCTCTCTTTTAATTGAAAATTGACCCTTACTGCGGTTTTTGAGAATTGAAACTACTCTAACCAGTACCCATATCGGTAGCATAATTATGAATAAAGCTTTAAATTCTAACATAATACCCATTTAAACTCACCCTTTCATTTGCTTTTTAAACATACTAAACTTATACCCTTATGGACTCATTCTAACACTTATCTAAGAACCAAAATTTAATTTTTTCTTTTGTTTCTTATACCAACTTTATAGTAAAAATAGTATAATTAAATAAATACTGTTAAAGCATCTCCTGAGGAGCTGAAGTATTAACTAATACATGCATATGTAAAACCACTTAAGGAAGTTGATAATGAGATAAATTCTCACATAGAATATTTCGGAAAATTTTCATTTAGAATAGGGAGATGATAATATGACCACGGTTTTATTATTTATATTTAATTTTATAGTTATAATCGGCTTAATAAATTTATTTTCAAGTAAAGTTAGTAAGTATGCAATTAACAAGTTTAATATTACCAATGATACTATTGACCATCTAAAAAAAATATTAATCAGATTTGTTATTATAATTATACCTTTAAACTTACTTTTTTCACCTATAATATTTTCTATATGCTCATCTACGATAACAGTTATAATAATTAGTATAACTGTTATCGTAGATGGAATATGTGTAATCTGTTTAACTAGTTATTCAAAATTACAAAAAAATTAAATAACTAAGTTACTAAAAGCTTATTCTCGTCCAAAAATAAATAGTTTGTATATTATACATTGAGGTCGTTAAGTTCAGCTATATGTCCATAGATCGTTATTAAGGCATTTAACCGTACGAAATACACAATTCTAGTAATTTTTTTATAGTATAACCTGCATGTTTCATCCTTATTTATCTATATTGCCAATCTTTTGGAAAACAACATATGAATATACAGTTGGCACAACTATAATTGCTACTACAATAATTATGAAAGCTATTCCATTGAAACTTATTCCTGTAATAGCTAATAATATATTTAGGATACCTCCTATAACCCATACTGGTGCAGCCATCCTATGAGTTTTTCTCCACACTTCTTCATTTGCTAAAGTCCAAGGATTTTTTATTCCTACAAAATAGTTGTATTTAATTCTTCCCATAACATTTCCTATTGAAATAAATAGCAATGAACCCAATATTGGTATAAAAACTGACTGATTTATTACAACTCCTGTAGCTATTAAAAGTGTAGTCACTTCTATACCAAGTAAAAATATAACTAGTAGGTACTTTAAATATTGATAAGTTGAATGAAACCCATCATAATTTTTTCTTTTAGGATCTATATAAGGAAGCAGAATAAATAATAAATAAATTCCTAAATTTATTAATGGAAGGCCGAAAGTTCCGAATAATTTGCTACCATAACCATCTATTTGCCCTTTATGATTCCAGTGTGTTGGTACTCTATCAGGGAGTGATGGATAGAAATATGCTCCAAGTGCAAACCCTAATACAATAAGAATTAAAATTAACCAATCTTTCTTCAAAATATTATTTATCTTTTTCATTTTCAACTCCTCCTTCATTAACATGTGCTGTATTAAAGAACCAATTAGTTACTTCCTGGAATACCGTAGTATCAAGCGAATAATAAATATATTGCCCCTTGCGCTGATCGGTTACAAGCAATGATTGCTTTAATGCATTAAGATGGTGAGAAATACTTGGCTTAGTCATATCAAAATGCTCTGCTATTTCCCCTGCAGTCAAATCACCATCTTTTAATAATAAAATAATTTTTCTCCTTGTTGGATCTGCAAGTGCTTTAAATGGTAAATTGAGAATTGACATATTAATTTCTCCTTTAATACAATTAGATATTTAAACAACAGTCTAATTGTATTGCTAATTTTTTAAAATGTCAATCTTTTCTTATTACAAATCCTATGCTATCAATATAGGTAGAATAATTATGAATAAAGCTTGTTGCTCCCCCCTTCAGTTCAAATTCCATACGCTTCATCCAAAAAGTTTTTAAGCCGGTAGGCTTTAAGTCTTCTCTCTCATTTCTTTTAGAACTTCTTGTCTAGAGTTCGCCTGTAAGTCACGTAGAATAACTACACATTAACAGTATGAACTTTCTCCGTAATGACTTGAAATAAGAGGTGAAAAGACAATTGAAATTTCATTTAGAAATTCTCCTTTTGCCAATATAAAATTATCGTGAGCCTGGCAGGAAGTCAGGCTAGCGAATTCTTATTTCAATTCATATAGGAGAAATTTCATACTCTTACGTATACTCTAGCTTTACCTTGCTTCCTCCCTGTCCCTGCTCTGACGGCGTAACTATTAGTTTTACAGGCACTCTACTGCGAAGCTCCTCCACATGACTTATTATTCCCACAGATAATGTACTTGAATGAAGTTTTTCAAGTGAGTTCATTACTACTTCTAGAAGATTCGTGTCTAGTGTACCAAATCCTTCATCTAAGAAGAAGAACTCTAGTGGAGCACTCCCTTTTAACTGAATTTGTGAAGACAGCGCAAGCGCAAGACATAGTGAAGTTAAGAAGGTTTCTCCACCGGACAATGTATTGGTTTCACGTCTTGTTCCTCCATTAAAATCATCCCTCATTACAAAGGCTCCATCAGAATCAAGCTCCAATGCGTAACGTCCTCTTGTTATGTCTTTTAATCGTTTTGAGGCTTCCATAGATATGTATTTTAGCTGCTTCATAGCAACATATTCCACAAATTTATTCCCTTGAATTAACGTGTCAATTTCTCTTAAAAGACTAAGCTTGTGTTCTATAGCGCTTCTCTTTATTATAAGGTTTTTAACTTCTAGTAGCTTTCTTTCCATTTCCTCAAGGGCCCTATATTGAGCTCCTATTGCTTTGGTTTTTTCTTCTAAAATCTTCCCAAGTACTTCTCTTTTTTCTTTTACCTCTTCAAAGAGTGTAGCGTCTATTTCTTTTCCATTAAGTAAATTTTCTACTCTTTGTAAATTATCTATTATGCTACGTTTAGATTCTTCATACTGTTTTATTTCTTTTTCAATTAGTAACAAGTCTCCTCTTGAAATTAAATAAAGACAAGCTATTTCAGCATTTTCAAAGGAATTTTCTTTAAGAGCTATGTCTAATTTTTTTTCTCCATCTTCTAGCATCTTTAAAAGCATTTCGCTTTTGTTTTCTTCACTGGTTTTTTGAGTGTCTAATCTTTGCTTTTCTATATTTTCTTTTTCTAAAATATCTTTTAAACTAGCCTCAATAGATGTTATATCCTTTATTTCATTTTTCACCTTCTCTATTTCAATTTTAGGTGTACGATCCATCTCGGGGGTAAATCCACAGAGTTCAACTATTTGGATAGTCAAACGGTCTATTTCTGCCTTCTTTTCCTTACCGCTGGTTTCTATTTCCGTTTTTGAAGTGGTAAGATCCCTTAAGCACTTGTCTACGTCAGATGCTTCCTTTTCTAATGTTACTAGCTCTACTCGAAGCTTCCTTGCCATGGCAGTTAGTTTTATTACCTCATTGTCTATATCTTTAAGTTGCTGAATTTTTTCCTTTATGGATACTGATGTTATACTACCACTTTGATTTTGCTTAAATGAACTCTCCTGATTAAGCAAATCTACTTTTAAAAGCTCATGCTTTTCGCGCAGCAGCTTTAATCTGCCTTCTGCAATAGACAACTCTTCATCTATTACTATTAGCGCTTCGTTTTCTTTTCTTAAACCTTCTCCAAGTTTTACTTCTTCCATATCTACTTTGCTTTTTTCATCACGTAGCTTATTTAGCTCTAAGTCTATCTCAGTTTTTTGCTTGTTGTAGACTTCTAAGTTTTCCTTAAATTGAATTAATGAGGATTCTCTTGCATCTTTCTCGCGGCGAAGCTCCTCAATGTTTATGTCGTGAAGCTTAACATTAACTATTTCTAATTGGCTATTTATATACTCCTCATCACTTATTAACCTCACAAGTTTTATTTGCTCTTTTTGATAATCTTTAGATAAATTTTCTAAGTTTAACTCTCCACTTTGCTTTAAACTTTTCTTACCTTCTAAACCAGTATTCACTATTAGCTCTGCTACTTTTGGATGATGCTCCGACCCACACACTGGACATAGTCTTGGCTTACCAAGTTCGTCTCCCTCTTTTAAACTAGAGGCTAAAACTGCTGCCATGTTAGCTTGTTCTACTTCCTTTATCTCACCTTCTATAATTTTAAGCTGAGCTTTCACACTTTCTATAGATTCTTCTGCATTTTTTAGATTTAACCTACCTTTTTCGGTTTCAATGTTAATATTTCTATATTTCCCTTGTAGTTCACCCTTTATTTTATGGTTTTCTACAGCTTTCTCTAGGGTATCCCGTAGCGAACTATAGGCCTCCTGTTTTTCTAGCAACAAATTATTATCTCCCGGGAAATTATTTGCTATTTTCTTACTTTTTTCTTCTAAAAGAACTAGTTTATTTTGTTTGCTTTCCTTAAGTATAATAGCTTCTCTATGCATTAACTTTGTGGTATGTGCACCCTTCTTTAAATCTTCCCCTTTTTTCTTAAGCTCTTGTACATTTTTCGTTGCGGCCGAAACTTCTAGTTCACTGTTATAGGCATTATACAATTTTTCTCTATATTCTGGTGGTATTTCTATTCCACTTAGTTTTTCTTCAGTAACGCCCAATTGATTTTCTATTTTCGACTTATTGGTAACAATAATTGCACTTTTTAGATTTTTCTCACTTATATTGCTTCTAATCTCTTTATGCTGTTTTAAAAGGATATCTTTTTCCCCCGCTAGATAGCTTATTTTCTCTTCAATATTCGTAGCTTGTTTAAGACTTACTTCCTTTTCAATTAAAATAGGAAGTTTATTGTTTTTATCAGTCCACGCTTTATCATAAGAAGTTTTTGTAATATTCAGCTTTTTACATACAACTAAAAAAGCACTGCTTAGTTTTTGAAGTGTATCCTTGTTTATCGCTAATCTTTTTTTAGTTTCATATACATTGTCAATATAGGGTTTTACATTTAATGCTGAACTTCCCCTCGTAAATTTTTCTTTTTTATTTTTTATTTCTGGTACTTGTTTATTTAAGTCAGCTTCTTTTTTTACATACTGGCTTTTTTCTTGTTGTAGCTCCCAGATAGTTTTATATTCCTCGTACTCTTTATCCACAGTTTTTTTATCAGCCTTAATTTGTTTTTCTTCCTGCTTTAAACCATCTAGTACGGATTTTATTTCATTATGGCCTTCTTCACCTACATCTTCATATCCCTTCATTTCCCCCTGAATCATAGTTTGAGTCTTTAGGTTTTCATTTCTAACTGATCTTATTTTTTCATAAAGCTTGGTACCGTATTTTTCTAAGGCAAATATTCGCTCTAGCATATTTCTTCTTTCTTTTCCTGTAAGCTTTAAAAATTCATTGAATTTACCTTGAGGTAACACGACTGACCTTGTAAAATCCTCAACTTTCAGTCCTATTATTTCTATGATTTTCGTGTCGATGTCCTTTGGTCCTTCTGCTAGTACCTTGTTTTCATCAGCATTTTCCTTATTTATTTCTATAAGCCTTGCATAAGCAGTTTTGAAGTTTCCAGTTTTTAATCTCTTTATGCTTCTTTCTGCTCTATATAGTTTTCGGGTTTCCCCTAGTCCTATTTCAAAATCGAAGCTTATTTCTACTACATTTGTTTCTGTGTTTACAAACTCTTTGGTGTCTCTGGATACTTTTCCATAAAGAGCTATGGTTATCCCATCTAAAATTGTGGATTTACCACTAGCTGTTGGACCGAAGATACCGAAAAGTCCTTTTTCCGTAAGTTTTGAAAATTCAATAGTTTGTTGCTGTACAAACGAATTTAGCCCCTTTATTTTAAGATTTACTGGTTTCATCTTTGGGTTCCTCCTCTTCATCTAATGCTATGTTTAAAAATAATTCCATAATTTCATCCGATGGCTCTAGCCCACCTTTTGCCTTTGTAAAATATTCTCTAAACATTTCCTCCATGGATTTTTCCCTTAGGCTTTCCTCTAAATCTGCTTCGCGTTCTATCCCCTCAAGTATTGGCTCTATGGAAACTATATCAGGTCTAAGTCTTTTCATTTCTTTTATGTTTTCGGTGCTTATTATTTCTTTTGTCTTTATTTCAAGGTATACCCAAATGTTTCTTTCGCCCTCATTTTTGCATTTTTCTATCGCTTCCTCGGTGCTGTTACATTTCCATACTTCTATAGGCTTGTAGTTTCTAAACATTATTTGTGAGACTTCCGCTTCGCCCCCAGCTTTAACATCTACGAGGTACGCTCCCTTGCTATAGTTTATTTCGCTTTTGCTATATTGAATTGGGGATCCGCAGTATCTTATCATCCCCTTAGTTCCTGGCACTTTCTGTGGTCTATGAAGATGACCCAAGGCTGAGTACTGAGCTTTCTTTGGGAATTTAGATGGTGAAACTGAAAGACTTCCCCCTAGTTGTATACTTCTCTCTGACCCACTTTCCTCTCCACCCATAACATAGAGGTGTGACACTGCTAGGTTTACAGTATCTTCCCTATATTTATCAGATATATTTTCAAACAGTTCTCCTATTCTGTCAGAATAGCTTTTTTGCCTCTCTTCATCATTAATCTCTATTGAAAGTACTTCATTTAACCTTTTTTCACTTGGATAAGGTAGTGTTATAATAACTGCTTTTTCCCCTCTTATACTAAGCTCTAAGTACCCCTCGCCGCTTTCTATTATTTCAAAATCACACTTTCCGTCATTGTTAAATTCTCCAAATACGCCTTGCCTTGCTATACTCTTTGGTTCCCCTAAAAGTACCACCCCATGACCGTATGCAAGAGGGCTCGGCGCAACTAATCTTTCTGGATTATCATGGTTACCTGCCACAACTAACACTGCAGTTTTCCCGCTACTTGTTATATCCTTAAGTGTGCTATAAAACATTTTTTCAGCTCTTGCTGGTGGATTTCCATTGTCATAGATATCTCCAGCTATAAGTACTAAATCTATATTGTTTTTTTCAACTATTTCTATAAATTCTTCTAGAAATTCTTCCTGTTCCTCTAGTCTACTGTATTGCTCTAAAGTCTTCCCCAGATGCCAATCGGAGGTATGAAGTATCCTCATTTGTATCTCCCCTTTTTTAGGTTTTTCAGTTTCGCAGAAGATTATTTAACTTCTACGGCTTCATCGTTACTGAATAAATATAGGTAACTTTCTTTAACTTTTTTCCCAAGTGTTGCTTCAATTGCCTTTGCATAATAATCTAGCTGAGATTTATATTTCTCTATTAAGAGATTTACATCTCCATTTTTTAAGGAGTCTGTTTTATAATCCACTAAAACTATCTCTCCATTTTCCTCAAAATAGCAGTCTATTATTCCTTGAAGCATTATTTTTTCCTCTCCATATATTTCGATTGGGAGGTTTTTATCTATATCTGTTGACTTAATTTCCATATGGAACGGTATTTCTCTTTTTAAAGCTTTTTGATTATAAGCTTTTATCATTCTTTGTCCAAGATCTGTTTTAAATAACTTTAATAATTTATTGACCCGGACGGATTTGCCCTCTTCTTTTGAGATTAGCAATTTTTCAACGTAAGTCTCAATTTGTAATCCTATTTCACTTGTGGTTGCCACTTTAGTTAAATCTAATCTTTGCACCACTGCATGCATAGCGGTTCCTTTTTCCGCGGGGGTTAATCCCTTCGCCTCTTCTAGGAATCTGGGCTTATTTATAAGTTTTGGCTGGTACATATTGTTTGAATCGCCTTCAGTAATTTCTGCATTAAATTTTCTTTTAATCTCTGTTACTGTAAGTACTGTAGGCATTTTTGTGGACATTTCGTACTTATAAGTAAATCCTAGCCTTTTTTCTATTTCAAAGATGAACTTCTCATCTGTAGGTTCTTCCTGAAGTGCTGTTAGCTTTTCCTGTGAGCTAACAGTAATTTCTTCTTCATAATTGTCGTTTTTCTTTATGTTTTCTCTATTCCAGAACCTTACCGTAAAGCTTGCAGGATGACTTAATAAATTCGTTGTACTATCATCTATTTCTATTAGTTCACGCAATGGTTTTCCGTCTGCATGCCTTATTATCGCCGGCACTATCCAATCTAAATAGCTTTTACCTTTTAAAATTTCATATTCTCCTAGCTTTTCACTATTCTCTTCTAAACTAGAACTCATTCTAGTTAAATTTCTCTCTGTATTTCTCATTGACCCAGTTATTATTAGCTTTTCCTTCGCTCTTGTTAAAGCTACATATAGTACCCTCATTTCCTCTGCAAGACTTTCTATCTTTATTGTCTTTTTAAGCGCTTGTTTTAGAACTGTAGGATAAGAAATTCTTCTAATTGGATCAACAAAATCTGGGCCATAGCCTAATTCATGATGAAATAATATACTCTTATTTATATCCATTAAGTTAAAGTTTTTTCCCATGCCACTTAGAAATACTACAGGAAATTCTAGCCCTTTACTTTTATGTATACTCATTATCCTAACTACGTTTTCATTTTCCCCTAGGGTTTTAGCACTGCCCATGTCTCCACTACTTATTTTTAACTTGTTTATGAAATTTATAAAATTAAACAGTCCCTTGTAACTAGTTTCTTCATATTGCCTTGCCCTTTGGAAAAGCACTCTTAAATTCGCTTGTCTTTGGGTTCCTCCTGGCATGGCTCCTATATAACCGTAATAACCAGTGCTAGTATATAAGTGCCATATGAATTCATCAATGGGCATATACGTGCAAATTTCTCTAAAGTGGTTTAATTTTTCAAGGAATTTACCGAGTTTTTCTGATTTTTTAGTGCCTTCTAAGTTTACCATTGCTTCATAAAAACTTACTTCCCTTTGACCTACTCTTATATCTACCAGTTCCTCTGAGGTAAACCCTCCTATTGGAGAACGGAGAACTGCTAGCATAGGAATATCCTGTCTTGGGTTATCTATAATTTGAAGTAAACTCATGATTATTTGAATTTCTATGGTACTAAAATAGCCTGTGCCTGTATCTGCATACACCGGTATGTCTTCTAGCTTCAATTGTTCTAAAAATGAGGGTGCCCAATTTGAGGTGGCCCGAAGTAATATTACAATATCCTTATATTCAACGTATCTATAACTTTTTATTTTTTTGTCATAAATTTTAAAAGCTTTTTCATCTTTATGTAGCATTAATTCTTTTATTCTTTTTGCAACAATTCTAGCTTCTAATTCAATATTTGTAGGGGTTTCATCCTCATTTGTTTTGCCATGTCCCTCACCTTCAATTCCATTAGTTGTTAACCGTCCCTCATCTTCGACCTCTTCACCTTCGTTTTCTTCTCCTGCATCTTTAACTTCCTTTTCAATAAGATGTAGCTCCACTGCTCCGCCTATTAATCCAGGACCTTCAAGTTCATCAAAGTGAGCTCCTAAATTCAACGCTTCCTCATCTGTATAGTCAAGATCTCCAATGTTTTTGCACATTATTTGTTTGAAGATATAATTTACTGCATTTATAACCGGTCCACGACTTCTAAAATTTTTGTATAGAGTTATTTTTCTGGTTTTTTCGCCGTCAATTTTTGAATAACTATTATACTTTGCTAAGAAGAGCTCTGGCCTTGCCTGCCTAAATTTATATATACTCTGTTTTACGTCTCCTACCATGAATACATTTGGGAAACCTATTTTTTCTCTTGAGATTATATTTAATAGAGTTTCTTGCACCATGTTGCTATCCTGATATTCATCTATCAAAATTTCTTCGTATTTATTTCTTAGCCCAACTGCTACTGCGGAAGGTTCTGGTTTTCCCTGAGCGTCTATTACTATTTCCCCCTCTTCATTTTTTTCCATCAAAATGTCAAGGCAGTAGTGCTCAAAATCATTGAAATCTATAATTGAACGTTCTTTTTTCTTTTCTCTATATTTTTCCTGTAAATCTATAACAAGCTGAGATAGTTCACGCATTTGTGGATACAATGTTTTTATATCTCTTAAAGCCGTTTCTGAATTTGCATTCATTATTTGCTGCCCCAGTTCCCCTAATTGTTTCTTAACCTTATTTCTTATCTCTTGTACTACCTTTTGTTTTTCCTTATCTTTGCAGGCTTTTATCGTTGTTAGTTTTGGGAAGCTTAAATTTTCAAACGCTTCTGCTAAGCTTTCAAAACAATTGCTTTCAGCGCTTATTAAATCTGCAATTAACTCTAAATCTGATTTGAACACTTCGTAATATAATGCTATAGCTTCATTGTTTTCTATGATTTTCAATGCTTTAATCATTACTTTTTCAATGCCTAGTAGCTCTATTTTAACATCTTCCATTAAAACCTTTGCCCAAGGGGTATCACTAAAACTATACCCATCTTTTATGTTAAAATCCTCTGCAGAACCCCGTAGCCATTTTGTTGGATTTGTAGAACTCATGGCAAAATTATAAAGGCTTAACACTATAGACTTAAGGCCTAAATCTTCTTTATTATTACTATAGGCTTCAACAAGTTTTAAGAAACTAGAATCCTCGATTAGATTTATAGAGCTAGTATCCTTTTCTACAAATAAATCGCTATCTTCATCTTCGGTTTCATTTTCATCATTCATTTCTACATATCTATCCTCAAATAGTTCCTCTAGAGCTTCTTGTTTTAAAAGCACTGCTTCTGTTGCATCTGCTATTCTAAAATTAGGGTCTAAATCTACTATATGAAAATTGCTTCTAATAACCTCAAGGCAGAAGGAGTGAATAGTTGTAATGCTGGATTTATTTAATAAGGTTAACTGTCTTTGCAGTAGTTTACTTTGTGGATTTTTATAAAGTTCCTTTGAAATAGCCGCAGCTATTCTCTCCCTCATTTCGGATGCCGCCGCGTTCGTAAATGTAACCACTAATAACTTATCTATATCTGTAGGCCGATCTTCATCTGTTACTATCTTTATTATTCTCTCAACTAGTACCGCTGTTTTACCTGAGCCTGCCGCTGCAGCTACTAGAACGTTGCAATCGCGAGTATAGATAGCCTTTTTCTGATCCTCTGTCCATGAAACCCCTGTTTTTACATGTTTAATTTCATTCTCACTCTTTAACATTACTCCTCATCCACTCCGATCTCTTGAGTCTTTACACTATTTTGCTCAATTTCGACTGACGATAAGAGTTCCCATATTTCCTTGTCTCTCTTATCTTTTATTATCTTATAGGTATTTTCCTTTAATGTAGGATCAAATTGGCAAATAGCCGTGTATTCACAGTAAGCACAAGGTGTAGCATCTTTTTTCTTATATGGCTTTATGTCTATTTCTCCACTTAACATTTGTTCACAGGTGCTTATTAGGTTTTCCTTTACATGGCGGAGTAACATTTCAAACTGCTCCTTAGTTGCAACTGATGATCTTGAGCCTAACTTCCCATCCTTTTTTATAGATGCTGGGACAACTAGAGATGCGCCTTCAATATTTCTATCCATTTCCCTAATTATCTTAGTATCTGCTAGCAGTAACCCCTTCATTTTTAAAGCCTTCATTATTGCTTTTTCCAGTTCTTCTTCATCTAAATCATTTTTAGCTTTTATTACTGGGTCATCTATTTTAAAGTACAAAATACCTGCTGGGAAAATTGGCTCCTCTGAAATTTCGTTTTCTTTAGAAATCGCTCTTTCACTTTTAAGCATGGCGTCTAAATACGTCAATAGCTGTATTTGAAGTCCGTAATATACATCGGATAGTTTAAAATCCTTATTTCCAGATTTATAATCTATTATCCTGTAAAATTCTTCTCCTTCATTAATTAACTTATCTACTCTATCTATTCTACCAACTAGATTTACTACTTCCCCTGTGGATAGTTCTACTTTTATTGGTGGATAATCTCCATCTTCAAATCCAAAGGATACTTCATAGCCAAAGGGTTCAAATCCACTGTTTTTCATTTGCTCAACTATCACCATAATAGTTCGTTTTAAAACTCTTTTTAACCGCTCTGTAAAGTACTTGTACCTTGGGGTACTGTTCAATATATAGCCACTTATGCCTTCCTCTGCTTCTTTTTCTACAATACTTGCTATATTTTTTTCACACCATTCACGCTGAAGGTCCGCCCATTTTATTTCATTTTTATCCACAAGCTTTGAAAAATCATCAAGTACACTGTGCATAAAGCTACCTAAGTCTGGAGATGAAAATGTAAAAGTTTTTCGCTCCTTAGCTTTTAGGCCATATTGCACAAAATATGCAAAGGGACATTCTTCATATTTTTCTATTCTAGATACGCTAAAATAATTTTTGTCTCCATAAAGTAGTTTTACTTTTTCTTTCTCAAGCA
Source organism: Clostridium sp. CM028 (assembly GCF_030585565.1). Taxonomy (NCBI): domain Bacteria; kingdom Bacillati; phylum Bacillota; class Clostridia; order Eubacteriales; family Clostridiaceae; genus Clostridium; species Clostridium sp. CM028. The sequence continues at coordinate 2,744,595 of NZ_CP077766.1, read as the reverse complement.
TTTTCATTTCATTTTTGTAGTCAAATCCCTGAAACATGGTGTTGCTTTTTTCTCGCCATAAAGGGTCCTTTTGGTACCACTTATAAATCTCAATCCAAAGTGGCGATATAACTCCCTCCGCTAAATATTTTCTTAGATAAAATATCAGCTCGTTAAATGTTGGAACTTTAGCACACAGCTGCTGAATATCATTCGTTTCTTGTAGCCTTTCACTAAACTGAGTTATATTGCTCTCTTCTATTAGACCTTTGAATAAGGCGTCAAACCTAGATATTATAATAGAAGGTCTTAACGTTTTGCCTTCATAATCTGCAATAGGATAACTTATATTTAAATATTTACTTGGGATGGTTATCGTAGCATAGATTAAATACTGCTCATTAAACACCTCAGTTTTTGTGTCATTTGCAAGTTCTAATGCATTTTCTTTTAAGATCATTCTATCATTGTCTGTTAATATTCCATCTTCCTTGTTTGCCATTGGGAATACTCCATCATTTACCCCTATAATGTATAGTGCACTTATATCATGACTTTTTATGCGCTCCACGCTGCTAATAGTTACTCCATCTAGTGCAGGTGGAATAATTCCCATTTGATGTTTACTAAATCCCATGGATAGTACTTTTACAAAGTCTTCAAGGGATAGGGTTTCATTGCCAAGGACTTCCACCATCTGATCTAATAGTTCCATAACTAAGTTCCATATTTTACTGTACTCGGTAACGAGCTCTTGCGCACCTTCCCTTTTGAAATTTTCTATCCACTCCTCTATTGTTTTATATATATTTATAGTTTCTAGAAATTCAAATAAAGTTGTGCATATTTTTTTGGTGGTACATCCGCCTTTTAATTTTTCTTTGAATTGTAGTAGTGGATTTATGACTTTCTCTCTAGTATCATTTAAAATTTTAATAGTGGCTTCTATTCTTTCAGCTTTGTCCTCAGGAGAACCTGCAACTTTTTCTACAGGTTTCTCTGCACTTTGTGATGCAGCTTCGTCTATGCCAGCTTTATCATTATAGTAGTCTCTAAAATAGTATTCTATTTTCTCCTGCCATAGATCAGGTTCTGTCCATTTTCTTTTGCCCTTTATGCCCGCTGCTATTACGAAGTTTTCTAGTATGTCTATATGCTGCTTTTCTATATCTAAAAGCCCTGTTTTAAGATACCTAAACATTGCCTCATAGCTAAAGTTCTTAGTGAAAATCTCAACGACTCCGGTTATTAGCACAATTAAGGGGTTACTTGTTATATCCTTTTTCTTATCTATAAATAATGGAATATTATATTCTGTAAATATGGCTTTAATTAACTTTTCATAGGAAGGTAAGTCTCTTGTTACTACTGCTATTTTATTAAATCTTATATTCTCATCACGGCATAGTCTTAAGATATCCTTTGCCACGTGTTCCACCTCGCAGTATCCATTAAGAGCTTTAAATACCTTTATGTTTTCACATTTCTCAGTACTTGGTGTATATGGGAATGCAAAATAATTTTTTTCAAGAAAAGATAGTTCATTATTGTTTTTAAATTTATATTCTTTATTACCTTCCAGCTCTATAGGTGCTTCGATACTTGTCCCACTATCCTCTGCTAAACTTAAAAGCTTATTTTCTGTAAACTTAATGGAATAAAATGCATCAGATTCCTCCATAGATTTTGAATGCTCTGAGCTTTTTAATGGAAGTGTTATATTTATCCTCCTAGCTTTTTTATATAGCTTTTCGAGTATTCCATATTGTTGTGGTGTAAAGCCTGTAAACTCATCGATCCAAAACTCAGAACCATCAAAAATATTGCATTCATCAAGGGCACTATTTAAGCGTGTTAAATCGTCATCTGGATCCACATAGTTTTTATTTAAAATATTATCAAATTCTCCGTATATAAGAGATAAATCCATTATTTTATCTACTAGCAAGGTGTTTTCCCCTAAATTGCCTAATGTCTTATTTAAATCTTCAACAGAAACATTATATTTTTTAAACTCTGTAATTGCAGAAGCTACATTATCTACAAAGCCTTTTTGTCTAGCTGCTCCTTTAAATACCTTGAGTTCATCTTTCTTTTTTTGAAGTATGCTATGAATAAGCATTGCCTTTCCTGAAGTATCCATAGGTTTACGGGTTATGCCTCCAACCTCGCTAAACACTTTGTACGCTAATCTATTAAAACTAAGTACTTGGACGTTCTTTATTCCTGTAGATCCAACTACTTTTATAAGATTTTTTTCAGCTTGAAAGGAAAATTGTTCTGGTACCAAAAGTACTAAGGGTTTTTCGCTCTCGGCGGTACTTCGTTTTTCTATGTCCTCTAAGCAGAACGTACTCTTCCCTTTTCCAGCTCCTCCGTATATAAATCTTAAACTCACAAAAACACGTCCTTTCTTTTAATTTATTATATATAATTTCCCCACATAGTTCGTTTTGTATTTATTATATTATACCATGCGGGACATATTAGACTTGAATGTTTAAAGATATTTCAAAAGCAAAGTCTCCCATTTCTATAAGTTTGAGTACCTACTATAAGTAGGAGTTACTTGCCCTAACAAATAGAAAACTTCAGTGGTAGTATACCACTACTTCTGAAGTCGTCAATTTATCTTCTGCGAATCTGTTGAAGCGACCCAGGAGATGATTTAACCACATAATAACTTAAAATATTTGTATATTAGGCAAAATTAAATTAACTGACGAAAAAGATTGAAATATATAATTATTATACATATTATTCATATAGCTGCATTTATTTTGTCATTCTTTTACATTCTTATATAAACGCAACCCTTTAACGCAATTTTCAGTACATTTTTATATAAATGCAACCCTTTACCGCAGTTTCAGTATATTTTTATTACATATATGTTTAAATATGTTTAAATATATTTAAATACAAGAAAAAAGGGTCTAAAGATGAAATCTATAAAACATCAACTAATTATCATTGCTATATTAATTTTAGGAATACCATTTTTTATATCAAATTTAATTTCTGATTATTACGTGTCGAATCAATAAAAAAAAGATGGGCGATTTAAAACTTGAAGAATTGAAAAATATAGTTGAAAAATATAGTGCTAAAAATAGTTATGCTTATGTAATAGACGGAGAGAGGTTTTAAGTAGTTGCTGAGGAAGTAAGAAGACTTGCAGAACAATCCGTGAAACTATAAATAACATTCAATATGGCGCGGATGGAGAATTTGTAAGCTCCATGTCAGATGAAATTGCACAAGCATCACAAAATCAAGCACAGCTTGCACAAAAACTTAATGAGTTGGTTCAAAAATTTAAAATTTAAAATTTAAAGTTTAGGGTCACTTGGCACACTTAGAATTAACATATACTAAAATTGGCTTGTCTATTTATTACAATCCAATAATTTCCTCCTAATAATTATGAAACATAATAGACGTGTAAATTACCTATTTTAATTCCTTTTCACTTAGAGCATCAATATAATCTTTGCCTTCTTTGAGCCCTATTCCAGTAGCCATTCTATATTTTTTAATTGCTTTGATATTTTTGCCTTCTAAAATAAGGCTTTTTAATTCAGCCATTGTTTCATCTGACACACGCATTTCACCCGGCAGTCCTATTTCACTCGGAATACCAACTTTATCCGCAATCATATTTAAAGTTCTCTTCATTTGCGCAATGTCAACTCGCATCATACTAATAGTATTTGATGTACTTGATATATTTAACACTACTCCCACTACTCCCGCTACTATAAGTACCAAAATAAATGTATCACTCATAATTTCACTCCTTTCAACTTTGTCATAATATTACAGTTATGCATAATAAACCATGGTTTATTTGCCTACTAATCATAATGCAAATTATAAGCAATCGTAACCTGGTAATATTTAAAAATTAGATATCTTTAAATTTAAAAACCACTAAAATTGGTTTGTCTATTTCCGACAAGCCAATAAATTTTCCCACAATAATTATGAAACAATATAAAATATTGTTTATTTTATCTTCTTAAGTTTCAGATTTAATATAATCTGATTCATAATTGATAAAATACCAATTACAATACAACTAATGTTATTATTTTTAAAAGTGTTAGGGAATGCTGCAAATAAAAACACCCAAATTATAAGCATTACTCCTAATGCTATGTCACTTGTTCCAATTATTTTAACCGCACTTGTATAATTTTTATTTAATTTCTCCTGAAATTGAGGACTAAAAAACACCTTGAATTTCAAACTATATTCATTAATTTTTTTAAAAACATTATAGTTTAAGCTAAAACCTAGCCCAACAAAAATTAATGATATTATAATCACTACTAAATTAATTATCTCCTGCGGAGCTGCATATTAACGACTTCAGAAGGGTATTTACACTCCCACTGGAGTTTTATTTTTGCTAGAGTGATTAACTCTCACTTATAAAAATTGGAGACTTTCCTTCTGAAATGTCATTAAATATCCTCATACTGAAATTCCCCTTCTCAATTTATTAATTGTTGCATCTATACAACTATTGATATTCCATTTTAAATTTATCATGATCCTTTATGGTACAAGTATAACTGTAAATTCATTAGGGATAAATCTAGTTGTATTTAGGAATCCATGCAGTGCAGCCGAATGCATTCAGCACAATGCATGGATCCCTTTAATATATTATATGTTTCTTATGTTTATTTTGTACTTTGAAGTTTTTCCATAATTATATCTTTCATTTCTACCAATTTTTCTTCTGCAGCTTTTAAAGTTTCTCCCTTTGAGTACATGTATATTTTAATTTTTGGTTCTGTACCTGAAGGTCTTACAGCATACCAGCTCTCATCATCAAAGTAGAATTTAAGTACATTAGATACTGGAATTCCACTAGATTCTTCTGTACCATTAATTATGTCATAAGCTTTTTCTATATCGTAATCTATATATTTAGTAAGCTTCGCAGTGCCTATTGTCTTTGGATTATCTTTTCTGTATTCTTCCATCATTCTAGAAATTCTTTCTTGTCCTTCTATGCCTTCTAGAACTAGAGATATTAGGTTTTCTCTATAATATCCAAATTCCTCGTATATCTCATTTAATATATCTATTAGAGTTTTCCCTTGTGATTTATAGTAGGCTGCAGCTTCACATAAAAGCATGGAAGATATCACTGCATCTTTGTCACGAACGAAAGTCCCAGCAACATACCCAATGCTTTCTTCGTATCCAAATATAAATTCATGGCTATCATCTTTCTTAAAATCATTGATTTTACCACAAATATTTTTGAATCCTGTAAGTACTTCGAAGGTTTCCACGCCATATTTCTTAGCTATTTGCCTGCCTAAATCCCCTGTTACTAGCGATTTTACTATGGCCGCATTGCTAGGAAGCGTGCCTTTTTCTTTCATCCCTTCTATAACATATTTTATTAATATAGCCCCTGTTTGATTACCATTGAAAGCAACATATTCTCCATTTTTATCTCTGACCATTATAGCAAGTCTATCGCAATCCGGATCTGTAGCTATTAATAACTCTGCCCCTTCTTTTTTACCAAGTTCCTGGGCATATTTGAAGGCTTTTACATCCTCTGGGTTTGGGTATCCAACGGTTGTAAAGTCTGGATCTGGGTTTTCTTGCTCTGGCACTACTATTATATTAGTAAAACCTCTTTCCTTTAGTACTCTTCGTACAGGCATATTTCCAGTACCATTTAGAGGTGTATAAACAATTTTTATATCTTTATCTATGTTATCCCTTAAAGCTAGTCCCTTTACTTTCTCCATATACTCATCATCCATTGCTTTCCCGAGCATTACTATTAATCCTTTTTCCTTAGCTTCCTCAAGATCCATGATTTCTATGGTACTAAAATCTGTAATGCTCTGAATTTTTTCTGTTATACCATTTGCAGTAGATGATAAGATCTGGGCACCATCTTCCCAATATACCTTGTATCCGTTATATTCTTTAGGATTATGGCTAGCAGTCACAACAATTCCTGCAGCGGTACCTAACGTTCTTACTGCATAAGATAGTTCTGGAGTAGGCCTTAATTCCTCAAATAAATAAGCCTTTATTCCATTTGCTGCTAAAACTTGTGATGCTGTAGCTGCAAATTCAAGTGAAAAATGTCTGCAATCATAAGCTATTGCTACACCTCTATCCATATATGCTTGTCCATAACCTTTAATATAATCCGCAAGCCCTTGCGTTGCTCTTGAAATTATGTATAAATTCATTCTATTAAGTCCCGCACCTAACTTCCCTCTTAGCCCTGCAGTTCCAAACTCTAAATCCATGTAAAATCTATCTTCAATTTCATTATTGTCTTTTGATATTGACCTTAATTCTTCTCGAGTCTTTTCATCAAAATATTTATTATTTAACCATTCTTCATATTTTTTTATATAAGTCATTTTAACTCCCGCCTTCCAAATAATTACCATTTGATAACATTATACATTACTTCCCATACATTTTAAACACCTAATAATAATTTTTAGGATAAATTTTACATATAGTATAAATATCTGTAACAACTTATCCTTTTGCACATATAATATATTAGGATACCTTAATGGCACTTCAGAATGAATTCCTCCTTGGATCCAATTGTGCTTATTATTATTTCAACAATAGTTAATAACCATTAATTAATTATTTATCCTTCTGAAGTCATTAACGGTACCCTTTTAGTGATTTATCAATATAATCTTTACTTTAAAATGAAAGGGAGTAGTTCGTAAGGCTTTGCCTTATACATCAAATCGACATACTGGCTTACGCCCGGTTTGGTGCAAGATTTACTTGGAACAAGACTTTTGTTTTAGCAAATTCGCAAGATTTGTTAAAACAAAAGTCTTTATTTTTGTCATATATATTTGTGAGGGACAGTTTAATGTTCAATTAGTTGTTAACTGTCCCTCTGGTTTTGACCAGGCTATAGTTCAATTAGTTGTTAACTGTCCCTGGGGTTTTGACCAGACTAAAGTTCAATTAGTTGTTAACTGTCCCTAAGGTTTTGTTTTAAGGTTTTGTTTTGACTACATGAAAATCCTATAAATTTTGGTGGTACAAAAGCATATGATTATGGCAATGGCTGTGGGCATTAATACAGATAATATTGTCCATTTTATACTTCCGGTTTCTTTTTTTATAGTCCATACTGTTGTGGCGCACGGAAAGTGCAATAGTGAAAATAACATTGTGTTTATGAGTGTTAAGTATGTCCACCCATTGTTTAGCAAAATCTCCCTAAGCTGATCTATACTTTCAAATTGAAGCATGGATCCTTTAGATAAGTATGCCATTAAAAGAATAGGTAGCACGATTTCATTTGCTGGAAATCCTAAAATAAAGGCTATCAAAATAAAGCCATCTAAACCTATGGCATTCGCAAAGGGATTTAGAAAATTTGCTGCATGGGCTAGTATACTTATATCTCCAATCATGACATTGCCAAGAATATAGGTTATAGCACCAGCGGGCACAGCTACCATTATAGCTCTTCCCAACACAAACATGGTTCTATCAATTATAGATGTATATAATACCCTTCCGAGTTGAGGCTTTCTATAGGGTGGCATCTCTAATGTAAAGCTTGAGGGCATACCTTTTAGTATTGTTTTTGATAATGTATAGGATGTTAGTAATGTAATCCCTATACCTATAAGCACTAAAAGCACTACCATCAGTGCAGCTATAACAGACCTACTAGCAGGCGTTATACTCACTCCTACAAACACCATTGATAGAGCTATAAGAGTTGGGAATCTACCATTACAGGGTACAAAATTGTTGGTTACAATGGCTATAAGCCTCTCTCTTGGTGACTCAATTATTCTGCAGGCTATTACCCCGGCAGCATTGCAACCAAACCCCATACACATAGTTAGTGCTTGTTTTCCATGACAGCAAGCTTTTTTAAAAGAATGGTCTAAATTAAAGCATATTCTAGTCAGATATCCAGCATCTTCAAGTAGTGTAAATATAGGAAAGAATATTGCCATAGGTGGAAGCATTACGGCTACTACCCAGGCGAAAGTTCGGTATACTCCTAGTACTAAAAGGTTATTTAGCCAAAGGGGAACTTGTATATAGATAAAGAATAAACTGATCTTTGCTTCTATCCAAAACAAGAATTTTGACAAAAACTGTGAAGGATAATTTGCTCCCTGAATTGTAAGCCAAAATATCACTGCTAGCAGTAGTATCATTATTGGGATACCCGTTTTTTTAGAGGTAACTATGTCATCAATTTTTTGCTGAGACAATAACCTTTCAGTGTCTTTTATAACAGTTTTTCTTGTTATATCCTCCGCCGTTTTATAAATAGTTTCTACAATGGTGTCTCTTATGTTTTCATTGTTTTGTGTTCTAAAAAGTTTTGATTTTTTTAGAACCTCCTTAATATTTGCGTCTTCCTTTAGATTCAACAATTACACCTCCCTATTAATTACTTCTTAAGTCATAACCTAAAAATTTGCTTATAGAATTTAAAAGTGATTCATCTCCATCTAGAAGTCTTAATGCAAGCCATTTAGCATTAATTTTGTCCTTAAAAATCGAGATAATCATTGGGGTGAGCTGTTGCTGCTGCTGCGTAATACTTTTAGGATATTGAATTTGTACGGGACAGGTATGAATTTTATTAGTGCATAAATCATATATGGTATCTTTTAAAATATTCATGCCTATATTACTTCTTGCAGTAGTTGGCACCACCGGTATACCTAATTCCTTTGATAAAGCTTCTATATTTACACTTATGTTTTTACTTTTAGCCTCATCCATCATATTTACACAAGCTATTACTTTATCAGTAATCTCAATCACCTGCAAAAGCAAGTTTAAATTTCTCTCAATACACGTGGCATCTAAAACAACCACTGTTACGTCTGGCTTTCCAAAGCAAATGAAGTCTCTAGCTACTATTTCTTCGACAGAACTTGCAAGAAGAGAATAAGTGCCTGGCAAATCCACAATAGTAAAGTCTGTGCCTTTATGACCATATTTCCCTTGAGAGTTTACAACGGTTTTCCCTGGCCAGTTTCCTGTATGCTGATGAAGTCCAGTCAGTGCATTGAACACTGTACTCTTTCCCGTGTTTGGGTTTCCTGCAAGTGCAATGACATAATCTTCTTCTTTTAATTTCTCTACATTAAAAAGATCCTTTAATCCCTGCTTATTACTAGAACTGTAAGTTAGCCCCATTTTTTCTCCTTTCTCTATTAATATTTATATTTATAACTATTTAGCCCTGAGATGACATTTAACAGTCATTGTATTCTAATAGCTACAATTCTATGTCTCTTACTATAATATTTTGAGCTTCTTCTTCTCTCAGTGCAATACAAGTATCTCTTATAAGATATGCCGTTGGATCTCCAAAAGGACTCTGCCTAAGTACGTGGATAGTGGTGTTTGGCACTATCCCTAAATCCAGCATTCGTTGTCTTGATAAACCTTCCGAGAGCAATTCTACCACTTGCACTTTTTTCCCTACTGCAATTTCTGTTAGTTTTACTATTAAGGTTTCCATTTTTTCACCTGCCTTGATATTGTCTTATGACCCACAAGAATAAAAAACAAGTAAAGATAACGAAAAATAGACTATGCTAGAATAGACTCGTATACTGATTTGTTATTTATTTTAATGTGCCTTTGCTTTATATTATGTGTTTAAGGCTAAAATCGTCACTTAAAATAAAAAAAGAAAAGTTCACAACACCGGGGACGGTTAACAACTATTTAAACTATTGACTTTAGAATATGAATATCATCCTGACCCATAGGCAATAATTTTAAGAAAAGCTTATGGGAAAGGATGATTTTTTATGTCAAGAACTTTTAGATTAAAAAGTGAACAATCTATATATCATATTATGTGCAAAAGTATCACTGAGGTAGATTTATTCAAGGATTCTGATGATAAGAAAAAGTATTTATCCCTTATAAAAAAATATAAGATCCTATATGATTTTAAACTTTATGGGTACTGCCTAATGAATAACCATTTACATTTAATAATTGATGCTAACGGATCAGACATATCAAAAGTAATGCATGGAATAAATTTTTCTTATGCAATGTATTTTAATAAAAAACATAAAAGGGAAGGTCATCTTTTTAGAGATAGGTTTAAGAGTATAATAGTTGCTAATGAAAGGTATTTAAAGACCTTATCGCTATATACACACAATAATCCTACAGCCATAGTGGAATATAAGGATTGTCCTGAAAAATATGCATTTTCTAGTCTAGCAATATTCTTAGGGAAAAGACGTGATTCTTTTAAATTAATTGATTATGGATTTATTATGAGTCTTTTTGGAAATAGCCTTAAAACTGCAAGGAAAAATTACTATAACCTTGTTTTTAGAGACAACGAAGAAAAGCTGAAAGAAGAAATTGATTTTGAATTTGAAGATGAAAAAACAGAGTATAAAAGTGATAGGAAAATACTTATAAGGAACTTTAAACCAGAGGATATAGCCGAATTTATAGCGTCAAAACTAAACGTATCAAAGGTTCATCTTTATATGAAGTACAGCAGAAAACTTGTAAAAGCAAAAGCGTTAACAGTTGTTCTAATGAGAAGCCTCTGCAACTTTAAATCCTGTGATATATCTAACACACTTGGGAACATTACGCAGGCTAGAGTATCAAAATTAAGCACTATCGGTATAGAATTAATTGGAACAGACGAAAAATACGAAAATATTATAGGTGATTTTATTAAATCCTATGCTTAGCCATTTGTAATAAACGAAAATTTTTCAGAGAATAAAATATGGTTATTTTATTCAAATATACTTGGACAAGCATACATAAATATGATCTTCTATTAATGTATAAGATAAAATTATTAAAACAAGTTCTCTTAAATATGCTGAGCAATGAAAAAATACATGTTTTTTTAAACATGCATCTTTTCATTACTCGTTAACCGTCCCTATCTATTTCACCATTTGTTTAATTGTTTGTTAACCGTCCCCACTTTTTATTTTCTTGAGGTTAACCACAAAGCCCCATTAAATTTTACAGTTACAACGCAACCCGCGCCTTCTTTACTTTCCACTTCTATATTTGCTTTATGAATGGTTAATATATTGCGTACAATAGTGAGACCTATCCCTGAGCCTTCCATTTCATGTCTACTTTTATCTCCCCTATAGAGCCTTTCGAATATATAAGGTAAGTCTTCTTCCTTAATACCAATGCCTGTATCTTCTATTTTTAATATTACTTTTTCATCAGCTTCTTTTAAAGCAATATCAATTTTCCCCTGCTTGGGAGTAAATTTAACTGCATTTGAAAGCAAGTTAATAATTACCTGTTTTATTTTATCTCTGTCTCCTAAAATGTTGCATTGTTTACTTGTGTTTAACTCTAAGGTCATGTTAATATTCTTATTTTCTGTTATTAATTCAAATTCTTTTACAACTGAAGAAAGGATATCTTTCAAAGAAATTTTCTCCGTGTTTAATGCTATTTCTTCTCCTTCAACCTCTTTTAATGCATTTAAGTTGTCTATAAGCTTTCCAAATCTAATAACTTCTTCATTAAGATAAGTCAATCTTTCATTATCTACGGGGAAAATACCATCAATCATAGCTTCAAAATTATTTTGTAAAATATTAAGAGGCGTTCTGACTTCATGAGATATATCTGATATTAACCTCTTTCTAAGGACATCCTGATGCTGAAGCTTTTCTCCAAGTGTATTTATGCTATTTCTTAAATCTTCAAGTTCTAAAATGCTACTCTTATCATTTGCCCTTGCATTATAGTTTCCATTTGAAAGATTGACTGAAATCTTTGAAACTTGCCTAAGCGGAGTAGAGAATTGCTTCGAAATAAAAAGACTAATTAATATTGTTATTAAAATTGAAAGTACGACACTTAAAATAATACTCTTATTTATTGAGAGTTTAAAATCCACATCTTCTTTGGATAATAGAACTGGTGCGTATTGCCCTATTTCTATGTATCCTACAATCTTGTCCTTAGATTTTATTTCAAAGGTACTTGTAGTATAAACCCCTTCATTTTTGACGTGCATAGTGATATTAGTATTGTTAACTATGTCATTAGCGTTCATTCCCCAAACGGCTTTTTTATTTTCATCCTTAAGAGTAAGGCAGTATCTACTCATATAGGCTTCATGCATAATTTCTATTCCTGAAGTTTCTGACCACTTACCATTTTTTTTATATACTTCTTCTAAATATTTTACTATTCTAATATCCCTCTTATTTTGTATTTCGACTAAGTACCTGTTGAAGGTTCTTGATATTGTTATATTCACCAAAAGTGTAGACAAAAAAAGCGCTAATATAGAGGTGCATACCAAAATAATACTTAACCTTTTTCTTATGCTTTGCGTAAATTTTATACTTCGCATAAAGTTTATAATTCTCATAAATTAATCACCACCAAATTTATAACCAATTCTAGTTACGGTTATTACATATTTAGGATTTCTACTGTCTTCTTCTATTTTTTTACGTATATTTTTAATGTGTACATCTATCGTTCTATCAAAACCTTGAAAATCTATTCCCATTATTCTCTCAATAAGCTGCTCTCTTGTGAATACTTTTCCCCTGTTAGATGAAAGAATATGCACTATGTCAAATTCATTTGGTGTAAGAGCTATTTCTGTCCCGCGTACCTTAATTATCCTTTTGTCATAATTAATTTCTAAATCTCCATTATTATAAACTTTTGTTTCAAACTTATTTACATTAATCCTTCTAAATAAAGCATTTACTCTTGCTGTTAGTTCTCGCGGGCTGAAAGGCTTAACAAGATACTCATCTGCTCCAAGGTTTAATCCTTGTATTCTATCTTCTAATGTACCCTTTGCCGTAAGCATAAATATATGCACTTCAGAAATCTTTCTTAGCACACCGCACACCTCTTCGCCAGATATGTCCGGTAGCATTAGATCCAAAATAACTAATCTGAATTCAATTTTTTCGAAAAGTTTTATGCCTTCCAGTCCCTTTGTGGTGCAATGTACTCTATAGCCTTCTTTTTCAAGATATGCTTTTAATATTTCTGAAACCTTTTCTTCATCTTCAATAATCAATATATTATCCATGTTTAATTACCCCTTCTTTAATCCTAATAGTTGATAGTTACACATTTTTATATTATAAAAGCTAAAAGGTTGTTAACCGTCCCCACTTATTTCTTCAATTAAAAGACAAATAATTGTTAACCGTCCCTACTTGTTTAAATTAAATTCCGATCATTATTATATTCCCCTAAGGTTTAGCATAATCGATATATAAAGGAATTATAATATGAAAGTGAAATTCTGCAAGAAAAAATCAATTGTCTAATGCTGTTATTACTATGATAACCGAAACTCATCCTAATATAAAGATATCCAAATAAAATGTCTTTAAAAATCCATAAATTCAATATTCATCCTATTCAAAGGTTAATAAAGAGCTATTAGTAATCATGGATACTAAGATTTGTAATATGATAAAGTAAATTATAATCATAGAAAAAATTTATCAAAAACTTATGTAGTTGTTGTGAAGATTATCAATTTGGAATTATTTTGTGAAAATAAACTCCTCGTAAAACTTCAAAAACGGTTAACAATTATAACTAATAATTGTTAACCGTCCCCACTATGTTGTATGGTAAACATAAAATTCTCTTTCGTTTGCACGTCACAAAGTAGAAATTTTATGCTTTACTATTTTTAATTATGTATTTTCTATTTCACTCGTCTAGCTGATATAAAATCTGATCTTGTCATAGCTGAAACTTTAACCACATCTCCTGTACTAGGAGCATGTATATATGTATTATTCCCTACATATATACCTACATGATGGGGATTACCAACGCTTCCAAACAACACCAAATCTCCGGATTGAAGGCTATTTCTAGACACTTGTACGCCATCATTTATCTGATCAAAGGTTGTCCTTCCTATGGATACTCCAAAATGTGCATATACATATTGCGTAAATCCTGAGCAATCAAATCCCGCTGGCGATGAACCGCCCCATAAATATGGTGTGCCAAGAAAGTTAGAAGCATAGGCTATTACAGCATTACTTGATGGAGTAGCTGCGCCTCTTGAAGGTGTAAATTTAGGTGATGCTTCCTTTGCTTTTGTTATGTTTTTAGTTGCTAATATTTGTGGATTGCTTGTCCCTCCTGGAAGAAGATTTTCCTTGCTATTTCGCTCAGCCAGTAATTTGTTTTGTGATTCTTTAGTTGCAATCATCTTATTTAACTTCTGCTTATTTTCTACTTGTAAACTCAATAATACCTTCTTTGTCTTGTTTAAATTTTGCTGTTTTTCATTTAATTCTTTTCTGGTATCTTCAAACTCATCCATTACTTTTTTATCATATTCTATAACGGTTTTTATATTTTCTACTCTTGATACAAAATCACCGAAACTCTCTGAATCAAGTATTATGCTCGCATACCCATTAAACCCGTTTATGTACATGGTTCTCATCCTACTATTAAATACCTTCTGTTCTTTTTCAGCCTCTTTTTCAACCTGATTAATCTCCACTGCGGCACTTTCAATTGCCTTTTCAGTTTTAGATATTTTATCTTTATTCTCTTCTGTTTTAGCCATGTTTTGTTGAATTTCATTATCAAATTCTTCTATTTTCATTTCGATTTTTTCTCTTTGTCCTTCAATTTTAGATAATGAGTCATTCTTCTGCACCTCTGCATTTGGTCCAACAGCTAATACAGTTACGTTTGAATTAAAAATTAATATCATCATAACTGCAAGATTTCTTAATGCATTCTTCATTAGTACATCCCCTTCATTTGTTTAGAATTTATAACTTCCTAAGAAATATACCACAGTTTTATGTATTTGTTATGAAAATTGTCCATTTTTATGCAATTGGGAAACATTACATAAAATAAACTTCTCGTGAAACCTGACAAAACGGTTAACAATTATAGCACTCATTAAAATTCCTAATAGTAAAAATTTCTATTTTTACTTTATGCATTACTTCGTTTTTAGGAGTCGCAGTTAGCCAAGTAACCGTAGTTTCAAGTGAACATCAACATAGTTTATTGTCGCATCAAATAGCTCAGATTCATGAGGACAATAAGAAGTTAAAATCACAAAATAAGATCCTCGAAAGTACTATCAAAAAGGATGAAGTCTTATATAAATCCAAATTAGATAATACTAAAATAGCTTATTTAACCTTCGATGACGGGGTATCTAGCAACACTTTACAAATTTTAAAAGTCCTAAAAAAATATAATATTAAGGCTACTTTTTTTGTAAATGGTCACCCTGAATCAAGATTTTTGTATAAACAAATTTCTGACGATGGGCACACTTTAGCTAATCACACTTACAGTCATGATTATAATAGTATTTATGCATCGCCAGATAATTTTAAAAAAGACGTAAAAAAATTAGATTCGTTCCTTACTGAAATTACAGGTAAAAAGCCTAGTCATATTTTAAGATATCCTGGTGGCTCTAATAATACTATTAGTCACAGTTACGGTGGCATGGAAATAATGAACACTGTAATTAGTGAAATGAATAAGGATGGTTATAAATACTTTGATTGGAATGTTGATTCTAGTGATGCTTCCGCTTTTTGTCAGCACAAACATAAGATTATAGAATCAGTTTTAACTCAATCTAGTCGGACTAAACACGCCATTATATTAATGCATGATTTAAATCCAAAAACCACAACAGTTGAAGCCTTACCTGAAATTATTGAGGGTCTTACAAATCAAGGTTTCATCTTTGATGTACTCTCTGAAAATACTTATCCACCACAATTTAAAGTAGTAAAATAGAAAATCTTACCTACTATTTATTTTGTTGAAAACGCCTAAATAACTTTATTTGCTACCTTGACATCTTTAGTGCAAGTGCTATAATTAATATAAATATAATAATTTAATTCTACGAAGAGAAAAGTAAGCCATGGCACATTTACAGAGAAAGGATACCTTAGCTGGAAGTATTCTTAAATGAAATTGGCTGAAGACTGCCTCTGAGTGACTTCAATAAAGTCCGGTAATTCCGTTATAATTATTAAGTGGTTTATTTTATAAACAATTTGGGTGGAACCGCGGGAAATTATAATCTCGTCCCAATTCTATAATTAGAATTGGGACGGGTTTTTTTTGTTTTATAAAAATATAGGTTTAAAGAATTGCGCATAATATTTATGCTAGTGTTATTTCTCAAATATGACTTAACCCTATAAGATAAAAGAAAGGAGCAATACATATGATAAACATTAAATTAAAAGATGGTTCAATTAAAACTTATGAATCTGAAATGACTGTAATTGAAATTGCGAAAGATATTAGTGAGGGCCTTGCACGAGTTGCTTGTGCTGGAATGGTGAATGATGAAATCGTAGATTTACGTTATAAAATCACTAAGGACTGCGATGTTAGTATATTAACTTTTGATAGCGAAGAAGGTAAAAAAGCCTTTAGGCATAGTGCTACTCATATTTTAGCTCAAGCAGTAAAGAGATTGTTCCCTAGTACAAAACTTGCCATCGGACCTGCTATAGATGGGGGTTTCTACTATGATTTTGATAAACAAGATTCTTTCTCAGCAGATGAAATTAAACAAATCGAAGTAGAAATGAAAAAGATTGTTAAAGAAGATCTTCCAATAGAAAGATTCGAGCTTGAAAGAGATGAAGCTATTGCTTTTATGGAAGAAAGAGATGAAAATTTTAAAGTTCAATTAATTGAAGACCTACCAGTTGACGCAAAATTATCATTCTACAAACATGGCGAATTTACAGATCTTTGTGCGGGACCACATTTAATGTCTACAAAGTATGTAAAGGCATTTAAACTTACTCAAGTTGCAGGAGCTTACTGGAGAGGTAACGAGAAAAACAAAATGCTTAGCCGTATATACGGAACTGCCTTCACTAAAAAATCCGATTTAGATGCTCATATAGAGAAGATGGAAGATGCTAAAAAAAGAGACCATAACAAGCTTGGCCGTGAACTAAAATTCTTTACAACATCAGATGTTATAGGTCAAGGTTTGCCTCTACTTATGCCTAATGGCGCAAGGGTAATCCAATTATTACAACGTTTTGTTGAAGATGAGGAAGAAAAAAGAGGTTATGTTTTAACTAAGACTCCTCTTATGGCTAAGAGCGATTTATATAAAATGTCTGGTCACTGGGATCATTATAAAGATGGAATGTTTGTCCTTGGTGATGAATCTAAAAATGAAGAAGTCATGGCACTTCGCCCAATGACATGCCCATTCCAATTTACAATTTATAATGCAGATCAAAAGAGTTATCGTGACCTTCCAATTAGATATGGGGAGACTTCAACTTTATTTAGAAATGAATCTTCCGGTGAAATGCATGGTCTTATGAGAGTACGTCAGTTCACTATTTCAGAGGGTCATTTAGTTGTTACCCCTGAACAATTAGAAGAAGAATTTAAAGATGTTATAAATTTAATTAACTATGTAATGAAAACACTTGGAATCGAAAATGATATTACTTACAGATTCTCTAAATGGGATCCCAAAAATAAAGATAAGTATATTAACAACCCTGAGGCTTGGGCAGAAACTGAATCGAAGATGAAAGATATACTAGATCACTTAGGAATAAATTATAAAACAGCTATTGGTGAAGCTGCTTTCTACGGTCCTAAGCTTGACCTTCAATTCAAAAATGTTCATGGTAAAGAAGATACTATAATTACAGTGCAAATTGACTTCGCACTGCCAGATAGATTTGACATGACTTATATTGATAAAGATGGAGTTAAAAAGCGTCCATATGTTATCCATAGAACTTCTATTGGTTGCTATGAGCGAACACTTGCAATGCTTATCGAAAAATATGCTGGTGCTTTCCCAACTTGGCTTGCACCACTACAAGTTAAGGTATTACCTATTTCTGAAAAATATCATGATTATGCAGAAAAGGTAGTTGCAAAGCTTAAGGAATCAAGAATCAGATCCTCTGCAGACTTTAGAGCAGAAAAAATTGGCTACAAGATTCGTGAAGCTCGTAATGAAAGAGCCCCTTTCCTATTAATAGTTGGTGAAAAAGAGGCAGAACTAAATGAAGTCTCTGTTAGAAGCCGCAAAAATGGTGATGAAGGTGCAACTTCTTTAGACTCATTTATTTCAAGAATTAAAGAAGAAATAGAAACTAAGCTATTATAATTAAAAAAAGCAAGTACAGGATAAAATCTTGTACTTGCTTTTTTTATTAACTTTTATTTATTAATTTTAAATGAACTTTTTAAAGATGCTATTCTGTTAAACACTATTTTATCATCGGTTGTGTATCTAGAATCTACATTAAAATATCCATGTCTGAAGAATTGAAATTTATCTTGTGGTTTTGAATTCTTCATATTTGGTTCTATAAACCCTTGTAATATTTCTATAGAATCCGGATTTATTTGATCTATGAAAGTTTTTCCTTCTTCTTGCTTCTCATCTAAAATTAAAGGCTCATATAACCTAAATTCTGCAGGCACTGCATTTACTACATCTACAAAGTGAATTGTTCCTTTAACTTTTCTCCCTGTAAATCCACTACCACTCTTAGTTTCTGGGTCATAAGTACAATGAATTTCACATATATTTCCGTCAGCATCTTTAATCATTTCATTACATTTTATAAAGTATGCTCCCTTAAGCCTTACTTCGTTACCTATGAACAATCTAAAGTATTTCTTAGGTGGATTTTCCATGAAATCTTCTCGTTCTATATATATTTCTCTTGAGAATGAGACTTGGCGAGTTCCCATTTCTGGATTTTCTTGATTATTCTCAATTTCAAGCATTTCCACTTGAGCTTCTGGGTAATTTGTAATAACTACTTTTAATGGTCTTAAAACTGCCATAGTTCTAAGCGCCTTTGGACTTAAATCTTCTCTTATAAAGTGCTCTAGCATTTGTCCATCTACAGTGCTGTTACCTTTTGCAACGCCAATTTCTCTGCAAAAATTGCGTATAGCTTCTGGTGTGTAGCCACGACGCCTTAGTCCTGCTATAGTTGGCATACGTGGGTCATCCCAAGCATCTACAATTCCTTCGTCTACTAATTGCTTAAGATTTCTTTTACTCATTACTGTATTTGTTATATTTAATCTTGCGAACTCTATTTGTCTTGGCGTACTTTCCATTTCGCATTGATTTACTACCCAATCATATAATGGACGATGATCTTCAAATTCTAAAGTACAAATCGAATGTGTAATACCCTCAATTGCATCTTCTATTGGATGCGCATAATCATACATAGGATAAATACACCATTTATCTCCTGTATTATGATGCACCGCATGAGATATACGATAAATTATTGGATCTCTCATGTTTATATTAGGAGAACTCATATTAATTTTAGCTCTTAGAACCTTGGATCCATCAACGAATTCACCTTTTCTCATACGGTCAAATAGATCTAGGTTCTCTTCCACAGTTCTATTTTTGTATGGGCTTTCTTTACCTGGCTCTCTTAAAGTACCTCTGTACTCTTTCATTTCCTCAGCTGTAAGATCGCACACATAAGCCATATTCTTTTTTATTAATAATACAGCACGTTTATACATTTCATCAAAATAGTTTGATGCAAAAAATAAATCATCCCACTTGAATCCAAGCCATTTTACATCTTCTTCTATAGATTTAACGTACTCTTTGTCTTCTTTTGCTGGGTTAGTATCATCAAAACGTAAGTTTGTCTTACCTTTAAATTCATCTGCTAATTCAAAATTTAAAATAATTGACTTTGCATGCCCAATATGCAAATATCCGTTTGGCTCTGGTGGAAAACGAGTAATTATTTTTTTGTGTTTTCCGCTTTCTATATCTTCCTTAACAATATTTCTTATAAAATTTGATGAAGTCGTTTTATTTTCCATATTTGACACCTTCCTTTTAATCTAGCATACTTTATGCTAATCATATCTTGTATGCTTCGCATACCTTGTATACCTCACATACCTTGTAAGTTTTACCTATATGCTAATAAATATATCACAAAAACAGTTTTTTTTCTACGTAGCGCGGTATTAAATGTTATGCTTTTTAAGTATCCCGTTTTGTTTATAGTGGTTTAATGCCTATCTCCCATACACCTTATCAATTATTCTCTGGCATTTTAATGCA
Source organism: Clostridium sp. CM028 (assembly GCF_030585565.1). Classification (NCBI taxonomy): domain Bacteria; kingdom Bacillati; phylum Bacillota; class Clostridia; order Eubacteriales; family Clostridiaceae; genus Clostridium; species Clostridium sp. CM028. Next base: position 2,724,443 of record NZ_CP077766.1, on the reverse strand, counting down.
TCTGAGAAATCGCCATCAATGCCATCGCTGCAATTATTAAAAATTTTATTAGCAAAATTTATAAGTGAAGCTGTATGACAATTTTGGAAAAATCCTAGGGAGTTCCTTTTGTCAGCATAATATTTTAATAGACTATCTCCTGATGCTACATTTTTAATTTCTGTTGAGCTACTTTCATATCTATATATTTCAATTTCATAAGGATTGTTAAAATTAATTTTTATACTACCTTTGCTACCATAAACTACGAAATCATCTGTTTGTTCTCTTTCAGTAAATACTCTTGAAACCTCTAGACTTCCGAAAGTTCCATCTTTTAATATAAAATCACAATTTGCAATTTCATCAACCTTTGCTCTTTCCTTAAAATAAATCCTAGTCTTCGCTTCTACTTCTTCTATATCTCCCATAGTAAATTGTATCATGTCAATTAAATGAACACCTAAATCCAGTAGTGCTCCTCCGCCAGAATTTTTCCCAGTTCTCCAAGTGCCCTTTTTCTTTTCATTTAAATAACTGTCATGATAAGTTCTAACTTTAAAATCTATAATCTTCCCTATGGTCTCTTTTTCAAGTTCTCTTTTTAATAGAGAGAGAGCGGGCATAAATCTATAAACTAAGGCTACAGAATTTATTATATTATTTTTCTTAACAAGTCTCTCCATTTCCATAGCATCAAAAATATTCGTTGCTAGAGGCTTTTCACAGTAAATAGCTTTTCCATACGCAGCTGCTTTTTTTACAATATCAAAATGTGAATCATTCGGGGTACATATATCTATAAAATGAACTTGTTCATCCTTAAGGACCTCTTCAATGTCCGTAACATTTCTCACACAACTTATGGGTATGTTTGTAGGCTTTCTAGTTACAATATGTGTTAAATTTAACTCATAAGGGAGTGAAAACCTTACGTTAGCGTCGTAAACTGCTAATAAGTGAGTTTTTGCTATACCACCATATCCTATTATCGCAAAGTTTATTTTTTTCATAGATTTATACCCCGCTTTCATTTTATGTAAGCTCTACGTTTGTCTTTTCTACAATTTCCTCTGCAAACATAGTATCTCCACCTTACTATATATAATGTATACATAATGTAGCTCATATTATTTTTGATAGAACTTGTCTATCCCAAGATAGAACTGATCAGTTATCACATAATCAGCGTTTTTTTTAATTTCCACAAAGGCATTCCCCATTACCACTCCAAGTCCTACATACCCAATCATTTGTTTATCATTCCCTAAAGCCCCTATGCATATAATTTCATGTGGCTTTATTTCTAATTCCCCTGCAAGCTTTTCTATGCCTGACCTTTTACTAGAGCTTTTGTTCATAACTTCTACAATAAAAGGTGCTACTTTTCAAACAGTGAATTTTGTAATTATATATTAAATTCTTGTTAGTTTAATTATACAATAGGAACAAACAATAGACTATAGACATCAAATAGTATATAAGGTTATCTGCTGATAACATTAAGAAATTAAAATTAATTAACCCCACCTTAATTAATCTAAGATGGGGTTAATTATTATTTTAAGCTATTATATATATTGGATAGATTTTCTTTCATACTCTCTATATATGTTTTATTTCCTTCATTACTTTCTATTGTGTATATTTTTTGCACCTTAGCACCTGAATCTTTTGCAATGGCTTCAGATACTCTTGCACTTGCAAGTTCTTCCATAAAAATAACTTTTATTTTATTTTTCTTGGAAAAATCTATTATCTCCTTTAATTTTTGAGGGGTAGGCTCACCTCCTGCAAATACACCTTCTACACTATTTTGCTTTAAGCCAAAATCTCTGCACAAATACCCAAAAGCAGCATGACTTGTAACAAAATTCTTATTTGTTACTGCATCAAATTTTACTTTATATTCGTTATAAAGCTTATCAAGTTCATCTGAGAATTCTTGGAAGTTTTTCTCATAAAAATCTTTATTTTTTGGATCAGCCTTAACTAATGCTTCTTTTATGTTTTTAGTTTGAATTTTCGCTTCTCTTAGACTCAGCCATATATGTGGATCATATTGACCATACTCCTTAATTTTTTCGCCCTCGTTTTTTATTGGATTTACCCCAATAGATGAATCAACTACAACTAAATTTTTATTATCTATAGCCGTTAAAGTTTTATCTACCCAGGATTCCATTCCAAATCCCGTATAGACGAACAAACTAGCTTTACTTATGTTTTCCATATCCTTTATTTTCGGTTCAAATTCATGTGGTTCAGAACCTTCCGGTACTATTGTTCTCACTTCTACTTTATCTTTCCCAATAGCCTGCACAAATCCCTTTAATGGATTAAAAGACACTACCACTTGTAGTTTTGACTGGTCACTTTGCTTACTGGTTGTAGCATTTGAACACCCAACTAATGTACCTATCATACATGTTAAAAGTATGGCATTAATAATTTTTCTCAATATTTTTTCACTCCTTAAACCTTCACCTGTAGTGCTGTTATATTATTGTTGCTTGTTGCAAATGATTTGCATTTACCTTTATACTATATCCAAGTATTTGCAATCTGTCAACATTTTATTCGACTTTAACAAAAAGTATATAAAAAAAAGTATGTATTATTATAATACATACTTTTTTACTTATTTAAATCATCTCCTGCGAAGCTGAACAGCTGCAACGGAGCTGAATTAACGACTTCAAAAGGAGATTTATACGCCCACTTATAAAAGTGGGCGACTTCCTTGTGAGATATCGTTAAAAATAAAGAACATAAAAATTTAGTTTTCTTAAATTTCCATTATTATTGGTATAATTATAGGTCTTCTCTTAGTTTTTATATATAAGAACTGGCCTAAAGCGTTTCTGATACTAGCTTTTATTACTACCCACTCTTTAATCTTATTATTTAAGCACTGTTCTAATTCTTTTCTCACAATGTCTCTGGCCTCATTAATAAGTTCATTGGATTCTTTCATATATACAAACCCTCTAGTTATTATATCTGGTCCTGCTACTATACTATAAGTTTCTCTTTCTATAGTAACTACCACGGTAAGTATACCTTCTTCTGCTAAATGCTTTCTATCTCGAAGAACGATATTCCCAACGTCCCCTACTCCAAGTCCATCTACCATTACGGCTCCCGTTTGAACTCTTCCTGCTATTCTACATTCGCTTGGGGATACTTCTAATATTTGTCCTGTTTCTGCAATAAAAATCTTTTCAGAATCCATTCCTAATTTCTCTGCAAGCAACGCATGTTGTTTAAGATGTCTATATTCACCATGAACTGGCATAAAATATTTAGGACGAACTAGCGTATGGATTAATTTTAATTCCTCTTGACACGCATGCCCAGAAACATGAATTTCCTCTGTAGTATTATATATTACATTAGCTCCCTTTTTGAATAGTTCATTTATAACATTGTATATGAACTTTTCATTCCCTGGAATAGGAGATGCAGATAAAATAATCAAATCACCTTTTTGTATTTGGATACTTCTATGAGTTGATGATGCCATTCTTGTTAATGCAGCTAGCGGTTCACCTTGACTACCAGTAGTTACTATTGTTACCTTATCATCAGGGTAATTATGAAGATCTGATACAGTAATTATAGCTTCCGGCGGTATATGTAAATATCCGAGATTCATAGCTACTTCAGAAATTCTCTCCATACTTCTTCCACTAAATGCTATTTTTCTTCCATTCGAAACTGCAGCATTAGCAATTTGTTGTATTCTATGAATATTTGATGCAAATGAAGCTACTATTACTCTGCCTTCTGCCTTATAAAATATTTTATTTAGAGTTTCTCCAATTACTTTTTCAGATATAGTAAATCCAGGGCGTTCTACATTAGTACTATCAGCCATTAGTAGTAGTACTCCTTGCCCACCTAATTTTGCAAATCGCTCTAAATCGATAACTTCTCCATCAATTGGAGTATAGTCTATCTTAAAGTCACCTGTGTGTATAATTCTACCAATAGGCGTGTGTATACAAATGGAGCAGGCATCTGCTATGCTATGACTAACTCTTATAAATTCTACACTGATTTTATCTAGCTTTATAATATCTCCCGATTTTACTACATTTAGGGTGCAATCTGCCAATATTCCATGTTCTTGCAACTTATTTTCTACAAGTCCGAGCGTTAGACGTGTTCCATACACTGGAACATTCATTTGTTTTAAAACATATGGTAATGCGCCTATATGATCTTCATGACCATGGGTTAGAAAAATCCCTTTTATCTTATCTTTATTCTCTAAAAGATATGTTATATCAGGAATTACTAAATCCACTCCATACATATCCACGTCTGGGAATGCTATTCCACAATCTATTATGATAGTTTCTTCTTTGTATTCTATCGCAGTAATATTTTTTCCAATTTCTCCAAGTCCACCTATTGGAATAACTCTAATTTTATTTTTACCTTTACTTTTATAATTATTATTCAATACTTCCCTGATTCCTAAATATTTGGCAATCTATCCATCCAATATTTTCGTTTTGTCGACTAAACATAATGACAGTATCACAGGACTCAACTACTTAGGTCAGTACCACTATACTAATATTAACTTACTATTCCAAGTATTCTCTTCCTATTACCTAGCCATAAATCAGGTTTTTCACCTACCTTTTCTTTTATATTTTTAATAAAATTATATTTCAAAGCGCCGCTTATTATATAAACACCACTCTCTTTATTTAACTATATATTTTATAACACTTTTCTTATCATACTAAACGTTAAATCATCTCCTGCGAAGCTAAACATCTTTGAAGAAGATGAATCGTCGACTTCGGAAGGATATTTATACTCCTACTGAAGTTTTCTATTTGTTAGGGTACGTAACTTCCACTTATAGAAGTGGGAGCCTCCCTTTTGAAATGTCGTTAAAATAATAAAATGTTTGTAATTTCCTAATAAATACATTAACCAATGTTACCTTTACTCTAGTTAAATATAATTATACCATATAACAATTGATTATATCCAATTATTATATAAAAAAGGTTGAGAAGTAATTTCTCAACCTTAAATCATCATCTACGGTGCTATTAAATTTTCATCTTTAATGCTGTTAGATCAATTTCGTTATTTTCTATTCTTTTCTTTAAGCTTTTAACCTTTTCTTCGATTATTTTCGCCACTATTATAAATTCTTCATCAGCTTTCCCAGTGGGATCTTCTAGACCCCAATCTTCTTCATACTTGTGTGCCATAATTGGACATGATACATTACATCCCATTTTTATTACAATATCAGCTTCTGGTATATCATCTATTAATTTTGATGCATGAGTTTCATTCATGTCTACATTGTATAAATTCTTTATTATTCTTACCGCATCTTGGTTAATTTGGGGCTTAGTTTCAGTACCTGCTGAATAAGCTTCAAACACAGATGACCCAAATATCTTTCCGAGCGCTTCTGCCATTTGTGATCTACAAGAATTATGAACACATATAAATGCTACTTTTAGTTTCATAACATCATTCTCCTTCTAAAATTTCTATATATAAATATAAGAAAATAACTAGCATAATCACTAGTCATTTTCTTAAAAAATTTTATTCTAAGTTAGTTATTTATCTAACATTATTTGCTTTTTAAATATACCGCCTTGCTTAGTGTAGTGCAAAATATATTCTTTGTCATAAACATTATGTATTTCTAAATTAATAATTCCTTTTGTTACTAGGACTAATTTTATTTTTTTAAATTCATCAAGTTCTTCTTTTTCAAGCATAGTGTAGATAAGCTTTTGTGAATACATAGCCCATGTTTTTAACAGGTCATCTGTTGGCGTGTTTACGTCTATATTCATTTACATTCCTCCTCGTATAATACTAATAATATTATTATATATATTATGATTTTTATCCTACACTCTATTATATATAATTGTTCATATATAATCAACTTTCATTGATATATTATATTGTATTTATTATAATATTTTTTTATAAAGTTAATAGTTATGGTACCCATTTATAATTATTAACCATATTTTTAAAAATAAAACAATTATTATTTAATTTTTATTCTAAAATCTATAAATAGGACGTCTTTTAAGGACATTTCAGAAGGAAAGTTTTCCACGTCTATAAGTGTGGGTTACCTACTCTAACAAATAGAAAACTTCAGTGGGATTATAAATCTCCTTCTGGAGTAGTCAATCCATCTTCTTTGAAGCTGTTCAGCTCCGCAGGAGATGATTTAACACAGTAGTAATATAAATATGAAATCTAGTCGTCTGGCAATAACTTTTCCCCTGCTACTTTAATACCTATAGCTCCAAGTGGTGCGGTTACAAATATGGACAATACAGCAATTGCCAATATAAGTTCTCCGGATTCAACCCCAGCAGCTAATGGTACTGCGCCCATGGCCGCCTGCACAGTCGCTTTAGGAATATATGAGATCACACAAAACAGTCTCTCTTTTGCATTTAAATCAGTACCCATTAATGATACTAATACCCCTATACTTCTTGCTACTAGTCCACCTGCAATAATAATTAAACCTAATACACCTGATGATGAGGCAACATATATATTGACCTCCGCTCCAACTAATACAAAAAGTAAAATTTCTGCAATTACCCAGACCTTTTTAAGTTTTAAAGATATTCTATTAGCTACTTTAGCGTATTTTTCTAAAAGGATAAAACCAATAGTCATTACGCCTAAAAGACTTGCAATGGGTACTATATTTTTAAAAACATCTTCAATTCCTGTTATCATAATTGCTGCAGCAATTATTATTAAAGTTTTTTTAGTATCTCTCATGTGATATTTTTCAAATGTCACTACTAATAAAGCTCCTACAATGACACCAATTGCTATTCCAATAAAAATAGATATGGGAATATCCAATATTTTCATTGGTATATTTACATTTTTACCGCCATATGAACCTAAGAAAGTTGAAAATATAGTTATCGCAAAAACATCATCAATAGAAGCTCCTGCGAGTATTATGGTTGGTATGCCTTTTTTTTCTCCTTTCCCTCTGGATATAAAATTAAGCATAGGTGGTACAACTACTGCTGGTGAAACTGCAGCTATTATAAATCCAAGCATTCCAGCCTCAACTTTTGTTATTCCAAGTACATAGCTTGCTATAAACATAATACTAAGCCCTTCAAAAATACCAGGTATGCAACTCATTTTTAAGGCAGGAACCCCGACTTTGTTTAAAGTATCCTTTTTAATCCCAAGGCCCGCTCTTAGCAGGATAATAATAAGTGCAATTTTTCTTAAATCTGGTGAAATTCTAAGTATATCCGAACTTATTATATTTGTACCATAAGGTCCTAGTAACACCCCCAAAATTAGCATTCCAAGCAGTCCTGGAAGTTTTAATTTTTCAAATAATTTATTGGCCATTAGTCCTAGAATAATTATAATCGCTAAACTCATTGCCATATTACAATCCCTCCCTTTTCTTTGATGTTTTTTACAAAACAAAAGACTCCTACTTAGCATAAACCACTAAGTAGGAGTCATTAATTGCAAAATTGCAATGGTTAAGGTGAACTCCATCACCTATCTTATAAATATATTATACTCCACAAATAAATTAAATCAATAGTTAGGCACATGAAAACGAATACCAATTCCACCAAAGTTCCTGATATCTAGAATTTATAGTAATAACTCATTTAACTTGTCACCTTTAATTTCATCAGGACTCCACGCGATGAGCGCAAATTTACCGTTTGCATGCGCATCAACCTTGTTAATCCATTCAATTTCATTGCTTGCCTTTGCGGCTAACAATTTATTGGTTGTACCTGTCGCATGTAGTGATGAGTTTATAACCCACCATTTTGTCGCAATTTTTGCACGTTTTAAATCTTCTTCAAGACGAATTGCTTCATATACAGGTGTAGCTTCAGCAAGAGTTACAATGATGACTTCAGTTTCATCAGCATTTCGGAGCCTTGGCAACAGTTTTTTCACAGATTGTGGAATATCGCCTTGTGAGCGTTTGATTTCTTGGTTATAGCTTTGAGTTGACTCAAGTAGCAGTAAAGTATGCCCTGTTGGAGCGGTATCGATGACAACGATCTGATCGACCGCTTTTTCTACTATTTCTGCAAATGCTCTAAATACTGCAATCTCCTGTGTACATGGAGATCGGAGGTCCTCCTCAACATAAGCAATATCATCATCTGCCATAGTTTCTCTTGCCTTAGACAGCACTTCATCCTTATATTTTTCAAGTTCAGCCTGCTCATCAATGTGGCTCATCGTAATATTACTACTCTCATTAATAACAAATTTGAGATGGGCTGCAGGGTCAGTTGTGGTAAGGTGTACTTTTTTACCCTTTGCTGATAATCCCAAAGCAATGGCCGCCGCAATTGTAGTTTTACCTACGCCACCCTTGCCCATAGTGAAGATTACCTTTTTGTTGCTTTTATACAGTTCTTCAATAACATCTTTTAACTGAGGAATGGTTTCAGCGTTTATCTTTTCATTGCTGACACTATAATTATCTTTGGTAAGAAGTGCCCTGACATTTTCCATACCTGTTATATTGTAAGCTCTGAGGGGTACCATGTAGGTAGTAATTCCCTGAAGTCCCTGTGGCATTTCCTTAAGTGACTTTTGCTGTTTTTGATACAGACTTTCGGACACGCTGTCATCATAAGAGCTCATCACACCATTAATTATCATTGTTTGATTGTTTATACCAATCTGCGAAAGTTCTTTTGATGCTCTTTCCGCCTCTTTAAGTGGTGTCATTTCAGGCCTAGAGATAATCATAAGTGTTGTTAATTCTCCATCGGATAATGTTTCTACTGCTTTTTTATAGATTTCTCTTTTACTCTCTAGACCAGAAAGCTGGCCTAAACAGGATGCACCATGTGTGTTTTCGCTAATAAAATTACTCCAAGCCGATGGTAATTGAAGCATTCTAAGTGTGTGACCAGTAGGCGCAGTATCAAATATAATATGGTCATATTCCTCCTGCAATCTTTCATCGGTTATGAATTTTGAAAATTCATTGAACGCTGCGATTTCAACAGTGCAGGATCCAGAAAGTTGTTCTTCCATGTTTTTAAGCACTGCATCTGGCAACTTACCACGGTAAGGTGCGATTACGCTCTCTCTGTGCTGGGCTGCCGCTTGAATTGGGTCAAGATTAGCAACAACGAGATTTGGAACTTCCTTAATTGGGATACCTTTATTTGTCAGCTCAGTGTTAAAAACATCCTGCAAATTTGACGCAGGATCAGTGCTTATAAGAAGCACCTTTTTCCCACCGTCTGCAAGGATGACTGCTGTAGCGCAAGCGGTTGAAGTTTTACCTACACCACCTTTGCCTGTGTAAAATAAATATTTTGTAAGTTTAATATTTTGCGGATTAAAAATTCCCATGTTTATTTACCTCCAGCTTCATTATTAAGTACTTTTGTAATTTGGCTTGTATTTGATACGCTTCGGTTACATTATTAAATCATCTCCTGCGGAGCTGCATATTAACGACTTCAGAGGAGATTTATACTCCCGCTGAAGTTTTCTATTTGTTAGGACATGTAACTCCCACTTACAGAAGTGGGAGACTTCCCTTCTAAAATGTCGTTAACAGCATTTCCCACCAGAACAGCCACAATCCCCTGATTTAGGAGTTACTTTTATTTTGAAAGTCTTTCGCTCTTCACCTAAAAAGCTAAATTCTATATTTAGAAATTTAACTAGTTCTTCATTGGTTGGGTACTTACCTATTAACACGATTTCACCGTCCAAAACAGTAACAGGCAACCCATCAATGCCTTTTTCATTTATAAAGTCATTAACTACTTTGTTATTCACAAATTCCTGTGGTGAACTTGTGAGGTTAAACCTCTCAACCTCAACTCCATTTTTCTTTAATGCACTAAGGACAGTCGAAATCCTAAGAAGCTCTGGATCTACGCCTACGCCGCAAAGTCCTGTTGAGCAACACATAGCTGGTTCAAATATTTGCATTTTTTTCATTAATAATCTCTCCAATCATTTTTATTATTTTAATACTTTTTATTACTTTTTATTATTATTATCACTTTTAATATTTTTAATATTCTTAATTATTATGAACTACTGGTTGTGGAAACCAATGCTTGGTTTTGTTTGCTATTCTTACAAGAATCAGCATTACTGGCACTTCAACTAACACTCCTACCACTGTAGCTAGAGCTGCAGGAGAATCCATGCCAAACAGAGAAATGGCAACAGCAACTGAAAGTTCAAAAAAGTTTGATGCCCCAATCATTCCAGCAGGTGCGGCAATATCATGCGTTAGTCTTAATTTTTTACTTGTTAAATAAGCAATAAAGAAAATCAAAAATGTTTGAATAGTTAGTGGTACAGCAATTAGTAAAATGTGCATTGGATTGTTTATTATAGTTTCACCTTGGAATGAGAATAACAATACCAACATAAGTAGCAATCCAACGGTAGTTGCATTATCAAACTTGTGGAGGAATGTATTTTCAAAGTACTCTGTGCCTTTTTTCTTTGTTACCGTAATTCTAGTTAAAATGCCCCCAACTAGTGGAACAACAACAAACAAAACAACTGATAAAATGAGTGTATTCCAAGGAACTGTGATGTTACTGACACCTAAAAGAAATTTCACGATAGGTATAAATGCAACCAGAATGATTAAATCATTTGTGGCTACTTGCACAACAGTATATGCAGGATTACCTCTAGTAAGGTGGCTCCACACAAATACCATGGCAGTACATGGAGCGGCCCCAAGTAATATGGTTCCTGCAAGATATTGTGTAGCTAGTTCCGGTGTTATAAATGCTTTGAATACTACAAAAAAGAAAAATGAAGCTATTGCATACATACTAAATGGTTTTATAAGCCAATTCGTTATCCATGTTACATATAACCCTTTAGGGTTCTTTCCTACATTTTTAACGCTTTGAAAGTCTACCTTCATCATCATGGGATAAATCATTACCCAAATGAGTATAGCAGTTGGGATGGAAACCCTGGAGTACTCAAACTTATTTAAGAATTCCGGAATCCCTGGAATAAACTTGCCAATAAGCACACCTACGCTCATACAAATAGCTACCCAAACAGTCAAGTATTTTTGAAAAAATCCAATCTCTGGTGTTTTAACTTCACTCATAATTAATCACTCCTCCTAAGATCATCACCTGTGGTACTGAAATGTCGTTAACTTTGTGTTTTACAATCACATAAATTTTGTAGTTTACATTTATCCCGTTTTTCACAATCGCTATTATAACAAGATATCTGTTTGAGTTCCTTTATTAAATAAGCAAATAAGTCTGGGTTTTTCTCTATAAATTTATTATCTATTTTGTAGTATGTCCATTGTGCCTTTTTGTAACTTTCTAATATCCCACACTTTTTAAGTGATGTTAAATGCCGTGAAACATTTGACTGCGTCATATTTAGACACTCTTCGATTTCGCATACACACATTTCACCTTGAATAATAAGTGCCATTATACGAAGTCTGTTTTCTTCCGCTAATGCTTTAAATATATCAACCACTCTTTTCCCTCCTACTTTTTCTTGTATCTTTATATGTTCCTATAATCATATAGTATGTCTCTAAAACCCCATTTGTTACAATGGGATCTAACCGAATATTATTTCGTTACTAATTCGTACATGAACATCTACTCATATACTATACCAAATAGAATTTATTGTCAATAGCTTCTATGTGATTATTTAATACATATTAAATAATTTACTTTCCTAACATTCCCACAGTTGTCAATTATTTAACAATATAGTATAATCTAATATTGTCAGCATCGCTAAGCAAACCCAAAGCAAAAGGAAGGGGTTTTTAAATGAAAGTTTGTAAAATATGTATATTTATCTTAGCTTTATTTTTTATTATAATAGAATGTTCTATTAAGCCAAAAGAAGCACTAAAAATGACGGCACAGGTAGCTGTGCATACAACGGATCCCATTAATTGTAAGGTAAAAAAATTAGACTCATCAAATGCTATTTACGATAAGCCATTATCTAACCATATTCCTATTACAACTAAAAAAAACAAATATGAACTACTATTTGATTTACCAGATACAGGTGTTATGCAAGGGCTTACATTCCATAATGGATATTTTTATTGTAGTTTTGATTTAAAAAATGGAAGTGGGAAAATAGTTAAATATAATCTAACAGGAAATAAAATCTCTGAAACAGACCCTATGGCTATGGGTCATTCTGCCGAAATTGCATATAGAGCTAGTACAGGAAAAATTTATGTTGCAAATGGAGGCGGCATTAATCCAACTCATGTTTATGTAGTTGATTATGATTCAAGTACAATACAAGCTGATTTAAATTATTCAAGTTTAGGAACATCGGCATTACTTGCAATAGATAATGTCCATGATTATTTAATATTGCATACCGTTTTAAATGGTGGTGATAATGGAACCCCTATGTTTACTATTATAAATTTAGCTGATATGAGTACAGTGACTACCTTTCGTATTCCTAATCAAGGCGTTCCACAAGGTTTAGATGTTGATGGGATGTATATTTATTTATATACAGATAATAAAGTTACAGTATTTAACTATGAGGGTAAAATAATTACCTCTTATCCTATAAATAAAGCAGGAGAAAGTGAAGGCTTAACAATGGCAACAGATCACGGAACTTCATATCTATCTATGGGATATAATCACCCAAATAGAATTTATATTCTAAGAAGCAACGAAAATAAAAAACTTCATAATTCGCAAATACTTAATAAATCAACGCGAAAAATCTAAAGGAACATATCTTTAATTTATATCAATTTCCCTATTAAAATAGGGGTACTTAGACAACTAAGGGGGTATTACTATGTCAAATGGAAATGATACTTTAGATACAGAAATAATTGTAAACGAAATATTAGAGCAAGGAGAGATTTTTAACGATATTGAAGAAGATCTATTGCATGACTTAATAGGAAATAAGATATCCAAAGATACTACGATTACTCATAAACAAACTCTTACTTTTGGAAACAAGATGGCTGATAAAATAGCCGCATCAGTAGGCAGCTGGGGTTTTATAATTGCAGCATTAGCAATTATAGGAATATGGATAGTATTAAATATCATCTTAAAGAATTCATTTGATCCCTTTCCATTTATACTTCTTAATCTAGTACTATCGTGTACTGCCGCTATACAAGCACCTGTAATAATGATGAGTCAGAATAGACAGGAAGATAAAGATAGAATAAAATCAAAAAATGATTATAAAATAAATCTGAAATCAGAGTTGATCGTTCAAGATTTGCATAAGAAAATAGATTTATTAATTGAAGATCAAAAAATGTTAGTTAAGAATCAATCTATAATGCTTGAATATATTGAAAGTTTACAAAAAACAAAATAACTGAGTAAAAACCCAAAATTTCTTGAAAGCGATACTCGCATTGTTGATACAAGTTTAGTTCAGTGTTTACTTTAAATCTATTGAATTCATATTTTGAGTTATATTTTAATTTTTAAAATCTTCATCAGATCTATTTTTTATAATTTTTTCAAGTTTGTCTGCACGTTCATTGTAATTACTACCAATTGTGTTTTTAACATAATAAGCAAACCGTTTTTTCATGCCTTTCTCATAGCCAATTCCATCCTCTGGATATTTATGATTGGTAATTTCAATTCCATTCTTACCATTCTTGATATATAGAACTACGGGAATTGCTATTCCACTTTCTAGGATTAGCTTATCTCCCTCTTTAAAATAACCTTCCTTTAATAACCAAATATATATTTTATCTTTATCTTTCCCCAGAACCGTAAATGCACTGTACATTTTCCCTTCTCTTGCTACATTAATATATGTCGTTAAATAATTTACACTGAATATTTATACATTACAACTACCAAGTCAAAGCGTGATATAGAACAACCCCCAAATTAATTAAATCAAAATGGGGGTTGTTTTTATTTTTTATATTAAGAATCCACGAAGGTTGCTACGGCATTTTTAATACTGCATCATTTGAAATGCTATTAATATTTTTCAGAGAATATTTCAAAATATGCTTGAGGATGTACACAAGCTGGGCATATTTTCGGAGCACTTTTTCCCTCAAAAATATAACCACAGTTTCTACATTTCCAAATAACTGATTCTTCTTTATTAAATACTGTATTATTTTCTATATTACTTAATAGTTCTCTATATCTTTCTTCATGATGCTTTTCAACATCAGAAATTTTTCTAAAAACAAACGCGATATCATCAAAGCCTTCCTCCTGCGCAACTTTCGCAAATGCTGGGTAAAGATCTGACCACTCTTCATTTTCTCCATTTGCTGCTGACAATAAATTTGCTTTAGTATCTCCAAGACCTACAGGATATGTGGCATTAATTTCTACCACTTCTCCATTTAAACTTTCATTTAAAAACTTAAAAAATCTTTTAGCGTGTTCTTTTTCATTATCTGCTGTTTCTATGAATATATTAGCTATTTGTACATACCCCTCTTTTTTCGCTATAGATGAATAATAAGTATATCTATTCCTAGCTTGTGATTCACCTGCGAATGATTTCATAAGATTTTCAGCTGTTTTTGTACCCTTTAATGTTTTCATAAAATGCCTCCTTGTTTTTCTACTTAAAGAAAATAATTACCTCTATTAGAGTATACCCTAAATAGTATACTTTGCTTCTTTTAATCCATACTATTTTAAGAAAGTTTACTAAATTACCTATTAATTAAGTTTATTCTAAGTATGTACCTTATTTCCAAACATCAGTATCAACACCAATAGATTTTGATTTGAATTTAGTTCCATCGGTTTTTTTATAATTTTTCAATATTTTTAATGCATAGTTAGACCCAATTAATATAATTGGAACATTTACATAAACTAAAACAATATTTACAAAATCACCTATGTACCATAAATTTGTAAGTTCTAAACCAGCAAGAACTGTTAATGCGCCAAATGGAACAAAGAATAATGCACCAACCAAACGTATTCCCATAATAAATTTCTTATTTCTAGATATTAAATTTGCGGAGACTTCTGCAAACAATATTAAACCGAGCAATGTTGTAAATGCAAACATTCCATAGCATAGCGAAACAATAATTGTAACTGTTCCATCTAATGCAGTACCAGGAACTAAGTATTTGATTGAGGATAGGTAAACTGTAAGTTTCGACGCTTCTATACTTTCCCATGAAACTCCAGCAGTGCCTGTCCAAACATGTGCCATAACAATAACAAATCCAGTCATACTACATATTACCATTGTGTCAAGAAAAACTCCTAGACATTGTACAAAACCTTGTTCTGCAGGATGTTTATTCTCCGCTGTAGCAGCCGCCATTGTAATTGTTCCTTGCCCAGCTTCATTGGACATTAACCCACGCTTAATTCCTTGAGCTAAAGCTACACCAAATGCCCCACCAAATAATGCATTGGGCTTAAATGCTCCACCAATCACTTCTTTAAAGAAATACGGAACTTTATCTAAATTAACTAATATTATTAAAATAACTATAAGTGTATAAATAACTGCCATAATAGGTACTAGTATATCTGTAACTGCAGTAACTCTTTTTATTCCTCCAATTACAGTCAAAAGAACAGTAATTATTAAGACTATTGCTATACCATAATAAACTGTAGATTGACGTCCAAAGGTTTTTCCAGCTATAGTATCAGCTATTGAACCGAAACTTGTAAATAAATGAAAAGCTTGAGATGGGATAACAAACAGTGCATATATTATAAAAAGTGAAGACAGTACAATACCTACCCACCGTTTATTGCCCAAAATCTTTTGACCATAAAATGGGAGTCCACCTACGAACTCCTTGCCATTTTTCTCTTTAAAAAGCTGTGCAAGTACAGATTCTACAAAAGCCGTGGACATACCAAAGAAAGCTGAAACCCACATCCAAAATAGTGCCCCTGGTCCGCCAACAGATATTGCACCTGTAACCCCCATAATATTACCTGGACCTACACGCATAGCAGAACTTAGTAAAAATGATGCTAATGAACTAACCCCAGTATCTGTTTCCTTTTTTGTAGCAAGAATCTTAATTCCTTTTTTAAATGCCATAACTTGAATAAATCCAGTTTTAAATGTAAGATAAATTCCTGTTCCTAAAAGTAAAATAACTGCAAAGGCAAAATTACCTAAAACCGGGATGTTTTGATACCACTTAAAATTAGTTGGAAATTCCCATAGAAAATCCGCAATAGGAACTATAAAATCAAAAAAATTATTTATTGCTTGAAATAATACACTCATTTTTAAACCTCCATATTATAATGTTATCCTTATTTGCATTTTAGAATTAATTACTCCAAAAATTATTTGCATACGGTAATTATACACTAATAAGGTATAAAATGAATTTTTTAAAAAATAAAAGTATAAAAATGTCGTTAAACTTTATGCTTTACTATAAAAAAATCATCTTACTTTCGACTATTACGCCCAAAGCAAAATGATTAATGGTTTTATATTTTTTTTAGAAAGCAGGAATTATATCTCCTTTATATTTATCTTCAATAATTTTTTTAACTTCTGGAGAATTTAATGCCTTTGAAAGTGCTTCTATATGAGGTTTAGTTTTATCTTCTTTTCTAACTGCAAGCACATTTGCATAAGGCGAATCTTTTGATTCAATTGCTAGTGCGTCTTTTGTCGGATTTAAATTGGCTTCTATTGCAAAATTTGAGTTTATAACTGCTGCATCCACATCTTTTAAAATCCTTGGAAGCTGAGGAGCGTCTAATTCAGTTATTTTAAAATTCTTTTTATTTTCAGTAATATCAAGTTTAGAAATAAGATCTCCACTTTTTAGTTTTAATAGCCCTTCCTTCTCAAGCACTCTAAGTGCTCTTGCTCCATTTGTAGGATCACTTGGAATGGCTATTTTAGCTCCATCTTTTAAATCACTTAGCTTTTTATATTTATTAGAGTACACACCCATAGGTTCAAGATGAACCTTTACAGTATAGTCTAGGTCCACTCCCTTTTCTTTACTAAAGGATTGCAAATAAGGAATATGTTGAAAGAAATTAGCATCTAATTGTCCCTCGGCTAGTGCAGTGTTTGGTGTTACATAGTCAGTAAATTCTACTATTTCGAGAGTATATCCCTCTTTTGCGAGAATCGGCTTTATAGCCTCTAATATTTCTTTATGAGGCACTGGTGACGCACCTACTTTAATGATTTTTTTCTCAGTTACATCCGCCTCTTTTTTTGCTCCACATCCACTCAGTGTAAAAATTACAACTATTGTCAATAATATGCTTAATGTTTTTTTCATTTTTAATTTCCTCCTCTTATTTTTCTTTTAATATTTTTATAATTCAAAACTTATTTAATCATTTTTCTGTACAATATATTTCCTAAGGCTTGAATTACTTGCACAACTGCAATTAATATAATTACAGTGTATATCATGATATCTGACTTAAATCTATAGTAACCATATTTTACGGCTACATCTCCAAGTCCCCCTCCACCAATTGTCCCAGCCATAGCTGAGTAACCTATAATGTTTATTATTGTTAACGTAACTCCAAGAACTATAGACGGCATTGCCTCTTTTAACATAACCTTAAATATAATTTGATAGGTTTTTGCACCAAATGACTTAGCTGCTTCAACAATTCCATAATCCACTTCTAAAAGTGCAGATTCTATTATTCTTGCAGCAAAAGGTGCTGCACCAAGCGTTAGAGGAACTATAGCTGCATTAGTACCTATTGTTGTTCCAACTATAAGCTTAGTTAAAGGGAATATAGATATCATTAGTATAATAAACGGAAAAGACCTAAGTACATTTATTACTAAATTTAAGATTTTATAGATTAAAGTGTTTGGCCTTAGGCCAATAGGTCCAGTTATAATTAATCCTACTGCTGAAATAAACCCTAAAATAACTGTAAAAATCGTGGATAATGTTACCATATATATAGTTTCTTTTAGTGCAGGTAATAAAATATCTTTAAATAGCATTTATACTCTCTCCCTTGTGCTTCTCAAGCTGCACAGAATAATTAATAAGCTCCCACTCTATAGATTTTTCATCTAAATAGTTTAATATCTTCTTCTTATTCTCTTTACTTGCATTTATTATGAGACTTCCCATTACGTTATCCCTAAATTTTTCAAGCCTGCCCCATACTATTGAAAAATCAATATTTAACTCCCTGGCAATTGATGTTATAAGGCAACTCTGGGTAATTTCCTTTGTAAAAAATATTTTAATGTTATATCCCGTGCTAGGTAGTAATTCTTCCTCTCCCATAAGTGTTTGCATTTCCTTTGTTGGCCTAATAAATAGTTCATCGGTAATGCCATGGCTTTTAATTTCCCCTCCTTCTAAAAGAATAAATTTATTACAAATTTCTTTGACCACTTCCATCTGATGGGTAACTACAATAATTGTTATATTAAATTTGTTATTGATAGCCCTTAAAAGCTCTAATATAGATTTTGTAGTTTTAGGATCTAGTGCAGAGGTAGCTTCATCACAAAGTAATATTTTCGGATTAAGTGAAAGCGCTCTTGCAATTCCAACTCTTTGCTTCTGCCCTCCGCTAAGTTGTTTTACATTGGTGTTTGCTTTATCCTTAAGTCCTACTAACTCTATTAAGCTATCTACTCTTTTTTTAATAAAATTTTTATCGTTTCCCCATATTTCTAGTGGAAATGCTATGTTTTCAAAAACATTTTTACTGTTAATAAGATTAAAACTTTGAAATATTATGCCTACATTTTTCCTAAACTCGCGAAGTTCTTTCAAACTTAGCTGTTTCACCCCTTTTTCCATTATATTAATGGTACCTGTATCATAGGTTTCAAGCCCATTAAAGCATCTAAGTAAAGTGGATTTACCAGCTCCACTGTGACCAATAACACCATAAATATCACCCTCCTCCACTGTAAATGAAACATCATTTAACACTTTAACCCCTGAAAAACTTTTACTTACACCTCGAACTTTAATCATGATATCCCTTCTCCTTTTCATTTCTTATAATTCATCTTTACCTTTTGATCCTTTCTTTAAACATCACTCTAAAAAAATAGAGCCCAAGAATAAACTTGGGCACTACTTCCAAACTTATTCTTATCTTGCAGCAATGCTGCAGGAATTAACACCATGTATCATAATATGATACTGGTTGTCGGGGTTCATAGGGCCAGTCCCTCCACCTCTCTTGATAAGACACTATTAAATTTTATTTACATCTATTCAAAAAAACAAAAACCTCTTTCATCATTATATAATGATGAAAGAGGTATAAAATTACAAAGACACCTCTCTCATCTTCCGCTAATTTACAATGAAATTAACGCAGGATTTAGCACCTATTCAGACAATACGTCTGATGGTTGCCGAGATGTCATCGGGCCAGTCCCTCTATCTCTCTTGATGAGAATTAACTTATTTATTAAATTAGATTTATAATATCACTATATGAATGCTATGTAAAGAAGTTTTTATATACACCTTCTCCAAACATCATGCAACTGTCTAATGATGTTTCATCATAATATATATTTTGTTCATACTTTATATATAACATAAATATTCATGTTACATTATTTATGTTATAATATATTGTAATAATTATATTGTTCTAGGAGGATACATTGTATGGCTAATGTTTGAAATGCCAATAAGAAATAATTAACATCAATAGAAATCACATCATATAACTTAGTGTTATTGACAAAATTGTAAAATAATTGTATTATACACACATAAACTAAGCACTTTTTTAATAGTATAAGAGAGACCCATAAGGTCTCTTTTATGTGACCTAGTATTAGAATTCAGTAATAACAATTGAATATAGGACTAAAAACAGGAAAATACTTATGGCGACCAAGTAAGCCCCCCCTTTACAGTATGTATGAAGCGTGGTCATTTAGGGCTAACCCTGGACATTTTTTGTATAATAAAAAAAGGAGGAGATATTAATGGATGATAATAAAAATGTAGAACCCATAAAAACAGCACCGGTTAAAAAGAAACTTTGGAAAAAAATCGTTAAAGGTTTATTGATATTTTCTGCAATAATTTTCGTATCGGCTACGATAACTTTAGGATATGGTTATATTAAATATGGGCCTAAAATAGAGGCAACTATAAAAGATGCTAACAATATAGCACAAACCATAAACGAAACCTCCTTTAATACCCGAAAACCAACACAATTTTTTGATACTAATGGTAAACTATTAAAAGAATTTAAGACCAATACATATTATTACACAAAAGAAGCAGACTTAAATCCCTATGTAGGTAAAGCTGTCACTTCAATAGAAGACCAAAGATTTTATAAACATGGTGGTATAGATTATAAAGGTATAAGGAGAGCTGTCTGGGTATATATAAAATCCAAGGGAGCTATCGTACAAGGTGGTTCAACAATAACGCAACAACTTGCAAGAAATGTATTCCTTACATTTGACGTAACCTTGTCGAGAAAATTGGAAGAGTCTGTTATAGCAAATAAATTAGAAGAAAGATATTCAAAAGATCAAATATTAGAGTTTTATGTAAATAATATAAACTTCGGCAATGGATGCTATAGTATTGAAAGTGCTTCACAATTTTACTTTCAAAAGAATAATAAGGATTTAGATTTATCTCAAATAGCTATGCTTGTTTCAATACCTAATAATCCATCTGTTTATAACCCCGTGACTCAGCTGGACAATGTTATAAAGAGGAGAGACTTAGTCTTAGATAAAATGCTAAGCTTAGAACAAATTTCACAAAATGATTTTGATACAGCAAAATCAGAAGTTATTAAATTAAATATTAAACCTCGTACAGCACCTGAACCTATGAGCTATGATATTCAATATGCTGTTCACAATGCAACCTTAAAGTTAATGGAGCAAAATGGTTTCGTTTCTAAATATTCTTTTAGTAATGATAATGATAGAAACACTTATTTCACTAAGTATAATGATGAATATGAGTCTAAAGAAAAACAACTTCTTAGTGGAGGATATAGAATAGATACATCTATTGATACTGCAAAACAAGAAAAATTACAAAGTGTAGTAGATAGTCATTTGGCTCAATATACAAGCACCAATAACAAAACAGATTTATATGAAAAGCAAGGTGCAAGCGTTACTATAGATAATAATACTGGAGAAGTAGTAGCTATAGTTGGAGGTAGAAGCCAAGATGGTAACACCTTTAACAGAGCCTTCTTAGGTGTAAGGCAGCCAGGTTCCGCTATAAAGCCATTAATCGCATATACCCCTGCATTTGAAAAAGGCTACATTCCCGCTAGTGAATATGAAGACAAAGCCTTTGATAATGGTCCCGCTAATGTTGATTTTAAATACAGAGGTTCTGTATCTTTAAGATATGCAGTTGAGATATCTATAAACACTATCCCGGTTAGATTAGTGGGAGAAATGGGCGTAAAGAATTCGTTGAAATATTTACAAAACATGGAGTTTAAATATACAACTCCTCAAGATATTTACCCTATAATTGCTATAGGTGGTTTTACAAAGGGTGTTACGCCAGTTGAAATGGCTTCAGGTTATTCAACCCTTGCAAGAAACGGCGAATTTATAAGTCCGACTAATGTACGTAAAATAACAAATACAATAGTTAATGAAGTATTATTTGAAAATAAACATAAGCAAACTACAGTGTATGATAGTGGTGCCTCTTATCTTATGACAGATACTTTAAAGGGTGTACTAACAAAAACAGAAAGTCATGCAAATTTAGCCCTTAGTAACTATCCCTTTACTGCAGGTAAAACAGGAACTACAGATCAATCAAAAGATGCTTGGTTTGTAGGATATACACCTTATTATACAACCTCTGTATGGGTAGGAGATGATATTCCAGCGCCACAAAACATGTATGGAGCTCAAGAACCAGGTCAGATATGGAAAGAATATATGGAGTACCTACACCAAGGTCTAGAACAAAAAGACTTTACTCGTCCTAATACAGTAGTTGATAGAAATGGGGTATTAATGAATACTCTATATATCAAATTAAATGAAAATGGTAAAATAAAAGCAGAAAAGAAAGTCATAGAAAAACCAAGTGATGATGATGTAAAAAAAGCAAGTGATGATGCTGCAAAAAAAGCAAGCGATGATGCTGCAAAAAAGACAAGCGATGATGCTGCAAAAAAAGCAAGCGATGATGCTGCAAACAAAGCAGCTGCGGATAAAGCAGCAGCAGACAAAGTAGCTGCTGACGCAGCAGCTGCAAATGAAGCCGCAGCAAAAGCAGCTGCAGACAAAGCAGCTGCAGACAAAGCGGCTGCAGACGCAGCCGCAAATGAACAACCACCAGCCCCAACCCCAGCTCCAGACCCAGCTCCAGCCCCAACCCCAGCCCCAGACCCAACCCCACCCCCTGCACAATAAACCAGCGCGAACGTTAAATCATCACCTACGCTGCTGCACTATTAATGACTTTCCTTCTGAAGTGTCATTAATCAGTAATTATATTTTATTTTAAAAGAGGGGAAGTATTTAAAAATACTTCCCCTCTTTTTTTACCGCTATATTTAAGCATACCGTTGATATCCTATATACAAATCCTTTCTTAAACAATCGTATTGGAAGATTATGAGTTTGCCTTCTTTTCTCAAAATTTTATTAGTTTCCGCCACCTACTTTGTTCTATAAGCCAACCAGCTAGAAAATCTTCCTATATTTTTAAAAGAAACTATATTGCACAAGATC
Source organism: Clostridium sp. CM028 (assembly GCF_030585565.1). Classification (NCBI taxonomy): domain Bacteria; kingdom Bacillati; phylum Bacillota; class Clostridia; order Eubacteriales; family Clostridiaceae; genus Clostridium; species Clostridium sp. CM028. Next base: position 2,701,691 of record NZ_CP077766.1, on the reverse strand, counting down.
TCAGTTAGTTTTCCAAATTTTCTATAACAAAAATTAAATGTTAAAAATGGAATCCATTGTTTTTTGGATTTCGGCAGTCTTTTCATTATGTTTTTAAACGTGTACACCTCTTTATATATCCATAGATAGCCATTATATAATTCTTTTGCTGTCATACTCCTGGGTTTATATACAACTTGGGCAGTATTATAATTAGACAAATTAAAATCTACTATTCTATTTTCCTCGAATAATGATAAGTATAACTTTGTGCCAGGATAGGGGGTAAGAATATGGGATGTTACCGTTTCTATTTTATTTTTAACTACCCATTCTAATGTACTCTTAAATATTGAGGCATCATCTTCATCTAATCCGAAAACAAAACTAGCATTTATCATTATTCCTCTTTTATGAATTTCATCCACAAGCTTCTCATATCTATTCACACTATTTTGTACTTTATGAACACTTTTTAATGACTTACTATTTATACTTTCAAAACCTATAAAAAGGCTTTGACAGCCTGCCGCCTTCATTTCATCTAATAGTTCAGGCATGTCAACTATATTAGAAGTAACTGCTGCATTCCACTTTAATTTAAGAGGTTTCATTTCCTTTAATAATTTTTTTGTCCATTTTGGATTTCCAACAAAATTATCATCAATAAACATTATATGTCTTCTTTTTAATTTATTTATATCTTTAATTACATCATCTATAGGTCTATTAATATAGGTTTTAAGTACATTTTTGCAACTATTATAGCAGAAATCACATTGAAATGGGCATCCCCTGCTTGTGCTAATTATATTAGTATATAAATATTTTTTATTATCAATAATATCATAATTAGGTGATACTATTTCTTCTCCCGAAATATTTTCCATATCATAATATATCTTTTTAAGCGAATTGTTTTCTTTATCCTTAAGTATCTTTACCCAAACTCTCTCAGCCATTCCCACACTTATTGCGTCAAAACTATCAACAGTTCCCTCTGGATCTGATGTTATGTGTATCCCCCCCGCAATTACTGTTACACCACGCTTTTGGAACTCCTTTGATATTTCTACTGCTCTATTCATAACATCTACAGTAACAGTTATAACCACCAAATCTACCAGCTCATTGAAATCTATCTTTTCAACATTTTCATTCTCAATATTAACTTCATGCTCTTTTGGCGTAAGATTTGCTATTGTTAATAAAGCTAACGAAGGAGACATTCTTGTTTTTAATTTTGTATCCATAGGTCTTTGTACCATTGCAGGTTGAATTAATTTGATTTTCATATAATCCTCCTTAAATAAAGCGATATCGCATAATATTCTACGCTAGTGAGACGACCCTAATAAATTATACCATTACATACCATAATTAACTTACTATTTTTTCTATTTTCCCCGCCCGTATAACTTTCTCCTGCGTGACTCCACATAAGAGATTGAAACGTGGGATTTCTGCTCTTCTTATTTGGAGTCACTTCTCGAGTATGTATTAATCTTGTTTTCAAAGTTAGAATAGGGATAAGTCTTTAGAAAATCTTTAGAATTACCCCAACATTATCTTTAAAAGTTAAGAGTGTCATAAAGATATGAAATTGAGAGAGGTGGTAAGAAAAATTTATAATGAGATGACCTACAAATATAATAAGCTTTTTGAAGCTACATGTAAAATAGCGGAAGGCAATTTAGATGTAACTATTGAAGAAAATTTAGGTGTATTCAATGATTTTAAGAAAGAAATCGAAAGTATACAAAAGGGCTTTAAAAAGGCAGTTATCGAAGAGGTAAAGAGTCAAAAAATGAAGACAGAGCTTATTTCCAATGTATCTCATGATTTAAAAACTCCTTTAACATCTATTATTACTTATACAGATTTATTAAAGGATGAAAATCTTTCAGCAGAAAAGCATAAGGAGTATTTAGATACATTAGATAGGAAATCACAAAGATTACAGGAATTAATTGAGGATTTATTTGAAGTGAGCAAGGCTACAAGTGGAAATATAAATTTAAATTTAGTTGATGTGGATGTTGTGGCCTTAATGAAACAAACCTTATTAGAACTAGATGATAAAATATCAGCAGCATCACTAGTAGTAAAAACAAAGTATCCAGAAGGAAAAGTAATATTGCATTTGGATAGCCAGCGTATGTTTAGAGTGTTTGAAAACCTTATAATCAATATAACAAAGTATTCTATGAAAGGTTCTAGAGTTTACATTGATATTGTTTCTAGAGAAGATAAAATTGAAATAACATTGAAAAATATGACAGCTATTGAAATTGAATTTAATGTTAATGACATAGTGGAAAGATTCGTAAGAGGAGACAAAGCACGTAACACAGAAGGTTCGGGACTTGGACTAGCCATAGCCAAAAGCTTTGTAGAACTCCAAGGTGGACAATTAAATATAACTGTGGATGGGGATTTATTTAAGGTTACAGTTACATTTAATTAGATCATCTCCTGCGGAGCTGAACATCTTTAAAGAAGATGAATTGACGACTTCGGAAGGAGATTTATACTCCAACTGAAGTTTTCTATTTGTTAGGGCAAGTAACTCCTACTTATAGTAGGTACTCCCACTTATAGAAGTGGGAGGCTTTCCTTCTGAAATGTCGTTAAATGAAGAACAAGTGTAATAAAATATATACTTTTTTTGCTCATAAAAATAAAGCATGAATAAAAATATATTTATCATATATTTTTTCATGCTTTATTTTTAAAAATTTATACGTTAAATCATCTCCTGCGGAGCTGCAATGTCGCTAAACAGCAATCAGTTTAAGACTTTCTTAAAACATACACATGTTTGTGTATCATCTATTTTTTCTTATTCCACCGTTACTGATTTTGCAAGATTTCTTGGCTTATCAACATCGCAACCCTTTTGAATTGCCATGTAGTAAGATAATAATTGTAGTGGAATTACTGAAATTACTGGTGCTAATATATCCATTACTTTTGGTATATAAGTTACGGAGTATACTGATTTTTCAATTTCAGTGTGTCCTTCTGGCGCAAAAGCAAATACTTTTGCTCCTCTAGTAGCTACTTCTTTTATATTACTTACCATCTTATCAAATAATTCTTCTTGAGTAGCTAGTGCTATAACTATAGTTCCTTCTTCCATAAGCGCTATAGGACCATGCTTTAACTCTCCTGCCGCATAGGCATCTGAATGGATATATGATATCTCTTTAAGCTTTAATGAACCTTCCATTGCAACTGCATAGTCAAGTCCACGGCCTATAAAGAACATATCTCTATGCATATAAGTTTTCGCTGTGAATTTTTGAACAGTTTCCTTATTTTTAAGCACCTGCTCTGCCTTTTCTGGAAGCTCTAGCATAGCTGCTTTAATTTCTTCTAATTCATCTACGCTTAATGTTTCGTTATTCTGAGCAAAGAATAATGCTATTATATACATCGCTATAAGCTGAGTTACATAAGCTTTAGTAGATGCAACTGCTATTTCTGGTCCAGCCCAAGTGTATAGTACGTCGTCTGCTTCTCTTGAAGCTGCGCTACCGACTACATTAGTTACTGCTATAACTCTAGCACCTTTTGACTTTGCAAGCCTTAAAGCGGACATAGTGTCTGCAGTTTCTCCTGATTGACTAATAACTATCATCAATGTATTTTCGTCCATTATTGGGTCTCTATATTTAAACTCAGAAGCTATATCTAATTCTACTGGTATTCTTGCAAGTTTTTCTATAACATATTTACCTACAACTCCTGCATGGTATGCAGTTCCACATGCTACTATATATATTTTATTTAAATTTTGAATTTGCTCTTTAGTTATAGTTATTTTATCTAGAGATATTGGCTCTCCTAGAACTACTCTTGAAGTCATTGTGTCTCTGATTGCCTTTGGTTGTTCATGGATTTCTTTTAGCATAAAGTGCTCATATCCACCTTTTTCAGCGGCTTCTGCATCCCAAGTTACATGGAATACTTCTTTCTCTATAACTTCGTTTTCAGCATTAATAAGCTTTATTCCATCACTTGAAATTACAACAAATTCGTTATCTTCCAATAAATATACTTCTCTTGTGTGGTTTAATACTGCTGGTATATCTGAAGCTACAAAAAATTCATCTTTGCCAATACCTACTATTAACGGACTATCTTTTCTTACTGCCACTAATTTATCTGGTTCATCACTTGATATTACTGCTATTGCATAGCTACCTTCCATTTTAGTAGTAGCCTTCATTACCGCTTCAACAATATTTCCATCAAAGTAGAAATCTATAAGATGTGGTATTACTTCTGTGTCAGTTTCAGATGTAAATTTATATCCTTTTGTCATTAACCATTCTCTTAAACGTATATAATTTTCTATGATCCCATTGTGAACTACACTAATAGTTCCTTTTTCATTAGTATGTGGGTGAGAATTTTCATCTGATGGTTTACCATGAGTGGCCCATCTAGTGTGTCCTATACCCACTTGTCCAATAAGCGGCTCTTCTAATAATTGAGCCTCTAAATTTGCAAGTCTTCCTTTGCACTTTGTAACGCTTAAAACTCCATCATTTATAATTGCGATTCCTGCTGAATCGTATCCTCTATATTCTAATTTACTAAGACCTTCTACCAAGATTGGTGAAGCCTGTTTTTTTCCAAAATATCCAACTATTCCGCACATATTCATCTTCCTCTCAAATTTAAAATTTTACACAAATCAACACTAAAGTGCTTTATTACCTTTAGTGCTATTCGTAATATTTATAAAGGTTTTAACACCAGATTGATCTTGTAACGAAAATCACTAATCGCTTTTATCAACCATTAACGGTAGTGCGCTACCGCGGGGCATCCGCCGAAGATTCGATACTCCCCATCCTCGTCAACTCATAATGCATAATAACTACTAATGCTCATTATGAGTCCTGGCGCTTTAAAATCATCTAATTCTCTCTATCCTCCTTTACCATAATATTTACATTCACAAATACGTAAACTGAAAGCTTATGAACCTTTCACATAAGCTTTCAGTCTATTATATTCATTTTATAGCCTAAACGTCAATGCTTTTAATGATAAGTTAACTTAATAGTTACTTTTTTCTACTATAATTCATGTTATTTTCCATATTATTTAGTAATCATGAAATTTTATACTATCTTACTTATTTGCTTTTTCCTGGATTAATTTCGCAAGAGCATGCGCCATTACATCTAATTCACTTTGTACTTTACCCTCGAGCATTACTCTCACTAAAGGCTCTGTACCTGAAGGCCTTATAAGCACTCTTCCACAACCATCTAATTTTTCTTCTATTTTTCTAATCTCTTCAACTATTTCACTATCAGTTTCATGTATGTCCTTTTTATCATTAGGTACTGTTGCGTTAACTAATACTTGCGGAAGTTCTGTCATCATTGCTGCAAGCTCCGATAATGGTTTTCCTGATTCTTTAATAACAGTGGCTAATTGAAGTCCTGATACAAGTCCATCCCCTGTAGTATTAAAATCCAGGAAAATTACATGTCCTGATTGCTCTCCACCTAGGCTATAACCCTCTTCTTGCATTTTCTCAAGTACGTACCTATCTCCTACTTTAGTTTTAACTGTAGTTATGTTTTCTTCCTTCATCGCAATATCAAGGCCCAAATTACTCATAACTGTTACTACTACTGTATTTTTAGTTAATTTACCAATATCCTTTAAGTGTTTAGCACAAATAGCAATTATAAAATCTCCATTTATGAGATTTCCTTTCTCGTCTACAGCTAAACATCTATCTGCATCACCATCAAACGCTAGTCCTAAATCGCAATTATTTTCTTTAACAAAAGCCATTAAATGCTCAGGATGAGTAGATCCACAGTCTCTATTTATATTTATGCCATCTGGATCATTGTTAATAACTAAAACCTCAGCTCCTAGATCTCTTGTAGCTTTTACTGAAGTAATATGCGAAGCCCCATTAGCACAATCTAATGCTATTTTAAGTCCTTTTAAGTCTCCTGAAATAGTAGATTTAGCAAATTCTATATAATCCTCTACAGCACTGTGATTAACTGTTTTCTTACCTAAATCACCTGCTATTGGTGATGGTACTCCTTTAAAATCACTTTCTATGACTGCTTGTATTGTATCCTCTAATTCATCAGACAGCTTGAACCCATTGTTGTTAAAAAATTTTATTCCATTATATTCTACCGGGTTGTGAGAAGCTGAAATAACAACCCCTGCATCTGCTCCATATTTTCTAGTTAAATATGCTATAGCGGGTGTAGGAACTACTCCAAGACATATTGCCTCTGCCCCTACCGATAAAATCCCTGCAACTAAGGCCGATTCTAACATATCTCCCGAAACTCTTGTATCCATTCCTACTAAAATTTTAGGTTTATGAGCTCCGCTTGTTAATACAAACGCTCCTGATCTTCCTAACTTATATGCAAGCTCCACTGTTAATTCTGTATTTGCTATACCACGTACTCCATCTGTCCCGAACATTCTACTCATATTTTTCTACCTCTTTCTCAATATTATATGGATTTATTACAGGTCATCCTAAACAAAACAACTAATCAATTTGCTAGTGTTTTATTTTTAAACCCTCATTGGCCTTTTTTTATTTATATTAATTCACTGAAAACTACTTTCTAACTTAAATTATATTTATGCGGAAAATTCATTGTTTTATTTTACTATTTATGTACATATATATCAAAGCTTTTTTTGCATAAATGAATAAAACTTAATCATATTATACTACAGGTATAAGTATTTGTAAAAAAAGTCTCAGTATTTTACAATATACTTATCAAAAAAATAGCCCAACTCACTTATTTGGGTTGGGCTAAATCATCTCCTGGGTAGCTTCACAGCTTCTAAGAAGCTGGCTTATTCTATAACAATCTCAACTGCGTCTCCATCTCCACTTTTTATATCTACAATTTTCCCATCCATTCCATTATCTATGGCATCTAATATACTTTGAGTCATTGCATCCATATCTACATTTTCCATGCCATCTACATTTACGTTTGGAATTCTTCCAAATGTTTTTATCATACCGCTTACAAATTTCAGTGGAATGTTAATATTTGCATTGTCATTTCCCTTAGATTTTATCCTTATTTTAAGCATTTTAGCATGTGTTCTGCCTTTAGTGTGGCTATTATTTGCTGCTACTTTATCCAAAATAATAAATTCTTTACTTTCTCCATTTAAAGCGTCTATAAGCTGCATAGCTTCTTCTGAATTAATTTTACCTTCTTCAACCATTCTTAATATTCTTGAGATTTCTTCATTCATTATTTCCCCTCCTTTTTCTGAAATGTTGTTAGCATTATTAATGCTTCATCAGCAGTAATTTCACCTTTGTCTAACATATCTAATACATCCTTTTTATCAGTGGCTGGTTTTTGCTTTAAAAAAGTATACCCAAGTGCTTCAATAACCTCATCTAGCTTTGCTGTAACTGCCTGATATGCTATGCCAAGCTCTTTTTCCATATCCTTAATGTTTCCTCTAGCTTTTAAGAATACTTCAACAAAATTTAACTGTTCACTATTTAAATAATCAAATCTAGATAATTCAAATTGGTTTTCTACCACAGTATTACATCCATCACATTTCAATCTAGTTGCTTTTAATCTAGAGCTACAAACTGGACATTTACTTAATATTTTGCATGCCATGTTTTACCACCTTCTTCCATTGTATTCATTATATTATCATTAATTGAAATATTCAACATAGAAATTAATTATTCCAGTATTTTTAACGATATTTCAGAATGAAAGTCTCCTACTTCTATAAGTTGGAATTATATGCCCTAACAAATAGAAAACTTCAGTGGGAGTATAAATCTCCTTCTGAAGTCGTTAATTCATCTTCTTCATAGCTGTTCAGCGACCCAGGAGATGATTTAAGGCAGGTGTTACAAAAAAATAACTAGCTGGTATGCTAGTCAATTTTTTTGGAGCTGCCTATATAGATTATTTTATAAAGCTAGAAAACAAACCACGCTCTAAGCCACTTACTAAGGATGAGCTCTTATTCAGGTTTCCATTTCTTCATTATACTTTCTGCTGTTTTTAATCCATCAACTGCCGCAGAAATTATTCCACCCGCATATCCCGCTCCTTCTCCTGCTGGGTATAATCCTTCTAGAGATATACTTTGTAATTCCTCATTTCTATCAATTCTTACTGGCGCCGATGTTCTTGTTTCAATACCAGTCATAACTGCGTCTTCTCTTGCAAAACCCTTTATTTTATAATCAAATTTAGGTAAAGCCTCTTTTATAGCATCTGTTACATAACTAGGCAAACACCCAGTAAGATCAGCAAATTTATATCCCGGTGTATAGCTTGGTTTTATACTCCCTATTTTGTTACTGTCTATTCCTTTAAGGAAATCTCCAACTAATTGCACGGGTGCATTATAGTTTGATCCTCCAATTTTATAAGCTAGTGCTTCATAATGCCTCTGAAACTCAATACCAGCAAGTGGGTCGTCTGTTCCAAAGTCTTTAGGTCCTACAGATACCACTACAGCTGAGTTTGCATTAGCCTTATCTCTCTTATATTCACTCATACCATTTATTGCAAGGCATCCCTGCTCTGAAGCTGCCGAGACTACTTGTCCGCCTGGGCACATACAAAAACTATATACTGCTCTTCCAGATTTTCCACTTGTATAAGTAAGCTTGTAATCAGCACCTTTTAACCTTGGGTGGTTAGCATATTTTCCATATTGATTTTCATTGATCATATCCTGAGGATGCTCTATTCGAACCCCCATTGCAAATGGCTTACTAGACATAAATACGCCTTTTTTATATAACATTTCATATGTATCCCTGGAACTATGTCCTGGAGCTAAAATTAAGCTATCACAAGGCAACTCTTCCCCATTTACTATTATGCTTTTCACCTTTTTATCTTTAATTTTTATATCGGAAAGCTTACTATTAAATCTTACTTCTCCACCTAGTTTAATAATACTTTCCCTTATATTTTTCACAACTTCTTTTAACACATCTGTACCTATGTGAGGCTTGCCAATATACAATATTTCCTCAGGTGCACCAGCTTTCACAAATTCCTCTAATATGTAGTCACATCTAGTGTCCTTTATTCTTGTAGTTAGCTTTCCATCTGAAAAGGTTCCCGCTCCACCTTCACCAAATTGCACATTTGATTCTGTATTGAGCACCGCCCTAGTCCAAAATTTGTTTATGCTTTTTGTTCTAAGCTCTACCTGTTCTCCTCTTTCAATAATTAGAGGCTTGTATCCCTTTTGCGCCATAAGAAGCCCAGCAAACATACCTGCTGGACCCATTCCTACGATTATAGGTCTATGCTGCATCTCACTCGTTCCAAATTCAAACTCAGCATTATACTTAACTTCTTCAAGTTTAACATCTTTATGATTTGCCCTCTCTACAATTTTTAATTCATCATCCATTTTAATACAAGCAGCATAATTAAATTTAATGTTATTTTTTTTCCTAGCATCTATGGATTCTTTAGCTATTCTAAAATCTTTTATTTCGTTCTCATCAACTCTCATTATTTTTGCTGCCTTTGTTTTTATAGTATCTATAGTATCGTCTATATCTAGGACTATGTTATTCACTCTTATTGTCATTTCCTGTCATTACCTCCGTTTGTTTCTTCGTAATAGTTACTAATATTTTATCTTGGTCTTGTGATATTAAATTTACTCCTTCTGGCATACTTGCCACTACTTTCACAGAGTGTTCTCCTTCTACTAAATTAGCTAAATCTACTACGGCGCTAATTTTTGTCAAATCCAAAGAATCCATAACGGCCTGCGTACCTGAAACCAGTAGTGAGTCATTATTTTTTTCGAGTTTCACTTGATATTTTTCATCTAAATTAATATATTTGATGTCTTGACTTAGTTTTTTTTGCACTACCTCATCTATATTCTTTTTCACTACCTCATCTAAATTAATCTCAGCCTTAACTAAAGCAGTACCACTAACTAAACTTAATCCACCTGGAATTAATACTTTAACATTCATCGTAGTACTTTTGTTTATTTTACTTAGGTCAATAGCTTCCGTGTTTAAATTTTCCACTTGTTTAAGTGCATCTACACTTCCTGTTACATCAAACCGTTCTGGTTGCACTTTTATGCTCTTTAGCGTAAAATTAGGATTCAAAACTCCTATGGTTTTCACCGTTACTCCTACAGACTTAGTCTTCCTTATAGGAATCTTAACATCTATCTGAACTGGGTTTACAACCACTCCTTTTACTTCCTTACCTTCTTCATCTACTGGTTTAAGCGTGTATGTTTTTGCAATATTTGATTCCACGTCTTGTATATTAACTTCTACTAATATTTTTTTCACTACATTTACAAACTTTGACCCACCTACTACTTTAGCATTACTTTGGGATATTTCTGGTTCAGATGCATAGAAGCCTTCTTTGGGTTTTCCACTTGTAATTACATTTATAGGTAGATTAGATTCAATCCGTTTATCTAAGTTTACCTTTATAAAAAGACCATTACTATTTACCACTGTTATATTATTAGGGCTTTTTCTTATTTCAATAGGAATCATTTGTTCTCCAGTTTTAAGAGCATATGCACTTAAATCTGCAACTAATGTGAAATCTTCTGCTTTCTTACCCAAAATTATACTAGTACTAGCCCCTTTGATATTTATGGATGTTGTTAAATCTTGCCCTGGTACTAAAACGAGATTTGACTGGGTTAATACATTTGTATTTAAAAGCTGTACAGGTATGTTTTGAAGCTTATAAGCAGTAAGTGGATTTTCTGTGCTTGATATAAAAAGCCATAAAGCAAAGGCAGCTATTACGCAGCAAATTTTAATTATAAATTCTTGTTTTCCGTTTTTATCCATGCCTTTACTCTCTCCTTTAAGGTTATTTTTTTAGTTTGTCTTCTTTTTATTATTTGAAGAAGTATTTTTTTAAGCTTATCCTTGTCATAGTTCCTTAGCAATCTTCCATTCATTGCTATAGATATAGTTCCTGTTTCTTCTGATACTATTATTGTTAGAGCATCTGAAGTTTCTGTTATTCCTATTGCCGCTCTATGCCGCGTCCCTAGTTTCTTACTTATTACATCATTATTTGTTAAAGGCAGAAAACATCCTGCCGCGATTATTCTATCATTTCTAATTATTGTAGCCCCATCATGAAGGGGGGTATTAACTACAAATATATTTTCTAGTAAAGCTGTAGATATTACAGCATCCAATGCGGTTCCTGTTTTAATAATTTCTGCAATACCTGTCCTTTGTTCTATTACTATTAGTGCCCCTGTTTTACTTTTTGATAAAATTTCAACGGCATTGACAATTTCAGTTATAACCTTCTCCATTATTTGTTCATCTTCAAATACGTGTTTATCAGCAAAAGCGGTCCTTCCGATGTGCTCTAACGCCCTTCTTATTTCTGGTTGAAAGATGATAACAATAGTCAAAACACCAATTGTTATTGTCTTATTTAAAACCCAATTTAATACTGTTAAATTAAGCAATTGGCTTATCGGAATAAGCACAAAAATAAAAATCATTCCTTTTAATAACTGTATAGCTCTTGTTTCTTTCATTAGCATGTAACTTTTATAGAATATAAACGCCACCACTAATATATCCAAAATTGAAAATATGCTTATATTTTTGATTGTGCTTATCATTAATTTAAATACTTCCATAAAGCCCACACCCCTCTACTAAAACTCCTATTTACAATTATACACCATGATTTGCTTTATTAGTATATATTATAATTTAATTTTATTATAACAATTAAGCACACATTTCAAAGTAATTTTATTCAACATATACCACTTTTACATTCTAAGAGTATAATTCTGTAACTAAACTAGAATAATATATGTATTAAATTAATATATGAATACAAGACAAATAATAAGGGAGTGAGTTTTTTTGAACGAGCAAAAAGAAAATGTAGATATTATAGATACTAATAACAAAAGAAAAACATTTAAAATCATACTTTTTCTATCTATTATCATGATCTCCATAGGTATTTCCTTAACTATCTATTACAAATCTATAAATAAGGTATATGATTCCTATAAAACTGCCTTAATAACTAATATTAATATTATTAATACAGTTAATAACAATACAGGACAGTTTAATAGTGGTCAAACAATAGATGTTGGTTATGCCAAAGAACAATTGCCTAGTATTATTAAAGATTTAGCTAAGCTCCGCGATAATTTATCAAATTCAGAACCTACCGCGAAATATAAAAAAGATCATGAAAATTTAAAATCAGGCTTAGACAAAAACCTATTAATATACAGACAAACACTAGCAATTTTAAATAATCCTTCTGGTCGAGATGTAGAAAAATCCGTGGAGGATCTTAAAACCTTTAGAAATGATTGCATGAATTTTTACTCCTTAGTAGATATTCGTAATATTGAAATAACACTGCCAAGAACATCTTTAGTCTTCATTGATAATGTACTTAATTACAGTTATAGCGCCGTAATGATAAGAAAAGAAACAGATATTAAATCGGAACAAACTCAGGAATTTATCAATAAAACTGATAGCTTATCCGTGGATTTTTTAGATGCTAAAACTGATTTTTACTCAAATGTAATAAAAGCGAGAAAAAAAGAGATATCCTATGATGACCTTTTGTCGCTAGTAGATAGTGATTTTACAAAATTAAGCGAAATGCAAACTACATTTAAAGGTTTATCTGTGCCTCCTGCGGCTATTACTACTTATGAATCCTTCAAACTTTTATTAGATAACCAGGAAAGCTATTTAAGGGATTTTAAACTTGCGCTAACAAGTGAGAAAGTTCAAACTTTAAGTACGGCTGTAGACACCGCCGCATTAGATGCTCTATACAATTCTTCTAATGTGCTATTTACACAAGTGGAACGTTCTTATAATGATTTTATTAAAGTCTATACTCAGCTAAAGAATAATAAATAAATACGTATATATTTTATAACTTCATTGTTTTTCGTTATAATATAAAAATTTAGCGTATTATTTTCGTACTCTTGGTCACACTATTATTAGCCGAAGTAAAAAATACGGAGGAACCAAGCATTTGGGGTGAATCACTTATTGTGTAGGTTAAACCTTTCCCGAACCCGTCAGCTAACTCCGTAGGCAAAAGGAGAGATACTATGAAAAAATTTGCTTTTTTATCTTGTATGCTAACATTATTATTAGTATTGCCTAGTTTAAGAGTAAATGGTAAAAATTTATACTCATTTGATTCAGAAATTAAAGATTTATATAACGATAAACTAGAAGCAGTAGCAGTATTTAAACAGTCAAATAGCTCAATTTACATTACTGATAACGACATTTATTTAATGTCGCAAGTTGTATACGCCGAGAGTTGTGGTGAACCTGATATCGGCAAACTCGCAGTAGCATCCGTTATACTAAATCGTGCTCGTGATGGTCATTTCCCAAAATCTATTTCTGGTGTTATAAATCAAAAAAACGCTTTTTCTTGTGTTAAAGATGGGAAAATAATTCACAATGGCAAAGCGAATGTTATTCCCGATTCTGCTTGTTACACTGCTGTATTAGATGCATTAAAAGGTAAAGATCCTACATATAATGCTGTTTTCTTTTATAACCCTGAAATATCTACTTCTCAGTGGATGATAGGTATAAAAAAAACAAATGTAAAAACTATAGGAAATCATGTTTTCTTTGTAGTTAAATAAAAAAAAACTGTAGTTATAAGCTACAGCCAGGTAGCTCACTTTAGTTAATTCTAGCTACAGCTAGTTCTAACTACAGTTAGCTACCTAATTTTATTGTTAATAACATAAAAATAAATAGTCAGCATCTATCTTATTTATTTTTATGTTCTTTATCTAAATAGGTAACTGCACTTAATGCTGCTACTAATCCTTCACCTGCAGCCTTAATATACTGATATGGCTTACCTATGCAGTCGCCTGCTGCAAAACATCCTTCTATATTGGTTTTCATACTTCTATCAACTTTTATATGTCCCTCTTCGATTTCAAGACCTGGCACCAATTGACTAGGAGACACACTATCTCTTAGCATGAAAATTCCATCTGTAGTTATCTCGCCCTTCTCTAAAATAACCTTAGTTACCACATCCTCACCAACTATTTCTAAAGGCTTATTTTTTATTATCTCCACGTTAGAATTTAAATCGTATTCCCCTTTGTACATAGGGATATAATATGTTTTTCCACTCAATTCACTTACATAATTAGTTTCTTCTTCACTTTCTTTATTATATCCGACTATAACAACTGTTTTTCCTTTATATAATGGAGCATCGCAAGTAGCACAGTACCCTACTCCTTTTCCTAAAAACTCTTCTTCTCCTTTTAATGCTTTCGTGTATTCTATCCCCGTAGCTAAAATTATTGCTTTAGCCTCATATATTTTTTCATTTACCATCAAAGCAAAATAATCCCCCATGGCATAAACATTATTTATTCTCTCATTTACAATACCTATCCCCATGGCAGCAACATGTGCTGCAAATTCATTCTTAAGGTCCTTTCCTGAAACGTTATAGAACCCTAAAAAATTGTTTACCTTTGCTGCTTTTACTAGCTTTGGACTTAATTCTTTGCTTCCAAAAATTATTATGTTTTTATTTCTAATTTTAGCACTAATAGCTGCTTCAAGGCCTGCTGGGCCTGTTCCAATTATAGCTATATCATATCTCTCACCCATAATTTCTCCTCCTTATGTTTTCATCCTAGTATCTGCCATTCTACTTATTTGTCCCTATGATAAATAAAAATTCTTCACTTAGAAAATGGAGATATTTATTTAAATTATAAAAATTTAAAATATCTATCTCCAAACATTTCTATTTAATACTTACATTACTTTATTTAACTTTATTACCATATCAATCATCATTTTTAGTGCTGTAATATTTTATATATGATTTTCTATTATTTTCTTTAAGTCTGCTTTAGGTCTGAATCCTACCATAGTTTCTTTAACTGCTTCTTTGCTAAATACCATAACTGTTGGAATACTTGAAATTTTATACTTTGATGATATCATAGGACTCTCATCTACATTTACTTTTGCAAATTTAACTTTTGTTCCCATTTCCTTTGCTAATTCTTCAATTACTGGAGTCAACATTTTACAAGGTCCACACCAAGGCGCCCAAAAATCAACTACAACTATATTATCTGAATTTCCAATTTCCTCATTAAAATTTTTATCATTAACTTCTTTAATCATATTATTACCTCCAATTATTATACCCCACCAGGGTATATTTATAGCTTAATTGTATACCTTATTATTTTACTAGTCAATAATATTTCAAACTTAAATCTGTTGGATTTAAATTTTTTTTGTATAACTGTCATTGTTGTAAAATTTCTAAATTTATATACACATTTCAGAATTAGTATACCCAAACCAAATCTTAAAAATGTCCGAAATACCTTTGTATCGTTATTTATTTTTATGTTCCTAACATCTTTTTCACTATAGCATTATTATATTGTGTTTTTTTATTCTTACTTATACTTTGATTGTACTTATGATTAATCTAATTATATCACAGGATTTATTTTTTTTAATATAATTAGATTAATAATAATACAAAATATATTATTATTTTGTATTAAAATTTTAATTATTTCATATTATGATATTAATGCCACTAATTATAAAGAGGTTCTCTGAATAAAGAAAATCTCGTTAATCTTCTAATAATTTTACTACTTACGACCTGTTCCTAGTTAAATAAGACTATTAAAATATTATATATAGACACTATGGGAGGACCTTATGGCAAAGAAAAATTTTACTTTTATCATATATTTTTTAAGTTCTATTTTAGTATTAGTTCTTTCACTATTTGTTTATAGGTTTACTATGCATATTTGTTACCTTAATTTACATGATCAAATAACTACACCAAAATATACAGGTGAAAGAGTTTCTAAAACTTATTCTGCCCAGCTCAAAAAAATTGCAACTTTTATTAATACTACTAATGAACCATCTATTAAGGGACTTAGTAATGCAGATTTGATCCTTGAGTTTTTAAGTAAGTCTAATGGCCTTACTTATAAAGCTATGTTTAGCCAAGAAAGTGCTAAAAATGTTAGTTCAACAATTAATTTAAAAGATTATTGTAATTCATATTTACCAATATTAAAATTTTCCAATAACGTTGAAACAAAAGCCCTTAAAGGTATCAATGCAACTTCCATTTTTATAAGTTTTAATGAAGATTCATCTTCAAATTTTTTATATCAAAATGGAGAGTATTATCATTATAGAGGCTTAAACATTGATAATGATAATAATACTCCTGTAAAGCTAACTAATGTTATTGTGCAATTTGTACACGGTAACATTGTAAATGATGAAACCTTAGCTTCATCTGAATCTTGTGGCACCGGATTATTGTTTTGTAGCGGAAAAGCTCAAGATATTAAATGGGATAGGAAGAATAATTCTAAAATAAATATTACAGACCGAAAAGGAGACCCTATTTCACTAATGCCAGGCCCTACATGGTGGACTTTTATTGATGAAACCTCTTCTATAGCCTACGATTAGCAATTAAATTATCCTTTTTAAATCTGTTCATCGTCATCTTCAAAGCTGTATTATTATGAAAATTTAATTACAAACCAAAAAGCATATTTCTAAAATAATATGCCTTTTTAGGTTACCCACATTTAAATAAGTATTATTATTCAAACTAGTCCAAACTTGCTCCATTATACTTATTTACTCTTTTGGATTACTGTTAAAAAACTCGTCTACAGATTTGCTTATGGAGTCTGCAATTTTTCTTTGATATTCATCTGACTTTAATTTTTGTTCTTCTTCATTGTTTGATAAAAATCCACATTCCACTATAACGCTTGGCATATTGTCATTCACCCTTAATAACTTGTAAGCATTTTTAGCAGGCTTCTGTATTCTCTTATTATTGGGATCCAAATCTACCCTAAGGTTTTTTTGAATTGTACTAGCTAATGTAACGCTATCTTTATAATCTGAGTACCATACTTGTGCTCCATAATATTTACTCTGTGAAAAATAATTTAAATGAACGCTAATTAACATGTCACAATTACTTGATTTCTTTAAATCACATCTATTTTTTAAATCTTCATTGTAATTTGACCTTATAGTTCCACTTTTTGAATAAGATCCTGTATCTTCTTCTCTTGTCATAACTACCTCATATCCTGCTTTTTTTAAGCTCTCTTTAAGCTTTTTTGCTATACTTAAATTTATATCTTTTTCTACAGTACCATTTTGAGAGCTTGTGCCACCATCCATCCCTCCATGTCCGGCATCGATGAGTATTTTTTTATTCCCTTTACTAGCATTCATAGTTTCTTTTGAAAAGCTTAGATTTACGCCTATAAAGCCTACCATCCCTACAATGATTACTATGATAATTGCTACTAATTTGTTATTTTTATACCTCAATTCATCCACCCTTTTATTTATTAATATATGTTAACTTTATTCAACTTGCAGATGATTTATTAGTATTTTCATATTTGCTTTAGATCCTTTTTTATAAAAATCTATATGCAGTATTTATATTTACAATTTAACGGAAAACAAAAAGCACCCGCTAAAAATTATAGCGACTGCTTTCTGCTTTCCTCAAGTTCTATGTAAATATATTTCACTTATATAAATTATGATTATTTGTTTATTACCACTTCTGCGATATTGGTTGCATGATCTCCTATTCTTTCAAAATTGCTAATAATATCTAGGTACATTGTCCCAACTGTAGCCCCGCATCCGCTACTATTTAATCTTCTTATATGTGATGATCTTAATTCGTTTTCTAAACTGTCAATTCTACTTTCTATTGCCATAACGGATTCTGCTTTCATAATATCATTGTTTTCAAAACTCTCAATACTAATTTCTAGGGCATTTACTATGTATTTATACATTCCATCTAACTCTTCTATAGCTTCTTTTGAGAATTTCAAATTCTTTTGAATCTTTTCACTAGTTAAATCCACTAAATTTTCAGCATGATCTCCTATACGCTCTATATCATTTACTACATTGAACATAGAAGTTACTATTTTAGTTTGTTCCTCCGATAATTGTGTTGATGAAAGCTTTACTAAATATGATGTAATTTCATCTTCAAGTAAGTTTATTAATTTTTCATTTTCATAAACAGTTCTTATATTACTTTCGTTATTGTTAGTAAAACACTCCATAGCAAGCTGTACATTTTCTTTTGCTAAGTTAGCCATTCTAACTACCTCTTGCGATGTTTGCCCAACCGCAATAACTGGTGTCTCTAGTAATCTATCATCTATATACTTAACCCCCATTATTACAACTTCATCTTCTCCAGGTATAATCTTGTTAACAAGTAAAACGAGATATCTAATAAATGGCACCATAATTATGGTATTTGTTATATTAAATATTGTATGGGCATTCGCAATTTGTCTTTTTATACCTATACTCCCACCCGGTGTTATAACTTGTACAAGTTGTATTACTGGGTTTATTAGTGGAATAAAAATTAATGTACCAAATATATTAAAAAACAGATGTATTAGAGCTGCTTTCTTTGCTGTTTTAGACGTTCCTATACTCGATAATAAAGCCGTTATACATGTGCCTATATTATTACCAAATAAAATTGGTACCGCCACTCCGAGTGGCAGTGCTGATGTAGAAGCTAATGCTACTAAAATACCCGTGGACGCAGAAGAACTTTGGAGTACTGAAGTCATAAGTACTCCTGTTAAAATTGCTAAGATAGTATTTCCTTCCAATTTCATTATTAAAGTTGCAAAAGCTGGCGAATTAGCTAGTGGAGACATAGCATTCTTCATTAATTCCATTCCTAAGAAAAGAATACCAAAGCCTAATATAATATTGCCTGTTTCCCTACCCTTTTTATCTTTTGAAAATAATATTGTTAAAGAACCTATTCCTAAAAATACTGGCATTATATTATCAAGTTTAAATGCAATTAGCTGCGCTGTTATAGTGGTTCCAACATTCGCTCCCATAATTACCGCCGCTGCCTGATATAGGTCCATAAGTCCTGCATTAACAAAACCAACTACCATTACTGTAGTTGCACTACTGCTTTGAATAACTGCTGTTATTGCAGCTCCTGTAGCTACACCTTTAATAGGATTAGATGTTATTTTATCAAATATCTTTTTGAGTTTTTCACCTGATGCATTTATTAACCCATCACCCATCATTTTCATTCCATATAAGAATAACCCGACGCCTCCGAAAAGGCCTATAACCATATTTATAGCCTGCATAAAATTCCTCCATGTCTAATGTATTATAAGTATTTTAATCATTCACACAAATAATACTATAGGTTTATACTTTATGTTAAGTAATTTACGACATATTTAACATAGACTTTAAAAAACTTAACACAAACATAACATATGAGGTATTTACTTTTAACGACATTCCAGAGGGGAAGTCTCCCACTTCTATAAGTGGTAGTTATATACCCTAACAAATAAAAACTTCAGTAGGAGTATAAAGCTCCTTCTAAAGCCGTCAATGCAGCTTCTTCAAAGCTGTTGCAGCTCCACAGGAGATGATTTAACTATCCATATAAAATAATATTATAATAAATTTCCATTACATATCATATAATTAAAATATAATGGAATAAAATATTTTATAGAGGTGATCTAATGTACAATTTAAAGCCTTACATTTTTGATTTTAAATCGGTGAATGGCTTTTCCAAGAAGCAGCTAGATGAGCATTACAAACTATATTCGGGTTACGTAAGCAAATTAAATGAAATTTGGAACATTCCCTATATACCCGGTAATTATACTGATAGCAATGCCACTTATTCCAAAATGCGCAGTTTAAAACTGGGCGAAACATATGCACTGAATGGGGTAAAGCTTCACAACCTTTATTTTGAAAACATGACTGGGGGAAGTAACACCCCTTATGGTCCCATATTTAATGCTATAATAAATCAGTTTGCGACCTATGATGATTTTATCTCCTATCTTACAAATGTAGGATTATCCATGAGAGGTTGGGTAGTTCTCTCTATTGATTCGCTTGATAGCAAATTACACATAATAGGAAGCGATTCACACGATACTGGAGCAGTATGGCAATCTTTCCCCATATTAGTAATGGATGTTTATGAGCATGCATATTTCATGGATTTTGGAACAGATAAGAAAAAATATATTTCTACATTTATTGAAAATATAAATTGGAGTATTTTAAATGACAGATTCGAAAAATACGTTTTTTCAATGAGATCGGCGAATATGAACCAACATAGATATTATCCATATAGTCTTTTTTAATAGATAACTTTCTAAACATTTGTCAGTTATAGGTGATTTTAAATCATTTTATAAGTTTAAAAGAAATAAAATCCCCCAAACATGATTGTTTGAGGGATTTTTGACTTTATAAAGACTATCTCTTTGAGAACTGAGATGCTTTTCTTGCTTTTTTAAGGCCGTATTTCTTTCTTTCTTTCATTCTTGGATCTCTTGTTAAAAATCCTGCTTTTTTAAGCTCTGGTCTTAAAGTTTCGTCAGCTTTTAATAAAGATCTAGAAATACCGTGTCTTATTGCTCCAGCTTGACCTGTATATCCACCACCATTTACATTAACTAGAATATCAAATTTATCTTTAGTTCCAGTTAATACTAAAGGTTGGTTAACTATAAGAATTAAAGTTTCTAATCCAAAATAATTTTCTATGTTTCTTTTGTTTATAACAATTTTACCTTCGCCAGGTACAAGTCTTACTCTAGCAACTGATTTTTTTCTTCTTCCTGTTCCTATATATTGAACCTTTGCCATTATGTATCCTCCCTCCGAATCTAATTAGTATTTAAGCACTAATGGTTCTGGATTTTGTGCTTCATTTTTATGTTCTGATCCTCTGTATACAGTTAATTTTTTAAGTGTTTGACGACCTAATGGTCCCTTTGGAAGCATTCTTCTTACTGCTTCTTCAAAAATAAACTCAGGTTTTTTAACTATTGCTATTCTATATGGAACTTCTTTTAATCCACCTGGATAAAAAGAGTGATGTCTTAACATTTTTTGGTCTAATTTCTTACCAGTTAAAACTATCTTATCAGCATTTATTACAATTACAAAGTCACCTGTATCAACATGTGGTGTAAATGTTGGTTTGTGCTTTCCTCTTAATATAGCTGCTATTTGACTAGCTGCTCTTCCTAAAACTTTTCCTTCTACATCTACAACGAACCATTTTCTTTCTACTTCTAGTGGTTTTGCTAAGTATGATTTCATTATTTTCCCTCCCTGAACTTTTAACAATTAACTTCCTATGCTAAAGATCCGGGGCTAGTGGATCTTATACACGATATTTTATACAAACATTAATAAGTATAATACATTCTACCGGGTGTGTCAATGTTTTTACACGTGCTGTTTGAATTTTATTGATTTTTATTTTAATAAAAAACTTCCTCCAAACATAATCCCCCGGGTGGAGCAGATTTTCCAGCCTTTGCTCTCTCTTTTGACTCAATTATATCTTTAATTTCATTAGGTTTAATTTTTCCTTCTCCAACCCTAATTAGCGCTCCAACTATTATTCTAACCATATTATAAAGGAATCCGTCAGCAGCAATATATATTTTTATAAGTTCTTCATCCTTTATTATATCTAGTTGCGAAATAGTTCGTACAGAAGTTTTAACCGAACTGCCCAGATTTTTGAATGCAGAAAAATCATGAGTACCTATAAAATATAACGCCCCTAGTTTCATAGCATCTACATCTAATATCTCTTTATGGTTATATATGTAATTACGTCCTACGGCAACAGACTCTCGCCTATTAAGTATAGTGTAACTGTACCGCTTCCCTTTACTATTATACCTTGAATGAAACTCATATGGAACCTCAATAGAATGTAAAATCACAATATCTAAGGGGAGCTTACTATTTATAGCTCCTGTGAATTTTTCCGCAGATATTTTACTATCAGTATAAAAGTTTCCTGTATACCCTTTTGCATGAACTCCGGCATCTGTTCTACTAGACCCCGTAATTTGAGTTTTTTCACCTGTAATCTCTTCAATAGCAAGCTCTATTTTTTCTTGAATAGTTCTAACATTATTTTGCTTTTGCCTTTGCCAACCTGAATAGTTTGTTCCATCGTATTCTATTATGAGCTTTATATTTTTCACTATTCCACGTCCTTTTCTATTTATACCTAGGATTTAATAATCCTTTGCACTTTAGTAGAATATTATGTTCTACTAACAATAGTAATAATAAACAACAGTGTAAAAGCAAAACTTGCAACATAATCTTTTTTTGTTATCTTTAGTTGTTTCATTCTAGTTCTTCCTTCTCCACCTTTGTAACATCTTGATTCCATAGCCATTGCTAATTCATCAGCCCGTCTAAAAGAACTTATAAACAAGGGTACTAAAATAGGGATTAAACTTTTTGCTCTACTTATCAAATTCCCAGACTCAAAATCAGCACCTCTTGCCATTTGTGCTTTCATAATTTTATCAGTCTCATCCATAAGAGTGGGAATAAACCTTAATGCAATAGTCATCATCATTGCTAACTCATGGGCTGGCACGCCTATTCTTTTAAATGGATTTAAAAGATTTTCTATGCCATCTGTTAACTCTATTGGAGATGTAGTCAATGTCAATATTGATGTTCCCATAATTAAAAACACAAGTCTAAGAATCATAAACGCTGCAACTATTAGACCTTCTTTATAAACATTTATAAACCCATAGTGAAAAATTAAATTTAACTCTTTCCCGCTAGTCATAAAAATGTTTAATACTGCTGTAATAAGTAATAAAACTAAAATAGGCTTTAACCCATTATAAATGTACTTAAATGACAAATTAGCTATTATTATTGTGGCCAAAAGAAATATAATTATAAATAAATAGCCTATAAAATTATTTACCAAAAATAGGTCCACAATAAACAAAAGGGATATTAGTATCTTAAATCTTGGATCTAATTTATGTACAAAAGACTCCCCTGGTATATATTGACCTATTGTAATATCTTTGATCATACAAATTCCTCCACTGTGCTGAAAGAAGCACATATTACTGCTTTATATATGATGTCTTCTTAATACAAAAAATTTATACTAATTCTTTTTTAATATTCTAAGCAATTCTTGTTTAGCTTTTTCTAAGGTAAATATATCTTGTGATAAATCGAATCCTTTATTACGTAGTTCCCTAATTAAGTATGTTGCCTGTGGCACTGCTAGACCTACACTTTCTAATAATTCTATTTCACTAAATACCTTCTGTGGCGACCCGTCTAGAATACACTTTCCTTTATCCATTACTACAATTCTATTTGCAACCTTGGCCACATCTTCCATACTATGCGATACTAAAATTATAGTCATGTCATTTTGGTTGTACAATTCAACAAGCTTACTTAAGATATCGTCTCTTCCTTTTGGATCGAGTCCTGCAGTTGGTTCATCTAAAATTAAGACCTTTGGCTGCATAGCCACTACTCCTGCAATAGCTACTCTTCTCTTTTGACCACCACTTATTTCAAAAGGTGATTTGTCCTTATACTCTTCATAATCCAGTCCAACAATTTTCATAGCTCGCTGAACTCTTTTGTTTATTTCATCATTATCTAAGCCTAAATTTTGTGGCCCAAAAGCAATGTCTTTTTCAATAGTTTCTTCAAAAAGTTGATATTCAGGATACTGAAATACTAGTCCAACCTTTTTTCTTATGTTTGTCAATTTCACATTTTTGTTTGTTATATCTATGTCGTCTACTAATATTCTACCTGATGTTGGTTTTAACAGTCCGTTTATATGTTGTATTAGGGTAGATTTCCCTGAACCTGTATGCCCAATTAGTGCTACAAATTCCCCTTGCTTTATTTCTATAGATACATTATCTATAGCTTTTTTTTCAAAAGGAGTTTTTGGCATATATATATACGTTAAGTTTTCTATTTTAATTGACATAATGCATTCACCATCTCATTTATAGTTAATATATCTGTTTCTATATTAATACCACTTTGCTTAAGTTCATACGCTAGTTCTGTCACCATTGGAACATCTAAACCTATTTTTTTCATAACAGGTACATTTCTAAATATTTCTTTAGGTTTTCCATTCATTACGATTTTGCCACTATCCATAACTACAATTCTATCAGCTTCTACTGATTCTTCCATGTTGTGGGTTATTAAAATTATTGTTATGCCATGTTTTTTGTTTATTTCTTTAATAGTTCTAATAACTTCTTTTCTCCCAAATGGATCAAGCATAGCTGTTGGTTCATCAAAAACAATACACTTCGGCCTCATAGCAAGAATACCAGCGATAGCTACCCTTTGTTTTTGACCACCTGAAAGTAAATGTGGAGCATGTTTTGTATATTCGTACATTTTTACATTTTTTAATGATTCATCCACTCTTTGTCTAATTTCTTTAGGATCTAGGCCTAAGTTCTCTGGACCAAATGCTACATCTTCTTCTACAATCGTTGCAACAATTTGATTATCTGGATTTTGAAATACCATGCCAGCTACATTCCTAATTTTCCATAGATTAGATTCTACAGAGGTTTGCAATCCATCTACATAGATTTCCCCTTCAGTTGGTATTAAAAGTGCATTTACATGTTTAGCAAAGGTAGATTTTCCTGAGCCGTTATGACCTAATACTACTAAAAATTCACCCTTGTTAACCTCTAAATCTAATCCATCTATGGCTACTTTAGGTTGTTCATCTTCACTTCGAGGGTACTTATAAACAAGTTTATTACATATAACCATTTTTTCACCCATAAGTGTCACTCCCTACGTTTATAAATATGAATATGAAAATGGGGATTAAGTTTGTTCCCACTTAATCCCCTTTTCTCAAACTATACTAATTCTATTATGCTCATTTCTGCTGCGTCGCCTCTTCTTGGACCCATTTTCATTATCCTAGTATATCCGCCGTTTCTCTCAGCATACTTGGGTGCAATATTCTCAAATAAATCTTTAACAACGCTTTCTTCAGTAATAAATGCAAGTGCTTGCCTTCTAGCATGAAGATCTCCTCTTTTTCCAAGAGTTATCATTCTTTCAGCAAATTTTCTAGTTTCTTTTGCTCTAGTTACTGTAGTTTCAATTTTTCCATATTTCAACAAATTAGTTGCAAGACTTCTAAACATTGCAATTCTTTGATCAGTGGCGCGTCCTAATTTACGATATTGTGCCATGTGTTCTCCTCCTTACTCTTCAGTTAGTTTTAAGTTCAAACTCAAAGCTTGAAGTTTCTGTTCAACTTCTTCAAGTGATTTCTTACCTAAATTTCTAACTTTCATCATATCATCCATTGATCTTTCTGTTAGTTCTTGAACTGTATTAATTCCAGCTCTTTTTAAGCAATTATAGCTTCTAACGGAAAGGTCAAGTTCTTCAATAGTCATCTCAAGAACTTTTTCTTTCTTATCTTCTTCTTTTTCAACCATTATTTCAACATTATCAGCATGATCTGTTAATGTCATAAATAACTTAAAGTGTTCGATAAGGATTTTAGCTGATAAACCAATAGCTTCATCTGGTCTAATTGTTCCATTAGTCCAAATTTCAATAGTTAATTTATCATAATCAGTAATCTGGCCTACTCTAGTGTTTTCAACAGCAAAATTTACTCTCTTAACTGGAGTGTAAATTGAATCTACTGGTATTGTAGCTATTGGCAATTCATCTGTCTTGTTTTTACTCATAGACACATATCCTCTACCTTTGTTAACAGTTAGTTCCATGTATAATTTAGCATCATCATCTAATGTTGCTATATGTAAATCGGTATTAACGACTTCTATATCTCCATCAGTATTAATATCTGCTCCAGTAACTACTCCAGGTCCTTTAGCATCAATATAAATTGTTTTAGGACCTTCTCCCTCCATTTTAAGTGCTAAGCTTTTGATGTTTAGAATTAATTCTGTAACATCTTCTTTAACACCTTTAACAGTGGAGAATTCGTGAAGTACTGTATCAATCTTAACTGCACTTGTAGCAACTCCAGGTAATGAAGAAAGAAGAATTCTTCTTAATGCATTCCCTAAAGTTATACCATAGCCTCTTTCCAATGGTTCAATTACGAATCTACCATAAGAACCATCTTCAGCTGTTTCTACACATTCTATTTTTGGCTTTTCTATCTCTAACATAATAAACCCTCCTCTTTTTTAATTGGCAACCTATTATGAGGGCAACTGATTCTATATTAATGACTATTTGCTGTATAACTCGACGATTAACGTTTCATTAACAGGAACATCTATATCTTCCCTAGTTGGTTGTGCTAAAACTTTTCCTTCAAATTTCTCTAAGTTAGCTTCTAACCAATTTGGTAAAGCTTTAGGATTTTCAATGAAAACCTTAAACTTCTCAGTAGCTCTGCTCTTTTCACATGCAGATACTACTTCATTTGCTGTTAAACTGTAAGAAGGAATATCTACCTTTTTACCATTAACTAAGAAATGTCCGTGAGTTACTAGTTGCCTAGCTTCTTGTCTTGAATTTCCGTAACCCAATCTATAAACTACATTATCAAGTCTAACTTCTAAAAGTCTTAATAAGTTTTCACCTGTTATTCCTCTTAACTTGTCAGCTTTTTCATAGTATCTTCTAAATTGACTTTCAAGCACTCCGTATATTCTCTTAGCCTTTTGTTTTTCTCTCAATTGTAATCCATAATTAGACATTTTTTTCTTACTCTGTCCATGTTGTCCTGGTGCATAGCCTCTTCTGGCAAATGCACATTTATCTGTAAAGCATCTATCACCCTTAAGGTTTAGCTTCATGCCTTCTCTTCTACAAAGTCTACAAGTAGCTCCAGTATATCTTGCCATTCAAATTACACCTCCTATTTACTCTACTAATTAATTTACTAATTACTATATTAAGTACTATACTCTTCTTCTTTTCGGTGGTCTACATCCATTATGTGGAATTGGAGTAACGTCTTTGATTAATGTAATTTCTAATCCAGCCGCTTGAAGTGATCTAATTGCCGCTTCTCTACCTGCTCCTGGTCCTTTAACGAATACGTCAACACTCTTTAATCCGTGCTCCATAGCTGCTTTTGTAGCAGCTTCTGCTGCCATTTGAGCTGCAAATGGAGTACTCTTTCTTGATCCTCTAAAACCTAATCCACCTGCACTTGCCCAAGATAAAGCATTACCAGCTGCATCTGTAAGTGTAACGATGGAATTATTGAAAGTAGACTTTATGTGTGCACAACCGTGCTCAACATTTTTTCTTTCTTTTTTTCTTCTACTTCTTTTAACTTTTTGAGCCATTACATTCCCTCCTTACTATTTCTTCTTACCCGCCATTGTTTTCTTAGGGCCTTTTCTTGTTCTAGCATTAGTTTTAGTTTTTTGTCCTCTTACTGGAAGACCTTTTCTATGTCTTATTCCTCTATAACATCCAACTTCCATTAACCTTTTTATATCTAGTGCAACTCTTCTTCTTAAGTCACCTTCAATAATAAAGTTCTTAGTGATGTATGTTCTTAATTCATTAACTTCTTCTTCAGTTAAGTCCTTAACTCTTGTGTCAGGATTTACTCCTGTTGTTTTAAGGATTCCCTGTGATTTAGTTAAACCAATACCAAATATATATGTTAAACCTATTTCAATTCTTTTTTCCCTTGGTAGGTCAATACCTGCTATTCTTGCCATTTACTGTTTACACCTCCCACGTAATTGTTGTTATAATTTATCACATCTATAATTAAAAACGATATGATAAACATTTATTAATATATTAGCTTTGATATTTAATTCAATATCATTTGTAAATAAAACCGATTAACCTTGCTTTTGTTTATGTTTAGGATTTTCACAGATAACCATTACTCTTCCTTTTCTCTTTATAACCTTACATTTTTCACACATAGGTTTAACTGATGGCCTTACTTTCATAGCTAACCCTCCTTATTACTTGTCTCTCCAAGTTATTCTCCCACGAGTCAAATCATATGGGGAAAGTTCTACTGTAACCTTGTCTCCTGGTAATATTCTTATGAAATTCATTCTTAACTTTCCTGAAATATGAGCTAATATTTTATGCCCACTCTCAAGCTCAACTTGAAATATTGCATTGGGCAAAGTTTCTAATACCACACCTTGCATTTCAATTATATCATCTTTTGACATAAGGTAATTAAACCTCCTTACCAATATCTGCAGACTGCAAAAATATTTTAATTTTAGAATTAGTAACCTCTTTATTAGATAAAATTATATCTCTAATTTCCTCAGCTACTGTGTGAGTAAATTTTAGATGTTTAACCTTCTTTTTCTTAGGCTTCTCAATCTTTCTTAACTCTCCATCAGAAATATACACATATTCGTTATTTAGTATTCCTACCACAATAAAATTTCTATGCATATCCCTTCCCGCTTTAGAATGTACTACCTTACCTATAAGGCTATTTTTCTCCAAATCATTCACCTCTATTAGTTCAAAGTTAATATTTCAGGACCATTTTTTAAAATAGCAACAGTATTTTCATAATGTGCAGATAAACTGCCATCTCGCGTTACTACCGTCCACTTATTAGACTTTACTTTGACATAATGCTTTCCTATATTTATCATAGGTTCAATTGCAAGTACCATACCATGAACTAACTTAGGTCCTCTATTTGGAACACCATAATTAGGAATTTCTGGTTCCTCATGCATTGACTTACCAATTCCATGACCTACAAAATCCCTAACCACAGAATATCTATGGCCTTCAGCATAACACTGAATTTGCGCAGATATATCTGATAATCTATTACCGATTATAGCTTTTTCAACACCCTTAAAGAAACTGTTTTTAGTGACCTCAATGAGCATTGTAGCTTCATTGGATACTTTTCCTACTGGAAAAGTTCTAGCAGCATCTCCATGATAGCCATTTAATATGGCACCACAATCTATGCTAATTATGTCTCCTTCAAGTAAAATACGGTTAGATGGAATCCCATGAACCACTTCATCATTAACAGATGTACATATGGAAGCTGGAAATCCACAATAACCCTTAAAAGATGGTTTAGCACCTTGTTTTACTATGAACTCTTCAGCTAATTTATCCAGTTCTGCAGTGGTTATTCCAGGTTTTATTACCTGTTCAATTATTACAAGAGCTTCTGAAACCACTTTACCCGCACTTCTCATGTATTGAATTTCCATATCACTTTTTATGTTTATCATTTTTTTATTTCTTCTAAGATACCACAGATACTTTCAAACACGCTGTTAATTTCTAGCGTCCCATCAACTACTGATAGTAAGTTTTTATCATCATAGTACTTTATCAATGGTTGTGTTTGAGCCTCATATATGTCTATCCGTTCATTAACGGTTTCTTCAGTGTCATCAGCTCTTTGTACAATATCACTTCCACACAAATTACATTTTCCGTCCACTTTCGGCGGATTGAATGTAATATGATAGCTAGCACCGCATGTAAGACAAACCCTTCTACCAGTCATTCTACCTAGAATAAATTCTCTAGGCACCTTTATTAATAACGCTGTATCAAGGGTGTTACCCTTTCCGTCTAATAAAGTTTTTAAGGCTTCACCTTGATTAACAGTTCTAGGATAGCCATCTAGTAAAAATCCATTACTACAATCTTCATTATTTAACCTATCCTTGATTATATCTATAGTCAATTCATCTGGGACTAAGTGACCCTTATCAATATGTTTCTTAGCTTCAATTCCAAGAGGGGTTTTTTCTGAAATATTCTTCCTGAATA
Source organism: Clostridium sp. CM028 (assembly GCF_030585565.1). Lineage (NCBI taxonomy): Bacteria > Bacillati > Bacillota > Clostridia > Eubacteriales > Clostridiaceae > Clostridium > Clostridium sp. CM028. The sequence goes on along the minus strand of NZ_CP077766.1, from coordinate 2,671,867 downwards.
TGTCCCCTGTTGATATATGTGGTATGGAAAATTTATTACTTATGGATTTTGCTTGCGTTCCTTTTCCGGCTCCCGGAGGACCTAACAAGATTATTCTCATAGTATCATCTCCTGGTAATAATTTATTTAAGGAATCCTTGGTAATGCCGCATTACTAATTGTGATTCAAGTTGTCTTAAAGTCTCAAGAGCAACATTCACCATAATTAATAACATTGTACCTCCAAAATATATTCCCTTAAAGTGAGTATATCCCTCTATAAAAATAGGGAATATTGCTATAACAGCGGCAAAAGTTCCTCCCAGTATCGAAATCTTAGTCAATACCTTATCGATATAAGTTGCTGTATTCTCACCCGGTCTAATTCCTGGTATGAAACCTGATGATTTATGCATATTTTCAGCCATTTCATCTGGTTTAAATGTTACCTGAGTATAAAACCATGTAAAGAATACTATTAATACAAAATACACCAATGAATACTTCCAACTGTTTCTTTCAAATATGCTCCAAGGACTTCCTACAATGAACTTTGCAATTGAAGATGTCGGTTTAATCTGTGCTATTGTTTCTGGGAATGTCATTACTGACATTGCAAAAATTATACCGATAACTCCAGATGCAGTTACACCAATTGGAATATGAGTTGATTGTCCTTTAAAAACCTTGTTTCCAACAGCTTTTCCAGCATATTGAACTGGAATTCTTCTTTCACCTAAACTTGCTATTACTACTGCAATTAATAATGCTATAGCAACTACAATAAACATCATAACCTCTACAAAATTTACAGTGCCTGCCTTCTGAAGTTCAGCAATTTTATACACCGTTGAAGGTAATCCAGATACAATATTAATAAAAATTATTAATGAAATACCATTACCTATACCTTTACCTGTGATTTGTTCACCTATCCACACCAAAAATGTTGATGCAGTAGTCATCGTTAGTATCACTAAAAATATGGCTAAACTAGATGTATCTGAGAATGCTCCAGTACCTGCAATAACTGCATACATACCGAGGGCCTGTAAAGCACCCAGCACTATTGAAACATATCTAGTAAGATCTTGTATTCTCTTACGTCCTTCAAGCCCTTCTTTAGAAAGTTGCTCTAAATACGGGACTGCTATTACGAGTAACTGCATTATAATTGATGCGTTTATGTATGGACCAGCACCCATAGCAAAAATGCTAAATTTACTTAATGCACCACCTGACATCATATCATAAAAACTAATTAAAGTTCCACCATTACTAGTTAAGTCTACAAGTTTGCTAGCATCTACACCAGGAACAGGAATATAAATACCCATCCGCATAATTGCAACCATAAGTAGCGTGAATATCATACGCTTTTTTAAATCAGGAACTTTCCAGGCATTACGTAGGGTTGATAACATTTATATCACCTCAACTTTTCCTCCAGCTGTTTCAATTTTCTCAGCTGCTCCTTTAGAAAATCTTGATACTTTTACAGTTAATTTCTTTTCTAAATCACCATTTCCAAGTATCTTAACTCCGTCATATGCTTTTCTTATGACTCTTCTCTCTAATAGCAATTCTGTTGTAACTTCTGTACCATCTTCGAACATATTCAGTCTATCTACATTTATACAAGAATATTTTTTCGCAAAAATATTTGTGAACCCTCTTTTAGGTAATCTTCTGTATAAAGGCATCTGACCTCCTTCAAATCCTGGTCTTGTTCCTCCACCTGATCTAGAGTTTTGTCCATCTTGACCTCTTCCTGCAGTTTTTCCCCATCCTGAACCAGTACCTCTACCGATTCTCTTAGGAGATTTTTTGGAACCTTCCGCAGGTCTTAAATCTTGAAGTTTCATGTCAACACCTCCTCTTTTTTATACTTGCTCTACTTTTACTAGATATATAATTTTGTTTATCATACCTTTGATCTGAGGAGTTTCCTCGTGCTCAACACTATTTCTTATTTTTTTTAATCCTAAAGCATTAACTGTAGCTATGTGTTCTTTCTTTCTACCTATTAAGCTTTTAACCAATGTTATTTTAACTTTAGCCAAGGTTTTCCCCTCCTATCTTAAAATTTCTTCTACGGTCTTGCCTCTTAATTTAGCAACGTCTTCTACTGTTCTTAAACCTGCTAAACCTTCGATAGTAGCATTAACCACATTTCTTGCATTACTAGAGCCTAAAGATTTAGCTCTAACATCCTTTAATCCTGATAATTCTAGAACTGCTCTAACTGGACCACCAGCTAAAATTCCTGTACCTTCAGCACCTGGCATTATGTGTATAACCGAAGTACCAAACTTTCCATCAATAGTATGTGGAATAGTTGTTCCAACCATAGCTACATTTATTAAGTTCTTTTTAGCATCTTCTATTCCTTTTCTAATTGCTTCAGGAATTTCTACAGATTTACCCATTCCAACGCCAACGTGTCCGTTTTCGTCTCCAACAACAACTAGTGCGCTGAATCTGAAGTTTCTTCCACCTTTAACAACCTTAGCAACTCTGTTTATATTAACTACTTTTTCTTTAAGATCTAATGTGCTAGGATCTATTTTCATGTGTTTCCCTCCTTCTCTTAGAATTTAAGTCCAGCTTCTCTTGCTCCCTCAGCGAGAATTTGCACTCTACCGTGGTATACATATCCGCCTCTATCAAATACTACTTCTTCTATTCCTTTTTCAAGCGCTCTTTCAGCAATCATTTTTCCTACTAATTTAGCAGCATCTTTATTGCTTCCTATCTTTTGTTCAAAAGCTTTATCTACGCTTGAAGCAGAAACTAGTGTGATTCTTGCAACATCATCTATTACTTGAGCATATATGTTCTTTTCACTTCTATATACAGCTAATCTAGGTCTTTGTGCTGTACCAGAGATCTTTTTACGAACTCTAAGATGACGCTTAACTCTTGACTTTTGTCTATCTTCCTTCTTGAACACATCATTCACTCCTTCCTACTTTATTTACCTGTTTTACCTTCCTTACGTCTGACAACTTCGCCAGCATATCTAATTCCTTTTCCTTTGTAAGGTTCTGGTTTTCTCCAAGCTCTTATTGTTGCTGCAACAGCTCCAACTAATTGTTTATCAGTACCTTTTACTATAATTTTGTTAGCATCAGGTAATTCAAATTGGATTCCTGCAACTGCATCTATTTCAACTGGATGTGAATATCCAAGACTTAATGTTATTTTAGTGCCTTTTAACTGAGCTCTATAACCAACACCAACTAACTCAAGCGTTTTTTGGTATCCCTCTGTTACTCCAATAACCATATTGTTTATCAATGATCTTGTTAATCCATGAAGAGCTCTATGTTCTTTTACATCGCTTGGTCTTGTAACTACTACAGTATTATCTTCCATAGCTATATTCATTTTAGTACTCATGCTTTGAGTTAACTCACCTTTTGGTCCTTTTACATTTACAACATTCATTGGTGAAACTGCAACAGTCACTCCATTAGGTATAGCTACTGGAAGTCTTCCGATTCTCGACATACTTACACCTCCTGTATTCTTTTTAGACACATAACAATTATTAATTGCTACGTCTCGTATGTTCCTTTTAAATACTAACCAATTCTTAATTGTTTAGTCTCTATCTTACTTTAGGCACATAACAATTTTGTTTTTCCATGAATTATCTATTATTACTATGTACATAATAACTCAATACTGTTATGCATCAAAATTATTATATTACCAAATGTAACAAATAACTTCTCCGCCTAAACCTAATTTTCTAGCATCTCTATCTGCTACTAGACCTTTTGAAGTTGATATTATAGCAACTCCTAATCCGTTTAGTACCTTTGGAATATCCTCATTTTTAGAATATACTCTTAAACCTGGCTTAGATATTCTCTTAAGTCCAGTGATAACTCTTTCCTTGTTTTGACCATACTTCATTGCAAGTCTCATCATTGGAACAACGCCATCATTATACTCTTCAATGTTTTTAAGATATCCTTCTTGAAGCAATATATTTGCAATTTCCTTCTTTATAGTTGAAGAAGGTATTTCTACTATTTCATGTCTAACAACATTTGCATTTCTTATACGTGTTAGCAAATCTGCGATTGGGTCAGTCATAACCATTTTTCGTGCCTCCTTTCATTAGAATGTTCTAATTACCAACTTGCTTTTCTGCAACCAGGAATTTCTCCCTTGTGTGCAAGCTCTCTAAAACAGATACGGCATATACCAAATTTTTGTAAAACAGAATGTGGTCTTCCACAAAGTCTACATCTTGTATAAGCTCTAGTTGTAAATTTAGGTTCTTTTTTCCATTTTTCTATTAAAGCCTTACGTGCCATATGTTTCCCTCCCTATTATTGAGCAAATGGCATTCCAAGGAATCTTAATAACTCTCTTGCTTCCTCGTCTGTCTTTGCTGTAGTAACAAATATTATATCCATTCCTCTAATTTTATCAATTTTATCATAATCTATTTCAGGAAATATAAGTTGTTCTTTAATCCCTATAGCGTAATTCCCTCTTCCGTCAAATGCTTTAGAAGAAGCTCCTCTAAAATCTCTAACTCTAGGTAATGCAACGTTCATTAATTTATCTGCAAATTCGAACATTTGAGTTTTTCTTAATGTAACTTTACAACCTATTGGAGTATTTTCTCTTAACTTGAAGTTAGCTATTGACTTCTTCGCTCTTGTTATAATTGGTTTTTGACCCGCTATAATCTGCATATCGCTAAGAGCTGCATCTAAAACTTTAGAATTGTCTTTAGCTTCTCCAACTCCCATATTTAAAACAATTTTTTCAAGCTTTGGTACTTCCATTATATTTTTATAACCGAATTTTTCCATTAGCGCTTGAACTACTTCATTATCATATTTTTCTTGTAGTCTTGAACTCATATGTTAAACCTCCTTTCAGGAATTAAAATGTTTCTACACATTTCTTACAAACTCTTACTTTAGTTCCATCTTCTAGAATTTTGCTACTTATTCTTGTTACATTTTTGCATTTTGTACAATATAACATAACTTTTGAACTATTTATAGCTGCTTCTCTGTGAGTTATTCCACCTTGCATATTTTGTTTGCTTGGTTTTTGATGTTTTGTAATTACACTAACATCTTTCACTAAAACTTTACCAGTTTTAGGGTATACAGCTAAGACTTCGCTTATTTTGCCTTTGTCTTTACCTGATATAACCATTACTGTATCTTTTTTTCTTACGTGCATTTTTTTAACTGCCATGTTAGACACCTCCTATCTTATAGAACTTCAGGCGCTAATGATAAGATCTTACTGAAGTCTTTATCTCTTAACTCCCTTGCAACAGGTCCGAATATACGAGTTCCCTTTGGGGTTTTGTCGTCTTTTATGATAACAGCTGCATTATCATCAAATTTAACGTATGATCCATCCGCTCTTCTTAATCCTTTTACTGATCTAACTATAACTGCCTTAACTACTTCACCTTTTTTAACAACTCCACCTGGTGTTGCACTTTTTACGCTAGCAACTATTGTATCGCTGATGTTTCCCCATTTTCTCTTAGAACCACCTAATACTCTAATACACATAATTTCCTTTGCACCAGAATTATCCGCAACTTTTAATCTCGATTGCTGTTGTATCATATCAAATACCCTCCTTTCAGTTGTTAGACCGAAATACTATTTAGCTTTTTCAACTATTCCAGTAATTCTCCATCTTTTATCTTTAGACAATGGTCTAGTTTCCATAATTGTAACTTTATCATTGATTTTAGCTTCATTTTTTTCATCATGAGCTTTAAATTTTGTTGTTGTGTTAAGTATTTTTCCGTATAGTGGGTGACGAACTTTTGTTTCAATTGCAACAACTATTGTCTTATCCATTTTATCAGAAACTACTTTACCTGTTCTTGTTTTTCTATTATTTCTTTCCACAAGAGCAACCTCCTTTCAGTTTTACTGTTCAAAAGCTTTTATTTCTTCTTGCCTAAGAATGGTCTTAATTTGGGCTATAGATTTTTTCACTTGTTTAATTCTCATAGGGTTTTCTAGTTGCCCTGTAGCTAACTGAAATCTAAGGTTAAATAATTCTGCCTTTAGATCAGACATTTTCACTAGCAAATCTTGAGGATTACTTTGTCTTAATTCTTTTAATTCATTAGCCTTCAATGACTTCACCACCCATTTCCTCAAAATCTTTTCTAGATACAAACTTAGTTTTAATTGGAAGTTTGTGTGAAGCAAGTCTCATTGCTTCTCTAGCAGCTTCTTCTGTTACTCCTGCAATTTCAAATAAGACTCTACCTGGTTTAACAACTGCTACCCAATATTCTACTGATCCTTTACCAGATCCCATACGAGTTTCAGCCGGTTTTTCAGTTACTGGCTTATCAGGGAAGATTTTTATCCAAACCTTTCCGCCTCTTTTTACTTCTCTATTGATAGCAACTCTGGCAGCTTCTATTTGATTACTTTTAACCCAGCCACATTCCATAGCTTGTAATGCATACTCACCATATGCAATAAAGTTTCCTCTTGTAGCTTTTCCTCTCATTCTACCACGTTGAACCTTACGATGTTTAGATCTCTTAGGCATTAACATGTCTTATTCCTCCTTCCTTACACTTCTACGCTTTTATTTCTTCCTTAACGATTTTCTTTGTAGGAAGAACTTCGCCTCTATATACCCAAACTTTTACGCCAATTTTACCATATATTGTATCTGCTTCTGCAAATCCATAGTCTATATCAGCTCTCAAAGTTTGTAATGGTATTGTACCTTCATGATAGTGTTCAGTCCTAGCTATTTCTGCTCCGCCAAGTCTTCCTCCACATGAAATTTTAACACCTTTTACGCCAGATCTCATAGCTCTTTGAATTGTTTGTTTCATTGCTCTTCTAAAAGAAATTCTCTTTTCTAATTGCGAAGAAACATTTTCAGCCATTAATTGAGCGTTGTTTTCAGCTTGTTTTACTTCTACTATGTTAATTAAAACATTCTTATCTGTTATAATTTTTTTCATGTCTAACTTTATAACTTCAATTCCAGAGCCACCTCTACCAATAACCATTCCTGGTTTAGCAGTGTGTATGTTGATTTTAACTCTTTTAGCAGCTCTTTCAATTTCAATTTTAGAAATTCCAGCTGTGTAAAGTTTACTTTTTAAGAATTCTCTAATCTTAAAATCTTCAACAAGATTATCTGCAAAATTCTTTTTATCTGCATACCATTTAGAACTCCAGTCTTTTATTACACCAACCCTAAAGCCGTGTGGATGTACTTTTTGTCCCACGCTAAAACCCTCCTTCTTATGATCTTTCCGTAACTATAATAGTTATATGGCTAGATCTTTTTCTTATTCTATAAGCTCTTCCTTGTGCACGCGGTCTAAATCTCTTAAGTGTTGGACCCTGACATGCATAAGCCTTAGCAACGTATAGTCTATTGATATCTAAATTTAAATTGTTCTCTGCATTTGCTACAGCTGATTTTAGTACTTTAGTTACTACTTCAGCTGCATTTTTTGGAGTGTATTGTAATATAGCAAAAGCTTCATTTACATTTTTATCTCTTATTAAATCAAGAACAATCCCGATTTTCATTGAGGACGTTCTCACATATTTAGCTATAGCTTTAGCCTCCATGATTGTCTCCTCCTTCCACACTATTTTACTCTGCTTGTTTTTTCTCTAACAATGTGTCCTTTAAATGTTCTAGTTAAAGCAAATTCGCCTAATTTATGTCCTACCATATCTTCTAAAACATAAACTGGTACATGTTTTCTTCCATCATGTACTGCGATAGTATGCCCTATCATTTGCGGGAAAATAGTAGAACTTCTTGACCAAGTCTTTATTACTTTTTTCTCGCCATTTTTATTCATTTCGTTAATTCTGTTTAACAAAACTTCTTGTACATAAGGTCCTTTTTTAACTGATCTACTCATTTTTGTGGCCTCCCTTCATACACCGTAACCATTGTTTTAAAAAGAATTTAAATTCTCTTCAAACTATTTTCTATTTTTTCCCTTGACAATAAATTTGTCAGAGTATTTTTTGGTTTTCCTAGTTTTATATCCTAGTGCCGGTTTACCCCATGGAGTCATCGGACTAGCGTGACCTATAGGAGATTTACCTTCTCCACCACCATGTGGATGATCGCAAGGATTCATTACTGAACCTCTGACTGTAGGTCTAAACCCTAAGTGTCTTTTTCTTCCTGCTTTACCTATGTTAACAATACCATGAGTTACATTAGAAACCGTTCCTATAGTAGCTCTACAATTTACTCTAACATATCTTACTTCACCACTTGGAAGTCTTACTTGAGCATATTCTCCTTCTTTAGCCATAAGTTGCGCTGAAGAACCTGCTGATCTTACAAGTTGAGCACCTTTTCCAACCTGTAGTTCTATATTATGAATCGTAGAACCTGTTGGTATATTAATTATTGGAAGAGTATTCCCAACTTTTATATCAGAATCAGCACCGGATACAATTACATCTCCAACTTTTAATCCAACTGGAGCAATTATGTATCTTTTTTCACCATCAGAATATGCAACAAGAGCTATGTAAGCAGATCTATTTGGATCGTACTCAATTGTAGAAACTTTTGCTGGAATATTATCTTTAGTTCTCTTGAAATCTATTAGTCTGTAACTTTGTTTTGCTCCACCACCTCGGTGACGAACAGTTATTTTACCTTGATTATTTCTACCACCTGATCTTTTTGTGCTTACAAGAAGTGATTTTAATGGCTTATCTGTTGTTATTTCTGCGAAATCAGCCATAGTCATATTTCTTCTTGAAGGTGTGGTCGGTCTAAATTTCTTAATTCCCATGTGACTTTCCTCCTTCTTTCTCGCTTATCTGGCCTCTGCCAATACCTGCTTAATAATTACATTCCATCAAAAAACTCAATTGTCTTGCTTTCTGTTGTTAAAGTAACAATAGCTTTTTTGAAGTCAGCTCTTTTTCCAATGTGAACCCCAACTCTTTTAGTTTTACCTATATTTCTTAGTGTTCTTACATTTTCAACTTTAACTCCAAATACTTCTTCTACTGCTTTTTTAACTTGAGTTTTATTTGCATGAATATCAACTATAAAGGTGTATTTTTTTTCCGCCATTACAGCCATACTTTTTTCAGTAATTATCGGTTTTCTTATAATATCATGGCTAGTTAGCTTCATTATATATACACCTCCTCAATTTTAGATACAGCATCCTTTGTAACTATGAATTTTTCATACTTTAGTATGTCATAAACATTCAAATTATTTACTGGTGATACTTGTACTCCAGGTATGTTTCTTGCTGATTTATAGATATTTTCTTCTGACTTTTCAACAACTATTAAAGTTTTTTTAGCATCAAAAGCTTTTAAAACCTCTAACATTGCTTTAGTTTTTGGTGAGTCAAATTCTAAACTATCTATAACTATCATTTCATTTGAAGCTACCTTAGCTGATAAAGCTGATTTGAAAGCAACTCTTCTCATTGTCTTCGGTACAGACATACGGTAATCTCTTGGCTTTGGAGCAAATACTATACCACCATGTATCCATTGTGGTGCTCTTATAGAACCTTGTCTTGCTCTACCAGTTCCTTTTTGTCTCCAAGGCTTTATACCACCGCCTCGAACCTCAGCTCTAGTTTTAGCTGATTGAGTTCCTTGTCTTTTATTTGCAAGTTGTGCTACTACAACTTGATGCATAGCATCTGTGTTGACTTCAACTCCAAATATATTTTCATTTAGTTGAATATCTCCAACCTTTTGTCCTTCTTTACTAAATAAATCTAATGTAAGCATTCTGCATCCTCCTTTCTTTAAAGTTACGCTTTAACAGCATTTCTTATTACAACTGTGCCTTTGTTAGGTCCCGGTATACCACCTTTAACTAATATAATGTTCTTTTCAGGCATTACTTTAACTATTTCAAGGTTTATTACTGTTCTACTAACATTACCCATATGACCTGGCATACGTTTGTTTTTAAACGTTTTTGATGGATCGGAAGATGCTCCCATTGATCCAACTGCTCTATGGAATTTAGATCCATGACTCATTGGTCCTGTATGCTGATTCCATCTTTTAATACAACCTTGGAATCCTTTTCCCTTAGATATTCCTGATACGTCAATTTTATCTCCAGCAGCAAATATATCTGCCTTAAATTCTTGACCTACTTCATAAGCACTTATATCTTCCATTCTAAATTCTTTTACGAATCTTTTTAAAGATGTTCCTGCTTTAGCAAATTGTCCTTGCATTGGTTTGTTAACTAACTTTTCTCTTATGTCACCAAAGCCAACTTTAATTGCATTGTAACCATCATTTTCGATAGTTTTCTTTTGAATAACAACACATGGACCTGCTTCAACAACTGTTACTGGAACAACTCTTTTATTTTCATCAAATATTTGAGTCATACCAAGTTTTTTACCCATTATTGCTTTTTTCATGAAAATACACCTCCTACTTATTAGCGGACCACATTAGTGATCATAACAGTTAGTAATATTAATTTAATGCTTACGTACAGTAATTATACTTATACGCTTAATCGCACTTATATGTACGCTTATAGTTTTATTTCGATATCAACACCAGCTGGTAAGTCTAATCTCATTAAGGCATCAACAGTTTTAGGTGATGGACTAATTATATCTATTAGTCTCTTATGAGTTCTTATTTCAAATTGTTCTCTTGAATCTTTATACTTGTGTGGAGCTCTCAACACTGTAATTACATCTTTTTCTGTAGGTAGCGGTACTGGACCAGCTACTTTAGCTCCTGTACTTTTAGCTGTTTGAACAATTTTCTCAGCTGATTGATCTAATATGTTGTGATCAAAAGCCTTTAATCTAATTCTGATTTTTTGTTTTATCATTATTATTTCCTCCTTTTCATCGCACGCTCTACTTCTTACGTGCAACAGCGGATGTTCTGTAAACTGCTCCGGGTGTTTCATGTAATAAATGCATGAAACAATCGTAGGAACCCCGTCGTCCGATTCAAGATCAGGACATGCTCGGTGAAGAATTACCCGGAAGTCCGGCAACCTCTTACCTCATCACTGTTACCACAATACAACTTCTAAAGTATACAACACTTCTTTTGCTTTGACAAGTATTTTTTCACTATTATTTCATAATTTTTATATTTGTGGTTCCTGCTTATATTTATACAAAAGTTTTATTGTATTTAAAAGGAGAAGAGCGTCCTCTTCTCCTTAATAATAAAAGCTTTTATTATTATTGAAATTCATCAATTGATGGTTATAAATACATTGTAAATTATTATTTAACTATTGAAGTAACAACTCCTGAACCTACTGTTCTTCCACCTTCTCTGATTGCGAATCTTAATCCCTCATCCATTGCTACTTGAGTGATTAGTTCAACATTCATGTCTATGTGATCTCCTGGCATTACCATTTCCATTCCGTCTGGTAATTTTATTGATCCAGTTACATCAGTTGTTCTGAAATAAAATTGTGGTCTATATCCGTCGAAGAATGGAGTATGTCTTCCGCCTTCTTCTTTTTTAAGTACATATACTTGACCTACAAATTTATCATGTGGATGTATTGAACCTGGCTTAGAAAGTACTTGACCTCTTTGAATATCTGTTCTTTGTACTCCTCTTAGTAATGCTCCGATGTTGTCTCCGGCCATTGCTTGATCTAAAAGTTTTCTGAACATTTCAACTCCTGTACATACAACTTTTCTTTTATCTTCGCTAAGTCCTACGATTTCTACTTCTTCTCCAACCTTAAGTATCCCAGCTTCAACTCTTCCTGTAGCAACTGTTCCTCTACCTGTGATTGTGAATACATCTTCTACTGGCATTAAGAATGCTTTATCTGTTGCTCTTGTTGGTGTTGGAATGTAGCTATCTACTGCTTCCATTAATTCAGCTATGCATTTTGATGCTTCTTCATCAGTTGGGTTTTCTAATGCTTTTAATGCTGATCCTGTTACTACTGGAATGTCGTCACCAGGGAAGTCATACTCACTTAATAATTCTCTTACTTCCATTTCAACAAGTTCTAATAATTCTGGATCATCTACCATATCTGCTTTGTTTAAGAATACTACTATATATCCTACTCCAACTCTGCTTGCTAATAGTATATGCTCTCTTGTTTGAGGCATTGGGCCATCTGCTGCACTAACAACTAGAATTGCTCCATCCATTTGTGCTGCGCCTGTGATCATGTTCTTTACATAATCTGCATGCCCTGGGCAATCAACATGTGCATAATGTCTATTATCTGTTTCATACTCAACATGTGATGTATTTATTGTAATTCCTCTTTCTCTTTCCTCAGGTGCTTTGTCAATTTGGTCAAACCTAGATACTTCTGCTAAACCTTTAGTTGCGAGTACTGCTGTTATTGCAGCTGTTAATGTTGTCTTGCCGTGATCTACGTGCCCTATTGTTCCAATGTTTACGTGTGGTTTGCTTCTTTCAAACTTTGCCTTTGCCATTTTGTATTCCTCCTTATATTTGCATATTATCTTATATTTTGCTTGTTATTTACTTCCTATAACTTGTTCTTGAATACCCTTTGGAACTGGTTCGTATGCAGCAAATTCCATACTGTATACTCCTCTACCCTGAGTTCTTGATCTAAGCGTCGTAGCATATCCAAACATTTCTGATAATGCAACCATTGCTCTAATTACTTGAGCGCCTGATTGAGCTTCCATTCCTTCTATTCTACCTCTTCTTGAATTAATGTCTCCCATAACGTCTCCCATATACTCTTCTGGCACTGTTACTTCGACCTTCATTATTGGTTCAAGCAAAACTGGATCTGCTTTTGCCATACCGTTCTTGAATGCCATTGAACCAGCAACCTTAAATGCCATTTCGTTTGAGTCAACATCATGGTATGATCCATCAACTACTTTAACTTTAAAGTTAAGAACTGGGTATCCACCAAGAATACCATTCTTTGATGCTTCTTTAATTCCGTTCTCAATTGGAGATATAAATTCTCTTGGAATAGATCCACCAACCGTACAATTTTCAAATGAGTAAGGTTCAGTAGTTGGTATTAACTCTATCCAACAGTGACCGTATTGTCCACGTCCACCTGATTGTTTAATGTATTTACCTTCTGCTTTAACTGCTTTTCGTATTGTTTCTTTATAAGCTACTTGTGGTTTTCCTACATTACATTCAACCTTAAATTCTCTTTGAAGTCTATCAACAATAATTTCTAGATGAAGCTCGCCCATACCACCAATTATTGTTTGACCTGTTTCTTGATCAGTATAAGTTTGAAAAGTAGGATCTTCTTCAGAAAGCTTTGCAAGAGACATACCCATTCTTTCCTGACCAGCTTTTGTTTTTGGCTCAATAGCTACATGGATAACTGGATCTGGGAAGTCCATGGTTTCAAACAATATTGGATGATCTTCATCACATAAAGTTTCTCCAGTAGTTGTGTTTTTAAGTCCAATTACTGCACCTAATTCTCCTGAACGTAATTCTTCAACTTCTTCTCTGTGATTAGCATGCATTTTAACTAGTCTACCAACTCTTTCTTTTTTACCTTTGTTAGCATTTAATACATATGTACCAGTTTTCATTACGCCTGAGTAAACTCTTGTAAACGCAAGTCTGCCAACAAAGGGATCTGTAGCTATTTTAAACGCTAATGCTGCCATTGGCTCATCATCACTTGGGTGTCTTTCCATTTCTTCACCAGTATCAACATCTTGTCCTTTGGTAGCTGGTATATCAAGTGGTGACGGCATGTATTCTATAACAGCATCTATCATCATTTGAACGCCTTTATTTTTATATGAAGAACCACAAATTACAGGTACTATTTCATTCTTAATTACACCTTTTCGTAATGCTGCTTTTAATTCTTCTTCACTTATTTCTTCACCATCAAGATATTTCATCATAAGCTCTTCATCTAGTTCAGCTATTGCTTCAACCATAGCCGATCTGTATTCTTCTGCTAACTCTTTCATATCTTCTGGAATTTCTATTTCTTCTATTTGTGTTCCTAAATCATCTCTATAGACTTCTGCAACATTTCTAACTAAATCTATAATACCTAGGAAGCCTTCTTCTTTACCTATTGGAAGCTGTATTGGAACTGCATTAGCATGAAGTCTTTCTCTCATCATGTCTACAACGTGATAGAAGTCTGCACCCATTATATCCATTTTGTTAACATATGCCATTCTTGGTACCTTATATTTAGTCGCTTGTCTCCATACTGTTTCTGATTGTGGTTCTACTCCGCCTTTTGCACAGAATACAGAAACTGCACCATCAAGTACTCTTAAAGATCTTTCAACTTCAACTGTGAAATCTACGTGCCCTGGTGTATCAATGATATTTATGTTATAACCCTTCCAGAAACAAGTTGTAGCCGCAGAAGTTATTGTTATACCTCTTTCCTGTTCTTGTACCATCCAGTCCATAGTAGCTCCACCATCATGAACCTCACCAATCTTGTGTGTTTTTCCTGTATAGAATAATATACGCTCAGTTGTTGTTGTTTTACCAGCATCAATATGAGCCATAATACCTATATTACGGAATTTTTCTAAAGAATATTCTCTACCCACTATTTGCGCCTCCTGTCAACGAGTGATTTTAAATTTGACAAAACTGTCTTGGCAAAGCCAAAACAGTTTTAATATTAATACCTGTAATGAGCAAAAGCCTTGTTAGCTTCAGCCATTTTATGAATATCTTCTCTCTTCTTTACTGCTGCTCCAGTATTGTTTGCAGCTTCGAGTAATTCGTTAGCAAGTTTTTCTCTTGCATACTTCTCTCCTCTATTATCTGCAGCAATAAGCAACCATCTTAGTCCTAATGTCTGTCTTCTCTCAGGTCTAACCTCGATAGGCACTTGATAATTAGCTCCACCTATTCTTCTAGCTTTTACTTCAAGTAATGGCATAACATTATTTAATGCTTCTTCAAAAACCTCTAAAGGTTCTTTGCCTGTTTTTTCTTTGATTATGTCAAAAGCCTCATAGCATATTTTTTGTGCTACTCCTCTTTTACCATCCTCCATTACATTGTTTATTAACTTTGTAACGACTTTGCTGTTGTACATAGGATCTGGTAATACATCTCTTTTTGCAATATATCCTTTTCTCGGCACTTTACTTCCCTCCTTAACAATTTTAATTAACTCATAGGTACTCGATATCTCTACCGCAAAGTACTCTGTACTCCTGCAAATGTATGTAAATATAAATTTTCATATATATAAATGCTGAAGACATTGCACCTTAATTCAAAGCATTATTTTTTTTGCTTTGGTCTCTTAGTACCGTATTTAGATCTACTTTGTAGTCTGCCCGCAACTCCAGCAGAGTCTAATGTCCCTCTGATGACGTGGTATCTAACTCCTGGTAAATCCTTAACTTTTCCACCTCTTATAAGTACAACACTATGTTCTTGTAAATTGTGGCCTACACCTGGTATATAAGCAGTAACTTCGTATCCGTTTGTAAGTCTAACTCTTGCTACTTTTCTTAATGCTGAGTTTGGCTTTTTAGGAGTTGTTGTTTTAACTACTGTACAAACTCCTCTTTTTTGCGGACAGTTCTTCAATGCTGGTGCAGCTGATTTTGTTGCTAATGTCTTTCTGCCTTTTCTTACTAATTGATTGATAGTTGGCATGATTTCACCCCCTCATTTTTGTAAGCTGTTCTTCATTTATATCAATGCAGCGTAACATAACTAAATGGCAATGTTACCGCATGGATATATCTATATTATTTAGTTGCTAGCATTAATTTAATCTTCGAAACGCAATGCTGTTGCTGATGCAACATCTATATCACAAAGATTTCCTAATTCTTTCATTGTGTCTACAAATATTATTTGTAGGGAATTAACCTTGGCTAGTTTTAGAATAGGATCAGTAATACTACTATCAGCATCTTTGGCTATATACAAAACTTTACCCCGACTATTCTTTAACGCTTTTAGGGTTTGTTTAACTCCAACGACTTTCTGACCTACAATTTTACCTACCATTTCTAACCCCCTTCACAATTATAATCAAAAGATTTACCTAATTAAGATGCATCTACTCGATTTAAATCACACACAAGGTGTATTTTATCATTTTACTATCACCCTGTCAACTAGTTACAACCTATACTTCCAAATCATTTTCAATTTCTACCTTTTCATCATCTTCAGTATTGATTTTTATTGTTCTATATCTTGTCATTCCAGTACCCGCAGGTATCAGTTTACCAATTATTACATTTTCTTTTAATCCAAGCAATGGATCAATTTTACCCTTAATAGCCGCATCAGTAAGTACTCTTGTTGTCTCCTGGAATGATGCTGCTGACAAGAATGATTCTGTTGCAAGTGCCGCTTTAGTTATACCTAATAGAGAAATTTTCCCCTGAGCAGGTACTCCACCTTCAGCTTCAATTTTTGCATTAGCATCTTCAAAAGCAAATATATCTACTAAGTTCCCTGGAAGTAGTTCAGTATCTCCAGATTCCTCAACCTTTACTTTTCTTGTCATCTGTCTCACAACAACCTCTAAATGTTTATCATTTATATCAACACCTTGAAGTCTATAAACTTTCTGTACCTCTGACGATAAATAATTTTTAACTCCGTTAACGCCTTTTATTCTTAAAATATCGTGCGGATTAACTGAACCTTCAATTATCTCATCTCCGGCCTCAATTCTATCACCATTTGCAACTTTTAATCTTGATCCAAAAGGTATATCATAACTTAGTTCTTCCCCTGCATCACCAATTACAATGACAACTCTCTTTTTCTTAGTATCTTCCATTTTAACGCTACCGCATACATCACTTACTATTGCGAGTCCCTTTGGTTTTCTAGCTTCAAATAATTCCTCAACTCTTGGAAGACCTTGGGTTATATCTGATCCTGCTACTCCACCTGTATGGAATGTTCTCATTGTAAGTTGTGTACCCGGTTCTCCTATAGATTGAGCTGCAATTATGCCTACGGCTTCGCCAATGTTAATCTTTTGAGACGTTGCCATATTCATTCCATAACATTTAGAACAAACTCCAATTTTAGCCTTACATGTAAATACCGATCTAATCATAACTTTTTTTACACCAGACTTTTGAACTTCTTCTGCTAACTTAATATCCATATACTCATTCTTAGGAACTATTACTTTGCCTGTTTTTGGATGAATAATATCTTCAGCGGAATATCTTCCAGTCAATCTTTCAACTAACTGTTCAATTACTTCACTTCCATCACGAATTTCTGAAACTTCAAAACCTTCATCCGTTCCACAATCTTCGTGTCTTACGATAACATCCTGGCATACATCAACAAGCCTTCTTGTTAAATAACCTGAGTCAGCTGTTTTAAGTGCTGTATCTGCGTTACCTTTTCTAGCTCCATGTGTTGAAATAAAGTACTCTAATACACTTAGTCCATCTCTAAAGGATGCTCTAATAGGCAACTCAATTATCTTACCAGATGGATTAGCCATAAGGCCTCTCATACCTGCTAATTGTTTGATCTGACTCTTAGACCCTCTGGCACCTGAATCTGCCATCATGAATATCGGATTGAATTTATCCAAACTATCCATTAGTGCATTTGCCACATCTTCTGTAGTTTTAGTCCATTTTTCTATTACTCTTTGGTATCTTTCTTCCTCGGATATAAATCCTCTTCGATACATCTTCTCAATTTTTTCAACAGTTTCATCCGCATCTTTTAACAATGCTTTTTTAGCCTCTGGAACCACCATGTCAGATGTAGCAACCGTAATTGCTCCAATTGTTGAGTAATGATATCCCTTAGCCTTTATTTTGTCTAGCATCTTAGAAGTTTCTGAAGGCCCATATTTTAAGTAGCATTTATCAATAATACTACCAAGATTCTTTTTACTTACCAAGAAGTCTATCTCAAATTTCAATTCATTTCCAGGAATGCTTCTATCAATAAACCCTAAATCTTGAGGTATAGTTTCATTGAAAATTAGTTTTCCAGGTGTAGTTTCTATAATTGAAGTTATACTTACACCATCAACGGTGCCAAATAACTTAACTTTAATTTTAGCATGAATATCAATATCCTTTACTTGATAAGCCATTATTACTTCATCTGGCGATGAGAATGATCTTCCCTCACCTTTAGCACCATCTTTATCAATAGTTAAATAGTAAGCTCCTAAAACCATATCTTGAGTAGGTACGCAAACCGGTTTACCATCTGATGGTTTCATAATGTTATGTGCAGCAAGCATTAAGAACCTTGCTTCAGCTTGAGCTTCAACAGATAGAGGTACATGTACCGCCATTTGATCTCCATCAAAGTCAGCATTATAAGCCGTACATACAAGCGGATGTAGTTTAATAGCCCTACCTTCTACAAGTATAGGTTGGAAAGCTTGAATTCCTAGTCTATGAAGTGTAGGTGCACGATTTAATAGTACTGGGTGATCAGCTATTACTTCTTCAAGTACATCCCATACTTGAGGCATAACTCTCTCTACCATTCTCTTAGCACTCTTAATATTATGCGCTACTCCACTTCCAACTAGCTTTTTCATAACAAAAGGCTTAAATAATTCTAAAGCCATCTCTTTTGGAAGACCACATTGATACATTTGTAACTCTGGTCCAACAACTATAACTGAACGGCCTGAGTAATCAACACGTTTTCCAAGTAAATTTTGCCTGAATCTTCCTTGCTTTCCTTTTAACATGTCAGATAGAGATTTTAAAGGTCTGTTCCCTGGTCCCGTAACTGGCCTTCCTCTTCTTCCATTATCAATTAATGCATCTACAGCTTCTTGGAGCATTCTTTTTTCATTTCTAACAATTATATCTGGAGCACCTAAATCTAGAAGTTTTTTTAGCCTATTGTTACGGTTTATTACCCTTCTATACAAATCATTTAAATCAGATGTAGCAAATCTTCCTCCGTCTAATTGTACCATCGGTCTTAAATCAGGAGGTATAACTGGTATTACATCGATTATGATCCATTCAGGTTTGTTTTTAGATTTTCTAAATGATTCTGACACATCTAGTCTTCTTATACTTCTGATTCTTTTTTGTCCTGTACTCGTTTTTAGGTCTTCTTTTAATTCCTTAGATAATTCTTCTAAGTTTATATCTTGTAAAAGTACTTTCACAGATTCTGCACCCATACCAGCTACAAAACTATCATTTCCAAATTTATCAATAGCTTCTCTATACTCTTTTTCACTAAGGATTTGTTTTTTAAGTAGTGATGTTTCTTTTGGATCTAATACTACATAAGAAGCAAAATAAAGAATCTTTTCTAGAGATCTAGGTGACATATCTAAAATAAGTCCCATACGAGATGGTATTCCTTTAAAATACCAAATGTGAGATACTGGGGCAGCAAGTTCGATATGCCCCATTCTTTCACGTCTTACTTTAGATTTTGTAACTTCAACACCACATCTATCACAAACTATTCCCTTATATCTTACTCTCTTGTATTTTCCACAGTGACATTCCCAATCTTTAATTGGTCCAAATATTCTTTCACAAAACAACCCATCTCTTTCAGGTTTTAAAGTTCTATAGTTTATAGTCTCTGGTTTTTTTACTTCACCTTTTGACCATTCTCTGATCTGTTCCGGTGATGCTAATCCTATTTGAATAGCATCAAAATTATTAAATTCAAACAAGGGTTCATCCTCCCTTCATATTAATGTTCATCATTAAAATCATTTAATTCTAAGTCTTCACCAAATTCTTCTGCCGGTATTTCATCATAATTTATATCAATGTCCAGTTCTTCATCTTCATCGATAAGCTCAATGTACTCTTCCGTTGGTGCTTCAGGAATTATATCTTCTGATCCTTCTATGTTAACATTTAAATTTAATTCTTCCATTTCATCATCAACTGATTCCTTCAGTTTAATTTCTTCTAATTCATCAGTAAGAACTTTAACATTTAAACACAACGCTTGTAATTCCTTTATAAGAACTTTAAAGGATTCAGGCACACCAGGTTCTGGAATATTCTCGCCTTTTACTATTGCTTCATATGTTTTAACTCTTCCTACAACGTCATCGGATTTAACTGTTAAAATCTCTTGTAATGTATGAGCTGAACCATAAGCTTCTAATGCCCAAACTTCCATTTCTCCAAACCTTTGGCCACCAAACTGTGCTTTACCACCTAATGGTTGCTGAGTTACGAGAGAATATGGACCTGTAGATCTAGCATGTATTTTGTCATCTACTAAATGATGTAACTTTAAGATATACATATATCCAACAGTAACTCTGTTGTCAAATGCTTCTCCTGTTCTTCCATCATATAAATCAGTTTTTCCATCTGTATTATATCCTGCTTTTTCCAAGCACGCTTCAATTTCTTCTTCAAGCGCACCATCAAATACTGGCGTTGCAATATGCCAACCTAATTCACTAGCTGCCCATCCTAAGTGGACCTCTAATACCTGGCCTATATTCATACGAGAAGGAACACCTAGTGGATTTAAGCATATTTGAAGTGGCCTTCCATCAGGTAAAAACGGCATATCTTCTACTGGTAATACTCTAGATATAACCCCTTTATTACCATGTCTTCCTGCCATCTTATCGCCTACAGATATCTTTCTCTTTTGAGCTATATAACATCTAACTAGTTCATTTACACCTGGTGGAAGTTCATCACCATTTTCTCTAGTGAACACTTTAACGTCAACTATTATTCCAGCTTCGCCATGTGGCACTCTAAGTGATGTATCTCTTACTTCTCTTGCCTTTTCTCCAAATATTGCCCTTAATAATCTTTCCTCTGCGGTAAGTTCCGTTTCTCCCTTTGGAGTTACTTTTCCAACTAGAATATCTCCAGATCTTATCTCAGCACCTATTCTTATTATTCCGCCCTCATCTATATCTTTAAGTGCATCTTCGCCAACATTAGGAATATCCCTAGTTATTTCTTCTGGTCCAAGCTTTGTATCTCTTGCATCTGATTCATATTCTTCAATGTGCACCGATGTAAATATATCATCACGAACAAGTTCTTCAGATATTAACATCGCATCCTCATAGTTATAACCTTCCCAAGTTACAAACCCAATACGGATGTTCTTACCTAATGCTATTTCTCCAAGGTCAGTTGAAGGTCCATCTGCTAAAACAGTATTTACTTCAACTTTTTCGCCTTTATTAACTATAGGTTTTTGATTTATACACGTACCCTGATTAGATCTTTTAAACTTTAGAATTTTATAAACATCTAATCCACTATCTGAATCTCTTCTTACCTTAATTTCGTTAGCACTTACATACTCAACTGTGCCGGCGTTTTTAGCTTTCGGAAGTACACCAGAATCTACTGCAGCTCTATATTCTATTCCAGTAGCTACAATTGGCGATTGTGATTTAAGTAGTGGTACTGCTTGACGTTGCATGTTGGAACCCATTAGCGCACGACTAGCATCATCATTTTCAAGGAATGGAATCATTGCTGTAGCAACAGAAACTATCTGTCTTGGCGATATATCCATAAGATCTACTTCTTCTTTTGGAACAACCATTACTTCTTCTTTAGCTCTTACAGTTACTTTTTCATCTACAAAAGTACCATCTTCGCTAATTGGTTCACTTGCCTGTGCTACTAGATATGCATCTTCTTCATCCGCAGTCATATACACAATTTCGTTTGTAACTACTGATGTTTTCTTATCTACAATCCTATATGGTGTTTCAATAAACCCATATTCGTTAACTTTAGCGTAACTCGCAAGTGAATTAATAAGTCCTATATTGGGTCCTTCTGGAGTTTCTATAGGGCACATTCTGCCATAATGCGAGTAATGAACATCTCTAACCTCAAACCCAGCTCTCTCCCTAGAGAGACCGCCTGGTCCTAGTGCAGATAATCTTCTTTTATTTGTAAGTTCTGATAATGGATTTGTTTGGTCCATAAACTGAGAAAGTTGTGAACTTCCAAAGAATTCTTTTATAGCTGCGGCTACAGGCCTTATGTTTATAAGCGCCTGAGGCGTTATTCCTTCTTGGTCTTGGATTGTCATTCTTTCTTTGACAACTCTTTCCATTCTAGATAAACCAATTCTAAATTGATTTTGTAAAAGTTCACCTACAGATCTAATTCTTCTGTTTCCTAAATGATCAATATCATCAATATAACCGATATCGTAAGTTAGTCCTAACTCGTAGCTCACTGTAGCATACATATCATCTTTAATTATATGTTTAGGTATTAATCTAGTTTTATTAGCTTTTATTTGTTCTTTAATTGATTCTTCATCACTAAAATTATCCAATATCTCTTTTAATGTTGGATAATGGACCATTTCCCTAATATTAAGATCAGAAATATCAAAGTTAACTACTTTATTAATGTTAACAAAGTGATTTCCTATAACTCTTAACACCTTATCCTCTACTTGAAGATCTACTACATTAATTCCTAAGTTTTGAATTTCTAGAGCAACTTCTCTATCTATCTTTTGACCTTTTTCAACTATAACTTCGCCAGTTGTAGGGTTAACAATATTTTCAGCAGCAATTTTGTTTGCAATTCTGTGATTAATTGATAACTTCTTATTAAATTTATATCTACCAACTCTTGATAAATCATATCTCTTAGCATCAAAGAATAGTGAATCAATAAGAGATACCGCACTATCCACTGTAGGTGGTTCGCCTGGCCTTAATCTCTTATATATTTCTATCAAAGCTTCTTCTCTTGTTTTAGTATTATCTTTTTCTATTGTAGCTTTTAGTCTTTCTTCTTCACCTAATAATTGATGTAAGTCTAAATCGCTACCATTATCCATCATAGCTCTGGCCAAAATACTTATAGGCAGTTTTCTTGTCTTGTCAATTCTAATATATACAATTTCATTAGAATCTGTTTCATACTCGAGCCATGCTCCTCTGTTTGGGATTACCGTTGCAGAGTAAAGTTTTTTTCCAGTTTTATCAACAGAATAATTGTAATAAACCCCTGGTGATCTAACCAATTGACTTACTATAACTCTTTCTGCTCCATTTATAACAAATGTTCCTTGTGGTGTCATCAGTGGGAAGTCTCCCATAAAGACTTCTTGTTCCTTAATTTCACCTGTTTCATTATTACGCAATCTAACCTTAACTTTTAACGGTGCTGCGTAAGTTGTATCTCTTTCCTTACATTGTTCTTCAGTATACTTAATGTTATCTGTATCAAGTTTGTATCCTACAAACTCTAGAACAAGATTCCCAGTATAGTCTTGAATAGGATTTATATCGTCAAAAACCTCTTGAAGTCCTTCTTTTAAAAACCAATTATAAGAGTCTAACTGTATCTCAATTAAATTTGGCATATCAGTTACTTCACCTATTTTTGAAAAACTCATTCTTGTTCTTTTACCTAATTGGACAGGATGTACCATCAGCTTTCACCCCTTGTATAAACTAAAATAACCAAAAACACACTTTCCCCTAGGACCTTATGCTTTTGGATTCACATATTTATTATGTTATTATAACCATTTTTGTTAATTCAATTCACATTAACCAGTAATTTCTTTTTTAACGTTAAACTACTAGTTTTAATGCATTACGCTATATTATCATAAGTATAATTCTATGTCAACATAACATTTTAAAAAAGGGCACTCTTATCTAAAAGTACCCTGTTTATGATAAAATTATTTTATTTCTGCTGCGCCGCCAACTTCTTCTATTTTAGCTTTTAATGCTTCTGCATCTTCTTTGCTTATAGCTTCTTTAATTGCCTTAGGTGCTCCATCAACTATATCTTTAGCTTCTTTTAATCCTAATCCAGTTATTTCTCTAACAACTTTAATAACTTTAATTTTGCTAGCGCCTGCACTAGTTAAAATTACGTCAAATTCAGTTTTTTCTTCAACAGCTGCTGTAGCAACTCCTGCAACTGCAACTGGTGCAGAAGCACTCACTCCAAATTCTGTTTCACACTCTTTTACTAATTCATTTAATTCTAAAACACTCATATCTTTTATAGCTTGAATAATTTCTTCTCTTGTCATTATAAATGCACCTCCGAATTTTTTTCATATAAATATTGTTTTGTACTTACCTTTTAAAAAAGGCATGATTTGAATCAATTAAAAATCGCTATGTAGTTCAGCTTAATATTTGAAATATTATTGAGCTGATTCCTTTTGCTCTTTAACTGAATTCAATAGGTATGCAAGATTTGATAATGGAGCTTTGAAGCTTCCAAGTAATTTTGCAATAAGAACATTTCTTGGTGGTATTGATGCAAGAGCATTAACCTCGGCACCATCGAATATTTTACCTTGAATTATGCCTGCTTTAAGCTCTAACTTTTTATGAGTTTTTGCAAATTCATTTAAAACTCTAGCTGCAACAGTTGCATCTTCATATCCAAATGCCATTGAAATAGATCCTTGTAGGTGAGTTTCTATACCTTCAATTCCTAATTCCCTAGCCGCTAGAATAACTAAAGTGTTTTTATAAACTTTATATTCTACCCCAACTTCTCTAAGGTTTTTTCTTAGTTGCGTATCTTCTTCTACATTTAGACCTTGATATTGACTAAATACTACACCTTGAGCTTTTGCTAATTTTTCTTTTATTTCTGCTACTTTTGCTTCTTTTACTTGTCTATTATTGCTTAACACTATATATCCACCTCCTAACAGTTTTTAACTGCTTTATAAAAAATTAAAATCTCTCCGTAGACACGAAGAGACCTAATATATGTATACAAGTATACTTATAGGAATCCTCGGTAGGCATGTTGTCTTTTACGCTTTCGCACCTACTATCTACGGAATATCATTTATTTCACTCTGGAAATTGTATCATGTTTAACCCTATTTGTCAATACTAGTCTAATACTTTAGCTTGATTGACTTTTATTCCAGGTCCCATAGTGCTTGAAACTGATACTGATTTTAAGTATTGTCCTTTAGCTGCTGATGGTTTAGCTTTAACTACTGCTTCCATTAAAGCATGAAAGTTTGCAACTAATTTGTCAGCACCAAAAGATTTTTTACCAAGCGGTACATGAATTATAGAAGTTTTATCAACTCTATACTCAACTTTACCAGCTTTTATTTCATTTATTGCTCTAGCAACATCAAATGTAACTGTTCCTGACTTTGGATTTGGCATTAATCCCTTAGGTCCAAGTACTCTACCTAATTTACCAACAACACCCATCATATCTGGAGTAGCAACAACTATATCAAATTCAAACCAATTTTCTTTTTGTATTTTTTCAACTAATTCATCAGTTCCAACGAAGTCTGCTCCTGCAAGTTCCGCTTCTTTAGCTTTCTCGCCTTTAGCAAAAACTAAAACTTTAACTGTTTTACCTGTTCCATGAGGAAGTACTACTGCACCTCTAACTTGTTGGTCTGCATGTCTTGGATCAACACCAAGGCTTACAGCGAGTTCTATAGTTTCATCGAACTTAGCTTTAGATGTTTTCACCACAAGTTCCATAGCTTCTGTTGGTGTATATAGAGCATTTTTATCTATAAGCTTAGCGCTTTCTATGTAATTTTTTCCCATAATAGTATCCTCCTTCGTGGTAATAACGGTTTTTACCTCCCACGTAATTAATTTAAAATTATTCTTCTACAACTATTCCCATACTTCTTGCTGTTCCAGCTATCATACTCATTGCAGATTCAATTGATGCTGCATTTAAATCTGGCATCTTAAGTTCTGCTATTTCTCTTACTTTAGCTTTAGAAACTGTAGCAATTTTGGTTTTGTTTGGAACACCAGAACCGCTTTCTAATCCAACTGCTTTCTTTAACAATATTGCTGCTGGTGGAGTTTTCAGTATGAAACTAAAAGATCTATCTTGATATACTGTTATTACTACTGGTATTATCATACCTGCTTGATCCGAAGTTTTCGCGTTGAATTCTTTACAGAATCCCATGATATTAACTCCGTGTTGTCCAAGTGCTGGTCCAACTGGTGGTGCTGGGGTAGCTTTTCCTGCAGGAAGTTGAAGTTTTATCATCCCTGTTATTTTCTTAGCCATGAATTTATACCTCCTATATTGTGGTAAACGGATTAAAAATCCTCCCACTTACTAAAACTTTCGTTTTATTAAGTATCTAGTCTAGTTTTTGTATTTGATTGAATTCTAGTTCAACAGGAGTTTCCCTGCCAAACATATTTATAAGTGCTTTAATTTTTTGCTTTTCCAAATGAATTTCTTGTATTAAAGCAACAAATCCTTCTAATGGTCCAAATGTCACCTGAATATTCTCACCTATTTCGTAGTCAACAACTATAGTTTTTTCTGCTATACCCATAGTTCTAACTTCATCTTCAGTAAGAGCTACCGGTTTAGAACCCGGTCCTACGAACCCAGTTACACCTCTGGTATTTCTAACTATATACCAAGATTCATCTGTCATAAGCATTTTAACCATAACATAACCTGGAAACACCTTTTTTAAAGTTATTTTCTTTTTTCCATCCTTTACTTCAACTACTTCTTCCATAGGTACTTGAATATCATGTACATATTCTTCAAGATTTCTATTTTCGATCGCTTTTTCTAGGTTGACTTTAACTTTATTTTCATAACCAGAATATGTATGTACAACATACCATTTAGCTTTATCTGCCATAGCTCAAGGGGTGGAGTATTCCGTCCCCCTACCTCCTTCCTTTACCTTATTTAAAGATTAGTTTATAGAGGTTCTTAAAACCATAATCCAACAAACCTATTAAAATCACAAAAATAAAACAAAAACTTGTCACTGCAAAAGTTGCCTTTTTAACATCTTGTTTTGAAGGCCAAGTTATTCTTTTCGCCTCTGCCTTAAGTTCATTGAAAAACTTCACTATACCTTTTTGGTTTGATTTTTCCTTTACTTTAACATTCCCAGTAACAGCCATTTTATTCACATCCCTACTGTTTTGTGTTTAATGCTGTATTATTTTGTTTCTTTATGAAGTGTATGTTTGTGGCAGAACTTACAGTATTTCTTCATTTCTATTCTGTCTGGGTTATTTTTTTTGTTTTTCATTGTATTGTAATTTCTCTGTTTGCAATCAGTACAAGCTAAAGTTACTTTTACTCTCACAATCTACACCTCCCGGTTTTCCATCTATTTAAGAAAGCTCATACTTATTAAGCGCTAAGCTATCTTTAGCATTTTTGTTATACTTAAATAAGTTATCACAATTTAATACATATGTCAATGAATTAGTTCAAGGTGTTTTTTTATTAAACAATTTTCTTTCTTCTAATTCATAATGCATTTTTTTGTTTGTATTATTTAACTATTGAAGTAACAACTCCTGAACCTACTGTTCTTCCACCTTCTCTGATTGCGAATCTTAATCCCTCATCCATTGCTACTTGAGTGATTAGTTCAACATTCATGTCTATGTGATCTCCTGGCATTACCATTTCCATTCCGTCTGGTAATTTTATTGATCCAGTTACATCAGTTGTTCTGAAATAAAATTGTGGTCTATATCCGTCGAAGAATGGAGTATGTCTTCCGCCTTCTTCTTTTTTAAGTACATATACTTGACCTACAAATTTATCATGTGGATGTATTGAACCTGGCTTAGAAAGTACTTGACCTCTTTGAATATCTGTTCTTTGTACTCCTCTTAGTAATGCTCCGATGTTGTCTCCGGCCATTGCTTGATCTAAAAGTTTTCTGAACATTTCAACTCCTGTACATACAACTTTTCTTTTATCTTCGCTAAGTCCTACGATTTCTACTTCTTCTCCAACCTTAAGTATCCCAGCTTCAACTCTTCCTGTAGCAACTGTTCCTCTACCTGTGATTGTGAATACATCTTCTACTGGCATTAAGAATGCTTTATCTGTTGCTCTTGTTGGTGTTGGAATGTAGCTATCTACTGCTTCCATTAATTCAGCTATGCATTTTGATGCTTCTTCATCAGTTGGGTTTTCTAATGCTTTTAATGCTGATCCTGTTACTACTGGAATGTCGTCACCAGGGAAGTCATACTCACTTAATAATTCTCTTACTTCCATTTCAACAAGTTCTAATAATTCTGGATCATCTACCATATCTGCTTTGTTTAAGAATACTACTATATATCCTACTCCAACTCTGCTTGCTAATAGTATATGCTCTCTTGTTTGAGGCATTGGGCCATCTGCTGCACTAACAACTAGAATTGCTCCATCCATTTGTGCTGCGCCTGTGATCATGTTCTTTACATAATCTGCATGCCCTGGGCAATCAACATGTGCATAATGTCTATTATCTGTTTCATACTCAACATGTGATGTATTTATTGTAATTCCTCTTTCTCTTTCCTCAGGTGCTTTGTCAATTTGGTCAAACCTAGATACTTCTGCTAAACCTTTAGTTGCGAGTACTGCTGTTATTGCAGCTGTTAATGTTGTCTTGCCGTGATCTACGTGCCCTATTGTTCCAATGTTTACGTGTGGTTTGCTTCTTTCAAACTTTGCCTTTGCCATTTTGTATTCCTCCTCAATATAAATAATTACACTTTTGTGCAAGTAAACTCATCCTAGTGTATTGTACGGATTTAATAGTTATGGAGCCCATAACCGGAATTGAACCGGTGACCTCCACCTTACCAAGGTGACGCTCTGCCGACTGAGCTATATGGGCATTAAATTTTGGAGCGGGAAACGGGTATCGAACCCGCGACACCCAGCTTGGGAAGCTGGTGCTCTACCACTGAGCTACTCCCGCCGACGTACAACTTAAAGCTATACACCAATTATTGATTATACTACTGTTTATTTTTTTGTCAATGTATTTTCACCTTTTGCTTAGACATTTTTCTAATTTTCTTTTTACTCTTTGTAGCGCATTATCAATAGACTTTGCATGCCTATCTAAATCACAAGCAATCTCTTGATAAGATTTACCATCTAAGTATGACATCAACACTTCCATCTCTAGTTCTGAAAGAACTTCCCCAATTTCATTTTGAATGCTTATTACTTCTTCACGGCTTATAACTAGCTCTTCGGGATCAGTAATTTTAGCACCTGATAACACATCCAATAATGTTCTGTCTGATTCCTCGTCATATATTGGCTTATTTAAAGATATATATGTATTAAGGGGAATGTGTTTTTGGCGAGTAGCTGTTTTTATTGCTGTAATTATCTGTCTTGTAACACAAATTTCTGCGAAAGCCCTAAAAGAAGATAATCTATCTGCCTTAAAATCTCTAATGGCCTTATAGAGACCTATCATTCCTTCTTGATAAATATCTTCTTTATCAGCCCCAATCAAAAAATACGACTTAGCCTTGGCTTTAATAAAATTCCTGTATTTATTAATTAAATATTCTTGTGCTCTAACATTTCCATTTTGTGCTTCAATGACTACTTCTTCATCCAATCTTTCTTCAAAGCATGAAGTATCCATACTAGCTCTAATGATTTTTTCCAACAAATATCCCCTCCACACCAAACATGTGTCATATAGATGATTATACCTTAGTGCAATTTCTATAGTCAAGAAAATTCAATGGCTCCTGCGTATTTTTTCAAGTTTTTTTAATGTTTTTTCATCTATTCTCTCTTCTAACCAATTTCTTTTTCCTAAATGCTTTTTTTCGATATTTATTTGAATCTCTTTTTGTGTACTAATTACTTCGTGATAAAATTCAATGGAAGACATTCGAGTGGCCCCTCTTTGAAAGGTAACTTGCTGCTCTAGCGAGTCTGACGTGACAACGCAGACTTCGGATTTTCGTCCTATATTATTGACCATTCTCTCAATATAATCATCTGCCGTTTCGCCCTCTTTTGTAAAAATCACAACTAAATTTCCTTGTCTTTCTTTTTT
Organism: Clostridium sp. CM028; assembly: GCF_030585565.1. NCBI lineage: Bacteria > Bacillati > Bacillota > Clostridia > Eubacteriales > Clostridiaceae > Clostridium > Clostridium sp. CM028. The sequence goes on along the minus strand of NZ_CP077766.1, from coordinate 2,642,075 downwards.
TTGAAGGCTACCTTTAACCATTTGTGCATCAAAAACTATAAATATTTTATACCCTTTAAATCCCGAGTGATTTTGAAGAGTGTCAATAAGCTGCAGGCGTGAAGATTCGTAACTAAAATCTTTAATCTTTTTAAGATTTGGCCAGCTATTTATAACATTATACCCATCAACAAAAACTGTTTTCACTTTTTACCTCATTTAATCTTTTGCTTCATAATTTCATACATTATTATACCACCTGCAACCGATGCATTTAAAGATGTTATTTTCCCTGCCATGGGTATTTTTACTAGAACATCACATTTTTCTTTTGTAAGTTTAGAAATGCCTCTACCCTCACTTCCAATAACAAGGGCTACCGCACCAGTTAAATCAGTATTAAAAACATAATTTTCGGCATCCATATCCGCACCATAAACCCATACTCCGAGTCCTTTTATTTCTTCAATAGTTGCATTTATATTAGTTACTTTTACTATTTTCATATGTTCAATTGCACCAGCTGATGTTTTATACACTGTTGGTGTAACTCCCACATTTTTTCTCTTAGGTATAATTATTCCGTGAGCTCCGCATACCTCTGCAGTTCTTATGATAGACCCAAAGTTATGTGGATCTTCAATTTCATCTAGTATAATTATAAAAGGCTTTTCTCCTCTTTCTCGCGCATATTCAAATATGTCATTTAATTGAAAATATTTGTAAGGTGTTACTATAGCAATAACTCCTTGATGTGATGAAGTTTGTGATATTTCATCTAGTTTTCTTCTATCTACTTCTTTCGTAACAATTCCTTTTTCTTTGGCTAATGCTAGTACCACGCTTATAGATCCTACCATATCACCTTTGGCAATAAGAATGTACTCTATGGTTCTATCTGATTTTAGCGCTTCTATAACTGCATTTCTTCCTTCAACTAAATCCTCTCTAATGATTTTAGTCTCAACTTCTTTATTAACATTGCTATTCTTAGGGCTTATTTCAGTTCTTTCCCTAGCAAATTTTTTGTTTTCTGGTGCATTCTCTTCACTTTGTTTGTTTCTTTTATTACCTACTCTGCCTTTATCTTCTCTACTTTCTTTTGTACCCTGCTCGTCACCTCTAAATCTTCTGGAAGACGCTCCACCTTTATCATATTTACTACTTGAAAACCCTCTACTTTCTTTCGCACCTTTTTCGCTCGTCCTAACCCTTTTAGACCCTGTTCCAGTTTTCTCTTCCCTACTACTTCCAAATCCACTATTTCCTTGATATTTTTTATTATCGCTCATTTCAAATACCTCTCTCTTTATCTATTTAACTTCATATTCTTTTCTTATTTCCATCATTTTTCCACAACTCATACCGCCTTCAGGGCATGGTCCACTAACACAACTTGGCCCTGCATATTTAAAAAGTACAGGTGCTACAATCCTCGCTTGCATCAGCATTGTTTTTGCCATTTGACGTATTTCCCATTGAGCTCTAGTACAACATCTCTGATTAAAGAAATGAATTAATTCTCTAGCATTCATAGTAACTATCATTTTAGTTTCACAAGCATTTGGAAATACATATCTCGCATCTTCGATAGCCTTTTTCTCAGCTTTGCCCTTAATAATTGTATATTGTTTTTTCTCAATTTCTTCAGTATTTATTAATTTTTCATCCTTTAAATATTCTTTTAAAAGATTAGCCAATTCATTTCTACACAATATCTCTACTAACTGATTATACTCCTCTTGAATGCGCTTCATAGATTCTATGAATATTATTTTTGCTTCTTCATCTTTTTCAATATTGGGAGGAATTACATATTCAAATTGTTCAAGCTTTACATATCTCTGACTCTGTTGAGAATATGATGCCACCCTATGTCTCACTAATTGATGGGTCAAACTTCTAGATATGCCCTCAATTGCAAAAGTAAAGCTCACATGTTCTATTGGCGAATGATGGCCATAAGTCATTAACATGTCTAACAACTTTTGTGTTTTTTGTTCATTCAAATCTTCTAGTATTTCATCAACCCCAACTTGACTATAACAAAGTTTAGCTGCCGCTGCTATAATTTTTTCTGGATTAGGCGTATGTTCAATTAATTTAACCTTAAGCACAATTACTCAGCCCCCAAATCGTGGTTTATAATCTTCTCGAAAATATAGTTTAGTCTTTCATTCTTTTCACTTAAATATAGAAATCCCACTAAAGCTTCAAACCCCGTAGCCCATTTATATTCATTTAAATCTCCATTTTTAGGTGTTGTGCCACTTTTAGAGTTTCTAGCTCTTTTAAATATACTGAGCTCTTCTTCATTTAAATTTTCTATAAAGAATTTCATATACTCACTTTGCGCATGTGCTTTTACATGTTCAACTGTTTTAATATGAATTTTATGAACATTCATATTTCTATTTTTTTCCACAAGATAGGTTCTAATAAATACCTCATAAACTGCATCTCCAACTAATGCAAGCACTAGTGGATTTATCTGTTTAACTTGTTCTACTGTAAATTTACCCTTTAGCATATTAAATTCCATGCTTATTCTCCTTTTTAATTATTAGACATTTCTATGATAAAAGGTAGTAGCCATTGTATGGTGGCTTATAACACGGCTACTACTTTTTATCGTTATAGGTATTTCTATATCAATGTACTTACTAAGGTCCTGCCCATCTTTACCGCTTATATCTTTTATCCTTGAATTTATTATTTACATGATACACATTTAAAATAAAAAACATCAAAAAAATGATAAAGCTCACCCTGTTTTAGGGCGAGCTTTATCACGGTACCACCTAAATTTGTACTCATTTTTTAACGGTTATGCTACCGGTAGTTTTGCTACAGCTCCGAAACGGGTTAAAAACTTTGAAAGTCTCTCAACCTACTATTTAATTTAGATTTAATATTTTTTATAGTTATTAATCAATATACACATTAAATATGCTACTGTCAATAGTAAAACCATCATCTAAGTTGTCACTAATAGCTTATAACATATTCGTTTATAAATGTTCTAGACCCATCATTAATAAGTACAATAGCATCGTTTTTACTTATAAAAAAGTTACTCACACAATATGACTAACTTTTTACCAAAGAATCCTTATTTTTAGCAAAAATCATTCTACCTGCTGCCGTCTGAAGTACTGATGTTACAATAACAACTATATTTTCACCAATATATCGTCTTCCACCTTCAACAACAATCATTGTGCCATCATCTAAATAAGCTATCCCTTGGCCCGATTCTTTTCCATCTTTCATCACTTGAATTTTCATTTCTTCCCCTGGTAGAACTACTGGCTTTACTGCATTTGCAAGTTCATTAATATTTAAAACTGGAACTCCTTGGAATTCAGCTACCTTGTTAAGATTAAAATCGTTAGTAATTACTTTACCATTCAAAACTTGAGCTAACTTAAGAAGTTTGCTATCTACTTCTGCAATATTGGGAAAGTCTTTCTCCCAAATTTCAACTTCTATATTTAATTCCTTTTGAATTTTGTTTAGTATATCTAATCCTCTTCTGCCTCTATTCCTTTTAAGCCCATCTGATGAATCAGCTATATGCCTAAGCTCCTCCAATACGAAAGTTGGTATTACTAGTGGCCCTTCAACAAAACCCGTTTGACAAATATCAAATATTCTACCATCAATTATTACTGATGTATCTAGCACCTTAGGATTTTCATTAGTAAATCCTTTGATTTTCTTATCTTTGAATCCATCTTTCCTTTTAATGCTTGTAAAGAAGGATAATATTTCATCTCTTTTTCTAGCGCAAATATCTGCTCCTAAAGCTGCCATTATAACAGTAAAAATAACTGCAATAATATTCCATATAAGAGATTGGTACTTAAATAATCCCGCAAACAAAGATGCTATTACAAGCCCTATTATTGCCCCTCCTGTACCAAAAATAATTTGAGAAGTCGGCATTTTTTGTGTGCTTTTCTCCACATGATCCATAAACTTCATTATAAAAGATACGATTATAGGAGATATTAGAAATAAAATAACTCCAAAAATTAAAGTAGAAAAAATAATGAATATTATTCCTTGAATTGTACCATTTTTTAAATAATTAAGCCCACCTAAATAGCTTGTGCTTAGAAGCATATCTCCTATTAAGTACCCCAAAATTAGTCCTATGATTGTAAAAAGTCCTCTCAAAATTTTTTTTAACAAAAAATTTCACCTCCTTCTAAATTATTAACACTTATTTGGATTTATATCCTGTTATTATCTAATATATACTATAAAGTTGTGCATTTCAATAAAATGCACCCTAGAATTAACAATTTGTTAAACGAAATCCCTTATTTTGTTTAACGCTTGTTCCATATTAAGTTCAAACACTAACATTATTTCACTGGCTACCATCCCTTCAACTCTTTCTAGAATCTTTAACTCACCCGGTGGAAGCATATCTTTCTTCTTTAAATAATATAAATCCCTAAGTACCTCGCACATTTTTAGAGCATTACCACTTTGGATTTTTTTCTTGTTAAATCTATATCTATTATTCCAATTACTTTCTATACAATTGGACCTATTTGATATTGTATTTAAAACTGTTTCTAATTCTACTTTATTTGAAATGTTTCTTATTTTATGTTTCTCTATTTTATCTATCGGAATCATAAAATTCATATTATCTAATAAAAGATATATATTTATATATTTACATTTTATATTATACAATTCTTCACTGTTTATATTCTGTACATACCCAGCACCATAATATGCTACAAATATTTTTTGGCCAATATTTAACATAACACGCCCCCTATTAATAAAACTCCTGTTGCTTTATTATATATTCATAAGGTTAAATGCGTACTTAATTTATTGACAAAAACGTAATGTAAATCCTATAATAAAGATAGTATAGCTACTTAAATGATTAAAAGGAGTTGAACTTAATGAAAGATTGTATTTTTGATAATTTTCAAAACTCTGTGGATGAGTCCCTATTACGACATAAAAGTATTTTGGATATAATCACCAAACTTCAAGAGTCTCAGGCTAGAGTTAACAGAGCTGTTGCAAAGTCTGTTACCAATTGTGGTTGTATTGGCGTGGAAGCAAAGAAGCAATATACTCCTGCTGATATAGATGATTTAGATTTGGATACTCTTAGTGCTTCACTTGATACCCACATGCTAGGTAATCTTTGTGAAAACTGTAGAGAAGTCTTAGAAAAAGAATTAGGAAACAACCTTTTTTATATTGCTTCTTTATGTAATCTTGTAGACTTAAACTTATATGATATTCTTTTAAAAGAGTATAACAAAATAAGTACCTTAGGTAAATATACTATGCGTTAGTAAATATAGCATAAAATAAGTTAAAACTTATTTTATGCTATATTTGCTTATCTAACATAAATTGCTCTTTTAACCTTCTTAACCCATTTTTAATAGCTTTAGCCCTTGCTTCCCCAATACCTTCTACGCTATCAAGTTGTTGATAAGAAGCTTCCATTGTAGTTTTTAATTCTCTAAAGTGCTTAACTAAATTTTCTATAACATTTACAGGTATTCTAGGTATCTTACCAAGCATTCTATATCCTCTTGGAGAAATTAGAGTATCTACTAACGGAACACCTATATATCCAATAATCCTAGAAATAAAATCTAAATCCATGAGCTCTTCAGAACTCATATTTTCTATTTGGCTATATATTTGCGTATAATCCATACCACTTTGACAATAATCCCTTATTAAGAGTATCCCATCCTCCTCAACACTTCTAATTAACTCATTTAGTTGCATTGAAATTAGTCTGCCCTCATTCCCTAGTTCACATATATGCCTTTCAATTTCACCAACTATCCTCATAACCATTTCTGTTCTTTGTATTGCTGATATTACATCAAACAAGGTTGCTAAATCTTGAAATTCTAAAAGATTTAGATTACTTACTACTCGCTCAAGAACTGAAACATACTTTTCTAATGTCTGAATAGCTTGATTTGCCTTCGCTAAAATAATACTACTATCTCTTAAAACATATTTTATATCATCTTTGTATACAGTTATGATGGTTCTTCTTTGTGATATTGCAACAACAGCATACCCAGTCTGCTTAGCTATTCTTTGAGCTGTCCTATGCCTTGTCCCTGTTTCAAAAGTGGGTATTGTAGGGCTTGGCATGAGCTGAGTATTAGCATATAATATTTTTTTCAAATCACTGCTTATTACTATGGCTCCATCCATCTTTGCTAGTTCATATACATAAGCAGGGCTATAGTCCGCATTTATTCGAAATCCGCCATCTACGATGTCTAATATTTCCTTACTGTCTCCTAAAACAATAAGCCCTCCCGTTTTAGCTCTTAAGATATTTTCAAGTCCTTCCCTAAGCGTCGTTCCAGGGGCCATTCTTTTTAATATATTCATAAGTTCCTTGCTTTTTTCTTCTCTCATCTTTTTCTCCCTACTTAATAAATAGTGCCATTAAAAAATCTTATAATATCTTTTAATGAAGCCGTCCCTATAATATTAATATCCTTAGCATTAATTTTCTTTTCGCACTTATACAATAATTGTTTGTCGAGCTTTATTTCCTTACTTTTCACGCTAGACAATACCAAGCCCTAAATCTCCAGAAGTCCCATCTAAATTTAGTCGCCCTACTACATTAACATAAATATCACAATTATAAAAAGTAACCCTTTATTTTTTTCTAAACTAGTCTCTTAAATAAAAAAACTAGAAGCATTTAATATTTGAGTAGGCCTTCTTGTCTCATTATAATATTATACAAGATTAAATAAATTCTTACAAATAAAATAAATTATATTATTTATATTTGCATAAGGTTGTACACCCTATAAAACCGAAATAATAAAATAGTTTTAACGAAAAAATATTCTTGATTATTACAGATAAGAATGGTATTATAAATATAATATTTTTTTAAGGAGAGATTAATTATGAAAAACTTATTAAATCAAAAAATACAATTTGTCTTTAGTCGCCAATTTACATAGGATTTGTACCTAAAAATTAAACATAGGTACAGGTCCATTGATGCTTGCATCAAATGATTTGTATCTATGTTGACTATGATTATAAGTTTTTCATAAGTTATATGAAAAAAGTCACATAGATATTCTATGTGGCTTTTTTTTGTATTTTAAATATCTTTTCTTAATTTTACAAAGGAGGATTTTGATGGAAGTCGCAACAGGAATATTAGTACAAAGCTTAATTTTATCAATCATGGTATTGGGGGTGTATATAAGCTATAAAATTTTGGACTTTCCGGACTTATCTGCTGATGGAAGTTTTTCCTTAGGGGCAGCAATAATAGCTGTAACCTTAAAAAGTGGAATTTCTCCTATTTTAGGCTCAGTGCTTGCGCTAGCTTCTGGGTGTATAGCGGGGTTATTAACGGGAATACTCCATGTTAAATTTAAAATATCAAACTTACTTTCAGGCATTCTAGTAATGGGAATTTTATATTCTCTAAACCTACGGATTATGGGAAAGGCAAACATTGCCCTCTTTAATGATGAAAATATTTTTTATGATTTCAACCCTTTAATTGTAGCTTTAATCTTAGTTGTAATATTTAAAGTTGCTATCGATATGTTTTTAAAAACAGGATTAGGATATGCATTGAAAGGTGTGGGCGATAACCCACAAATGATTAAATCTTTAGGCGTAGAAATAGGTAAAATAAAAATATTAGGACTTATGATATCTAATGGACTTATAGCTTTTTCTGGAAGTATGATGGCTCAATATCAAGGATTTTCGGATATATCTATGGGCATAGGTACATTAATTTTAGGTATAGCTTCTATAATCATTGGATCATCTATTATTAAAAACGGCAAGTTTATAAAACAGACAAGTAGTGTAATTATAGGCACTCTAATCTACCAAATTACCATATATTTAGCTATGAATTTTGGACTTACACCTGTGGATTTAAAAATGGTCACATCTTTTGTAATAATTTTATTTATAACAGTTGGTGGTAGAAGTAATAGTGAAAGTAACAAATCTATACGGGGGTGGTTATTAAATGTTAAAAATACAAGATTTATCAAAAATTTTTTATAATTCTTATTTAGGTGAAAATGTGTTATTTAAGGGCATTAATTTAGACATTAACGAAGGGGATTTTATAAGCATAATTGGTAGCAATGGAACAGGTAAGTCCACATTATTAAATATAATTTCTGGATTAGTTAAAGAAAGCTCAGGTAATATTTTTCTTGAAGGAAATGATTTAACTAAAATGCCTGAACATAAAGTAACAAGAATTGTAAGCAGGGTTTTTCAAAACCCATCCTTAGGAACATGTCCATCCATGACCGTTAGAGAAAATTTATCTCTGGCTTTAAATAAGGGTAAATTAATTAATTTTAAATATTGCCTTAGATATAAAACTAAAGAACTGGAAGCTCTTTTAAATGGAATATCATTAGATCTAAAGAAGCTTTTAGATGTGAATGTAAATTATTTATCAGGGGGACAAAGACAAGCTCTATCATTGATAATGGCAAGCCTATCTGCTCCTAAGTTACTGTTGTTAGATGAACATACTGCAGCATTAGATCCAAAGACATCTAATGAGATAATGGAGTTAACTCAAAAGATTGTAAAAGAAAAAAATATTACTACATTAATGATAACTCATAATTTAAAGGATGCACTTCAGTATGGTAATAGGCTAATAATGCTACATAAAGGTGAAGTTATTTTAGATTTAAATGAATCCGAAAAGAAAAAATTAACAATAGAAAGTATATTGAAAAAATTTGAATACGCGGTATAAAGGAGGTATTATTGTGAAAAAAATGTTAGCTACTACACTAATAATTACATGCATATTAACCGGATGTACAAAAACGAATGAAAAGAAGAAAGTTATAAAAATAGGTATAAGTCAAATAGTAGAGTATGTTGCACTAGATCAAAGTAGAGAAGGATTTATAAAAGCACTAGAGGATAATGGTTATAAGGAGGGAGACAATATAGATATTGATTATCAAAACGCCCAAGGAGATATAACTACGACCCAAACTATCGGCAAAAAGTTTGCATCTGGAAAGAAGGATTTAATTTATGCAATAGCTACCCCTTCAGCACAGGGGTCATATAATGCTACAAAAAAAATTCCAATAATAATTACGGCCGTTACTGATCCTGTGCAAGCTGGAATAATAAAGTCTTTAGATAAGCCAGAAACTAATGTTTCTGGGACTTCAGATTATTTACCAGTGAAAAAACAATTGGAGTTAATAAAGGAATTGATGCCCAATGCTAAAAGAATAGGAATTTTATATAATACAAGTGAAGTAAATTCACAAGTACAGGTAAATGAGCTAAAAAAAGCAGCTAAAGGTTATGAAATTGTTACTTCCGGAGTAACAAGCACTAATGAAGTTAATAGTGCCATAAGTAGCTTACTTACGAAAATAGACGTTTTATATGTACCAACTGATCAGTTAATAGTGTCATCCATGCCTATAATAGTAAAAAATACATTGGAGGCAAAAATACCTGTTATAGCATCGGAAAAAGGCTCCGTAGAATCTGGAGCATTAGCTACTGTAGGAATAGATTATTATAAGTTAGGATATGAAGCAGGTAACATGGCAGTTGATGTACTAAAGGGTAATGATATATCTAATATGCCAATTAAAATCTCTGAAGAAACAGAAGTGTATATAAATAAAGATACATTAAAATCATTGAATATATCTATGCCAGAGATTAAAAATGTTAAATATATAGATAATAAATAAGCATTTTTATATAAAATATTAATGTGCCTATGTTGTTTATGAAAAATCTTTTATTATTTAAATTGTAGAATTACATTACCATAATCCAATAGTTAGCGATACAACTGATTCACATGTTGTGTATAACAGAATATAATTGCATATCCTGAATAAAACTAAGAAAAACCGTATACCTCTTGTGTGCAGTTTTCCTTAGTTTTATTTATTTGTAAGTTTAGTTATAAACTGAAAGTAAAAAAAATTATGTTTTTTAAGCATATCCTACACATAAACAACATTAAATATGTAAAGTCTTAAAAATCAATTCACTATTTTTCATAAGAACACTTACATTATCACCTTTATTAATATTACCCTTAAGTATTTCTTCAGAAAGCTTATCTTCCACAGTATTAGTTATTTCTCGCCTTAGTGGTCTAGCTCCATAAGTAGTATTAAGTCCCGCCTTAGCTAAATGCTTCTTAGTTTCCTCATCAAAAGTAATATTAATTTCAAGATCTTTAAGACGCTCTTTTACTACCTTAAGCATTAATCCTACTATTTTATATAAATCTTCATGTTCTAGCGAATGAAATACGATAATGTCATCTATTCTATTTAAAAATTCAGGTCTAAATGAATGTTTTAGCTCTTCCATTATATTTTCTTTCATCTTTTCATATTTAGAGCTTGCTTCATTATCCTTTATATCGAAACCTAGAGACCTCTGTTTTTTTATACTAGACGCGCCTACATTTGATGTCATTATAATTACTGTATTTTTAAAATCTACTGTTTTCCCTTTTCCGTCTGTTAGCCTTCCATCCTCTAATATCTGTAACAAAATATTAACTACGTCTGGATGAGCTTTTTCAATTTCATCAAAAAGTATAACTGAATAAGGGTTTCTCCTCACCTTTTCCGTTAATTGACCACCTTCATCAAAACCTACATATCCTGGTGGCGAACCCATAAGCCTTGAAACAGTGTGCTTATCCATATATTCTGACATATCTATTCTTATCATGTTATTTTCATCACCAAACATGGCATCTGCTAAAGCTTTAGACAATTCTGTTTTTCCTACACCAGTGGGACCTGAAAATATAAAAGATCCTATAGGTCTCTTTGGATCCTTTAACCCTACCCTTGCACGTCTTACAGCTCTTGAAATAGATTTCACTGCCTCACCTTGTCCTATTACTCTCGTGTGGAGTACCTCTTCTAACTTTAGTAGCCGTTCCGATTCTTTTTCAGTCAATTTTTCTATAGGTATATTAATCCACCTTGATACCACATTAGCAATTTCAAGCTCTGTAACTATTAGCTCATCCGCTTGATTTTGAGTTTTCCAATTGTTTTTTGAATTATACAATTTATCCTTTAATTGTTTTTCGATATCTCTAATCTTAGCTGCTTTTTCAAAGTCCTGCACTGATATAGCATCAGCTTTCTCTTTACAAATTCCATCTATTTTTTCTTCTAAATTTTTCAAATTTTCTGGAGCAGTTAAATTTTGAATTCTTACTTTTGCACCAGCCTCGTCTATAAGATCTATTGCTTTATCAGGTAAGTATCTATCTGATATATATCTATGTGATAAGCTAACAGCTGCTTCTATTGCACTATCCGTAATCTTTACTCTATGATGTGCTTCATACTTATCTCTTAATCCTTTTAATATTTCAACAGCTTCATTTTTGCTTGGTTCTCCTACAATTATAGGTTGAAATCTCCTCTCGAGTGCTGCATCTTTTTCAAAATGCCTTTTGTATTCATCTATAGTTGTTGCCCCTATGCATTGAAGTTCTCCTCGAGCGAGGGCCGGTTTTAATATATTAGATGCATCAATAGCTCCTTCAGCTCCTCCTGCCCCAATGATAGTATGAATTTCATCTATAAATATAATAACATTTCCTGCGACGACTATCTCTTGCATAACCTTTTTAAGCCTTTCCTCAAACTCTCCCCTGTATTTAGAACCTGCCACCATTGAGGATATATCCAAAGTTATAACCCTTTTGTCTTTTAAAATTTCAGGAATGCTACCGGAAGCTATTCTTTGTGCTAGTCCCTCTGCTATAGCTGTTTTCCCTACGCCTGGTTCTCCTATAAGGCATGGATTATTCTTCATTCTTCTGCATAAAATTTCTAAAAGTCTTTGAGTTTCATTACCTCTACCTATAACAGGATCAAGTTTACCTTGTCTTGCCATCTCAGTTAAGTCTTTACCAAAACGTTCTAAGTTTGGAGTACCCTGTTTTTGCTTTTCTTTTGATAAACTACCTTTTGGAGTATCTTCAGAACACCAATTATTTAGTATACCATTTCTAAGTTTATTAAAGTCCGCTCCTAAATTAGCCAAAATTGTATATGCAACACCTTCTTCTTCTCTAATCAAGGCTAACAAAATATGCTCTGGACTAATATAATTATGATTCAAATTTCTAGCTTCCAGAAGACTTAGTTCTAGTAGCCTTTTTGTTCTTGGAGTTAGAGGTATCTCGCTACTTCGCATTTCTATGTCTCCTTCTCCCTCATACTCCATTACTAATTTCTTTACTCCCTCAAACGAAATTTTCATATCATCCAATGATTTTTTACATACTCCGTCTTCATCCTTTAGAATTCCTAGCAATATATGCTCTGTCCCTACATAACCATGCTTTAATTGCTTTGCCTCCTCTTGAGCATATACTAAAATCTTTTGTGATCTTTCTGTAAATTTATTAAACATCATGTTAAAACACCTCACTTGCAATGGATTTACTTCTTCCTTTAATTATGACCAATTGCACCCAGTTTTATCCTAAAAATACCAATATCGAAGTGAGTTTCATACTTTACTATCTATAAGAATAAAAAATAAGCATAAATAACACAGTACTCTATTTAATAACTCCTATAAAATCAAAAACAAATTTCGGAAAGTTTTATTTCCTAATTTGTTTTTTTAAAATATTCAAACATTAATAGTGATGGCCTTCTTAAATATATTATGCAAATAGCTCACTTACATAATTGCTCTTAATTTCCTCTTTACCTTCCCTTTTGTGATGTGATGTAATATTTGCCATTTTCTTTATCTCCTTGTGTTACAACGGTAAAAGAATTATTTTCCAACATTTCACATAATATTTTCATTTCATCAGCATTTTTCATTTTTGAAATAATTGTGAACTTATCATTTCGCTCTATTATGCCCATATAATCATGAATGCTGCTGTAATCACTTAAGTTAATTTCTCCAGGAATGTCTAATTTATATTCAGACATTTAATTCTCCCCTCTTTACTATATTTCACATTAGGTTTTGTAATTTTGAGCAAAATATGCGCATTTATTATAATTTACTTTTATTCTTTTTCTATACCTAAAAATTCATAATTAAATCATCTCCTGCGGAGCTGCACAGCTTCGAAGAAGATGAATTGACGACTTCAGAAGGAGATTTATACCCTCACTTATATGAGTTGGGAGACTTTCCTTCTGAAATGTCGTTAAAACAAAGAAATAAAACCGTAGCTACCTATGGTTTTATTTCTTTATTTTATTTCTATTCCAGGTTCTTGCTAGCTTCAATTATTTTATCAATTCCATCCTGAGGCACTTCTTCATATCTTTCAAACTTGACTCTAAAATTTGCCCTAGCACCAGTCATTGAGCGTAAATCTGTTGCATAATCAAATAATTCTGATTGAGGTACTTCTCCTATGACTTTCTGACCTCTTTCAACAGACTCCATCCCCAAAATTCTACCTCTTTTCTTGCTTATATCCGTAATAATATCGCCCATATAGTCCTCTGGACATGTGACCTCCACATGCATAATTGGTTCTAATAAAACAGGATCTGATTCCTTAATGCCCTTCTTGTAAGCTAACGACGCTGCCATTTTAAATGCCATTTCAGAAGAATCTACAGCATGATACGAACCATCATGTAACGTTGTTTTAAGTCTTATAACTGGGAATCCTCCAAGTACACCATGCCTAATGCATTCCCTTAACCCTTTTTCAACAGCAGGTATATACTGCCTTGGAACTGTTCCACCAACCACCGCATCAATAAATTCTAAATCATCTGCACCGTCTATTCTAGGCTCAAATTTAATCTTTACATCACCATACTGGCCATGTCCTCCGGATTGCTTTTTATGTTTTCCTTGGACATCAGAAGTTCTTTTAATTGTTTCTCTATAAGCAATCTTTGGAATTTCTAATGATACTTCAACTCCAAATTTATTTTTCAATTTACTAACTATAACCTGCAAGTGGGTAGATCCTAATCCTGAGATTATAGTTTGTGCATTTTCTGCGCTCCTAGATATTGAGAATGTAAGATCTTCTTCTAACAATTTTGTTAATCCATTAGATATTTTATCTTCATCACCTTTAGCTTTAGTTACAATAGCTCTTGAAAAAACTGGTTGTGGGAACTCCATAGTATCAAACATTATTAGTTTCGCTCTATCACAGAGAGTATCTCCAGTAGTCGTGCATTGAAGTTTTGCAACTGCACCTATATCCCCTGCCGCAATTTCTCGAGTTTGAAATTGTTGTTTTCCTTTTAAAAAATACATAGCACCTATTTTTTCTTCTTTATTTTTATTAGTATTATATACTATTGTGTCACTTTTAGCTTTTCCAGTAATAACACGGAACATAGATAATTTACCTACAAAAGGATCTGCAATAGTTTTAAATACTAATGCTGAGAATGGACCCATATCATCAATTTTGACTTGCGTATATTTATTGTTTTTCATACCTTTTGCAATGTACATAGTTGTTTCAATTGGAGAAGGGAAGCATTCAACCATATCTTCTAGCAACGTATTCATTCCTATACCAAGTAAAGCAGATCCACACATTATAGGTGTAATTTCTCCCATAGAAGCTCCTTTTATAAGACCTTGATATATTTCTTTTTCACTTATAGAACCCTCATTGAAATATTTTTCTAATAGAACTTCATCTGTTTCAGCAACTGCTTCCATAACCATCTGTTTACACTCATCCACTTTATCTATTAATTCTTCTGGAATATCACTATCTTCCATCCCATGTGTTTTAGGATTAAATATTTGAGCCCTTCTAGATATGACATTTATTACGCCGCTAAAATTTTCTTCACTACCTATAGGATATTGAATTGGTACTGCGGATATTCCAAATGTTTCTTTTATCTGTTGCAAAGCAACTTGAAAATTACTATTTTCCCTATCTAGCTTATTAATAAAAAATGCTCTAGGTAGCTTATGATCATTGATATATTCCCAAGCCTTCTCAGTTCCAACTTCTACACCTGATACCCCACAAACAGTTATCATTGCCATATCTACAGCTCTTAGCCCCTCAATCATTTCTCCTTCATAATCAAAATATCCAGGCATATCTACTAAATTTAATTTTATATTTCCCCATTCACTTAAAGCCACTGATGTAGAAATAGACGTTTTTCTTTTCTTTTCTTCAATATCGTAATCACTAATTGTAGTACCATCATTAACTTTTCCGAATCTATCTATAGCTTTAGTGTAATATAATATTGATTCCATTAATGTGGTTTTTCCTGAACCACTATGTCCAACAATTCCTATATTTCTTAGATTTTTGCTTATATATTCTTTCATATACGATACCTCCTAGCTTTTCGTTAGATATATATTCATATATTCTACCTTTAAATAAAAAGCCTTTGTATATAGCTGAATTTTATAATTATTACTTTCTAAAAAAGATAAAAGTATCAATAAAATAAATTTATTGATACTTAATTATATATTTAAACTAAATATAAGTTATTACTAAAGCTCATATCTATTTTTTAAAATTTGTATATTATTTATTATAATTTTTCAAAAAATAAAAAAAAGCTAATAATTAGCTTTGTATACTTTAAATAAAAATGGCTCCGCGAAAAGGATTTGAACCTTCAACCTATCGGTTAACAGCCGAGTGCTCCACCGTTGAGCTATCGCGGAACATTACCTAGCGACAACCTACTCTTCCACAAGGTCACCCCTGCAGTACCATCGGCGCATTGAAGCTTAACCTTCGTGTTCGGTATGGGAACGGGTGTTACCTTCATGCCATAATCACTAGATTGAGAAAATAAATATTCTCTCAAAATTGCACAGTGAACTAGTCTTCTCGCTTACGCTTGAAGTATCGCTTTATTTCTAATTATATATTTAGGTCAAGCCCTCGACTTATTAGTATTAGTCAGCTGAACATGTTACCATGCTTACACCTCTAACCTATCAACCTGGTGGTCTTCCAGGAGTCTTACTAACACCGCACTTACGTGCGAGTTATGGGAAATCTCATCTCAGGGTGGGCTTCACGCTTAGATGCTTTCAGCGTTTATCCCTTCCAAACATAGCTACCCAGCGATGCCACTGGCGTGACAACTGGTGCACCAGAGGTTTGTCCATCCCGGTCCTCTCGTACTAAGGACAGCTCCCTTCAAATTTCCTACGCCCGCGACGGATAGGGACCGAACTGTCTCACGACGTTCTGAACCCAGCTCGCGTGCCGCTTTAATGGGCGAACAGCCCAACCCTTGGGACCTACTTCAGCCCCAGGATGCGACGAGCCGACATCGAGGTGCCAAACCTCCCCGTCGATGTGGACTCTTGGGGGAGATCAGCCTGTTATCCCCGAGGTAGCTTTTATCCGTTGAGCGATGGCCCTCCCACGAGGTACCACCGGATCACTAAGCCCGACTTTCGTCCCTGCTCCACTTGTAAGTGTCGCAGTCAGGCTCCCTTCTGCCTTTGCACTCTTCGCGCGATTTCCAACCGCGCTGAGGGAACCTTTGGGCGCCTCCGTTACTTTTTTGGAGGCGACCGCCCCAGTCAAACTGCCCACCTAACAATGTCCTGTGACCAGATTCATGGCCTCCAGTTAGAACCTCAGTACTGTCAGGGTGGTATCCCAAGGATGACTCCACACAGGCTGACGCCCATGTTTCTCAGTCTCCCACCTATCCTGTACAGACAATACCGAAATTCAATGCTAAGCTACAGTAAAGCTCTACGGGGTCTTTCCGTCCAATCGCGGGTAGCAAGCATCTTCACTTGCACTACAATTTCGCCGGATGTGTTGTTGAGACAGTGCCCAAATCATTACGCCATTCGTGCGGGTCGGAACTTACCCGACAAGGAATTTCGCTACCTTAGGACCGTTATAGTTACGGCCGCCGTTTACTGGGGCTTAAGTTCATACCTTCGCTTGCGCTAAGTAATCCCCTTAACCTTCCAGCACCGGGCAGGCGTCAGCCCCTATACATCAGCTTTCGCTTTAGCAGAGACCTGTGTTTTTGCTAAACAGTTGCTTGGGCCTATTCTCTGCGACCTACTTACGTAGGCACCCCTTCTCCCGAAGTTACGGGGTCAATTTGCCGAGTTCCTTAACAACAATTCTTCCGATGGTCTTAGGATTCTCTCCTCACCTACCTGTGTCGGTTTGCGGTACGGGCACCAATATCCTCGATAGAGACTTTTCTTGGCAGCGTGGAATCAGATACTTCAGGAATAAATTCCCTTCCCCATCACATCTCAGCGTTAAGAGCAAACGGATTTGCCTGTCTGCTCCGCCTAAATGCTTAGACACACATCCAATAGTGTGCACATCTTATCCTCCTGCGTCATCCCATTTCTAATAACGTCCATTGGTGGTATCGGAATATCAACCGATTGTCCATCACCTACGCCTTTCGGCCTCGGCTTAGGTCCCGACTAACCCTGAGAGGACGAGCCTTCCTCAGGAAACCTTAGGTTTTCGACCGTTAAGATTCTCACTTAACTCTCGCTACTCATGCCAACATTCTCACTTCTGTACCGTCCACCACTCCTTACGGTATGACTTCAGCCAGTACAGAAAGCTCCTCTACCGCGTACACAATTGTGTACACCCATAGCTTCGGTGGTAAGTTTTAGCCCCGGACATCTTCGGCGCAGGATCTCTTGACTAGTGAGCTATTACGCACTCTTTAAATGAGTGGCTGCTTCTGAGCCAACATCCTAGTTGTCTTAGAAATCCCACATCCTTTTCCACTTAACTTACACTTTGGGACCTTAGCTGATGGTCTGGGCTGTTTCCCTTTTGACTACGGATCTTATCATTCGCAGTCTGACTGCCGAAATAAAAGTATATGGCATTCGGAGTTTGATAGGGTTCAGTAACTGTTGTCAGCCCCTAGCCCATTCAGTGCTCTACCTCCATTACTCAATTAATCGACGCTAGCCCTAAAGCTATTTCGAGGAGAACCAGCTATCTCCGAGTTCGATTGGAATTTCTCCGCTATCCACAGCTCATCCCATGGTTTTTCAACACCAACGTGGTTCGGACCTCCACGGAATTTTACTTCCGCTTCATCCTGGCCATGGATAGGTCACCCGGTTTCGGGTCTACGACATGCAACTATGCGCCCTATTCAGACTTGGTTTCCCTTCGGCTCCGTACCTTAAGTACTTAACCTTGCTACATATCGTAACTCGTTGGCTCGTTCTACAAAAAGCACGCCGTCACACATATAAAGTGCTTCGACCGGTTGTAGGCACACGGTTTCAGGTTCTATTTCACTCCCCTTCCGGGGTTCTTTTCACCTTTCCCTCACGGTACTTCTTCACTATCGGTCACTAGGTAGTATTTAGCCTTGGGAGGTGGTCCTCCCAGCTTCCCACAAGGTTTCACGTGTCTCGTGGTACTCTGGATTAGATCTGACTGTTTTTCCTTTTCATTTACAGGCCTATTACCTTCTGCGGAGCAGCTTTCCAGCTATCTTCAATTAAGGAATTGCAGTATTTATGATCTATCCTCAACCCCCAGATCAAAGACCTGGGTTTGGGCTCTTTCCCTTTCGCTCGCCGCTACTTAGGAAATCGATGTTTCTTTCTCTTCCTCCGGGTACTTAGATGTTTCAGTTCCCCGGGTCTACCTCTGCATACCTATTTATTCAGTATGCAGTACATAGTTGTTACTATGTGGGTTCCCCCATTCGGAAATCTTTGGATCACAGGCTATTTGCGCCTACCCAAAGCTTATCGCAGCTTAACGCGTCCTTCTTCGGCTCCTAGTGCCAAGGCATTCGCCATGCGCCCTTTGTAGCTTGACCTTGATTCTGTCTATTTACATAGACGGTTATATTAATTTTGCGAAATTGTATTAAATTAATTTATAAACTACTTGCGTAGTTTTAATTTTTTTAAAACAACTTTTTTCACTGTGCAATTTTCAAAGAACATTTTAAGAAAAACTATTCATTATCTAACTCCTAAGAGTTAGATAAAATTAGTCTCTCAAAATTAAACAGAGAACTAGGTACGATTAATTACAATAGATATTTTTGAAGAACAAATTAATATTCTTCTATTGCATCGACCGAAGTCAATACATCTACTCCCTAGAAAGGAGGTGATCCAGCCGCAGGTTCTCCTACGGCTACCTTGTTACGACTTCACCCCAATCATCAATCCCACCTTCGGCCGCTGGCTCCTTACGGTTACCTCACGGACTTCGGGTGTTACCAACTCTCATGGTGTGACGGGCGGTGTGTACAAGGCCCGGGAACGTATTCACCGCGACATGCTGATTCGCGATTACTAGCAACTCCGGCTTCATGTAGGCGAGTTGCAGCCTACAATCCGAACTGGGATGAGTTTTTGAGTTTGGCTCCACCTTGCGGTCTTGCATCTCTTTGTACTCACCATTGTAGCACGTGTGTAGCCCTAGACATAAGGGGCATGATGATTTGACGTCATCCCCACCTTCCTCCCGGTTAACCCGGGCAGTCTCACTAGAGTGCTCAACTTAATGGTAGCAACTAATGATAAGGGTTGCGCTCGTTGCGGGACTTAACCCAACATCTCACGACACGAGCTGACGACAACCATGCACCACCTGTCACCCTGTCCCGAAGGACTTCGCCCATCTCTGGGTTATGCAGGGGATGTCAAGTCTAGGTAAGGTTCTTCGCGTTGCTTCGAATTAAACCACATGCTCCGCTGCTTGTGCGGGCCCCCGTCAATTCCTTTGAGTTTTAATCTTGCGATCGTACTCCCCAGGCGGAATACTTAATGTGTTAACGGCGGCACCGAGGTTCGACCCCCGACACCTAGTATTCATCGTTTACGGCGTGGACTACCAGGGTATCTAATCCTGTTTGCTCCCCACGCTTTCATGCCTCAGCGTCAGTTACAGTCCAGTAAGTCGCCTTCGCCACTGGTGTTCTTCCTAATCTCTACGCATTTCACCGCTACACTAGGAATTCCACTTACCTCTCCTGCACTCTAGACACCCAGTTTCAAAT
This sequence comes from Clostridium sp. CM028, assembly GCF_030585565.1. Classification (NCBI taxonomy): domain Bacteria; kingdom Bacillati; phylum Bacillota; class Clostridia; order Eubacteriales; family Clostridiaceae; genus Clostridium; species Clostridium sp. CM028. Next base: position 2,622,021 of record NZ_CP077766.1, on the reverse strand, counting down.
GCAGCACCCAAGTTAAGCTCGGGTATTTCACATCTGACTTAAATGTCCGCCTACGCATCCTTTACGCCCAGTAAATCCGGACAACGCTTGCCACCTACGTATTACCGCGGCTGCTGGCACGTAGTTAGCCGTGGCTTCCTCCTCTGGTACCGTCATTATCGTCCCAGAAGACAGAACTTTACAACCCGAAGGCCTTCATCATTCACGCGGCGTTGCTGCGTCAGGGTTTCCCCCATTGCGCAATATTCCCCACTGCTGCCTCCCGTAGGAGTCTGGACCGTGTCTCAGTTCCAATGTGGCCGATCACCCTCTCAGGTCGGCTACGCATCGTCGCCTTGGTGAGCCGTTACCTCACCAACTAGCTAATGCGCCGCGGGTCCATCTCAAAGTGGAATTTTCCGAAGAAAAATCCTTTGATGTTTCGATCATGCGACCAAAACATATTATGCGGTATTAATCTCCCTTTCGGGAGGCTATTCCCCTCTTTGAGGCAGGTTACCCACGTGTTACTCACCCGTCCGCCGCTAATCCACCCCGAAAGGTTTCATCGCTCGACTTGCATGTGTTAGGCACGCCGCCAGCGTTCGTCCTGAGCCAGGATCAAACTCTCAATTTAAAAGTTTACACTTTTTTAGTTGAAATGATTAATCTGCGACAACTGTTAAGTTGTTACGCAAGCTCATTACATACTTTTAGTCTTACGACTAAATTTTACTTTATACTAAAGTAATTAACTGGTTTAGCGAAATATTATTTCGCTATCTTTACCTATTTCTCTGTTTAATTTTCAAAGACCAATTTGCTTTGTCATCATGTGACGACTTCTACTATTCTACTAGGTATTTCTTGTTTTGTCAACAACTTTTTAAAAATTATTTTCATTTGAAAATATATTAAATAGTTATCAACAGTTAGCTTATCGTGCCACTTGTTTGTGACGACAAGGAATATTGTATCATAATAATAAAGTTGTATATTTGTTTTTTTTGTTATATATCCACGTTATTCTCCATTTACTCATTCTTTCATTATAATCCTTTGTTTTATATATATTGACACGCATGGTCAAGTATATAAGAAATTGTTTGTATTTAAGCATTTTATTTATTTATTTATTTATAAACGTTATTAAGAATTTTTATATTATAGAATTTCTAACAACATTAATAATCCACTTAAATCATCTCCTGCGGAGCTGCAATCTTGGAATAAAATCAACCGCTGCACAGGAGATGATTTAACCCAGTTTTTTTACTAACAACTTATTTATCTCCACAAAAAAAACAGCCCATATTGGACTGTTCTTTGGTGGAGATAAAGGGAATCGAACCCTTGACCCCCTGCGTGCAAGGCAGGTGCTCTCCCAGCTGAGCTATATCCCCACATATGGTGGACCTTCAGGGACTCGAACCCCGGACCGACCGGTTATGAGCCGGTAGCTCTAACCAGCTGAGCTAAAGATCCATATTTACCTGGCGACAACCTACTCTTCCACAAGGTCACCCCTGCAGTACCATCGGCGCATTGAAGCTTAACCTTCGTGTTCGGTATGGAAACGGGTGTTACCTTCATGCCATAATCACCAGATTTATTAATATCCGTCATATGTTATTATATTTTAAAAAATGGCTCCGCGAAAAGGATTTGAACCTTCAACCTATCGGTTAACAGCCGAGTGCTCCACCGTTGAGCTATCGCGGAACATTACCTAGCGACAACCTACTCTTCCACAAGGTCACCCCTGCAGTACCATCGGCGCATTGAAGCTTAACCTTCGTGTTCGGTATGGGAACGGGTGTTACCTTCATGCCATAATCACTAGATTGAGAAAATAAATATTCTCTCAAAATTGCACAGTGAACTAGTCTTCTCGCTTACGCTTGAAGTATCGCTTTATTTCTAATTATATATTTAGGTCAAGCCCTCGACTTATTAGTATTAGTCAGCTGAACATGTTACCATGCTTACACCTCTAACCTATCAACCTGGTGGTCTTCCAGGAGTCTTACTAACACCGCACTTACGTGCGAGTTATGGGAAATCTCATCTCAGGGTGGGCTTCACGCTTAGATGCTTTCAGCGTTTATCCCTTCCAAACATAGCTACCCAGCGATGCCACTGGCGTGACAACTGGTGCACCAGAGGTTTGTCCATCCCGGTCCTCTCGTACTAAGGACAGCTCCCTTCAAATTTCCTACGCCCGCGACGGATAGGGACCGAACTGTCTCACGACGTTCTGAACCCAGCTCGCGTGCCGCTTTAATGGGCGAACAGCCCAACCCTTGGGACCTACTTCAGCCCCAGGATGCGACGAGCCGACATCGAGGTGCCAAACCTCCCCGTCGATGTGGACTCTTGGGGGAGATCAGCCTGTTATCCCCGAGGTAGCTTTTATCCGTTGAGCGATGGCCCTCCCACGAGGTACCACCGGATCACTAAGCCCGACTTTCGTCCCTGCTCCACTTGTAAGTGTCGCAGTCAGGCTCCCTTCTGCCTTTGCACTCTTCGCGCGATTTCCAACCGCGCTGAGGGAACCTTTGGGCGCCTCCGTTACTTTTTTGGAGGCGACCGCCCCAGTCAAACTGCCCACCTAACAATGTCCTGTGACCAGATTCATGGCCTCCAGTTAGAACCTCAGTACTGTCAGGGTGGTATCCCAAGGATGACTCCACACAGGCTGACGCCCATGTTTCTCAGTCTCCCACCTATCCTGTACAGACAATACCGAAATTCAATGCTAAGCTACAGTAAAGCTCTACGGGGTCTTTCCGTCCAATCGCGGGTAGCAAGCATCTTCACTTGCACTACAATTTCGCCGGATGTGTTGTTGAGACAGTGCCCAAATCATTACGCCATTCGTGCGGGTCGGAACTTACCCGACAAGGAATTTCGCTACCTTAGGACCGTTATAGTTACGGCCGCCGTTTACTGGGGCTTAAGTTCATACCTTCGCTTGCGCTAAGTAATCCCCTTAACCTTCCAGCACCGGGCAGGCGTCAGCCCCTATACATCAGCTTTCGCTTTAGCAGAGACCTGTGTTTTTGCTAAACAGTTGCTTGGGCCTATTCTCTGCGACCTACTTACGTAGGCACCCCTTCTCCCGAAGTTACGGGGTCAATTTGCCGAGTTCCTTAACAACAATTCTTCCGATGGTCTTAGGATTCTCTCCTCACCTACCTGTGTCGGTTTGCGGTACGGGCACCAATATCCTCGATAGAGACTTTTCTTGGCAGCGTGGAATCAGATACTTCAGGAATAAATTCCCTTCCCCATCACATCTCAGCGTTAAGAGCAAACGGATTTGCCTGTCTGCTCCGCCTAAATGCTTAGACACACATCCAATAGTGTGCACATCTTATCCTCCTGCGTCATCCCATTTCTAATAACGTCCATTGGTGGTATCGGAATATCAACCGATTGTCCATCACCTACGCCTTTCGGCCTCGGCTTAGGTCCCGACTAACCCTGAGAGGACGAGCCTTCCTCAGGAAACCTTAGGTTTTCGACCGTTAAGATTCTCACTTAACTCTCGCTACTCATGCCAACATTCTCACTTCTGTACCGTCCACCACTCCTTACGGTATGACTTCAGCCAGTACAGAAAGCTCCTCTACCGCGTACACAATTGTGTACACCCATAGCTTCGGTGGTAAGTTTTAGCCCCGGACATCTTCGGCGCAGGATCTCTTGACTAGTGAGCTATTACGCACTCTTTAAATGAGTGGCTGCTTCTGAGCCAACATCCTAGTTGTCTTAGAAATCCCACATCCTTTTCCACTTAACTTACACTTTGGGACCTTAGCTGATGGTCTGGGCTGTTTCCCTTTTGACTACGGATCTTATCATTCGCAGTCTGACTGCCGAAATAAAAGTATATGGCATTCGGAGTTTGATAGGGTTCAGTAACTGTTGTCAGCCCCTAGCCCATTCAGTGCTCTACCTCCATTACTCAATTAATCGACGCTAGCCCTAAAGCTATTTCGAGGAGAACCAGCTATCTCCGAGTTCGATTGGAATTTCTCCGCTATCCACAGCTCATCCCATGGTTTTTCAACACCAACGTGGTTCGGACCTCCACGGAATTTTACTTCCGCTTCATCCTGGCCATGGATAGGTCACCCGGTTTCGGGTCTACGACATGCAACTATGCGCCCTATTCAGACTTGGTTTCCCTTCGGCTCCGTACCTTAAGTACTTAACCTTGCTACATATCGTAACTCGTTGGCTCGTTCTACAAAAAGCACGCCGTCACACATATAAAGTGCTTCGACCGGTTGTAGGCACACGGTTTCAGGTTCTATTTCACTCCCCTTCCGGGGTTCTTTTCACCTTTCCCTCACGGTACTTCTTCACTATCGGTCACTAGGTAGTATTTAGCCTTGGGAGGTGGTCCTCCCAGCTTCCCACAAGGTTTCACGTGTCTCGTGGTACTCTGGATTAGATCTGACTGTTTTTCCTTTTCATTTACAGGCCTATTACCTTCTGCGGAGCAGCTTTCCAGCTATCTTCAATTAAGGAATT